>NZ_JPRD01000059.1 GCF_000817815.1 Vibrio owensii CAIM 1854 = LMG 25443
GTTTAACTGATCGGCATTAAGGCTCAATGTCCTCGCTTTTTTATTTCCATTCGCTAATAATCATTAAGCGAGCTCAGTGCGTAACTTTTTCGCGGCTGAGACCAGATTTGCTAACGCCGCCTCTGTCTCAACCCAGTTTCTCGTCTTCAAGCCACAATCTGGGTTCACCCATAAGCGCTGCACCGGCACCTTCTCTGCTGCCTTCTTCAACAGATCTTCAATCCACTCTTGTGTTGGAATGTTCGGTGAGTGAATGTCGTAAACGCCAGGGCCGATTTCGTTTGGATAATTAAATTCTTCAAACGCTTTGAGTAATTCCATGTTCGAGCGAGATGTCTCAATGGTAATGACGTCCGCATCCAACGCCGCCACCGAATCAATAATCTCATTGAACTCGCTGTAACACATGTGGGTGTGGATTTGAGTTTCCGGTTTCGCGCTTGCCGCAGAGATCTTAAACGCATCAACTGCCCATTGCAGATAGGCTTTGTGGTCGCGTTTCTTCAAAGGTAGTCCTTCTCGTATTGCAGGTTCATCAATCTGGATAATATTGATGCCTGCATCTTGTAGATCAGATACCTCATCGCGCAAAGCAAGCGCTAGTTGGTTTGCTATTTCCTTACGAGTGATATCTTCTCGCGGGAATGTCCAACATAGTATTGTCACCGGACCTGTGAGCATGCCTTTCATCTGCTTGCTGGTTAATGACTGCGCGTAGGTAGACCATTCAACTGTGATCGGCTTTTCGCGTTCAATATCTGCCACAACAATGGCTGGTTTCACACAACGAGAACCGTAGCTTTGTACCCAACCAAACTTTGTGGTTTGGAAGCCAGCCAAGTTTTCGGCAAAGTATTCCACCATGTCGTTACGCTCTGCTTCGCCATGCACCAAAACATCAAGGTCGAGCGCTTCTTGGCGTTTTACCGCATCAGCAATATGACCTTTTAGCGCTTGGTGATACTCAGTTTCTGAAAGCTTGCCTGTGCGATACGCGCTGCGCTGAACACGGATTTCACCCGTTTGTGGGAAGGAGCCAATAGTCGTTGTCGGAAGTAGCGGCAAATCAAGCACTTCAGCTTGGTGAGCGGCACGCTCAGCATATGGTGCACTGCGCTCACCGAGTGACGCGGTAATGCTATTCAAACGTGCCTGTACTTGAGGTTTGTTCACATGAGTGGCTGTCTTACGATCCTTAATTGGCTGGCTGTAAGTATCGCAAGCGAGAATGGCGTTTGGGTCACCATCGAGCGCACGCCCTAGCAACGCCACTTCCGTCACTTTTTGCTTCGCAAACGCAAACCAACTTTTCACTTCTTCACTCAAAGAAGGTTCGAGATCGAGGTCGACTGGGCTGTGTAGCAGTGAGCAAGAGCTCGCAACCCATAATCGGTCGCCAATTTTCTCTTTAACGGGTTGTAAACGTTCCAACTGTTTGCTTAAGTCAGTACGCCACACATTACGTCCATTCACTACACCCGCGGACAATATCCAATCCTCTGGCAACTTAGCGACAACTTCATCCAGTTGCTCTGGTGATGCAGACAAATCAATATGTAGGCCATCCACCGGCAGTTCAATAATCTTATTCAGCGTATCGCTAACAGAATCAAAATAGGTCGTCAGTAAAACTTTCACATCGCTGCGAATCACCTGATACGCGAGCTTGAATGCGTCTGCCCATTTGTCTTCAAGTTCAAGTGAAAGAATAGGCTCATCAATCTGCACCCACTCGACACCCAAACTTGCCAGCTTAGAGAGAATGGCTTGATACGCAGTCAAAATTCTTGGCAATAGCGTTAGGCGGTCAAAGCCCTCTTCCACTTCTTTGCCCAAATACAGGTAACTTAATGGCCCAAGCAGAACCGGCTTCACTTTATGCCCTGCTTTAATCGCGTCGTTCACTTCCTCAAACAATTGCGGCCAACTGACTTCAAATGAATCGTCCTTACTGAATTCAGGAACAATGTAGTGATAGTTAGTGTTGAACCACTTCGTCATATCAGAGGCGGCCGCTCCTTTGTAATCACAGCTAGCTTGAGACTGCCCACGGCCAACTTTGAATAGCGTGTCTAGATCTGGAAACCCATTGGAGTGACGCTTCGGGACATGCCCAAGCAGCAAGGTGGTCGTAAGCACATGATCGTACCAAGCAAAGTCACCAGCAGTAGCGAAGGTTAAACCCGCTTCCGTTTGCGTGTTCCAGTTCTTCTCACGTAATGCAGCACCAACTTGTTTGAGTTCGTTTTGATCAATTTCACCTCGCCAGTATTTCTCCTGAGCAAATTTGAGTTCGCGTTTTTCACCAATGCGTGGGTAGCCAAGAATATGCGTTGTCGTCGCCATGTCCGTATTCCTTATTCAGTGTCTGATGTTTGAGTCAGAACATCGAGTATGAAACTCACCAAGATGTCTGGATGGCTAAAACTATCTCTCTGACAAGCGAATTGAACAACATCCAATTATTCAACTTGTTTATTAAATAATTTCATAGTGAGGGATCTCACTCGCACTCAATCAAAACAAATGGACGTCTAGACGTTTACATATCCATTTTTTATCGGTAAGTTAATAAAGCTCATGGCAGACACATAAGGATGAATGGGATTCATGATAGAGTTGAAACACTTACGTACCCTCACCTCGTTACGAGATACCGGGTCACTCACAGCGACAGCGACAGCTTTGCATCTGACGCAATCAGCCCTTTCTCACCAAATCAAAGATCTCGAATCTCGTATTGGCGGTCAGCTATTCTTGCGTAAAACTCGCCCAGTGAAGTTTACGTCTGAAGGTGAAATCTTGCTTCGACTGGCCGATGACGTCTTGCCAAAGCTTGCCAGAGCCGAGAACGAGCTCGCGAGCCTAAAAGAAGATGTGAATGGCCGCTTGCACATGGCAATCGAATGTCACTCTTGCTTTCAGTGGTTAATGCCTGCGCTTAAGGAGTATCAGATCACTTGGCCAAGCGTCACGCTCGACTTCTCGTCCGGTTTTGGCTTTGAGCCTCTACCTGCATTACTCGCTGGGGAACTTGATTTAGTGATCACTTCCGACATTCAGCCTCGCTCTGAAGTGCACTACGAACCGTTGTTTGATTTCGAAATGCGCTTGATCACGTCCACCAGCCATCCCCTTGCCAATAAAGAGATCATTGAGCCCGAAGATCTTGCCGATCAAACCATGCTTTCGTATCCAGTTCAGAAACAAAGATTGGATGTGGTGAAACACTTCTTACAGCCAGCAGGTATAGAGCCAGCAAAATGGAAGCAAGCAGATAACACGCTAATGCTCGTTCAAATGGTGTCAGCGGGATTGGGCGTCGCGGCATTGCCTAACTGGGCTATTTCGGAGTTTTCGCGTCAAGGACTCATCACCAGTAAGCCGTTTGGTGATGGATTATGGCGTCGCTTGTTTGCTGCGACACGAAATTCGGAAAAAGATAAGCGTTACTTACAAGCCTTCTTTGCAACCGCGCGCCAACAATGCAAAAGCCACCTTGACGGCATCAAGATGGCTTAAAAATTCGGAAAGCGAGACGAATTTAACGTTCGTAAGATTTGAATTGATTAGTGAGTGGGTCGTATTGATAGCCAAGCATATCAAGCTTGCCCACTAGCGATTCCACATCCATTTCGTACATGGAAACGAGTTCTTCAAAGCTGTCGCACTCTAAGCGCAGCTTTTCATTGACGATACCCAGCAAAATAATGCTGTCCCAGTTACTAACATTGCTTAAGTCCATAGCGACACTCCTCTAAGACAAGGTATTCGGCCTAAATTCTGTTGAGCACATGCGTCTTGGCGCACTCTAAACGAATAGAGGCTATATCTAAAGCGTAGACTTAATCGGATAATTTGAAAGTGAGCTCGGTCTAAATCCCGAGCTCATTAAGCAGAATTCTGAGAGGATGTAAGGTCACTTAGGCTTATGCGCCAAGCAAGAATAGACCTTGAAGGCTGGTCATTGAAGCAAGAGCCAGTAATAGCGCCGCCGCCAACTGAACTTTATTCGGCGCCTTGTGAGTAAAGATATGCCAGCACCACACGACAATGGCCATAATCAGCATCGCCAATGAAGCTAAGATGTGTTGCGTCACTGAGTTTAGCGTCGCTTCATCCAATTGATACGCCGAGAATAAGGTCATCACGACCAACAACATACCTGAAACTACGCCAGTCACAGGCAAAATACGGTGGAAAGCTTGCAGACGGCTGCGTGCAATAACCAGAAGCAGCTGAGCGAATGCCGCACCCAAGAAGAAGATCATCAACGCCATCGAAGCCGAGGCTGCCCAGTGCGGTTGCTCGAGCACTTGAATGCTCACATAAGCAAACGCTAAACCGTTAGCAAGGTGCAGCGCCCATAGTGGACCTTTTTCACGAGTCTTTTTAGTCTGAACTTGAGAGTAGAAATAGAAGATCGCGAATACGACCATAAACGCTTCAATACGTAGCGAAGCCACTGCCAACCAAAGAATACCAATTGATGGCAACATCTTATGCAGACGACCACGTTGACCCGGACAGATATCGCCTTTAATCAAAAGCAAAGTCAACAGCGCTTGCGCGCCAAACAGCATTGGAGGAAAAGTTAACAGCAGTTGTTGAATCATGTTGAATGCAAACTCAAAAGTCATTTTGGGATGGCGATAATAGCAAATCGCCTACCGCCAAACCACCTAAACACAACATGGCTTTTGGTTATTACTTATGGGTAAGCATCCATTACAGTGAGGCCAAATAACTCAACACATCCTCTTGCGTCAACAAACCGCGATATTCGTTTTGCGAGTCACATAAAATCCAAGGGAACTTAGTGCCTGCTTTTACTAAAGCTTTCACTTCAGAGACCGGTAGGTTTGCATCCACTCTCTCAAGCTCTGTATTCATCACTTGGTTCACTGGTCGCTTCCAAATACGATTCTCTCGTTCCGATTCCAGATCCGTCCCCATCGCAGGTGTTAAATGCAAATTAACCTGTTCCTTCGTAATCAGACCAACACAGCACTTTTCATTGATGACGACTAGTGGTGCGTCTGGGCTAAGATTCATATACTCAACCGCCAATGATAATGGCTCTCCGGGGTCTAAACGCCTCACATCACGATGACTCAGTGAAAGTAAAGATTCATCACGTGTTGGCTTGATGACTACCCCATTAAATCGCTTCTTGTGACATTGCGGCTTATCCAACAAAACCACAGGAATGGCTTGAGAAAACAAGAACCCCTGCATGTAATCTACGCCAACACTGGCAAGCACTTTTAGCTCCTCTTCTGACTCAACCCCTTCGGCAACCACTTTAACATTCAGCTTATGGGCGAGCTCAGTGATCATCTTAACGATGCTGTATTTTGTGCTGCCCTCTTCGATGTTCTTGACGAACTTGCGGTCGATCTTGAGTAGATCAAACTGGCCTTTTTCTAGATAGGAAAACGAAGAATATCCCGTACCAAAGTCATCAATCGCAATCTTAATGCCCTGCCCGCGCAATTCTTCCAACGCGACTGTATGCTCTTGGTCTTGTTCGAAGTACGCGGTTTCAGTCAGCTCAATGGTAATACGGCTTGGGTCTACACCACTCTCTGCAATTAAATCTAATGAGCTTTGCAGAACTTGAAGGGAATCTAATTTGGTATTTAACGAGCGGTTGAGTGTTAAGCCAATCTCTTCACCATAGACTTTTTGAATATGAGGCAATTGTTTGAGTGCGGTTCTGCACACTACGTCATCCAGCGCAGCGATCAACTCTAGGTCTTCCACCACTGAAATCATCTCTTGTGTATCGTAAGTTTTGTTCTGATGGTAGAAACGAGCTAACGCCTCAAACTTCACGATTTTTCCAGTGCGAGTTTCAATAATCGGTTGAAAGTACACATCCACCAATTGGCTCTCAATTTGGGTTCTCAAAAACGCTTCCAGATGATGACGCTTGACCAACTCATCATGCAAGTCACTGTTGTAAAAACTAAAGTAACTTTGGTCGCCTGTCGGTGCAGAGACCATCGCTTGCGCGGCATGCACCAAAGCTTGTCTTGGATTATTGGTATCGTAACCCAGTACTGATACCCCTGTTTGACCTTCTACAATCACATCATGCATGCTCGAACCCAGCTCACTTCTTAGTTCAACAAAAAAGCCTCTTAACGCAATCTGAATCAGCCTCAAAGGACTAAGCCATTGACAGCGAGGCGTCTGCAAACAAACGACAAATACATCTTTGGATAATTGACCGGCTATGCTCGCGTGTCGACTACGCATCATGAAATCCGCTAAACCGAGCTGTTGCTCAAGCAAGTTTTTACGCGAGAAATTAGGACGTAACGTCATGACGATGTTCAAATCTTTGTTGCCATTTTCTCTTGCTAGATTGGCAAGCTGAGATTCGAATTCGTCACGAGGGGGAAGAAAGGCCGACCATTGTTGAGCTTGTTCTCCCGCTTTTTTCATCCAAAGCAGAGAAGCAGAAATATCCGTCGAAAAGCCAAGGAACAGTGTTCGGCCAGAGGTAAAATTAAGACGATAGATACACAAATGGTGGGCTTGATTACTTCCGTTTGAAGCACGACTTAATAGATTGCCACTCCAGTAACCCTCTTGGCCAATCTGCTCCCATATATCATCGTAGAAGGCTTTACTGTGATGGTCCGAGCTAAAAATGTTGGTTTTCAAACCGACAATATCGCGATTTTCATACCCCATTTGTTGCTCAAAAGCACGGTTACAACCAAGGATTCGCGTCTCTTGATCTGCTACTAAGATACCTACGTTAGGTAAATCGAAGATGGTTTCGAGGATTTTTGCCAATTCCTCACAACCCGTGATACTCAATTGTGGAATAACATTGCCTTGAACGATGTGATCATTCAGGCGTTCAAAACTCATGTCGACATGAACCAACATGGCCTCATTTGGCATCAAACAACAAGACAAATTGCCATGCCCGCCATCTCGTTCAATTTGCGCTATTTTTTCCCGTGCGACATCTTGTTGGCCTAGCAACATGTGTTCAAGCAAGTCGTCCAATCCGCTGATGGGTTGCTTTAAACCGAAAGCGGCCATCATGCCCTTCTGGTCACATTCAAATTCTCGGGTCTGAATATCGTAAGACCAATCGATAACCTGAGAATGACCGGACGCTGGCTGCACCTCTCCTTGTGCGATAGACAATAGTTCACTCATTACCTAGCCCCCTATTTTTATCAGCCATTGCCTCTTTTTACTGATTACCCATGGTGTCGCCTGATTTTGCTGTAGTTTTATGATTGCAAAGTGGTCATACACAATTTAGAACGTCACGGCGTTCGGTCAGTATTCAGAGTCAAAATGACGTATGCATTAGTATGCACTTAAATAAATTATAGGAAGAGTTTTCAATAAGCACACCATTGCTTATCAATAAATTTTTACCATTAGCAAAGCCAATAACCACAAGGCTTTGAAGGACATAACGCAGTAAAAAACACCAATGCAATTGCGAGTAGTTTTCATCTACGAATAAAACTTACTGAACTAAGCTTGATAAGGGAACTTGGGTATAGATACCTGATTATCAAATCGTTATAATTCGCGCTCCCTGGAACAGAGAGCAAAATATGACCAACGACATTACTCCTATTCATGAGTACAAAAAATACTGGGCTGAGTGTTTTGGTACGGCACCCTTCTTGCCGACCAGTCGCAAAGAAATGGACGCCCTAGGATGGGATAGTTGTGACATTATCATTGTCACGGGTGACGCGTATGTCGACCACCCGAGCTTTGGTATGGCGATCATTGGCCGTCTATTGGAATCTCAAGGTTTCCGTGTCGGTATCATTGCTCAACCAGAATGGCAAAACAAAGATGCTTTCATGCAACTTGGTAAGCCAAACCTGTTCTTCGGGATCACTGCGGGCAACATGGACTCCATGATCAACCGCTACACTGCTGATAAGAAGCTTCGTCACGATGATGCTTACACACCTAATAATGAAGGTGGTAAACGCCCAGATCGTGCAACTTTGGTGTACTCACAACGTTGTCGTGAAGCCTACAAAGGCACACCTATTGTTCTTGGCGGTATTGAAGCAAGTTTGCGTCGTGTGGCTCACTATGACTACTGGTCAGACAAAGTTCGCCGCTCTGTTCTGTTCGATGCAAAAGCTGACATCCTATTATTTGGTAACGCCGAGCGTGCTCTTGTCGAAGTAGCGCACCGTTTAGCCGATGGCGAAGACATCACCAACATGACCAATATCCGTGGTACTGCGGTGAACTTACCTGCAGAACCAGAAGGTTACACGGTTATCGATTCCTCTCGTATTGAGAAACCTCGTAAAGAAGCGTTCGTACCTAAGAACCCATACGAAGTAGAAACTCAGTGCGACACCAAAAAAGAAGAGCCAGAAGCGAAGCCAATTACGATTCGCCCATCACGTCATGATGCTGCGAACACCGCGGTGCGCTTACCTGCCTTCGAAAAACTAAACAACGACCGTATTCTGTATGCGCACGCAAGTCGTGTTATGCACCTAGAGACCAACCCGTACTCTGGTCGTGCCCTATTGCAGCGTCATGGTGACCGCGAACTTTGGGTAAACCAAGCGCCAATCCCGTTGACGACAGAAGAGATGGACTTTGTATTTGGCTTGCCTTATGCGCGTGTTCCTCACCCTATGTATGGCAAAGCAAAAATCCCAGCTTACGACATGATCAAAACCTCGGTTAACATCATGCGTGGCTGTTTTGGTGGCTGTTCTTTCTGTTCGATTACCGAACACGAAGGCCGCATCATTCAAAACCGTTCTCAAGATTCCATCATCAACGAGTTAGAAGAGATCCGCGACAAGGTTCCAGGCTTTACCGGTACGATTTCTGACTTGGGTGGCCCAACAGCAAACATGTACCGTCTTGGCTGTAGCGATCCAAAAGCGGAAGCAAACTGTCGTCGCCCTTCTTGTGTGTTCCCAGGTATCTGTAACAAACTGAATACCGACCACAAACACACCATCGATCTTTACCGCGCAGCTCGCAAAGTAAAAGGTGTTAAGAAGGTCATGATCGCATCTGGCGTACGTTATGACCTTGCAATTGAATCACCAGAATACGTGAAAGAGCTTGTGACCCACCACGTAGGCGGTTACCTGAAGATTGCACCTGAGCATACCGAGAAAGGCCCACTGGATCTGATGATGAAGCCGGGCATGGGCACTTACGATCGCTTTAAAGAGATGTTTGAGAAGTACAGCGCGGAAGCAGGTAAAAAACAATACCTGATCCCTTACTTCATCTCAGCACACCCAGGTACAGAAGACGAAGACATGCTGAACTTGGCACTATGGCTGAAGAAGAACAACTTCGAGTGTGACCAAGTACAGAACTTCTACCCATCGCCAATGTGTAACGCAACGTCGATGTACTACTCAGAGACTAACCCTCTGAAGCGCGTGAAATACAAACAACGTGAAGATGTGCCTGTGGCGAAAGGTGAGCGTCAGCGTCGCCTACACAAAGCCCTACTTCGCTACCACGATCCAGCGAACTGGCCAATGATCCGCGAAGCGCTGATCAACATGGGTAAAAAACACCTGATTGGTGATAAGCCAAACTGTCTGGTTCCTGCAGAAGACATTGATGCGCAAACACCAGCACAGCGTCGTAAGTCTGGTCGTCACGGTGCAAACCGTTTTGCGACCAAACACACTAAGAACCAACCGGGCTTCGGTGGTCACTTAAATAAACGCTCTGAAGGTGGCTCTCGCAACGGTAAGCCATCTGGCAACCGCAACGGTTCAGGTAAAGCGCAAGGCGGACAAAACGGCCAAGGTCGTGGCAACCAAAACGGTCAGCGTCCTAATACGGGATCACGTCCTGGTAGCAACAACCAAAATCGTTCAAACGGTGCGGGCTCACAAGGTCAAGGTCGTCTTCAAGGGCAAGGCAAACCAACGGGTCAACGCAAACCTAAACGCCGTTAATTCAATAGAGCTTGAACAGTAAACTTGAATAGAAAAAAGGGCTTCAGAGGTAACTCTGAAGCCCTTTTTTTGTCTTTCGTTTGTAACTATCACTGCGATGCCATTAAGAACTGCACACTACAAACTACCCCCTCCAAGAGCCGTCTTTCTAGAGCATCTGATTATCCCTTTCTATAATCGGATTAAGGTAAGCGAGCACGTGATATCTAGTCATATAGAAGATTGCAAGAATACAAATTACTGAATTGACGCAACATTGACATAATTGATTTAAATCAATTTTACTGTGTTTCGCATAATTAAAACAGGAAGTCTAAGTATGTCAAACAAGAACTATGTAACCACCTTAATGCTGTTGTGTGCCTTTGCCTCGAGTGCGAATGCGGAAAGCAAAGATGACATTGATAACATAAAAAATAAAATCGGCGATATCCAAGATAGCCTCTCTCAATCGCAAGACACCATGCAATTCGTGAGATCGGTTTCTGGGTCAACCTTTGTGCCGGAACCGAAACACAGTAAAGATATGCCTTCTTACAGTTACTTCACGATAGAGAGCTACGACATATTCAGCAGCCCTTCTGGCAAGCGTATGATTCAAGCCGTTATCACCAACAACTCAGGCGGTGGTATTAAGCTCAAGACATCTCAAATCAAAGCGTACTTTGGTGGCCAAGTGTACTTATCCCCTTCTTCGATTGAGCAGGGCGATAAATTCGCTCAAGGAGAAACGAAGTCCGTCACTTTGCATTTTGGTGAGAATAGCGCTTCTATCCTTGGCCTGATGACCAGAAACTACTAAGCGATTTTGGGGCTAAAGCTTCCCTCCAAAAATCGATGGTAATAAAACTGATGCTCTAAACTTCATATTCCCTTTTTAAGCCATCAGCTTCCCCAAAAATCATCCTAGAAACAGATACAAGTGAGGCTCCAGAGGTAACTCCGGGGCCTTTTTGGAGTTATATAGGTTTTGTAATCTAGGTGCTATCTAGACAATCACTAACGGTACATAAATCACACATCATTTGTTTTAGTTATTTCGCTTACGTTTTTAGGCAAACCGGAGATTCCTGTAACGTTACAATTCTCTCACCCAAGCCAAAAATCTGGTGCCAAAAATGAGCAACGAGAAAAGTATATTTCCCGAAGGATCAATTGCATACGAAAACGAACAAAAGAACGCTTGCCACACAAGTCATTCTGAAGCTGAAGAACAAACATTTTTCCCAAAAACTTCAATAGCCTATGAGAATGAAACTAGAGCTAACCGAATAACTCCTGGCGTTGGCAAAGGATTCCTTACTCCCCAGAAAAAAAGCACGTACTTTACTACCCCACAAAAACCTGTAGCCAATATCAGTCCTGAAAACATGTATTGGCCTCCCTACGACTTTATGTCTGGGAATATATAAACACGAAAAAGCTGCCTGACGAGACTCTTCGACAACAATTGGTAGGAAACCAAGAACATGTGATGTATTTGACATTAGATGAAGCGTTTAAAGTTTTACAAAGTTGGGGTTGGAAAGATACTCATAGCACTTGGAAGTCAATGACAACCTCCACAGGGGCTCAAATACTCATCAATTATGGCGTCAACGGTAAAGATATCGTAACAACTTCGATGGTTATCGCTCAGTTTAATATTCATGGGCTAAAAGCTACCAAGTTGGGACTAAAGGCAACCTTTGGTATGAGGATGGCAACATATTACAATCAAGTTGGCACAGAGATGATTAAGTTGTCAGGGTACTCTGGATTAAGAAGAATTTTAACAGGTACAACGTATAGACTGGATAACCCCAAAGTTGTGCAACTCGGTATTGGAAAGTATGGTCTCGCAAATTCAATAAAATCTGGAACCGTTTTAACCATTTATGTCGCAGCAGGCTTCAGAATTCTGGACTATGCACTCAATGACGAGGTATTTTTAACAGACTTAATCGGCTCTTTAGCAGTAGACATAGTGAAGATCGGAATATCTTCTGCGGTTTCAGCAATTGCCGGATCTCTTATGCTAACTTCTGTCGCTCTCGTTTCTGCACAACTCGCAGTTGTTGTTGTTGCAGGGTTAGTAACATCCATTGTATTAAATGAGTTAGATAAACACTATGGTGTGACTGAAAGGGTCATTGAGTTGCTCGAAAGAGCAGAGCAGGAAGCCGTTGAGAAAGGAAAAGAGCTACAAAAAAGCGTTAAAGATAGTCTTCTTGACCTTACAGCAATGTTTATCGCGGATGCCTTAGAGACCGGAAAAGAAGTCATCGAGTCTGAAATAAAACAATTTATTCGCGAGTCAATAAACGACCTAGTACCAAAAACAATATGAATAACAGCCAAAAATCAAACAAAGAAACGTACAAACTTTACCCAGGAATTTTGCTATTAATAGGTTTATCTGGTTTCTGTTTTTACTTTGGATATCAAAAAATTCTAACGCTAGCTTCTCAAATTGGCGACGTTGCGGTCTACTCAAGGTTTGACTTAGCGATGATTCCATTTGGCTTGGTATTACTTGGAGGGTTAATCAGTGCTTTGTTTTTTGCATTTAAAAAGAAACGCTGGGATGAAGTATATGGAAACGGCTTACAATATTTGATCTTAGGTTCTCTTGCTGTTGCTATCGTATTGACTCTGATAACCCCTTCGATTTATCAGGCACGCTATGAAAATGCGGGTCTGAAAGAGTGCTCTCGCTCCCCCGAAGGCTACCTACCATTCTTCGCAACTAAGTTTGCTAGAGAAGAATCCCTTTGCATCGAAGTTTCTAAGTAAATTGATAAATCGATACGCGCAAAAATCTGCTTAATAATTCACAACAAGCATTAAAAAAGGGCTCCAGATATTACTCTGGAGCCCTTTTGTTTTGCCTGAATGATCTTGGATAACTAAATTATTTCGCTACGTTGCCTGCAACGTTCAGCGCATCCCATGTACGTGCGAATGGTGGTGCATAGCAGAAGTCCATGTAGCCTAGTTGCTGTGTGGTCATCTTCGCTGTGATGGCAACAGCGAGTGCGTTGATTCGGCCTACTGCGCCCTTCTTGCCCACGATTTCACCGCCAAGCAATACATTGGTTTCTGGGTGGTAAACCAGCTTCACTTTAATGTCTTCTTGACCCGGGTAGTAGTCGGTTTGGTTCTTATCTGAAATGGTTGAAACCTTCACTTCCAAACCGTGTTCTTTGGCTAGAAGTTCCGATACGCCTGTGCATGCCAGTTCGTAGTCCAGCACTTTCAAGCAAGATGAACCCAAGAAGCCACTCATGTAAGTGTCTTTGCCTGCAAGTTTGTCAGCCATCATGCGCGCTTGTTTGTTCGCTGTGGTTGCAAGTGGAACATACACTGATTTTCCTAGCGCCATGTGGTGAACCACTGCACAGTCGCCGACAGCGTAAATGTGTGCATCTTCTGTTGCGCCAAACTCATCCACTAGCAATGCGCCGTTCGTTGCTTTTGGTAACTCGAATGCTTCTGTGTTTGGTTTGAAACCAAGTGACATGATCACAACGTCTGCTTCAACATTGCCGTTGTCGGTTTCTACGATGTAGCCACCCTGCTCCGCGTCGCGAATGGCTGATACGCTACAAATGGTTTTTAGCTCAGCGCCAGATTCACGAATCGCACCTTCTACCACTTCAATCATTTCTGGGCTGAACTGACGGCTCATCACGTGTTGTTCACGCTCGATGATAGTGACGTGTTTGCCTAGTAGGTGCGCTGCATCGAACACTTCTAAGCCGATAAAACCGCCGCCGATAACGCAAACGCGTTGTTTGTTGCTGTCCTTAAGCGCTTCTTTTACTGCCAAACCATCTTCCATGCTAGTTAGCGTGTATACGTGTTCTGGGTTGAACTCACCGAAAGATGGCACGATTGGGCGTGCGCCAGTGGCAATCACTAACATATCATAATCGATGGTGCTTTCTTCACCTTGGTGGCGAACTTTGATCTGCTTTTCCGTGCGGTCTAGTGCCACCATTTCGGTTTCAATGCGTACGTCTAAACCAGATTTAATCGCTTGTTCTGGCGTACGAGAAATCATGCGCTCAGTGTCATCAAACATGCCACCAGCAAAGTAAGGTAAACCACACGCACCGAACGAGATGTAATCGCGCTTATCCAGCACAATCACTTCATCCCGTGGCTGATTACGTTTGTATTTCGCTGCGAAACTCATACCTGCAGCGCTACCGCCTACGACAACAACTTTCATATTTATTACCTAGATAACCTGAACTCAGGAAAAACGGAGAGCACCCTCGTTGGGTGCTCTTTATTAAGTTTGGAAATTACACTGCTGCTTCTTTCGTTACTGTTGCAGTAACGTCAGCATTGTATTGCTCAGTGTTTAGTGAGCCATTCTTCTTCGCGGTTAGTACACCTGACAACATTGAGCCAGAGATGTTAAGCGCGGTACGAGCCATGTCGATAAGCGCTTCGATAGAAACCAGAATCGCCACAACCGTAATGTCTAGACCCATGATAGTTAGCACCGCTACTGCTGCGAACGTTGCACCACCACCAACACCTGCGATACCGAATGAAGCAATCGCGATTACAGCAATCAGTTGTAGGATGAAGCCTAGGTCAACTGGCATGCCCATTACTTGAGCCGCCATGATAGCTAGCATTGCTGGGTAGATACCCGCACAACCGTTCTGACCGATACTGGTACCGAATGTTGCAGACATGTTTGCTGTTTCTTCGTCCACACCTAGACGTTGAGTTTGAGTTTCAACGTTTAGTGGGATTGCCGCCATGCTTGAGCGAGAACCGAAGCCAAATACTAGCACTGGCCAGATTTTCTTCATGAACTTCGCAGGAGACAGACCGAACATAGACACCATCACGAAGTGGATAGCGAACATTACACCGATTGCCACGTAGCTTGCTAGTAGGAAGCGACCCATTTCTGCTAGTGCGAACAAATCGTTTGTCATCATGAACGTGGTCATCAGAGCGAATACACCGTAAGGCGTCAGCTTCAGAATCTCACGTACCATTGAAAGTACGACTTCTTTTGCAGAGTTGATGAAATCAACGAAGTTTTGCACTTTCTCAGGCTTACGGTTTTTCACTTGCAGGATACAGTAACCAAGGAACATACCGAACAATACCGTTGATAGCGTCGACGTACGTTGAGAGCCCGTTAGCATGTCAAAGATGTTGGTTGGGATGATAGACAGCGCCATACCTGACAGGCCGCTGCTCGCCATCGCATCTTGGGTTGCAATCAGAGAGTCACCACGCGCTTCGATAGCGCTGTTAGTGCCGATAGTGCTGACTAGCGCGTTAGCATCGATACCGAATAGGTAAATACTTGCGATGCCCACTGCCGCAGAGATAGCACAAGTGAAAAGTAGAATACCGATGATTTTTGGTGCGATGCGCGATAGTGCACCACCGCCTTCTACGTTCATGATCGAAGAGATCATCGCCACAAATACTAGCGGGATTACGATCATTTGTAGAAGCTTGATGTAGCCTTTACCGAACACAGAAATCAGTTCAGCAAAACCTGCCGTTGCAACGTTGCCTACACCGAATACGAGCTGAATCGCACCGCCGAATAACAGGCCAGCAGCAAGCGCACTCAGTACGCGGAAGTTAAAGCTTTTCTTTTGTTTTTTGAAGTTCGCAAGCAATGCGTAGAACCCAAAGAACAGGATGCTCAATCCAATAAATGAAACGCTCATGAGAATCTCCTATTGATACCCATTTATGTCCGAAAATCGGTTACTTTTTGTATGCAATGGCTTCAACTTCAACCAATGCGTCTTTTGGTAGTCTTGCTGCTTCAACACAAGAGCGAGCTGGTGCGTTTTCTGTACCAAATACCTCTGTGTACACTTCGTTAAATGCGGCGAAGTTTTCCATATCTGATAGGAAGCATGTCGTCTTCAATACTGTGTCTAGGCCAGCACCGCTTGCTTCTAGAACCGCTTTTAAGTTTTCTAGAGACTGACGAGCTTGCTCTTTGATACCGCCTTCAACAAACTGCATGGTTTCTGGAACCAGTGGTAGTTGGCCTGATGTGTAAACCATGTCGCCGTAAGACGTACCTTGAGAGTAAGGACCGATAGCGGCAGGTGCTTGTTCAGTGGCAATGATCTGTTTCACGATATAACTCCTAAGTTATTAGTTTTATTCTGATTTAAATTCACGGATAAACTTGTAGACCGCCTGACGGCTGATCCCAAGTTGCTCTGATACTTGTGTGGTCGTCTCTTTTAGCTCAAACACGCCGTTATCAAACAAACAACGAATAATGGCTTTGTTACGACCTTTTGCGGAAACCGTCTCGTCTTGATCCACCTCTTGCATGGCAGCGCTCAGTGCCTGCTTAATCACGTCGTTCGCGTTATTGCTGAAGGTTTCACTCACCAAGGTTTGCGATACGTGACACTGTGGCATCAGCGTCTTGACGATTTCTGGGAATGGGAAAGATAAGTTCATGTTGATGCACAGCATGCCAATTGGCTTTTGCTCCGGGCCAGCCAAAATGCACGTGGTCGATTTCAGTAGCGAGCCATCGGCAGCATTGGTGAAATAGCTCTTCGGAGAGACTTCGCCCGTTTTCTCGAATGTGCTCCACATACGTAAGCCCAAATCGGTGATTGGCGAACCAATTTCACGCCCGGTATGATGACCATTCACGATCTTCACGACTGAATTTTCTAGGCTTTCAAATGAATGAATAACCACTTCACAGTACGGTCCGATCAAATCGGCAATCGTGTCTGCTAAACGAAAGTAGTTGCTTAAACATTCTCTGTCTTCGTCGGTGAATCGAACTTGCTTTACACTCATCATTTCGGTTTACATTTTTGAACTCAATGACTGCAAACTACTCCTTTCGGGTGAGTTCAGCAATACAGAGTAAACTTCTGTAAACCTAAAAAATACGCTTAAAACACCAACAGATTACCAAGAATTGATCGAAATCACGCACAATAGTTGAACAAGATCACCAAAAACATATGAGTCAGGTTTAATTTCTTAAACCACATCAAAGTTTAAATATTTAAAATCAAAGATTGCGTTTTTGAACACTTTAATGATCTAGAACAAGTTCCAAAACCCAGTAAAAACCGCGTACGGTAATAATCAATTTGAAGCGCAACTTGATTTATAAAATCGGCGTCAATTACAGCACTCTCAAAAAGGCATTAGATGAATAAAACATCACCATGCACACTTCACTTAATTCCGTTCCATGCCTATAAGACGAAGTCATTTTCAAAAAGACGCAACGAAAGAAGGAAAAGTTGAATTGAATAGTTTGGGTTAGTGTTATCGGCACCAACAAAAAAGCCGAGCGCATAATGCACTCGGCTTGTAAGGGAGACTCAATAAAAGAGACGATTAAGACAGCTTGAACTTACTCAGTTCGCCGTGAAGATCGCTCGCTTTTACCGTCAACTCGTTGCTGATTTCTACTGAAGAAGTCATCGTATCCATCACCTCTACCGCCGTGTCGTTGATGATCACGACGTTACGGTTAATCTCTTCCGATACTGAGCTTTGCTCTTCTGCTGCCGAAGCGATTTGGTTGTTCATGTCATTGATGACTTCAATCGCTTGGTTGATTTCAGACAGAGCCAAATGCGCTGCTTGAGTCTCGCCCTTAGTATCGATGGCTTGTTTTTGGCTTTGCTCCATCAGCACTACGATAGATTGCGTCTCTTGCTCTAGTCGAGCTAGCATAGCGCGGATTTCTTCTGTCGAGCCTTGAGTACGATTGGCCAGATTACGAACTTCATCGGCAACGACTGCAAAGCCTCGGCCTGCCTCACCTGCGCGAGCCGCTTCAATTGCAGCGTTCAGAGCCAATAGATTGGTTTGTTCTGCAATACCACCGATCTCGCTCAGAATGCCTTGAATCGCCGTGCTGGAATCGACCAAGTTCTGTGTTTGTTGCTGCGCATCGTTCACTTGCATTGCCAAGCTATCTACCGCATTTGCAGCATTATCCATGCGTGTCATGCCGTTCAAGCTGTTGCTTTGTACTTGGCTTGCAGCTGCTGCCGCTTGAACCGCTGAGTTCGCGACCTCTTGCGCTGTGGCACTCATTTCATTGATCGCGGTTGCTAGCGAGTTCACCTCATTTACTTGAGCATTCAATTGGTCACGAGAAGCTGCGGCACGCGTCTGGCCTTCTGTGGCGTTCTTATCGACTTGGTCTGCCGTTGCCATCACAGTCAGCAGCATCTCTTGCATACGCGATAGGAAAGTATTGAACCAATGCGCCAGTTGCGCGGTTTCATCTTTGCCTTTCACTTCAATGCGGTAAGTCAGATCACCCTCACCTTGTGCAGCGTCTTTGAAACGTTCAACCAAGTTGTTCAAAACTTTACCAAGCGAGCTTGCAATAAATGCCATTGCAGCAATGCCTAGAAGAGCAGCGATGATCCCCGCCCAGATACCTTTTTCAAGCGCTTCTGAATTCTGGTCATCACTCCATTGTTGGTAGTCGTCGACGCTTTTTGTAAGGTGGTTGCTGGGAACTGACACCATGACTACCCACGGTGCATCACTCGTATCGATAGCCGTGATCGCGTATTCATCACCACCAAAGGTCACCAAACCTGCGCCATCACGTTTCGCAATAGACTGGATGTTTGACCATTCTGCAGCAAGCTCAGACGATACTTTCTTACCGACCATATCGGCGGCACGGCTGTTCGCGAGCGTAATGCCTTTCCAAGACGTGATAAGGATTTTGCCTTCGCCATCAAATAAGTTATGCGCAAAACGTTCACTCTGGCTTTGCAGCTCATGCAGCGACAAATCGAAGCCCAAAGAACCGATGATTTTGCCATCCTGCTTAATGGGTTGGCTGATGGTCGTGATCAGCTCTTGTTTGCCTCTTACTGGATAGAAGTAAGGCTCCATGACAAACGTCTTGCCCGTTTCGTAAGGCATAAGGTGCCAATCATCTTTGCGCTCACCATTGCTGTTGAGTTCTGTATTGCTGAAGCTTTCCATGGCGACCGCATCAAAGCTATCGTGCTCGTTAGGCGAGAAAAACGGCGCAAGATAACCTTGGCTGTTAAACCCGTCTTCTGCGTTGAACGTCACTTGCTGTGGCCATGTTTTATCTTGCCAAACCATGTAGCCAGCAAATACGGCTTTATTTTGAGCCTCTAGCGCGGCAGTAAACTGTTTAACAATAAGGTCTGCGCTTGCGTTACGTTCTGCGCTTAACTCAATAATAGAGCGCGCTTGCTTTAGATTTGCCAAAACAGGATCAAGCTGGTTAGCGATATTCAAACCTTGCTGAATCGCAGTATTTTGCAGATCTGTGTTGGTCGCATGGGTCAATTGCGCTTTCACTTTTTCGTTAATTTGCTTGTTCACATCCGTGAAAGCGTTGGTGGTCATGCCCATTGCAATCAACAAAGTGAAAGCCATTGCTCCACCCGCACTCACTGCAATTCGCGTACGTATACTGTTAAACATATTAGCCTCTATGACTGATGATAAATTGGCGTTAGCTTTTGAAATTTCGTGGATTTTAAACAACAGAAGTGAATAGAAGACGCCAAAACATGAACAGAAAGAGAACAGAAAGATCTGCATTATTAACAGAGTTACGGCAGAGAGCGGTTTTATATTTTCTAAGTATGAGCCGCACAATAAATAAAGTGCATCAGAAGAAAGCCTAAGCTCTTGTATTTATAGAACTTAACCCTTAATAATAAAATGGTTTTTATATGAAAATAGAGAGATATCAGAGCGCATGGATAGAAAGAGACAGATTACTCAATACGTGACATAGGTCACACTTAAATTTCATCCATCTCCCTGTTTTAAATGGAATTATCGTCACTCTCGACAACTCATCCTACTTACCCTTGGCGAAACACCCATTTTGCACTGAGAAAATAATTGCTCACCATGCCTGCCAATATGCCTAAGATCAAAGCCAAATAGACCATCACTCCTTGCGTCCCTAACGAGAGCGTTACGCCTTTGAACACAATAAAGTTCGGCAAAGCACTGATACAGGCACTCGCCATAAATTTTTGCCATTGAGCGAAAGGGTTGGTTTTTTCTGCTTGAGAGAAAGTCAGCCAGCGATTGCCAAGCCAAGTCGTGGTTGCTGAAAACAAAAATGCTATCCCACGAGCCAGCATCAGCTCCAGACCAAACCAATGGAACAACACAGAAAAGATAAGGGTGTCGATCATAAAGCCGACACCACCTACCAGAGCAAACCTTTCTAACGAAGCAAACTTTGTTAATTTGCGCATTCCGTTACCCAACCACACAGGTGTAGAGTGAGCGTTTCGATTTTGCTGTGAACTCATTGGTACAACTCAACGCATTTTCATGAATCATGCTATCCACTTGCTGCGATTTACCAATCAGGTGGAATTTCTTCAGATTGTTTAAGTCATTCTTGTCTTCAAGCTTTTTCGCCTGACCATGGCTATAAAATTGGCCTGAGAACGGGCGCTTACCAATATAAAAGACCGGAGCGTTGTCATTAATTTGCGCGAAGATGATGCGGTCGCTGCGGCTATCTGCTTTGCCCATATTCAAAACCAACATCGCAATCATAAGCAGGGCTGGCAACACTGCTGCCGTTCCGGTCAGCCATTTGAAATCGTGTTTATCCACCAGCATTGCAATCAAGATACCCAATGCAGGCACACCCGGTAGTACGTAAGCAGGCAAAATATTCCCAGCCATGGTGAACAAGATCATTGGTGAAATCAGCCAACACATCAGGAAGCTAAACAGACCTTGATGATCGGTTTCAATGGCTTTGAGCACCTTACGACGTTTCCACGCCAAGATAGGCAAGACAATTGACCAAGGCGCAGCCGATTGCAGCCAGAATACCCAGATCATCCCACGTGGTTGATCATGAGCAGAGCCATACAGGTCCCCTTCCCAACCGCTGACAACAAAACGCTTAAAGTGCTCGCCAACAATGAAGTAATCAATAAATCCAGGCGTCGCCATTTCAGCCATGATGTACCACGGTAGAGCAATCGCCAGCATGAGCGCCAAACCCGATACAATTGGAAAACGCTGCCACAAGGCTTTGAAGGCACCAAAGAAGCCATGCTGAATCACAAGCCAAGGAAACACTGCGATACCCATGATCACGATCGCCACTGGACCTTTTGCTAACAGCCCGCAAGCCAAGCCAAAGAAACCGAGGTAACCCCACAATCGGCTGTGTCTGTCTTTGCCAAGCCAGCAGTAGTAAAAGCCGACCATCGCCATCGTCATTGCCAACGTCAGTGCCATGTCTGTCATCACCGCACCCGCCGCAATTGAAAAGATGCCGCAGGTCGCCAATACCAACGCTGCGATGATTGCATTAAAGCCAGCGCGATGCGCCATGAAAGCAACAAAAACAATCGTCGCAACACCCGCTAACCAATGAGGTGCGCGCACTGCAAATTCATTCAATCCAAACAGCTCAATGCCGTAAGCACTCATCCACGTGAACAGCGGTGGCTTCCCCCAAAAAGGCACGCCGTAATCAAACTGTGGGGTAAGCCAATTGCCGGTTTCCACCATTAAGCGCGCCATTTCGCCGTAGCGGGCTTCTGTGGGGTCCATCAAAGGGTAAGCGGCAAGTGAAATAAGACGGAGTAAAAGAGCAAACGCCAACAACAACCACAAATGGGTTTTATTAATACTCATGATTACGCGGTTTCTCCCAGTTTAAACTTCATGGTTTGGATGGATTGATGTTTTGCAGGCTGCTCGTAAACAGACTGAACAAGATAAAGAGGACGTTGCTTGGTCTCGACAAAAATGCGGCCAATGTATTCACCCAAAAGGCCAATCGACAGCAGTTGCACACCGCCCAAGGCAAGTTGGACGACCATCATGGATGGGTAGCCAGTGACAGGCTCACCAAACACAACAGTTTTCATCACTATGAACGCGCCATAGATAAAGGCACTGAACGCCACTAATGCACCAGCAAGTGTCGCTAAGCGCAAAGGGCGAATGGAAAACGAGGTAATGCCGTCCATTGCAAGGCCAATTAGCTTGAGGTAGTTCCATTTGGTCTCACCACAGAAACGAGCGTCACGCTCAAACTGAACCGTCACTTGCTTGAAACCCGGCCAAGAGAAAATACCTTTCATGTATCGGTTACGCTCTGGCAACGCATTGATGTGTTTAACCACTTTTGCGCTCAGTAGACGGAAATCGCCCACGTTCTCAGGCACATCTAATTTCGCCATGCTATTGAGCACTTTGTAAAAGCAAGCGGCCGAGAAGCGCTTGAACCAAGTTTCACCGTGGCGTTCGCTGCGCTGCATGTTCACCACGTCATACCCTTCACGCCATTTTGATACCATTTGCGGGATTAACTCCGGTGGGTCTTGCAAGTCGGCATCAATCACAATCACCGCTTCACCTTGGCAGTGTTCCAGACCCGCACTCATGGCGGACTCTTTGCCAAAGTTACGGCTTAGTGCAATACAACGAACGTCGCTAGAAGATTGAGAAAAGTTTTGCGCGATCATTAGGCTGTCATCTTTGCTGCCGTCGTCGACATAGACGATTTCGCAGCGTTCTGGCATTTCATCCAAAACGGCGGCTAAACGACGATGAAATTCAGGCAAGACTTCTTGCTCGTTAAAGAATGGCACCACAACAGACAAAACTGTTTTAGGCTCAGTGTGTTGGCTCACCTTTGAAAAGGTTGCAGCGTGAATGTTGAAGGTTGACATGCTACTCTTCCACTAAATCCGATGAATGAATCCAGTCTACAAACATCAATGTGAAAGAGATGTTGTTGACATCTTTTTCACGTTCTTAGTGAATAATGTTCGGTTAAGACGAAGTCTTATTTTCGAAAACCCGCCCACTTGGAGAGAAATACATGAAACGCGTACTTTTAGTCGAAGATAATCGAGAAATCGCAGGCATGCTGTTCGATTATTTTGAGTGTGCAGGTATGGAACTCGATTATGCAGACAACGGCGAGCTCGGCTTGAAACTGGCGATGGAAAACACCTTCGACATCATCTTGCTCGACCTCATGCTGCCACGCATGGATGGCCTGACCATGTGTAATAAACTTCGCGACGCGGGCAACAACACACCAGTGCTTATGCTGACTGCACTTGATAGCCGTGACGATATGCTCAAAGGCTTCCAACACGGTGCGGATGACTATCTGACCAAACCTTTCGACTTGGATATTCTAGAAGCGCGTATGATGGCGCTGATCCGACGTTACCGTGGTACTGTCGCGTCGAGTAAGTTGGAATACGGCGAAGTCTCTATCGACCAAAAAACGCGTAAAGCTTACCGCCAAGATAAACTGTTGGCGCTAAACCCAACCACTTACACCATTCTGGAAATGCTTGTGAAAAGCGCGCCAGACGTAGTAACACGTGAAGAAATCGCCTTCCAACTATGGCAAGAGAACGAGCCGAACAACGACGTTCTGCGCAGCCACATTTACCAACTTCGCAACCAACTTGATAAGCCATTTGAACAACATGTGCTGATCACCGTGCCGAAAGTTGGCTTCCGCTTGGAGACAGTTGCATGATCAATCGCTTACTTGCTAGCACGCAAAGCACACAAAGTATGACAGGGCGGCTCGCTCTGTTTTTCTCTTTTGTGTCGGTCGTGATTGGCATCTTCTGCTTTTTGTTGATTACCGGCTCCCTGCTTTGGTCTGAAGACCGCGTGGGCGAGCGTCGTATTATGGTCGACAAAAAAGAAGCGATTGAACATTTCCAGTCCCACCCAGAGCAAGGCAGTATTCAGCTTGACCTGCTCACCACCGCATACAACGACATCTCATTGGTTGCCGAGCGCTACCAAAAATACCTAATAGGTCAAAAGCACTTTCTTGATGAAGTAGAAGATGGTGAATACTCGCGCATGGTTTACATGAGTACTTACACCTACAAAGGCGTTGAACATCCTGTGATTTTGGTTTCCTTGATTGATGAAATCGAGATCACCTCAGAGGAATTCATTCTCGTTGTCGCTATGGTGTTGTCGATTGTCGCCGTGCTGGTGTTTCTGTTTGGTAGCCTGCTGCTGCGTTTGTCACAGCGCTTAATTGAACCCGTCAATGCGCTCAAAACTCAACTCGATCATCACCAAGGAGATGCCACGCAAACTTTCAGTGTGCCAGAAGGTTCAGCCAAAGAGTTCCAAACTCTTGCAGATGAGTTGAATGAGTACCGCCACAAAATCAACCAAGTCATCAAGCGCGAGCAAGCCTTTGCACGATACGCGAGTCATGAACTGCGTACACCGTTAACCGTGATGAAAGGCTCAAGCAGCTTACTGGCGAGAAGTGCGAACACGGATTTCCAAACCCGCCAAGTGAACCGAATTCAAGATGCAACGCAGCAGATGTCGACCATGGTGGATGCCCTACTCGGCTTAGTACGTTACGAGCGTAATGCAGATGATTCACCAGTACGCAGCATCACCGAGGAAGAGCTCAACCAAATCATCTTCCAAAGCCAAGCTCAGGCGGATGAGAAAGCACTCAACTTTGATGTACAGATAGACGGTAATCCAAGAACGCGCGCGACCAATGCCGTGCTAACCATTATTCTTGGCAACCTGATTCGCAACGGCATCGCTGCGACACCTTCGGGATCAATTCATATCAATATGGATGAAAACACCATCTCGGTGCGCGATGAAGGCGAAGGCTTTTCGACCATTCCGCACTCTGATGGGCACGGGTTAGGTTTGATGATTGTGGACGATTTGTGCCAACGCTATGGCTGGCAATTTAAGATTGGCACACATCCAGAAGGTGGTTGTGAGGCGGTTATTGATCTTGCGTCAGAGCATCAAGAGGCTTGCTCAGAGTAACTTCCTCAGTACCTAATTTAATTGAGAGGTATCGACTTTGCTCAGTCTCAAAACGAGCAACTCGATACCTCTTTTTGATTCAATTGAATGAAATCTTATGCTGCAAGTGCTGCTAGTCGATTGAATGCTTGCGATGTCGATTCCGACGCTTCACACACAGAAAACATATCTTCGATAAAGTACTTCAGCGCTCTCGATTCAATCGTTCTGATTGCCGCTTGCTGCTCGTCCGATAAATAGCCGTAAATGCTCGCTGCACCAAAGTCGCCGAAGATCATCTCACCTTGGTCATTCACCAAAGTATTGTGCGCATACAAATCGCCATGGCACACCTTGTTGTCGTGCAGGTGATTAAACACGTCCACCATCTGCTCCACAATAGAATTCACTTGCTCGACCGTTAGCGTAAACCCTTTTGGGAATGTATCTCGAGTGCAAGTTTCCTGCATTGGCGGCAAGCCTAAGTTGTAGTAGCTGTTTGGGATCAGCTCCATCACCAAAGCAAACTCATTACCGTCATCCACTTGCGCGATGGATTTCACCAAGTTGTTGTGATGCCCGGCTTGCAAACATGCTTCAAGTTCATCATGTGGGTAGCCGTCACTGGTCACTTCACCCTTGAACACTTTCACTGCCACTTCGTTCGGGAAGTCGTATTGAGCGTCAGTCCAGTTAGCATGAGAAATCACACCACTCGCACCTTGGCCAAGAACATGGTTAAGTGAGTAACTGTTTGTCGTCACTTTCGGCACGCTGTCTAACGATGATGGGTGTTTGCAGAATGGGTCACCTGCAAAAGCAAACCATGCCAATTTAGGCAGCTTCATCAACACATCCGGGAAGTGCTCTAACTGGTTCGCAGAGAGACGAATCAATTCTAAATTGACCAAGTTTTCCATGCTGTTTGGCAGTTGTTTGATGCGATTGCCCGCCAATGCAAGCTTTCTTAGGCGTGGTCTTTCACCCAGACTGTTTGGCAGAACTTCAATCTCGTTGTCGGTCAGAATCAACCAACGTAACTGAGTTGGTAGTGAGGCTTCACGCACCACTTTAATCTTGTTGGTTTTAAACCCAACCATCTCAAGGTTTGGCAATTTACCCAAGACCTCTGGCAGATGGGTGAACTGGTTGTTGGAAGCAAAGATGATTTTTAGCGAGGTCAGCTGTTCCAGTTCTGGTGGCAAATCTGACAGTGCGTTACCAGATAAATCTAACACTTCAAGCGTTTCTGCAAGCTCTAAAATTTCCATAGGAAACTCAGTTAGCCCTTCCGCCAACTTCAGTTGTTTCGTTCCTACTAATTGTCCTGTTTTTAATTGTTCTAGAGTTTGCAAAACCAAGCCTTCTGATTGAGTTGAAATAAGCGGCGTAGTGTACGTGGCTTGAAGCAGAAAGGCGAGCCGTGGAATTGAATCCCCTGAAACCAAAGCGGCCAAAACATCAGGAATAACCGAAATGGATGTACTGAAACCCAGACTTTTTATCTGGGTTTAATGGCGTTACACTACGCGCCCTTTTTAACGGCAAGGTCGCGTGGTTGGACACGTCAGCAGTAGCATGAAACTCTCTGAAAGCCCGATAACTCAACACAACTTCAACGGTCATACGTTTTTTCTTAAGCGTGATGACATGCTGCATTCTCACTTTTCTGGGAACAAAGCACGTAAGTTTATGGCGTTGATGGAAACGCAGAACAGCGACATCAAAACCCTAATCAGTTATGGCTCTGCCCAATCCAACGCAATGTACTCGCTTGCCGCTCTGGCGCAAATCAAAGGCTGGAATTTCGAGTTCTACGTTCAACACATTCCGTCTTGGCTTAAAGACTCCCCTATCGGCAACTATCGTGGTGCGCTTGATTTAGGTATGAGTATCACGGCGATGCAGGACATTGAATCCGCTTTGCATCCAACCGAATATATTGAACAGGTTCGTGGCTTGGACGACACGACCTTGGTGGTTCCAGAAGGCGGTAAAGCGAAGATTGCCGAAGCTGGAGTAAAGCAATTAGCGCGCGAGCTTCTTGATTGGACTCGCCTTGAAGGCAAAAAACAGTTTGTCGTGGCCTTGCCATCAGGAACCGGAACCACTGCGCTTTACTTAAGTAAACATTTGAAGCCACACGGAATCGAGGTTGTTACCTGTGCTTGTGTCGGTGATGCTCAATACCTCACTGAACAATTCAACACGCTAGAAACAGACAATCACCCAACCATTTTGTCGGTACGCGATAAGCACCATTTCGGTCGTTTATATCAAAGCGATTACGAGACGTGGAATGCACTCTACGATCAAACCAACCTAGAATTCGATCTGCTGTATGACCCTTACATGTGGCAATGCTTGCAGCCATGGTTGGCAGAAAATGAAGATAAGACGTTGATTTACATCCATCAAGGTGGATTACTTGGCAATGAATCCATGTTGCCGAGATACCAAAGAGAGTTTGAGTAAGCTTATTGGTTCTTCCAATAGGCCACAGCGCTGGTTAATGGTTATGATTCGCTATCGGTTATTAACTGTCAGTTCTTAACTGCTAGTTATTAAGCTTTCGCCATTAATAACCAATAATTAGCGCTTCATGCTTTCCTAAAATAAACCATCAATATATCTACCCATCCTTCGCATTAATATTATTTATTGCACCATCCCTCATTTTAATAAACATTATTATCATTAAACACCTTACCCTGCGTGACTTTCGTTCTGACTATAGATTTAGTAACTAAGCAAAAAGAATTGGTTGTTTTGTCTATAGTGCATTCTTTTATTTGCCGCTAAGCTATCACCAATTAAATCCAAGAGACGATATTAATGAAGCATCCAACATCAACACGTGTGAGGGGAGCTGGCTACTCGCCACTTATCGAATCCACGTCAACTACGTCAGACAAACACTCAACCGCTAGCCATCATTCGAACACAAGTAACCAATCCAGTTCGCAGAACAGTGCGCCAGTAAGCTACTGCTCGTTAGTCCATGACTATCAATCTCAGGCTGAGGCGGAATTCGAATGTCGAATTAAAATCCATGCGCCAAAAGACGATTTAAATACACTTCGACCGGGTGTCTTTTCTCTGGCAAAAACGGCAAAAGAACCGCTTATTAAACGCTGGGGAAAATTAGAGAAAACCCAACCGTCGCCCTGTACCGTATTATCAGCAGCATGTTTCGAAGCCGAAGACAAAACCCTTTTACACGAACTTTTTCAAGACGTCGGCTTACAACAAAAATACACTGTCACGCCAAAACCGCTCGGCAGTGAATGTACCAATGCTGAATTCATTCCTTTTATTCCTGCCGTCGAGACCAAAGGTCTACTGGGATGGGCAGCCCAAGGCTTTTACTATTATTTCCATGATGGAAAGTTAATGCATGAAATGGCCATTCTTGGTAACGACAAGTTTTCTTGGCAAATGACCACTTCCAACGCCCATGGCATTACAGAAATACTGGCCAGCTCCAAAACATTCAGCACCATACTGGTGCCGGTCGCAATTGAGGGTAAGAAAGCCGCACCCCAGCATATTTTCTACCGCCAAGAGAAGCTCACCAACGATGAGCTTGCCGAGATTAACCCGGCTTGGTTAGAGCAAAATGCAACGCTCATTGATATCGCTGCCCTTAAAGCGATTGTGAAACAGTCTTTGTTACCAAGAGAAAGTACGACGACACAATCGAACAACGAAACAAGCAAAGCGAAGACCCATAAAGTCAGTACCAACGACGATGGGACGCAGGAACTCTGGACGGATGTTGCGCCTCAATATGGGTTGTCTGCAAAAGCATTGCTCAAGCTTAATCCAAGCTATGAAAGCGATCCTATCGCACTCAAAGTTGGTGATGTGTTGAATGTCAGTGCGGCTCAACAACCACAAAAAGCGACCAATGCTGAGCAAATATGTCCTCAAGACACCTTTGCTGTTGGCCAAGCCTACCCGCTCGGAGACGTTTGGGGAAAGTACGCAAAACGCGATGTGTGGGGGGAATATTCGGACTTAACGCAGCCCTCTTCAGTGATCAATATATTTAATCACGCAGGATTGTCGCAAAACACGCCAGTATTGAATGTGCAGAAAATTGAAAGCCGCGTATTGCGAGTGGCCGTATCTTTCGTCGAAGACGACATACAGTTGACGCACATAACCAGCCTATCTTCGGTCTAGTTTTTATAGCTTGCTGATCGACAAGGCAAATCAAGATGCCACTTGAGGGAGAGTCTCCCTCATCACTCATATTCAAAATAAGTGAACACACGCATGTACGGTGAAACGAACACTTCGGCGGCTTCCTCAAGCCAAGCGAATAAAAGAAAGAATGATGCCTCCAACTCCTCACAAGGAGGTTCTGCGACTAAGCGCTCGCGTGAGGATCAGACAAAAGAAAACGCCGACAAGTGGGAAGCGTTTCAACGAGATTGGCAAAACCACGTTGAAGCGAACAACCTCATCATCGCAGACAAAGCCGCTGAAGCGCTTATACGCTTTAACTACCGCTACGTGGTAAACGACAACACAGGTGCGCTCAAGTATGAACCTGTCAGTGTCGATCAGATTTTGAATAACTACCGCGAACTGGAGCGTGTTTACTACCGCCGACAAATTCACGATCCAAGTCCGGTGCAAACTCGACAACAAAGCCAACAATCAACGACACCAAGCGCCTCTCATTTTGAAGTAAGACTAGAGCCTCAATCCACCACAGGCACTGCTTTAATCGTTCCCTCCGTCGGTATGCCGAAAGAGTTTAAGATCAAAGAAAAACTGGAAGAGTTATATTGGTACACAGAAGGCAGCGACAGACCCGTGTACTTGTTTGTGCACCAAAGCGAGCTGAACTTATATCACGAGCAAATAGGTACATTACTTCAAGCGGCTGGCGTAGGTTTGGTTGGATGGGCGTTCGAATCTGGCACCGTTGGTTTTGGTGCAACAAGAAAGGCCGTCGTCGATTTTTGCAAACTCAAGCAACTCAAAAAAGTCACCATGATGGACTGCAATGTGTTGATGTCTGAAATGGATCTTATCTCCGCGGCGGAAGAAGCCACATCGGAAGTAAAAGATGACACCACCTTGTATATCTCGCTTGGTGTAACAAGTGGAGACACCTACGAAAAAGGCTCAAAAGCGCCGAAAGGGTTGCTCAACGAGGGCGCAGTTAAAGGCCGACCAATCGAGCAGTTCACCATGCTCAACCGCAATGTGTTGTTTGACCCTGCGTTTATCTCTTCTTCCGAAGACATTGATGTCTCTAACGATATGAAGTTCTTCAACAGCATCAATCAGCAAAAATCGATTGCTCTAAAAGACTTAAAGCTGCACCAAAAACTTAGGGATGAATTGGCGAGTCAGTACCCAAGAATCAACAAACTCCGTTTAAGCCCAACATCTCAGGTTTACAACGAGCGGTTCACAGCACATCTGACGCAAATTGCTCAGAAAGAGCAGGACATGGTGATTGAAGTCAAAACCGGAACCGAATCAAACGCGCAAAAGCACAAAGTGACGGTGAAAGCACTCAGTGAATTTATTGCTGCAAAGCTTGGGAAAGATGCCCTTCGCATTCAATCTCTGATCATTGAAAAGATGCTGGTGAAGTACAAAGACATGAGCATGAACTCGGGCTATCAATATGAAGCGGAAGGGCTGGAAGAAACACAAGCGGCGCTGTCCTCTAGCAAGCGATCATCGAATAAGAACATGGATGCCTAAGTCAGCACAAGAGGCCGATTTCCCTTGGTAAGCTGTTTAAAATAATCAGGTTACCAAGGGAGGAGATTTTAAAGTTCGAGGTTACGCATTCAATTCCAACTGCCAATACCCGACAGACTTCTTCTCGCCGAACTTGAGCCCGATATTAGGAAACTCCCCTACCTTCTTGAAACCCAGCCTCTCATGCAATCGGATGCTCGACTCATTAGGCAACGTAATCACACCAATCACGTTCTTAATCTGTTTCTCTTTCAGGTTATCGAGCAAGTGTGAATACAAAGTGCTGCCAATGCCTTTGCTGGTGATGCCCTGCTTCACGTAGATAGAAGGTTCAACGGTAAAGCGATAAGCAGAGCGCAGCTTCCATCTATTGGCATAAGCGTATCCCAATACTTGGCCGTCGACCTCGGCTACCAACCAAGGTAAGCCTAAACTCAGCACTTCTTCTATTCGTTGCTGCATCACCTCGACGGAAATCGGTTCTTCCTCAAAAGAAATCGACGTGGACTCCACATAGTAATTATATATTTCAACAATTTGAGCTGAATCCGTGTCTTTTACTTCTCTAATTTCCATTCGTCATCCTTAATCCCTAACACATACCCAAAGTGAGCTAGAAGCGAAGCTCTAATGGCCTTTCTCCAGCTTTAAACCTTTTCTACAGTCGCTTTTCCATGAGTAAAAGATCCCAAACCTCGTTATCAAAACAACGGGTTCCTGATTCATGAGAAGTCACTTTGAAACCAAGCGACTCGTAGCAATTCTTCGCGACAGTATTACGCTCAAACACCGCCAACGACAAGACTTGAGCATGATGCTGAGTTTGAGACAGTTCGATAAGCTGCGTGAGCATGACCTTTGAAATCCCTTGCCCCCGAAACGCGTTAGCAATGAACACGCGACAAATTCGAAAGTGTGAATCTGAGACTTTGAACAGCTCAACATACCCCGCCTTCTTTCCGTCGCAAATAAGGATAAACGGGAAGACTTCAGGTTTGGCACAATGAACAGAGATTTGTTCAAAATTCAAAGGGAAATGAAAGTTTGGGCCTCCCCACTGGTAGTTCAATTTGTCTGAATCAATCCAGCGGATGAGTGCCTCGTAATCTTCCTTTTCAAATGCTCTCAGTTCCATCTTTGTCTCTGCCATGTTTCACTGTAACAATTGTCTACGGCTGCGATTGTGCTATTTAATGAGCCCTAAGATCTCTTTAAACTCTGGTGCTCGGCAATCTTCTACCATTTCATACAAACACATTTCGGCGCCCGTTAGACCAACGCCATTCGCGGTCAGTTTTGCAAGTGCTAAGGCTTTGTTCGCTGGCGTTCGAGAAGAGACACAATCGGTCACTAACTCCACTCGATAACCCATTTGACGTAGCGACACCGCGGTTTGATACACACAAATGTGCGCTTCAATACCACAAACTAACCAAGTGTCGACTTTGGCGTTTTCTACCGCGAGTTTGAATGTCGGTTCTTTGCAACCATCAAAGGTGTACTTGGCGATGGGTAAGTGATCTTTCGCGAGCACTTCACGAATCGGCTCAACCGTTGGCCCTAAGCGATCTGGGTTTTGCTCCAACCAAACAATCGGCAAGTTAAGCACTTTTGCGCCTTTGACTAACTTGGTGGTGCTTTCAATCAGGGCTTCGCTTTCGTGCATGAGCGTTGCCAGCTTACCTTGAACATCGACAACAATCAGTCCGGTGGTGTTTTTTGATAACATTCTCATCTCCTGTGAGCGGCTTGAGCATCACTCAGCTCAAGCCTTTGAATAAAACGAATGTACCAGAAGCGCAGGATAATCAGATGGGCAAATTCGCAAAGTTATTGTCCGCTCACGCTATTTGAATCGCTCTCGAAACAGTTCAATCAGCACTTTTACCTTGTTCGGCAAAAACAGATTAGATGGATAAATCAAAGTCAGGTGCTGCTTAGGATGGGTAAACTCTGACAGGACTTCCACCAGCATGCCGTCTTCCAATGCCGGCTTGGAATGCACTTGAGGGATAAACGCAATACCGTTGCCTGCGATCGCCATAGAGCGAAGCAAATTCAAATCATCTGATTTCAATGCCACATGCAGTTCAGAGTCGAGTAAGTCCGCGTTGTAACGGTTGGTGAGCAAACGATGATGCTTTAAATCTTCCATGGTTTTTAATGGTGAATGCGCCTCTAGGTAGGCTTTAGACGCCACAAAATGACTGCGGTAAGGCAACAAGCTGAATTGAACATAACTGTCGTCCGACACTTTCGCCACGCTAGGAAGAAGCTGAAGATCAAACGCCTGACGCTTGAGGTCGACACTCTCTTGGTGATTCTCAATCTCCACCGACATCTCAGGGTAGCGCGTGGTGTATTCGTTAATGATCCAGTTAAACGCGGCTGAGCTCATCAATGCAGACGGAATCGCGACGCGCACTTTGCCCGTCAGTTCTTGTTGATATTCGTGCATTACATTCAAGCCTTGCTGAATATGCTCAATCGGTTGTCCCACCAGCTCAAACAGACGCTTGCCGTGCTCCGTCAACTCAATGGTTCGCGTGGTTCTAATCAGCAATTGGCAGCCTAGCGCTTTTTCCAATTCCTGTAGTCTGCGGCTCACTTTGGATCGCTGTAATTGGTTAGCGTCTGCGGCAGCACTGATGCCTCCGTGTACAACGGTTTGGCTAAACAGATGAAGATCATCAAAACTTACGTTCATTGTCCTACTTTTAGGTCATTCATGCACTTAATGTCATTCTACTGAACTGTGACCAACTTCTCTATAATCGCCTGTCTTATTTGCTTGTTAGCGCCATAAATTCAGGTATCTCTTATGACAGCGGATCATAAATTCAAACACTGGATGCGAACACTTATTGTCCTGTTCATTGTACTCTTTTTCTACATCATCATTGCAGACCGTCACGCGCCAATCACCACCGAAGGGCGAGTTCAGGGTTATGTAGTGCAAGTCGCGCCAGAAGTCTCCGGCAAAGTGACCGACGTGCTTATCGACAACAACCAGTCGGTACACAAAGGCGATGTGCTATTCAAAATCGATGACCGCAAATACAAAATTGCCCTAGAGCAAGCAGAGTTGTCACTGCAATCAGCTTACGAAAAAGAGGCCACTCTTTACTCACAACGCGAAGCGGCATTGGCGAACATTGCGCGAGCAGAAGCGACCTACAATAACGCACACCGCGAATACTCACGTTTGCAAAAGCTGTCGAAACAGAAAGTAATTTCTCAATCCACCTTGGACAACGCTTTCGCACAAAACCAAGTATCGCGAGCTGCGCTCAAAGCAGAACAACAAAACTTGAAAGTGATTGAAGCACAACTTGGTGACAAAAAAGGCCAAAGCACAGCAGTCCGAATTGCGAAAAATGGCATTGAGAAGGCACAGCTAGACCTAACCAACACCGCAGTCCTAGCTCCAAGTGATGGCGTGGTAACGAATCTGCAATTGGAAGTCGGCACCATGGCAAACACCAACATGCCATTGCTCACGTTTGTCCCAACAGGCTCAATGTGGGTGGCAGCGGATTTCCGCGAGAAGTCTGTGGCGGGAGTAAGCAAAGACTACCATGCAATGGTGGCGTTCGATGCTAACCCTGGTTCTGTGTACGACTTCGAATTATCGAGCCGAGATTACGGTGTTGCGGCCGCACAACAAACTCCAAACGGCGCACTGACCAAGGTCGAAGTGAACAACCGTTGGGTACGTGATGCGCAGCGAACTCGCGTGAACCTTACTAGTGAAGAAGCCTTGCCTTCCTCTCTGTTCGTCGGTTCTCGTGCCACTATCGTCCTTTACCCAGACAACAGTCCGTTCTGGGCAATGATGGCACAAGTTCAAATCTACCTTGCTAGCTGGTTCCACTTTATCTACTAGGCGGCTGCGATGAAAACCTTACGCATTTGGTTCGGCTGCTCAATGGGTTTGGCGTTGAGCATGATCTTTGGTTGGTCTTACGGTTTCTTTGCCGTCATGCTGCCACTGTTCGTGCTCGGCCGTATGGACCACTTCAGTCTGCCACTGGTATTGATGGTGCTGTTCTCGGCAGTTTGGACCACGGTTCAAGCCACCTTTATTCTCGAATACTTACAGTTCCATCCTACTCTGATGTTCGCGGCAGTAGGCATTATGATGCTGTTTAAATGCATCGCGATGATGAACCCAAAAACCTACTTGTTTGGTTACATGGGGTTATTGGTTGGCTCGATCGTGCTCAACTTCGCGAGCTACGACTTCATGGATATTGAAGAGTTCAACGTCAACCTTTGGGTGATTTCGTTCAGTAATATTTTCGTCTGTGCCCTCGCCTATTGGCTATTCCCTGAGCCGGAATCGAAGATCTTGCAAACAGAAATGACTACGCCTGTAAAAAGCGACATAGACTACATCAGCCAAGTCGCTATGGGTTGGGTGGTAGCGATGGCGGCGTTTTTGGTGTTCCAAATTGGTGATTTGTACGATTCACTTTCGGCACAAGCTTCGATCCTTATCATCCTAACGCCAATGACACTAGCGGGCTCAATGGCCATGGCGAAAATCCGTATCATTGGCACAGCGCTAGGTTGTATCGCGGGTATGGCGGTGCAGTTAATCTTGGGCAGTTGGTTTGGTCATGGGTTGCTGTTCTGGCTAGCGTTTACTATCGCTATGGGGCCATTCTGTTTGTGGCTAACGAAAGGACAAGTCAAAGCCGCCATTGCGTTCTCGGCGATGTCTGCCCTGTCTGTTCCACTGACCACGTCATTAGTGCCTGAGCAGAAAGACGCGTTCTTCTCCATCTTGTACCGATTCAGTTCGATATTCGTAGCAGTGCTACTGACCGCAATGGTGATGTGGGTGGTACACCACTGGATTCGCGTGATGTTATTGAAGCATCCTGAGATGAAGAACGTGGAATTGAATTAACGGGAAACGGGAAACGGGAAACGGGAAACGGGAAACGAAGCATGCCGCTCACCTTGCTAGGAGCGGCATTTTTATTTAGAACCGGTCACCCTAAACGACGAGTAACGAAGTGATTCAGGATCTACTCACCGAGTGCTGTTAAGTCCTGAGGCTATCGCTATTTCCCAGCGAGTGGTTAGCAGATTCCTAGTCTCGCTTGGACTCGCTGGAATGACCCAACTTTGGATACATACCAAATATAAGGATATCGCGAGCAACGTATCTACCAACATCCGTCATCCTGTATATGGACTCCCAATT
>NZ_JPRD01000006.1 GCF_000817815.1 Vibrio owensii CAIM 1854 = LMG 25443
CTTATTTAGGACGGTACACAAGCAATAAAAAAACCTCCATGAGGAGGCTTTAGGAATACTGCGAAAATAAAAGTTGTTTACTGAATCTTCTCGTAAAACGCATCGCTTTTTGGGTAGTCGCCAGTTAGATCAGCCAGCGTACCTTGATCGCTAAATTGAACGATCAGATCTTTTTGCACGGAATCACCGTGACCTGGTGTGTGATGGTAAATGTAGTACCACGTGTTCGGGTAGCCATTTTCAACCAACATAGGTGAACCAAGAACGTAGCGAACCTGTGCTTTAGTCATCCCAAACTTTAATTTATCAACCGCACTTTGTTCTACATAGTTGCCTTGGTTGATATCAATACGATAAACCAGTCTTTCCAATACCGAACATCCTGTCAGCAATGTCATTGCTAATGGTACGGCAACTAACCACTTCTTTAATTGCATAATAATTTCTTAGTAACCTTTAAAATACTGCGCTGATAATAAACAAGCTCGACGCAGATGTAAAAAGCTATGCGTCGTATGGTAGGAAATCTGACAACGAATTTTGAGTTGAGTTGCATTTATTCGCTGATATTGCACGCTAAATGACAGAACATGACTCACAAATTCGCTTAAACCGAGAACTGAACAGTTTGTCACGCACAATAATGGCATGTTTGTCAGGCCAATGAAGGAGAAAATTCAGTGGTTATTTGGCTTGTGAAAACTCAAGTAGAGTATCGTCGGAAAAGCGATAGTACTCTTTCTCGTTGACTCGCTCAGCGCCAATCGATTGGTAAAACCGACCTGCGATAGGGTTTGTGCTTTCTGCTGTCCAATCTAATCGATGACAACCATGATTGACGGCAAGAGACGCGAGATATTTCATCAACTTTAGTCCTACGCCTTTTCCTCGCGCAGAAGAGGACACGAATAGGTCCTTCAAGTACATTTGCCCGGAGAGTTTCGGCGCAGGAAACATCACGGTGTAAGTCGCAAACCCCATTATGGTATCGTTATTGTATGCAGCAATAACTTTGACGCCTGAGTACTCTGAAAAGACTTTGTACTTGAGATAATGTGCCAGCTCTTTCTCGGTGGCTGCTTGTTCTTTGAAGTAGTACTGCTCTAATTCGGTAAAAATGGGGACGAGATCTAAACAGCTTTCATGGTTGACTGTCCTGATATCCATATTTCATCCCCTTATTAAGGCTAAGTCGTTAAGCTGCAATAAGCAGTTCTTTTGCGTTTGCCAGTGTAGAGTCAGTGATTTGGCTGCCACCAAGTAAGCGAGCGAGTTCTGCCACACGTTGCTCTTCATCCAGTGAGCGCATTTGTGTTTCAGTTTGGCCGCTTTTGGTGTGTTTCGCGACAAACATCTGTTGGTGACCACAACCAGCAACTTGCGGCAAGTGGGTAACACACATGACTTGGGTCGATTCACCTAGTTTGCGTAGCATCTTGCCAACTACGGCCGCTGTTGGGCCACTGATACCTACGTCCACTTCATCGAAGATCAAGCTTGGTGTGTCGACTTTTTGAGCGGTGATTACTTGGATCGCTAAGGAGATACGCGATAGCTCACCACCAGACGCGACTTTAGCGATAGGCTGCAATGGCTGACCTGGGTTGGTTGAAACCAAGAAGCATACGCTGTCCATGCCTAGTGGAGATGGATGCGCGTTTTCGTTGTTCACTTCGATGCTGAACATGGCTTTTTCCATGCTCAACTCGTGCATGCTTTGCGTGATTAGCTTGTTCAATTCTTTGGCATAACGGCTGCGTGATTTGTGCAGTTTTTCTGCTTGAGTTAAGAAGCTTTGGTATTTCTGTTCCACTTCTTGTGCTAATTCATCCAAGCGTTCATCAGAGCAATCTAGTGCTTCAATTTGTGCTAGCAGATCTTGGTGGTGTTGGTAGAGCTCATCAGGCATCACATGGTGTTTGCGAGCCATCGACATCACTTTAGAAAAACGTTCTTCTACATAAGCCATGCGACCCGGATCGACATCAATGCCGTCAAGGTAGCTGCGAAGTTCGTTTTTGGTTTCTTCTAGCTGGATCATTGCCTCTGACAGCATGTTTGGTAGTTCAGCTAATTTCTCATCTAATTCCGCTAATTGGATTAGGGAGTGATTGGCCGATTGCAAAATACCAAGCGCATTGACTTCTTCACCTTCGTAAATAAGTTCGATGGCTTGCTGGCAGGTAGCGGCAAGTTCACCGCTGTTGGACAGTCGTTTGTGCTCTTGCTCGAGCTCTGCGAATTCTTCTTCACCTAGCGATAACTCATTCAGTTCTTTGATTTGGTATTCAAGCAACTGTTTTTGCGCCTGGTTTTGCTGGCTGTTCTCTTTTAGTTGCTTAAGGTTATTGTCTGCCTGACGCCAATGCTGGTAAGCACTGCGTGTGCTTTTTAATAAGTTTAAATGTCCTGCATATTGGTCAAGCATGGCCATTTGATGCTCGCTTTTCATCAGTTGATGATGGGCGTGCTGTCCATGGATGTTGATCAACAACTGCCCAAGAGATTTGAGTTGTGAAAGTGGGACTGGGCTGCCGTTGATGAAGGCTCTAGAGCGGCCCTCTTTAGTGATGATGCGACGCAAGATACATTCGCTGCCATCCAGCAGGTCGTTATCTTCTAGCCAACGCGTTGCGTGTAGATTGTTGTCCAGTAAAAAGGCTGCGCTGACTTCTGTTTTTTCTTCGCCTTGTCGCACCATGCCTGCATCGGCACGTCCGCCTAAACAAAGACCTAATGCATCAATTGCAATAGATTTACCTGCGCCTGTTTCACCAGTGATGGTGGTCATGCCCTTTGAAAGCTCGAGCTGTAAAGATTTAACAATCGCAAAATTATTAACACTTAGATGAGCCAGCATTTTTATTTACCTGTATAACCGAACAATACTGTATAAGAAAACAGTATATACTGTTTCTTTATACAGTAAAGGTGGGTTAGGTATTTTTTCTCAAAGAAGCGATTTTTTGTGAGGGAGAAGGGAAAAATAGGTCGCAGAAAATGCAACGACCTATTTAAATTGAACAAGTTACGGGCGAGTTGGGTTAATTGTGAGCGGCTCTAAAGTAACCACTGCGTTGACGCCAGCACCTGGATGGTCAACATAAGAAGTGTCTTGCATCAGCGTGTAGTAAACATCGACAAAATCATCATCGTTGGTGAGTGCTCCATCCGGGATCGCATCGATAATTTTGTTCGTGATTTGAGGAATAATGGCGTATGCCTGTACTTCTGGATCTGGAATTGCCTTCAGAACCTCTTCTGCAACCTGAACAAGCAGCTTGGCTAACTGTTTGTAATCGGTGCCGTCATCTTGCTCCATCAAGACGATATCCGCCGCCCCCCAACGGTAACGAGACCAGTGAATGATGATTTGGTTCGGATAGTAATCTTGATTGTCGTAATCCAAATATGGAAGTTCGACCAAATCTAACGCTGGCTCGTCACGGCTTGGATTGACGCCAGTAACGATGGCGTAGATTTCTGCTTTGCCCGAGATCCAAGGTTCTTGATCATCTGAAAGACGAATTTTCTTAAGTTGCGTGGTTTGAATTGGTTGAGTGGAGCTTGCTGCACTGGCCAGAAGAGGGGCATTAGCTCGCTGGTTATCGGATAGATACGGCTGGACCATGGTTGCTTGGCCTAAGCTTTTCATCTCTGCTTGCATGGCTTGCAGGCCAGCTTTGAGTTCTGCAGAGCTATTGTTATCAATAACCAAAACCGGTACGTCAGGAAGTTGATAAACGTCCAACTGGTGGATTTGACCATAGACATCGTACGCTTCGATGTATTGCCATTGCTCATCATCGCCACTTGGTTCAAAAGCAAATAGGGGGCTAATTTTGCCTTCTTGCCATACATCTAGCATCGCTTCATTTGCAAGGCGAACTTCGAGAAGCTGTTCTGAGTATTCTGAAATGCCTTTCCATGAGCGAATTTGTGTATCGGCTTGTATAAGTTGTTTACTGAAAGTTGATAGGGGAGTTTGTTCAACAAAAGAAGAAACAGGGACATTGATGTGCTCTGCGGTGATGTCTCGGCGCAGCATCGGTTCTATGTCGGTGTAGCTCTCGCTGAGTTGTTGTGCCAACGCTCGTTTAGTGTTGGTGATGTCCTCGGCTTTTGCGTTTGAAATATCGGTAACCTTTGCCTCCTCAGATTGGCAGCCCATAAGCGCTAACATACTGAGAGCGGACAATATAATTGTTTTTTTCATAATGCGTCCTTTGAGATAACTGGTATGAAATAGAGTTCGTATTCTATTCATGGTGAGAATATCATCGGACATCGAGCATTCAATTCGAGCGTTAAGGTTTGTATAAATTTTGCACACAAGATCTAAATTTATAAAATTAATTTTAATGTTGCTTGATTGAATGTCGTTTGGCTTTTACAAGAGCTTTTATGGCAGAGAAGAAAAAAGGTTGATGCTTTCACACCAACCTTTATTGCTAAAACAGTTTGCTTGACCAAGCAAGCTTATTTCTGAGTACGTGATAGTAGCTGTAGTCCTTCGGATGGATCAGCTTGAGAACGTTCGGGCTCTGATAGATATGGATTTCATCGCCTGGAGACACTGGTAGAGAGACTTGCCCGTCACAGCTCACTTCTTGTGTGCCGCGGTTTTCTGGAGAAACGACCAGTTTGATACGACGTTTTCCATCCACAACTAACGGTCGGCTAGACAATGTATGCGGGAACATTGGCACCAGAGAAATCGCGTTTAGGCTTGGTGACAAAATTGGGCCGCCACCTGACAAAGAGTAAGCCGTAGAGCCCGTTGGAGTAGAAACAATTAACCCATCGGCACGCAGTGAGAACGCGAAGCTGTTATCAATATAGACTTCGAATTCAATCATGTGCGCGACTTGGCCAGGGTGCAAGACCGCTTCGTTCAATGCTGCGTTGTGACTCTTGATTTGACCGTGACGATGGATTTCTGCTTCCAATAAAAAGCGCTCTTCCTCAATATATTCGCCTTTTAATACGGCCTTCAGTGCTTCTTTAAAGTTATCAGGATCAAGGTCAGTCAGGAAGCCCAAGTTTCCTCGGTTTACCCCAATGACAGCCACATCAAAACGAGACAAGATGCGAGCTGCGCCTAACATGTTGCCATCACCGCCAACGACAATAGCGAGATCGGCGTTTTTACCCAATTCAACAAGGCTAGCAAACTGGTTTTGCGGGATTTCGTCTAAAATTGCAGCAAGGCGATCATCGATAAAGACTTGGTAACCTTCAGAGGTCAGCCATTCGTATAACTCTCTATGAGTTTGAATTGCCTGCTGATCTCGTGGTTTTCCGATAATCGCGATCACGTTACATGGGTTTTTCATAGCATTTCCGCATTAAAGAGGCTTGAATCAGGAATCTTCATCCCCATAATAATGGCAAGTTACCTAAATATGCGAATTTTTATGTGGTTAAAGCCCACAAAACGTGAGTGGCTTTAAGGACATTAAGTTGAATTCTGGAGATATCATGAGCAACGAAGAAAACAAAGTTACAGAAGAAGAGCTTGATCAAATCATCGAAGAAGCTGAGAAAGTAGAAGCCGCAGCGCAAGAAGCTGAAGCAGAACTTGAAGAAATTGGTGATGAGAAAGACGCTAAGATTGCTCAACTAGAAGCAGCACTACTGTCTAGCGAAACAAAAGTGAAAGACCAGCAAGATGCGGTTCTTCGCTCTAAAGCTGAAGTAGAAAACATGCGTCGTCGTACTGAGCAAGAAATCGATAAAGCTCGTAAGTACGCTCTGAACAAATTCGCTGAAGAACTACTTCCAGTTATCGATAACCTTGAGCGTGCAATCCAAGCTGCAGATGCAGAGCACGAAGTGGTTAAGCCAATTCTTGAAGGTGTTGAGCTAACACACAAGACGTTTGTAGACGCAGTATCGAAATTTGGTTTGAAAGAGATCAACCCAGAAGGTGAAGCATTCAACCCTGAATTCCACCAAGCTATGTCTATTCAAGAAAGCCCAGATCACGAATCAAACACAGTTATGTTTGTGATGCAAAAAGGCTATGAGCTAAACGGTCGAGTTGTTCGTCCTGCAATGGTTATGGTTGCTAAGTAATCAACTAAATCATTGATATAAATATATTAAAACGCCCACCATTCAATAGCGGGCGTTTTTGTTTCAAACATTACCATCAACATATTCATCTCTCTGAATATGTGCGCAAAATGAAATTTGATCCCCTTCAAATTTTTTCTTATTGGTAAAAATTTTTCCAATAAGGGATATCCTTTCTTTATCTTGCTTACCCATGGAATGGGTGTGTCTATAAGTTCCTGTTATCACTCGCAGTCAACATTTAATTCTGAATATGAATGTAGATCTAGCGATTTACTTTTAATGTTATTTATTAACAATTTCGTAAAGAGAGTCTTTATTTTGTAACTGTGGTGTGTATTATTCGCGAGGTCTGCCGTAAAAACCAGCAGATGTAACTATAAAAGTATAAATAGCAAACACAACATTTTGGAGATTTATGATGGATAAATCGCTTTCTAGCAAGATTTTTATCGGCTTGTTTGCGGGTCTTCTGATCGGTACTGCAATTCAGTATCTTTTTAGTGGCGTTGCTCTCTTTGATACTTATTTACTTGGCGCAGCAGAAGGCGCTGGTGGCATGTTTGTATCATTGATTAAGCTGTTAGTAGTACCTCTTGTTTACGTATCTATCGTATGCGGTATCGTTGACCTGAAAGACATCACTGCTTTTGGTCGTCTTGGTGGTAAAACCTTTGCTCTATACATTATCAACACCATCATCGCGATTACTGCGGCACTCACCGTTGGTCTTATTTTCCAACCGGGTGCAGATGCGAATCTAGCGGGTACGATTTCAGAGACCGTTAAACTAACAACAACAGAAACTCCTGACATTTTCTCGTTAGTGGTAAACATTGTTCCAAGCAACCCAGTACAAGCGTTTGCAAATGGCGACATGTTACAAATCATCTTTATGGCAATCCTGACAGGTCTTGCTATTCAAGCTCTTGACTCACGTGGTGGTCCAGCTATTCGTACGTTCAAGATGGCGAATGAAATCATGATGAAGCTGGTTGGTCTAGTAATGAGCCTTGCGCCTTACGGTGTATTTGCTCTGATGATTCAACTAGGTGCAACACTGGATGCAAACACATTGATGTCTGTTGCTGGCTACGTAGCACTTGTTGTTGCAATGCTAGTGTTCTGGATTTTCTTCTTCTACCCAATGGCAGTAGGTATTGCGACGGGCACTTCGCCAAAAACTTTCCTACGTGCAACTCGAGAGCAGATCCTATTCTCGCTATCGACAGCAAGCTCTAACGCGACCATTCCAGTAACAATGCGTACGCTGACTGAGAAGCTTAAAGTATCTAAATCGGTAGCTGGTTTCGGTGTACCACTGGGCGCAACAATGAACATGTCTGGTGTTTCTATCTACATCGCACTAGCAACGATGTTTGTCGCAAACGCGTTTGGTCAGCCAATCAACACTGCTGATATCTTTACTCTTGGTCTAACTATCTTGCTACTGTCTATCGGTGCGGGTGGTGTCCCAGGTGGCGGTGTAGTGATGGTAGGTGTTCTATTGCACCAACTAGGTCTTCCGCCAGAAGGTCTTGCAATTATCGCAGCCGTAGACCGTATCAATGATATGTTCTGTACTTCATCTAACGTGGTTGGTGATACAGCAGTAAACACCATTGTTGCGAAGTCTGAAGGTGAGATTGGTAAAGAAGAAGTGGTAGACGCAGAGCCAGCACAAGCAAGCGCATAATTTGCAATACACTCTTAGTTGAAAAGCGAGGCTATATGCCTCGCTTTTTCTTTTATAGAAATGAGAATCGAGATTGAAGAGTCGAAGGGGGCAGAGTTGCGCTCGTATCTCTTCTTTTGCGCAACTTTTTTTAATTTTTTTTGCTCCCTCCCTTGAAAAGCCATTTGCAGCCCTTATCTATTGGGCATAAGAGAAGCAAACAACATTATTTTTGTTTGTGAGCAAGGGTTGAAACCCGATTCTACGTCCCCACATAGGGGATATAGCAAAACGAAAATAGAATTTATTTGGAGATAGCCTGATGGGTAAAATCATTGGTATTGACTTAGGTACTACTAACTCTTGTGTTGCTGTTCTAGACGGTGACAAGCCACGCGTAATTGAAAACGCAGAAGGCGAGCGTACAACCGCATCTGTTGTTGCATACACAGACGGCGAAACGCTAGTAGGCCAACCTGCTAAACGTCAAGCAGTAACAAACCCAACTAACACGCTATTTGCAATTAAGCGTCTAATTGGTCGTCGTTTTGAAGACGAAGAAGTTCAACGTGACATCGAAATCATGCCTTACAAAATCGTTAAGGCTGACAACGGTGATGCTTGGGTAGAAGCGCAAGGCCAAAAAATGGCTGCTCCTCAAGTTTCAGCTGAAATCCTGAAGAAAATGAAGAAAACTGCTGAAGACTTCCTAGGTGAGGAAGTAACTGGCGCAGTTATCACAGTTCCTGCTTACTTTAACGATGCTCAACGTCAAGCTACAAAAGACGCTGGCCGTATCGCAGGTCTAGAAGTTAAACGTATCATCAACGAACCAACAGCGGCTGCTCTAGCATACGGTCTAGACAAGTCAGGCGGCGACCGCACTATCGCGGTATACGACCTTGGTGGTGGTACATTCGATATCTCTATCATCGAAATCGATGAAGTTGAAGGCGAGAAAACGTTCGAAGTTCTAGCAACTAACGGTGACACTCACCTTGGTGGTGAAGACTTTGATACGCGTCTAATCAACTACCTAGTAGACGAGTTCAACAAAGAGCAAGGCATCAACCTTAAGAACGATCCACTAGCGATGCAACGTGTTAAAGAAGCAGCAGAAAAAGCGAAAATCGAGCTTTCTTCTACTTCTCAAACTGACGTAAACCTACCTTACGTAACTGCAGACGCGACTGGTCCTAAGCACATGAACGTGAAAGTGACTCGTGCGAAACTAGAATCTCTAGTTGAAGACCTAGTACAACGTTCTCTTGAGCCACTAAAAGTTGCTCTAGCTGACGCTGACCTATCTGTAAACGACATCACTGACGTAATCCTAGTTGGTGGTCAGACTCGTATGCCTATGGTTCAAGCGAAAGTTGCTGAGTTCTTTGGTAAAGAAGCTCGCCGCGACGTAAACCCTGATGAAGCAGTAGCAATGGGTGCTGCAGTTCAAGGTGGTGTACTTGCTGGTGACGTTAAAGACGTACTTCTACTAGACGTTACTCCACTGTCTCTAGGTATCGAGACAATGGGCGGCGTAATGACTAAGCTAGTTGAGAAAAACACGACTATCCCAACTAAAGCGAACCAAGTTTTCTCTACAGCAGAAGACAACCAGAGCGCGGTAACTATCCACGTTCTTCAAGGTGAGCGTAAGCAAGCGTCTTTCAACAAATCTCTAGGTCAATTCAACCTAGAAGGTATCCAAGCTGCACCACGTGGTATGCCACAAATCGAAGTTACTTTCGACCTAGATGCGGATGGTATCCTACACGTTTCGGCGAAAGACAAGCAGACTGGTAAAGAGCAGAAGATCACTATCCAAGCTTCTGGCGGTCTAAGCGATGACGACATCGAGAAAATGGTTCAAGAAGCAGAAGCTAACAAAGAAGCGGACAAAAAGTTCGAAGAGCTAGCAACTGCACGTAACCAAGCTGACCAAATGATTCACGGTACTCGCAAGCAAGTAGAAGAAGCTGGTGAAGCACTACCTGCTGAAGAGAAAGAGAAGATTGAAGCAGCTATCTCTGAGCTAGAAACTGCACGTAAAGGCGATGACAAAGAAGCGATCGACGCTAAAGTTCAAGCGCTAATGACGGCTGCTCAAAAGCTAATGGAAATCGCTCAACAACAAGCTCAAGCGCAACAAGCACAAGGTGCTGACGCTGACTCTCAACAGTCTAAAGAAGACGACGTAGTTGATGCTGAGTTCGAAGAAGTTAAAGACGACAAGAAATAATATTATTTCTAACTAGGTGGCCTATGGTCGCCTAGAGTCGATAAGACTTTGTGCGCGGGCGTTTGGGGTAACTCTTACGCCCGTCTGTTTGTCAAAGCTGTCTTTCTAGTTAAGTATTTTGCAATGAGTGCACTTACCTAGAACGATACAAACACCAAGCGGTAAATGATGCCGTTTGCAGTAATTAATTGGTGACGAAGAACATGTCAAAACGTGATTTTTACGAAGTATTAGGCGTAGGCCGTGATGCCTCTGAGCGCGATATCAAAAAGGCGTACAAGCGTCTAGCGATGAAATTCCACCCAGACCGTAACCAGGGTGATGAGTCTGCTGCGGACAAGTTTAAAGAAGTAAAAGAAGCGTACGAAATTCTCACTGACCCTCAAAAGAAAGCGGCGTACGATCAGTACGGCCATGCAGCTTTTGAACAAGGCGGTGGCGGCTTCGGCGGCGGCGGTTTTGGTGGCGGTGGCGCTGACTTCGGCGACATCTTTGGCGATGTGTTCGGTGATATCTTTGGTGGCGGCCGTCGTGGCGGTGGTCAGCAACGCGCGCAACGTGGCGCTGACCTGCGTTACAACATGGAACTGTCGCTAGAAGAGGCGGTTCGTGGCGTATCAAAAGAGATCGAAGTACCTACGCTTGTTCACTGTGATACCTGTGATGGTAGCGGCGCGAAGAAAGGCTCATCAGCTGAAACGTGTGGTACCTGTCATGGTCACGGTCAAGTTCAGATGCGTCAAGGCTTCTTTGCCGTACAACAGACCTGTCCTACCTGTCACGGTAAAGGCAAGATCATCAAAGACCCATGTAATGAATGTCATGGTCAAGGTCGTAAGCAGAAAACTAAGACACTTAACGTTAAGATCCCAGCAGGTGTTGATACTGGCGATCGCATTCGTCTATCTGGCGAAGGCGAAGCTGGAGAAATGGGTGCACCAGCAGGTGACCTATACGTACAAGTTCACGTGAAAGAGCACCATATCTTCGAACGTGAAGGCAACAACTTGTATTGTGAAGTGCCAGTTAGCTTTGCTATGGCTGCTCTAGGTGGTGAAGTTGAAGTTCCGACACTAGATGGTCGTGTGAACCTTAAAGTACCAACAGAAACGCAAACAGGACGTATGTTCCGTATGCGCGGTAAAGGGGTGAAAGGCGTTCGTGGTGGCGGTGTTGGTGACCTAATCGTTAAGCTTGTAGTAGAGACTCCAGTTAACTTGAGCGCTCGTCAGAAAGAATTGCTTAAAGAGTTTGATGAATCTTGTGGTGGTGATGCCGCAACTAAGCACAAACCAAAATCTGAAGGCTTCTTCAACGGCGTGAAGAAGTTCTTTGATGACCTAACAAGCTAATTGCTGGTTAGTTGAATCCAATAAAAAGCCTGCTGTGATGCAGGCTTTTTTGTATCTGCTTTCTTTTTATTTAAAGTGACTTTATGGCATCGAACTTGTCGTCTAAGTTGTCTTTATCTATTCTCGAAAGGGCTAATCCCAACATGCACTCGGTGACTCTATGTTGGTGGACGTTAGGGTTATTTTATTTACCCCACTAGGGAAACAGTTATCACCGTTTTGCCCTAAATCGGCTTTTGCCGTTGCTTCGATAACATAAGCTGCGCTGGATGTGCTTGCGATACTAAATGAAAAGCGATTTGAATCGGAGTCGCAGATCGTACAAGTCCCGCCAGAGATGATACTACTCCAATCGTACCCACCGTTGTAAGAGGTTTCTAGCTCCAGTTGTATGCGACTGATATCGCTTAGAGCAACGGTGCGGTGTGCCGTAATGGTGTGGTTGGTATATGACGGATAAGCGATAGCCGCGATGATTCCAATAATCACAACTGCTATCAGTATTTCGATCAATGTCATCCCTCTAAATCGTTTGTTGTATCCGTTACAACCAGAAATTCGAATCATGACGAGTAGTTTCCTTTTCACTTTTCCGCCTATTTTTCTCAGGTGATAGCATCTGCGCAAGATGAATTACGGTCCTCTTGCCGTTTGCATAGGAATTTGGGAAATGCCTCGCGGGTTTACATTATTGGAGCTTCTGATCACTATCGCCGTGCTGGGTGTTTTGCTCACGGCTGCTGCTCCTTATTTCCAAAATGTTTTTGAAACCAACAAAATGCAGCGCTTAGCGAATGAACTGCATGGCTTTGTTATTCAAGGTAAGTCAGAAGCGGTATTGCGCAGAGAGAGGTTGTGGGCGCACTTTATCATGCCCGATAGTTCATCTGATGATGGTCACTGGCGCATCGATCTTACTGATAACGGAACGGAGGGCGCAGGGACGGTTTTGTTCTCTTTTTCAGGAGCGCCTTATGAAGGGATCGTCGTTACACCTAATTACGCTTCCGACCAAATCAGTTTCGACGACGTTCATGGTCGCCCTTCTTCCGGCAATATCAAATTCTATCCGGTAGGAGAATCTACAAAAGCACTCAAACTCATCTCCCATACTCTTTCTGCTCGCGTTCGTGTATGCAGCGATAGCAACAATACCGAGTTCTTCGGTTACTCAACGTGTTCTTAAGAGGTGAATATGTTTAACCAAAAAGGTGCCAGCCTCGTTGAGTTCATGATTGCTTCTTCTTTAGGGCTGATTTCTTTGGGTATCGTCGGCTCGCTTTATATCAGTGGTCAGAAGGTAGCGATGGAGCGCTCAAAGGAGCTGATGCTATTGCAAAATACGGCCAGTGTTTTACAGATGATGAAAAGTGATATTCAGCGTGCAGGATTTGATGGTAGCGATGGGAACTCCGTGAAAATTTCGGGCGCCAGCAATACGATTTTTACTCTTGATGCTCCGGGAATGGGGCTTATTGCTTACGCCTACAATGTCGGAACTTCAGGAGCGACACCTTTGTATAAAAACGTGGTGTATGAACAGCGAATCGATACGCCTGAATCTCTGTTTGTATGTGAAAAAAAACAAGCAACGCTTTGGAGTGTGGCTGATGTGATCGCTTTATCTGGAACGGGATCATGTAACACGCTTTTTGATAAGAAAGCCATTCATGTAAATCAATTTTCGTTGGTAGCGGCTACGGTAAGAAATACCGATGCTGAGAGTGCCTTGGTGACGGTTACATTGGGAACAGAGTTAAAAGATGCGACGGGTACTCGTACCGAGCAGTCCTTTACGGTGAAACAAAGGAACTGGCAATAATGAATAAAGAACAAGGTGCAGCAGCGTTACTGGTTGTCAGCGTATTACTTGTCGCAGCGTTAATGATGTCGCTTGGTAGCTACAAGTCTCTTTTCTATCAGATCAAACGTGCTAATAACCAGATTGAAGCGCGGCAAGAGCATTGGCGTGCTGAGGGGGGATTGGAGTGTTTCTATTCTTTAGTTCAAAGTACAGGTGATGTTTCTTCTGCAACGTCACTAATTTCAAACAGATGTGAAACACCGTTAGACCTGCATCAACTAACTTTAGAACCCGACAATAAGGTGCTAAGTCAGCCCGTTGCGAGTTCTAGCCGAACCATTGAAAAGCAACTAGTTCTATCTCGTGGAAGAGCTTCTGGAGCACTAAAAAGTAGCACTGATTTATATGTGAATGGCAGCTCTGCTTTTTCGACACCAGATCCTGGAGAGTTAGTCGGTAGTGGGTGGGAATGTGTGGCTATTCGCTATAAAAATGCTTTCCATTCTCGAGCTGGGGCGACTAATCAAGGGGTTATCCATGGCTCAGCGCCTTATGCAGATTTTGTTCACAACAACATAGATTGTAAAGCAGAACATAAGAGTGTCACTGCTTCTGACTCAGGCTATGGTGAGGACTTTATTCAAGACGCAGACCTAGAGCCATTTTTCGACATTTTTAGAGAGCAGCGTAGTAATTGGGATTCTGTGAAATCTGACTGGGGTTTTACTGCGATTGATTACGATGATTCAACCAATCAAATCGTTACCGATTGTGGAAAGAAAGTTGGGGAGCAAATTTCAGCAGGCAAAACTCATATTTGGGTGACTGGGTCCTGTGAGTTTACTTCCTCGAAAAAGAATAGCTCTGGAGGTTATGAGAATGATTCTGATGGGGTACCAATCAAAGGTGGCATTGATTATCTCAACGAAGCCTTTGATGCAACAGGAGAAACGCCAATATTACTCTTGATTCAAGATGGTATCTTCGCTGTACATGGCTCTATGACTTTCCCCGGTATGCTTTATCAACTCACAACCAACTCACTTACAGGGTTGGATACACATTGGGACTTATTCGAGGCCAAAGATCACTTTGGAGATGCGGCTAACTTTCCCACGCTTGCTTTAGATAAAGTCGTTTACCTCCAACGCGGTTCCTTTAGTTTTTCGGGTGGACAAGTGTTAGATAGCCCTGGTTATAGTGCTTATTTTGTGAACTCTCTAAATTTTGCATACAACCGAGATAACATAGATGAGGTGGTCGATCCGATCATTAAATTCAAGTGGAAAAAGGGCTCTTGGAATGATCTCTAAACAACAAGGTTTTAGTTTAATTGAGGTGCTCATTTCATTCTTGCTACTCGGCATCGGCGCACTTGGCCTGACAAAGCTGCAAATCTATATGGAACGCAAATCAGAATATGCGATTCACAATATTGAGGCGCTACGCTTAGCGGAAAATAAACTCGAGAGGTTTCGGACTCGTGGCGCTTCTGATGCGCTTTCTACAATTTCTACTGCCTCTTTTGCTTCGATCATGACAGGATCTTCTACTGCGGGAGCTTACATTGTGGAATGGGAAGTTCCAGCGGCAACAGTCTCTGGTTCACTCAAAACCATTACCATTACTTCTAGCTGGCAAGACCGGATGGGGGAAACACAATCTGTTGAATTGAAAACTATGATTTCGCAGTACAGTGAGTTCGAAAACTGAGGTGTTTTCTATTCCGCTTATAATTACTTTTATCGTTAATATTGACGCTTTTTATTGCTAATTTCGGTGGTTAACAGGTGGTTTTGCAACTGTTAATGTGAATGGTGTGCTACTGTTTTTTTATGTTTAATTGATATAACTTTTTTGCAAAATATGTCTCCAAATATGGAAAAAAACGTAGAACCTTGTGCTTTCTTAATCACTATTTAATAGAATGCTCGGTTGAAAATAGGCCGTTATAATTATTCAAATAGGCCATGGCACCAACATCATTCATATGGAGTTACCATGAGTAACCAAGCAGTAAATAAAGCACCGTCACCGAAGCCGAGCGGTATGGATCGCTTTCTGAACTTTATCGAGCGAGCAGGTAATAAAATCCCTGATCCAGCGATTTTGTTCTTCTGGGCACTAATCATTACTTGGGCTGCGTCTGCACTTTTGTCGAATGTTTCTTTCGACCTTCTAAATCCTCGAACTGGCGAAGCTCTTACTATTACTAACCTTCTAACAGGTGAAGCACTAGCAAGTTTCCTTGCTAACATGGTGACAACGTTCACTGGCTTTGCGCCACTTGGTATCGTTCTTGTAGCGATGTTGGGTGTAGGTGTTGCCGATTCTTCTGGCTTCATCACAACTGGTCTTAAGAAGATGCTGAACTTCACGCCAGCAAAACTTCTTACTCCAATGCTAATTCTTGTGGCAATCGTATCGCACACTGCGGCGGATGCGGGCTACGTTCTAGTTATTCCTCTTGGTGGTATCATCTTCCACGCAGCAGGTCGTCACCCTCTAGCGGGTATCGCGGCAGCGTTCGCAGGTGTATCAGGTGGTTTCTCTGCAAACTTCATCCCTTCAGGGATCGACCCTCTACTAGCTGGCTTCACGCAAACAGCGGCACAGGTTCTAGACCCTGAATACGTAGTAAACCCTCTAGCTAACATCTTCTTTACTGGTCTATCTTCAGTAATCATCGTTGCTATTGGTTGGTATGTAACTGAGAAAATCATCGAACCTCGCCTAGCGAACACGCCTGTTGATGAAGATGCAGAAAAAGCACCAGATCTTGGTTCTTTCACTGAAACTGAATCAAAAGCGTTCCGTTACGCTGGTTGGGCTATGATGGCAGGTATCGCACTTCTTGTTGTGGCGCTTATCCCAGAAAACTCTGCACTGCGTTCACCTGAAGGTGAAATCACAGCGTTCTCTGCGCCGATCATGAAGTCTATCGTTCCGTTGATCTTCATCCTGTTTATCATTCCAGGTTACGTTTACGGTCGCGTTTCTGGCACGTTCAAGACAAGCAACGACATCATCAAAGCGATGGCGGATACTATGTCTACGATGGGCGCATACATTGTCATGTCGTTCTTCTGTGCGCAGTTCCTATCTGCATTCGCGCAATCAAACATCGGTACGATGCTAGCGCTATACGGTGCGGAAGGCCTGAAAACGATGAACCTACCAGGTGAAGCAACTATCATCGGTATGATTCTTCTAACAGCTTCTGTAAACCTTCTAATTGGTTCTGCATCAGCGAAATGGGCTCTTATCGGTCCTATCCTAGTTCCTATGCTAATGGCTGTAGGTATCTCGCCTGAGCTATCTCAAGCGGCTTACCGTGTAGGTGACTCTGTATCGAACATCATTTCACCTCTGATGGTATTCTTCCCTCTAGTAGTGGTTTACTGTCAACGTTACGTGAAGTCGACAGGTATCGGTACGCTAGCGTCTCTAATGATGCCATTCTCGATTGCTATGCTAATCGGTTGGTCTATCTTCCTAGTTGCTTACTGGATGCTAGGTATTCCTCTAGGTATCCAAGCGCCATACACTTACACAATGTAAATACCGTCATATTTGGCGCTGTAGCGTTGTTAACTGCGCAAGTTCACCCTAATCACATAGAGCCTCTATGCTCATAGGGCTGAACTTGCTTGTTGCCTAGCTACAACACCAACTATTTAGGTATTGGTAATTCGAAAGCGCTGGTCGAGAGACTGGCGCTTTTTTTTGTTTTGAGAGTCGGGAACGGACTTTGCCCTTCGGGATACAAAATAAAGAGATCCCCAACTCGCTCGTACCTCGCTCTTGAGGATGATGATCAAACTGCTTTGAATCACGGTATTTGTACCCTAACAGGCAAAATCATCCCGCTTCCACTTCCCCTCTTTGAAGGTTAAAATCCACTTTCAATCACGATCTATCCCCAATACCGGAGCCTCCTTTTGTCAGATTCTCAGTTTTCCCCTCAAGACGAACTATTTATGCGCCGTGCGATGGAGCTTGCAGAGCAAGCAGAAGCAGAAGGGGAAGTGCCGGTTGGTGCTGTTTTAGTGAAAGACGGAGAGATCATTGCGGAAGGTTGGAACCGCTCTATTTGTGCTCATGATGCGACTGCTCATGCCGAGATCCAGACGTTACGCAAAGCAGGAGAGGCTTTAGAAAACTATCGACTGCTTGATACCACTTTGTATGTCACGCTGGAGCCTTGCCCAATGTGTGCTGGTGCGTTGCTACATAGCCGAGTGAAACGAGTCGTTTACGGTGCGCCTGATTTAAAAGCAGGTGCGGCAGGGACGGTATTGAACTTGTTCGAAAGCCAAGCGGCGTATCATTACGCGACAGTCGAAAGTGGGTTGCTAGAGGATGAATGTCGCTCGCAGTTACAAGCGTTTTTCAAGCGTCGTCGCAAAGAGATTAAAGCTAAGAAGCAAGCGCAAAGAGCGAACGATGATGGACAGGAAACAAAGGGCGAATAGTTTAAGGAAAAGGGCTTCTTAAAGGTGGGGGACTTGGGCTTTTAGCCACGAGTAGCCTTTAGCAAACACCTACCCAAGAGTAGATGTTTGCTTTAAGTTCTCAGTGATTCACAAGGTGAACGAAAACACGGTTACGTGCACTGACTTTCTTTTTCATACACGTAAGCTTGCGCTTACGGCGGTTAGCAGCCACTGTCTTATTCAAACGTTTTGACTGCACTCTGCGTTTTCTCATTATCAGAACCTCTTGCAGACAACGAACACACTCTCCGACACTCGCATGGCAAAGTGTCTGATTTATTATCAATCGATGACATTCTGATGAGGCACGCTTACGGACGAAGGTGGCATCAGTTCGAGGAGAGGTGACCAAAAGAGCCTCTATGTTATGCGAGCCCAATCTTGGTAAGGCACCAAGGAGCAGCACAAGCTAGATTAGCCCGAAAGAAAGGATTCTAGATAACTTTATCTGTTGACTCAATAAAAAAATAGCGAGCTGTGAGCTCGCTATTTTCGAAAGGTTTATTCTGCTTTTGGTTCGGGTGTCTGTTCCGCCTCTTGAGGTGAACTTTCCTCAGTGTTGGAGATCGTTTCCACCGCTCCAGAAGTCTGCTCCGCCAAGGTTTTCACTGCTCCAGAAATTAACAAATCTGGATTGAGTGGCGGGATCACTTGTAGATCTTCTGTGTCTTCATCAATCGCTGGCTTTTGGCTGACGTGACCAATGATCGACTGGTAGTAGCGACGAATATTTTCGACGTAGTTACGAGCTTCATCACCGCGAGCATAGCCATAACGAGTTTGGCTGTAGAAGCGTTTCTGACGTAGCAATGGTAGGCGCTCTTTCACATCTGCCCATGCATTTGGATCGCCACCTTGCGCTTTCGTTAAGCGTCTTGCATCCATCATATGGCCATAACCCACGTTGTAAGAGGCCAACGCAAACCAAATCTTCTCATGTTCATTAATTGAATCTGGCACACGAGCCACGATACGGCGAAGGTATTCCACACCACCACGTACGGACTGCTCTGGATCTAGGCGATCCGTTACCCCAACACTCTTCGCTGTTGGCAGCGTTAGCATCATCATTCCGCGCACGCCAGTTGGCGATTTCGCTTTCGGTTTCCAGTGAGACTCTTGGTATGCCAAGGCTGCAATCAAGCGCCAGTCGAACTCTTCACTGTATTTTTGGAACAGTGGTGACCATTTCGGCAAGGTGTTATCCAAGGCGCGAATAAAGGCACGCGTGTCTACGTAGTCGAACGCTTCAATATGGCCGATGTATTTCTCTTCGAGCGTCGCGAGTTCGCCAGACTGCTTAATGTTGCCAAAGAACTCGATCAACATGGCATACAAGCTTTCATCTTCAGAACGACGAGTGAACCAAGAAACGGGTTGGTCTTCGGTTAGCTCAAAAGCCAAAGCTAGATCTGGGTAAAGGCGCTGAGCCAAAGACAGTTCCACAGAGTCTGTAACGGTAAAACGTAGTTCACCTGTCGATACGTGTTTCAGTAGATCTCGAGTATCCGCATCACCCACAATTTCAAATTGAAGCTCTGGGTGCTCTTTTTGTAGTGCCGTCAGTGTTGGAACAAATTGAGACTGTTCAACGATTTGTAGCGTCTCTGCTCCGGCGTTCGTGTCTTCATTGCCCGCTTTCTCATCTTTCGACTCTTGGTAGTTGATGAGTTGATTTATATCACGAGGACGAAGCTGGCCTTTTTTGTACACCACTTGCTGACTCACATAGTAGTAAGCAGGCCCAGGACGGAAGCGTTGCACCGCTTGAGAGGTTTGGTTTAAACCTGTCGCAATAATATCGATATCGCCTTTTTTCAGGGCAGGGAATAACTCTGCCTGACGAAAAGCGGGTCTGATCTCGAGCTTAACGCCGAGTTGTTCTGCAAATTTACGCGCCAGTTCATAATCCAAGCCAGCAGGGCCATCAGGACCGATATAGTAGGAGAGTTGATTATTTAGCGTGCCAACACGTAGGACACCGCGCTCTTGGATTTGCTCGAATTCACTTTTGGGTTCCGACTCAATCTGACAGGCAGAAAGTAAAAGCACAGAAGCGAAAAGTAGGGCGCTGCGCTTGAGTCGGTTGAACTGACTTATTTGCATTAATTCGGTACGTCTCGATAAATTTCTAGTTGCCTTTATATCAAAGCGAGCAGGTGGGGCAAAGTGAATCAGACAGATAGAGTGCGACATTGTGTGATTTATCGACATTTTAGTCGTAATTCAAATTTGACGAAAAAAATGACGCAAACGGTTGCTTTTGGTGTTACATCACAAAAACAATTGCTATATAATGCGCTCGCAACGAAGAGGTGGCATCGGCATAGGTTTGAAAAACCTTCGGGAATAGCTTCGAAGAAAACAGTATAACCCACTGAATTTATTCCAATATCACCTTAATCACTTGCAATAAGAGACCTAAGCACATGAGAATTTTGCGTGGCTCCCCAGCTCTTTCTGAGTTTCGTGTTAATAAACTACTGGAACTTTGTCGTGAACAAGATCTGCCTGTCACTGGCATTTACGCTGAGTTCATGCACTTTGCGGATCTAAAGTCTGACCTTGATGCTCAAGAGTTGGAAAAACTGGAAAAATTGCTGACTTACGGTCCAACGATCGAAGAGCATGAGCCAGAAGGTCTTCTACTTCTTGTTACGCCTCGTCCGGGCACTATTTCGCCTTGGTCTTCTAAATCTACTGATATCGCAATCAACTGTGGTCTAGACAAAGTAAAACGTCTTGAGCGCGGCACTGCATACTACGTAGAGACATCAACTCCTCTTAACGATGCTCAAATTGCTGATGTAAAAGCACTCATCCATGATCGCATGATGGAAGTGACATTTACTGATTTTGATGCAGCAAATGCGTTATTCCAAGCGGCGGAACCTGCTCCTGTAGCAGATGTTGACCTATTAAACGGCGGTCGTGCTGCGCTTGAAAACGCAAACGTTACCCTAGGTCTTGCACTTGCAGATGATGAAATCGAATACCTTTACGATGCGTTCGTAAATAAGCTAGAACGCAACCCGACTGACATTGAGCTAATGATGTTTGCACAAGCGAACTCAGAGCACTGTCGTCACAAGATCTTCAATGCAGATTGGACTATCGACGGCGTTAAGCAAGAGAAGTCTCTGTTCAAGATGATCAAGAACACATTCGAAACTACGCCTGAAAACGTACTGTCTGCGTACAAAGACAACGCAGCCGTAATGGTAGGTTCTGATGTAGGTCGTTTCTTCCCGAACCCAGAAACTCGCCAGTACGGCTATAGCCAAGAGAAAGCGCACATCCTAATGAAGGTGGAAACGCACAACCACCCAACTGCTATCTCTCCTTGGCCGGGTGCTTCTACTGGTTCTGGTGGTGAAATCCGTGATGAAGGCGCGACTGGTATCGGTGGTAAGCCAAAAGCAGGTCTTGTTGGCTTCACTACCTCTAACCTACGTATCCCTGGTTTTGAACAGCCATGGGAAACAGATTTCGGTAAGCCGGGTCGCATCGTTAACGCTTTAGATATCATGCTAGAAGGCCCACTTGGTGGCGCGGCGTTCAACAACGAATTTGGTCGTCCAAACTTACTTGGTTACTTCCGTACTTACGAAGAGAAAGTTAACTCGCACGCTGGTGAAGAGGTTCGTGGTTACCACAAGCCAATCATGATTGCTGGTGGTATGGGGAACATTCGTGACGAGCACGTTCAGAAGAAAGAGATCCCAGTAGGTGCAAGCCTAATCGTACTTGGTGGTCCTGCAATGAACATCGGTCTTGGCGGTGGTGCAGCTTCTTCAATGGCATCTGGTCAATCAGCAGAAGACCTAGATTTCGCTTCAGTACAGCGTGAAAACCCAGAGATGGAACGCCGCTGTCAGGAAGTAATCGACCGTTGTTGGCAACTTGGTGATGCTAACCCTATCGCATTTATCCACGATGTGGGCGCGGGCGGTATCTCGAACGCACTTCCAGAGCTTGTAGACGATGGCGAACGTGGTGGTATCTTCCAACTGCGCGATGTACCAAATGATGAACCAGGCATGAGCCCACTTGAGATCTGGTGTAACGAATCTCAAGAGCGTTACGTAATGGCTGTTGCGCCAGAGAATATGGAAGTATTCGATGCGATCTGTAAGCGTGAACGTGCACCATACGCAGTTGTTGGTATCGCAACAGAAGAGCGTGAACTGAAACTTGAAGATTCACACTTCGAGAATACGCCAATCGATATGCCAATGGATGTGCTTCTTGGTAAGACGCCTAAGATGCACCGTGATGCGAAAACGCTTAAAGCGAACAACCCAGCGGTTAACCGTGACGGTATCGAGCTAAACGAAGCAGTGGATCGCGTTCTACGTCTTCCAACGGTTGCAGAAAAAACATTCCTAATCACTATCGGTGACCGCACGGTGACTGGTCTTGTTGCGCGTGACCAAATGGTTGGCCCTTGGCAGGTTCCAGTAGCAAACTGCGCGGTAACCGCAGCAAGCTACGACACTTACCACGGCGAAGCAATGTCGATGGGTGAGCGTACGCCAGTGGCTCTACTAGACTTCGGTGCTTCGGCTCGTCTAGCGGTTGGTGAAGCAATCACAAACATCGCTGCGACAAACATCGGTGATATCAAACACATTAAACTGTCTGCAAACTGGATGTCTCCAGCAGGTCACCCGGGTGAAGATGCAGGTCTTTACGAAGCAGTGAAAGCGGTGGGTGAAGAGCTATGTCCAGCACTTGGTTTAACTATCCCAGTTGGTAAAGACTCAATGTCGATGAAGACCAAGTGGGAAGAGAATGGCGAACAGAAAGAAGTAACGTCTCCGCTATCTCTCATCATCACTGCGTTTGCTCGTGTTGAAGATGTTCGTAAGACCATCACTCCGCAATTGCGCACAGATAAAGGTGACACGTCACTGGTTCTTATCGACCTAGGTAACGGTCAAAACCGTCTAGGTGCAACGGCTCTAGCACAGGTTTACAAGCAGCTTGGTGATAAGCCAGCAGACGTAGATAACGCAGCACAGCTAAAAGGTTTCTACGAAGGCGTTCAAACTCTAGTTGCGAACGATCAAGTAATGGCTTATCACGATAAAGGTGATGGCGGTCTATTCGTTACTTTAGCTGAGATGGCATTCGCAGGTCACTGTGGCGTTAAAGCTGACATTGCTGGCCTAGGCGACGACGCTCTAGCTGCACTATTCAACGAAGAGCTAGGTGCGGTACTTCAGGTTAAGAACGAAGATTTAGACGCTGTACTTTCAACGCTAGCAGCAAACGGTCTTGAGGCATGTTCACACGTAATTGGTTCAGTAGAAGCTTCTGATGAGCTAGTGATTACTTCTGGTGAGACAGTTGTTCTTGAGCGTAACCGCACTGAACTACGCACTATCTGGGCTGAGACAACGCACAAGATGCAAGGTCTACGTGACAACCCAGCATGTGCTGACCAAGAGCACGAAGCTAAGAAAGACAACTCGGACCCAGGTCTGAACGTTAAGCTAAGCTTCGATGTGAACGAAGACATTGCAGCGCCATATATCGCGAAAGGCGCTAAGCCTAAGATGGCAATTCTGCGTGAGCAGGGCGTTAACTCTCACGTTGAGATGGCAGCAGCCTTTGACCGTGCAGGCTTTGAAGCAACAGATATCCACATGAGCGACATCCTGACTGGTCAAGCGGTTCTAGAAGAGTACCAGGGCCTAGTCGCTTGTGGTGGCTTCTCTTACGGTGACGTACTTGGTGCGGGTGAAGGTTGGGCTAAGTCTATCCTGTTCAACGAGCAAGCTCGCAACCAGTTTGAAGGCTTCTTCCAGCGTGAAGATACCTTCTCTCTAGGTGTGTGTAACGGCTGTCAGATGCTATCGAACCTGAAAGAGCTAATCCCAGGTGCAGACCTGTGGCCTCGCTTCGTTCGTAACGAATCTGAGCGTTTTGAAGCTCGCTTTAGTCTAGTAGAAGTTCAGAAATCTGATTCTGTGTTCTTCGACGGTATGGCCGGTTCTCGTATGCCAATCGCAGTGTCTCACGGTGAAGGTCGCGTAGAAGTACGTGATGCTGACCACCTAGCAGCGATTGAAGCTTCAGGTACGGTTGCCGTTCGTTACGTGGATAACCACGGTAACCCAACGCAGCAATATCCGAACAACCCGAACGGTTCGCCAAACGCAATCACAGGTCTAACGACTCAAGATGGCCGCGTAACTATCATGATGCCGCACCCAGAGCGTGTATTCCGTACAGTTGCGAACTCATGGTCTCCAGAAGGTTGGGGTGAGAACGGCGCTTGGATGCGTATGTTCCAAAACGCGCGCAAGAACATCGGCTAACCTTGACTTAGTCAACGGTTAACGAAAATAGTAAAGCGCTGGTTGAGAGACCGGCGCTTTCTTTGTTTAAGGGAATCGAGAACGGACTTCATCCTATAGGACGGCGCGTTTCGAGGGGCGGGAAAAATAGTGGCGTCATTTCCTAGACTGGCGAAGGAAGGAGTAGGAAATCTCTTTTGAACAATGAATAGGGAGAGAGCCCCAACTCACTCGTGCCTTGTTCTTGAGGATGACGATTAAATTGCGTTGGACTCATAAGGTGCTGACAGTATTAATTCCTAAATAGACAAAATGAAATCGTCTCCCGTCTCCCGTCTCCCGTCTCCCGTCTCCCGTCTCCCGTCTCTCGTAAAAAACTTGCAGCGTTTCGGTAACTTTTATGCTCTAATACCGCGCTTACCAAGGGATGGTGTTAAACAGCTCAGCTTAGATGGAGTTATCAAGTTGACCGAATCCCTGATTAATCCCTTAGGAAATGAAAGAAATGGCTAAAAATCCAAAATTTGCTATCCGCGTAACTGAAAAACGTAACGGTTGGAGCGCAGAGATCACTCGTCAGGTGACTTCTCGTAAAGTAGTGGTATCAAAACGTGAAACAGGTTTTGACAGCGAAGAGAAAGCACAAGCTTGGGCTGAGCAGGAACTAGCGGGTTTTGTACAAAAACAAGTAGTTCGTAACGAGCGTAAAGCAGTACAACGTCAAGAGCGTGAAGCAGAGCAACTAGCGGCAAAAGTTCGCAAAGAAGAAGCTCGTCAAGCTCGTGAAGCAGACGCTGACGAAGAATAATCGCAGTGTGCTTGATGGTTGAATACCATCGACTATGAATTTGAAAATGCCCCGAGGTTATCTCGGGGCATTTTTATTTGCGTCGTTATAAGCAGTCAGAAGAAAACTGAGAACTTCACTGAACTGCCCGATGACGCGGTATTGTAGATATGATCTTTGCGCAGCTTTTTCGGCGTGTGAACAGGCTGTAAATCAATGTGGTGTAACCCGTCTGATAGATTGTTTGCCACACCGTAGTCGTAATCTTTTGCTTCGGTAGCCTCTCCTTTGGCGTACTGACAATCTCTAGGCGTTTGGTCGTCTTTCCATACAATTGTGTCTGCTTTAGCATCAAGATCTAAGTTCCCCGCAACGGGAGCTGAGTAATGATCTTCCTGCGATAAATTATTGCTTTGTTGTTCTAAATATTGAGTGAGGTTTTGTTGTGCTAGACAGGGCGTAACAACGCAGGACAGGCTTATTGCAACAACCGTTGTTTTTGCTTTTTGTGTTCTTGTCATATTCTTCATCGGCGAACGTACTAAAAATGGCTTTGAGTAAAAATAAAAACTCGGAGCAAGCGGTTACTCCGAGTTTGGCTAGATTGCTATTGGTTAATGAGTATCGAATTAGTACTGGTAAGTCAGATTCAATTTCACTTCTCGGCCAGGAGAAGGCACACCATTCGACAAGTAAGCTTCGTAATAACGATCAGTTAGGTTGTTGACGACTGCTCCGACACTTAGACCTTTAACTTGTTGTACGTCCCAGACAACGTAAGCATTTTGTAATGTGTACTGCTCGCTTGGTGATTTGACTTTTAGGTTGTCACCTTCCGCTTTGGTTTTCGTTTGTGCATCGTACCAACGGACTTCCCAACCTGTTCTCAGACCCGGAATCCACTCGTAGCCCAACCCAAGGTTAATATTCAGAGGTGGTACACCTGGGTAGTCATCATCAGAGCCCGTAGAGTCAGATAGGCTGCCTTTGTTTTTACCGCGAATGTAACTTGCTGAGAAATCAGAATAGAAATCTGCGATGCGGTACTGCGAAATCAACTCGAAGCCGTAGTTTTTGAAACCATCTAGGTTTGTGCTCCAACTTTGAATATCACCGCTGTCTTTATCTAAGTTTTCACCAGTTCGGATATCAACAGTGTCACTCACATCGTTGTAGAACAACGTCAGTTCTGTTGCGAGGTTGTCGCGCTCGCTAACCAATCCTTTGGCCAAATTAATCACACTGGCTTGATAAGCATGAATACGAGAAACCTCGAGATCGCGTGCCGTTGCTGTCGCTGTTGCTCGGGCATATTGCACAGAGTAAATGTTATCGACGGTTGGAGCTTTTAAGGCGTAGGCATAAGAGAAGTTCAAACGAGTATTGTTGGTCGCGTCAAAATCGACATCCAAACGTGGACTAAAGCCGTTATGGCTGGTTTCACTGTAATCATGGCCTGCTGTTGGATCATTGTAATCTGGCGCCGCGTTACCTTTACCTTCGCTCGTGATGTACTCATAACGCAGAGAAGGGGTAATCGTCAGGCGGTCGGTTGCTTGATAGTGGTCAGCAATGTAGGCCGCGTATATAGACTGAGTGCCCGATGGTTCATAGTACGGAGTATACCAACCGTAGTTTTTTGCTTCTTTATCATCATAAGAAGCGTTAAACACCAAGGAGTCGCGATCCGTTTTTTGGTACTGAAGCCCTGTGACTAGTGTGTGATCACCAAGTTGAGCTTGGTTGAATACGTCGACGTAATCGCGTTGATAGCTTAGCCAAGATTCATGACCGTAGCTGCCAACTGAGACGAACATTTTCTCGAAAGCGATATCAGGACGAACCCAGTGGCGGTCATTCTCCGAGCGAGCCAATTTGATATTGAAATCAATATAAGGGTTGGTTGGCATGTAATGGTAGGAGATAGTCGTCGTATTGTCTTTGTATTCGTTGTAGACCGTGTAAGCGTATTGTGCTTTTTCTAACGAGCCATATTTTTTGATGTTGTAATCCGAAATAGTTGGCATTTGACCACGACGGTTAGCCCATGGTTTACGACCTTCATCTTGGTAACGTGTATGGCTGATTTCAAATTCGTGGTCATCATTTTCATAGCCAACTTTTACGAGCATATTCTCTTGCTCGTAACCCGAGTAATCCAGCGTCTCACCGCCGCTGACTTTAATATCGTCGGAATCTTTTACTGAGCCGTTAGCTAGGAAGTAGAAGCCAGCATCATTTTTGCCATAAAGGGAGAGTGTGTATGAGTTCTCATCGCCATTGTTGTTATAACCCGTTGAAGCACGAACGCCGAAGTTGCGATCGCCCTCGAGCAAGTCATCAACGCTTTTGGTTTTGATTCGGATAGACCCACCAAATTTGCCGTTTAGCGCGCGGTAGTCGTGCGCACCTTTGATGATTTTCGCTTCACCAATCAAGAAGGGGTCAAAGAAGAAGGTGCCGTAACGGTATTGTTGAAAGCCAATTGGAGCGCCATCAACGAATACGGCGATATCACTCGGGTCATCGAAACCACGAATGTTAATACGCTCACCACCAGAACGAGCACCTCCGTCAAGCGTGGCACCAGGCACGGCGTCAATCATTGCTGCAAAGTTAGAGTATTGCTGCTCTTCGATTTGGGTCCAATCAATGATGGTTTCAGCAGGTTCTGCGACGGTAATCGGTTTGGCGTAGTGGACACCAATGACTTCAAGTTCTTCGTCGGCGTTTTCCGCTGCATGGAGAGAAAGTGAGTTGAGCACTGCGAGCAAGACAAGGCTTACTTTTAAGCGATGGTTCGATAATCGTTTCATATTCATTTGTTATAGTAATTTGAGAGGCGAGGATTATATGAATGCTGAAAAGATTAATAAATGATAATGAGATTAATTATCAATAATTGCTTTTTATTTTCCTGTAAACTTTTATACCCACTATTTGACGGTAAATTGGATTATTGTTTGGCTTTTGGTCTATTAGATAGTGAGTGTGTCTATTTTTACGACAAAAGAAAGCCCAGAGATGGAATCTGGGCTTGGAAGTTGGTTTCTGCTAGTTCGCAATTATTGTTGCGTTTCTAGTGGGATTTGCCCCGTCGTCACTTGGTCGACATCAAACTCAGTCAGCTCCTCAATATAGCTTTCTACCGTTTGCTCAACCATGTCATCATCTTGCTTGAAGTAAGCGATGTGGAAGATAGCATCACCTTCGTTAACCAGTGGCAGTGTTTGCTGGCCAATTACGATACCGCCTTTTGGTGCCAACAGCTCTAGTTCGTCATGACCTAAAGGCGAGCTGATGTAAGCGAGAGTCTCGCCTTCTTCTACTTTATCACCTAAGTTCACAACCGTACGTAGGATACCGTTGCCCGATGCGCGAACCCAGCTGGTGGATTTTGCGATGATTGGCTCTGGTAGCTTTTTGCGGCTCGCACGTAGCATGCCGATAGCTTGCATCACACGTTGCACACCTAGTACACCTGCACTGATCGACAATGGGTCAAAGCGCAGAGCTTCACCAGCTTCGTAAGTCAGTACTGGGATATCGCACTTTTCCGCTTCACTACGAAGAGAGCCGTCACGAAGAGCAGAGTCTACGATCACAGGTGTCGCAAATGCTTTTGCAATACGTAGTGTTTCTGGGTTGCTCAAGTTCGCACGGATCTGAGGTAGGTTAGTACGGTGAATCGCACCCGTGTGAAGATCCAAAATATAGTCACAACGCTTGGCGATGTTATTGAAGAAGCCATGCGCCATGCGTGATGCCAATGCGCCTTTCTCACTGCCCGGGAAGCAGCGGTTTAGGTCGCGACGGTCTGGAAGGTAGCGCGACTTATGGATAAAGCCAAACACGTTGACGATAGGAACCGCAATCACCGTGCCTTTTAGTTTGGCTGGATCCAATTGGTTGATCATCTGACGAACGATCTCTACGCCATTAAGCTCATCACCATGGATCGCTGCATTTACCATTAAAACAGGGCCTTCCTGTTTACCGTGGATAATTTCCACAGGAATAGAAAGAGGCGAGTGCGTGTAAAGCTGTGCCGCTTCAAATTCGGTTTCTAGTCGTTGTCCTGGTTGTACTTGGTGCCCGAGCAGCTCAAATACTTTGCTTTTTTTACTTCTGGCCATAAACCATCTCTGTCAAATACGTTAGCAACAATGTAACAACTGGTTCAAAATCACACTAATCATTCTTCTTGATGTGACGAACAATAATTTTTATTGAAAAGATCAAAAATTCACCGAATGTATGGCTTGTGTAAGTTTATTGGGTGAAATCTAGTATCGATTGAGTAGCCTTGCCTTGGTTTTTGATGCGTTACATTCATAGAAAAAATAAGGCTGTGTTAAATTTAATACTAATATTTTTTTGGCGAAAAACTGTCTTTTACCTCTTGTTTTTATCCGCTACTATCCCCGCCGAATTTTTGACCTAATACTATTTAACTAGAGGTTTTAATGAAAAAGGCGATCGCTAAAATTGGCGCACTAACTGCAGTAGCAGTTTCTCTTTCTGGCTGTGTAGGCAGCAACGCAGTAACGGGTTACGTTATGGGCTTCAACTTGAAAGCCGTTGATAACCGTTACGCTCGTGGTGGTCTAAACATGCTAATGGCGCCAGTTTACGGTGTTGCGATTGCGGCTGACTACATTGTGTTCAACTCGCTAGAGTTCTGGACTGGTAAAAACCCGCTAAACGGTAAGCCACACATCTTTGACAAGAAGATGGACACTTACATCGACGTAAACCACCAGTTAGATAAGTCTCTAACGACAGCTCCTGTTGGTCCTATTACGAATAACCGTGTTATCGAACAAGGTCAAATGCAACAGATCGACGAAAACACAGTTCAAATGGACATCACTTACAACAACGGTGAAAAAGCGACACTAATGGGTGTTCGTGAAGGTGAGTTTGTTACTTACTACATCGATGGTGAAGTTGTTGCTAAGACTTCTATGGATGAGCTAGCGTCATACGCGCAAACTCGTGCATAAGTTGCGATTTTTTCTGAGTTCGCAATAAAAAAGGGTGCCTCGGCACCCTTTTTCGTATTTATCGTATCTGGTTAGGATTACGCTTTTTCTGGAATTGCTTCTAGCAGTGCAACCATTTGATCCCAGAACAGCTGAACGGTATCAATCTTCACTTTCTCATCTGGAGAGTGCGGGAACTTGATGGTTGGACCGAAAGAAACCATATCCATGTTCGGGTAAGGTTCTTTGAATAGACCACACTCAAGACCTGCGTGAATAACCATGATGTTTGGTTTGTGACCGTAGATGCCTTCGTACATATCACGGAAGATTGCCATGATTTCAGAATCTGCATCTGGTTTCCAACCTGGGTAAGCACCAGAGAATTCGATTTGCGCACCTGCAAGTTCAGCCACAGACTGAAGCATGCCTTCAACTTGGCTACGACCTGAGTCGATCAGTGAGCGAATTAGGCAAAGTACGGTTACTTTGTTCTCTTCTGTTGTGATAACGCCAACGTTAAGTGACGTTTCAACCACACCTTCAACTTCGTCACTCATGCGCATTACGCCGTTTGGACACGCGTTAAGCGCCGCGATGAAACGTTGTTGATCTGCAACTGCAAATACTTGTGCGTCAGTCGCGAACTCTTCGTTGAAAGTCACAATGTCAGTTTCAACTTTACCAAGCTCAGTTTTTAGTAGCTCAGTGTAGTAGTTGAACAATTCCGCTAACTTATCTTGGTTTTCTGCTGGTAGAGCAACCGTAACGAATGCTTCACGAGGAATAGCGTTACGTAGGCTACCACCACGGAACTCGACAAGACGAAGATCCAACTCTTGTGCGTGACCAGCAAGGAAACGACCAATCAGTTTGTTTGCGTTGCCACGACCTGTGTGGATATCACAGCCAGAGTGACCACCTTTAAGGCCTTTTAGCGTTAGCTGACGAGTAACAAAGCCTGCTGGAATGGCATCGCGAGTGATGTCGAATGTCATTGCGCCGTCGATACCGCCAGCACAACCCATGTAGACTTCGCCTTCTTGCTCTGAATCCGTGTTTAGAAGGATGTCGCCTTCTAGCCAACCTTCTTCAAGGCCAAATGCGCCAGTCATGCCTGCTTCTTCATCAATCGTTAGCAGCACTTCAATAGGGCCGTGTTTGATTTCAGTAGAAGCAAGAACCGCAAGACAAGAAGCCATACCGATGCCGTTGTCCGCACCAAGTGTTGTGCCTTTTGCGGTTACCCATTCGCCATCGATGTATGGCTGGATAGGATCTTTTGTGAAGTCGTGATCAGTATCTTCATTCTTTTGCGGCACCATGTCGATGTGCGCTTGAAGAACCACGCCTTTCTTGTTTTCCATGCCAGGAGTAGCAGGCTTCTTAATGAACACGTTGCCAGTTGAATCGCGGCGTACGTCAAAACCTTGCTCTGTTGCCCAAGTAACAATGTACTGAGCTAGCGCCTCTTCATGTTTTGAAGGGTGAGGAATTGAACAAATCTTATCGAAAAACTGCCAGAGTGGAGTAGGTGATAAGGTACTGATTTCAGAATGGAATTCAGACACGGAAGACTCCTTTTGATGTGCTTTGCCAAATTTAAACCGTAAACTTAATGAGTGTTTAGCAGTAAATGCTAATCGGTATTGGCTTGAAATTGCCATCAGCATACCACCACAAAAGCCGTTCTAGTAGTTGTGGTGAAAAGGATTTGCTCTAGAACTGTCACAGATTATGAACACAATGCAATACACTAATGCAACGCACTTAGTATGAATTGAAAGTTTGGCTATTTTTTAATTTACTAAACTGTAATTTAATTACAGTTAATTCTTGAGGAAGATCAATTTATCAATGTTTTGTGATTTTGGTCACTAAAATGCTTGTAATTAAATTTCTTGGTGGTATATTTGTAACCAGCTTCTGAGAGAAGAATGAAATGCTCAAAGGATGAGTCCGTTTATCGCCTCCAAGGAACCGAGAAATCAACCAAATTAACAGTATTAATTGATTTAGAAGGTGATATTTATGAAAGGTTTACCAAGTGCAATGTTCTGGAACAGCAAATCTGTTTACACCGGTAACTTTGTATACCCAACAAGCTTTGGTTACTAATTGAAGCCAACGCATGTGACTCGAACAAATTTGTTCACCCCTATAAATTGGAATTTTTTTTCAGTGCATAGTGCTGACATGATTCACCGCCACTCAAATTGAGTGGCGTTTTTTTATCTGCAATTCCAAACTTCGGCTACTTTCTCGCCACCAAGTTCGCATTCTACTGCTGCTTCTTCCACATATTTCATTTCCTGACCAATTCTGTGGGTGTTTTACGTCCAAAACCTTAGGTTTGCGTTTGAAAGTTTAATACATTGTTCAGTTTGTACACGTTGGGTTGTACAGAACATAACTCTGTTAGTCGTTGTTTATTAAGGCCTAAATTTTTAGCCTGTTTAAAACACTAGCGGATAGGTTTCATATCCGAAGAAAAAAATCCTATTAGAGTGAAAATTCTATCTGGAATTTGTTATTTGATAACTTTATAATTCGAGCCAATCGATTACGCAACCGTTTACTTTTTACCTTTTACAGGATTCGATCATGCTCGAAAGGCTCTTTAAACTTAGTGAAAATGGCACCAACGTGCGCACTGAGATCATCGCAGGTATCACTACCTTCCTAACTATGGCTTACATCATCTTTGTAAACCCAGCTATCCTTGCAGATACTGGTATGGATCGTGGTGCCGTGTTCGTTGCGACGTGTCTTGCTGCAGCTATTGGCTGTTTCATCATGGGCTTAGTAGCAAACTACCCAATCGCTCAGGCTCCAGGTATGGGCCTAAACGCGTTCTTTACCTACTCTGTTGTGTTGGGTATGGGTTACACGTGGCAAGTAGCGCTAGCAGCAGTATTTGTTTCTGGTCTGTTATTCATTGTCTTGAGTGTGTTCAAGATCCGTGAGTGGATCATCAACTCAATTCCACTTTCTCTTCGTACAGGTATCTCTGCAGGTATCGGTCTTTTCCTTGCGTTCATCGCACTGAAAAACGCAGGCATCGTAGTAGATAACCCAGCAACGCTAGTTTCAATGGGTAACATCACTTCGCTACCATCTGTACTTGCGGCTATTGGCTTCTTTGTGACTATCGCGCTGGTTCACCGTGGTGTGAAAGGTGCGGTTATGATTGCCATTTTGGGTGTGACAATTCTTGGTCTTATCTTTGGTGACGTTCAATGGGGCGGCATCATGTCTACACCACCAAGCATTGCACCAACCTTCATGCAGCTAGACTTCTCTGGTTTGTTCGAAGTTGGCATGATCTCGGTAGTATTTGCTTTCCTATTCGTTGACTTGTTCGACACTGCAGGCACGCTAGTTGGCGTTTCACAAAAAGCAGGTCTAACTGACGAGAACGGTAACATTCCACGTCTAAACAAAGCGCTACTTGCTGACTCAACAGCAACATCAGTAGGTGCTCTACTAGGTACATCTAACACGACGTCATACATTGAGAGTGTTTCTGGTGTAGCGGCTGGCGGTCGTACTGGTCTAACGGCTGTGGTTGTTGGCGTATTGTTCCTTCTTGCTCTGTTGTTCTCGCCACTAGCAGGTATGATTCCAGCTTACGCAACATCTGGTGCGCTGTTCTACGTAGCGATCCTAATGCTTTCTGGTCTTGTTGGTATCGACTGGCGTGACCTAACAGAAGCTGCGCCAGTTGTGGTTACTTGTTTGGTAATGCCTCTTACTTTCTCGATTGCAGAAGGTATCACGCTAGGTTTCATCGCTTACGCTGCTATCAAACTATTCAGCGGCAAAGGCCGTGAAGTATCGATGAGTGTGTGGGTGATGTCTGCTATCTTCATCGTGAAATACATGGTCGGTTAATTCCAACGATTGAAAAAAGCCAGTGCGAGCTCGAGTTCGCACTGGCTTTTTGTTTGTGGGGGATTTGTATTCAAATTCATCCACTTTTCTATTTTGTATTGTTCACCGAACTCGGTTTTTCTGCGGAATTGGCGGAGAATTTTGATATCAGCGTTGGTATTAGCCATGGGTTTCGGTAGAATAATCGTTTGCGCAGCTTGAAACCCCCATTTCCTCTGGTGTGGAAAGTTTAGCTTGTTGAGTCCATTTCAGCGCCAACAGCTAGATAGAGGGGATGCATATTTTGAAATTATTAGGTTATTACAATGAGTAAAAAATTCATTATCACTTGGGATGCGATGCAGTCTTACTGCCGTGAACTGGCTGAGAAACAAATGCCAGCTGAGCAATGGAAAGGTATTTGGGCGGTAAGCCGTGGTGGTCTAGTTCCTGGTGCAATCCTAGCGCGTGAACTGGGTATTCGTCACGTTGATACTATTTGTATCTCTAGCTACGACCACGATCACCAGCGTGATATGACAGTAGTTAAAGCACCAGAAGGTGACGGCGAAGGTTTCCTAATCGTTGAAGACCTAGTAGATAGCGGTGACACAGCACGCAAGCTACGTGAAATGTACCCGAAAGCGAAACTTATCGCAGTATGTGCTAAGCCTGCAGGTGTTGAGCTACTAGATGATTACGTAGTAGACATCGCTCAAGACACTTGGATCGAGCAACCTTGGGATATGTCTATCCAGTTTGCTGAGCCAGTGAACCGTAAGCAAAAATAAGTTTGCACTAAGAATATTGAGAAATGCCCCTTTATAGGGGCATTTTTTTTATTATTATTACGCTATCGCAACCAGCCTAGAGTTCTTCCTATGCCAGAAGACGTCAGTAAAAATCTCTCCGAAACTTTGTTTGTAAAACACAAGCAAGCGAAAGAAACCTCCGCACTTACTCAGTACATGCCGACCAGTCAAAAGATTCTTGATGAGCGAGAAGAGCATGGCGACCGTGCTTGGTATCGCCACTTAAGACGCCTTCAATGGGCGTGGCAAGGTTTGTCACCAATCGAAATGGAAAGTGTTCTGTCTAAGATTGCGTCGTCCAAGCATTCGCGTACCGAAGACCAGTGGCTCGACACTGTCATGGGCTACCACAGCGGCAACTGGACGTTTGAATGGATCAAACTGGGCATGGAACACCAGCGTCGTGCGGGTGAAATGAAGGGAGAAGAGGCTGCTGATGAACTGTTTACGGCATCACTGTGCTTCAGTATTGCGGGCTACCCACATTTAAAGAACGACAACTTAGCGGCTCAAGCTCAAGTGTTGGCAAACAAAGCTTATACCGAAGGTTCTGAGAAAACTCAGTACGTTATCAAGCAGATCGAAGTGCCTTACCAAAAGCGTAAGATCATCGCGAACTTACACTTGCCACGCACAGATAAACAACTTCCTGTTGTCATGGTCAGTGCGGGACTGGATAGCTTACAAACCGACATGTGGCGTTTGTTCCGTAATCACCTTGCGCCAAAAGACATTGCGATGTTGACCATTGATATGCCATCGGTCGGCCACAGCTCGCATTGGCCTTTAACGGAAGATTCAAGTTGTCTGCACCAAGCTGTACTCAATGAGTTGTTCTCTTTACCTTGGGTTGATCATCATAAGGTGGGTTTGATTGGTTTCCGCTTCGGCGGCAATGCGATGATTCGTCTTTCTTTCGTTGAGCAAGAGAAGATCAAAGCTTGTGTAGCATTAGGTGCGCCGGTGCATGATCTGTTTACCTCACCGAAGAAACTGCAGCAGATGCCGAAGATGTACCTAGATCTGCTGGCGTCTCGTTTGGGTAAGAGCGCCGTGGACATCAATAGCATGGCAGGTCAGATGATGGCGTGGTCGTTGAAGGTACAAGGCTTTTTGAGCAGCCGCAAAACTAAGGTGCCAATTCTTGCGCTCAGCTTAGAAGGCGACCCTGTTTCACCACACAGTGACAACCAGTTGGTTGCGCTGTTTAGCCAGTACGGACAAGCTAAGAAAATCAGTTCCAAGACAATTACAAAAGGTTATGAGCAATCCCTCGATTTAGCCATAAAGTGGTTGGAGGACGAATTATTAAGATGACAAATCTCCTAATTTAGTTAAGAGTGATATAGATGAGCAAAAAATAAGCTTATGATAATTAAAAATAATAATCATTCTTGGATAGCTCAATATCCTTACTATGGAAACGGAGATTCTTATGTCAGAGACGACTCAAGGGCCGACTCACTTTCGCTTGATGTCAAAGTTGAAGGCGATAGGTCCTTACCTGCGCGAACCACAATCACAAGAAGGGCATTACTATTTTGACTGCCTATCTGTCTGTGTTGACGATAAAAAGTCACCAGAAAAACGTGAATTTTGGGGCTGGTGGATGGACTTGGAGTCCATTGAAGGTGGCTTTACGGCAAAATACCACATCGGTAAATACAACAAAGAAGGGGATTGGACCTCAGAACCATTGCCAGATAAGGTGACTGAAGAAGTGTACCTCACTCAGAGTACCTTCCATCAAAAGCTTATCGATACAGTGGCTGAGCATTTCAAACTGGAAGTGGAATATCACACAGAATCGTTTGATTTCGCCTAATTTGGCTGTTTTCTTCCTCTATAAGACAAAAAGGTGCGTTTTCGCACCTTTTCTGCTTGTTAAATCCCCATTTGATTGCTAAAACGTTCACTCTTTATTTGTTTTTCATTTCAGAAGACATCATGACAACGAATCAACAGAATGCAGTTATTTCACAACCACAAACCGTCGTTGTGAAACTGGGTACAAGTGTGCTGACAGGCGGCACTTTGGCGTTAGACCGTGCTCATATGGTAGAGCTGGCTCGTCAATGTGCTGAACTAAAGAAACAAGGCCATTCAGTAGTAATGGTTTCGTCTGGTGCAATTGCAGCAGGCCGTGAGCATCTTGGATACCCCGCACTGCCCAACGCGATGGCGAGCAAACAGTTGCTTGCAGCCGTTGGCCAGAGCCGCTTGATTCAAACATGGGAGTCTTTGTTTGGCATTTATGGCATCAAAATTGGTCAGATGTTGTTAACTCGTGCTGACTTGGATGATCGTGAGCGTTTCCTAAACGCACGTGACACCATTAATGCTCTGGTAGCAAACGACATTATTCCGATCGTGAACGAAAACGATGCAGTTGCGACAAACGAAATCAAAGTTGGTGACAACGATAACTTGTCTGCTTTGGTAGGGATTTTGTGTGGTGCAGACAAATTACTGCTCCTGACTGACCAAAAGGGCTTGTTTACCGCAGACCCACGTAAAGATCCGAATGCTGAGCTGATCAAAGAAGTGAAAACCATCGATGATACTTTGCGTAAAATTGCGGGTGGTAGTGGCACTACGCTAGGTACAGGCGGTATGGCAACCAAACTTCAAGCGGCAGATATTGCTCGTCGTGCAGGTATTGAGGTCATTATCGCTGCGGGTAGTGCGCCAAATGTTATCTTCGATTCATTGAGTTCGGAGCCACAAGGCACGCGTTTCTTACCTTGTTCAGAAGCACTAGAAAACCGTAAACGTTGGATCTTAGCTGGTCCTGCGGCATCGGGCGACATCATTATCGATGATGGTGCAGTGAACGCCGTTGTGGGTAAGGGCAGCAGCCTACTTGCAAAAGGCGTTGTAAAAGTCAGTGGTGATTTTGCTCGTGGTGAAGTTGCACGTGTGACAAACGCACAGGGTAAATTGGTTGCTCGTGGTATTAGCGCCTACTCAAGTGAAGACCTAGCCAAAATTGCTGGTAAGCACAGTAAAGACATCATCTCTATTTTGGGTCATGACTACGGCTCAGAAGTGATTCATCGCGATGATCTTGTCGTCATTCAAGAATAGATTGAGGGAAGCAAAGTGGATTTAACGAATATGGGTAAAGCTGCCAAAGATGCAGCTTTCGAATTGGCGACAGCGTCAACCGCACAAAAGAACCAAGCACTAGCGATCATCGCTGATGAGCTAGAAGCAAATGCAGCAACGATTTTGGCTGCAAATGCAAAAGATATCGAACTCGGCCGTGAAGCGGGTCTAACCGATGCGCTACTAGATCGTCTTCTACTTAACGAAGAGCGTTTGACAGGCATTGCTAATGACGTTCGTAACGTGATCAGCCTAAACGATCCTGTGGGCAGCGAGATCGACAGCAAAGTGCTAGAAAACGGCATGTCACTGTCTCGTCGTCGCGTACCACTGGGTGTGGTCGGTGTGATTTACGAAGCGCGTCCGAACGTAACCATCGATATCGCAGCACTGTGCCTAAAAACAGGCAACGCAAGCATCCTACGTGGTGGTAAAGAGACGTTCTTCTCCAACATGGAGCTGGTGAAAGTTATCCAATCAGCATTGGCTAAAGCGAACTTACCAGCAGCCTCTGTGCAGTACATTGAAAAGCCAGACCGTGAGTTGGTTTCTCAACTGCTTAAGCTTGATGATTACGTTGATATGATCATTCCACGCGGTGGTGCTGGTCTACACAAAATGTGTAAAGAGAACAGCACAATTCCAGTGATCATTGGTGGTTTTGGTATCAGCCATATCTTCGTTGATGAATCTGCGGATTTAGAAAAATCTCTGAACGTAGTTGAAAACTCGAAAGTTCAACGCCCATCTGCATGTAACTCGCTAGACACTCTGCTTGTACATGAAGATGTTGCGGCGCAATTCCTACCAATGATCGTAGAGCGTATGAACGATAAAGTGACTTTCGTGGCTGAGCCAAAGGCAAAAGCACTGATGGCTCAAGCAACACAAATTCGTGATGCAGCGGAAGGTGACTTTGATACGGAATGGCTAAGCTACACGCTAGGTGTAAAAGTGGTTGCAGACGTGAAAGAAGCGATTGACCACATGCGTATTCATAACGCGAGCCACTCTGATGCGATCATGACCAACAGCTTGGTGAACTCAGAATTGTTTATCAATTCTGTCGGTTCTGCAGCGGTTTACGTAAACGCAGCAACACGCTTCACTGACGGTGCACAGTTTGGCTTAGGTGCTGAAGTAGCGGTATCTACTCAGAAGCTGCACGCACGTGGTCCAATGGGTTTAGAAGAACTAACCAGCTACAAATGGGTTGGTAAAGCAAACTACCTAGCACGCAGTTAACAGAAACTGTCTGATATTGATTGAAAAGGGGCTGAGATGCCCCTTTTTGTTTTCTCTAACATAGCAATTCCGCTACACTAGTCTTGCTTTTGGGACTACCCCAATCGCATGCTATTTGGAGGTGATATGCATTGTCCTTTTTGTTCTGAGAACGATACAAAAGTAATTGATTCTCGCTTAGTTGCGGACGGCCATCAGGTTCGTCGCCGTCGCCAATGTTTGGCGTGTAGCGAACGTTTTACCACGTTTGAAACGGCCGAATTGGTGATGCCGAAAGTGATTAAGTCTAACGGCAACCGTGAACCGTTTGACGAAGATAAAATGGTTGGTGGTATTCAACGCGCACTAGAAAAGCGCCCGGTTAGTGCCGATTCAATCGAGCTCGCAATCAGCATGATTAAGTCTCAGTTGCGTGCAACGGGTGAACGTGAAGTACCAAGTGAGATGATTGGCAATCTAGTGATGGATCAATTGAAAGAGCTGGATAAGGTCGCTTACATCCGTTTTGCATCGGTTTACCGCAGCTTTGAAGATATCCGTGAATTCGGCGAAGAAATTGCTCGCCTAGAAGACTGATTGAATCATGGCTCAACAATCTCTCTCTTCAGAATTTACCCCTCAAGATTTCGAAATGATGTCGCGTGCGCTCAAATTGGCGAAACGCGGCATTTACACCACAGCACCTAACCCTAACGTAGGCTGCGTTATTGTCCGTGACGGTGAGATAGTTGGCGAAGGTCATCATCACCGAGCGGGTGAACCTCATGCTGAAGTTTATGCAATGCGTATGGCGGGTGATAAAGCCGAAGGTGCAACGGCTTATGTGACGTTGGAGCCTTGCTCTCATTATGGTCGCACACCGCCTTGCGCTGAAGGGTTAATCAAAGCCAAAGTGGCTCGTGTTGTCTGTGCGATGGAAGACCCAAACCCAAAAGTAGCAGGACGTGGTTTTCAAATGCTGCGTGATGCTGGCGTAGAAGTTCAGGTTGGCTTGTTAGAAAACGAAGCTATTGAGCTGAACAAGGGCTTCATCAAATTTATGCAAACGGGCATGCCATACGTTCAACTTAAAATGGCGGCCAGTTTAGACGGGCAAAGTGCGCTCAGCAATGGCCAGAGCCAATGGATCACCTCCCCAAAGGCTCGCCAAGATGTGCAGCGTTACCGAGCATTGAGTGGCGGTGTTCTCTCAACCAGTAAAACAGTGATTGATGACAATGCATCACTGAACGTACGTTGGGACGACTTGCCTAACAGTGTAAAAGCGCACTACCAACAAGATGAAGTTCGTCAGCCTCCTCGTGTTATTTTGGATCGTCAGTCTCAACTTAGCGATGATCTAAAGCTATTCAATACTGACGGTGAGCGTATTATTGTTAGCCATGGTGGCGATATTGCGCCTGAGCTAGATAAAAACGGCCAAGTCGACTTGGCGGCAACACTTAAAGCGGTCGCAAGCGGAACTCATATTAATCATTTGTGGGTTGAAGCTGGAGCGACACTCGCGAGCTCATTAATCAAAGCTAACCTTGTAGATGAACTGATCGTTTATCTTGCGCCTAAGTTGATGGGCAGCGATGGGCGAGGTTTGATTGGCGCACTTGGCCTGACTGAGATGGCGCAAGTTATCGATTTAACTATTACCGACGTTCGAATGGTGGGTGAGGATATTCGCATCACCGCAACCGTCAAACGCAACCAAAGCTAGAAAGAAGCATTATGTTTACAGGAATTGTAGAAGCAGTTGGCAAACTAACTGCGATTACGCCAAAAGGCGAAGACATCACCGTAACGGTAGAAGTTGGCAAGTTGGATATGGCTGACGTGAAGTTAGGCGACAGTATCGCAACGAATGGTGTCTGCTTGACGGTGGTAGACTTCGGTAGCAACTATTACAGTGCAGACTTATCACTGGAAACGCTGAACAAAACAGGTTTTGCTGCATACCAAGTTGGCGATAAAGTGAACCTAGAAAAAGCCATGTTGCCGACGACACGTTTTGGTGGTCACATTGTTTCTGGCCATGTTGATGGCGTGGGTGTGATTGTTGAACGTAACCAAGTGGGTCGTGCGATTGAGTTCTGGGTAGAGATGCCTGCCGAAATCACTAAGTATGTCGCAGAGAAAGGCTCTATCACGGTAGACGGCATTAGTCTGACGGTGAATGACCTACGTAAGAATGGTTTTAAACTGACGATTGTTCCTCACACCAGTGAAGAAACGACCATCGATCAGTTCCAAGTTGGCCGTAAAGTGAACCTAGAAGTGGACGTATTAGCTCGCTACATGGAACGCTTGTTACAAGGCCAAAAGGAAGAGACGCAAGAATCTCGCATCACGATGGAATTCTTGCAGCAAAATGGTTTTGCTTAAGCGAAGCAGACCATAATCACAGAACGTTATCAGGTTAATTGACTTAATAAAGGTTAGGTTCAAACTCGTTGCTAACTAAAGCCAGCATCCATGCCTAACCAAGACGTTAAACACATTGCTGCTGCAATAATAAATTTTTGAATAACGGGAAACAGAATATGCCTATCAGCACGCCACAAGAAATTATTGATGATATTCGCGCGGGCAAAATGGTCATCCTAATGGATGATGAAGATCGTGAGAACGAAGGTGATTTGATCATGGCTGCCGAGCACATTACGCCGGAAGCTATCAACTTTATGGCTACGCATGGTCGTGGCTTGATCTGTCTTACTATGACTAAAGCTCGTTGTGAAAGCCTAGGTCTTCCGCCGATGGTGCAAGACAACAACGCGCAATACACCACGAACTTTACCGTTTCTATTGAAGCGGCTGAAGGTGTAACAACGGGCATTTCTGCTGCTGACCGTGCTCGCACTGTTCAAGCTGCGGTTGCGCCAAACGCGAAAGCGGCTGACCTAGTGCAGCCGGGTCATATCTTCCCTCTTGCTGCTCAAGATGGTGGCGTTCTAACTCGTGCTGGTCATACAGAAGCGGGTTGTGATTTGGCTCGTCTTGCGGGATTTGAGCCTGCATCGGTTATCGTAGAAATTCTAAATGACGATGGCACGATGGCACGTCGCCCAGACCTAGAAGTGTTTGCAGAAAAACACGATCTTAAGCTAGGCACCATCGCTGATCTTATTGAATACCGCAACAACACAGAAACAACGATTGAACGCGTTGCTGAGTGTGCGCTACCAACGGAATTTGGCGAATTCACGCTTGTGACTTACAAAGACACGATCGACAACCAAGTACACTACGCAATGTGTAAAGGTGATCTAGCATCTGAAGCGCCGCTGGTTCGTGTTCACCTCCAAGACGTATTTACGGATGTGCTTCGCAGCGACCGTAATGCAGAGCGCAGCTGGACTCTTGAGAAGGCAATGAAACGCATCGGTGAAGAAGGTGGTGTATTGGTTGTCCTTGGTAACGAAGAGTCAACAGACCTGCTTATCCATCGTGTGAAAATGTTTGAAGCACAAGACAAAGGCGAAGCGCCAACGTTAGCGAAGAAGCAAGGTACATCTCGCCGTGTTGGTGTTGGTTCGCAAATCCTTGCTGATCTAGGCATCCATGACATGCGTCTGCTTTCTTCTACTAACAAGAAATACCACGCACTTGGCGGATTTGGTCTCAACGTCGTTGAGTACATCTGCGAATAATTACCAAGCGATCCGTTCCTAGTCGTCAACTCACTTAGCACAGCGGTGACTAGGAACTCGTGATTCGTCTCCAATTTCCATTAGATATTGCTCACAAATTTGTGATAGAATCCGGCGATTCTCACTTGATGAACAATTTTCACTTATAAATAGAGTTAAAGGAAAGCTTATGAAAGTGATCGAGGGTGGCTTCCCAGCGCCAAATGCAAAAATTGCTATCGTTATTTCTCGCTTCAACAGTTTTATTAACGAAAGCCTACTTTCTGGTGCGATCGATACACTAAAGCGTCACGGACAAGTAAGCGAAGACAACATCACTGTTGTTCGTTGTCCAGGTGCCGTAGAACTACCTCTAGTAGCTCAACGTGTTGCTAAAACTGGTAAGTACGATGCTATCGTATCTCTAGGTACAGTAATCCGTGGCGGTACTCCACACTTTGATTATGTTTGTAGTGAATGTAACAAGGGTCTTGCACAAGTTTCTCTGGAATACAGCCTTCCAGTAGCATTTGGCGTATTGACTGTTGATACTATCGATCAAGCGATTGAACGCGCAGGAACCAAGGCTGGTAATAAAGGTGCAGAGGCTGCACTAAGCGCACTTGAAATGATTAATGTACTATCTGAAATTGATTCCTAATGGGGGCCAGTGTGAAACCAGCCGCACGTCGTAACGCACGTCAATTCGCGCTACAAGCGATCTATTCATGGCAAATTACTAAAGACAATGTTGCCACGATCGAAGAACAGTTTTTGTCTGGCGACAAATACGATGAAGAAGAACTTCACGCATCTGAGCCTGCACTAGCTGCTCCAGAAACAGACGTAGCTTACTTCCGTGAACTACTAAGCGGTGTTGTACTTAGCCACTCTGAGCTAGATAGCAAAATCCGTCCATACGTGTCTCGTCCAATGCAGGATCTAGACATGATGGAGCTTGCTCTTCTTCGCCTTGCTATGTACGAGATGACTCGTCGCGAAGATGTTCCTTACAAAGTGGTAATCAACGAAGCGATTGAACTTGCTAAAGTATTCGCGGCAGAAGACAGCCACAAATTTGTGAATGGTGTGCTAGATAAAGCGGCGCCACACGTACGTAAGAAATAACGATTTCTTCATTAAAAAGGTCAGCACATGCTGACCTTTTTTGTATCAAAAACTTTTACATCAAAAAGTCAGTGAACAATGTCTGGTGAATTCAGTTTAATCGATAAGTATTTTGTTGGGCGTCAAAGCCAGCGGAAAGACGTGCACCTCGCTGCGGGTGACGATTGTGCGTTAGTAAAGGCGCCTGCGAATGTGCAGATAGCTATTAGTACCGATACGCTGGTGGCGGGGACTCATTTTCTCGCGGAGGCGAATCCTGCTTGGGTCGCTCACAAAGCACTTGCCTCTAATATCAGTGATTTAGCGGCAATGGGAGCAACGCCGGCTTGGGTCAGTTTTGCATTGACGATGCCAGAGCCTGACGAAGCATGGTTAGCGCCTTTCTGTGATGCGTTTTTTGACCTAGCTGATTACTTCGGGATTCAGTTAATCGGCGGTGACACGACAAAGGGGCCATTAAGTCTAACTTTGACGGTGCAAGGTTTTGTTCCAGAGGGTAAAGCATTGACTCGCTCAGGGGCAAAAGTCGGAGATTGGGTTTATGTGACGGGTAACCTTGGTGATGCGAAAGCGGGGCTCGATGTTGTGCTCGATAACACATTACGCACTCGAGTTGCTGCGCCAGAGTTAGAGAAAGCACATTATCTCAGTACGCCTCGAGTTTTGGCAGGGCAAGCATTGGTTGGGCTCGCTTCGTCGGCGATTGATATCTCTGATGGTTTGATATCTGATATTAAGCACATTCTTAAGCGCTCTGAGGTTGGAGTCAGTTTGGATGTTTCCCAACTGCCAATATCTTCAGAATTGGTTCAGTTTTTAGATGATAAGGTGAGCGCGCAGCAGTATGCTTTATCCAGTGGTGAAGAATACGAACTGTGCTTTACCGTGCCAGAGCAAAACCATGGCTCACTACAAAGTGCTTTGTCGCACACTGGGTGTAAAGTAACGTGCATTGGCCAGATACGACCAAAAGGTACGTTTGAGCTGCATGATAACAATCAACCTCTTGATTGGGATCTCAGTGGCTTTGACCACTTCAAATGATCTGAGCTAGGCTCTAGCCTAAGATTGAAACCAAACTCGCAGTATAGGTTTAAAGGAAATGACCAACCCTCTCTCTCTGATTTCATTAAAGAACCCGTGGCACTTATTAGCGACAGGTTTTGGTAGCGGCTTATCGCCTGTTGTTCCCGGCACGATGGGGACGCTTGCGGCGGTTCCATTGTTCTTGTTGCTTGCTCAATTGCCTTTCCCTGCTTATGTGGTTGTTGTGCTTGTCTCTTGTTTGGTTGGCATTAAAATTTGTCAGGTGACATCCGATGATATGGGTGTGCACGACCATGGTTCGATCGTGTGGGATGAATTTGCAGGTTTTTGGATCACCATGAGTTTAGTACCTGCATTGAATATTCCGCTAACAGAGTGGAAATGGTTACTCACCGGTTTCATCTTGTTCCGCTTCTTTGACATGGTAAAACCGTGGCCAATCGGTTGGTTAGACAAACGTGTTCATGGCGGCTTAGGTATCATGATTGATGATATCGTGGCAGGCATTATGGCGGGCATCGCGCTGTTCTTAGTGGCGAAATACGCAGGTTGGATGTAACACTTATCTTTAAAGATCTAAAAGTGACAGATAAACAAAAGGGATGCCACGGCATCCCTTTTCTGTGTTTACTTCGTTGTGTTAGGTTCGCTTACTTGGCTAAGTAATCGTTGATCGACTTCTCGATGCCTTTTGCATCTAAGCCAAGCTCTTCATGTAGCTCGTCTTGTGTCCCTTGAGGAACGAAGCGATCTGGCAAGCCAAGGTTGAGTACTGGCTTGATGATCTTATCTTTCATCATAAACTCAATCACACCCGCGCCAGCACCACCTGCAATCGCGTTTTCTTCTAGTGTAACCAGAACATCGTGCTCTGCGGCTAGTTGACGAATCAAGGCTTCATCAAGTGGCTTCACAAAGCGCATGTCTGCTACCGTTGCGTTTAGTTTTTCAGCTGCTTCTAGCGCGTTACCTAAGAAGGTACCGAAGCTAAGAATCGCCACTTTTTCACCTTTACGAACGATGCGACCTTTACCGATTTCAAGTGCAGTGAAGTCTTTTTCGATTTCTGTGCCCATACCGCTACCGCGTGGGTAACGAACGGCACTTGGACCAGTATGCTTATGGCCTGTGTACAGCATTTGACGACATTCGTTTTCGTCGCTTGGTGCCATGATCACCATGTTTGGGATACAACGCATAAAGCTTAAGTCGAACGCACCTTGGTGAGTTTGACCATCTGCACCAACTAGACCAGCACGGTCGATAGCAAACATCACTGGCAAGTCCATAATCGCAACGTCGTGGATCAGTTGATCATAACCACGCTGTAGGAAGGTTGAGTAGATCGCAACGATTGGGCTATCACCCGCAATCGCCATACCGGTAGCAAGCGTCACAGCGTGTTGCTCTGCGATGGCAACATCGAAGTATTGGCTTGGGTACTCTTTTGAGAAGCGAACCATACCAGAGCCTTCTCGCATCGCTGGCGTGATTGCCATTAGCTTAGGATCTTGCGCGGCCATATCACATAGGAAATCACCAAAGATCTTAGAGAAGGTCGGCTTACCGCCACTGCTCTTAGGTAGGCTGCTGTGTGATGGGTCAAATTTTGGTACGCCGTGGTAGCCGATCGGATCCTTCTCTGCTGGCTCATAACCTTTACCTTTCTTGGTCATGATATGCAGGAATTGAGGACCTTTTAGCTCACGCATGTTTTTCAGCGTTTTGACGAGCTCATTGACATCGTGACCGTCGATTGGGCCGATGTAGTTAAAGCCAAGCTCTTCAAACAGAGTACCTGGAACTACCATGCCTTTTAGATGCTCTTCAGTACGACGCACCAACTCTTTGATTGGTGGAACGCCAGACAGCACTTTCTTACCGCCTTCACGGATAGAAGTGTACAAGCTGCCAGAAAGCACTTTAGCAAGATGGTTGTTCAGTGCGCCGACGTTTTCTGAGATCGACATTTCGTTGTCGTTCAGAATCACTAGCATGTCCGGATGAACGTCACCAGCATGGTTCATGGCTTCAAATGCCATACCTGCTGTGATCGCACCATCACCAATCACACTGACGACTTTACGACCTTCACCTTCTTTTTGTGCACTGATGGCCATGCCAAGACCGGCACTGATAGAAGTAGAGGAGTGACCAACAGAAAGGGTGTCGTATTCGCTCTCTTCACGCCATGGGAATGGGTGAAGACCGTCTTTCTGACGGATAGTTGGCATCTGATCACGACGGCCAGTGAGAATCTTGTGTGGGTAAGCCTGATGGCCCACGTCCCAGATCAACTGGTCAACAGGGGTGTTGTAAACATAATGCAGAGCTACAGTTAGCTCTACCGTGCCTAAGCCAGACGCTAAATGTCCGCTAGACTGACTCACTGAATTTAGCAGATACGTGCGTAGTTCATCGCACAAAGTTGGCAATGTTTCTTTCGGAAGAAGACGCAACTCCTCCGGTGTATTTGCTAACGCCAGTGTTGGGTACTTTGAAATATCAAGAGTCATATAAATGCGCGCTTATAGTGTTAGTTCTTGCGCTCGATGACATATCGGGCGAATTCTTCGAGTAACTGAGTATTGTATGGGATTGCTTCCAATGCTTGAAGCGCTTCCTGTAGCAGAGTGTGAGCTTTCTCCATTGCTCCCTCTAAACCCAGCAACGATGGATAAGTGCTCTTGTTCAACTCTTGGTCTGAACCTTGAGGCTTACCCAGTGTTTCAGTGTCACTGATGATATCAAGAATATCGTCTTGAACCTGAAACGCCAGACCGATCGCTTTTGAATAACGTTCTAAGTGTGGCAAAACTTCTAGGCCTTTTTCACCTGCGGCTAAAGCACCTAATTTTACCGCACAGTTAATCAGTGCTCCGGTTTTATTGCGATGAATTTCTTCCAAATCTGCGAGAGAAACACGACGATTTTCTGCACCTAAATCCAGCGCTTGTCCAAGACACATGCCGCTCGCACCAGACGCCTGCGCCAGTGCCTGTACCATTTTTATACGCTGGCTTTCAGCGTTCGGATTCAGTTCACCTTCTGCAAGGATAGTAAAGGCAAGAGTTTGGAGTGCGTCGCCGGTGAGAATCGCTGTCGCTTCATCAAATTTGATGTGGCAAGTAGGTTGTCCACGGCGCAGTTCATCATCATCCATCGCAGGCAGGTCATCATGGATAAGAGAGTAGGCGTGAATACACTCAACCGCAGAAGCGGGAGTGTCGAGATCTTCTGGCTTACAACCCAGCATTTGACCTGTGATGTAAACAAGAAATGGACGAACACGTTTTCCGCCTAGCAACAGGCCGTATTTCATCGCTTGAATCAGCGGCTGTTCTTGATGAGGAAGTTGCTCCAGCCACAGGTTTAATTGTTGGTTATTTCTTTGTTGATAAGACGTCAATGTCTCTTGCATCACATTGCTCACTACTGATTATTATTCTGACTCAGGGTTGAAGTCACTCAGTGGTGCTTCATCATCTTCGCTAAGAAGAATGCTTACGCGCTGTTCGGCGTCGCTCAGTTTAGTTTGACCAGCACGAGCCAGTGCAATGCCACGTTCAAATTTACGTAGAGCATCATCTAGGGCAATATCGCCATTCTCTAGTTGATCAACCAAGCTATCTAGCTCTTCAATGGTCGCTTCGAAGGTCATGTTTTCTGGTTTCTTGACCGCCATCTTTTATCTGCCTTAATCAAGCCTCTAATAGAATGCACGCAAGTTACCTTAGCCTACTAAGTTGGTCAAATTTAACCTTACATAATTGTCACAAAATTAGCGCTCAACGGGTCTGATAAGACAATCTCGATCATTTAGTTCGAGCCTAAACGATCATTTTGTGATGTATTGACCAAGATTTTTCTAAAAAAACTGTTCTAGTTGTCGATACAAGTAATAATTCGCCTGACTAGGCAATATTTGAGTATAGCGAGAGGAGTGCTTTGTGGATTTAGCAACCCTAATAGGTTTGATTGGTGGTTTTGCATTCGTCATCATGGCGATGGTGCTAGGTGGCAGCATCGGCATGTTCATCGACGTCACCTCAATCCTAATCGTCGTTGGTGGTTCAACGTTTGTAGTATTGATGAAGTTCACCATAGGGCAGTTCTTCGGCGCAACCAAAATTGCGGGCAAAGCATTCATGTTTAAAGCGGACGAGCCGGAAGACTTGATCGCGAAGATTGTAGAAATGGCAGACGCAGCACGTAAAGGCGGCTTCCTTGCTTTAGAAGAGATGGAAATCAACAACAGCTTTATGCAAAAAGGCATCGACTTGTTGGTGGATGGCCATGATGCAGACGTGGTGCGTGCCGCGCTACAAAAAGACATCGCGTTAACTGACGAGCGTCACACTCAAGGTACTGGTGTATTTCGCGCATTTGGCGATGTAGCGCCAGCGATGGGTATGATTGGTACGTTAGTCGGTCTGGTTGCCATGCTTTCGAATATGGATGACCCAAAAGCGATCGGTCCTGCGATGGCGGTTGCCTTGTTGACCACGCTTTACGGTGCGGTGCTTTCTAACATGCTGTTTTTCCCGATTGCGGACAAATTGTCACTGCGTCGTGATCAAGAAACGTTAAACCGTCGTTTGATCATGGACGGAGTGCTTGCCATTCAAGATGGTCAAAACCCGCGAGTTATCGATAGTTACCTGAAGAACTACCTCAACGAGGGCAAACGTGCCCTTGAGATTGACGACTAATCTGGAGGTCATCTGATGGATGAAGATAATAAATGTGATTGTCCGCCACCCGGCCTCCCCCAGTGGATGGGGACATTCGCTGACTTGATGTCATTGCTGATGTGTTTCTTCGTGCTGTTGCTTTCGTTTTCGGAAATGGACGTACTGAAGTTCAAACAGATCGCGGGGTCGATGAAGTTTGCTTTCGGTGTTCAGAATCAACTTGAGGTGAAGGACATTCCAAAAGGCACCAGCATCATTGCCCAAGAGTTTAGACCGGGTCGTCCGGAACCAACGCCAATTGATGTCATCATGCAACAAACCATGGACATCACCCAGCAGACGTTAGAATTTCACGAGGGAGAATCTGACCGAGCGGGTGGCACCAAGCGCGACCAAGGCAAGTTAACGGGTGGTCAATCACCAGAAACGTCAACGCAAAACAACCAATCGGCGGAATCAGACATGCAACAGCAGCAGTCTGAGCAAACCTCGCAAGAGATGGACACCTTGATGGAAAGTATCAAGAAAGCGTTGGAACGTGAGATTGAACAAGGGGCCATAGAAGTTGAAAACCTTGGTCAGCAGATAGTAATCCGAATGCGTGAGAAAGGCGCTTTCCCAGAGGGTTCTGCGTTCTTACAACCGAAGTTTAGACCGTTAGTGCGTCAAATCGCGGAATTGGTCAAAGACGTACCGGGTATTGTTCGAGTATCAGGTCATACGGATAACCAACCGCTGGATTCTGAACTGTACCGCTCTAATTGGGATCTGTCGTCGCAGCGTGCGGTGTCGGTTGCTCAAGAAATGGAGAAGGTTAGGGGATTCTCGCATCAACGCTTACGCGTGCGTGGCATGGCGGATACTGAGCCATTGGCCCCAAATGATTCGGATGCAAACCGAGCGCTAAACCGCCGCGTTGAAATCAGCATCATGCAAGGCGAGCCACTCTACAGTGATGAAGTGCCAGTAATTCAATAACCGAACATTTGTTCTTATACTAAAAGCGAGCGTTGGCTCGCTTTTTTTGTCTTTCCATTTCGCTTGGGTGTATAATCTTGCGCCTTTAAAAGTGAGCTCATTGAGCTGGGTGTGAACAACTCATGATGTTGTTGCGTATGAACACCTAGTGCGGAGTTTTCACTCATTGTTGATTGCGAACCTAACCTGCGAACTAGACTATGAAATTTATTGTAAAGCCCCATCCAGAAATTTTTGTAAAAAGTGAATCTGTGCGTAAGCGCTTCACAAAGATTTTAGAGTGCAACATTCGTAACATCGTTAAGAGCCGTACGGAATCTGTCGCGGTATTCAACCGTCGTGATCACATTGAAGTGACCTCTGAGAGTGACGAGTTTCACGCTGAAGTCTTAGAAATCCTGACGCACACGCCAGGTATTCACCACATTCTTGAAGTAAAACAAACCGAATTCAAAGACTTGCACGACATCTTCGAGCAAGTGTTGGAGCTAAGCGGTTCACTGATCGAAGGTAAAACTTTCGTTGTGCGCGCTAAGCGTCGCGGTAAGCACGATTTTACTTCTATTGAACTAGAGCGTTACGTAGGTGGCGGTCTTAACCAAGCGGTAGAAAGCGCTCGAGTTAAGCTAAGCAAGCCAGACGTAACGATCAACGTTGAAGTGACTAACGACAAGCTAAACCAAGTGTTGGCGCGTCATAAAGGTCTAGGTGGTTTCCCACTAGGTACACAAGAAGACGTACTAAGCCTGATCTCAGGTGGTTTCGACTCTGGTGTTTCAAGCTACCTGCACATCAAACGTGGTTCAAAAGTACATTACTGTTTCTTTAACCTAGGTGGTCCAGCACACGAGATCGGCGTTAAGCAGGTTTCTCACTACCTATGGAATAAATACGGTTCTTCAGCAAAAGTACGTTTCATCTCAGTTGATTTCGAACCAGTAGTGGCAGAAATTCTAGAGAAAGTTGATGACGGCCAAATGGGCGTGATTCTGAAGCGTATGTTCATGCGTGCAGCAGGCATGATCGCTCAGAAGATGAAGATCGAAGCATTGGTGACTGGTGAAGCGCTAGGTCAGGTATCAAGCCAGACACTAACGAACCTACGCCACATCGACAACGTGACAGACACGCTGATTCTTCGTCCGCTAATCAACTGGGACAAAGAAGACATCATCAACCTAGCGCGTGAAATCGGCACTGAAGACTTTGCGAAGACAATGCCAGAATACTGTGGTGTTATCTCTAAAAAGCCAACTGTGAAAGCGGTGAAAGGCAAGCTAGAAGCAGAAGAACAGAAATTCGACTTCAGCATCCTTGAGCAAGTGGTTCAAGAAGCTCGCATGATGGACATCCGTGACATCGCAAAAGAATCTGAGCAAGCGGCACCAGAAGTTGAGCAAGTACAAGCAGTAGAAGGCGATGCAATTGTATTGGATATTCGTAGCCCTGAAGAGGAAGACGATAGCCCACTAGAAATCGATGGCGTTGATGTGAAACACATTCCATTCTACAAACTGGGTACTCAGTTTGGCGATCTAGACCAAGCTAAGACATACCTACTGTACTGTGAACGTGGTGTGATGAGCCGTCTGCAAGCGCTTTACTTGCAAGAACAAGGCTTCAACAACGTGAAGGTTTACCGCCCATAATCGTGTTGTAAAACAGACAGTCACAAAAGCGCAAATTGAGAAATCAGTTTGCGCTTTTTTCGTTCTAGCACACGCAAAATTATTCTTTGTGAAGTGATAAGATTGACCTCAATCGCATCCTTCGGAATTTGTATTGATATAACGATAATTAATCCGAAATGAGAACGCAAAAGTGATGCTGATGCCATTTTCTGAAGGAAGAAGAAGGTGAGATTTTTTAGATAAAAAAACACCGCCTAATAAGGCGGTGCAAGAAATTTGACAGACAGGTCAAAATAAATACAGGAAGTATCTGTTTTGTCACAGGGAGTGTGGACAAAACATATGGTAGAAATCTACCTAACTCGAAATACGAGTTTGCAAACACAACATCGCAACAACGAAGCCAATTGATTCACAAATGGAATCAAGCCGTTCAGGCTCGTGTTGCGGGATGAAATATAGAATTTATCTGGCTGTTCGGCAACGGACATTTTATAATGTTTCAGATAAAAAAAACTAATCCTACTTGAGGTCCCATAATGTCTCGCAGATTGCCTCCGTTGAATTCGCTTCGCGTTTTTGAAGCGGCTGCTCGTCATCTCAGTTTTACCCGTGCTGCTGAAGAGCTATTCGTTACCCAAGCGGCAGTAAGTCACCAAATAAAAGCGTTAGAAGAGTTCTTATCTTTGAAGCTTTTCCGTCGCCGAAATCGCTCTCTCTTGCTTACCGAAGAAGGGCAAAGTTACTTCCTAGACATTAAAGATATCTTCACTTCGATTGCAGAAGCGACCGATAAGGTATTGGAACGTAGTGAAAAAGGTGCATTGACCATCAGTTTGCCACCAAGCTTTGCTATTCAGTGGTTGGTTCCGCGCTTGGCTGATTTTAACGCGCAAGAACCGGACATTGATGTACGTATTAAAGCGGTAGATATGGACGAAGGTTCACTGACCGATGATGTCGATGTTGCTATCTATTATGGTCGCGGTAATTGGCCTGGTTTGCGTGCCGATAAACTCTACCAAGAGTTTTTGATCCCACTTTGTTCACCTTCGTTACTTTTAGGTAACAAACCATTAGAATCTCTAAGTGACCTTAAATTGCATACCTTGTTACATGATACCTCTCGTAAAGATTGGAAGCAGTTTGCTCGTCAGCACAATATTGAAGGTATCAATGTAAATCATGGTCCTATTTTCAGCCACTCGACTATGGTGCTTCAAGCGGCTGCGCACGGACAAGGTGTCGCACTTGGAAACAACGTATTAGCCAAACCTGAAATGGAAGCGGGACGCTTAATTGCGCCATTTGATGAGGTGTTGGTGTCGAAGAATGCCTTCTATGTAGTGTGTCACGAACAGCAAGCGGACATGGGACGTATCGCAACGTTTAGGGACTGGATGCTGGCCACTGCAAGAAAAGAACAAGAGGAAGTATTGGATGAGCCATTGGATAGCTGAGGGACCTGAAAACGGACCGCTATTTATTTTCGCTCACGGCGCTGGTGCGGGTATGGAACACGATTTCATGTCTGCCGTTGCCAAAGGATTAGTTGAGCAGGGCATACGCGTGGTGCGTTTTAATTTTCCTTACATGGTTAAGCGAGCGGAAGATGGCAAGAAGCGTCCGCCCGATCGTGCGCCAAAGCTTCTGGAAGCTTATGAAGAAGTGATCACTCACTTTACTTCTCAACCTATTGTTATTGGTGGCAAATCGATGGGGGGGCGCATGTCGAGTTTGCTTGCCGGTAATGAGCTGGTGGCGGGTATTGCCTGTTTAGGTTTTCCTTTTCACCCTCCGGGCAAACCAGAGAAATACAAAGGCGAGCATCTGGCCAACATTGAAAAGCCAACCTTAATTCTACAAGGTGAGCGCGATACATTCGGCAAGCGCGAAGAGTTCGATGGCTTTGCGTTGTCAGAGCAAGTGAAAGTGCGCTTTTTGCCCGATGGTGACCACAGCTTTAAGCCTCGTAAGAGCTCTGGTTACACAGAAGCAGGCAACATTGCCTCGACGGTAGAGCAGTTAGTGGCATTTATTAAAGAGGTGTACCGTGAAAAGTAAGTGGTTACTCTCGTTTACTGGTCTTTCTGGCTTAACTTCGGTGGCGTTAGGTGCATTTGCAGCACACGGTTTGAAAGCGAAGTTATCGCCTTATTTATTGGGTGTGTTTGAAACCGGCGTTTTGTACCAATTCATCCATACTTTAGCTATCGCATTGTGTGCCATCTTACTGCTGTTGAATTTGGGAAAAAAAGCACAAAAGTATTTTTTCATCGCCGCGATTTGCTTTATCATCGGCATCTTTTGTTTTAGCGGCAGTCTTTACGCGCTGGCGCTGACGGGCATTAAGTGGTTTGGACCCATCACTCCTATGGGAGGATTTTTGTTCATGATCGGTTGGTGTCTGTTCTTTTTTGCTGCGTTTAATATCAAAGAGGTCTCCAAGTGAAACAACTAATGCTCTATTGCCGTTCTGGCTTTGAGAAAGAGTGTGCTGGTGAAATTCAGGACAAAGCGACACAGTTGGAAGTGTATGGCTTCCCTCGTGTGAAGAAAAACTCAGGTTATGTTGTCTTCGAGTGTTACCAAGATGGAGACGCAGACAAGCTTGCTAAAGGTTTGGACTTTAGCGCCCTGATTTTTGCACGTCAGATGTTTGCTGTGGCGGCTGAGTTTGAAGCGCTACCAAGCGACGACCGCATCAGCCCAATTCTTGCTGAACTGTCAGAAATCGAAGAATTCCCACGTTGTGGCGATCTGCGCATTGAAACCCCAGACACGAACGAAGCAAAAGAGCTATTGAAGTTCTGCCGTAAGTTCACGGTACCAATGCGTCAAGCGATGCGTGGTAAAGGTCTGATGTGGAACAAAGACAACGCGAAGAAGCCTGTACTGCATATTTGCTTTGTGGCTCCGGGTCATTGTTACGTCGGTTACTCATACCCAGGCAACAACTCGCAGTTCTTTATGGGTATTCCTCGCCTTAAGTTCCCAGCAGACGCGCCAAGCCGTTCAACGTTGAAACTAGAAGAAGCATTCCACGTCTTCATTCCTCGTGAAGAGTGGGATGAGCGTTTGGCGCCAGGTATGTGGGGTGTTGACTTAGGTGCATGTCCGGGTGGTTGGACTTACCAACTAGTAAAACGTTCGATGTTTGTTCACTGTGTGGACAACGGCATGATGGCGGATAGCCTTATGGAAACGGGTCAAATCAAGCACCACATGGTGGATGGCTTTAAATTTGAACCAGACCGTAAGAACGTTACTTGGATTGTGTGTGACATGGTTGAGAAGCCAGCACGCGTTGCGCACCTTATGGGCCAATGGCTGCTAAAGGGTTGGGCGAAAGAAGCGATCTTCAACCTTAAGCTTCCAATGAAAGGTCGTTACGACGAAGTGCTGCAAGATCTTGAAAACCTAAAAATGTTCCTGATTGAGAACAAGGTGAAATTCAAGCTGCAAGCTAAGCACTTGTACCATGACCGCGAAGAGATCACGATTCACATTCAGTGTCTGTCTAACATCTCTCCGCACTAATCTAAGCATTGATATGCGATAGAGTAGAAGCAAAAAAGCGCCTGTAATAGGCGCTTTTTTAGTGTCTGAAGTTGACTGCTATTGCGCTTTATTTGGTCCAGTAAAGCGAATGTCTTGTAGGTTAAAGCCGAGTTCGATATCGCATTTCAACGCCGCGACTTTTTTACATAAGCGGGCTGACTCAATATGTTCATCAAACTTCTTACGATATTTAGGGACCAGTTCTTCGCTAGCGTAAGCGGCTTCAATGTCTTCAAATTGAGTTAAGATCTCTTTGGCTGCTTTAGGGCCAACACCCGGAATGCCCGGAACTTGGCTTGAGCTGATTCCCGTCAAACCCCAATAATCCGCAAGCTGAGATGGTTTTACGCCAAACTCTTTTTCGATGAACGGTTCATCTAGCCAACGGTGCTGGAAGTAATCTCGGATCTGAAGAGTCGGGGAGAGCAGCTGGCAATAGCCTTTGTCGGTAGAGACAATCGTGACTTTTTCGCCGTGACTCGCGACTTTGGTTGCGAGTGTTGCAACGAGATCGTCTGCCTCATCACCTTCAGACAGCAGTGAATCAATGCCTTGTTCCCACCACGCTTGTTGAATCGCGTCTAAACCTTGCATCAGAGGCTCTGGCATAGGTTTGCGGTTTTGTTTGTAGTCTGGAAGGATTTCCGCGCGCCAACCTCGGTCTTGTTCGTGATGATCGAATACCGCGATGATATGCGTCGGCTGCGCTTCAGATAGAATGCGAGTCAGGGTTCTACCTGTAGTGGTGATGGTTCTTGCTATGTCAGTTGGATCGGGTTGCGCTGAGTGCACGCGGCGAATCAGGTTTAGGGCATCAATGATAACAAGATGAATAGACATAATGACTTAGCAATAAAAAAGGGGCGTAATGCCCCTAGTGTAACCAAAGCTGAGTTATCTATCGACCACCATTTTCCTTATGGGCAATACGGTAACATGGCTCGTAATCGGTACCGCCGGGTAGCTTCATGCGGTGTTGCTCTACGAAATCTTTCAATAGCTTGTCGAGTTTGGTCATCAGTACCGGGTCACCGTTGATGGTGAATGGACCTTTGCGTTCGATCTCTCGAATCCCTTCCGCTTTGACGTTACCCGCAACGATGCCAGAGAAGGCTTGGCGAAGACTTGCAGCCAGTACTTGCGGTTGTTGGTTCAAATGCAGATCTAGGCTTGCCATTGCCTCATGAGTTGGTTCGAACGGCAGTTGGAACTCAGGCTCGATTTTCAACGACCAGTTAAAGCTGTATGCGTCGCCTTTCTCTTTACGATGTTGGCGAACGTCTTCCATTGAACGCTTCATGATGCGCGCTACTTCCGCTGGGTCATCAATCACGATTTGATAGTGTTTCTGACCTTCTTCACCCAATGTATCAGCAATAAAAGCATCGATAGAGCGGAAGTAAGCTTCACTCTCTTTCGGGCCGGTTAAGACGATCGGCATAGGTTGGTCAGCATTTTCTGGGTGCATCATGATACCCAAGATGTACAGCAGCTCTTCCGCTGTACCCGGACCACCCGGGAAGATCACGATGCCGTGCGCCATACGAACGAAGGCTTCGAGACGTTTCTCTATATCTGGCATGATCACCAGTTCGTTCACGATTGGGTTTGGTGGCTCAGCCGCAATGATTGAAGGCTCTGTTAGGCCAAGATAGCGCTGTTCTGTGTAACGTTGTTTCGCGTGACCAATCGCTGCACCTTTCATTGGACCCTCCATCGCACCGGGACCACAGCCAGTACAGATGTTCAGTTCACGCAGGCCAAGTTCGTTACCCACTTCGCGTGTGTATTGGTATTCGGTTGCGTTGATCGAGTGACCACCCCAACACACCACTAGGTTCGGTTCAATACCCGGCGTTAATGCACCAGCATTACGCAAAATACCGAACACGAGGTTGGTAATGTGAGTGGCATTGGTGAGGTTCAGACGCTGGTTATCCGCGAGGTGCATGTTGACATACACGATGTCACGGAGAACCGAGAACAAGTGCTCTTGAATGCCTTTGATGATCTCACCATCGACAAATGCATGCTCAGGTGGGTTCGCTAGTTCAAGTTTGATACCGCGCTCACGACGCACGACGTTAACATCGAACGAAAGGTATTTGTCTAATAGCTCTTTTGAGTTATCGGTGTGGCTGCCGGAGTTGAGGACCGCAAGTGTACAGTTACGGTAGAGCAGATAAAGCTCACTTGATGCGGTTTTTTTGAGACGTTCAACTTCCAGTTGTGATAGCAGATCCATGCTACCTGCGGGGCTTATATGGGTAATCATAAGGCCTCCTTGCTAATGCGTTCTTTTGAGGGAATAAACCAACTCACCTACTTAGCTTGTACGTATCGTTCTACTCAGTGGTTGGCAGACTTTGTTTTATAGCGTTTAAACAGCTTAGCAGACTAAAAGAGGAGAAACGTGATAACCCGTTGAAAATTTGAGGCAATATGACAGAAGAAGACGTAAAAAGCGTTTGTTTGGTTGTTTTTTAAACGCTTTTTACCCCCAGTTAACCTGATTGCCGCCGCGCTGCTTGGCGTCTTTGAGCATATTGGCAAGGCGATCTAATACGTATTCAGGGTTGTCCGCTTCTTTAAAGCAAGTAGAGACGGCCGTGAGAGTGATCATGATGTTCTGTTCGCGGAACTTGAATGGTAATTTGCTGATGTCACGCTGAATGTTTTTCATCAGCTCAAGAGTGTATTCTTCCGTTTGCTCTGGGATGAGTAAGATAAACTCTTCACCACCGAAACGAGCTACGGTTTCCGTATCAGCAACGCGTTTGCTCATGGTGCGAGCAATGATCTTGAGTGCTTTATCGCCAGCGGTGTAGCCATAGCTGTCGTTAACCGCTTTAAAGTTATCCACATCAAACAGAACTACGCGAAGATTTTGCTGTGAGCGAATCCAACGACGGTATTCCAACTCTAAGCGATCATTGAAAGCGGCACGGTTGCATACCTTCGTCAAAGGGTCTAACAGCATACGTTGTGCTTGGTCTTCCAAGCGGCGACGGTAGTCTTGAGTCGTTTCAAATACCGCTTCGAGCTGATTTTTGCTGTAGCTCAAGCGTTCTTGAAGGGCTTGTTCGCGCTCTTCGGTCATTCTTAAGCGCTCAGTCAAAGAGGCCATCTTGGCCAGCAATGGCGATACTTCACCTTTCAACTCTTCGAGATCTTGTGCGTGTTCCAGAGATTCTTGGCTGCGTTCAACCAAAGTGGTCATCTCTGAGTTCAGCTCTTGGCGATGTTCAAAGTAGGTTTGATGCTGGTCGACGTTCTGATGAACCGTCTTTAGATTGCTAGACAGTGAGGTATTCAACTGCTCTAAGAACTGCTCTGATGATTTGCGCTCGTATTTAGTCGCTTCTACGACCAATTTGAGGGTATTTAAAGTCAGTTCGATCAGAGATTCTGCGTTAACCCCCAACAGCAACTTAGCTCGGATATCCAACAGTTGGTCGCCAGACTCACCTTCAAAATCGAGTTCGGTGATGGTGTGCTGCAAGTCGCTCGCAAGACACTCTAGTTGGGACTTATCTGGGCCGTGTTCTAATTCACCAAGGTTAAGGCGAGAATTGGAAGTGATGATCTTGAGCGCGCGCTCGTAGATGCTCAGTAGCTTGGTGGCTTGGTCAACTTTCTTACCTGCGTGAACTTCAGAAAAGCTCATGAGATTGCGCAATTCACGTTTTAGCTGCGCAGGCAATCCGGTGATACGTTGAAGCGTTTCACCACTGTGTTTGATTTGTTCGTCGAGATAACCGTTTTGTTTTTCCATCGCCTTAGACTGCTGTTTGAGCATTCTTTCTAGCACTGCTAAGCGAGGTATCAGCGTACTGACATCTTTTTGATGTTCCAGTTCTTGCTGAATTTCGCGCAGGTAGTTAGTTACTTGAGAGTTTGAACCCTGACAAGCAGAAGACAATGATGCCACAACTCGCTTAAGAACTTGCTGCTCACGTTGAAATTTGAGCGAAGTATCACGATGAGTCAGCCTGAGTTGGTCAAGTTGACAACTCAGCTGATGAAGCTGCGACTGAATATCGGATTCCAAGATTCCCATGAAGTGACTACGGTTAAGTCCATGTACTACTGACGATTATTTGATAATAACAAAAAACTTTATAGCGTCATCACTGATCACGCTCAACCGTTGGTTAATTATCCGTTTTTTAATATTTTTTTGATGTCGTCCTCATTCTTGTACGAAGAATGAATTTTAATTAGCCCTTGGTTGATGGCGTGTTGGCACGCAGTCCTTATGTCACCGGTTGCAAAGCTCGCTGCCGGAGCATTATCAATGGCCTTCAAGAACACCCAATGACTGTGTTTATCTTTTAAGCTGACTTCACGCGCAATGTGTGTGGCGAGCAGCAATAGATCGAGTAATTCTTCATCGTTAATTGCCGTGTATGCACGTGGTAAGAATGGGTAGTCACTGATGCCCATGCGGATGATGCGGTTGACGTTGTGTTTGGCCGCGAACTCATCCACCCAGCTTTGGAATTTTTCGAACGTCGCTTCTGCTGATGCGTCACGATCGGCATTTGGCTCGATGTATAACAAGTTTGCATCGGAGAAATGGTACAAACGTGTCGGCTTCTGAATACGTTCTGCTAGGAACTCACCAAAAGCACGTTCTAACTCTAAGCCGGCTTTGTAACCATGCTGCACGTACATGCTGCGTAGGAATGGCAGATCGATCATCACGAAGCGCAAGCGGTCGTTCAAAGGTTCGTGAATTAATTCACCCATTTGCCACTGCTCGAAGGTGTCGCTCGATTTCTTCAATGAGCGGGACAACTTCACATTCAACATGCGTAGGTTACGCAGGCGAGAACGGGAGTGGGTGAACAGGTCATTACGCAGTTTTTCAATCTCAGCGGTTTGGCGTTGATTGATGACGCCACGGCGCATGATGAACAGGAACATGACCAAGACAGTAATGAACAACGCAAACGAGATTTTTTGGAATTTGCGATGCTCCATTTCGACTTGTGCCAATTTCTCAGCTTGGCCTACGTGATGAATACTTTGCTCGGCAAATTCTTTTTGTTGGCGGAACGCATCTTCACTGATTTGGTTAAGCTGCTTTTGTTCTAGGCGTACTAGACTGGCGTATTTCTTATACGCTTGTAATGACAGTTGGTACTCGCCAGCTTGTTCATAGCCTAGCCCTAATAAGCGATAAGATTGTTGTTTGATAAAGCCGGTATCATCTGGGGCTTTTTCAATTAAATCGAGCGCTCGTTTAGCGTTTTCAATGACGTCTTTACTGTCGTTTTGGTGGTACGCCAAGCCAGACTGCAACAAGGCAGCTTTGGCTTCCAGTTGAGGTAGGTCTGCGTACTCCAATAGATCGGTTGAGCGGTCTAGGTACTGTTCTGCTAATGCATAGTTGTAGAGCTGTAAGTAAGTGGCCGCTAAGCTCAGACGAATCTTAATGATGCGGTTGATGTTTTTACTGGTGCTGTCATGGTCCAGTACGTTGAAGTAATGCACCAAAGCCAGATTAAATTTGCCTTGGTAGAAATAGATGTCACCCATCTGCTCTAGCACGTCGGCCAAAATCGGGGAGCTTGGGTAGCTGTCATAATAATCTGCCGCCTGAGAGAGGTATTCAATCGCTTTGTCATACACTCGGCGTTCTTGGAACAGGCGAGCCAGCAAGCGATTGACTTTCGCAAGGCGTGCGCCGCTATCGCTTTCAATGGATTGCCAGTAACCGTAGAGCAGCTCAGAAAGGGCAAGGTTGTATTTCTTGTCGTTCAGGTAAAACTCGCCAACGGCGGTGTGGTAATCAATCAGAGTCAGATCAGAACGGTTGTCTTCCAGCATGGTTTTCGCTTTTGTGTATAAGCGATCGGCATTAACGCTGTCACCACTGTTGGCAGCTAATAGTGCTCGTTGCATGACCAAGCGATAACGAACACTGTCGGTGCGTTGTAATACTGGATTGGCTTCTTCAATCTGCTTTTCGATTTGGTCGAGCTTTTCTTCTGCGGCTGCATAGTTTTTGTCGTACATCCAAATCATTTGGTTGCGCATCAGTTGCACATCAAGATTCATGTACGGCAATTGATATTCGTTGGCGAGGCGTTCTGCTTCATCAAGGTTGTTGATGGCAGAGCGAATGTTGCCCATTGTGTAGTCGGCTTGCGCGATGATTTTGTGTGCTTCAATCGTGCTGCTTGGCGTGCGGATGCTACGGTCGGTCTCTTCGCGAGACATTGAAGAAGGGCTGCCGTTGTCTTGGCGCTCTGTCAGTTCGCGTTGCAAAAGGTAGTTTTTGGCCGCTTGCTTTGCCTGTACGGGGTCGATCTCAGCCAGTTGCTGAGCTTCATTAAGCAAAGCGGAAGATAAAATGGTCGCGTGAAGTGGCTGTGCTAACAACAAGCAAAGAAAGCCAATCAGCCTAAATAGACGCGAACTGTCCCAAAACATCCTTTTCGTTCCCTCGAACTGTGTCGTAATTTACGTGTTTTTGAATAAACAATAGTAGAGAAAAACGCCCAGCAATCCAACAGATAGCTGAGCGTTTTTGAGTATTTAAGCAATTAGTTTTTGAGTGTGGAACTCAAGCACTTTTGATTCTCAACTCAGATTACTGACGCGCCATGCGGTTATTGTGAGCGGGCTTGTCTTGTTCCGTTGAGCGGTAAGGGTTGATATCCAAACCACCACGACGTGTGTAACGTGCAAATACCGTCAGTTTCGTTGGCTGGCAGTACTTCATCAGGTCAGTGAAAATACGCTCCACACATTGCTCGTGGAACTCGTTGTGCTCACGGAACGAAACGAGGTAACGAAGTAATTTCTCACGATCAAGCTTAGCGCCTTGGTAGCGAATTTCTACGCTGCCCCAGTCTGGCTGGTTGGTGATCAGACAGTTAGATTTCAGTAGATGGCTGTGAAGAATTTCTTCTACTTGCTCATCACCAGCCGCACCTTCAAGCAGTGCAGCGTCAAAATCATAGCTGGTGATTTCGATGTCTTGATCGTCAATACACTCGCCTTCCATCGTTACGATAGGTTGGTTGGTGTAATGCGTTACTGGGTTTACTTCCACAAGTACTTGCTCACCTGCGCATGCCGATAGGTCTTGCGTCAAACGCTCAGTCACTTCTTCCCAAGTAGCGAAACGCGTTTGGTTGTAGCTGTTTAAGTACAGTTTGAACGACTTAGACTCAATCAAGTTAGCGCTGGTTGCTGGGATGTACACTTCACCAACCGCAACTTGAGGTAAGCCTTTGCTGTTTAGCCAAGATAGCTCGTACAGCGTCCAAATGTCGTGGCCCATAAACGGCAGGCTGTCGCCAAGTTCAAGGTCGTCACGGTTTAGGCTGCGAGGTACTGGTTGCAGCAAGCTCGCGTCGTATTGGTTTGCGTACTCGGTCTTTTTACCCAGAGTCAGGCCAGCAAGCTCTTTAGCGTCAGAATATTTGCTCATACTTTGTGGTCATTTTCGATTAGAATGGCGAGAATTTTACTGAATCCGCTGATTAATTGCCATCCGGCAGATACCGCAACCTGATAAAAACAAACCAGGAGACCTTCATGACCCAAACCGTTCCTCAGGCTCTACAGGGCTTTAGCCTGCGCTACCAACAAGCTTGGCAAGACAAACACAACGAACTGCCACGCAGTGAAGAGCTTGCTGATCTTGTTTCTCCATGCGTAGAAGAGAAACGCGATGAGGTCGTTTTGTGGAAATCGGTTCCACGTGAAGAGATGGCAGATTTCACCAACGTTGAGAACGCAATTGAATTGACGTTGCATGAAGACATTAAGCTTTTCTATGGTTCGCAATACAGCGCGGATATGGAAGCGACTTGGCAAGGCAATGAACTGACACTGCTGCAAGTATGGAGTGATGATGACTTTACTCGTCTGCAAGAGAACATTCTTGGCCACCTTGTGACTCAGCGTCGCCTAAAACTAAAGCCGACGGTATTTATTGCAGCGACCGATGCCGAGCTGGATGTGATTTCAATCTGTAACTTAACCGGTAATGTCATTCTTGAGCGCTTGGGTTCAGATAAACGTGACGTATTGGCTGAAACACTGACCGAGTTTCTAAGCAAACTTGAGGCTGCGGTGTAAGCATGCACGTTGTTGAGTTGCAGTTTGAGTGTTTTGATAACACCACCGTAAGCGCGGTTGATAAAGCTATTAATGGTCTGATGGACGCACTGCGTTACAACGGACAAGTTTTGGGTCGTGAATTTCCTATCGTAATGGGTGATGGTGAATTTTATGTTCGTGTCGTTTGCCCAGAGCAAGACAGTTTACACCCTCGCTACCATTCTGATTTCGTCAAAGTGTGCATGAACCGTTTGTCAGAAGCGTCGCTGCTTGCGCCGAAAATGCGCATGTTGGGTCGTGATTTGAACTCAGAAGAAGCGGCGGAAGAAGAAACACCAAGCTGGCAAGTGCTCTACACCACGTACGTTCATACTTGTTCTCCACTGCGCAGTGGCGAGACACTGTTGCCAATTCCACTTTACCGCAATGGTGCAACACTGAATGGTGACCACAAAGCGGTGGTGAAATGGCAAACCGAATGGCAAGCGTGTGATGAAATCCAAATGGCAGGCGGGTGTCGTGCAGAACACGCGGCATTGCACGAAATTTGCGATACTGACAGTGTGTTGTTCCGTCGAGGTTGGGATTTGCGAGGTCGTATTGAATACCTCACTAAGATCCCGACGTATTACTACCAATACCGAGTTGGTGGTGAGTCACTTGAAGCAGAAAAAGCGCGCAAGTGTCCAAAGTGTGGCGGTGAGTGGTTACTCGATGAGCCACTACACGACATCTTCTACTTTAAGTGCGACGATTGCCGAATCGTTTCCAACATCTCTTGGGACCACATCAAGTAGTCTATTTTCTAAAGCTGGCGTCTATGCCAGCTTTTTTCTATCGCGATAAATGGATCGAAGCTGCTTAGTCAAATTATCTATTATTGATTTTATCAATATATTGATTCAAAAAGCATTTTCACTGACCATTCCTCTCATCCCCTTGATTGTGATCTTTGTTCATTTTTAAAGAAAAATGTAACTCAGTTGCATGGTTTATAAGCATTGAAACGTTTGCTTCTCAAAAATTTCAAATAATATCCATATCCTTTTTGAGGTTTTGGGAAGAGGGCCCCTTCCGAAAATATATATAAAAAAATAATCTGGAAGGAATTGAGATGACTTTATTTAAACGAAGCCTAGTCTGCATTGCTGTTGTCGGCTTAATGGCTGGTTGTAACGACGATGACACCAAATACGTAGAGGTACCGTCGGATTACAGCCCTGTAGTCGCAGAAGGTAAAACACTAACCAACACGCCAGATGTGGTTGTGAAAGGTGAAGCAACACAAGCGGATGAAGTAACCATTGCTATCGCAGCAACATCGGATCTACACGGTCGTTTGTTTGGTTTTGACTACGCGTTGAACGCAGAAGACGATGACGCTGGTATTACTCGTGTAGCCACTTTGCTTGCTGACCAAAAAGCGGCACATCCAAACATGATCCTGATTGATATCGGTGATACGGTTCAGGGCAACTCCGCGCAGCTATTCAACGATGATCCAACTCACCCAGTGGTCGAGAGCATGAACTCTCTTGGCTTTGACGTTTGGGTACCAGGCAACCATGAATTCAACTTTGAGCGTTCGTTTGTCGATCGCAACCTCGATCATTTTAATGGTGCGGTACTGTCTTCAAACATCAAATGGGAAAGCAACGATGTGAACTACATTCGTGCGTTCCAAATGTTTGAAGTGGAGGGTGTGAAAGTGGCGATCGTTGGTCTAACACCATCGAACGTGCCTAACTGGGAAGCATCTGCACCGGATCACTTCAAAGGCTTGAAGTTTGAGAACGAATTGGATGCAACCAAAGAAGCGGTTGATCAACTGGTATCTGAATACAATCCAGATGTGATTGTTGGGGCGCTTCACCTTGGCCGACAAGAAGACGGTGGTGTGGGCGTTTACGAAATCGCGTCTGCAATGGCGGATAAATTCGATGTCATCTTAGCGGGTCACGAACACGCGAACTACATCGAGCAAGTGAACGCAGACGGCTCTGTTACACCAATCAGCAAATCCACATCAGAAATTGGCGGTGAAAATACGCTGATTGAAGATAAAGCGAAGTCTGGCGAATACAACCAAGACAATCGCGCGCAAAGCGTGAAAATCATTGAACCAGGCAAGTGGGGTGCTTACCTAGCGAAAGCTGAAATTCAACTGAAAAAAGTCGATGGTAAGTGGACGATGGAAGACACCACATTGACCAATATTGGCACGAAGAAAGTGGAACAAGATCAAGCGCTGCAAGCGAAATTCCAATACGTGGACGATATCTCGATTGAAGACGCAACTCGCGAGCTTGGCCGTGTCACGGGTAACTTCACACCAAGCGCAACGGGTTTCCCAGATGAAGTGACTGCGACGGATTACAACTACACGGCAGAGCGTTTGTACTCGACGATTCACCTTGCGAAAGTGGTTGATACGCCATTAATGGACGTGATTAACCAAATCCAAATGCAGGAAATCGAAGATGCGGTTGGTAAAGGTAATGGTGCAGTTGTATCTGCTGCGTCGCTTTTCTCTGATCAATCTAACCTGATCGATGGTGAAGTGTACACCAAAGGTAAATCGACCAACTTGTACAAGTATGACAACACCTTGCTTGGCGTTGAGATGACAGGTGCGAACCTAAAACGCTTCATTGAGTGGTCTTACTCTTACTTCAACCAGTACCAACCGGGTGATATTACGGTGTCGTTTAAGAAAGGCGCACCAGCTTACCTGTACGATCAATTCGATGGTGATATCGAGTTCACTGTGGATCTAAGTAAACCATCTCTAGAGTTGGATGAAAACAACACGGTGACAAATGAAGGTAGCCGCGTAAACATCACCAGCATTGGTGGCGAGCAGTTCGATCCAAACGCGACTTACAAAGTAGCGATGAACAGCTACCGCTTTGGTTCGCAAATCCAGAAGTTTGGTTGGGCGAGCAAAGACGACGTGTTCTATGACTCAGTGAATGAACAAGTGTATGCAATTCGCGATATGCTGACTGCGTATGTTGAAGAGAACAAAGGTATCAACGTGGCTGATTTCAGTGGCAGCGTTGGTAACTGGTCATTCACTCAATACCTACCAAGTGGTGAGATCACGACACTGCGTGAGGGCGAAGGCAAAGCGCTGTGGGATCAATTGAAGAACATGGAAATCTGTGTCTCGATTGACTTGGAAAACCCGAAATACCCAGCGATTGTTAAGTCTGTGAACATCAATGATTCGTCTAGCTATGTTGATAACCCTAACAAAGACGCGGCGACCCTTGATGAGAAAGTCGCAGGTTGTAACCCAACTCATTAATCCTGCATGTGGGCGCGGTAATCTTTACCGCGCCTAATTTTACTCACCATAGGCAAAGCCCGTTTAGTGAGTGATGTAGAAGAGTGCTTCATGATCAAAAGAATCTATAACCGATGGGGTTTTACCCTACTGATTACTATTATCTCCACGCTTATCTTTCAGTTTTCTTCTTCGTGGAGTGAAGATTTCCGTCCTAAATCTCGTCAGCAACAAGAGTTTGTTGAAGCGACCGTCACACGTTCGATTTCAAACCATGTTGCGCCAGATCCGCTCGTGCCAGATGTGATGACTGGCAAACAAGTCTTCATGGCAAAAATCCTTGAGGGAGAGAGCGAAGGCTTAGAGGTGGAAGTCACCAATCCTCTTAGTCGCCAGCACAACGTGTATGTCAGTGAAGGCGATACTTTCATTATGATGATCCGCGAAACCACCAATGGCACCGTTTATTGGGCGTATAACCACAAACGATCAGACGCTATTTACCTGATGCTTGCACTGTTTTGCGCGCTGTTGTTGAGTTTTGGCAAGAAAGAGGGCATCAACTCGATGGTCGCGCTCTATTTTACAGCGGCCTTGATCGTTGGCGTATTGGTGCCGAGTATTTTTGCGGGTTGGAATCCGATGTTGGTCAGCATCTTATTGATGGTGGTGATCATCGTGGTCAGTTTTATTCTCGTTTCTGGCTATAACCGGAAGAGTTTATGCGCCATGGGCGGCACGTTACTTGGCGTAATCGCTGCGGGTGTAATGGCGCAGTGGTTTGGCGAAATGGCACACTTGTCGGGCATTTACCTCGACAAAGGCGAAGACGTGATTTACCTAACGTCGGTGAAGATGGGCATCCGTTGGTTGATGTTCGTGACGATTGTCGTTGCGGCACTTGGCGCTGTTATGGATGTGGCGATTTCGATTGCATCTGCGTACGCGGAGCTGCAACAAACCGACCCGAAACTCAAACCAAAGCAGTTGGTTAAAGCGTCGATGAACATTGGTCGAGACATCATGGGCACCATGACTAACACCTTGATTTTGGCGTTTGCTGGTGGCTCATTAACGACCATCATGATGGTGTGGGGGCTTAACATGCCAGCAAGCCAGTTTATGAACATGCCGTTGGTAGGACTCGCAGTGGTGAATGCGTTAGCGGGCAGTGTAGGCATTGTGCTTACTATCCCTTTTACTGCGTTTTTAGCGCCTTATGTGTTTAAACATCCGCAAGTGGATACGCAGCTAGAGCAGGAGCAAAAGAAGGTTGAGCAAGACGAAGTTCAGCTGTTCTAGCGATATAAAACCGCAATGAAAACAAATGCAAAAAGGGCGCTCCGATGAGCGCCCTTTTTAAGTTTCAAATGTTGTAGAAAGAGTGGATTACCAACCTTTCACTACGCCGCCTTTGAAGATATCTTTCGCTGCTTCGTAAACTTCATCAGTTTGGTATGCTTTCACGAAGTTTTGTACGTTAGCTGCTTGAACGTTGTCTTCACGAGCAACAATTAGGTTTACGTATGGAGACTCTTTGTCTTCTACGAAGATACCGTCACGCTCAGGTGTTAGGTCGATTGAGCTTGCGTAAGTCGTGTTGATGATAGAAACCGCTACGTCATCAAGAGAACGTGGAAGTTGTGCTGCATCTAGCTCCACGATAGTGATGTTTTTCGGGTTACCAACGATGTCACGTACTGTTGCTTGTAGACCAACGCCATCACGCAGTTCGATCAGACCTTGTTGCTCAAGCAGTAGAAGTGAACGACCAAGGTTGGTTGGATCGTTTGGTACTGCGATACGAGCGCCATCTTCGATCTCATCCACTGATTTTACTTGCTTAGAGTAACCAGCAATTGGGTATACGAAAGAGTTACCAGCCGTTACTAGCTTGTAGCCACGGTCAGTTACTTGCTGGTCTAGGTATGGCTTGTGTTGGAACGCGTTTGCGTCGATTGAGCCATCATCTAGCGCTGCGTTTGGTGTTACGTAATCAGTAAAGGTAACAAGCTCAACGTCCAGGTTGTATTTCTCTTTAGCAACTTTTGCTGCAACTTCAGCAACTTGTGCTTCCGCACCTGCCATAACGCCAACTTTTACTTTGTTCACGTCAACTTCTTTTTCGCCACAACCAGCAAGAACCAGTGCAGAAGCGGCAGTTGCAACAGTCAAAAGACTCTTAAGGCTAAATTTCATCTTTATCTCCTTATAATTGGTATTTTCAATTCTTATCTGTGGTCTACGCGGCGTACGATTGCATCACCGATAGACTGAATAATTTGTACTAGAACAATCAGCATCACGACGGTCACGGCCATGATGACTACATCATAACGGTGGAAGCCATAGCGGATAGCTACGTCACCAAGGCCACCGCCGCCTACTGTCCCTGCCATTGCTGAATAGCTTACTAGTGTTACTAGGGTAATCGTCACTGAGTTAACAATAGTCGGCATTGCTTCAGGAAGCAGAACTTTTGTGATGATTTGTGTTGGTGTCGCACCCATAGATTGCGCAGCTTCAACCAAACCTGATGGAACTTCCAGTAGTGCGCCTTCAATTAGACGCGCCACAAATGGGATAGCACCAATGGTCAAAGGTACGATTGCTGCGGTTGTACCGATAAAGGTACCAACCAACAGTTTGGTTACTGGGATAATCGCAACCATCAATACTAGGAAAGGAACTGAACGACCCACGTTGACGATCGCGCCAAGAATGCCGTTGAGTTTGGTGTTTTCCAGCAGGCCACCTTTTTTAGTGGTATGCAGAATCACACCAAGAGGAATACCAACCGCGAAACCAACGATGCCCGCAACCGCCACCATGTAAAAGGTTTCCCACGTTGCGCCTAAAAGTAGGTTGCTGTTTAAGCTCAGCCATTCAGAAATCGTATTAAAGGACATAGCCAAGTACCTCTACTTTCACGTTGTGCTCACGCAGGAATTCAATTGCTGCGTTATCGTCTTCTTCACTACCAAACAGCTCTGCGACCATCATGCCGAACTTCACGCCGCCAGCGTAATCGAGATCAGAACTTAGGATGCTCACGTCGATGTTGTACTTACGAGCGATTTGCGTCATCAGAGGGGCATCCACAGTTGCACCAGTAAACTCTAGGCGAACCAATGGGTAGCTGTTTTCTACGCGCGTAGTTTGTAAGCGAGCTTGGTAATCTTCTGGGATAGATAGATCCAAAGTCGAACGAATGAACTCGTGTGCCAGAGCCGTCTTCGGATGAGCGAAGATTTCACCAACGGTGCCTTTTTCCACTAGTTCACCATCACCGATGATCGCCACTTCGTGACAGATGCTCTTAACCACTTCCATTTCATGAGTGATCAGAAGAATGGTGATTTCTAGCTTGCGGTTGATTTCTTTGAGTAGTTCTAAGATGGACTGAGTTGTTGCTGGATCCAGCGCGCTGGTTGCTTCGTCACACAGCAGAACGCTAGGGTCTGATGCCAGTGCACGTGCAATTGCCACACGTTGCTTTTGACCACCACTTAGGTTTGCGGGGTAGCTTTCATGCTTGTCTGAAAGACCAACAAGCTTAAGTAGCTCAGTCACTTTTGTTGTGATTTGCGATTTGTCTTTGCCTGCTAGCTCAAGAGGGAGTGCGACATTGTCGAAAACGGTGCGAGACGACAGCAGGTTAAAGTGTTGGAAGATCATCCCGATGTTACGGCGAGTTTCTCCCAATTGCTTTTTGCTTAATTTGGTTAGATCAACGCCATCTACGATGATGGAACCCGATGTTGGGGCTTCCAGCATGTTTACACAGCGGATTAGGGTACTTTTACCCGCGCCCGATGAGCCGATAACACCAAAGATGGTGCCCTTCGCGATATCTAGATTAATGTCCTTAAGGGCAAGAATTTCCTTACTGCCTTGGTAGAACACTTTATTGACGTTTTTTATTTCTATCATGTTTCAACCTGCACAGAGATACTGGGAACTTCGCTGTTAAAAACGGCTTTTAACAGGAGTAAATTTTGAACTCTATCTCAATTCTCAGTTGATGCTATGGGTTAAGCAGTAGTAAGTCAATAGATATTTTTACGTCTAGACGTCTAAATGTATGGATGTTCTGTTGGGAAAATAAAACAGAGGATGTTTGGCGGAAAGGAATATAGAAGAGGGATATTCAAGATTTACCGATTCTCGGGCGACAAATCAACTGTTTTGTCGCTCACTCACGCCAATTAGATAGTGTGAGTGCTTATAAGGTATGTAATAATCTGATGAAACCGAGTAAATAGAGAAATACGTTTTGGCAAAACCTGCTGTTTTTATCGATCGTGACGGCGTGATCAACGTTGACCACGGCTACGTTCATGACGAACATGATTTTGAGTACATTGACGGTGTCTTTGAAGCGACAAAAGCGCTGAAAGATAAAGGCTACCTGTTGGTGCTTGTGACCAATCAATCTGGCATTGCACGTGGTAAATTCAGCGAAGACCGTTTCTTATCTCTGACTCAGTGGATGGACTGGAACTTCGCTGATAATGGCGTTGAGTTCGATGGCATCTACTACTGCCCACATCATCCAGAACATGGTATTGGTGAGTACAAGCAAGATTGTGAGTGCCGTAAGCCAAAGCCAGGCATGTTCATTTCTGCACGTGACTTCTTGAAGATCGACATGGAGAAATCTGTGATGATCGGTGACAAAGCCGAAGATATGATGGCAGCAGAAGCGGCAGGCGTTGGCACTAAGATTTTGGTTCGCACTGGTAAGCCAGTAACAGAACAAGGTGAAGCGATTGCAACAGTAGTATTAGATAGCATTGCAGACGTGCCTGCGTACCTAAACAAGTAATCTTCATTACTGACTGAGATAAGGGAAGCCGCTGCTTCCCTTTTGTTTGATTCCTTCTTTTAGTCTGAACACTTATGAGCAAAAAACTCACCATTCTTGATATCGCGAAATTGGCTGGCGTGGGCAAATCGACGGTTAGTCGTGTGCTTACCAATGATCCCAAGGTAAAACCGCAAACGCGTGAGAAGGTAGAGCAAATCATTCGTGAATCAGGCTACGTCCCATCAAAGTCTGCGCAGTCTATGCGTGGTGGCAGCCAAAAGGTGATCGGCGTGATCATCTCTCGTTTGGATTCACCATCGGAAAACCGCGCTGTTGGCACTATGCTCAACGCTTTGTACTCAGCAGGGTATGACGTGGTGATCATGGAGAGCCAATTCGATCGCGATAAAACCAATGAGCATTTGGATGTGCTTAAACGTCGCAATGTTGATGGGGTTATCGTGTTTGGTTTTACTGGGTGTGATGAGCTGGCGTTAGCGGAGTGGGGCAACCGCATTGTCGTGATCGCGATGGACACGCAAATGGTCTCCTCGATCAACTACGACAACCAAGGCGTTATCGATATGGCGCTCTCTCATCTCGAACAACAATCTATTTCTCGTATTGCCTACATTGGTGTTGACCCAGAAGACCGCACCACGGGTCTTGCTCGCCTTAATGCTTACCAAGCTTGGTGTGAGCAAAAGCGCATCGAACCTTGCTTTCAAACTGGCAAGCTCAATCACGAAAGTGCTTATCAGTTGGTGGATCAAGTCCTTCAATCCGATACACAAGCCATCGCTTGTGCCAGTGACACTATCGCTCTCGGTGTAATTAAACGTCTGCAAGAAGTGGGACGTGAGGATGTGGTGGTTACCGGTGTCGGTGGTAACGAATTACTCTCTTTTCTCTTCCCTAATGTTTTCAGTGTGGATCCAGGCTACTCTCATGCCGGTGAAAAAGCCGCTAACATGCTGATTAATCAATTAAATGGTGATGAGTCTGTGGTGCATTTTACCCAGCAGCCTATCCGTCATTAATCCACCTTTCGATGATCTGCTCTAAAATTAGACTGTGATCATTCTCAATTAATGGGACTGTTCCCATTTTGTTTTTGAATGCGAAATGGCACTATTAAAATCATCAAATGGGAATGTTCCCATTATAAAAATAAAACGATGAATTGAATGTATCCAATACAGGGTGGACAAAGTTATGAGTAAGATTGCGCGTCAAGACGTACAGCGTCTTATTGAGCTGGTCGGGGGATCGGACAATATTGCCAGTGTAAGCCACTGCTTAACTCGCTTGCGTTTCGTGTTGAATGACACTGACAAAGCCGATACAAAACAGTTAGATGCACAGCCTATGGTGAAGGGCTGCTTTACCAACGCAGGTCAATTTCAGGTCGTCATCGGCACAGAAGTTGATGAGGTTTACAAAGTACTGATCGAGCTAAGCGGCAAAAGTGAAGTGAGCAAGGACGAATCTAAGAACGCTGCTCGTCAAAACATGAACATCGTTGAGCGTGGTATTTCCCACCTTGCTGAAATCTTTGTACCACTGCTACCTGCGATCATTACCGGTGGTCTGATTCTTGGCTTCCGTAACGTGATTGGCGACATCAAGATGTTTGATGGTCAAACGCTAACGGAAATCAGCCAGTTTTGGGCAACGGTACACTCTTTCTTATGGCTAATTGGTGAGGCGATCTTCTTCTTCCTACCGGTTGGCGTGTGTTGGTCGACAGTGAAAAAACTCGGCGGTACTCCGATTCTGGGTATCACATTGGGTGTCACGCTGGTTTCGCCACAATTAATGAACGCCTACCTAATTGGTAAGCAAGTGCCTGAAGTATGGGACTTTGGCTTATTTGCCATCGAGAAAGTAGGCTATCAAGCGCAAGTGATTCCAGCGATGCTTGCTGGTATGGCACTGGCGTTTATTGAAACCAACTTAAAACGCATCATTCCGTCTTACCTTTATTTAGTGGTCGTGCCGTTTGTTTCTATCATCGTGTCTGTGATTCTTGCGCACTCTATCATTGGCCCATTCGGTCGTATGTTGGGTGACGGCGTTGCTTTCGCAGCAAAAGCAGCCATGACAGGTGACTTCGCAATGATTGGCTCAACCATCTTCGGCTTCCTATACGCACCATTGGTAATTACCGGTATTCACCACACTACCAACGCGGTTGACCTTCAACTGATGCAAGAGCTAGGCGGCACGCCAATTTGGCCTTTGATTGCGCTTTCAAACATTGCTCAAGCGTCTGCAGTAGTCGGCATCATTATCATCAGTAAAAAACATGGCGAGCGTGATATCTCAGTACCTGCGGCTATCTCAGCTTACCTTGGTGTGACTGAGCCAGCGATGTACGGCATCAACTTGAAATACAAATTCCCAATGTTGAGCGCGATGATCGGTAGTGCGATTGCCGCTGCTATCTGTGGCAGCGCAGGTGTGATGGCGAACGGCATCGGTGTGGGCGGTTTGCCGGGCATCTTGTCTATCCAACCACAGTTCTGGGGTGTCTTTGCTCTGGCGATGTTGGTGGCGATTGTGGTCCCAGTAGCGCTGACGCTTGTGTTGTATAAGCGCGCACAGATGAAAGGCGAGTTAGAAACCGCTAACGCGTAATTCAAACTGAGGCGGCTATTTGGCTGCCTCGTTTATCTCCTCTATTTTTTAAGATTTTTAAGTTTCCGTTTAATGGTAAGTGAGCGTTAGAAATGGCAATGACCAAGCATGATGAGAGCTGGTGGAAAACCGCAACCATCTACCAAATTTACCCAAAAAGCTTTTGTGACAGTGGAAGTAAAGGCACGGGCGATATTAAAGGGATCATTTCTAAACTGGATTATCTAAAACACCTTGGTGTGGATGCGATTTGGCTAACGCCGGTTTATCAATCGCCAATGATCGACAATGGTTATGACATTTCCGATTACTACGCGATCAACCCAGATTTCGGCACCATGCAAGATTTCGATACCCTGTTGGCTGAGGCTCACCAGCTGGGTATTCGAATCATCATGGATATCGTGGTCAACCATACTTCGACAGAACACAAATGGTTCCAATCAGCATTGGGTGACAAAAACAGCCCGTACCGTGATTACTACATCTGGAAAGATCCGGTTGATGGCGCAGAGCCAAACAACTGGCAATCTAAGTTTGGTGGTAACGCTTGGGCACTGGATGAAAAAACGGGTCAATACTATTTGCACCTTTTTGCTAAAGAGCAAGCGGACTTAAACTGGGAAAACCCAGTGGTGCGTGAAGAAGTGAAAGAAGTCATCAGCTTCTGGGCAGAAAAAGGCGTCGATGGTTTCCGTCTTGACGTTATCAACCTGATTTCCAAGCAGCAAGATTTCCCAAGTGACGATATTGGTGATGGTCGCCGTTTCTACACCGATGGCCCACGTGTGCACGAATACCTTCAAGAGATCAGCGAAGCCGTGTTCCAAAAATATGGAAGCGTGACGGTGGGTGAAATGTCCTCCACTACACTAGAGCATTGTCAGCAATACTCAGCGCAAGATGGCAAAGAGCTGTCGATGGTGTTCAATTTCCACCACCTGAAAGTCGATTACCCGAATGGTGATAAGTGGACGAAAGCGCCGTTTGATTTCATTCAACTGAAACAGATCTTCAACCACTGGCAAACCGGCTTAAATGGCAAAGGGTGGGGCGCACTATTTTGGTGTAATCACGACCAACCACGCGTTGTGAGCCGATTAGGTAACGACGAACAATACCGTGTTGAATCTGCCAAAATGCTTGCGGCATCGGTACACATGATGCAAGGCACGCCTTATGTTTATCAAGGTGAAGAGATCGGCATGACCAACCCGGGCTACACCGAAATCAGCCAATATCGTGATGTTGAAAGCACGAACATGTACGACATCATGGTCAATCGCGATGGCGTATCTCACGACGATATGATGGCGATTTTGGCACAGAAATCGCGTGATAACTCACGTACGCCAATGCAATGGAACAGCGCGAAACATGCGGGCTTTACTGAAGGCACGCCGTGGTTAGAAGTGGCTCAGAACTATTCTGAGATCAACGCGGAAGCCGCGATTGCCGATTTGAACTCTGTGTTCTACTTCTACAAGCGCTTGATTGAACTGCGTAAACAGGTTCCGGTGATCACTGATGGTCGTTATGAGGACTTACTGCCAGAGCACAAACGTATTTTTGCTTACGCTCGTCAGAACGACAAGCAAACGCTGCTGTGTATTAACAACTACTACGGCGAAGAAGTGGAGTGTGTGTTACCAGAGCGCTTTGACATGAGCAAAGCCAAGAATCTGCTTTCCAACTATCAGAATGCGACCAGCGCAATTGCTTCCAATCATCAAGTTCTGCGTCCTTACGAAACACGCATTTTGCTGATTGAATCTTAAAGGCAAATAATAAGTACCCTAAGGATCTCGATCCTAAACAAAAGGCTTTGGAGTGCTCCCCAAAGCCTTTTTTCTATGAGATAAGATTGCGGCTTATGCTTTCTCGATCTTGCTCAGTGTTGCTTTCTCTTCACTGATTTGAGTCTGTTCAGCTTTCAACAGTTCAACCTGCTCAATCAAGCCTAGTGCAGGGTTAAACCAACGCTCTGCTGAGGTTTCAAATTCCATTGAATCCATACCATCACATCTTAGGTTGTAGCTGTTCTTCTCGGTTAGGTATGCCGCTTCAATCGATTTGCCAGATACAGTGAAGGTTTTGCGCGCACCTGTCTCAGTGATTTGTTGGCTCCACCAAGCTTTGCAATCTGCATTATCTAGCAGCTTTTCTACCCATTCGTGATCCTCAAAATCATTCAGAAGGTTAGCTACTTGTTCACCATTCAGCGATAAATCAATAGAGACGGTGTTTACGCTAATATCAATGTTCGGATCTTTCTCCTTAACCGTCGAACCTTCCACGCGAAACACAGGGCTGCTATCCATAAGCATTGCGATAGAGATACCGCTAACAAGGTAAGCATCGGTGATTTCGTGTAGTGCGCCATCGGTGCCGGTAAAGTAGATCGACTTATCGTCTTCGCCGTTCTCTTCAACTTGCTCAGACAGATAAAATTGAGTGATACCGTTGTTAACCAGATCGTGGATGATTTGAATCACAGGTGCCGATTGTGGAATGTTAGACAAAGCATCAATAAGCTCCTGACTGCTCATTGCCTCAAAGTCCATCGTCACTGTACCGATTTGCTGTTCATCAGAAGCAATGTCATAGCGCAATTTTGTACTTGATACTGGTGCAAAAGATGAGTTTGAAATCGGGTAATCAAAGCTGTTTTGTGGACCTTTATTGCCGCTTGAAGAGCCAGAAGAAGAGCCGCCACCACAGCCGTAAAGTGCGATCGTAGCTGCTGCGATAAGCGTCATTTTTTTAAGCATGAGTTTACATTCCTAATTTTAGAAGGCTGATAAATCGAGCCGTTATTTGAATGTCGCCATGCTAAGTTTTGTGGCAGAAAAAGGGCAAAAAACAAAAGCTAACAGAGTCTAATGAAAGCTTAATTTTATATTTAGGTCTTTGTTTTATCTGGAGTAATTTCAGCGTCGATATTCGTGCAGTATTCTTCGATTAGCGCCTTCCAACGCATCACAATTTCTTTCTCTTTAATGCTAACACGCAGTTTTGTCCAAGGTTGTAAGCAGGTCTCTTTTGATTCTGGTTGTGACAAGCGACTGAATAATTCTTCAGAAGGCATGACGCGCAGTAGAGCAACCAAAGACTCCATGTAATTGAGGCGGAACTGGTCGAGCTTATTCTGCTTGTAAGCGATATGAGAAACGAAGGTGTACACCAAGGCGTTTTGAATTCGTGAGTCGCCTGCTGGTGTCGTCAGTAACGTTTTGGCTTTATCGAGGTTACCTAACTTGTAGTGCAAGATACCAAGCCACAAACTCAGCTCGTCGGGGAGGACATCAAATTCCGATTGAGCCTGAGTGAGGTATTCCTCTAGCTTGGTTTTATCTTGTTCGTACAACGCAAGATGGCGAGCGATGGTGATAGCAGTGAACTCGTCCATGTGCTCAATTGGTGAGTTGGAAAACTGCTCGTCGAGCAACATCTTTTCGTGTGCGTCAGTAAAGTGCCAAGTGCTTTTTGAAGGTTCCGGCAGATTGAAGTACTGAGCAATGTCGCTGTGCAAGCGGAATAACTCTGATTGCAGGTGGTCGATACGTAGGACGTACTGATTTCGAAACGCTAATTTTCCTGTCGCTGGGTAAATCAGGTTCATTTGCGCTTTTATCATGCCCTCTGTCGGACTGTCTTTGAGTTCGATATTGAGCTGATAATCACTGGTCTGCATGTTGCGCGCGCCAGGGAAGTAAGGCGTCTCGTTGATTGGATCGAGAAAGTAGCTCGGAGCATCTTGGTTGGCAATATCAGTATAAGGGTATTCAACTTGCTGTTGGAGCAAGATGGCTTTCACCACGGTACGATACTCACGTGCAGCGGTGCCTATTGCATCGACACGATTTAGGAGAAGCTCGACTTTTGGGATCAGCAGTTGGTTACGCGTCTGCTGAGTGGAAATGCCTTGTTGTTGCCAGAGAGCCACACCCAGTCCAATACTGGTCAGCGCGAATAAAGCACATAAGCCATAAACAACCCCAAGTTTGCGTGAAGATGGCGCTTTACCCTCATTGGCGAGTTTGGCTTTGCGCTTGCTCGACTTTGCTGGTGGCAATAGTTGAACGTTCGCTGGGTTGAGGAAGTAGCCTTTACGCGGGTAGGTCACCAATAGCTTAGCGGCATCGTGCTCTGGTAAGTGCTCTTGTAGCAAGGCTCGAAGTGTACTGATTCGATTGGTAAGCACGTTCTTTGAGATAAACTTACTTTGCCAAATGGTCTCTATGATGGTTTCTGCAGGCAGCGGGTGGCCAACACTGGTGAGCAACAGTTCTAACAACTCGATGCTACGCGGCTCAAGATCGATAACGACCGCTTGCTTGTGAAGCGTTTGAGTCTCTGGTTTGTAGATCAGTTCGCCAATAACAATCTGACTGTTGGTTTGTTTGGCTTGTTGTAGGAAGTCGCGCATACCATCATGAGTGATTAGGAAATGGCGAGATATTATATAGGCATTGGAGCGCAAAATCTTATAAATTGCGCTCCAATTACTATAGAAAGGTTATGAACCGTAGCTCACAGAATAGCGGTGTGGCTTGTGGTTCATTGCAAGCACTAGGTTTAGTGCGAATGCACCAAGAATCGATAGACCGATAACCCAAGGTGTGACGAAGAAGAAAGACGCAAATAGGATACAAGCATCAATCGCCATCTGAGATTTCCCTACAGAGATACCGAACTTATCTTGAATGAATAAGCACAATACGTTGAAGCCACCCAGACTTGAGCGGTGACGAAATAAGATCAGCATACCCAAGCCCATAAGCAAGCCACCTGCTACGGCACAGTAAATCTCGTTAATCGACTCGAGTGAAATCAGTAAATACAGATTATCCGCAAAGATAGAAACCAAAGCGCCGGAAATTGCACTATTAATCGCAAAACGACGGCCAAAGCGTTTCCATGCGAGCAAGTAAAATGGACAGTTGGCTAAAAAGTAAAGCACACCAAACGTAAAAGGTGTAAATTGGCTAATAAGCAGAGCCAATCCTGTTGTGCCTCCGGTTAAGAGGTCTGCGGATTGGAGAAAGAAAACGCCTTGAGCTACCAAAAAGGTACCTGTAAGAATTGCCATCCAGTCTTCTTTTCTTGAGTGTTTTTCCATCTAATATGCAGTCGTTAATGATAAATAGGGCGTGCATAGTAGTAAAAAGATGATCTTTTCGGTAGCTAGAGGGTAAAATTTGCGGTAAACCTATGTAATTGTTGTTTTACAGGGTGTAAAGCACAAATTTGACAGTGAGCGGATCTTGGTTAAACGATTGCAACATCGCCATGATAATCCTTACTTGTCATCATGAAAAAACTGCATGAGAAAAATTGTAAATTTCTCTTTATGACCTAGATCAAATTATGTAGAATGCGCGCCATTACGGTGACGAAAACGTTTGCGTTAGGTCATTCGTCGGTTTTTTTGCAACTTTCAGTACTAATCTGAGTCAGGAGATACAGATGCTTAAGCGTGATATGAACATCGCAGATTACGATGCGGAACTGTTCGCAGCTATCCAGGAAGAAACACTTCGCCAGGAAGAACACATTGAACTTATCGCTTCTGAAAACTACACAAGTCCACGTGTAATGGAAGCGCAAGGTTCTCAGCTAACGAACAAATACGCTGAAGGCTACCCAGGCAAGCGTTACTACGGCGGTTGTGAGTACGTAGATAAAGCTGAAGCACTAGCAATTGATCGTGCATGCCAACTATTCGGCTGTGAGTACGCGAACGTACAGCCTCACTCAGGTTCTCAAGCAAACAGCGCAGTTTACATGGCGCTTCTAAACCCAGGCGACACAGTTCTAGGTATGAGCCTAGCGCATGGTGGTCACCTAACTCACGGTTCACCAGTAAACTTCTCTGGTAAGCACTACAACGTTATTCCTTACGGTATCGACGAAGCAGGTCAAATCAACTACGACGAAATGGAACAGCTAGCGCTTGAGCACAAGCCTAAGATGATCATCGGTGGTTTCTCTGCTTACTCACAAATCGTTGATTGGAAACGCATGCGTGAAATCGCAGACAAAGTTGACGCTTACCTATTCGTAGACATGGCACACGTTGCTGGTCTAATCGCAGCAGGCGAGTACCCAACACCAGTTCCACACGCTCACGTAGTAACAACGACTACGCACAAAACGCTAGCGGGTCCTCGTGGCGGTCTTATCCTTTCTAACGAAGGTGAAGAGCTGTACAAGAAGCTGAACTCAGCAGTATTCCCTGGCGGTCAAGGTGGTCCTCTAATGCACGTTATCGCTGGTAAAGCAGTAGCGTTCAAAGAAGCGATGGAACCTGAATTCAAAGCTTACCAAGCTAACGTAGTGAAAAACGCGAAAGCAATGGTTGGTCAATTCCAAGAGCGTGGCTACAAGATCGTTTCTAACGGTACTGAGAACCACCTATTCCTAGTTGACCTAATCGACAAAGACATCACTGGTAAAGATGCAGATGCAGCATTAGGTGCAGCAAACATCACAGTAAACAAGAACTCTGTTCCAAACGACCCACGCAGCCCATTCGTAACGTCTGGTATCCGCGTTGGTACGCCAGCAATTACTCGTCGCGGCTTCACTGAAGATGACGCGAAAGAGCTAGCAAACTGGATGTGTGACGTTCTAGATAACATCGGCAACGAAGAAGTTATCGAAGCGACAAAACAGAAAGTTCTAGAAATCTGTAAGCGTCTACCAGTTTACGCGTAACGTTTTTTGAAAATAACTCAGACGGACCCGTTCTATTTCTGCGATTCGGTTTGATTATTTGATTGATGAAAGGTCCTCACTTGAGGGCCTTTTTGTTTTTCTAGCGTATGGAAATATCAGCTTAGAGTGTGTTTAAAAGAGATTCCTGATATCGCCTAGGCTCTTCGGAAGGATGTGCTATTGGTTTGAGGAGATAGGCTCGTTATCAGAACGACAGTAGTTTAGATTCAGCAGACACAAAAAAGGTTGGCATTGAGCCAACCTTTCTTTTCAAAACAAGCGAGTGCTTATTTAATCTCAATACCTTGAGCCTGCATATCGGCATGGTAAGAAGAGCGAACAAATGGACCACACGCTGCGTGAGTGAAGCCAAGCTCTAGTGCGATTTCTTTTAGCTCGTCAAACTCTGAAGGTGGAACGTAACGTTCTACTGGTAAGTGGTGACGGCTTGGTGCTAGGTACTGACCAAGAGTCAACATAGTTACGCCATGTGCACGAAGGTCTTTCAGTACTTCAACGATCTCTTCTTTGGTTTCACCAAGACCCATCATTAGACCTGATTTCGTCGGTACATTTGGATGCTGCTCTTTGAATTTTTGCAGCAATTGAAGTGACCACTTGTAGTTCGCGCCTGGGCGAGCTTTACGGTACAGACGAGGTGCTGTTTCTAGGTTGTGGTTGAAGACATCTGGCGGGTTGTCTTTCATTAGATCAAGTGCCACATCCATACGACCACGGAAGTCAGGAACCAGCGTTTCAATCTTGATGTGCGGGTTTAGTTCGCGGATTTCGCGGTTACAGTTAGCAAAGTGCTCCGCACCGCCGTCGCGCAAATCATCACGGTCAACAGAAGTGATTACAACGTACTTCAACTTCATGTCTGCGATGGTTTTCGCTAGTTTCTTCGGCTCTTCAGCTTCAACAGCAAGCGGACGACCATGGGCAACGTCACAGAATGGACAGCGGCGGGTACAGATCGCGCCTAGGATCATGAAAGTAGCCGTACCGTGGTTAAAACACTCAGCTAGGTTAGGGCAAGACGCTTCTTCACATACTGAGTGAAGGTTGTTCTTACGCATTGCTGATTTGATGTCTTGAATACGTTGGCTGTCGGCTGGTAGCTTGATTTTCATCCAATCAGGCTTACGTAGCACTTCTTTCTGCTCTGTAGGCATGTTCTTTACGGGAATCAATGCCATCTTGTCGGCGTCGCGGTATTTAACGCCTTTTTCCATCTGGATTGGTTTGCTCATGCTTTGTTACCTTGAGAAGGTGCTTCTGTGCTGAATTCTACTTGCTCGTAATCAAGCAAAGTAACGAGTTCTTGTATTAGTTGTTTTTCCACGGCTTCGATGTCTTCTGGCCCGCCAACTTGGCTAACCTGAACCATCTCCATTCCTTCATAGCCACATGGGTTTATACGTAAAAACGGACCTAAGTCCATATTGACGTTCAACGCTAGGCCATGGAATGAGCATCCTTTTCGAATGCGAAGTCCGAGAGAACATATTTTTTTACCGTCGACATAAACGCCCGGAGCGTCAGGTCGTGCAGCAGAATCGATATTGTATGCCTTAAGAGTGTTAATAACGAGGTTCTCGATGTGCGTAACGAGATCTCGCACTCCTAATTTCTTGCGACGTAGATTGATCAAGAAGTACGCGACTAATTGACCCGGGCCATGATAAGTCACCTGACCACCACGATCGCTTTGAACGACAGGAATATCACCCGTATTAATCAGGTGCTCGGCTTTGCCCGCCTGACCTTGCGTGAATACTGGGTTGTGTTCTACCAACCAAACTTCATCAGGCGTGTCGTCTGTGCGTTGGTCAGTGAACTCATGCATCGCCTTCCATACAGGCTCATAATCTTGGCGTCCAAGTCGTTTCACAACAAGTTGGTGTTGCATGGGAATTCCTGTCGCTAATAAATAAAGTTTTTGGATTATAAACCGGATGAACCCGATGCTCTACAGCTGAGTAACAGATTTTTAACTGAAAGATATGTTGGTTTGCATTATCTATATGATAAATAAAAAGAAAGCAGCCGAAGCTGCTTTCAAAAAAAATTTAATTTATCAAAAAATTATAGAACCATGCGTACGATGTCGATTTCACCCAGTTCTTTGTAAAGGGTTTCAACCTGCTCGATAGACGTTGCAGTGATGTTGATAGACACCGAGTGGTAGTTGCCCTTAGCACTTGGTTTTACTGTTGGGCTGTAGTCACCTGGAGCATGGCGCTGGATAACTTCTAGAACTAGCTCTGGAAGCTCAGGCTTTGCATGACCCATTACCTTGTATGTAAATGAACAAGGGAACTCAAGCAGGTCTTTCAATTTTGCATCAGAGTTGATGGTTAGCATATCGGTAACTCCAGTTGGTATTCGTTGCGGTGCGAAATAGTACAGTCAAATTAGGGTGAACTCAAGATTAACAAAGCCGCCCTAGTTGGCGGCTTTGCAGACTTGTTTGTTGGTCAGAAGCGACTGTTAGAAGAAGCTCTTAAACAACAATACGATGTAGTCCCACATGCGGCTGAATAGGCTGCCTTGGTCTACTGTTTCCAGTGCCATTAGTGGGTACTCAGCAATATCTTCACCATCAATCTGATAGTATAGCTTACCAACTACATCACCTTTCTTAATTGGGGCTTCTAGCTCTTTTTCAAGTACGAAGCTTGCTTTTAGGTTCTTCGCTTCGCCGCGAGGTAGCGTCACGTAAGTATCTTGGTCAAGACCCAGTGCTACTGTGTCTTTGTTACCCATCCATACTTTTTCTTCTACGAAGGTTTCACCCGCTTTGTGTGGTGCCACTGTTTCGAAGAAGCGGAAACCGTAGCTCAGTAGCTTTTTGCTTTCTGATTTACGTGCGTTTGCATCTTTTGTACCCATTACAACAGCAACCAGACGCATCTGACCTTCTGTTGCAGAACTCACTAGGCTGTAACCTGCATTGCTCGTGTGACCAGTTTTGATACCGTCAACGTTCATGCTCTTATCCCACAGTAGACCGTTACGGTTGTACTGAGTGATACCGTTGTAAGTGAATTTCTTATCAGAGTAGATACGGTACTCGTCTGGCACGTCACGGATCAGTGCTTTACCAAGTAGCGCCATATCGTAAGGCGTTGAGTATAGGTTCGGGTTATCTAGACCGTGAACGTTCGCGAAGTGCGTGTTCTTCATGCCTAGTGTGTTTGCCCATGCGTTCATTAGGTCAACGAATGCGTCTTCTGAGCCAGCAATGTGTTCTGCCATTGCCACACAAGCATCGTTACCCGATTGAATGATGATGCCGCGGTTTAGGTCGTGAACCTTAACCGTTGTGCCTACTTCGATGAACATTTTTGAAGAATCAGGGAAGTTTTTCGCCCAAGCATTCTTGCTGATGGTCACATCATCGTCTTCTGAAATATTACCACGCGCTAGCTCTTGGCCAATTACGTAGCTGGTCATCATTTTTGTCAGACTAGCAGGAGACAATTTTGTGTTCATCTCTTTCTCAGCCAGAACTTTACCTGAGTTGTAATCCATAAGGACATAACCTTTAGCTGCGATTTGAGGCGCATCTGGGACAACAACTGGTGAAGCAAAAGCAGATTGAGCGATGGTTGCAGATAGGGCAACCGAAGAAACGAGAATAGATTTCACAAACTTATTTTTATTCATGGTAATTCAAATTTTTTGGTTAACTGTCGACATCTTACCAGAATCCCCACTTATGTAAGAGGGGCTCTGCATAGAAAATCATGACACCAAGGTCATTTGCCAGTTTTGTGTTTTTTAATAAATGCGGACGAATAGCCGAGCAACTTTACTTTATCCAGAGTGGCTTGCGTCAGGGAATAGTCAGTATATGGACCCAACAACAAGCGATACGTATCTTTCGTTGATTCCAAGAAAGTTTCCGTATCCAGCTTTTGACCAAGCTCTTGGCCTAAAGTTCGCGCTCGATCTTCATATTTTGAAGAAGCAACTTGGATGACATATCTCGGGTGCGCAGCGAGTGACTTTTCATCGGTTGGTTTGTCTACCGTGATAACTTCAATCTCTACGTTCGCAGTACCGGTTTTTACGACATCTAGCTTATGTGCCGCGGCGTAGCTCAAATCAATGATGCGACCTTCGTGGAAAGGGCCCCGGTCATTAACACGTACAACGGTTGATTTGCCATTGTCGGTATTAGTGACTTTCACGTAGCTTGGTAGTGGCAGCGTTTTGTGCGCTGCTGTCATCGAATACATGTCGTAGATTTCACCGTTCGATGTTAAGTGGCCTTGGAATTTCTTGCCGTACCATGAGGCACGGCCTTTTTCTGTAAAGCCTTTCGCATCACGAACGATTTTGTAATCCGAACCGCGTAGGTTGTAATCGCTGTTACCGCCTAAGCTGTACGGCTCATATTTAGGATGCGCATCCTCAATGTGCTCGACCGAAAGTGGTTTGTCAGGAGCCACATCGGATTCAAGTTCATAACGGCCGTCTTGCTTTTTTTGGTCGGTAGAAGAACAGCCGGCCAAAATCACAGCAGAGAAGACTAAGGAATATAAAGCGCGTTTTTGCATGGTCTAGGTTGCCTTAGAGAATGCTTTTCGATGCGTATGGATCGACATCAGAATGCCAAAACCAGCCATAAGCGTCACCATCGAGGTACCACCATAACTGATCAACGGTAAAGGTACGCCTACTACAGGTAGGATGCCACTCACCATGCCGATATTTACAAAAATATACACAAAGAAGCTGAGTACAATACTGCCTGCCATCATTCGACCAAACGCAGTTTGCGCTTGGCTAGCGAGGTAGAGACCTCGGCCAATAATAAATAGATAGATGGTTAGTAGGCAAAGAAATCCAATCATACCCCATTCTTCTGCAATTACTGCAAAGATAAAGTCAGTGTGTCGCTCTGGAAGGAATTCCAGTTGTGATTGAGTACCTTGCAACCAACCTTTGCCTGAAATACCGCCAGAGCCAATCGCGATTTTACTTTGGATAATGTGGTAGCCCGCGCCAAGCGGATCTGATTCTGGGTTAAACAAAGTACGTACGCGAACTTTTTGGTATTCGCGCATCAAGAAGAACCACAGAATAGGAATGAAACCACCGAGTGCGATGGCGGCGCCCGCAATGATCTTCCAGCTGATACCTGCCAAGAAAATAACGAAAATACCGGAAGCGGCAATCAGAATCGACGTACCTAAATCAGGCTGTTTTGCGATAAGAATGGTTGGTAAACACACCATAATTAGCGCGACGATGAGTGTTTTGAATGTCGGCGGAAGTGGTTGGCGGCCGATGTAACGCGCGACCATTAACGGCACCGCGAGTTTGAGAAGTTCGGAAGGTTGGAATCGAACGAAGCCAAGGTTTAGCCAGCGCTGAGCACCTTTGGAGGCTTCACCAAAGAACAACACGCCAAACAGCAGCACCACACCACCAACAAACATCAATGGGGCGAGGCTTTCATAGGTTCTGGGCGAGATTTGCGCCAGAACGATCATCACAACCAAAGACAGCACCATACGCATCGCTTGGCGATCCATCATCGCCAAGCTTTGACCACTTGCGCTGTACATAATAACTAGGCCAAAGCCCATCAATGCAAAGATGCCAAGCAATAACGGCAAGTCGATATGGAAGCGTTCAAACAGGGCGCGGTTTTTACCTGTAGAGGGATCCATTTTCATTACTGCGTTACCTCTTCTTTCGCGTTGTTTTGCTCTTCATCAGGTTCTATTTTTTCAGGGCCGATAATGACTCGGTCGAAGATCTTTCTCGCGACTGGCGCACCGTTACTGGAACCACCACCGGCGTTTTCTAGCACGACTGATACCACAACTTCAGGGTCTTCAAATGGGGCAAAGCCAGTGAACAAGGCGTGGTCGCGTAAGTGTTCGGCGACCTCATCGGCGTTGTACTCTTCGTCTTCGCCAAGGCCAAATACCTGTGCCGTACCAGACTTACCTGCGGTTTGGTAATCCATGTTGTAGAAAGAGCGACGAGCGGTGCCTTTCGTGCCATGGTTTACTAAACGCATGCCTTCTTTCGCCATATTCCAGTACTTGTCTGGCACATTTTGAATAGGTGGGTAGGTGACGTATTCTGAATTTTCTTGCTCTTCGAAATCACCGCCGTTATCGATGGTGGCTTTCAATAAGTGAGGAGCGGTCACAGCACCTTCGTTGACCAGTACTGAGGTTGCTTTGGCAATCTGCATAGGCGTTGCTGTCCAGTAACCCTGACCGATACCAACCGGAATCGTGTCACCCTTGTACCAAGGCGTTTTATGACGAGCCATCTTCCATTCACGAGTCGGCATGTTGGCCTTACTTTCTTCGTAAATATCGATGCCCGTGTAGTCACCAAAACCAAACATCATCATCCAATTCGAGATGCGGTCGATTCCCATGTCATAAGCCACTTGATAGAAGAAGGTATCCACGGACTCTTCAATCGATTTAATGATATCAACTCGGCCATGGCCCCATCGTAACCAGTCACGGAATGGACGAGTGTCTGAATTTGGAATGCGCCAGTAACCCGGGTCATTACGCGTTGTTTTTGGTGTGATAACACCTTCTTCCAGCGCTGCCACTGCCATAAATGGCTTGATGGTTGAGGCGGGTGGATAGATACCTAGTGTCGTTCGGTTCACCAATGGGCGGTTTTTGTCGTTCAGTAGGGCGCGGTATGCTTTGCCAGAAATACCGTGTACGAAAGCGTTCGGGTCGTAACTTGGGCTCGACACCATCGCAAGTACGCCGTTGTCTCTTGGATCAAGTACGACAGCACTGCCACGTCGACCATCAAGCAGTTGGTGTACGTAGAGCTGTAGGTTGATATCAAGGTTCAATACGATGTCTTTGCCCGGGATCGGTGGTACGTACTTTAAGGTGCGGATCACGCGGCCACGACTGTTGACTTCAACTTCTTGATAGCCGGCAGTTCCGTGCAATAAATCCTCGTAGTACTTTTCAATACCTAACTTACCGATGTCACGAGTCGCTTGGTAGTTGGCATCTTTTTCTTCACGGATCAGACGTTGCATATCACGATCGTTAATACGCGATACGTAGCCGATAACGTGGGTAAGAACTTCACTGAATGGATAATAGCGTTTCAGTGTTGCGCTGATTTCCACACCAGGGAATCGGTATTGATTTACCGAGAAGATAGCCACTTGGCTTTCATCTAATTGAGTCAGTAATGGTACCGATTTGAAGCGGCGAGTACGCTTGCGTTCACGATGGAAACGCTCGACCTGTTCTGGTGTGATCTCAAGGATGGTTTGTAGCTCTTTGATCGTACCGTCAATGTCTTTGATTTTTTCTGGAGTCAGTTCCAAGTTGAAGACAGGGCGGTTTTCAGCGAGCAAAATACCGTTGCGGTCATAGATAAGACCACGGTTAGGCGCAATTGGCACCACTTTGATGCGGTTGTCGTTAGAACGGGTTTGGTAGTCTTGGAACTGGTTCACCTGAATGTTGTACATGTTGGCGACCAGCAAGCCCATCAAAATGACGATACCCAGAAAAGCAAAAATAGCGCGACTAGAAAATAGGCGCGCTTCTGCTTGGTAATCTCGAATTTGACTGCGGCGTTTACGAATCATTAACGCTTGTCTCTACAGCTTAGTAGCGATTATTCGCGGTGGTAAGGGTGGTTAGCAGTAATGCTCCACGCTCGGTATAAACTTTCCGCCATCACGATACGCACAAGTGGGTGCGGTAGCGTCAGGGCTGACAGTGACCAACTTTGGTCTGCAGCGGCTTTACATGCTGGAGCTAAACCTTCAGGGCCACCGATCAGAATCGATACGTCACGTCCATCGAGTTTCCACGCTTCCAATTGTTCTGCCAGTTGTGGGGTGTCCCACTTTTTGCCCGGGATATCTAGGGTGACGATACGTGCACCTTTCGGCACGGCTGCCAACATCGCTTCGCCTTCTTTTTGCAAGATACGCGCGATGTCTGCATTTTTGCCGCGTTTGCCCGCAGGGATTTCAACCAACTCGAGTGGCATATCGTGTGGGAAACGACGACGGTATTCTTGAAAACCTTCTTCGACCCATTTTGGCATTTTTGTGCCGACGGCAATTAGTTGAATTTTCAAACGATTAACCCCAGAGTTTTTCTAGTTGGTATAGCTCGCGGTGCTCTTCTTGCATCACGTGAAGCATTGCGTCACCCATATCTAGGACAACCCATTCACCTTCATTTTCGCCTTCCATACCTAGCGGCTCTAGACCTGCTTTCTTCACTTCAGATGCGACGTGATCAGCGATAGATGAAACGTGACGCTTAGACGTACCAGTACAAATGATCATGTAATCTGTCACGCTTGATTTGCCTTCTACACCTAGAATAACAATCTCTTCCGCTTTCATGTCGTCGGCTTTATCGGCTAAAAAGTCTTTAAGTTCTTCGCGAAGCACTCGGTTTTCCTCGGTATTTTCTTTTCTGTCTGTGGGCTTTTGAATGATGGTCATCAAAACTGGTCGCGCACTATATCACGCTTTGAATGTTAAATTGCCAGCTTAATATCAGGAGAGCAGGTTTCTAAGCTCAACTGGTGGATCGTTGGCCACACAGATTCATCATATTGAGTTTTGGCTTTTATCTCGGCATGCGCCAAAAGAGACAAAAGTGCACAAATTCGTGAGGCTGACAGACGAGTCAGAGCAGCATTGTAGAGTGGACGTTTGTTTTGCCACACTCGATGCTTTTCAAACACCTGACTCATGCCCATTTGGGTTAAGTCACGGTGCATATTCAGTAGTTGGTTGAACTCTTTTTGGACACTACGGATCAGAATAACGGTTTCTACGCCTTCTGCTTCCAGTTGGCGCAGAATGCGTTGGGCACGGTTGCCTTTGCCAGCAAGTAGAGCATCAATCCAGTGGAACGTTGTAAAGTGGTTATGGCGGCTTAGAGCCTCTTCTAAGCGTACAACGGTCAGTTCACCATCAGGATAGAGTAGAGCAAGTTTCTCTAAACTTTGCGATAGCGCGAACAAATTACCTTCGTGCCACTGTGCCAACATTTGCAGTGATTGTTGGTCTGCTTTTAGCCCTAAAGCTCGGCAACGTGCTTGGACGAACATTGGTAAACGCTGTAAATCTGGCGTTAAGCAGCTTACCCAATCGCCTTTGCCGCTCAGAGCTTTAAACCACTTTGCGTTCTCTTGCGCTTTGGTCAGCTTGCTACCCACAACCACAAGCATGATGTCGTCGTGCAGCATTTCGCATAGGTTGACCAGCTCTTTACTGATCGCTGCGTTAGCTCCTGCCTCTGGCAGCTCCAGCTCAATGAGTTGACGGCTAGAGAATAGACTTAGCGCTTGGAAGCAGTCGTACACTTGATTCCAATCTAAGCTGGCATCGACAGCAAAACGGTGTCTTTCTTCAAAGCCTTGTTGACGAGCCATGTTTTGGATCGTTTGACGGCTTTCTTGAATCAACAGAGGTTCATTACCAAAGATCAGGTAAACCTGCTTAATGTGTTTCGCTAGATGGTCAGCCAGCTTGTCGGCAAAAATTCGCATTCTGATTAAGAGTTTGTGTTCGTAGAGTTAGCGTTTGTTGTCTCAGGAGCAACGTGGCCTTGTTCGTATTCCGCTCGAACACGACCAAGCTGACGCATCATTTGGCTCGCCGCTTGTTGACGCATTTCGTCTTCGATTACATCACGTTCAACCGATTTTGCTAGTGCAGTTAGCGGGTTGTCTAGGTAGTTACGGTTTACCGTTGTCGTAAAGTTTTTTGCGCCGAAACCCGGAATGGTCACGCGGTATTGCACTACGTAAGTCAGTTCTTTTTCTGCAGCACGGCTGTTTTGGTACAGAGACAGCGTGCGTTCGTCGATGGTTGCTTCAATGAGATGCAGGTTTGGTGTATTCGAAGATGGTTGAACCAAGTCGACTTTATTCAATTCAAGTTGATCGCGGATGTAGCGCGTAAGAGGGCTGTATTCGTCGTAGCTTGTGAAAGACATTGTGTGCAGTTCTTCCGGAACGGAGTACTCACCACGAAGGTGAAAACCACAGGCAGAAAGAAGCCCCGCTAATACCAATACCACTGGTAGTTTAATCAAAGAGAAAAAGCGCATTGATTGTATTCATCCTAAATTGAAGGGGTTATTTACCTTAAGCCACTCGGCGTGAATGGTTTGAGGTAAATAAACAGGGTGATGACTCACCCTGTTAAAAGACTCATGCCGAACGAATAAGTTCGCTCGGCGTTGAGTTTTTGCAAGCTGCGTTTCGTTAATAGCGAGAGGCTAGTTTGCAACGATGTTCAATAGTTTACCTGGTACGTAAATGACTTTACGGATAGTTAGGCCATCTAGGAACTTCTTCGCGTTCTCATCGTTTAGACCAAGCTCACGAACTTGCTCTTCTGAAGCGTCAGCAGCAACAATTAGTTTCGCACGTAGCTTACCGTTGATCATTACAACGATAGTCTTCTCGTCTTCAACCAGTGCTTTCTCGTCAAACGTTGGCCAAACTGCGTTATCGATGTCTGATTCACCTAGCGCAGTCCATAGCTCGTATGAGATGTGCGGAGTGATTGGGTAAAGCATTGCAACTACGGCTTTAAGTGCTTCATCAAGGATCGCACGATCTTGTGCTGACTCTTGAGGCGCTTTCGCAAGCTTGTTCATCAGTTCCATGATAGCGGCAATCGCAGTGTTGAATGTTTGACGACGAGCGATATCGTCAGTCACTTTTGCGATAGTCTTATGAACGTCGCGACGTAGCGCTTTTTGGTCACCAGAAAGTGCAGCTGTATCAACAGACTCAGCAGCGCCTTTTGAAGCGTGAGTGTTAACCAGTTTCCAAACACGTTTCAAGAAGCGGTTAGCACCTTCTACACCAGACTCTTGCCACTCAAGTGTCATGTCTGCTGGTGAAGCAAACATCATGAATAGACGTACTGTGTCAGCACCGTACTTGTCTACCATCTCTTGTGGGTCGATGCCGTTGTTCTTCGACTTAGACATTTTGATCATGCCTGAGTGTTCAACGTTGCGACCTTCGTTGTCCGTAGCAGAAGTGATGCGACCTTTACCGTCACGCTCAACTTTAACGTCAGTTGGAGCAACCCACTCTTTACCGCCTTTCTCGTTCTCAAAGTAGAACGCGTCTGCTAGTACCATGCCTTGACACAGTAGTTGTTTGAACGGTTCGTCAGACGTTACGTAGCCCGCATCACGTAGCAGTTTGTGGAAGAAGCGAGAGTACAATAGGTGCATACAAGCGTGCTCGATACCACCGATGTACTGGTCTACTGGTAGCCAGTAGTTTGCTTTTTCTGGATCTAGGATGTCGTCAGCTTGTGGTGAACAGTAACGTGCGTAGTACCAAGAAGACTCCATGAACGTATCGAACGTGTCAGTCTCACGTAGAGCAGGTTCGCCGTTGAAGGTTGTCTTCGCCCATTCTTTGTCTGCTTTGATTGGGCTTGTTACGCCGTCCATTACCACGTCTTCTGGAAGAATGACTGGTAGTTGGTCAGCGGGTACTGGGTGAACTTCACCGTCTTCAGTGGTTACCATTGGGATTGGCGCACCCCAGTAACGTTGACGAGATACACCCCAGTCACGTAGACGGAAGTTAACTGTCTTGGTGCCTTTGCCTTCAGCTTCTAGCTTCGCTGCGATTGCATCGAATGCTGCTTGGAATTCTAGGCCGTCAAATTCACCTGAATCGAACAGTACACCTTTCTCTGTGTATGCCGCTTCAGAAACGTCTAACTCGCTGCCATCAACTGGCTTGATAACAGGCACGATATCTAGACCGTACTTAGTTGCGAATTCGAAGTCACGTTGGTCGTGTGCAGGTACTGCCATTACAGCGCCTGTACCGTAGTCCATCAATACGAAGTTCGCTACGTAAACAGGAACTTCACGGCCGTTCAATGGGTGGATAGCAGTAAGGCCTGTTGCCATACCTTTCTTCTCCATTGTCGCCAATTCAGCTTCAGCTACTTTAGTGTTCTTACACTCTTCGATGAACGCTGCTAGTTCTGGGTTGTTCTCTGCTGCGATGGCCGCTAGAGGGTGGCCTGCTGCGATACCAACGTAAGTCACACCCATTAGTGTGTCTGGACGTGTTGTGTAAACTTCTAGGTCTTGTTGACCTTTAACTTCAAACTTAAGTTCAACACCTTCAGAACGACCGATCCAGTTGCGCTGCATGGTTTTAACCATTTCTGGCCAACCTTCAAGTTTGTCTAGATCGTCTAGCAGCTCTTGAGCGTATTCTGTGATCTTGATAAACCACTGAGGAATTTCTTTTTGCTCTACTGGAGTGTCACAACGCCAGCAGCAGCCGTCTTCAACCTGCTCGTTTGCAAGAACAGTTTGGTCGTTTGGACACCAGTTAACAGAAGAAGTCTTTTTGTAAACCAGACCTTTCTCGTAAAGCTTAGTGAAGAACTCTTGCTCCCAACGGTAGTACTCAGGTGTACATGTTGCGAATTCACGGTTCCAATCGTAACCAAAGCCAAGAAGCTTAAGTTGGTTCTTCATGTATTCGATGTTTTCGTAAGTCCAAGGTGCAGGCGCGGTGTTGTTTTTAACCGCTGCGTTTTCTGCAGGTAGACCAAACGCATCCCAACCGATTGGTTGCATTACGTTTTTGCCTTGTAGGCGTTGGAAACGAGATACTACGTCACCGATGGTGTAGTTGCGCACGTGACCCATGTGCAGTCGGCCACTTGGGTATGGGAACATGGATAGACAGTAGAATTTTTCTTTGTTTGGGTCTTCACTTACAACAAAGGTCTTGTTGTCATCCCAGTGCTTTTGAACTTTCTGTTCAAGGTCTTGTGGATTGTATTGTTCTTGCATCGATGGTATCCGGTTATCTTGGAATTTGTGAGTTCGGTTAGAACAGACTTAAATAGATCGTCATAGAATACCTAAAGCTAGGGATCACAACAATAGCCAATCTATACCCATGCGCCTTGAAGTGACGCTTGGTAGTGGAAAGATGGAGGTCAGTTATGCCTAAACGTAAAGCAGGTTATGAGGAAATGCTCGAGGATGTGATTGAAACCTTGAAGCACAGTCCGGATGAAGTTAACAAAGTATTCGAAACGTCGGGCAAAGTGGTGGACGCTGCCAACGACATGACCAAAGACGAACTCTCACTGATATCCGCTTATGTAAAAGCCGATTTAAAAGAGTTTTCCGACAACTATGAAGAAGGTAAGAGTGGGCCTTTCTATCTCACGATTGCTGATTCAATTTGGCAAGGTCTGCTCGATATTACCGATCGAACCAAAGTAGAATGGGTCGAGCTATTTGATGATTTGGAGCATCAAGGGCTTTATGAAGCGGGCGAGGTGATTGGTCTCGGTACTTTAGTTTGTGACGAGTGTGGTCATAAGACGACATATAATCACCCAACCGTGATCATTCCATGTATCAAGTGCAATCACACCGGATTTAGTCGTCAGTCACTCAAGCCATAGCGTTTGTAGTCGAAAGAACAAAGAATAAAAAAGAGGCCCTAGAGCCTCTTTTTTGCGTTTATGACTTTTTCTTTCTTGGTAACCACCAAGCAAGTAGCAAGCTCAGCGCCGACCAAATGTACAGCGGCCAAGTGCCTACGACGCGGTATGGTGTTTGTCCATCAGTTGGAACAAGTTCTGCACGAAGTACGGCAGTTTCAAACTGAGGGATCTGTTCAATCACTTTGCCTTTGTGGTCTGTTACTGCGGTTACGCCATTGTTGGTAGAGCGAATAAGTGGCTTACCAAGCTCAAGAGCACGCATACGCGCGATTTCCATGTGTTGCAATGGACCAATCGAATGACCGAACCACGCGTCGTTAGACAGCGTTAGAATGAAATCAGTATCGTCAGTGACGTTTTGGCGTACTTGTTCGCTGAAGATGATCTCGTAACACAGTGCTGGGTCCATATGCTTACCGTTCGCCACGATATTTGGCTGAACAAAGTCGCCACGGCTGAACGATGACATCGGTAAGTTGAAGAATGGCGCTAGTGGACGCAGTACATCTTCAAACGGAACAAACTCACCAAATGGTAATAGGTGGTGTTTGTGGTAGCGCTTATCCATATCAAAGCTGTAGTCGCCGTATGGATTCACACCAAGCGATAGAATGCTGTTGTAGAACTGGCCGTCTTCACCTTGGTTCACGACACCGGTAATGATGGCACTGTTGTTCATCTTCGCGGCGGCATCGATGTTTCTTAGGAAAGATGGTACTTCGATTTCAAACGCAGGAATGGCAGCCTCTGGCCATACAATGATGTCCGCATCCCAGTTTTCACGAGTTAGATCTGCGTACTTCATGATGGTTGGCCAACGTTGGCTCGGTAACCATTTTAGATTTTGGTCAACGTTACCTTGGATCAGCGCCACTTTGGTGGTGTCTTCAACACGAGGGGTTACCCAGTCGTATTGGCGAATACCAAAGCCCGCACTTAATAGCACCACAGGGATGACGATCATCAACCACTGTTTGTGAACCCAAGCGTAAGCGAGCGCACCGGCGCTGATCATAATGAATAGCGTTAGAAGCTCTACGCCACCAATAGGGGCGAAGCTTGCGAAAGGCGCGTCGATTTGGCTGTAGCCAAGCCATAGCCAAGGGAATCCTGTCATCACCCAACCACGCAGCCAATCAGTAACTAGCCATAACGCTGGAGCTGCCAGGAGGGCTTTGCTTATCGTGAATTCAGGGAAGAACTTATTACTGAGCCAAGCAAACAGGCCGGTGTAAACCGACAGGTAAGCGATCAGTAGGCCCATTAGGAAGACGTTTGCAATCAGCGGCATACCGCCAAAGCCAGCAATGCTGACGTAAACCCAACTTACACCCGTAGCGAATTGTCCTAAACCCCATGCATAACCGATCCAAAGCGCACGCTTAGGTGACTGGTTTGCAAGAAGAATAAGTAGGATAGCAGGGCTGAGTATGGCGATTGGCCATAACTGGTAAGGGGCAAATGCTAGGGTAGTGGAGGCGCCAACAAAAGCGGCCACTAAGGGCCGCTTGAGGCGATGAAAGAGTACATTCATCATTATATTTTTCTGATATTCCCGTTGTTAGGGTATCGCGTTACTCTTGAGTGGCTTCAACCAGCGTTTCTTCGTCTGGAATCGTCACTTGTAGTTGAATGACACGACGGTTGTCGGCAGCCGTTACTTTGAAGCTGTATGCATCAATTTCTACGACTTCGCCACGCGATGGTAGGTGACCAAAAGCAGTCATTACCATGCCGCCAACGGTATCCACTTCTTCATCGCTGAAGTTGGTACCGAATGTCTCATTAAACTCTTCAATGGTTGTCAGAGCTCTGACAGCAAACGTGTGTTTGCTTAGCTTACGGATATCGGTTTCTTCATCGTCATCGAACTCATCTTCAATATCCCCTACGATTTCTTCAAGGATATCTTCGATAGTCACTAGACCAGAAACGCCACCGAATTCATCGACAACAATCGCCATGTGATAACGTTCTTCACGGAATTCTTTCAACAGACGGTCGACACGTTTACTTTCCGGTACAACCACTGCTTGTCGAATTACTTCTTCGATATCAAATGGGTTACTGCCTGAGCCCAAGTATTTGAGTAAGTCCTTCGCTAGTAGAATGCCTTCCACGTGGTCTTTATCTTCGCTGATCACAGGGTAGCGAGAGTGTTGAGCATCAGTAATTAGCGCGATCAAAGTATCAAGATCGTCTGTGCGCTCAACGGTAACCATTTGCGAACGCGGGATCATGATGTCACGCACGCGCATTTCGGAGATTTCCATAACACCTTCAAGCATGTCGCGGGTGTCGTGGTCAATCAGGTCATTAATTTCAGAGTCGCGGATTACATCTACAAGCTCTTGGCGGTCTTTTGGTTCGCCTTGAAATAGTTGACCTAGACGTTCAAAGAAGGACTTTCTACTCGGACCTTCTGCCTTTTCTTTCTTGCCTTCATTAGAAGAGGGAGAATTATCTTCGTTCATTGTTTCTCAATTAAGTAACGCTATCAGATGTGTGATAGCTCACATAGAAAGACGAGCACGAGATGGTTATCTGGGTGGTTCGTCTTTCCCTGTCGAGCAACCAAAGTTACTCTTTTTCAGCAATATACGGGTCTTCGTAACCCATACCTTGCATGATTTCTGTCTCGAGGGATTCCATCTCTTCAGCTTCATCATCCTCGATATGGTCATAACCTAGCAGATGCAAGCTGCCATGTACAACCATATGCGCCCAATGTGCTAGTAGGGGCTTGTTCTGCTCTACTGCCTCTTTTTCAACAACTTGGCGACAGATAATCAAATCGCCCAGTAGATCCATCTCCATACCTGGTGGTACTTCGAATGGGAAAGATAGCACGTTGGTCGGCTTGTCTTTACCACGGTATTCGTGGTTTAGCTCGTGACTTTCTTGCTCGTCGACAATACGAATCGTCAGTTCCGCTTGTGGTTGGAAAAGAGGAATAGTCTTATCTAGCCACAATTGGAAATCTTGTTCAGAAGGTAAGCCTTCTTCACTTTCGACTGCCAGTTGCAAATCAAGTTCAATTGCCATGGTTATTCCTTAGTTGCCGCGACTTGTGCGCTAAGCTCTGCTTTGGCTGCTTCTAGCAGTTTGGCATCACGTTCTTCACGACGGCGTTTTTCAAACTCTTTACGTTCTTTCTGGTCTTGCGCTTCCCACTTCTCGTAAGCGTTAACGATACGAGCAACCACAGGGTGGCGCACTACGTCGTCAGCTTGGAAGAAGTTAAAGCTGATGTCATCAACTTCGCTCAGTACTTCAATTGCATGACGAAGACCCGATTTTGCACCACGAGGCAAGTCAATCTGTGTCACGTCACCGGTGATAACTGCACGAGAGTTGAAGCCGATACGCGTTAGGAACATCTTCATCTGCTCAACGGTGGTGTTTTGGCTCTCATCAAGAATGATGAAGGCGTCGTTTAGAGTACGACCACGCATGTAAGCAAGAGGTGCCACCTCAATCACGTTACGTTCAATCAGCTTTTCTACGCGCTCAAAGCCCAGCATTTCAAATAGGGCATCGTACAGAGGACGTAGGTAAGGGTCGACTTTCTGGCTCAAATCACCAGGTAGGAAGCCCAGTTTCTCGCCCGCTTCAACCGCAGGACGAGTTAATAGAATACGACGGATCTCTTGGCGCTCTAGTGCGTCAACGGCTGCTGCAACCGCTAGGTAAGTTTTACCTGTACCTGCAGGACCGATACCGAAAGTGATATCGTGCGTCACCATGTTCATCAGGTATTGACCCTGATTTGGTGTACGAGGCTTGATCACGCCTTTCTTAGTTTTTACGAAGACTTCTTTACCGTGTTCGATGTTCGACTCGGTATTTTGCTCCAACACACCTGATTCTTTGATCGCCAGATGGATCTGCTCTGGTTCGATATCAGGCGTTTCGCCGCGGACAGGAGCGGTGTCTACATAAAGGGTTTTCAGAATATCCAGCGCAGCAGCTGCGGTATGAGGTTTACCGACAATGGTGAAAAGGTCGCTACGGTGGTTAATTTCAACGCCTAGACGACGTTCTAAATGCTTGATGTTGTCATCGAATGGACCGCACAGGCTTGCTAGTCGGCGGTTGTCTGAAGGTTCTAGATTGATTTCTAGCGTTACGATTTTATTGCTCAATGTTGCCTCTCATTTTATGCCATTTAACGAGAGCCTGATAACGACCAGGCCCTCAATGGCTATTTGTACGAGCTTATGGCGTAAAAGTAGCTACACCTAGCTCATCTTCGCGACGCGTTTTCGCCATCATTTGCGTTGGTGAAATCACGCTACGAAGGTCCATGTCTTTTTCTGTACGTACTAGATCACCGCGTAGTGAGTTAGCAAATACATCCGTAATCTTCACGTCAACGAACTGACCGATTAGGTCTGCGCTACCTTCAAAGTTTACTACACGGTTGTTTTCTGTACGAGCACGAAGCTCCATTAGGTTCTTCTTAGAAGGACCTTCAACCAGAACGCGTTGCTCAGTGCCTAGCATTAGGCGAGAGTAGCGCATTGCTTGTGCGTTTACGGTTTGTTGTAGCTCGTATAGACGCTCTTTCTTCACTTGCTCTGATAGGTCACAAGGGTAATCTGCCGCTGGCGTACCTGGACGTGGAGAGAAGATGAAGCTGAAGCTCATGTCAAAGTCTACGTCTTTGATTAGCTTCATTGTGTCTTGGAAATCTTTGTCTGTTTCACCAGGGAAACCAACGATAAAGTCTGAACTGATTTGGATATCAGGACGTGCTTTACGCAGTTTACGGATGATCGACTTGTACTCAATCCCAGTGTGAGGACGTTTCATCATAGTCAGCACTCGGTCACTACCACTTTGTACTGGTAGGTGAAGGAAGCTCACTAGCTCAGGTGTGTCTTCGTATACTGCGATGATGTCATCAGTAAACTCTAATGGGTGGCTTGTTGTAAAGCGGATACGATCAATACCATCGATAGACGCAACCAAACGAAGCAGTTCTGCAAATGAACAGATTTCACCGTCGTGCATAGGACCACGGTACGCGTTTACGTTTTGACCGAGTAGGTTTACTTCACGTACGCCTTGATCTGCTAGCTGTGCGATTTCGAACAGTACGTCATCCATTGGACGGCTTACTTCTTCACCACGAGTGTACGGTACTACACAGTAAGTACAGTACTTAGAACAGCCTTCCATAATAGAAACGAATGCCGTTGCACCTTCAGCACGAGGTTCAGGTAAACGGTCGAACTTTTCGATTTCTGGGAATGAAATGTCCATTACTGGTGCTTCATCCGATTGAGATTGTTTGATCATCTCAGGAAGACGGTGAAGAGTTTGTGGACCAAAAATTACATCAACGTATGGAGCACGCTGACGGATGTGATCACCTTCTTGAGTTGCTACACAACCACCTACGCCGATAACTACGCCAGGCTTTTTATCTTTTAGTGTCTTCCAACGGCCAAGCTGGTGGAAAACTTTCTCTTGCGCTTTTTCACGGATCGAACAGGTGTTAAGTAGAAGTACGTCTGCTTCCTCTGGCTCTTCGGTCAGCTCATAGCCGTTTGCAGCATTAAGCAGGTCGGCCATTTTTGATGAATCGTATTCGTTCATCTGGCAGCCCCAGGTTTTAATTAGCAGTTTCTTACTCATCTCACTTTCGCTCGTTCAGTTGTTCTTAAATCGGAGAGCTATTGCTCAAATTATAGCCGCCATCTCGGCGGTAAGCGGCGTATTGTACTGCTTTAAAAAGCACCTGACTAGTGATCTGACAAATTCTCTGCAAACCCTGATGAAATCTAGTTTTTTGCCCTATATACAGCAAGGTTTTTTGTTAAACAATTTTGTAAAAATAGCCACGGAACGTACAATTAAAAAACGCCAATTAATCAATATGATGAAGAGCAAAAAATGAACAAGTATGACATCGCCGTAATCGGTGGCGGCATGGTCGGGGCAGCGGTGGCTGTTGGCTTTGCCAAGCAAGGCAGAAGCGTTGTAGTGGTAGAAGGTGCTGAGCCAAAGGCGTTTGAGGCTTCTCAAGCGTTGGATATTCGCGTTTCTGCGATTTCTCATCAGTCAGTGAAGCTACTTGATTCATTAGGTGCATGGTCAGCAATTGAGAGCATGCGAGTGTGTCCTTATCGCCGTTTGGAAACGTGGGAGCACCCAGAGTGCCGTACTCGTTTTCACTCTGATGAACTCTCATTGGAGCAGTTAGGATACATTGTTGAAAACCGCCTAATCCAACTAGGCCTTTGGCAAATTTTCGCACAATACGACAACTTAACGGTGATGTGCCCAGAGCGATTGAAAGACATCGAATTTGCCGAGGTAAACCGTGTAACGCTAGAAAGCGGCGAGCAGTTTGAAGCGAGTTGGGTGGTTGGTGCCGATGGCGCGAACTCAAAAGTTCGTCAATTGGCGGGTATTGGCGTAACCGCATGGGATTACCGTCAACACTGTATGCTGATCAACGTGAAAACCGAACTTCCTCAACAAGACATCACTTGGCAGCAATTTACTCCGTCAGGTCCACGCTCTTTCTTGCCATTATGCTCATTAACTGAAGATGGCAAAGAAGTAGGGCAGGGCTCGCTGGTGTGGTATGACTCGCCAAAACGCATTAAGCAATTGTGCGCGATGACCAAACCTCAGCTAAAAGAAGAGATCCTACGTCATTTCCCTGCTGAACTAGGTGATATCGACGTTTTACAGTTTGGTTCATTCCCACTGACTCGCCGTCACGCTCAAAGTTATTCAAACAAGAATTGCGTGTTAGTGGGCGATTCTGCACATACAATTAACCCACTTGCTGGGCAAGGCGTGAACCTTGGCTTCAAAGATGTTGATGTCCTGCTTTCAGTGACGGATCAGCAAGAGCAACTTAATGATGCATTACTTGCCAAGTATGAGCGCGCGCGTCGACCAGATAACTTGTTAATGCAAACGGGCATGGATGTGTTCTACAAAGGCTTTAGTAATGATTTGGGCCCATTGAAGTTCGCTCGTAATGCAGCATTAAAGTTGGCGGAAAACTCAGGGCCGATTAAAGCGCAAGTATTGAAGTACGCATTGGGTATGTAAGTCTGGATACCCTTAAGCGTCAGGTAGAAAAGTAATAGATAGAAAAAAAGCGAGCCATGAGCTCGCTTTTTTAATTCGATAAATCAGAGATCTACCGAGTCCAGAATCGGAAAAAAGAAAAAACCCAGCAAATTAATGCTGGGTTTTTCAATCATGGTGCGGTCGGAGAGACTTGAACTCTCACACCTTGCGGCGCCAGAACCTAAATCTGGTGCGTCTACCAATTCCGCCACGACCGCATCGTATTTTTTAGTCACTAAGGTAATTGGTATAACCTTAACAACGTTTTGTAATGGCAGGGCTACCTGGATTCGAACCAGGGAATGGCGGCATCAAAAGCCGCTGCCTTACCGCTTGGCGATAGCCCTACAGGTCTTAGTCTTTCAACTAAGTGCTTTCCATTTAAGGAAAGTATGGTGCGGTCGGAGAGACTTGAACTCTCACACCTTGCGGCGCCAGAACCTAAATCTGGTGCGTCTACCAATTCCGCCACGACCGCATCGTGTTTTTTAGTTACTAAGGTGATTGGTATAACCTTAACAACGTTTTGTAATGGCAGGGCTACCTGGATTCGAACCAGGGAATGGCGGCATCAAAAGCCGCTGCCTTACCGCTTGGCGATAGCCCTACAGGTCTTAGTCTTTCAGCTAAGTGCTTTCCATTTAAGGAAAGTTATGGTGCGGTCGGAGAGACTTGAACTCTCACACCTTGCGGCGCCAGAACCTAAATCTGGTGCGTCTACCAATTCCGCCACGACCGCGCTTTAACGCTTCTGATCAATAGTCTTAAGTATAAACTATTTATCGGAATAAATGGTGGCTACGACGGGATTCGAACCTGTGACCCCATCATTATGAGTGATGTGCTCTAACCAGCTGAGCTACGTAGCCAACAATATGTTTTTAATTAAGATGGTGCGGTCGGAGAGACTTGAACTCTCACACCTCGCGGCGCCAGAACCTAAATCTGGTGCGTCTACCAATTCCGCCACGACCGCATCTTAATTGTTGTTATCGAGAGAATTGGTAAAACCTCAATAACGTCCCTTTAAAGGGAGAATAATGGCAGGTCTACCTGGATTCGAACCAGGGAATGGCGGCATCAAAAGCCGCTGCCTTACCGCTTGGCGATAGACCTACGGGTGATAGTCAAAAGACATATCAAATTAGAAAAGTATGGTGCGGTCGGAGAGACTTGAACTCTCACACCTTGCGGCGCCAGAACCTAAATCTGGTGCGTCTACCAATTCCGCCACGACCGCGACTTTTCTAAATCATCTAGGAAATTGGTAAAACCTAGACAATAAAATAAATGGTGGCTACGACGGGATTCGAACCTGTGACCCCATCATTATGAGTGATGTGCTCTAACCAGCTGAGCTACGTAGCCAACAATATGTTTTAACAACATATGTATTCTTTTAATTAAGATGGTGCGGTCGGAGAGACTTGAACTCTCACACCTTGCGGCGCCAGAACCTAAATCTGGTGCGTCTACCAATTCCGCCACGACCGCGTCTTAATTGTTGTTATCGAGAGAATTGGTAAAAACTCAATAACGTCCCTTTAAAGGGAAAATATGGCAGGGCTACCTGGATTCGAACCAGGGAATGGCGGCATCAAAAGCCGCTGCCTTACCGCTTGGCGATAGCCCTACATTGCTCTAATAAAAGAGACTTTAATTATGGTGCGGTCGGAGAGACTTGAACTCTCACACCTTGCGGCGCCAGAACCTAAATCTGGTGCGTCTACCAATTCCGCCACGACCGCATAACTACTGAGTAAACTCAATAATTAAAATAGTGGCAGGTCTACCTGGATTCGAACCAGGGAATGGCGGCATCAAAAGCCGCTGCCTTACCGCTTGGCGATAGACCTGCAGGCAATAAATATATGGTGCGGTCGGAGAGACTTGAACTCTCACACCTTGCGGCGCCAGAACCTAAATCTGGTGCGTCTACCAATTCCGCCACGACCGCATCTTGAAATCTATTAACCATTAGTTAATTGGTAAAAACTAATCGTTGAATTTTTTCTTTCATTAAAGAAAGAATGGTGGCTACGACGGGATTCGAACCTGTGACCCCATCATTATGAGTGATGTGCTCTAACCAGCTGAGCTACGTAGCCATCTTTTTGAGCGAGACAATATAAACCTTCACGCTCTAAGTGACAACCCTTTTTCTTAAAGGAATCTCACTTTGGAATAATGGCAGGTCTACCTGGATTCGAACCAGGGAATGGCGGCATCAAAAGCCGCTGCCTTACCGCTTGGCGATAGACCTGCAGGCAGTAGTATTTCTACTACTTAAAACATGGTGCGGTCGGAGAGACTTGAACTCTCACACCTTGCGGCGCCAGAACCTAAATCTGGTGCGTCTACCAATTCCGCCACGACCGCATCTATTCCTAACTATTCTAATAAAAGAATGTTTAGGAATGGTGGCTACGACGGGATTCGAACCTGTGACCCCATCATTATGAGTGATGTGCTCTAACCAGCTGAGCTACGTAGCCAATACCATATTTTTCGTTCTCGTCGCTAAGTTGCCTTGTTGTCGGGAACGGCGCGCATTATGCGAAGTTGAGTGAGATCCGTCAACAGTTTTTTTCAATAAATCCCGCAAAATCCATCGTTCGCTTCCTTTTTAAACAAAGAGGCGCGTTTATGATCTAAAACTGGAAATAAATTGGCTTGGAGTGAGGGAGTTTATTTTCTGTTGTTTATGAAAGGTATAAAAAAAGCCAGCACTACGGCTGGCTTTTTATGTAAATGAAGTGTTTAAAATTCATTCACTTAATTATACGTTGAAGCGGAAGTGTACAACATCGCCATCCTTAACGATGTATTCTTTACCTTCTAGACGCCATTTACCTGCATCTTTCGCACCGCTTTCACCGTTGCATTGGATGAAATCGTCGTAACCAACAACTTCTGCACGGATGAAGCCTTTTTCAAAGTCAGTGTGGATCTTCGCTGCTGCTTTTGGCGCAGTTGCACCAACAGGGATTGTCCATGCACGAACTTCTTTCACGCCAGCTGTGAAGTAAGTTTGTAGGTTTAGCAGTTCGTAACCCGCGCGGATAACACGGTTTAGACCTGGTTCTTCGATACCAAGGTCAGCTAGGAACTCTTCACGCTCGTCGTCTTCTAGCTCAGCCATCTCTGATTCGATCGCTGCACATACAGGAACAACAACGTTGTTTTCTTTTGCTGCAAACTCACGTACTGCGTCTAGGTACGCGTTGTCTTCAAAACCATCTTCGTTCACGTTAGCGATGTACATAGTTGGTTTTAGCGTCAGGAAGTTTAGGTAGCCAATTGCTGCTAGTTCTTCTTTCGTAAGCTCAACAGTACGCGCCATGCCACCTTCCGTTAGGATAGGAAGCAGTTTTTCTAGAACCGTCAGTTCGAATTTTGCGTCTTTATCGCCGCCTTTTGCTTTCTTAGCGTTACGCTGAATCGCGCGCTCACAAGAATCAAGGTCAGCCATTGCTAGCTCAAGGTTGATAACTTCAATATCTTCGATTGGAGATACTTTACCTGCAACGTGAACGATGTTGTCGTTTTCGAAACAACGTACAACGTGGCCGATTGCGTCAGTTTCACGGATGTTCGCTAGGAATTTGTTACCTAGACCTTCACCGCGAGATGCACCTGCAACTAGACCAGCGATGTCTACGAATTCCATTGTAGTAGGCAGAACTTTCTGTGGGTTAACGATCTTTGCTAGAGCATCTAGACGTAGATCTGGCACAGGAACCACACCAGTGTTTGGTTCAATGGTACAGAACGGGAAGTTTGCTGCTTCAATACCCGCTTTAGTTAGTGCGTTAAACAGAGTTGATTTACCAACGTTAGGAAGACCAACGATGCCACATTTAAAACCCATGATAGTAACCTTATTCAGCTTTGAACGTGTGGAGGCGATTTTGTGCTTTTGATAGACCATCCTTAATTAGGATATCTAGACAGCGCACTGATTCGTCAGCTGCGGCGTCTAGTAGCTCTTGCTCTTTTGCTGGAGCTTTGCCTAGTACAAAACCTGCCACTTTATCTTTGTGTCCCGGATGGCCGATGCCGATACGAAGACGATAAAAATCTTTGTTATTGCCCAGTTTGCTAATCGTGTCACGCAGACCATTATGGCCACCGTGACCGCCACCTTTCTTAAACTTAGCGACACCTGGCGGTAAGTCTAGCTCGTCATGAGCAACCATGATCTCTTCTGGCTTAATTTGGTAAAACTTCGCGAGTGCTGCGATCGCCTTGCCAGATAGGTTCATGAAGGTGGTTGGGATTAGCAAACGGAGATCCTGGCCATTGACCAAAATGCGTCCTGTTAGGCCAAAGAACTTTGGTTCGTTCTTCAGGGTAACGTTGTGAACGCGAGCTAATTCTTCTACAACCCAAGCGCCCGCATTGTGGCGAGTTTTGGCGTATTCTGGTCCCGGATTAGCAAGACCAACAAGAAGTTTGATTGGTTGAGTCAAGGTTAGGATCTCTCTGGAATCTCAAAAAGCGCAGTATGATAGCACAGAATTCTCACAGTGGGCGACCAAGGGATTTTCTGCCTATCGATACAAATAAAAAAACACCCCAAAGAGGGGTGCTTTTAAAATCAGTCTAACTGAAATGTTCGTATTAGTTGAACATTGCAGAGATTGACTCTTCGTTGCTGATACGACGAATCGCTTCAGCTAGCATGCGCGATAGGCTTAGTGTAGTTACTTTGCCAGTTGCAGCCATCTCTTTAGATAGAGAGATAGAGTCAGTTACGATAACTTGGTCAAGAACTGAGTTCTTGATGTTGTCTGCAGCGTTACCAGAGAAAACAGCGTGAGTTGCGTAAGCGAATACACGCTTAGCACCGCGTTCTTTTAGCGCTTCAGCTGCTTTACATAGTGTGCCACCTGTATCGATCATGTCATCAACGATCACACAGTCACGACCTTCAACGTCACCGATTAGGTTCATTACTTCAGAAACGTTTGCACGTGGACGACGCTTGTCAACGATAGCGATGTCGATATCGCCTAGCGCTTTTGCGGTTGCACGAGCACGAACAACGCCACCTAGGTCAGGAGAAACCACTACTGGGTTTTCTAGACCACGAGATTGCATGTCTTCTAGAAGTACTGGCGTACCGAAGATGTTATCAACTGGTACATCGAAGAAGCCTTGGATTTGCTCTGCGTGTAGGTCGATAGTCAGAACGCGGTCAACACCAACGTTAGATAGGAAATCAGCAACAACTTTTGCAGTAATTGGCACACGAGAAGAACGTACACGACGATCTTGGCGAGCGTAGCCGAAGTAAGGAATAACTGCAGTGATACGGCCTGCTGAAGCACGGCGCATTGCATCAATCATAACAACCAGTTCCATTAGGTTGTCGTTAGTCGGTGCACAAGTGGATTGAATGATAAAAACATCGCTACCACGAACATTCTCGTTGATTTGAACTGCAACTTCGCCATCAGAAAAGCGAGAAACAGATGCATCACCTAGAGAGATGTAAAGACGATCAGCAATACGTTGGGCTAGTTCAGGTGTTGCGTTACCAGCAAATAGCTTCATATCAGGCACGGTGGAAACCTCGGGTTTGCGTCCAGTTTTAAATAGGTCGGTGTGAGGCTGATTGGTATTCAGCCAAAGTCTCTTTCAGTGGCGAAACATTGCGCCCTTGAGCGACAAATGCCGAGACTTTATCAGAGAGTTGTGCAAGGATAGTTTCCGCTTCGGTTTTGCTCGAAAATTCAGCAAAAACGCAAGATCCTGTCCCCGTCAATCTTGACGGCGCGTATTGTAGCAGCCATGAAAGTTGCTTATCAACCTCTGGGTAGAGCATTCGTACAATTTTTTCGCAATCGTTTACGCTTGGCGCGTTTAAAAGCGTTTCTAAATCGCGTTTTGGCGTATTTCGGGTCAGATCTGGATGACCGAATATGTCGGCGGTTGCAATGGAAACATTTGGGCGAACAACCAAATACCATTTCTCATCTGGATGAGCCGGAGAAAGTTTCTCGCCAACACCTTCCGCAAACGCCGCAAAGCCGCGAACAAAAACGGGTACATCCGCACCAAGCGCAAGGCCGATTTCGGCTAATTCATCATCACTTAAGTGGGTTTGCCATAGGTAGTTCAGTGCAACCAGCGCTGTTGCCGCATTTGAAGAACCGCCACCAATGCCACCGCCCATCGGTAAGATCTTATGAAGATCAATATGGGCACCGTATGAGCAATTTGCGTAGCGTTGCAACGCCGTGGCAGCTTTCCAGATCAAGTTGTCTTTTAGAGGAACACCTTCAATCTCAGGTGAAATGGTGATCTCACCAGAGTCGTTCGCTTGAATGGTGAGTTCATCGCCGTGATCGACGAATTGGAATAAGGTTTGTAGCTCGTGGTAGCCGTTTTTAGTTCGGCCATTAATATAAAGAAAGAGATTCAATTTCGCCGGAGATGGCCAGCGGGTTGAAATATCGATCATTGGGTGATGTTCCATTTTGTGATCACTAAATTAATTTTTACGTCTGCTGTGCTCAGCTTTAACTTGCTTGGTAGAGGCAATGTCTGTTGATGCCATTCAATGTCACCATAGCGTTGATACGCGATGTTCCAATCATTCTGGCCGATCTGTTTATCGAGGGCTTGTAATGTATTGGTTGGTGAAAGCTGGAAAGAGTCTGCATCGGTTGGCAAGCCGAGTAGCCAATCTGGCATGTGGTCGACTGGCATCATCAAACCGGTCAAACGGAAAATGAGTTGGTTAGCATCACGGGCAGAGAGTACTTGATCATCGTACGTTTCGACCGTCGCGCCTTGCGGGGTAATCGTGAGCTTTAATGCGGTTTGACCAAGCAGAGTGGTTAAGCGCAATTGGCTTAAGGCGGAAGAGTGCTTCCAGAAAAAGTTCAGGCTTTGTCTTTGATCAGGGCCAATGTAGCCAAGTTTGCCTGTAGCTTGAAAGTTATCAATGGTTTCCAGTCGCTGTTCGTGCGCTTGCCACTCTACGCTGGTGACACTTTCAGGAACAGAACTACAACCCGCGAGTACTAGGCTCGATAAGAGCAAGATGAGAAAGGAGCGTAAGGTCATGTTTGATGGCTTATTAATCAGTTTCATCGGTAATCGCTCACAACTATAGCATTGAAAAGCCGAGCGAAGGAAAACAAATCCGGCTTACCCTTTCAATAAATGCGTGCTTACAGTAAAATTCTGAACCTATTTTATAACCGATCTCAGAGATACCACGTTAGATGTCCTTGCTTGCTATTGGAATCAATCACAATACAGCGTCTGTTGACTTGCGAGAGAAAGTGGCGTTCGGACCCGATAAATTGGGCCCAGCACTTGAGCAACTCAGAGACCATGAAGCCGTAAATGGCAGTGTGATTGTTTCTACCTGTAACCGTACCGAAGTGTACTGCGACGTGAAGCAAGGAGCGCGAAATAAGCTTATCGACTGGCTAGCCCAGTTCCATCAAGTTAATCAAGAAGACTTGATGCCCAGCCTTTATGTCCATGAAGAGCAAGCGGCGATTAAGCACTTGATGCGTGTTTCTTGCGGCCTTGATTCACTGGTACTAGGTGAGCCTCAGATTTTGGGTCAGGTAAAACAAGCGTTTTCTGATTCCCGAGATCATCAGGCGGTGGATGCGTCGATTGATAAGTTGTTCCAAAAGACTTTCTCAGTCGCAAAACGTGTTCGAACAGAAACTGATATTGGTGGTAACGCCGTGTCGGTAGCTTATGCTGCATGTACACTGGCGAAACACATCTTTGAATCACTGTCTGACTCAACAGTATTGTTGGTTGGCGCAGGTGAAACCATCGAATTGGTGGCGAAGCACTTGGCGTCGAACGGCTGTACTAAGATGATTGTTGCTAACCGTACTCGAGAGCGTGCTCTTGTGTTAGCGGAGCAATTTGGGGCAGAAGTGATCAGCTTGAATGAAATTCCGGACCATTTACCGAGAGCAGACATCGTGATCAGCTCAACGGCGAGCCCACTGCCTATTATTGGTAAGGGGATGGTTGAGACTGCGTTGAAGAAACGTCGTCACCAGCCGATGCTCTTGGTGGATATTGCGGTACCACGTGATGTGGAAGCGCAGGTCAGTGAATTGAATGATGCTTACTTGTACTCGGTGGATGACTTGCAGTCGATCATCGATAGCAACATTGAACAACGTAAAGTAGAAGCGATTCAAGCAGAAGCGATCGTAAGCGAAGAAAGCGCGGCATTTATGACGTGGCTACGTTCACTCCAAGCGGTGGACAGTATTCGTGATTATCGTAAATCGGCCAACGAAATTCGTGAAGATTTGCTAAGTAAGAGCCTACAATCATTGGCAACGGGCGCAGACCCAGAAAAAGTGCTGCGCGAGCTTAGTAATAAACTCACCAACAAACTGATTCACGCTCCAACTCGTGCGCTGCAAAGCGCGGCCGAGCAGGGCGAACCAGCAAAATTAACGGTTATCCGCCAGACCCTTGGTTTGGATGATCTGTAACTCACGCTTTTTATTAAGAAAACGACACTATGAAAGCCTCTATTCTGACTAAGCTAGAAACGCTAGTAGAACGTTACGAAGAAGTTCAACATCTTCTTGGTGATCCTGATGTAATTGGAAATCAGGATAAATTCCGCGCTCTATCAAAAGAGTACTCTCAGCTAGAAGAAGTTACTAATTGCTTCCAAGCGTATCAACAAGCGCAAGATGACCTCATCGCTGCTGAAGATATGGCTAACGAAGACGACGAAGAAATGCGTGAAATGGCGCAGGAAGAAATCAAAGAAGCAAAAGATGCGATCGAGCGTCTGACTGATGAGCTACAAATTCTTCTTCTTCCAAAAGATCCAAACGATGACCGTAACTGTTTCCTTGAAATCCGTGCAGGTGCAGGCGGTGATGAAGCAGGCATCTTCGCGGGTGACTTGTTCCGCATGTACAGCAAATACGCAGAGAAGCGTGGTTGGCGTATCGAAGTGATGTCTTCTAACGAAGCAGAGCACGGCGGTTACAAAGAGATGATCGCGAAAGTGAGCGGCGACGGTGCATACGGCGTATTGAAGTTTGAGTCAGGCGGTCACCGTGTACAACGTGTTCCTGCTACAGAATCTCAAGGTCGTGTTCATACTTCAGCGTGTACCGTAGCGGTTATGGCGGAAATCCCAGAAGCGGATCTGCCAGAAATCAAAGCTGCAGACCTGAAAATCGATACTTTCCGTGCATCTGGCGCGGGTGGTCAGCACGTTAACACCACGGATTCTGCAATCCGTATTACTCACTTACCAACTGGTACAGTCGTTGAGTGTCAAGACGAGCGTTCACAGCATAAGAACAAAGCGAAAGCGATGGCAGTACTTGCTGCTCGTATCGTTCAAGCGGAGCAAGAGCGTCGTGCGGCAGAAGTGTCTGACACACGTCGTAACCTACTAGGTTCTGGTGACCGTAGTGACCGCATCCGTACTTACAACTACCCACAAGGTCGTGTTTCTGATCACCGTATCAACCTAACCATCTACCGTTTGAACGAAGTGATGGAAGGTGATCTACAAAGCCTGATCGATCCAGTAGTTCAAGAGCACCAAGCAGACCAACTAGCGGCGCTAGCTGAGAATGGCTAATCGATGAGCCAAGTTCAATCTATTGAGCAAGCACTGAAAAGTGCGACGGCAATTCTGACAGAAGGCGGCAAAGAGTCGCCTTCTCTCGATGCAGCTGTCCTTCTTTGCCATGTCCTTGGCAAACCACGAACCTACCTACTGACCTGGCCAGAAAGAGCATTAGAAACCGAGCAACAAGCTCAATTTGATGCACTATTGGCACGACGCATCGCTGGTGAACCCGTGGCTTACATCATTGGTGAACGTGAGTTTTGGTCTTTACCTCTTAAAGTCTCGCCATCTACATTGATCCCAAGACCAGATACTGAACGTTTGGTTGAAGTCGCATTAGATAAGACTTTCGGACAAACGGGACCGATCTTAGACCTTGGCACAGGAACTGGCGCGATAGCTTTAGCATTGGCGTCTGAAATGCCAAATCGCCAAGTGATGGGTATCGATCTTAAGCAAGAGGCGAAAGAGCTGGCTGAGCACAATGCGTCGCAATTAAACATCAAAAATGTGACGTTTGATCAAGGTAGTTGGTTCGAACCTATTGCCAGCGGAACAAAGTTTGCTTTAATTGTCTCCAACCCACCGTACATCGACGAAAAAGACCCACACCTCTCTCAAGGAGATGTGCGCTTTGAACCAAAATCGGCGCTGGTTGCCGATGAGAATGGTCTAGCGGATATTCGTCATATCTCTGATCTTGCGCGCCAATATTTGCAAGAGGGTGGATGGTTAGCGTTCGAGCATGGTTATGATCAGGGCGAAGCCGTTCGTGAGATCATGACGCACTTTGGTTTTGAACAAGTCGTTACGGAAAAAGACTATGGTGATAACGATCGAGTGACGCTCGGTTGTTACAAACCGCAATAATAACGAGCAAGTCAGCAGTAACTTATAAAAGAGAAAGAAAATGTACGTAGCTCTAAAACACATTCACTTAGTAACGATCGCATTGAGCGCGACGCTGCTATCGATCCGATTTGTATTGTTGATGATGGATTCTCCAAAGCGCAACAATCGCTTCTTGAAAGTTATCCCACATATTGTTGATACGGCACTATTGTTGTCAGGTATCGGCCTAATTATGGTGACCGGCTTCATTCCATTTACGGATGCTGCACCTTGGCTAACCAACAAGATCACTTGTGTGCTTGCGTACATCGCTCTTGGTTTCTTCGCTCTGAAAATGGCGAAAAACAAGTTGCTGAGAATTTTTGCCTTCTTTGGCGCTCTAGGCTGGTTAGTCATGGCCGCCAATATTGCAGTATCTAAAAATCCAAACCTATTTGGGTAATCTTCATGCTTGAGTTTTTTGACGAAGATTTTGACAACATGGCGTTGGTGGAAGGCGCGTTAGAGCTAAACCACTCCATCAATCCAGACACCAATGTCCATTGGGCAAAACTGGAACTAGAACGTCTTTATAAAGAAGCGGAAGCTACCTTGGTTCACGAGACGGATGAAGAACAACGTTTCGAATCGTTTCTGCGCTTATTCTTTTATGAGTGGGGCTTTAAAGGCGACGAGCAAGAGTATTTTATCTCTGACAACAGCTTCATCGACAAGGTGTTGGAGCGCAAAAAAGGCATTCCGGTCAGTCTTGGTGCCATCTTGCTTTACTTGGGCAATCGTCTTGGCTTCCCGATGAAAGGGGTGACATTCCCGACTCAGTTTTTGATCAAAGTGGATTGGATGCACAAAACACCAGACTACATTAACCCGTTTAACGGTGAGTATGTCGGTGAGAAAATCCTCCAAGCTTGGTTGATTGGTCAAGAAGGCCCGCTGGCAACATTAAAGCCAGAACACTTTGAAGAAGCGGACAACCCGACTGTGATTGGTCGTTGGTTGGCGTTGATTAAGAGCGCCATGCTACGTGAAGAGCGTTACACATTGGCGCTGCGCTGTACCAATCTTGCGTTGACGTTTGTACCTGATGACCCATACGAGATTCGTGACCGTGGTTTTATCTTCCAGCAGTTGGATTGCCATCAGGTAGCCGTGTCTGATTTTCAGTACTTTATTGACCAATGCCCAGACGATCCGGCATCAGAGCTACTAAAATCACAAGTTAACGCCATGAGCGAAAAGCACGTTACGCTTCACTAATTTTATCGGCATGCTGAAACCGGCGTGCCGAAGACAGACAAAAGAGAATCAAAATGGAACAGAAAATCGTTAATATTGGCGACATTCAGGTTGCTAACGACAAGCCATTCACCCTATTTGCAGGTATGAACGTTCTTGAGTCTCGTGATCTTGCTATGCAGATCTGTGAGCACTACGTAAAAGTAACGGACAAGCTTGGTATCCCATACGTGTATAAGGCGTCGTTCGACAAAGCGAACCGCAGTTCTGTTCACTCATACCGTGGCCCAGGTCTAGAAGAAGGCATGAAAATCTTCCAAGAGCTGAAAGATACGTTCGGCGTGAAGATCATCACTGATGTTCACACTGAAGCACAAGCTCAACCAGTGGCTGACGTAGTTGACGTTATCCAGCTTCCTGCATTCCTAGCTCGTCAAACTGACCTTGTTGAAGCAATGGCGAAAACAGGTGCGGTGATCAACGTTAAGAAACCTCAGTTCATGAGCCCTGGTCAAGTGGGTAACATCGTTGAGAAGTTTGCAGAGTGTGGTAACGAAAACATCATCCTTTGTGAGCGTGGTTCTTGCCACGGTTACGACAACCTAGTGGTTGATATGCTTGGTTTTGGTGTGATGAAAAACGCATCGAAAGGCAGCCCAATCATCTTTGACGTAACGCACTCACTACAAATGCGTGACCCATCGGGCGCGGCATCTGGCGGTCGTCGTGAGCAAACGGTTGAACTGGCGAAAGCAGGTCTAGCAACAGGTATTGCAGGTCTATTTATTGAAGCGCACCCGAACCCAGATCAAGCACGTTGTGATGGCCCATCTGCTCTACCGCTAGACAAACTAGAGCCGTTCCTAGCGCAAATGAAATCGCTAGACGATCTAATCAAGAGCTTTGCAGACATCGATATCAAATAATCGGTTGTTGTGAATGTTTAAATGAAATGGTCAGCCTGTGTGCTGGCCATTTTTGTATCGACACATTGATTCTGTCTCACTATCCTTTTCTCGCTTCTCGCTTACACCACCTTGATTATGTCTATAATTTGCTTAGATTTGCGGCGAATTGGTTTGCTATGAGTAAAGTGCGTCGCAGAAACATGAAATCAATACCTTAGTGATTTACACTAGCGCCAAGTTTGCGCGTTTTAGCACAATGAGAACCCTGTTTCTTGGTTGCTGAGCGTGTAATGCAGTGGACCCCAGACGATAAAAAGGTAAAACAATGAAGCAACGCCTGATTGTAAAAACCGCTTTGAGCGCAGCTATCTTGGCAACTCTTGCCGGATGTGCCACGCAACCAGCACACGAATGGAATGAAGACACAACTTACAAACTGACAGTACTGCACACCAATGACCACCACGGTCGTTTTTGGCAAAACAAGTACGGTGAGTACGGCATGGCGGCACGTAAGACGCTGATTGATGAACTGCGTGCAGAGATTCAAGCCGAAGGCGGTAGCGTGCTTCTACTATCAGGTGGTGATATCAACACTGGTGTTCCTGAGTCTGACTTACAAGATGCTGAGCCTGACTTCAAAGGCATGAGTAAGATTGGTTACGACGCAATGGCGCTGGGTAACCACGAATTCGATAACCCACTGGAAGTGTTGTTCAAACAGCAAGAGTGGGCAAACTTCCCGATGCTGTCTGCCAACATTTACGACAAAGAAACCGGCGAGCGATTGTTCCAACCTTATGCCATGTTCAACAAGCAAGGCATCAAGATTGCCGTGATTGGCCTTACGACAGAAGACACGGCAAAACTGGGTAACCCAGAATACATCGGCGAGGTTGATTTCCGCGACCCGAAAGAAGAAGCGAAAAAGCTGATTGCTGAACTAAAGCAAACTGAAAAGCCAGATCTTATCTTCGCAGTGACACACATGGGTCACTACGAAAACGGCAACCGTGGTGTGAATGCTCCCGGTGACGTAGCCTTGGCTCGCTACCTAAATGAAGGTGATTTGGACATGATTGTGGGTGGTCACTCACAAGAGCCAGTTTGTATGGAAGGCCCTAACGTCATTAAGAAGAACTTTAAGCCGGGTGACGAATGTAAGCCAGATGAGCAAAACGGTACTTACATTGTGCAAGCGTACGAGTGGGGTAAGTACGTTGGTCGTGCTGATTACGAGTTCCGCAACGGCGAACTGTCGATGGTGAGCTACGATCTGATTCCGGTTAACTTGAAGAAGAAAATCAAAGTGAACGGCGAGTCTCAACGTGTATTGGTTCAAGATGAAATCGCACAAGACTCAGCAATGTTGGATTTCCTTCGCCCTTACCAAGAAAAAGGTCAGGGCCAGTTGAATGTGAAAATTGCCGAATCTAACGGCAAACTGGAAGGTGACCGCAACGTCGTTCGTTTCCAGCAAACTAACCTTGGTCGTTTGATTGCAACAGCCCACATGGAGCGCGCTAAGGCGGACTTTGCTGTGATGAACTCGGGCGGTGTTCGTGATTCGATTGAAGCGGGCGACATCACCTACAAAGACGTGCTGACGGTTCAGCCATTTGGCAACATGGTGTCTTACGTCGATATGTCGGGTAAAGAAGTGCTCGATTACTTAAACGTCGTGGCGACAAAGCCAGTTGATTCAGGTGCTTACGCTCAGTTTGCTGGCATTACCATGACAGTTGAAAATGGCAAAGTATCGAATGTTTTCATCGGTGAAAAACAGCTTCGCCTAGACGGTCAATACCGCTTCACCGTACCAAGCTACAATGCGTCAGGTGGTGATGGTTACCCGAAAGTGAATACTCATCCGGGTTACGTCAACACGGGCTTTACGGATGCTGAAGTACTGAAAGAGTTCTTGGAATCACACAGTCCAATTGATGTAAATGAGTACGCGCCTTCTGGTGACATCGTTTACAAGTAAAAAGCGATTGACTCAAAGTCGCTGATACCATTAACTTAAAGCGCTGCTCCTCACTAGGTGCAGCGTTTTTTGTTTTATAAGGAGAATCTTGATGACTCCGGCCATTAATCTTGCGAAAAAGAAAAAAGTTACACACACCATTCACCAATACGAGCACGATCCAAGAGCAGACAGCTATGGACTAGAAGCGGCTGAGGTATTGGGACAAGATCCAAAGAAAGTATTCAAAACCTTGTTGTTTTGCTTGAACGGCGAGCCAAAGAACCTTGCGGTTGCGATTATCCCTGTTGATCAAAAGCTGAACCTAAAACTGGCGGCGAAAGCAGCGAAGGGCAAAAAGGCTGATATGGCCGATCCGGAAATCGCGCAAAAGACCACAGGGTATGTTGTTGGTGGGATTAGCCCACTGGGGCAGAAGAAAGCGCTGCCAACTTTTTTGCACGAAAGCGCAACAGAGCAAAATACAATCTGTGTGAGTGCAGGTAAACGTGGTTTAGAAATCGAGTTAGCACCGAAAGATTTATTGAGCTTAACTCGCGGTCAGTTTGCCCCTCTTTGCCTCTAAATACATGACAAATAAAAAGGACGCCCATGAGCGTCTTTTTTTGATCTTGCTAGTCAGTGAAGCGTTACTTCTTCAGACTCAATGTACCACCAGTGCGTTTAGCTGGTTTGCTTGGCTTCGCGGCATTTGGATTCATGTAATGCTGCTTAGGCTTACTCGGTGATTGAGGTTTGTTTGCTGAGTGCGTATTGCTCGATGCATCTGGCTTACGGTGCGATTTACCATGCTCGCCTTGCGGTCTGCTGCGTTCACCTTGTGGTTTCGCTTTGTAATGTTCTTTTGCTGGACGTCCGCCCTCATCATCACGTTGACGACGCTGTTGGCCTTTCTTTGAATTCGGTGCATGACGGAATTCATCAGCATTGTTGCCACGGAAAGTACGTGTTTTCTGGTTGCGGCGCGCAGTTGAACCTTGGTTCTCTTCACGGCTATCGTACAGCTTCGCGTCGGTCGCTTTACGAATGTTGCGTCCTCTAGAGTCTGTTTTTGATGCTTCTTCTGTACCCACAGAGCCTTCACACATTGCTAGGATCTCTGCCACTTCGTCGTCACTTAGGTAACGCCATTTACCGTTAGGAATGCCATCAAGTGAGATGTTCATGATTCGTACGCGACGCAGTTTGAAAACTTCGTAGCCTAGCGCTTCACACATACGACGGATCTGACGGTTCAAACCTTGAGTCAGTACGATACGGAAAGAGAATTTGGTTTCTTTCTCTACTTTACAAGGCAGAGTTACTGTATCGAGGATCTTCACTCCGCTCGACATCTGCTTAAGGAATTCACCAGTGATTGGCTTATCAACGCGTACTACGTATTCTTTCTCGTGGTTGTTACCAGCACGCAGAATCTTGTTAACGATGTCGCCATCGTTAGTAAGGAAGATCAAACCATCGGAAGGTTTATCCAGACGACCGATAGGGAAGATACGCTTTTTGTGGCCGATGAAATCAACGATGTTGCCCGGAATATCACGCTCAGTAGTACAAGTGATACCGGTTGGTTTGTTCAACGCGATATAAATTGGTTTTTCTTTCGCTGCAACAGGGTTACCATCAACACAAACATCATCGCCTGGCAGTACTTTTGTGCCCATCTCTGGTTGTTGACCATTAATAGTGACACGGCCTTGCTCGATAAGGCGGTCTGCTTCACGACGCGAGCAGAAGCCCGTTTCGCTGATGTATTTGTTTAAGCGTTTTGCGTTGTCTTGTGACATGTAAGTCTCCTAACGTTTCACAACGGCGGTTAATTGAAGTACCTGCTGCTAATTAAAAGCAGCAAGGTGAGATAAGGTCGGGCATTCTAGCATCGAGAATCCGGTTAGCCTAAACGTTTTTGATGACGTTCACGGGTCTCCATTTTCTTTTCAGCACTCTTTCTTAATAGAACGTACACAGCACCACTGCCTCCATGGAATCGTTGTGCACTGTGAACGCATTGCACTTCACGAATTTGTTGTAGCCAACTCGCGACAAAACTCTTCATTAATGCTGGTGGATTTGAACGTTCACCACGGCCATGCACAATGACGACCGTTCGGATGTCCATCTCAATACATTGTTTGAGGAATTTAATGACTTCGTCGCGCGCTTCTTTTAGCGTTTTACGGTGCAGATCAAGTCGAGCTTGAATCGGGTATTTACCAAGCCGCAGCTTGCGGTATACGCCATCTTGTACACCATCGCGTTTGAACTCGATAAAGTCATCGGGTTTGAGCATTTCTGCATGGTCAATCGATAAGTATTCTGGATCATCTTCCGTAAGCCAAATTGCAGCTTCGCGTTTCGCCAGTTGAGCATCCGTCACTTGGTGCACTTTTTTATGCTCGGCAGTGTCTTGGTCGATAGGTTTTACATCGCCCATCATCTGTTGGAACAGATCAAAATCGTTGTCTTGAGACATAACGGCAATCTCATAAAGAACAGGGTAGGAATAGTTAGATTATATCAACGAGTGGTGTACTGGGATCAAATAAAAAACCGGAGCAGGCAGGTTACCAACTCCGGTGCAAAGCGTTTCTAGAGCTAAGCGAGATCTAGTGAGGAGATTTGTCGTTCATTATCTTGTAAATGAAGAAACCGCTGAAAAACAACATCAGTCCAATTGTCCCAAAGATTACTATCATTGACGATAGTCCCACCGCATTACCAAATAGGAGTTCAAGCCAAAAGTCCATATGTTTCCTCCAAGATGTTCCCGACATGGACAACGTTAATAGGTGGTGTTTTTTTGCACACTGATCTGGATCAATTATGTTGCCAAGGTTAATAATCTGTATTTTATTGTGGGTTCTTAGTCACATTTCACGTGCTAGTGTTCAGTAAATCGTCAATCGAATTAAGACATTAGGTTTTTTTGTAAAAAGCGCTTGCGTCTCTCTAAAGAATCCGTAATATACGCATCCGTTGACGGGGATAAGTCCTCAGTTAAACATCTCGGTGAATAGCGCAGCTTGGTAGCGCATCTGGTTTGGGACCAGAGGGTCGGGGGTTCGAATCCCTCTTCACCGACCACTTTTAGAAAAGCCGCAACAGAAATGTTGTGGCTTTTTGCGTTTTACGGCTTTTCGAATCGAGAACGCTTCGCTTCGGGAACGGACTTCGTCCTTCGAGATGCGAGATAGGGAAAGCTACGCTCCGAGAATCGGGAGCGCTTCGCTTTGGGAATCGGGAGCGCTTCGCTTTGGGAATAAAGATAAAAGGTATCTTTATTAAGAAGGGGGGTGACGGGACTTGTTCCCGAATCCCGCATATAAAAAGCTATTGATTAGATATCGCAGTCTGCCTTACGTGTATTGCCAAGTGGTTCAATCGTAAAGCCGCGTTTTTCGAGCAAGTCAATCAGGTTGTCTTTACCGACCAAGTGCAAGCTGCCGACAACAATTGTGTATTGGCCTGACTTCTTCGGTAGCACGCTGCCAGAATCTAATTTCTCAGCCCAATCTCGGTTGCGGTCATACAAGAAAGCCTCGTTGAACTCATCGCTCGATTGTTCACTCATCGATGCTTCTTCTAATGTGCTGCCGTCACCGCTCTTCCAGCTGTCGATCAAGCATTGCACCAGTTTTTCACCGCCATCGTATTCTTCAATCGAAGAAAGCAGTAGCTCTTTACCACCATCTTTTTGTCCTGCGATTAAATCCAACTGAAACTGCACACTTTCCAAAGGCAGCACCGGCACTTGCTTTTTATCGGCTAGGTTAATCAAGTGCATGTCGACGCCTTGGTCGGATGCATAACCCAGTTTGTTTACCAACATCAATTGAATGGTTAAAGCTGCAGACCATGGCGGCGCATTGAGCAACTGTGCTTCTTGTAGGCCTAAGTCATTGGCTATCTCGGCAAGGTGTTTGCGCTGGGCTCTATCTAAAACATCTTTGGCCAGAAAGTCGGTTTTTGGGTACGTCACGCCTTCGGTATTTCGAACATCGGCTTCGATGATTAAGCCATCACTGTTTTTGAGGAACTGAGTGACGGCTTTTGGCAGTGGATACATGGTTTTGTCACCCACATGGACGGAGCCAATAATCATGTATTCCATATCGCCTTTCTTTGCTAACCAATGCTGGGGCTCGGCTTGAACTGAATAAGAAGTAAAAAAGACGATCAGAGATGACATTACGGACAAGAGTCGAAACATATTTTGCTCCTCGAATTCAATATGCATCTTATCTATAACACGGTTCGGCAAAATCGTCATTTTTAAAAATATTGACGAGTTTTAACGGCGGAGAAATGAGAGCTAATTCACGAAAGCGTTTCAATTGAGTTTGTTGTTAATGGTTCACTTAATAACCAATAGTGATCAAAATCCTATAAAACCAGTCGAACCCCATCAATATTCGTGATTGAGATCGCAACAAACTCGTCAAAAAAAGTTGGCCGTTTTTAACGTTTTAACTAAGTGATTGAAATTAATATGTTTATATTTTTCTGCTTGAAGCTGAATTTGAGCTGGATCACTTCTTAGTTCCATTAATTTTACGCTTAGAAATAACTGCTTGTATGTTGAATGCAACTGTTAAGCGCCTCGCATTTAGGTGCTCACCATTTTTGATAAATGTCGTTTTGAACCACTGACTTTTTGGGGAAAGTAAGATGTTGAAACATAGTCTGATTGCTGCTTCTGTTATCGCTACATTGGCAGGTTGCTCTTCACTACAGAACTCTGAGCAACAAGTTGTAAACTCATTGGCTGACAACCTTGATATTCAATATGAAGTGTTGACTAACCACGGCGCAAATGAAGGTCTTGCATGTCAAGACATGGGTGCTGAGTGGGCGTCTTGTAACAAAGTAAACATGACGCTAGTTAACCAAGGTGAAGCGGTTGACTCTAAAGATTGGGCTATTTACTTCCACAGCATTCGTCTGATTCTGGATGTTGAAAACGAACAGTTCAAAATCTCTCGCGTAACGGGTGACCTACACAAACTAGAACCGACAGATAAGTTTGATGGTTTTGCTGCGGGTGAAGAGGTTGTACTTCCTCTTGTTGCTGAATACTGGCAGCTATTTGAAACCGACTTCATGCCTGGCGCTTTCGTTGCTGCACCAAATGCAGAGCCTAAGATGATCGCTTCTCTTAACACAGAAGACGTTGCATCTTTCGTGACTGGCCTTGAGGGTAACAACCTAAAACGTACGCCAGATGACAACAACGTATTTGCAAACGCTGTGTCTCGTTTCGAGAAGAACGAAGACCTAGCAAAACAAGACGTATCAACTACGTTACTACCAACGCCAATGTCTGTTGAAGCAGGTAACGGTACGGTAGATATCGCGGCGGGTATTGCGCTGCCTAAAGACGCATTCGATGCGACTCAATACGCAGCAATTCAAGATCGTGCAGAAGTGGTAGGTGTGGATGTTCGTGGTGATCTTCCTGTAAGCATCACTGTTGTTCCTGCAGACTTCACCGGTGAATTGGCAAAATCTGGTGCTTACGAAATGAGCATCAAAGGCGACGGTATTGCGATTAAAGCGTTTGACCAAGCAGGTGCTTTCTACGCAGTACAATCTATCTTTGGCCTGGTAGATAGCCAAAATGCTGATTCTCTACCACAACTGTCTATTAAAGATGCGCCACGTTTTGATTACCGTGGTGTGATGGTGGACGTGGCTCGTAACTTCCACTCTAAAGACGCAATTCTTGCAACGCTAGACCAAATGGCAGCGTACAAGATGAACAAACTACACCTTCACCTAACGGATGATGAAGGCTGGCGTTTAGAAATCCCGGGTCTGCCTGAGCTGACTGAAGTGGGTGCTAACCGTTGTTTCGATTTGGAAGAGAAAAGCTGTTTACTGCCTCAGCTTGGCTCAGGTGCAACGACAGACAACTTTGGTTCTGGCTTCTTCAGCAAAGCAGACTACGTGGACATCTTGAAGTACGCGAAAGCGCGTAACATCGAAGTGATTCCTGAAATTGATATGCCAGCGCACGCTCGTGCAGCAGTGGTATCAATGGAAGCACGTTACGACCGTCTAATGGAAGAAGGTAAAGAAGCAGAAGCAAACGAATACCGCCTGATGGATCCTCAAGATACATCGAACGTAACGACGGTTCAGTTCTACAACAAGCAAAGCTTCATCAACCCATGTATGGAATCTTCAACTCGTTTCGTTGATAAAGTGATTTCAGAAGTCGCAGCAATGCACCAAGAAGCGGGCACGCCGCTAACAACATGGCACTTTGGTGGTGACGAAGCGAAGAACATCAAGCTAGGCGCTGGTTTCCAAGATTTGAACGCTGAAGACAAAGTAAGCTGGAAAGGTACGATTGACCTGTCTAAACAAGACAAGCCATTCGCACAATCTCCACAATGTCAGACGCTAATTGCAGACGGTACGGTAAGCGACTTTGCACATCTACCAAGTCACTTTGCAGAAGAAGTGTCTAAGATTGTGGCAGAGAAGGGCATTCCAAACTTCCAAGCTTGGCAAGATGGCCTTAAATACAGTGAAGGTGAGAAAGCGTTCGCAACAGAAAACACACGTGTTAACTTCTGGGACGTTCTTTACTGGGGTGGCACATCATCAGTGTACGAGTGGTCTAAGAAAGGTTACGACGTGATCGTTTCTAACCCAGACTACGTGTACATGGACATGCCATACGAAGTTGACCCAAAAGAGCGTGGTTACTACTGGGCAACACGTGCAACAGATACTCGTAAGATGTTTGGTTTTGCACCAGAGAACATGCCTCAGAACGCAGAAACCTCTGTAGACCGTGATGGCAATGGCTTCACTGGTAAAGGTGAAATCGAAGCGAAACCTTTCTACGGTCTATCAGCACAGCTTTGGTCAGAGACAGTACGTAACGACGAGCAATACGAGTACATGGTATTCCCTCGCGTACTAGCAGCTGCTGAGCGTGCATGGCACCGTGCTGATTGGGAAAACGACTACAAAGTGGGTGTTGAATACTCGCAAAACTCTAACCTAGTAGACAAAGCTGCGCTAAACCAAGACTACAACCGCTTTGCGAACGTACTTGGCCAACGTGAACTGGCTAAGCTAGAGAAATCAGGTATCGACTACCGCCTACCTGTACCAGGTGCGAAAGTAGAAGGTGGCAAACTAGCAATGAACGTTCAGTTCCCTGGTGTGAAGCTTCAATACTCTCTAGACGGCAAGAACTGGCTAACTTACGCAGACAATGCTCGTCCTAATGTGAAAGGTGAAGTGTTTATCCGTTCTGTATCTGCAACAGGCGAGAAGACAAGCCGCGTGACTAGCGTGAAGTAATTCTGCTAATCATTCACTAAAATCATTGTTCCTTACTCAAAGCCCTCAACTTATGTTGGGGGCTTTGTTTATTTTTCTATGGAAAATAAGCGTGATCAATGTCTGATTATTTTTTACTGATAATTAAGTTCGTAATTTAGAAAGAAAAGAATAGTGTGATCTCGATGCTTTTTTAGTGCTTGATTTGAGAGTGTAACTAGCCTGACTTCACACTTTATTTTTTTGACGAATTTTTAGGTTTTATAGCAAGGCTCTGTATTTAATAAACTTTTTTGGGTTTCGAAAATGTTGATTTGAATTGGATCACTGTTTTAAACGATTTATTTTTCAATGCGAATTAAATTGCGCAGTATTGCTGTCGCCAGGGAGGCACATCCCAATGTTTGCGATGAAGGGCAAGTGATAGCCGGACATCTCATCGCATAACGTGAACAAATAAAGGCAGTAATTATGAAAAACGTTTTTGCACTAAGTGCACTTTCTCTTGTTTTCGCATCAAGCGCTTTCGCAGGCTCATCTTACGTAACGGGTAACATCCAATTCCACGATGATGGCCGAATCCACGGTTCGGACATGACATCAACGCTAGAAGCAGGCCACACTTTCGATAACCAATTCGGCGGCTTCACGGTTTACACTGAGTTTGACGGCATTCAGCTGGGTAAACTAGAAACTGAAAACGGCGGCGCAGGTAACACAACTCCAGCAATCACTGTGGGTGGTGAGCAAGCATTTAACATCACTGATCACCTATGGGTTGCAGCAGGTTACCAACACCTATTCTCTGCGGGTGAGAGCATCCAATACCGTCCTTTGGTTAAAATCGGCTACAACTTCGATAACGGTATCTCGCTAAGCAACCGTACTCGTGCACACATTGATGCGACAGACGCTGATGCTGATACAGATTACCGCATGGATAACCGCATTGGTTACGCGATGAACGAAGACGTGACCTTCAGCTACAACAACGTTTACATGATTGAAGCAGAGACCATGGACCACGAGTTGCGTGCAACATGGACTCGTAAAGGCGTACAGCCATACTTTGAGTTCCGTAGCCAAGCTCACGGTGCAGAAAACTCAGCGGGTGACAGCCTAGTGAACAACGCGTTCGTGTTCGGTGCGTCTTACGGCTTCTAATTAAAAAGTTTGTCTTAACTGTCCATTAAGAAAAAGCCCAGCGGTTTGAATCGCTGGGCTTTGTTTTTATTGGTCGTTACCTTTGTGGTAGCGGTATTCGTAAACCTGACCTTTCTCGTTGTAGGCGTAAACAGCGTAGCTGTCTTTCTTATCGCCGTACTCCATGCCCGGTGAGCCCATTGGCATACCCGGTACAGTCAGGCCTTTTGCATTTCGAGGTGGGTTTTCCAAAAACGCTTTAATGTCGTCGGCAGGAATATGACCTTCAAATACGTAGCCATCGATCTCCGCGGTGTGGCAAGAGTAAAGCTGTTCGTTCTTGATGCCCAAATCGCGTTTGATCGCATTCATGTCATCATGCAGCTTTTCTTCCACAGTAAAGCCGTTCTCTTCCATGTGTTTTGTCCATTCGCCACAGCAGCCACAGTATGGCGATTTGTGGTTGATGACATCAGCGGCTAATACGTTCGCCGATGTGACAGCAAGCATTGTAAAGGTCAATAGTTTCAACTTCATAATATCCTCGAGAAGAAGTGTCGCTTACTTAATGGTAAACAGTCGTAGTCGATTTGCATTACTGACGACCGTGATTGAAGACAGTGCCATCGCTGCGCCAGCAACGACAGGACTGAGCAAAAATCCAAACGCTGGGTAAAGTACGCCTGCGGCGATAGGGATACCCAACGAGTTATAAACAAAGGCGCCGAACAAGTTTTGTTTCATGTTCTTAAGTGTCGCGCGCGAGAGTTCAATCGCATGCACAACAGCCATTGGTGATGTATTGAGAATGGTCATTTGTGAGCTTTCGATTGCCACGTCACTGCCACTTCCCATTGCGACGCCAAGATCCGCCAACGCAAGGGCAGGTGCGTCATTGATGCCATCACCGATCATCGCAACCGTGCGGCCTTGAGATTGCAGCAGTTCAATATGTTGTGCTTTCTCGTCGGGCATCACTTGAGCGATGACTTCATCAATGCCGAGCTCTTTACCGATAGCATTGGCAACGTGTTGGTTGTCGCCTGTGAGCATGACGGTTTTTATACCCTGCGATTTTAATGCAGACACCGCTTGTTTGGCATCAGATTTAATCGGGTCAGCGATGGCAATTAAACCAATCAGTTCGTTGTTCAGCGCTACAGCCACTGGTGTCCATGCGTTGTTTGCACAATCTTCAATCGCTTGCTTCATTGAGCTGGTATCAATCTGCTCGGTTTGCATAAATTGCAATGAGCCAATGAGCAGCGGTTGTGCTTGGTAAGTCGCGGTGATGCCACGGCCACGAATGTTCTCGAATGCGCTCAACTCAACACTTTCAGTATTGTTCTTTCTCGCGTAATCACAGACGGCTTTTGCCAACGGGTGTTCCGATTGACGCTCTGCCGCGTATGCAAGAGCCAACATGTGCTCTTGGCTGGTGGCGTGAGTAAATACTTGCTGCACACTCGGTTTACCTTGAGTAAGCGTGCCAGTTTTATCGAATACGACCGTGTCGATTTTGCTCGCCAACTGTAGTGCGTCAGCGTCTTTGATCAGAATGCCGAGCTCTGCGGCTTTACCGACACCAACGGTGACCGACAATGGTGTTGCTAAGCCTAGCGCACAAGGGCAGGCGATGATCAGCACTGTGGTCGTTACTACAAGCATGTAACTGGCTTTAGGTTCTGGACCTACGGCAAACCAAACCAAAGCGGCAAGGATTGCGATGCCGACTACGACCGGAACAAATACCGATGAAATCTGGTCTGCTAATTTGGCAATGGCAGGTTTGCTGCTTTGCGCTGTGCGTACCATGCGAATGATTCGAGCCAGCATGGTGTTCGCGCCGATGCCCGTTGCTTCGATGACTAATCCACCATCGGTATTTAATGTACCGGCAGACACTTGCGCATCTTGCGCTTTTAACACTGGTACTGGTTCACCGGTTAGCATCGACTCATCAATGTACGATTCACCTTGTATCACAACGCCATCTACTGGCACTTTCTCGCCCGGTTTGATGCGCAGTTTCATGCCTAGCGTGATTTGTTCAACTGCGATCTGTTGATCACCTTGTTCTGTAATCGCAGTCGCTTGTTGAGGTTGCAGGTTAATCAGAGCCTGTAGTGAGCGTGTTGTGTTTGCTTTGGCTTTTGCCTCTATATAGTGACCAAGAGAAATCAAACCGATGATCATTGCGCTCGCTTCAAAGTACACGTGGCGTGAAGCAAGAGGGAACCAGTCTGGGAAAATCACCACAAGCATTGAATAGAACCACGCCGCACCAGTACCTAGCGCGACTAACGTATCCATGGTGGCGCGTTTGTGAGTGGCTGCTAACCATGCGTTAGTAAAGAAGTGCTTACCTGCGGTTGCAAGCAGTAAGAGACACAGAATACCAATCGCGCCCCAAGCCAACTGGTCGTTCGTATTGCGAATCACCATGTTGCCGCCAAACACTCCCCACAACATCAGTGGCGCACCGACAACTAAGCCAGCAATGGCATCTAGCTTGAAGCGTTTTTGTTGGGCAAGTTGCTGAGCTGCTTGCTTTTCTTGTTGGGTTGCTGCGTCTTGCAAGATCTCTGCTTGGTAACCGGCTTGCTTTACGGATTCAACGATCGCTTGGTGAAGGGCTTCTGTATCTTGAGTTGCGAACACTAATGCACTTTGCTCAGCAAGGTTTACTTGTGCTTTCTCAATGCCTTCTACGTTAGTAAGTGCTTTCTCTACTGAAGAGACGCAACTCGCACACGTCATGCCTTGAATCAGCATTTGCAATTGAATACTCGCTGGTGGCTCCTGCGCATCTTTAATATTGCTTTGCTTTTCTGCCTGTTCAGGCTCTGGTGAGCTTTCTTCTTCTACTTCAATAGAATCAAGGCTAGCGGTATAGCCAAGAGTGGCCACAAGATCGATCACTTGCTGCTCTGAGAGTAGGGTCGTGATATCGAGTTGGGTTGTCGACGCTTGAAACGCAATGACGTCTTGATTCGCTTCTAATAAAGAAGAGAGTTTCTTCACGCAGCCGCCGCAGCTCAATCCAGTTAGATGGAACTGAAATTGATGACCAGCGAGATAACCCAGGGACTCGATCGATTCAACAATAGAAGAAAGAGGGGACTCGGTTTTCACCTCAACCATGGTCGGGGACAAATTGATGATCTCAACACTGTGATTGGCATGTAAAGCTTTCTCAACTTTTCTCGCACAGCCCATGCAGTTGAGCCCTGACATAGGTACAACGAACTGATACATAATTTGTCCTCAATAATAGTAATGAGCAGAGCATAAACCTTCCTGCAAGGGGAAGGTCAAGTTTTTCGACGCGAAACAAATTCGTCAAAATCGACGTTATTGCACAGCCTTTGTGCAGGGATTGTTGCGAGTTATCTCAAAGTTTTTTCTCTCTGAATATAAAGTTCCGTTAAAACGCCTAAAAGTTGAGTGAAGGCGCTCACGATTTTTGAGCTTTTTATATAAAAACAGAGAGAGATTGAGTGGTTTTGACGTTTTTATATTTTTATTTGTCACCATAAGTTGTTGTTAATTATTGGTTTATATTGATTTTGATCTTCTGATTTTGAACTTGCTCAGATTGCGGTTTGGAAAGTTTTTTACTGCGAAAAAAGTTTGTCATATTTGCCCCGTCCACACATTGTTTCAAGTTCCTGCAATGTCCTAGTTAGCGAATTTGAAAATGGAAAAAACTAAAAATATAGGGGTTAAAAATGTCTTACCTAAAGAAAAGCCTACTTGCTACTGCAATCACAGGCATGATATTCAGTGGTTCAGCTTTTGCTGATGGTGCAAACAGTGATGCAGCGAAAGAGTACCTAACTAAAGACTCTTTCTCTTACGAAGTTTACGGCATTATCGCGATGCAGGCCGCGTACCGCGATTACGATTCTGGTAGCAAAGCAACTGACGACGATTTGGGCGGCATGCAGCTAAACAACGAATCACGTATCGGCTTCCGTGGTAAAAAGCAATTCGCTAACTTTGAACCAACGTTCATTTGGCAAATCGAAGGTGGCTACGTAGACCCAAGCTTCGGTGGTGAAGGTGCAGGTCTTGGTGAGCGTGACACATTCGTAGGTTTTGAAAGCGCGTCTTGGGGTCAAGTTCGTCTAGGTCGTGTTCTTACTCCAATGTACGAGTTGGTTGACTGGCCAGCATCTAACCCAGGTCTAGGCGATGTTTACGACTGGGGTGGTGCGATCGGTGGTGCTAAGTACCAAGACCGTCAATCAAACACAATCCGTTGGGACTCTCCAATGTTTGCTGACAAATTCTCTCTAGATATCGCAGCGGGTGCAGGTGACAAAGCTGGTCTAGGTGAAGGCGACGATTACTGGGGCGGCATCGCGGCTCACTACAAGTTAGGTCCACTACAATTGGATGCTGCGTACGAAGGTAACCGCAACATCGAAGGTGAAGGTCAAACTTGGGAAAACAACACGTACCTAGTAGGTGTTCAAGGTTGGTTTGAAAACGGTATCTCTTTCTTCGCTCAATACAAATACATGGAAGCTGACGCAAGCAACGGTGTAAACGAGAAGCAAGATGCAATGTCTGCAGGTCTGATGTACACAACAGGTGACTGGCAGTACAAACTGGGTTACGCAGCAAACTTTGACCTAGAACGTGACGGTAAGACAATCGACAACACAGCAGATGATGTACTATCTGCACAGATCATGTACTTCGTAGACCCATCTGCAGTACTTTACGCTCGTGCACGTACTCTAGACTTCGGTGACGGTGCGTCTCAACTAGACAAGCCAACAGAAGCACGTTGGAAGTCAGCTGACTACGACGAGTTCTCTGTAGGTGTTGAATACTACTTCTAATATAGAAGCAGCTAAAAGGGCGGAAACGCCCTTTTTGTCTTGATACTTATTCACATAAGCCATTGGAATGACCGGCCTGTTAGTTTCAGTGGCTTATCTAAATTGGTATAAGACGAGAAAACCATGATGAAAAAAACAACCACACTATTAGGACTTTGCGCAATCCTTTCTGCGCCTGCATTTGCTGCTCAACTGACTCTGCAAGCGGAATTGGTTCCTCGCGTTCTCAACAGTGAGTTCGTCTACCCTGAGTGGATCTCTGACAACAACAGCATCAAAGTTGAAGATGGTGCAAACCAACTTGCTGTGAATGTTGGTCAAATTGTATTTGAAGATGGCAAGCGTCGTAAGTTTGATTCACAGCCGCTTTTACTTGAGTTCGATGCACCGAAAGATGCAGAGCTCACGCTGACATACAATAAGTTCCGCACTATTGAAGAAGCCAAAGCATTTGAAATGGATCCGAAACTGACGCTGAAAGACGCAAGCGGCAAAGATGTTGAGTTTTCTATGGTTCAACTTCGCAAAGGCGGCCTACAAGGATTCCGCGACTATGAACGTGAAGTGGCTGATTACAACAAAGCAGTGAACAAGCAATCGACGAAAGCAAGCATCGCGGCGTCTCCGGCTGTCACTAAGACATTGAAAGAGTCATTCAGTGATCTAAGCCGTCAAGAGCAACAAGAATTTATGCAGTGGGCGATGCAGAATCTAAAATAATCGGCATTCGTAACTTTGTTTTGCGATAGCTTTTCTGTTGTTCTAAGTATTTTGTCGCTATAAATAAGAGGGCAGTACCTTAATCGGTACTGCCCTGTTTGTATTTATGGCGTTAAACCACACGGAAGGATTGTAGAATCGACTTACGGTGGTAAAATGTCGCCACTTTTATCCTTGATATTACAACGAGAGCCCTCTCGTTGCTCATTACCCCTAAGGAACTCTGATGACGGTTAAAACTCGTTTTGCTCCTAGCCCAACTGGCTACCTACACGTTGGTGGTGCGCGTACTGCACTTTACTCTTGGCTATATGCTAAAAACCAAGGTGGTGAATTCGTTCTACGTATCGAAGATACTGACCTTGAGCGTAACTCTCAGGAAGCGGTTGATGCGATCCTAGAAGGCATGGAATGGCTAGGTCTTGAGTGGAACGAAGGTCCTTACTTCCAAACTCAACGTTTTGATCGTTACAACGAGATGGTTGATAAGCTTCTAGAAGAAGACAAAGCATACAAATGTTACGCATCTAAAGAGCTGCTAGACGAAGTTCGTGCAGAGCAAGAAGCAAACAAAGAAATGCCTCGTTACGATGCTAACCATCCAAAGATCAAAGCGGCAAACGAAGCGGCAAAAGATGGCGATCCATGTGTTATCCGTTTCCGTAACCCGAAAGAAGGCAGTGTAGTATTTGATGACCAAATCCGTGGCCGTATCGAAATCAGCAACACACAAATGGATGATCTGATCATCCGTCGTACTGACGGTTCGCCAACGTACAACTTCTGTGTAGTGGTTGACGACTGGGATATGGGCATCACTCATGTAGTGCGCGGTGAAGACCACATCAACAACACGCCTCGTCAGATCAACATCTACGAAGCATTAGGTGCGCCAGTACCAACATTCGCACACTGTGCAATGATCCTAGGTGATGACGGTGCGAAACTGTCTAAGCGTCACGGTGCTGTATCGGTAATGCAATACCGCGATATGGGTTACCTACCTGCAGCACTAAACAACTACCTAGTGCGTCTTGGTTGGTCTCATGGTGATCAAGAGATCTTCACTCAAGAAGAAATGATCAACCTATTTAGCCTAAACGCAGTATCTAAGTCAGCGTCAGCGTTCAACACTGACAAACTGCAATGGTTGAACAACCACTACATCAAGAACTCAGATCCAGCGTACGTTGCAGAGCACCTACAATGGCACCTAGATCAACAAAAACTAGACGTAACAAACGGCCCAGCTATCACTGAGGTGATCAAGCTAGTGGGTGAGCGTTGCAACACGCTAGTTGAGCTAGCTGAGCAAATCCGTTACTTCTACGAAGACTTCGCTGAGTTTGAAGCGGGCGCGGCGAAGAAACACCTACGCGGCGTTGCTAAAGAGCCTCTAGAGCTTGCTCTAGCGAAAGCAGAAGCACTGACTGAGTGGACGACAGCGAACATCAAAGATGGCGTTATCGCAGCAGTATGTGAAGAGCTAGAAATCGGCATGGGCAAAATCGGTATGCCACTGCGCGTAGCAGTAACAGGTGGCGGTCAGTCTCCTTCTGTAGATGCAGTAATGGAACTGATTGGCAAAGAGCGCTGTGTTGCTCGCATCAAGATGGCGCTTGAGTTCATCGCTGAGCGTGAAGCAAACGCATAATTGCCTGAATAAATAGTCAAAAGCCGCGATAAACTTCGCGGCTTTTTTGTATCTTACGCTAGGAAAACGGCCTAATTTCACCAAGGTCGGTTGTCCTTTGTGTATCTTTTATCATCAAGTTGCTCAAAAATTGATAAGTTTTACTTATCCAAATATAATCATTGCAAATGCGTATTTGCTGGTTTCATACGAAATATCTCTCTGAATTAAAAACACAATCCATAAAGTTCCCCATTTATCGTCTCATTAATGAGAAGTTAATTTGCTTTACCTATTCTTTTTCGAAATATCGCGCAAACGTTTGCGTCGTTGTCGCAGCTCGCTTTAGAGTGCTCTAGATCACATTAAGTCATGCTTTTCGATGACATTAAATTGACAGTTTTGGGATTTGTCTCGGGATTTCTTGGAGTTATAGTGCTCGCCGTCAGTGAGGGAGCGATATGCACCACTGACCAGGAGGCATACCCAAGTGACTTTTATGCAAACAGTCGGAAGTTACTTCGGTATCAAACTCAAAGGAACTGAATAAAAGAATTGAAATACAACGTCAGTCAGGCGGCGCATTTCGTTACGAACAAGAGAACTTCTTTTAGAGGAATCAATAATGAAAAAACTAGCAGCGGTAATTTCAGCTTCTTTACTTATGGCTTCAGCAGCACACGCAGAAGTATACGTGGGCGGTAAGATGGGTAAGTCTTGGATGGAAGACGCTTGTGTAGCTGGTCAAGCTTGTGACAAAGATGGCTCTACTCTAGGTGCTTTTGTTGGTTACGAAATGAATGACTACTTCTCAGTAGAAGCTGGTTTCGACAACCTAGGTGACTTCGACCAAACTTCTTTCGGTGGCCACGTAGAAGCAATCACTCTTGCTCCTAAGTTCAGCCTACCAATCACAGAAGACATCGCACTTTACGGTAAAGTGGGTGGTGCTTACCTAATGATGAACGACGGTAAAGATGACTACTCTTACCTAGGTGCAGCTGGTCTTGAATTCAACATCAGCGAAAACGTAACAGCACGTGCGGAATACCAAACAATCACTGACATCAACAACGATTCAGTGAAAGCAATGGGCAACTCTGCAACTCTAGGCGTTGCATTCAAGTTCGGCGGTAACGACGAAGTTGTTGTAGAAGAAGAGCCAGTAGTTGAAGAAGTGGTTGTAGAAGAAGTTGCTCCAGTAGTAGTAACTAAGACTTTCGAAACTCAAACAATCGGCACTGGTAGCTTCGCGCTAAACAGCACTACTCTTAAACCAGAGAGCGCTGCGAAACTAGACGACCTAGTAGCATTCCTAAACGAGTACCCACAAGCGAACGTTGACGTAATTGGTTACACAGATACTTCAGGCCCAGCGGCTTACAACCAAAAAGTTTCTGAGAAGCGTGCTGAATCTGTAGCTAACGCTCTTGTAGAGAAAGGCATCGACGCAGATCGCATTCACGCTCGTGGCGAAGGTGAAAACAACCCAATCGCTTCAAACGAGACTCGTGAAGGCCGTGAACAAAACCGTCGCGTAGAAGTTGTTGTTCCTGAGTTCGAATACCAAGTTCAGCAATAAGCTCCTATCTGACCGTTAGAAGCCTTAAGCGCTGAATGCCCCAAAGAGTTCGCTCTTTGGGGCTTTTTTACATCTGAATTTAGATGTTTCAAAAAAGAATCAACACTGATGCTATTTACAGTTTTGTATTTTATTACTTTAATTATCTATGAGTTTTGCTTACCCTTTTAGCTATTAATAGAATTATTATTTAGCACTATGTCTAAGAGCAATTTAATTACAAATACTGGACACCGCTTCATTTCGAAAGGCAAGACAGCCTTTAAGATTCATATCCACACACCGGAAGATACCGTTTTGCATCGTTCCGTTGGATTCGTGCGCATTGGAGAAAAGAGAGGTCTTAAGAAGGCCATCAAACTGCGTAATGAGCTCGGGCGTGAGATGTGGGGGAAGTTTTGGCGGAGACTATTGAAAGACCCGTACTTAATGACGCGTTTGCCACACAGTGTGGAGCCTAAGATCGTCCACAAACCAAACCCGACGCTGGATGATCCTGACAACCGTGACACTTGTTACATTGCAAAGTGGCGTGAGTTTAATGACGCTGGCGAATACAAGTACAAAACGGTCGTGCGGTCTATCAACAAGTACGGCAAGCTTGCGGCATATATGCAAACCAAAAAAGCCTTGCTTGATGCACACAAAGATAACCTCGAAATCTTGACCTTTATGGGGCGTCTCAACAGCATCGACCTCAAATAGCGATGCGGTTAGCTTCTCTTGTTTTCCTTTCTCTGATCAAAAGACATAAAAAAGCCTTAGCTTAAAGAAACTAAGCTAAGGCGATGAATGGCGCCCCCAGTAGGATTCGAACCTACGACCTGTCCCTTAGGAGGGGACTGCGCTATCCAGCTGTGCCATGGGGGCGTAATCAAATAAGATGCGTTGCTTATGATATTCAAAAGCAGGCATATCGCAAAGCTTTATACGCGTTGCTAAAGCATCTTGTTCATTACGTCGCCAATTTGCACACTAGAGGCAAGGTTGGGCTGTTCAATCGTCAGCTCCGCTTCGTGTTCGTAAACACGAGTCACTCTTAGGGTAATATCGCTCTGAGAGACCTTATTACGCGGCAAGCCGTTTTGGTCGATGAAAGACGCTGTGTGCCACAATTGCAGCTGGTCACCCTCTTGTACGCCGTGCATGCGGCCAAGATCCATGGTTACAGTATTACCGAATACGGCAACGACTTCTGGCAGTGTGATTTTACAAGACAGTTCTGATTCCAAATCCAACATAATGTTGCGGCTAACGCGCAGCATCATCTCGCCGTAAGTCGATGCCCAGAAACGAGCACTGCGAGTATCGACTTGGCTGGTTTTAGCAAATGGCCAACGCGCTACTTCGCGGTAGTTCTTGTGGTAAACCTCGTGGCCTGTTTTTCCGTCGAAGACTTTCATCTCCATTGCAAACTGGCGGTTGATAACGTCGTCTTTAAGCAGCTTGGCATCGATCGTAGCGGTCAAGTCGGTAATGACACCGCCGATGATGTATTGCGCGCCGTTGTCTTGCGCAATCATCTTAGTGCGCTCTGGGTAATTAGCACTGATGGAGTAATCGGTAGTACCAACAGAGACAAAACTGCGTGAGGTTTGATCAAGCTGACGATTGACCACGTGGCTAAAATCATCACCAACATTGTAAATTTGGCCCATGACCGCTTGTTGAGGAGAAGCGACATCGATGTTGCCGACTAAGATCGTCTTCTTGTATTGATCCACGTGGCAACCCGTTGCCGATGGATAAATATCCACTCGGATCCTCATTTCCACCTTGCCGCTGCGTTTACGCTCTGATTCGACCAGGATGTAACGTACTTCATGGTTGGTGAATTGGTACTCTTTGCGGTTTTCTTCCAGCAATGGCATCAAGTTACTGATACTGGCAATGTCTGCGCCCGAAAAGTTGACAGCCTTGAAGAGCGCGTCTTCCAACGCATGCAGCCTTGCCGCTTCTTCAGAAGAAACGATAGTGGCAACGCCTGTCACTTCATACCAAGATGCCACCGCGCGAAATGGCGTCATCAATATAAAAGTGATTGATATTAGGCTAAAAAATAATTTTTTCATTGTTAGTAACCGTTCGGGTATAAATATTGCTTTACCAATTTCAGTGAAGTTTGGTGGGCTTTTCTTTCGTTCGACAAACAGAAGAAAAGCAAAGACTGTTCCAAGATTACGTTTTATTGAAATGAAGTCGAAAAAGAGCAGTAACACCTAAGATTATCTGGAGAATCAAACCATGAAAAGATGGCTTGTTGCCGCATCGATGATGACGCTTTTAACATCGTGCGCGTACTCACCAATTTACAATGGTAAAGAACCGTATTCTGGCAGCCAATTCATGCTGATGGACAGTCCGCGTCATACGATGGACTATTTCATTGAGAGCATGACGGAAGAGCTGATGGTTTCGAACGTTGCAGTATCGTCGCGTACACCGATTGCGATTACTTCTTTTGTCGATCTGCAAAACATGGATGCAACCAACTGGCTTGGTAACTCGGTATCGGAAGGGTTTATTCACCAATTCCAACGCCGTGGTTTTAAAGTCGTGGATTTCAAAACCACAGGTTCAATTCAAGTGACTCAACAGGGTGACTTCGCACTGAGCCGTGATTGGCAAGATCTGGCACAAGAGCAAGAGATCCAGTACGTGCTGACAGGCACTATGCTTCGCCAAGAAGGTGGTGTGCTCGTGAATGCTCGTGTTGTGGGCATGCAGAGCCGCATCGTGGTTGCAACGGCGCAAGGTTTCTTACCTGCGGACCGCATTGGCCGTGATTTGGATACGCTGAACAGCATCCGCACCCAAGATGGCGTGCTTATTCGTTCTGACCCTACTATTCGTCAGCCATACACTGTGATTCTCCGCCCGTAGGAAACTAGCATGAAGAAGTTATTATTTATTATCGCAACATTGGTGCTGGTGGGATGTCAGCCTCTACAACAGATGCGCCAAGATGAGATTTTGTTGGCGGTGGGTTATGCAAGCGTGAGTGAGCAAACTGGCCGTACTGTCGAAGAGAAACGTGTTCGTGCGATGCGTGCGTCTAAGATTGATGCCTACCGTGAACTTGCTGAGCAAGTGTATGGTATGCGAGTGAGTGGGCGTGCAGAGCTTGCTGATCAACGTCTAGGCATTGAAAGCACATCGGGCGCGGTCGATGGCGTTATTCGAGGTGCAGAAGTCGTGCGCAGTTACTTAGTGGAAGATAGCTATGTGACAGAGTTGCGCTTGGATATCCGTAAGATGGACAAACTGCGTGACTACGGTGAAGTACAACAGGTGCCTGAGAAGCGTCAGCAGACCTTGTTCTAATACAACTTCACCAAACAGATAATCTATTTGAGCGACGGGTTGGCAACAATCGGTCGCTTTTTTATACGTATGAGCTTTGTACGCGAGAGTTTTATGCGCGATAGATTTAGATTATGTTTTGAGGAATAGAGTCACTGGCTAAAAGACAACGTCGATAGAGTCGCCGTGGGATGAGCTCAAAGAGAGTTAGGCTTTGATGTTAGTGCCTAGAGTTGAAATGGTGTGCGTTTTGCCGCCGGCGTTGTAGGTCATACCGACCTTACCGTGAGTACGCTGAAGCATGTTGTTAAGTTTATTGAAACTGGATTGGGCACGATTGAGCGATTCACCGTTCATTTGGTTTACTTGCTGACAATCGAGAATGATAGATTGGATCTGTGCGACAACCTGACTTAGGTTTGCATCTTCGGTAAGTTGATTGACGTGCGGGTGAGAGGCGATTCGCTGGTCAGTCGTTCTTAATTGACCAATGAGTGTCATCTTTTCTTTGGCAAGTTTCTCGATCTCAGTAGATACACGTGCACTGATCGCCTGTGTTTCTTGACGTAATACACCAGAAAGTGCTTTTGCATTTTCTAGCTGGAAGTTAACAAGATCGACTAATGCTGCCATGAATTCTTACCTTGGGCCTAAGTCAGTTAGCTTTTGCCTTGCAATTCGTTTTCAAACTTGATCATGTTGTCCGCCAGTTTCTCTGGGTCAACTTTGTATGAACCGTTTGCAATTGCTTCTTTGATTGCCGCCACTTTTGCGCTGTCATAAGCCGGAGAAGCTGCCATGTCCTTCTGGAGTTTGCTGACTGCTTTGCCTTGTTGGCTTAGTGATACCGCGTCTTGTTGTGCTGGCGCTTTTTTCGATTCTGTAGTGCTGGTTGCACTAGAATCCGTTCGTGCAGGTGCGCGACTTGTCGTCGTCATCATCTGACCTGAACGTATATTATCTATACCTGCCATGTTTCAACCTTAAACTCGTATCGTAATACTGGTATCCAGACTATCGACCAAGGGCAAAATAACTTTAGTGATTTTTTGCATTTTTATTGATCGATTTGCCGTACACCACCCAACCCTAGAAGGTGATGGTGATTTCCGCAATGCCTGTCACAATTCCTTCTATTATACGTTGGGACTTATCATTTTTCACTCTTACTTGATCTCCAGCGGATCCATCCTGTAATGCCGTGCCCTGTGTGGTGATCGTCATACCAGATTTTACGGCTTTGATCGTGACTTTCTCATTGCGGCATACCACACAGACATCATTGCGTTCTACAACATCGCCAAGGCGAACGTTACGTTTTAGCTTTGAACCGATCACTTGATCCATATTGCTAAAACCATCTTTACGAAAACGCTGTAATTCGATCATTGACGTTGTTACATCAGAAGCACTGATGATCTCACCACGGCCGAGTTGACGCGTTGAAACGATCATCGGAACCGATGCTGAGATCCTCACAGGAACATAAACCTTCCAGTCATCGACGGGGCATTCAACCAATACGTTGATGTTACTGCGTGTGCTACTGGTTGAAGATGCAGATGTATCAAGGGGCTCTGGGCAATCGGTGGCTTTGATACGTGGATCAATATTTGCCGCATTGACGGACAAATTTCCTCCCGCTGGTTGCTCTACCGTGCTAAGAATGTGCTGCTCGGCTGCGGTTCGGATTTGCTCAATTTGACTTTCCGTTGCTGAATGAACAAAAAAGCTAAACATACTGAGCAAAATGCCGATAAACTTAGAGTACTTTGTAAATAACGCTTTACATATTGTCATAGTAAATGGTGTTGAATTCATATTATGATACGCCATACTGTTTCTCTGGTATTATGCTTACCAGTAGTAGAGTATCATTTAAAAACAAAAAGTTTGAGATGGAGATGAGCATATGACGGGGATTCTTGACTCGGTGAATCAGCGTACGCAACTCGTCGGCCAAAACCGATTGGAGCTACTTACTTTCCGATTGATGGGCCGACAGCGCTACGGCATTAACGTATTCAAAGTAAAAGAAGTACTTCAGTGCCCTAAGTTGACTTCGATGCCAAATCTACACCCGCTGGTCAAAGGTGTCGCTCATATCCGTGGCCATACCGTGTCAGTGATCGATTTAAGCTTGGCTATTGGTGGTCGCTCGACGACTGATATCGACAAGTGTTTTGTTGTGATCGCTGAGTTCAACCGAACAATCCAAGCGTTCTTGGTATCTTCTGTTGAGCGTATCATTAACATGCATTGGGAAGCGATTTTGCCGCCGCCAGATGGTGCAGGTAAAGCGCACTACCTAACAGCGGTAACAAACATCGACAACGAGCTAGTAGAAATTCTGGACGTTGAGAAAATCTTGGCAGAGATTGCTCCAGTAGACGAAACCATGGATTCAAGCATCGGCGAAGAGATCGCAGTTGCTGAACAAGAGAAGCCAATCGTGCGTCGCGTATTGATCGCAGACGACTCGACGGTGGCACGTAAGCAGGTTGAACGTGCAATTACTTCAATTGGTTTTGAAGTTGTCTCTGTGAAAGATGGTAAAGAAGCGTACAATAAGCTGCTTGAGATGGCACAAGAAGGTAGCATCTACGATCAGATTTCTTTGGTCATTTCAGATATCGAAATGCCAGAGATGGATGGCTACACACTAACGGCCGAAATTCGCCGAAATGCAGATTTGAAGAACCTTTATGTTATCCTGCACTCCTCATTGAGTGGCGTCTTCAACCAAGCCATGGTTGAGCGCGTAGGTGCTAACAGCTTCATTGCGAAATTTAACCCAGATGAATTGGGTAACGCGGTTAAATCTGCATTAACACAATAAAAGAGACATTAATGACTGCTATTACAATCAGTGATCAAGAGTATCGTGACTTTAGCCGTTTTCTAGAATCACAATGTGGCATCGTATTAGGTGACAGTAAGCAATACCTAGTACGCAGCCGACTGAGCCCGCTTGTGACAAAGTTCAAGCTGGCGTCGCTGTCGGATTTGCTACGTGATGTCGTGACAGGCCGTAACCGTGAACTACGAGTTGCCGCTGTTGATGCGATGACGACTAACGAAACATTGTGGTTCCGAGATACTTATCCGTTCACGGTATTAGCTGATAAACTATTGCCGGAGATGGCGGCAAACAAACGACCAATCAAAATTTGGTCCGCAGCCAGCTCGTCAGGTCAAGAACCTTACTCAATGGCGATGACTGTTCTGGAAACACAACAACGTAAACCAGGACTGCTTCCGAACGTATCGATTACGGCTACGGACATCTCATCGAGCATGTTGGATATGTGTCGTGCGGGTTTGTACGACAACCTAGCATTGGGACGTGGCCTTTCTCCTGAGCGTCGCCGCACCTTCTTTGAAGATGCAGGCGATGGCCGCATGAAAGTGAAAGACAACGTAAAACGCCTAGTGAACTTCCGTCCACAAAACTTGATGGAGAGCTACGCGTTAATGGGTAAGTTCGACATCATTTTCTGTCGTAACGTACTGATTTACTTCTCACCAGAGATGAAGTCGAAAGTACTGAACCAAATGGCAAATAGCCTAAACCCGGGCGGTTACCTACTGCTGGGTGCGTCAGAATCACTGACGGGTTTGACAGACAAATTTGAGATGGTGCGCTGTAACCCAGGTATTATTTACAAGTTAAAGTAGCGACAAGCTAAAATAGTGGACTCTTTTAACCACTTTAAAAGCCTGACCTTTGTGTCAGGCTTTTCTTTTTCTCCCTCTCTGCTGTAAAAGCCGGTGCAATTTTTGCCTATGGGCAGGCATCGGGTGTATATTTTTTAGTGAGCCGAGTTGATTACTTGGCTCGATATGACATTTCATTAATCAATTTGGCATGCTTATTGCAATTCATTGCCTTGGTAACTGAGGCGGCAAAACGGCACATTCTATTATTGGCGCGATAATTGCCTTTGGTTATTAATGGCGGTCAGTTCTTACTGTGGAGGCAAACATGGCTATATCTTTTGACAACGCATTAGGCATCCACCAGTACACTGTGGGCGTACGTGAGCGCAACGCGGAGGTGATTTCCACCAACATCGCGCAAGCAAACACGCCTGGCTACAAATCAAGAGGTTTAGATTTTGCTAAGGAATTGCAGGCGGCAACATCCGGGGCAAGCATTGGTCTCAGCTGCACAGATGGTCGGCACATTCCTGCCACTACGACGTTGGTTGGGGACAAGCTATATCGTCTTCCTACACAACCAGATACGGGCGATGGCAACACGGTAGATTTGGATTTAGAGCGTAACTTGTTTATGCAAAACCAAATCAGACACCAAGCATCACTCGACTTTCTAGGTGGCAAATTCAAGAACTTAACCAAAGCAATCAAAGGGGAATAATTTAGATGAGCTTATTTAACGTCTTCAATGTGACAGGTTCCGCAATGAGCGCTGAATCCGTTCGTTTGAATACTACCTCAAGCAACTTGGCTAACGCCGACAGTGTCAGCAGTTCTGCGAAAGACACTTACAAAGCGCGTCATGCTGTATTTGGTGCTGAGTTAAGCAACGCCATGCGTGGTGGTGATACGGTGCCAGTGAAAGTGATGGGTATTGTAGAAAGCGACAAACCGCTGAATGTGGAGTACAACCCAGACCATCCACTCGCAAACGATGAAGGCTACATCTACAAGCCTAACGTGAATGTAATGGAAGAAATGGCAAACATGATTTCGGCTTCTCGCGCATACCAAACCAATGTGCAAGTAGCTGATTCTAGTAAACAAATGCTGCTGCGTACGCTGCAGATGGGTCAATAAGGATATGGGGTAGCGTATGGCCGGAATTAATAATGTTGGTCAAAGCGGCTTGTCCTATATCGACCAGCTTAAAAGCCTACAAGAGAACAAGAAGACTGAAGAGAGCACAGGTAAGAAAGAACTGAAACAGGAAGACTTCTTATCTTTGCTCACGAAACAATTGGCTCAGCAGGACCCTTTCAAGCCAGTAGGTAATGACCAGATGATTGCTCAAATGGCGTCATTTGCGACCGTAGATGGCATCGGTAAGATGAACTCTCAGTTCGAGAATTTGAACTCGTCAATGACATCAAACCAGGCGTTACAGGCTTCATCTTTAGTGGGTCGTGACGTATTGGTCCCTGGCGCGGCGGGTGTTAAGCAAGACAATGCAACAATGGCGGCAATGGTGAAGCTTGCACAACCTCTCGACAACTTGTTTGTTCGAGTGGAAAACGAAGCGGGCCAATTGGTGCGTACTTTTGAGGTAGGTGCGAAACCAGCCGGCGACACTCGTGTGCTTTGGGACGGTAATGACCAAAACGGAAATCCAATGCCCTCTGGTAAATACAAGGTGAAAGCGTCTGGTTTGGTCGATGGGAAGTCGCAAGAGTTCCCAGTGTCTACTTATGCGAACGTGAACAGTGTATTGCTAGGTAAGGGCGATGGAAACGTATTACTCAATCTGGCAGGTTTTGAATCGCCAGTTCGACTTGCAGAAGTATTGGAAGTCGGCAAAGCGTAATTCGGTAGCGTGTTAGGTTAGGAGATTTTGAAATGTCATATGTATCTTTAAGCGGTTTGTCCTCCGCTCAACTGGATTTAAACACCACCAGTAACAATATTGCGAACGCCAACACCTATGGCTTTAAAGAGTCTCGTGCGGAATTTAGCGATGTGTACTCAAACTCTTTGTTCTCTAACGCAAAGACTACTCCAGGTGGCGGTGCACAAGCTAGTCAGGTAGCACAACAGTTCCATGAGGGTTCGAGTATTTACACTAATAACCCAATGGACCTGCGTATATCGGGTACGGGTTTCTTCTCGGTTGCGAAAGAACGCCTTGTCCCACAACAAAATGAAATAACACGTAATGGTGCATTCCATTTGAACAAAGATAATTACATGGTAACGGCGAACGATGAGTTTCTTCTTGGTTACCAAGTCGACCCTGACTCAGGAGAGGTGTCGTCTTACGAGCCACAAGCTATCAATATACCTGCTGAATTTGGCAAGCCAAAGCAAAGCGAAAACGTTGAAGTAGGTGTGAATTTACCGGCTAATGGTGATTTGAAAGATCCGACTCAGTTTGATTTCTCAGATCCAGATACATACAACCGTTCGACTTCTTCAACGATTTATGACTCGATGGGTCAGTCTTACAAGCTAACGACTTACTACTTGAAAGACCAAACTCAGCCGAACACGTGGCAAACTTACTACACAGTGACAGACAAAGGCGGTGAGAAGCCATTGAACGTTGCTAACGGTGATGCAGCAACGCCAACGGGTCACGTTGGTCACACGATGAAGTTCAACAACGATGGTACGTTGGCAAGCCTAAACAACGGTCAGCCAATCACATCGGTAGCGTTGGGCGATCCTGCGACAAACACTAACCCAGTGGATTTAAACGGTGCGGATCCTGCGCAAACACTTAACTTTGGTTTAAGCTCAGCGACTCAGTTTGCTGCACCATTTGAACTGACTAAGTTCGATGAAGATGGCGCGACAACGGGCTTCCTGACTAAAGTCGACTTCGATGAACACGGCAGCGTATTGGGTACTTACTCAAACGGTGAAAACGTAACATTGGGTCGTGTGGCGCTAGTACGTGTTCCTAACGAGCAAGGGCTTGAAAAAAAAGGTGGTACTCAATGGGATTCGACTCAAAATTCTGGTGCTAAGGTATGGGGTGAATCAAACAAAGGCTCTTTTGGTACGATTAAAAACGGTACCCTAGAGCAATCAAACATTGATATGACCCAAGAATTGGTGGACCTGATTTCTGCTCAGCGTAACTTCCAAGCAAACTCTCGTGCGTTAGAGGTTGATAACCAGTTACAACAAAACATTCTCCAGATTCGCTAGAGTAGTTCGCGAGTCCTGTCATCTGTTTTATTAAACGCTGCGAGTACTTGCAGCGTTTGATGGGATGATGCGATTCATCTGGTGCCCAACCTGAAAATACCTCAGTTCAGGTTGGGTATGCTTTGATCTTTGGTTTGCCGCTGTTGCCGCTAGGCGGATTAAAACATGCCTCTCTATTTGGCTGATTCATCCTAAATTGCCATCTGAAAGTCCTCAGTTTGCATTCAAGTTTCTGATTAATAACATTATTTTAATTCTGGCATGACTATTGCTTGATTCTATTGTACAGAGAACTTTTGGAGTAATTTATGGATCGCGCACTGTTTCTCGCAATGAGCGGCGCCAAGCAAAATATGCAGGCTCTGCAATTGCGTGCCAACAACCTGGCAAACGTGAGTACAACTGGCTTCCGTGCTGACTTAGCACAAGCTCGCTCTATGCAAGCTTATGGTGAAGGTTTGCCTTCACGTGTATTCAGCATGACAGAACGTCCAGGGCATAACTTTGCGCAAGGTAGTGTGATCACAACCGGTCGTGACCTCGATATTACGGTAGAAGGTAGCGGCTGGATTTCTGTTATGGATCAAACTGGCAAAGAAGGTTTGACGCGTAACGGTAACCTAAAAGTGGATCAAAACGGCTTGCTAACGAATGCAAGCGGTCATGTGGTGTTGGGCGAAAACGATGCACCAATCACCTTGCCAATCCCAGTATCCAAAATCGAAATCGGTCGTGACGGCACCATCTCTGTGCAGCCTCAAGGTGCGCCGGCTGAAGAATTAGAAGTGGTTGATCGTATCAAGCTTGTACGCACAGACGATCAAAACTTGTTTAAAGATACCAATGGTTTATTCCGCCATAAAACTCCAAACCAGCCTTACGAAGCAGACGGCTCTATCAGCATCCAAACTGGTGCTATTGAAGGTAGTAACGTGAATGCCGTAGGTGAAATGACCGCTCTGATTGACCTTCAACGTCAGTTTGAAATGCAGGTCAAAATGATGAGCACCGCTGAAGAAATGGATAAATCTTCAGATTCATTGCTTCGTATGAGTTAACAGAGTTAGAGGTTCAAAATGCAACCAGCACTATGGGTAAGTAAAACTGGTCTAGACGCTCAGCAGACCAATATAGCAACGATTTCGAATAACTTGGCGAACGCTTCAACGGTTGGTTTTAAAAAGAGCCGTGCAGTTTTTGAAGATTTGTTCTATCAAAATATCAATCAACCGGGCGGCCAGTCCTCTCAAAACACGAAACTGCCAAGTGGTTTGATGCTGGGGGCGGGTTCTAAAGTGGTTGCGACGCAAAAGGTGCACACGCACGGAAATGCACAGACTACCAGCAACGCGCTGGACATGATGGTGGAAGGTGATGGTTTTTTCCAAGTGACGATGCCTGATGGCAATATTGGATACACTCGTAACGGTCAGTTCACGCTGGATGGTGAAGGAACGCTAGTGACGTCTGGCTCTGGCTACCCTGTCGAGCCGGAGATAGTTATTCCTGAAGATGCAACTTCTATCACGGTTGGTACAGATGGTGAAGTCTCTGTGCGTATTCGTGGTCAGCAAAATAACGTTGTAGTAGGACAGTTAACCATTACTGATTTCGTTAACCCAGGTGGTCTTGAGCCAATCGGTCAGAACCTTTACTTACCAACTGGCGCAAGCGGTGACCCACAAGAAGGTGTTCCAGGTTTGGATGGTTTAGGTGAAATTCGTCAATCCATGTTAGAAGCATCGAACGTGAATGTGACAGAAGAGCTGGTCAATATGATAGAGGCTCAGCGTGTGTATGAAATGAACTCAAAAGTAATCTCATCGGTCGATAAGATGATGAGCTTCATTAACCAGCAGTTGTAATCACTAAGTTCGGGATTTAGGAAGCCAATGATGAAACGTATTTGTCTACTTACACTTATCACGACCATGTCTGGTTGTGCGATGCTAGGACCGATTGAAACCGATAAAGTCAGCCAAGCGACAACGGTGGTGGATGCGGTTGAAGGCGATAAGTCGAAAGAAGAGAGCAGCGGCATCATTGATACTTTGCGCGGCAGAACCGATCCGGTGGCAGGCGATCCGGCATGGGCACCGATTCACCCTAAACAAAAACCAGAGCACTATGCGGCAGCAACGGGCTCTTTGTTTAGCACCGAGCACATTACCGACTTATACGACGATTCTAAGCCACGTGGCATCGGTGACATCATTACCGTAACACTCGACGAAACGACTCGTGCAACTAAGAGTGCGAACGCCGACCTATCAAAAACCAACGATGCGAAGATGGAACCTCTGTCTGTTGGTGGTCAGGAGCTGCAAATTGGCGGTAAATACAACTTCTCGTACGATCTGAACAACACCAACACCTTTGCAGGCGACTCTTCTGCTAAGCAAAGCAACAGCATCAGCGGTTACATCACGGTAGAAGTCATTGAGGTGCTGGCAAACGGCAACCTAGTGATCCGCGGTGAGAAGTGGATGACCCTGAATACGGGTGATGAGTACATTCGTCTAAGCGGCACAATTCGCCCTGATGACATCAATTTTGACAATACTATTGCGTCAAATCGTGTATCTAACGCAAGAATCCAATACTCTGGCACAGGCTCACCACAAGATATGCAAGAGCCAGGTTTCTTGGCACGATTCTTTAATGTAGCCCTGTAAGACGTCGAAATGACGGCAAATTGACTGCAAGAGATTGAGTAAGCATGAAAAGAATCCTATTAGCACTGTTGAGCGTTGCGCTATTTGCAACCACAGCCCAAGCCGCACGTATTAAAGACGTCGCGCAAGTGGCTGGTGTGCGTAGCAACCAACTTGTGGGTTATGGCTTGGTTTCAGGCTTACCGGGTACGGGTGAGTCAAACCCGTTTACAGAACAAAGCTTCGCGGCAATGCTGCAAAACTTCGGCATTCAAATGCCGCCGGGTACCAAACCAAAAATTAAGAACGTTGCCGCTGTTATGGTAACGGCAACATTGCCGCCATTTTCAAAACCGGGTCAGCAAGTGGACGTCACGGTCTCTTCGATCGGCAGTGCAAAAAGTTTGCGTGGTGGCACCTTGCTACAAACCTTCCTAAAAGGTCTAGACGGCCAAGTGTACGCCGTCGCACAAGGTAACTTAGTCGTGAGTGGTTTCAGTGCAGAAGGCGCTGATGGCTCTAAAATCGTGGGCAACAACCCAACGGTTGGTCTTATTTCAAGCGGTGCAACCGTAGAGCGTGAAATTCCAAACCCATTCGGACGTGGTGACTACATCACATTCAACCTGCTTGATTCTGACTTTACCACTGCACAGCGTATGGCGGATGCGGTAAATAACTTCCTTGGTCCTCAAATGGCCAGTGCGGTTGACGCGACGTCTGTTCGTGTCCGTGCTCCACGTGATGTGAGCCAACGTGTTGCCTTCTTATCGGCAATCGAAAACCTAGAGTTTGACCCTGCGGATGGCGCGGCGAAAATCATCGTGAACTCTCGTACCGGTACGATTGTGGTCGGCAAGCATGTTCGTCTGAAACCTGCGGCAGTGACCCACGGTGGCATGACGGTAGCAATCAAAGAAAACCTCAATGTAAGCCAACCAAACGGCTTCTCTGGTGGTCAAACTGTGGTTGTGCCGGACTCTGATATCGAAGTGAATGAAGAGAAAGGCAAGATGTTCAAGTTCGAACCGGGTTTGACACTAGATGACCTAGTCCGTGCGGTGAATGAAGTCGGTGCAGCTCCGTCGGATTTGATGGCGATTCTGCAGGCATTGAAACAAGCTGGTGCCATTGAAGGCCAGCTGATCATCATCTAATCGATTAGGAGAGAAACCATGGTCAACAATCCTAACGATATCGGTTTTATTCATGACATCAGTTCCCTTGATACTCTTCGTCAAAAAGCGGTGAAAGAGGGCAAAGATGGTGAGCATGAAGCATTGCAAGCGGCCGCTCGCCAGTTTGAATCGATCTTTACTTCGATGATGTTGAAGTCGATGCGCGAAGCGAACGAAGGCTTTGAGTCAAACTTAATGAACAGCCAAAACGAAAAGTTCTACCGTCAAATGCTGGATGAGCAAATGGCGAGTAACTTAAGTGCATCGGGTTCGATGGGCTTGGCTGACATGATTGTTAAGCAGTTGACGGTTGGGCAAGGCGACGACAAGGCTGAAACAGCCATGCGTGATGCAGCAAACAATGCTGTGGAATACCGTCGTGTGGATCCGAAGAAAGCGCGTGAAATCGAGCAGCGCTTGATTGAGTCAGGTCAGCTATCACGACCGGGTTCAGAACCATCACGTTTTGATTCGCCAGAGTCTTTTGTTAATTCGATGAAGCCATACGCAGACCGTGCAGCAAAAGCCTTGGGTGTTGAACCTTCATTGCTATTGGCTCAAGCCGCGCTAGAAACAGGCTGGGGGCAAAAAGTCGTTAAGAACGCACGTGGCAGCAGCAACAACCTGTTTAACATTAAAGCTGACCGTAGTTGGCAGGGTGATAAAGTGACAACTCAAACGCTAGAGTTCCACGATAACACGCCTGTGAAAGAGACGGCTGCATTCCGTTCTTACTCGAACTACCAAGACAGTTTTAACGACTACGTCCGCTTCTTGAATGAGAACCCGCGCTACGAGACTGCTCTTCAACAGGGCGGTGATTCTGAATCCTTCATTCGTGGAATTCACAGCGCAGGGTACGCAACTGACCCAAGCTACGCAGACAAAGTGCTTCAGGTAAAACAAAAAATCGAGAGTATGTAATTCATTCGATTACGAATGCTTGATGTACATTTTGAGAAGGCTTGCCACAGTGCAAGCCTTTCTTTTTTCGTGCTTTCTCTTTCTTTCCCAAACTGGCACACCTTTTGCTAATTGCTAACTAGGTGATCGGTCAATACCGATTTTATTTCGTTTTTGGGGGCATGTATGGCGTCAGATTTGTTGAATGTAGGTACACAAAGTGTGCTTACCGCTCAGCGACAGTTGAATACGACTGGTCATAACATTTCTAATGCGAATACAGAGGGTTACAGCCGTCAGTCTGTTATCCAAGGCACCAACGATCCGCGTCAATTTGGTGGATCAACTTACGGCATGGGCGTGCATGTGGAAAATGTTCGCCGCTCTTGGGATGAGTTTGCCGTTAAAGAGCTAAACCTTTCCACCACGAATTACGCCAGTAAGCTTGATAACGAGAAGAACCTTGATCTGCTCTCAAGCATGTTGTCTTCGGTGGCATCGAAAAAAATCCCAGAAAACATGAACGAATGGTTTGATGCGGTAAAAACCATGGCGGATACCCCAAATGACATGGGTGCGCGCAAAGTCGTGTTGGAAAAAGCCAAATTACTCAGCGATACCCTAAACGAATTCCATGAAACTGTGCGTCAGCAATCCGATGTGGCCAATAAATCACTGGATATGGGCATTGAACGCGTGAACCAACTTGCTGTTGAGATCCGCGATGTTCATCGATTGATGATGCGTACTCCTGGTCCCCATAACGACTTGATGGACCAACATGAAAAACTGATCAAAGAGCTTTCTGAATACACCAAGGTGACGGTAACGCCACGTAAAAATTCGGAAGGTTTTAATGTCCATATCGGGAATGGACACACCCTTGTTTCGGGAACAGAAGCCAGCCAATTGAAGATGATTGATGGCTCACCAGATGCTCATCAACGTCGCCTTGCTATGGTTGAAGGTGGTGGCATTAAAGCCATCAAATCAGACGATATTGACGGCAAAATTGGCGCGTTACTTAAGATGCGTGACGAACACATTCCACAAGTGATGGATGAGCTTGGCCGCTTAGCGACGGCGTTTTCTAGCGAAGTAAACCACCTGCAATCGCAAGGTTTGGATCACTACGGTAATGTAGGTGACCCATTGTTTACCGATGTGAACTCAGAGCGACTAGCAAAATCTCGTGTCGTTGCAGGCCCTCAATCGACGGCTGATATGGCGGTTTACATCAATGATATCAGCGCGCTGAAAGGTGGCGAATACTCATTACGCTACGATGGCGACAGCTACGCCGTGACTAAGCCAAATGGTGAAACCGTTAAGCTTAATACTGATGCAGGCAATGCGCTTTACATCGACGGAATGCGGGTTGAAGTGCGTAATGAGCCTAAAGTCGGTGAGCATGTGTTACTCCGTCCGACCCGTAGCAGCGCAGCGCAAATGAAAGTTGAAACCACTGATCCAAAAGCCATTGCTGCGCAAAGTTATGAAGCGTCGACGACCTTTGCTCAAGGTAATGCCAAATTTGAGATAGTTGATGCGGGTGACTTACGTGAATTTGAAGTGGTTGTTTCTCCAACTGGAGATCAATTTGCGGTAACCGATACCAAAGGTAACGTGATCATGGCGCCCCAGCCATATCCACCGACCGGACCGGTTTCAGTCAGTTTACCGAGCAATCATCCCGCTTATAAAAACGGTGGGGCGACAGTATTTGAGTTAAGTGCGGGCGCATTAGCGAACGATAAATTTACCGCGAACCTAGTGCCATCTGAAGGTGACAACGGCAACTTGCGCAAGATGCAAAACATCCAAACCGACAAGAAGATGAACGGCAATGAATCGACGATCATGAGCTTGTACTTCAACTTGAACACCGATGTGGGTTTGAAAACGTCAACCGCAAGTCGACTCGCCGATGTTGCTCAGTTAGAGAGTGAGGCGGCACAAGAGCGCGTGGCGTCGATATCGGGGGTAAACCTCGATGAAGAAGCGGCAAACATGATGAAGTTCCAACAGGCGTATATGGCCTCTTCTCGTGTGATGCAGGCAGCCAATGACACCTTCAACACCATCTTGCAGTTGCGATAAAGGAGGCCTTAGATGTTAACGCGAATTTCTAGCTTCCATAACTACCAGTCAGTGCAGAACGACCTGCGCCGACAGGAAAACAAAGTTCACCATAATCAGGAGCAGCTTGCTTCTGGTAAACAGTTGACCAAGCCGAGTGATGATCCACTTGCGACGCACTATATTCAGAGTATTGGTCAACAAGAAGAGCAGTTAAAACAATACCTTGATGCCATTGTTCTGGTTCGTAACCGACTAGAAAACCAAGAAGTGGTGATTGCCAACGCTGAGCAATTTACTGATGAGTCGAAACGCATCTCGATGGAAATGATCAACGGTGCGTTTTCTCCGGAAGACCGTGCGGCGAAAAAGCGCGAACTGGAAGAGATTGCAAACAACTTCTTGGCGTTAGTGAATACGCAAGACGAATCGGGCAACTACGTGTTTGCTGGTACGAAGCCAAAATCGCAGCCTTTCTTTCGTGATTACGATGGCAGCGTGGTTTATACCGGTGACGATTACCAACGCAAGATGAAGATCGCCAGCAACATTGAGCTCGGCATCAACTATCCGGGTAATCATCTGTTTTCGGAGATCCCAAACCCGTTTGGTGATTTCGAGCCGCAATACGATTTACAAGAAGGTTCTGAACTGTTGCTTGGTCAAGCAACGAGTGCGTCAGAAGATAACTCAAACTACAAAGTGACCTTTGTGGACATGAGTAACGGCAAGTTTGGTTACCAATTGGAAAAAGATGGCAGCATCGTACAAGTCGATGACTACTCGCCAATTGATGGCATCCAATACGAAGGCATCAATATTCAACTGAAAGGGCAGGTTTCAGCTGGGGATAGCATTACGCTAGAGCCGCGCCAAACCTTCAGTGTTTTTGATGCATTCAAAGAAACCATGCAGTGGTCGGAAAGCTCAGTATCTGACGCGTCGGCGACAGCAAAGCTGCATCAAATGACGGAAGAATTCCAAGCGGCGTTTGTTCATATGAACAAAGTCAGAACCGACTTGGGTGCTAAGTTGAGCACGCTCGATATTCAAGAGCAAAACCACGAAGATTTTAATTTGTCTCTGGCGAAAGCGAAGAGCAATTTTGAGGACTTGGATTACTCCAAGGCAGTGATTGAGTTCAGTGAGAACTCACGCGCGTTGCAAGCCTCACAACAGGCATTTGGTAAAACCAAAGACCTGACGTTGTTTAACTATATTTGATGCGCCTACCGTTTATCCGGTGAGCTCGGTACTTCAACCGTTCGATTTTAATGCCTTATGTGCCAAGCCTTAAGTGCGAGAAATCAACGAAAAATACTGAGTAATGCGATCCAAGCGGCATGATTTGACCGAAAGCGGCAATCAGACCAACGGTAATCTAGGTGGCAATAAAGAAACAGCGATTCGGCAACACAACAAAATATGAGTAAGGCAAGGCTCTTGCCCCGTATGCCCTATAACTTGTTGTTTATTTGTTCATTATTAAAAGAGCAAATAGTTTGAAATAAGTTGGCACACAAATTGTATTGATGTTGTCAGAACAGACTTACGAGATTCTAAACCCTGCCATAGGGCAGATTTAGCAAGTAATTTTTTACGGTCAGTGCTTATCCAAATGAGAGTAAAGCTGGCCGCTTCGCAAAAGCTTGCGAACTCAACAGGAGAGCAAAATGGCTGTAACAGTTAGTACTAACGTCTCCGCGATGACCGCGCAGCGTTATTTAAACAAGGCGACCAACGAGCTAAACACCTCGATGGAACGTCTATCATCTGGTCACAAGATTAACAGTGCAAAAGACGATGCAGCAGGTCTGCAGATCTCTAACCGTCTAACCGCACAGTCACGTGGTCTTGATGTGGCAATGCGCAACGCAAACGACGGTATCTCGATTGCCCAAACGGCAGAAGGGGCGATGAACGAAGCGACGTCAGTGATGCAACGTATGCGTGACTTGGCGATTCAATCTGCAAACGGTACTAACTCTCCTGCGGAACGCCAAGCGATCAATGAAGAATCATCTGCGTTGACGGATGAACTAAACCGTATCGCAGAAACAACATCATTTGGTGGTCGTCGTCTATTGAACGGTTCGTTCGGTGAAGCGGCATTCCAAATCGGTTCAAGCTCTGGTGAAGCGATGATCATGGCCCTAACAAGCATCCGTGCGGATGACCAACGTATGGGCGGTGTGACTTTCTTCTCTGAGAATGGCAAAGACAAAGATTGGGGCGTCGATCCAACTAAAGCGGATCTAAAAATCACGCTTCCAGGTATGGGTGAAGACGAAGACGGCAACCCTGACGATCTAGAAATCAACATCAACGCAAAAACAGGCGATGATATTGAAGAGTTGGCAACGTACATCAACGGCCAATCTGATATGATCAATGCATCGGTTAGTGAAGACGGCAAACTACAAGTGTTTGTTGCACACCCGAACGTTCAAGGCGAGATTTCAATCTCTGGTGGCCTAGCATCGGATCTAGGTCTAAGTGATGAAGCGGTACGTACATCAGTGCAAGATATCGATATGACAACTGTGCAAGGTTCTCAGAACGCGATTTCTGTACTGGATTCAGCGCTTAAGTATGTTGATTCACAACGTGCTGACCTTGGTGCGAAACAGAACCGTCTAAGCCACAGCATCAATAACTTGGCAAACATCCAAGAAAACGTTGATGCATCGAACAGCCGAATTAAAGATACGGACTTTGCGAAAGAAACAACGCAAATGACCAAAGCTCAAATTTTGCAACAAGCAGGTACTTCGATTCTTGCTCAAGCGAAACAGTTGCCAAACTCTGCGATGTCACTATTGCAGTAGTTTACCTAGCCTGTATTCAACACATTCAGACGTGGATGGGAATGCAGGCTTATGGCAAGCAACTTTATAATAGAATGTGCGGCTCTCTCATCTCTCACCTGCCAATCATTTTCAATGTAAAGTTGCACCCGGTGTGCCGGTTATGTGTTCATTTCTCTTGATCTCCACATAGGCTCTGGCTACCAACCTAGCCCCAGTTCTCTCAAAGGAAAAGGGGCTTTTTCTTTTCTATCTCCCAGATAAAACATTCCTTTCTTTCATCTAACTCACTGCTTTCTAGATATTTCTGGTTGTTCTTTGCTCAATTTAGAGCGCTCGGCTTAAGCTGCAGAAACTTGAGGCTTTTTTTCTACTTTTCTCTCATTTTTCTAGCCAAATCTCGCAAATTCACTTTTTTTGATTTTTTCTAAAGCTTCTGAAATCCGAGTCGTTAATAGAAGTAACTTTGAGAGAACTA
>NZ_JPRD01000060.1 GCF_000817815.1 Vibrio owensii CAIM 1854 = LMG 25443
TCAATGGTCACTTCGTATCATTGAAACCTAATTTGATACCGCTTTCCGTTAAGAAAGAAATACCTAATTGGATTATCATCAACGAGTGCCCACACAGATTGATAGGTTCTTATTTTTAAAGAGCACACTCTGAAGTTATCTTCAAAGTGGACGGCCATTTTAGCGAGATAACTTATCGTGTCAAACACTTTTTTAAGTTATTTCTCTGTGAGTTACTTTCTAACTCACTGACCTTGTTATCTTGGCTTCGCTTTGTTTGCTTTCCCTTGACAACGGAGGCGCATTATAGGGAGTTCGTTTAGGAACACAACCCTATTTTTCAAAAAAACTTATCTTTTTGGTTCGTTCGTATAGAAAACAATCAAAACCTGATAAAAGTGCATCAAAAAGGGGGCTACCGCCCCCTAAACCTTGAACTTCGTCTCACTTTTCACTGCATTAGTGAAATTACTGGTGAGCGATAATTTGGTCATTGTTCACAATCAGCTGTACTTTCTTATCTGGTAATATTTGACCAGCTAAGATTGATTTCGCTAGTGGGTTTTCGACATTTTGTTGAATGGCTCGTTTTAAAGGACGCGCACCATAGACAGGATCGAAACCAACTTGAGCAATTAAATCGAGTGCTTTCTCGGACACCTCTAACTGATAACCTTTTTCTTCTAGACGTTTCGCTAGACGCGCTAGCTGAATAGAAGCAATCGACTTAATGTGCTCTTGACCAAGAGGATGGAAGACCACGCTTTCATCAACACGGTTTAAAAACTCTGGTCGGAAGTGTTTGCTGACCACATCCATCACTTCATTCTTAATACCTTGGTAATCCAGAGTAGCAAAGTTCTCTTGGATGCGAGCTGAACCTAAGTTCGATGTCATGATCACTACAGTATTACGGAAATCAACCGTTCTACCCTGACCATCAGTTAGTCGACCATCATCCAATACTTGCAGCAGAATATTGAACACATCTGGATGTGCCTTCTCTACTTCATCTAATAGGATGACAGAATAAGGTTTACGGCGAACCGCTTCTGTTAGATAACCACCCTCTTCATAACCAACGTAACCCGGAGGCGCACCAACTAGTCTTGCCACAGAGTGTTTCTCCATGAACTCAGACATATCAATACGCACCATGGCATCTTCGCTATCAAACATAAAGCTCGCGAGTGTCTTACACAGTTCGGTTTTACCTACACCTGTTGGACCTAAGAATAAGAAGGAACCAATCGGTTTGTTCGGATCCGATAAGCCAGCTCGGCTACGACGAATTGCATTAGATACCACTTCAACTGCTTCTGCCTGACCAATCACACGTTTGTGCAGTACCTCTTCCATGCGGAGCAGTTTCTCTTTTTCTGCTTCAAGCATTTTGGAGACAGGAATACCCGTCTGCTTAGAGAGTACGTCTGCAATCTCGTTGTCGGTCACCTTGTTACGTAGTAGCGTCATCTCTTGCATTTCAGCTTGAGTCGCGAGGTCTAACTGCTTTTCAAGTTCTGGAATCCGACCGTATTGCAACTCAGACATGCGGTTTAAGTCACCAGCGCGTCGTGCAAAGTCCATATCCATGCGAGCTTGCTCTAGCTCACCTTTAATATGTTGCGTACCAGAGAGTGCTGCTTTTTCAGCATTCCACACTTCTTCTAGCTCTGCGTACTCACGCTCTTTTTCATTCAATTCTTCATTAAGCACATCCAAGCGTTTTTCACTAGCTTCATCATGCTCGTTACTTAGTGCTTGCTGCTCAATCTTCAGTTGGATGATTTTACGTTCGAGTTTGTCTAGCGACTCTGGTTTAGAGTCGATCTGTAGACGAATACTAGAAGCGGCTTCATCAATAAGGTCGATCGCTTTATCAGGCAACTGACGATCCGAAACATAGCGATGAGACAAACTTGCGGCTGCCACGATCGCTGGATCGGTAATCTCTACATGGTGGTGAAGTTCATAGCGCTCTTTCAAACCACGAAGAATGGCAATCGTGTCTTCAACCGTTGGTTCATCCACCAGCACTTTTTGGAAACGACGCTCAAGTGCCGCATCTTTCTCTATATATTGGCGGTATTCATCCAATGTAGTTGCCCCCACACAGTGGAGCTCACCACGAGCTAAAGCAGGTTTTAGCATGTTTCCGGCATCCATAGAGCCCTCGCCCTTGCCCGCGCCAACCATGGTATGAAGCTCATCAATAAATAGAATGACGTTGCCTTCTTCTTTGGCTAGTTCATTCAATACCGACTTCAAACGCTCTTCAAATTCACCACGGTATTTTGCACCAGCAACAAGTGCGCCCATATCTAACGAAAGTACGCGGCGGCCACGTAGCCCCTCTGGTACTTCATTATTAATGATGCGCTGAGCCAAACCTTCAACGATAGCGGTTTTACCCACACCTGGTTCACCAATGATCACAGGGTTGTTTTTAGTACGGCGCTGCAATACTTGGATGGTGCGGCGGATTTCATCATCACGGCCGATAACCGGATCCAACTTACCCTGCTCTGCGCGTTCGGTAAGGTCTATAGTGAACTTTTCCAATGCTTGGCGTAGTTCTTCCGCGTTCGGGTCATTAACCTTTTGACCACCTCTGATCTTTTCGATTGCTTGGCTGACTTTCTGCTCGGTCAACCCCATCTCTTTTAATAGCTGACCAAGTGGGCCACGGTCTTCTAATGCTGCAAGCAAAAAGATTTCGGAAGAGATGTAGGAGTCCTGACGCTTTTGAGCCACTTTGTCGCACAAATTGAAAAGTGTACCCATAGAGCTAGACAGCTGAACATCACCGCCGATGCCACTGACTTTAGGCAGTCGGTCTAACATTTCGCTCAATTTAGAGCGTAGATGAGTTACGTCGACATCTAACATGGTTAGTAGTGGACGAATTGGGCTACCGTTCTGATCGAGCAATGCCACCATTAGGTGCACTGGTTCGATATATTGATGATCGCGCCCTAACGCTAGTGACTGAGCATCAGAGATAGCGATTTGAAACTTACTTGTGAATCTATCAAGACGCATATCTTTCTTCCTAACCTCAACTTAAGGAAATTCTTTTGACAGTTAGAAAGATGGATACGCAGAGAAGGAATTTCAAGGGAGTGAATTAATAAAGATAGCTTTGCAAAAATGAAGCTATGCATCTCAACACTTTTGCGTTGTAGTGATCAGTCCTCAATCCAAATAAAAGTAGCTTGTCGACCTGTCACACCATCACGGCGGTAGGAATAAAAGTCATTTTTATCTTGGAAAGTACACAGGCCTGAGTCAAATACTTGAGTGACACCAAGTTTGTTGAGACGTTGAGTTGCAAGCTTAGACATATCCGCCAGCCACTTCCCTTCAATATCACGAGGAGTAAAGGCTTGGTGAGCTTGTGAATCAAAATCCACAAAGGCTTGCAGGACATCTTCACCGACTTCAAATGCTGGAGGGCCAATTGCAGGACCAAGCCACGCCATTACCTCACCAGAAAACAACTCTAGTGCATTTTCAACGATACCACTTGCTAAGCCGCGCCAACCAGCATGAACAGCCGCTACTTGGGTACCTTGCGTATTGGTTAATAGAACAGGCAAACAATCCGCTGTCATGGCCGAACAAACAACCTGACTTGAAGAGGTAAATACACCATCCGCATTCAGCACTTGCTTTGTGGGAGCGCTTGCTTGAGCTACCACAGTAGAATGGGTTTGGTTCAACCAGATTGGCGTACTAGGCATCTTTGCTTGCTGCGCCAACCAGTCACGGTTCTTTTCTACGATGGACAAGTCATCCCCAACATGCGCACCCAAATTTAGCCCTTGATAAGGCGCCGTCGAAAAGCCACCGACTCTGGTAGAGGCGAAGGCTTTTACGTTTTTTGGTGCTGGCCAGTTAGGAATAATTGTCTTCATATTAGAACTCGTCAGGTAGACCGAACTCTTCTGTATCTTTACGCAGCGCTTCTGTCATTTCTACCATGTCGTCAGGCACTGGAGCGTGGAATTCTAGCTCTTCACCAGTAACAGGGTGTTCAAAACGAAGCATTACCGCGTGCAGAGCTTGGCGGTCAAAGCCACGGATCATTTCCGTTAACTCTTGTGATGCGCCAGTTGGGATACGAGCACGACCACCGTAAGCAGTATCACCTAATAGTGGATGCTGTAGGTAAGACATGTGTACACGAATTTGGTGTGTACGACCCGTTTCTAGACGCAAGCGAATACGTGTGTGCTCACGGAAATGTTCTGCCACACGGTAGTGAGTAACAGCATGTTTACCCATTGGAGCAACCGCCATGAGCGTACGTTTAGTAGAGTGACGACCAATTGGCTTATCTACTTTACCGCCCGCCGTCATACGACCGATTGCAATCGCTTCATACTCACGAGTGATGTTACGTTTTTGCAGAGCGCGTACTAGACGAGTTTGTGCTGGTACGGTTTTCGCTACCACCATTAGACCTGTTGTATCTTTATCTAGACGATGCACAATACCTGCACGAGGTACTTCGGCGATGTCTGGGTAATGATGCAACAATGCGTTTAGTACAGTGCCATCTGGCGTACCCGCACCTGGGTGTACTACAAAATCACGAGGCTTGTTGATTACGATGATGTCTTCATCTTCGTAGACGATATCGAGAGGGATATCTTGTGCTTCCCAGCGTTCTTCATCTTCCAGCTCGGCTTGCAAGGTAATTTCCTCGCCACCCATTACTTTGGTGCGAGGTTTAGTGACAACTTCACCATTCACTTGTACTTTCCCTGCAAGCAACCACTCTTTCAAGCGAGAGCGAGAGAAGTCCGCGAATAATTCGGCGATAGCTTGGTCTAAACGTTGACCTAATTGGCTATCTTTTACGGTGTTGGTTAAAACAATCTGCTGAGCCATATCGAACTTTTTTAAAAACTGTGAGACTAATGCTCACGACTGTGGAAAAATAGACTATTACGTCATTGTATCTGTTACTGGAAAGAAAGTAACGGCAGCTTAAGAAATATTTAGATTCAAGGAACAGACTCCTGATATGAAACATCAGACTTTAACAGGCCTTTTAGCGGTGTCCCTTCTGTTTGGCTGTGCAAGCAAAGAAGAAATCGTTCCTGATGTGCCACCTTCTGAACTGTATGCAGACGCTCAAACTTCTCTGCAAAGCGGTAACTGGCTTTCTGCCATCGAGAAATTAGAAGCTTTGGATTCGCGTTACCCGTTTGGTGCCTACTCTGAGCAGGTACAACTTGACCTTATCTACGCGTACTACAAAAACGATGACCTAGCACTAGGTCTGGCAACGATCTCTCGCTTTATGCGTTTGAACCCAACTCACGAAAAAATGGACTGGGTTTTATACATGCGCGGTTTGAGCCACATGGCACAAGACCGTAACTTCATGCATGACCTGTTCAACGTAGACCGTAGTGACCGTGACCCAGAGCCAGTAAAGAAAGCATTTGATGATTTCAAAAAGCTGCTCGAACGTTACCCGAATAGCCCTTATGCGGAAGACTCGCAAAAACGCATGGTGGCATTGAAGAACCGTCTTGCTGACTACGATCTTGCAACCGCAGACTTCTACTTACGTCGTGAAGCATGGATTGCAGCAATCAACCGTGCGCAAGAGCTGCAAAAAGCGTTTCCTGATACAGAAGCCGCTCGTAAGTCACTTGAGATTCAGCTAGAAGCTTACAAGCAGTTGAAACTGGATGATTCAGTTGCCAGAACTGAAGAGCTGATAAAGCTCAACCCAGTTAACTAATCTTAAGCCGCCACAGTCCCACACTGTGGCGGTTTTGTTTTATTCCGCATTAATTTTTGTTTTATCCTTTCTCGTTATCACATTCACTTCCTTGATGATTTTTTGAGCGACACATATGCTTAAAGTTCTCCTTCACCATCAACATGGATGTGAACGTGACACTATCAAAGTTATGGACGGGACTGTTGATCCTACTCTCCGCGTCGAGTTTTGCTCTCGAGCTATCTCCTCTTAGACAGCCGCCTTACACTGGCGATCTCGATGTCATCAAAGAGAAAAACGTCTTGCGCGTGTTGGTATCAGCCGATTTGGGTTTCTATTACATAGAGGGAGGAGAGCCAAAAGGGATTGGCGCTGAGTTGCTTGCGCATTTTGAGAGAGATTTACGCAAACTCAAACCTAAGATCAATATTCAAATCATTCCGGTATCTCGTGATGAGCTGCTTCCCTCCCTTGAACAAGGATTAGGAGATTTGGTTGTTGCGAATCTCACCATTACCGACGCACGTAAGAAGTTGGTTGATTTTAGTGATCCTGCCATCACGGGCATTGAAGAATGGGTAATCACCAATAAGAAAACACCAGTGATGACCAAGCTTGATCAGCTAAGCGGCAAAGAAATATGGGTACGTGCCAGTTCAAGTTACTTCGAGAGCATTCAGGCATTAAACAAACAACTTAATAAGAAAGGCTTACCACCTGTTGTTGTGCATTTCATAGAAGAAACACTACAAGACTACGAACTGGTAGGAATGCTCAACAATGGCTATGTCAAAGCTATCGTTCTTGATAGCCACAAAGCCAAGTTGTGGATGAGCTTTATGGACGATATCCGTGCTCATACCAAAATCCCAATCCGCAAAGGCGGTGAGATCGCCTGGGCAATGCGTCACGACAGCCCTGAGCTAATGAAAGTGGTGAACAAATTCATTCGCACAGCCAAATCTGGCACCTTACTTGGTAACGTCATTTACGGTAAATACATCGACAACACCAATTGGTTGAACAAGGCATTGAACCCGAAAAAGATTGCCCAGCTTGAAAAGCTCTCTGCTCTGTTTTCTAAATATGGGGAGAAGTACGACTTTGATTATCTGCTGATCGCTGCAGTGGCTTATCAAGAGTCGGGGTTCGATAACAACTTAGCGTCTAGCCGTGGCGCTGTCGGTATCATGCAAATCTTACCAAGCACTGCGAGTGATCCGAACGTAAACATAAAAAACATTCGTAACTTGGAAAACAATGTTCATGCCGGTGTGAAATACATGGCATTCCTGCGCCGCTACTACTTCAGTGATGAGGCAATCAGCAAAGAGAACAAACTCTACTTAACACTCGCGGCATACAATGCCGGGCCAGGAAACGTTGAAAGAATGCGTAAGCGCGCGGCTCAACAAGGCTACGATCCCAATGTTTGGTTTAACAACGTTGAGGTGGTGACGCGTAGGAGCTTGGGGGAAACGGTGAGATATGTGACCAATGTGAATCGCTACTACGTGATCTACAAGCAGCTAGAGAGCCTTGATCTCGCGAAAACGCTAGATAACGTTTTACTTGTTCCAGACGATCCCGTTTTTATGACGCCGCTGAGAAGAGTCAGTCAAACCCCATAAACAGAGAAACTCTCAATAGAAAACCAAAAACGCCGCTCAACGAATTAAGCGGCGTTTTTGAATCTAACTTACTGTGCACTTTAAGAGTGATCTGATTCACATCTTTGTTCTGGTTAATTTTTAACTAACTAGAATTACAGGCCGTATAACTCCCCTAAAAACGGGTTAGTTTTCAGCTCAGTACTCTATCCAATCTAATGATTTCGAATCCGATAACAAGCAATTTTCACATAAATCTCAGCAGTTCTTGAGTGAGATCACATTCATTTTCCATCTCCAAAAAGCCGCTCAAAATAGTGATCAAGATCACATTCTTTTATCCTCAAAGCGGTAATCTGAATTCAACCCATGAGGGATGAAACAGAGGAAAAACATTTATGACAATGAACATCACTGGTAAAAACATCGAAATCACCTCTGCAATCCGTGCTCATATTGAGAGCAAATTTAAAAAGCTGGAGAAATGGCAAGTAGACATCATTGGATGCCAAGCAACTTTCAGTGAGGAACCAAACAAACAGAAGAAATTCGAAGCCGTTATCAAAGTTCCTAAAGGCCAGCTAATCGCCTCAGCAACTCACGAAGATCTTTACGCAGCTATCAATGAAGTGGAGCAAAAACTAGAACGACAACTGAATAAGCTGACCCACAAACCTGAAGCTCGACGTGCGAATAAGCCTGAGCTAGTGGAAGAAGAAGAGTAAACCGTCCAGATTGAGGAAGTAGCGCCGAAAGGCGCTATTTTTTTGCTTGACGCTCCCCGCCTGCTTGCTTATTGTGTTTAAACACTCACAAATTAAGCACTATTTATGCATTCAACAAACCTGTTTCTTTTTGACTTCTTTTTCCTTCCATAGTTGGAGGGGCTAACTCGTTTGTGAAAGAAAAGTCAAAAACAAACAGAAAGCCTCCCAAATCGGGGGGCTTTTTTATAAGGAAAGAATTGATGACTGACCAACCTATTTCCCTGGAAGAAATTCGTTTACGTTTGAATGAGCTAGATGACAAGCTGCTAAGCCTGTTGTCAGAACGCCGCAAGCTCAGTATTGAGGTCGCTAAAAGCAAAGTTCAAACGTCGAAACCTGTTCGTGATGCAGTCCGTGAACAACAACTTCTAGTAAAACTGATCACCAACGGCCGTGATAAATACGAACTCGACGCTCAGTACATCACCAAACTTTTCCATACCATCATTGAAGATTCTGTTCTTCTTCAGCAAAGCTACTTGCAGAACCTGGTTAATCCGCAGCAAAGTCGCAAGCCTCTTGCTCGCGTTGCTTTCCTTGGTGCAAAAGGCTCGTACTCTCACCTTGCGAGTCGTGAATACTTCAGCCGTAAGAATACAGAACTGATTGAACTCAACTGTGAACACTTCAAAGAAGTGACTCAAACGGTGGAATCTGGCCATGCAGACTACGGCGTACTTCCAATTGAAAACACTAGCTCTGGCTCGATCAACGAAGTTTACGATCTGCTACAACACACAACGCTGTACATTGTTGGTGAACTAACCCAACCAATTGAGCACTGCCTCGTAGCGACCAAAGACATTCGTCTTGAGAACATCAAAACACTTTACTCACATCCGCAACCACACCAGCAATGCAGCGAGTTCTTAAGCCGCATGAAAGGCGTGAAGCTAGAGTCCTGCGCAAGTACTGCAGATGCAATGCAAAAGGTACAAGAGCTTAACCGTGATGACGTTGCGGCAATTGGCAATGCATCAAGCGGTAAGCTTTACGGCTTACAAGCCATTCAAGGCAATATCGCAAACCAAACAGAAAACCACACTCGCTTTATCGTTGTCGCACGTAAACCTGTAGAAGTATCGACGCAGATTCCAGCGAAGACCACATTGATCATGTCAACGTCGCAACAAGCTGGCTCTCTAGTTCAGACACTCTTGGTGCTTCAGCGTTACGACATCAACATGACCAAACTAGAATCACGTCCAATTATGGGTAACCCATGGGAAGAGATGTTCTACGTAGACCTTGAATCTCACTTAGGTTCTAACGAGATGCAGCAAGCGATTGATGAGCTAACTAAGATCACTAAGCACTTGAAAGTATTAGGTTGCTACCCAAGCGAGAATGTAAAACCCACTCAAGTAAAACTGAGCTAAGGGATTATTGTAAGTAAAAAGAACATGGTAGGTAAAAAGATCATGGCAACCCAAAAAGTCGTTATCGCGTCCCTAAACCCAGCGAAAATCAAGGCTGTAGAGAGTGCTTTTCAAAGCGCTTTCTCAGAACAAAATTTTGAGTTTGTTGGTGTCAGTGTTCCAAGTGAAGTGGCAGACCAACCGATGTCTAATGATGAAACGCATCTTGGCGCATTGAACCGAGTTCGTAACGCCAAAACCGAAATGCCAAATGCGGATTTCTATGTCGGTTTAGAGGCTGGAATTGAAGGCAAAGTCACATTTGCTTGGATGGTGATTGAGTCTGACACGCATCGTGGGGAGTCTCGCTCTGCTAGCTTGATGCTACCACCAGAAGTGCTCCAAAAACTTAAACATGCCAATGAGCTTGGCGATGTGATGGATGAGGTATTTGGTACCGACAACATCAAACAGAAAGGTGGCGCAATTGGTCTACTGACTCAAAACCAACTGACGCGCAGTTCGGTCTATCATCAAGCGTTGATTCTGGCTTTGATTCCTTTTACCAACCCAGAACATTTCCCAGCTAACCTATAGCTGCACGGAGCTTATTACGAGCTTTAAAGCTCATAGCAGCGAATAGCACACATTAAAAAGGGCGGAGATTCCGCCCTTTTTGCTGCCTGTAACTCAGAGAGTTCAACTCAAAGATTATTGAGCCCCCTGCTCTAGCAATGTCTTGAGTTTGTCTTTGTCCGCATCAGATTTCGACTTTAACTCATTCGAACCACGAGTGATGGTGGCAATACCCACGCCAAGCATTTGACTGATTTGACGCTGAGACAGCTCACCTTTGAGTAACTCATTCAGAATGTTAACGCGTGCTGTGAGCGATTCTCTTTCATCCGGCGTCATTAACATGGTCAACAACATCTCGTGTTGCTGGTTATCCACGCTAGAACGGATCAGTTCGACAATCTGTTGCCAGTCTTTGTACTCAGGTTCGTGCGACATCAAGTTACCTCACTCAATACTTGGTATTGATCTCATTTGGGGTCAAGAACGAACCATCTACACCTAAAAGGTCGCGGTAGTAAGTTTCAAACATCAAAATGTTCTGCACATAACCACGCGTCTCTTTAAATGAAATTGCTTCAATAAAGGAATAAGCGTCTACTTTTCCTTGTGTTCGATCTCGCCACATTTTTACTCGGTTAGGTCCTGCATTATAAGCAGCGAGCGCGAAAATACGATTATTATCGTAATCCTCCATCAAACCTTGTAAGTAGTGGCTACCAATCTCGATGTTCTTACCCACGTTGTAAAGGTCTTCCGTACCTTGATACTTGAGCTTGTACTTGTTCGCCGTGTACTTAGCCGTCGCAGGCATAATTTGCATTAAGCCACGAGCACCTACAGGCGAACGAGCCTCGGAATCCAATGCACTTTCTTGTCGAGCGAGTGACATCATAGTAATCGGGTCGATATTGTGTTTCTCAGCGTAGAAGTTAAACCACCAGCGATGCGCCACCGGGAAACGCAATGGGATGTTATCCCACATTTCCGCCTGAATACTCGCAATCACGGTGAGGTTGTGCCAACGCTTAGAAGCGGCATAAGCGGCAAGTTGCGTTTTATCTTCTTTACTCACACGACGAAGCAAATGGGTCCATTCACTCTTCGCTGCGGCAATTTTGTCGGTCGCGATAAGTTCTTCAATACGTGCCAAAGATTTCTGGTATGGCTGAACTGCTTTCTTGTCTAACTTAACCGAACTTGATGGGTACTTAATTGACTGACCAATCGCATTGGCCGCAGCAACGCTGTAAAAGTTACGTTGGCCGACCAATTTCGACAAACGTTGCTTGCCCGCAGTTGCATCACCTAAAGCGATTTCACTACGACCTAGCCAGTATTGCCACCGAAGCGTTGCCTGTTCCTTGTCATTTAAAACCGCAATCCACTTCTGTACGCCTTTCCAATCGCCGTTTTGAATCGACAAACGAATGCGGCTTTCAATCAAGGGTAAATTCTTACTCGACTTCGTTTTATCATCACGCCAATTTGCTAATGAGTCCGACTCTGTACGAATCAAACGGATCGCAATGTAGTCAGCCAGAGCTTGCGCTTTCTCAGGGGAGAACTTTTGACCTTTCACAACCGCAGCATACGCATCTTGCGCTTGCTTGGTATTTTTACGAGCCAACTTCTCTAACGCATATTCACTCTGAGCACGGTTGAAATCATTAGCAGGTTGTTTCTTAGCAAATGCAGCGACCGTTTCTGGTTTATCAAACAGCGCTTTCATTGCTTTAGCTTGCTGCTTCGCTTTGGCTGATTCTGGCAGTTTTTGCAGGTAACTCATTAAGCCACCATTACGAGCATCAAACGCCAGCAGCATACGCTGAAGGATCAGCTCATCGGTGCGCTCACCCGCTTTGTCCCACGCAGAGAACAATGGGTCACACTCGTCGGCGATGCTTTTGCCGCGCAGCCACATGTGCTCTGCGCCTTTAAAGGCTGCAACTTGTTTACCCTGCTCTAATTGAGCCACATAAAAAATACACTGGTAACGCTCACCACTTGGCTCCACTTTTTGGAACTCGGTAATGGTTTTCCAATCTTTCTGACGATAAAGGTTATCTAAGTAAGGGGCGCGAATTCGACGTGAGAATGGAAAAGCCTCGTGGTCATTAATAAATTCGTCTACCTGTTGTGGAGACTTACTCGATAATTGCCTCAGAAACACCCGGTAATCCACATAAGGTGTCAGTGGATAGTCGGCGATTTTAGAACGGATAGATAAGTAACCATCAATGTCGTTCTTATCTAATAAATCCTGAGCTTGCTCATAGACTTGGCGCTGTTTTTCAAGGCTCAGCGCAGCGTTTGCTGACACGCTTACCGCACATAAAGCGGCTGCGTAGCATACTCTTTTAGCCAATTCAGATACGTTGAATCTCATGTGCGTCATTTTCCCCAGACGTTTATCGCTTCACTTCTTACCACTGGTGAATACAAGGCGCGGCAAGTCATAAAGCATATGCATCTATTTACACCGTATTAAGTTCTTATTGTAAAGCGACTTGATGTAATAAATGTTGTACTCGTAAAACTTTAGAACCCTTCAAGACAAATAGATTCTCGACAATTCATCCATCCCGATGAAGAGTGGGTATTTGAATTAAAGGTGAACAAGAAAAGTGTATACCCTAAAGTTGGGAGTTTCCGGTCAGCGATGAAGAAGAAATCACACAAGATGCTAATTTCTTGCAATCCGGTAACAAAACTCAAGGAGTTGGTATAAAATAGAGCCTTTGAATGACAGTTAATTTAGGAACGATCGGCAATGGCTGAATACGTATATACCATGTCGCGGGTGAGCAAAATTGTGCCACCTAAGCGTCAAATTCTTAAAGACATCTCTCTAAGCTTCTTCCCAGGTGCAAAAATCGGTGTTCTAGGTCTGAACGGTGCAGGTAAATCTACGCTGCTACGTATCATGGCGGGTATCGATACTGATATCGATGGTGAAGCACGCCCACAACCGGGACTAAACGTAGGTTACCTACCACAGGAACCTGTTCTGGACGAGTCTAAGACCGTTCGTGAAATCGTTGAAGAAGCCGTTGCAGATGTTGCTGGCGCACTTAAGCGCTTGGATGCGGTATACGCTGCGTATGCAGAACCAGATGCCGACTTTGATGCACTAGCAAAAGAACAGGGTGAACTAGAAGCGCTAATCCAAGCGAAAGATGGTCACAACCTAGATAACGCGCTAGAACGTGCTGCTGATGCACTTCGCCTTCCTGAGTGGGATCAAAAGATCCAACATTTATCAGGTGGTGAGCGTCGCCGTGTTGCTATCTGTCGTCTTCTTCTTGAAAAGCCAGACATGCTGCTACTCGACGAACCAACCAACCACTTGGATGCTGAGTCTGTTGCATGGCTAGAACGCTTCCTAGTTGATTACACTGGTACTGTAGTTGCGATTACCCACGACCGTTACTTCCTAGATAACGCAGCGGGTTGGATTCTAGAACTTGACCGTGGTGAAGGTATTCCATGGGAAGGTAACTACACGTCTTGGCTAGAGCAAAAAGATGCGCGTCTACAACAAGAAGCGTCGCAAGAAAAAGCTCGTCAAAAGACCATCGAGAAAGAACTTGAGTGGGTTCGTCAAAACCCTAAAGGTCGTCAGGCGAAATCTAAAGCACGTATGGCGCGCTTTGAAGAGCTACAAAACACTGACCACCAAAAACGTAACGAAACCAACGAACTGTTCATCCCGCCAGGTGAGCGTCTAGGTGATAAAGTTATCGAAGTGAACAACCTGACTAAGTCATTCGACGGTCGTGTTCTTATCGATGACCTATCGTTCAGCATGCCTAAGGGTGCAATCGTGGGTATCATCGGTGCTAACGGTGCAGGTAAATCGACTCTATTCAAGATGCTGAGCGGCACTGAGCAGCCAGACTCAGGTACGATTGAGCTAGGTGAAACAGTGAAATTGGCGTCTGTTGAGCAGTTCCGTGACTCAATGAACGACAAGAACACGGTATTCCAAGAGATTTCTGAAGGCGCTGACATCATCAAGATCAACAACTTCGAAATCCCTGCACGTGCTTACTGTTCTCGCTTTAACTTCAAAGGCTCTGATCAACAGAAAGTTATCGGCGAGCTTTCTGGTGGTGAGCGTAACCGTGTGCACCTTGCTAAGCTGCTTAAAGCTGGCGGTAACGTACTGCTACTCGATGAGCCAACCAACGACCTTGACGTTGAAACACTACGTGCACTAGAAGAAGCACTACTAGAGTTCCCTGGCTGTGCAATGGTTATCTCGCACGACCGTTGGTTCCTAGATCGTATTGCAACGCACATCATCGACTACCGCGATGAAGGCCAAGTTAACTTCTACGAAGGTAACTACAACGAGTACATGGAATGGCTGAAGAAGACCCTTGGTCCTGAAGCAGCTGAACCACACCGCATCAAATACAAGCGCGTATCGAAGTAATTTCAGTTATAAGATGAGTGTGCGGTATATCACCTTACGCTCACCTTTGCTTGTAATTCGTACAAAGGTCGCTATCATAGCGGCCTTTGTTGTATGTGTTGCATAAATGGCTCAAATTGGCATTTTTTCAATTAAGAGCTTGACCTTTAGCAATCGTAACTCTGTGCTAGCTCGATATTTTAAGAACAAAAATTGAACGGTTTTTGTTCTATTTGATATAGTCTTCGACTGATTTGACGACTTAATGAGAAAGCTCTATGACGGAGAGACGACGCTTTTCACGCATTATTTATCAAGTTTCAGCTTTATTGGAACAAGGTGACTTGGCATTACAAGCCACGATTCAAGATCTCTCATTACATGGCTTGCTGTTAAAAGCTGAAAATGCAAGTTCACTTGAACCGTCACGTAAGGTAGATGTTGCGTTCTCGTTTGCTCAATCAGAGCAAGTGATGCAGCTAACCGCCAACATCATATCGATTATAGATAACGAGATTAGGCTAAAGATCGCCAACATAGACATCGATAGTATTAGCCAACTAAAACGATTTATAGAATTGAATGTAGGCAATAACGAGCTTCTGAATCGAGAGTTAGAGCATCTTTCAGATTTAGGGGAAGAATAAATTGAACGCCTACTTTAGTAACAATAACCATGTCTAAAAAAATCATCATGCAGATCCCGACAAAAGACGGGAATCAGCAATTTCATTTGGGTCGCCTTTCGATCCTAGCTATCTGTGCGTCAGTCGTTGCACTACCCGCTGTTGTTGGTGGTGCTTGGTACCTGCATCAAAAGCAGATTCATGACACACAAGCACTCAATCAAACCATCGCAAAGCTAGAGAGCGAGAAAGCTGAAATCTCCGTGTTGTACGAAGAGCAGTTAGATACCAACCACTCTCTTTCTCAGTCCTTAACCGATAAAAACAACCAGATTCAATTGCTAGGCAAGCGTGTATTTGATGTTGAGTCTGTGTTGGGTTTAGCAGATGAAGAGCTGAGCACCGATGAACACGCACTAGAGGAACGTATTGATGCTGCGGCAATCGATTCTGCCGTTCGTGCGACCATGTTCCGTTTGATTCCAAACGACAGCCCAATGACTTATCAACGTATCTCCTCTCCTTTTGGCAGTCGTATCAATCCAATCACGGGCAAACGTCATGTTCATACAGGGATCGACCTAACGTGTAAGCGCGGAGAACAGATCCTTGCGCCGGCAGACGGTGTGGTAGAAACGGTACGTCCGGGTAACCGTGGGTATGGTAACTACCTCACGCTGCGTCACTCGTTTGGCTTTTCTAGCTCCTTTGCTCATTTGAGCAAGTTCAGCGTGAAGAGCGGAGAGTTTGTCAGTAAAGGCGATGTGATTGCGAAATGTGGTAACTCAGGTAACTCAACCGGCCCGCATCTGCACTATGAAGTGCGCTTCTTAGGCCGAGCATTGAACCCACAATACTTGATGGATTGGACGCCAGAAAACTTTAACTATGCGTTCGAGAAAGAGAAGAAGGTGAAGTGGGGTCCGTTGGTTCAGTTGATCGATAACGTGGTTCGCCTGCAAATCAACCTTACTAACTCACCATACCGTGATACCAGCATCAGCACAGTATCGAGTGAAGATAACAGTGCCACATCAACCAACTGATCATCACGAAACATACGAATAAAAAAGAGCAGCGAATAAGCTGCTCTTTTTACATTCAAAATCGGTTCTTATCCACGATGGATATTGTCATTAGCCTGTTTGAGCAAGTTCTGACTTTCGTTCATGAATTGCTGCGAGTAATCACCAAACCAGTCACTCACTTGTTCGAAGCTTTCGACAAACTCAGCCTTATCTTTACTGTCTAAAACAGACAAAGCTTCACCAAAGCGTTGGTGGAAACGCTTAATCATGTCGATGTTTTCTTGTGATGAAAGAATGATGTCACCGTATAGATTTGGGTCTTGACCAAACAGACGCCCTACCATCGCTAGCTCCAAACGGTAAATCGGCGAGCTCAGCTTTAATAGTTGTTCAATGTTCGGGTTCTCTTTGCTTAGGTGCATACCGTAAGCGAAAGAAGTGAAGTGGCGCAGCGCCTGAATCAAAGTCATACCATGATCGTGCTCTTGCGCATCGATTTGGCACAAGCTTGCGCCCCAAATTCCAAACTGTTGCAATAGCCATTGGTATTGCTCATTACCACGACCGTCACAGTAGACAATCACCTGCTTCGCTAGGCTCGGTACATCTGGGCCAAACATTGGGTGCAAACCAACAACCGGACCTTGGTGCACATTCAACATTGCTTGCAGCGGCTTAGACTTGATAGAAGTCAGGTCACAAAGAATGCAATCTTGTGGCAGGTTACCGAGCTTCTCAATCACACCTTCTGTTAGGTGAATCGGCACAGTAACTACCACCAGCCCCACATCTTTTAGGATGTCATCGGCATGATCCCAGTCTTTGCTGCCCAGCACTTTAACTTGGTAGCCAGATAGTTTGAACATTCGACCAAACAGGCCACCTAATTGGCCATTACCACCAATAATGACCACAGAGCGCAGTTCTGGGTTCAAACACTTAAAACCGGAATCTTTCTCGCTGGCATAGGACTCACGCATAGTTCGACGAAGAATGTCTTCAATCAGCTGTGGAGGGATCCCCATTTTTTCAGCTTCAGCTCGTCGTGATGCCAGCATTGCGGCTTCACGATCTGGGGCATAAATTGGCAAACCGTGTTCGCTTTTTACTTCACCCACTTTCTCTACTAACGCTAAACGCTGAGCAAGTAGCTCTAGCATTTGCTTGTCGACTGCATCAATCTGATCGCGTAATGCGTTAAGTTCAACTGCCATTGATGTTCCTTAAATCCCGTGTTGTTAGCCCTTTAGACGATTCTCTAAGAAAGGCACTAGCTCTTCGTGTGCATGACGTAATAGTGCCTCAGTTGAATCCCAATTGATACATGCGTCGGTGATAGATACGCCGTATTTCATCTCTTCAAGAGCTAGGTCAGAAGATTGGTTACCTTCATTGATATGGCTCTCAATCATCAAGCCTATAATCGACTTATTGCCTTCACGGATTTGATGAATCACGTCTTCGGCAACCAATGGCTGACGACGGTAATCTTTACGAGAGTTTGCATGGCTACAATCCACCATCAGTGAAGCGTCAAGACCAGACTTCGCCATCTCTTGCTCACACTCGTTAACAGACACTGAATCGTAGTTAGTTTGCTTGCCGCCACGCAGAATCACGTGACCATTCGGGTTACCTTGCGTAGTCAGAAGCGCTACTTGGCCTTCACGGTTAATACCCATGAAACGGTGGCTAGAAGAAGCCGCTTGCATCGCGTTAACAGCAGTAGCCAAGCTACCATCCGTACCATTCTTAAAGCCGATTGGCATAGAAAGACCACTTGCCATCTCACGGTGTGTTTGTGACTCAGTCGTACGAGCACCGATCGCTGCCCAGCTAAAGGTATCCGCAAGGTATTGCGGGCTGATTGGGTCAAGAGCTTCTGTTGCCAGCGGGATTTCCATCTCTGCCAATTCAACCAGCAGTTCACGACCAACATGCAGACCATGTTCAATGTCGAAGCTGCCGTCTAGGTGTGGGTCATTGATTAGGCCTTTCCAACCAACTGTGGTTCGAGGCTTCTCAAAGTAAACACGCATTACAATATACAGTTGGTCGCTTAGTTGTTCAGAAAGAGCTTTAAGACGCTTTGCGTAATCCTTCGCAGCTTCTACGTCATGGATAGAACATGGTCCACATACAACGAGTAGACGATGATCTTTTTTGTGAATGATGTCAGCGATGGTTTTACGAGACTCTTGAATAAAACGACGCGCTTTTTCACTTAGAGGAAGCTTCACTTTTAGCTCCTCTGGCGTGATCAGAACTTGTTCTTCGCTGATGTTGATGTTGCTCAATTCACTTCTTTGCATAACTTTGACCTGTATATTTATGTTTACACCCAACCAATTCCTTGGTGAGACAACTAAGCTTTATCGACAAGATAACAGGCTAAAAAAGAATTACAACCGTACACAATAAAAAACATTTAGTGTAGATTAATATTTACACCCAAAGAAAAAGCCGAAATGCAGAACACTTCGGCTTTAAATGGATGTTTTAGAAAGTTTACATCTCACCCTGAACAAACCATTATTCAGGGGGGAGATGGCTAGCCAACCAATCGCTTCATAGCTTCAGACGCATTTTTCCACTCTTGCGAAAGTTTTAGCTCGCTTAGAGAAAAACTTTGCTTCTTCAACAAGGCATCTGCTCGAGGAACAGAAGTGATTGGTAGATTATCAAGCACCTCAACTTGTGCATCGCGCTTGTTGCAAACCAACAGCATATCGCAGCCAGCGTTTAATGCTTGTGCGCCACGCTGAGCAGGGCCCCCCATGATCGCAGCTCCCTCCATGGTCAAATCATCAGAGAAGATCAAACCGTTAAAACCAAGTTGCTGGCGCAGGATTTGTTTAAGCCAATACTCAGAGCCACTAGCAGGCTGATCATCATAATTTTGGAAAATGACGTGAGCAGGCATCATCGCGTCTAAGATTCCAGCATCGATTTGCGCTTTGAAGATAGCCATGTCTTGCTCAAAGATATCACTACGCTCGTCGTATGGTGTCTCTAAGTGTGAATCAGCAATCACACCACCATGACCCGGGAAGTGCTTACCTGTTGTTGCCATGCCGACACTCTTCATGCCCTGCATATACGCGGTGCTGTGACGTAAAATGGTGTCCAGATCCTCACCAAAGGCACGGCTGCCAATCGCTTTACACTGGTGGCCTTTATCCAGAACTGGTGCGAAGCTTAGGTCGATGTCATGAGCAATCAACTCAGCAGCCATCAACCAACCGCCCAGACGAGCCAGCTCTTCACTGTTTTGATGCTTGGCGTATTCGTCTGCCGCAGGAATCAGTGAGAAGCCTTCACGAAAACGCTGAACGCGCCCACCTTCTTGGTCAACACCAATCAAAATCGGACGTTTCGCCGCTTTGCGGATAGATTGGGTAAGAGCTTGAAGCTGCTTGCTGTCGTGGTAGTTACGCGTAAATAAAATCAAACCACCAACCGTTGGATGCTCCAAAATTTCTCTGTCTTCTGCAGTCAGTTCATAGCCTGCAACATCAACCCATAACGGTCCCATTTTTTCTCCTCAAAATCGGCTGAATATCTCGTATTCGATGAGGTTATTCGCTTCAGAATTGCTTTACAATAAGTGAATCGAAGAATTGACGGAATTGGCTGTGAATCTTAACAAACTGTATATCGGTGTGATGTCTGGAACCAGTATGGACGGTGTAGATACCGCACTGATTGAAATTGAAGATAACCGTGTTCGCTTGCTAGCACACGATGATTACCCAATGCCCGCTCATATTAAGCAGACGCTTTTGTCGGTTTGCACTGGGCAAAACACAAACCTTAAAGCCATTGGTGAGCTCGACCATCAACTTGGCCATTTGTTTGCCGATGCGATTTTACAGCTACTGGATAAATCCGGCTATTCCGCTGAGCAAATCCGGGCCATTGGCAATCATGGTCAAACCGTGTTCCATCAACCAACTGGCGACCTACCCTTCACCACCCAACTGGGTGATGCCAACATCATTGCAGTCAAAACGGGCATTGATACCGTGGCAGATTTTCGTCGTAAAGACATGGCGTTAGGTGGCCAAGGTGCACCGCTCGTCCCAGCCTTCCATAAAAGTATTTTTGCCATGCAAGATTCCACCACCGTGGTGCTTAACATCGGTGGAATTGCCAATATCTCGGTACTGCATCCTGAGCAAGCTGTGATCGGCTACGATACGGGCCCGGGCAACATGTTGATGGATGCATGGTGTGAACAACACACCGGACAAGGCTTCGACAAAGACGCGCGATTTGCTCTACAAGGCAACACCGATTCAGCACTACTAACTCAACTCTTAGCAGAACCTTACCTCGCGATGTCGTCGCCTAAGAGCACTGGCCGAGAGCTGTTCAATATCGATTGGCTGCATCATCAGTTAGCTGACCACAATATCTCAGCACAAGATGTACAACGCACGCTGTGTGAATACTCGGCGAAGACCATTGCAAACGAAGTGGAGAAATTCACGTATGGCCAGCAGCCACAGCTGTTGGTGTGTGGAGGTGGGGCGAGAAACCCCCTACTGATGCAACGTTTAGCGGAACTTCTGCCGCAGTGGCAAGTCGCAACAACGGATGATAAAGGTGTCGATGGCGATTATATGGAAGCCATGGCGTTTGCTTGGCTTGCTCAACGACATATTGACGGGCTACCAAGCAACTTACCTGAAGTAACCGGTGCGAGCCGTCTTGCTTCGCTGGGTGTGCTCTATCCTAAAAACTAAATACGTTGTGCTAGCCACAGCGAAAAAACAAATCGAAATCAGTATTCAAAAGGCTTAAACCACTATGACAAATGACGAGCTTATTGCTGCTCTTGCCCATCTAGTATCAGAAGGTCGTAACCCAGATACGATGGACATCGATTTACTGCCCTCTCTGGACATTGTTCAGCGACTTAATCAGCAAGATAAGCTCGTACCACTTGCGGTTGAGAAGGTTTTGCCCGAAATCGCACTCGCGGTGGATAAGATCACCGACGCATTTAAAGTCGGCGGTCGTCTGGTTTACATGGGCGCAGGCACCAGTGGCCGTTTAGGTGTGCTTGATGCATCGGAATGTCCGCCAACATTTGGCGTATCTGACAAGATGGTGGTTGGTCTGATTGCGGGTGGTCCAGAGGCGATTCTAAAAGCAAAAGAAGGTGCGGAAGATTCGCCGGTTTTGGGTGAACAAGACTTAAAAGATATCAAGTTCACAAATCTCGATGTTGTCGTGGGCATCGCTGCAAGTGGCCGAACACCTTATGTCATTGGTGGTTTGGAGTACGCCAACGAGATCGGTGCAACCACGATTGCGCTATCTTGTAATCCAGATTCGCCAATCGCCGATATTGCAAACATCGCAATTAGCCCTGTTGTAGGCCCTGAAGCATTAACAGGCTCAACACGTTTAAAATCAGGTACCGCGCAGAAACTGGTGCTAAACATGCTAACAACCGCAAGCATGATCCGTTTGGGCAAGAGCTATCAAAACCTGATGGTTGATGTGAAAGCAACCAACAACAAGCTCGTTGCACGCGCAGCGCGAATTGTGATGCAAGCGACCGATTGCAGCAAAGAACAAGCAACCGAAGTGCTTAAGCAGACGGATTATGAGGTGAAACTGGCGATCTTAATGATCCTGACCGATCTTGATATTGAATCGGCTCGTGCTCACCTGCACCACCAAGACGGCTTCTTACGCAAAGCAGTGGAAAACCACCAGCCGAAATAAATCTTGAGTCCGCCAGCTCAAATCTATCGATAGAAGACAAACAAAAAGGAGACCTCGTGGTCTAATGCCGATCAGTTAAA
>NZ_JPRD01000061.1 GCF_000817815.1 Vibrio owensii CAIM 1854 = LMG 25443
GATTCGGGATTCGGGATTCGCCTCAATTTTGTCTTCTTAAGGACAAATTCCGTCAACACTTACTGCACCTCAACTTCTTTCAATTCTATCCCAACGAACACTTCCGACTTTAACAGCGAAGTACTCCCACAGTTCGAAGGAAAAAGTCCATCTTCATAAAAACAAAAAGGCTTGGTCAACGGCGACCAAGCCTTTTAATTAGATGTTGTGTTTTATGTTGTATTTATTGACCCCAGTCTATCTGGAGTTCTTTACTGACTTAGATAGAAATTAGCCGCCTACTGCGATGTTCTTCATATCAGTCATGTAACCACGTAGCTCTTCACCGATGTACTCTACTGGGTGGTTACGAATCGCTTCGTTTACTGCAATTAGCGTAGCGTTGTCGACCTGGTTAGACGACTCGCCTAGACCTTTACCGATTACGTCGGTGCTTACTGATGGCATGAACTTCTCACGTAGTAGCGGTGTTGCTACGTTAGCGAATAGGTAGTTACCGTACTCCGCTGTATCTGAAATTACCACGTTCATTTCGTACAGGCGCTTACGTGCAACTGTGTTTGCGATTAGCGGTAGCTCGTGCAGTGACTCGTAGTATGCAGACTCATCGATGATGCCTGATGCTGTCATTGCTTCGAACGCTAGCTCAACACCGGCACGAACCATAGCAACCAGTAGAATGCCGTTGTCGAAGTATTCTTGCTCAGAGATTTCGATGTCGCCTGCTGGGTAGTTCTCGAAAGCGGTTTCGCCCGTTTCTTCACGCCAGCCTAGTAGGTTTGCATCGTCGTTTGCCCAGTCAGCCATCATAGTGCTTGAGAATTCACCCGTGATAATGTCGTCCATGTGCTTGTTGTATAGTGGACGCATTAGCTCTTTTAGCTCTTCAGAAAGCTCAAATGCTTTTACTTTTGCTGGGTTTGATAGACGGTCCATCATATGAGTGATACCACCAAACTTAAGTGCTTCGGTGATTGTCTCCCAACCGTATTGTAGAAGTTTACCTGCGTAGCTTGGGTCGATGCCGTCAGCAACCATCTTTTCGTAAGACACGATAGAACCAGCTTGTAGCATGCCACATAGGATAGTTTGCTCACCCATTAGGTCAGATTTAACTTCTGCTACGAATGAAGACTCTAGACAACCTGCGCGGTGACCACCTGTACCTGCAGCCCAAGCTTTCGCAATGTCCCAACCTTCACCTTTTGGATCATTCTCTGGGTGAACCGCGATTAGTGTTGGTACACCGAAACCACGCTTGTACTCTTCACGCACTTCTGTACCTGGACACTTAGGCGCAACCATAACAACTGTTAGGTCTTTACGGATTTGCATGCCTTCTTCAACAACGTTGAAACCGTGTGAGTAGCCCAGTGCTGCGCCTTCTTTCATTAACGGCATTACCGTTTCAACAACGTTCGTGTGTTGCTTGTCTGGTGTTAGGTTGATAACTAGGTCAGCTTCTGGGATTAGCTTTTCGTAGCTGCCTACTTCAAAGCCATTATCTTTTGCGTTTTTGAACGATTGGCGTTGCTCGTCGATCGCTGCTTGGCGTAGAGCGTAAGCAACGTCTAGGCCAGAGTCACGCATGTTCAGACCTTGGTTAAGGCCTTGAGCACCACAACCTACGATGACCACTTTTTTACCTTTTAGGTAATCTGCTTCTGATGCGAATTCTTCGCGGTCCATAAAGCGACAACGACCAAGTTGGTCCAATTGCTCACGCAAGTTTAGGGTATTGAAATAGTTAGCCATCTGGGTGCTCCTTAACATTCTTCCATAGAGGTCGGTATTTGTGTTACCGAATGAGTTCATACTAAAACAGACATTCTGTTGCTGAAAGTGATATATTCACAATTACTTATTGCAATTAATGCAACATGGAAGTGAAGATTTAATGAACATCAAAAGCCTGCAACTATTCATTCACCTATGTGATAGTAAAAGCTTCGCTAAGACAGCAGCAGCAATGCATATCAGCCCTTCCGCGCTGAGTCGGCAGATCCAGAAATTGGAAGAAGAAACACACCAACAGCTGTTCTTGCGTGATAACCGAAGTGTCGAATTAACAGTTCAAGGAAAGAAGCTGTTGCCTGTTGCACTAAAGATCTTGGGTGAATGGCAGCAATACCAAAGCTACGTCAAAGGAACGGAAGACGAGTTAAAAGGGGAGATACGTTTATTTTGCTCGGTAACGGCAAGTTACAGCCACCTCCCAGAACTTATTTCTGAATTCCGCATTCAGCATCCATTTATTGAATTCAAACTCTCTACCGGCGATCCAGCCCAAGCCATCGATAAGATTCTGGCGGATGAAGCTGATATCGCGATCTCTGCAAAGCCGGACCAACTACCCGCTAAGGTTGCTTTTGAACCAATCAGCGAGATACCTCTATCGGTTATTGCCCCAGTTGGAGTCAGCAGTTTTGCCGAAGAGCTACAGAAAGAAACCCCAGATTGGTCAACGATCCCTTTTATTCTCCCAGAAGCAGGCACAGCAAGAGAAAGAGCGAATGTTTGGTTTAAGCAAATGAAGTTCAAACCAAACATCTACGCACAAGTGGCAGGTCACGAAGCCATTGTCAGTATGGTGGCTTTAGGTTGTGGCATCGGTATCGCACCAGATGTGGTAATCAACAACAGTCCTGTCAGAGAGAAGATAAATCGACTCAAGGTTCTACCTATAAAACCATTTGAGCTGGGAGTCTGTTGCATCAAGAGCCAGCTAGAAAACCCATTAGTGAAAGCTCTATGGGAAGTCGCAGAAAGTAAGTATATTTCCCTGTAGACATGCCTCATTCAAATGAAATAAAAAGCCCGTTACACAAATAACGGGCTTTTTATTTACAGTAAACCTCGAAGGCAAAATATAGAACTACGCTTGAGAGAAACTAGCGTCACTACTCACATAACAAAGACATCATTAGCAAAGCGAGCAGATTAAGTAAGTGCTTACCTTTAATTATTTTTAATATTTGGAAAATGAATACCGAGAAAAGAGAAATAAGGTCTTTATGTAGCAGGGCACAGAGATCTGAAGGAGCCTGAAACGACAAAAACTAGCTCGAAGACTGGTTTTCTAAATAAGTGGAGGAACAACTGGGCTTGCACGTAATTGGACTCGCACACGAACGGGATTCATTCACCGATAGGTGAATTGAATTGTCAGATACGAAAAAGCCATAGCATTTCTGCCGGGACGCGCAGTTTAGCGCTTTGCCTGAATAAGTGGCGGAGAGGCCGGGGTTGCGTTCAAGCGGGACTCATTCCTCGGAAAAGGAAAATATTTTTGCTTATAAACGACAAAACCCAGTCTGAAGACTGGGTTTCTAAATAAGTGGCGGAG
>NZ_JPRD01000062.1 GCF_000817815.1 Vibrio owensii CAIM 1854 = LMG 25443
CCCGTCACGTCAGGGTTGACAGTAGGTTTAGTGGTGAAAGACTACCAAGACTTGTCAGGTAACACAGGCGCAGATGACAGCAGTCACTCAATGCCAATTACCCCAATCTTGGCGATCACGCCAGTAGGCAATGTGGATGGCACGAATGCGGCCTCATTGCAGATTGCGGGGACGTCAACACGCTTTGAAGGCCAAACGGTGAACGTAGAAATCAAAGCGCAAGGCAGTGAAACGGCTATCGTGAGCAGCAATGCCACGGTGCAAAGCGGCGGGGCTTGGAAGAGCAACGCGATGGACATCAGTGGTGAGACAAATGGCACCTACAACGTGGTGGTGACGGGGACCAACGCATCCAATGTCGAGGTCACAGAAAC
>NZ_JPRD01000063.1 GCF_000817815.1 Vibrio owensii CAIM 1854 = LMG 25443
CTAATGCCGTTCACTTAAGGTGAGCGGCATTGTTTTTTCTAGGGTATCGGCTAGGTTTTTTCTTCACTACTCTAGGGAAGGATCTTTCCCGTCTTGGCTCTAATATTAAACTCTCGCTTATTGAGTAAAAGTTCTGGAGTTGCCTAGGTATTGCTCCTGGTGACGAATATGGAAGACCGACTAGCAAGCGCATAATATGGGCTAATGCACCGTTGAAGCTTAGTTGGTATGGCAGGTAATCTCCATTCAACGTATGACACATTTGAACCATTTGATACCTGACCAAGTTATACGTTAGCAAGATACCCCAGAGCTCTTGCTTCACTAATTCTGGAAGTCGACTTCTTAATGTAAGCCGGTTACCAAGCATATATTGTTTTTGTTCTCTGTATCCGAGCTCAATTTCCCAGCGGTATCCATAAAGACCAACTATGTCTGATTTTGGGTAAAGCATTGGGTCGGTCATTGAGGTAAGAACATCATATGACTTGCCATTCTTGACCCTCGTGATTAGACGGACAACAACTTCACGTTCTAGCGTTGGCCATTTCTTGCGAGCTTGCGGGTTACTCTTCAGTTTAATGAGTTTATCTTGTCGACCAAGGGACTGAACGAGTTCATAATTTAATCCCTTTTTCATTGGGATGAGCCAATGTCGATTTACACCTTTAGTGCTCCACTCTTGAAGTAACCCAAGAGAGTAAAAGCCTTTATCGAAAAGGGTTAGACTGTTGTCAGGAGTCGTTTCTATTAGTTGCTCGGCCAGCGTCATTTCATTCACGGTATAACAGTCGAAAGCGCTGCCTGTGATTAGATGACTGCTTAGTTCCATCTGGCACACCATACGTAGCTGAGGGTACTGTGTTTCTTTACCATCACGATTGGTAGGCTTTGCAAAAGCCTCGGCGTTATCATCAGTATCCTCTGTTCGCCACAAAACCCCATCAACACCAAGCAGTGTGAGTCCGTTCCAGTTGGGTAGTCTTGCATGCTCAAACCAATGTCTTTGCGTACACTTAAAAAGAGCTTTAGCCGCGGATTCACCGAGATTTTTTCTACGCTGTGTTAATGCACTCGGGGCAACAAACGGTTTACCTGAACGGTCGATAATATCGAGCATATTAACGATATCAGCCATAGATTTGTCGTTATAAATAGCCATTCCGACCAACAGCCATGCCATCGATTCCAAAGTCAGTTTTCGCTTTCTAAGAGTGACTGTATCTGTCAGCTCATAGGCATCTTTGATTAGCTCAATCGGTAGGAGGTCTGCGAGAGTTTCGACTTCATTCGGTTTGTAGTTATTTATGATATCGAGGGCTTGAGAAACGTGCATAAAAAAATCCGCTAAACAGAGTCTATCGGATTTTTACACATTGGAAGGAGCATTCAATTGATCTGCCGATTAATGTTTAACTGATCGGCATTAGAGCCTAGAC
>NZ_JPRD01000064.1 GCF_000817815.1 Vibrio owensii CAIM 1854 = LMG 25443
GATGCGTTGGTCCCCGTCACCACCACGTTGTAGGTGCCATTTGGCTCACCACTGATGTCCATCGCGTTGCTCGTCCAAGCCCCGCCGCTTTGCACCGTGGCATTGCTGCTCACGATAGGCGTTTCACTGCCTTGCGCTTTGATTTCTACGTTCACCGTTTGGCCATCAAAGCGAGTTGACGTCCCCGCAATCTGCAATGAGGCCGCATTCGTGCCATCCACATTGCCTACTGGCGTGATCGCCAAGATTGGCGTGATTGGCAATGTATATGACGTATTATCCTCACCCACATTACCTACTAGGTCTTTATATTGACTCACCACTAGGTCAACACCGAGTTCTGGTACGTCTGGGACATTAACGGTTCCGGTCCAAACTTTCTTATCAGCAGGATCAGCCGTTAGCGAAGTAACATTATTCGCACCTAATGTTGCCGTTGCTTCTTGTAACTCTTTGTCAAACTCAAGCTTAACGTCTACTGCCTTTCCAATTTCTTGATGCAGTGGATCAAACGTTACTTTAGTAAGCGTAGGTAACACACCTTCTACCCCCAGAATCAAACTATCCCCTTTTCCGGGGATATTGTTGATGCTCTTGTAGCTTCCATCATCGACCCGTATGGTTATGTCTATATTTTCTCTTTCTGGTGTTATGTATCTGACTGTCCAAGTTATGTTGTCAGTGGTACTCCAAGATAAAGGTTTTAACTCACCGCCATTATTCTCATCTAACTTTACGTCTGAAATATCAAATTCTGTGACTTCTTCTGTAAACGTAAACGTAAGCGGGACTTCGACGCCACCAGCCAAAGGTGTGCTTGCAGTCGTCGATATTGTTAGCTCAGGGACTGTCGCTGCCACCACTTCGTAAATTGTCTGTCCATCCTTTTGATTGCCGACAGCATCATTCGCGATTACTTTTATCGTGTAATTTCCTGGCGATAATAAGTAGTGAAACACATAAGGTTCGCCATCGTTGGTAGGCTCCGTGATTGACTGTGGCCCTACTGCTAGACCTGAGCCGTTGTCAGCTGTTGATGTTACTGAACTTAAGTTTTTGTCTGTTACCTGAGCAGTTACATCCAACTGATATTTGCCATCATCTGTCGCTTTGTCATCCTGCGTGGTATCGACAATCGACACTTCAGGGTCTTCATAATCAACAACTGATGCGATACCCTCGGCATTATAAGTATTATTAAAAAGCGTAAAGTCTTTAATAGCACGTCCCATTGAGTCAGTGACTGTCACTTTGTATATGTATTCAGCTTGGTCATCAATTGCAAAATCCATGGTACCAGTCGCGCTTGACGACACAATATTGCCGTTGAAGTTAAGCGGGTCTCCGGTAGTTGGAACCATATCAATGGAATAATGAGTTGCCTTGACATGCTCCCCCTCTGTAGACGTAATCGTGAACGATTGACTTTCTTTAGTGAATGCTAGCTTGCCTCCCAGCAAGCTAGTCATGTGATCGAAAGAAAGAGCAACGGCAGGCTTACTCAAATCGATAACCTTGTCTTCACTACTTTGGTTATCCACCGCATCAGTCGCGATTACCTCAACCGTTATCTGATCACGACCTAAGAGCTGATCTTTGGATAACTCGAAATAAGTCATGTTTTCCGTTTTTTCTTCTTCAAAGCCAAGCGCTCGAACAGTGTACTTAACCCTCGCTAAACCACTGACGTCATCTTTCATCTCGACAAAAGTGAACCTAACTTTGTCATCTGCTTGCTCAGTAACCGTGATCGCATCTCCAATGACAGGAGCAGTATTATCAAATCGAATATCTTCAACTAAATCTAACCCTCGGTTTTCCCAAACGTCAGTGACCAGAACCTCGATTGATAACGCTTTATTTTCTAGACCCGCATCCAACTCGTCACTATGAAATGTTGAACAGCGATACGTGTCATCATCACTACAGGTGGTGAAGTTTCTGAAGTTATCAGCGTTATTTTTTAAGTCGTATGACAGGCTACCAAAAGTAACACTTACGTTTTCTATGTCCGAGTATTCGGCAAGCTTAACTCTAAAGTCTACATCGAGGATTTTACCATTTAATACATCACTACGTTCAGGGCTTGTAATTTCAACTACCGGCTTTTCAGTTGGTAATAAAAATTCAAACTCATGCTCTGCTGCTAAGTTGCCTGCATTATCAGTAATGTTAGAAATTTTATAGGCATGAGTAACCGCCGTCTTTTGAATGATATCGGCATACTTTTCTTTGTATCGGCAAACAGCTTCACCCTTGGCATTCAAAACACAACTCTCAGCACTAAACGGAATAGATCCAGCCATTCTAATTAACTTAGGGAAATCCGTGTTGTCAGTAATATTTACTCCTGACAGCTCATCTTTAAATATAAGGTCAAATGCAAGGTATTTAGTTGGATCATCTAAGTCATAGGTCACCTCACCGCCCTTAAACTGGTAAGTGTCGGATTCAGGGTAAACGGGAGCTGGAACATCTGCATCCATCATTTTAAAGTCAAACTTCTGAACGGCTTCCGCTCCATTCGTGCCCGTAGTTTGGACAATCAAAACAGCAGGTGAATACGAAATATTTTCCGAGTCAACGCTACAACTAGGCTCTTGCCCCGAAGAAATATTCTTCACGCCAGAAGTAGGCTTTTCTCCACTAGTAGGGGCATCGTTGCCATTGTGTTCCTTACGAACCCAACACTCTATGCTTTTTGCTTTAACTTCACTTAGTGTTTTGAATGTGACGTCCAGCACGCCGTCAGAAACATAGTTCTGAAAATCATGATTAGGCTCTGCAATTTCAAGTGCGACACCATTACGCTGGACGCTTAACGTGCGGTTAATGTCGGTAATTAATGGAGCACCGTTATGTTGGACATTATTTTCAACACTAATACTCAGTTCATAGTTCCCATCTGTACTTAGTTGAGACTGGGTTAATGTAGCTTCCCAAGTGTCCTCTGAACCGTCGACTTTATAAAACTGAAAGTCTGTCGCTTTACTTTCACCCGAGTATTTATATGTAGATTTAATTTCTTTAACACCACTCACATCGGTTACTTTTAAAGTTAGCTTGATGTCACCTTCTTCATATATAACTCGTTCAATTAAGTCGCCACTATCTGTATAAGCAATCGTGAGATCTAATTGGGGACGCTTACTGCTCACGTTAACCAAAAAGTCTTTTGTTGATGAGTTACCACGAGTATCTGAACCTTTAACTCTAATCGTATGCTCACCATCACTTTGCCCACCTAAAGGGATTTTAAGAGCGTCAGCATTAACTATTTTCGTTCCCGGAGTACCCGGTGCTGGTTCAACATCCTCAAATATCCAGTACTCTAAGTTTTCTCGATCTACCCCCTCAGTAGAAACGTTACCATTCGGGCCTAAATCTGTAGCTCTCAGCTCAAAGACATAATCACTATTGTAGTAACTATTAACATCGTGCCCCATCAAGCTAAATTCTGGGCCTTTGTTGTCAAAAATTACGCTATTTGTATTCGATTGACTTTCAAAACCATGAACATCTTTTGCTTTAACATAGAGACTGATGCGATTTCCTTCTCCTTCCCTCAGGTCAATTTTGTCAGTGTCAGCATCTACAAGAGGCATTTCGAATTTTTGACTTGGGTCGGCAGGCTTAAACGTTTTTAACACTGTAGGGTTATCTACCTGGAACAAGGATATTTCTTCAATACCAGAATCATCTGTCACTGATTCAAAAAGCACATTGAACTTACGTCCTACTACGGTGTTTTCTTTATTCAAAGCGTCTTCAATCCAAGGGGTAGAGAGTAGAACTACTGGTCCCTTATTATCAACTTGAAAGCTGAACGTCCCCTTCCTACTCTCGTTTGCTGGATAGGCTTTATCCGTTGCCGTTACGTAAAATTCATTTTTGGAATCATAATTAAAGGCTTCAGCAACCAATTGAACTTTAACATCCGGCTGCTCGCCAATGAGGTATGGTTGATCACAAACGCTTGTTTCAGGATCGCAAGCTTCTAACGTTTGGGACTGACCTGAGCCTTTCCTTAGTTCGACTTTTACATTGCTACCTTGACTAAGATCACCCCAATCGATCACCGGAGTCCAAACATCGTTGCCACCCAATCGCTCTGAAATTTCCGCATCATTAACAACCGGTGGCTCAGAGTCGATATAAATACGAAACCTTGACGCTCCATTGTCGGCATCTGACACCGCATTCCCCAAGTTATCTTCGGCGCTAACTACCGTTAACCAGTCACCATCACCTGGGTTAATTGTTGTTCCTTGAGTCGAGCAATCTTCCTGACTGCATAGGCGTACGACAAACCGATCGCTTTGGTTGGTATAAAACTGATCATATGAAACTGGGTATCTTTCGCCAGATGTCTTATAGAAAAGTAAACTACGTTTCTCGAGTTTGTCACCAACCACATCTTTCAACTCAAAAGTTAGATCGTGGATGTTATTTTTAATACTCAGATAAACATCTTCCCCTATAGGGTTTTTATCTGGACCTATAGGAGGGATGTAACTCGCCTCCGGATAGTCATTATCTACATACAAACGCTCTACAAGAGGCTCGGCCTCAGTATATCCATTACCTTTGGTATCGAATGCCGTTGTCTCTAGTGCAAACTCGATGATATCGGTGAGATCTGTTGATTCTGTATTCAGGGTAAAGAAGTACTCTTTTCTAAATTTATTACTATCGCCAGATTCTTGTGGTTTAAGTTCCAATGGAATAGCAGTATTTGGGTCATCCATGGCATACCACATACTTTGGAATTTCGGGGCTTGGTCACCTTCCTCTACAACCCCAGATGGATCTTCTAACACTACTCTAGATACCACTTCACCCGCGACATAGCGCTTGTTGCCAACCATGGTTTCGCGGCCAGTCTCTATTGTTAGTGTTTGTTTCGGAGGATAAATATCAATACTACCGCCACCACTATCAAAGATATTGTCTTCGCCAAGTTTAGGATTAGCCGTAGAAATATCATCGGCATAAAGTTGAGCAATATTATCTGGGATGCCGTATTTTTCAGTCATGATATCGTAGTAAGACTGAGCAAGGTCTTTGCGGTAGGTATCAGAGTCGAACTCGTAATCATCCAATTTGATTTGATTCCCACCAGCGCCAATTCCGTTTGCTTTACCATCGTAGCTAAGATCGTCATAAATAGCGGAGGCGAAATCAGAAGAGTTATTACGAGGTGTGTCCTGAGCTAAGTCATCAATTGCTTCAACAAGAAAACGATGCAGATAATCGTTAGATAGATCGCTAGGAATTGGCTCCTTCAGCATCTCGTTTGTAGCGTAAGCCGTTACGGTTGGATCGAATCCAAAGAACGATTCGTTACCGCCCGCTAAAGCGTATTTCACTTCTGTCAAAATTTGTGAGGCGCGTTCTGACGTTTTGTCACCGGCTTCTACCTGATTCCAACGATAATCGAACAAACCTGTCTGGTAAGTGGCAAGCTCGGTCACGTAATACGTATTCGAACCGTCAAGTTCAAAATATGCGCCGATATTGGCATTGTTTAGATTAACGCTCGCTTTGGCGCCTGCATCGTCCTTCCATTGGTAGTAGTGAGGGTCTGTCCCTTCTACACCAATTAAACGTACTCGCATGAATTCATAATTGACAACGTCAGTCGTGGTCTCACACGAAGCCACATCAAGCGCGCTAGTTTGATCACTTTCTGGCTGCTGAATGGTGGTACAACTTGCTAGAGAGGTGAATTCACCATTTGGGTTCAAACCTTCTAATTGCACACGTGCACCAATGAAAGGGGTCACAACCGTCATCGTAGGTAGGTCAAAACTGCTTCGGAAGTAAACTTCTTGGGTCGCACTTTCATTGTCGGACTCGTCGATGGTTTGAATCACCAGTTTCTGACTGGCGTTTTCTGAAACGTTTTTAAAACCATCACCAAGTACCTCTTTTACGAAAGGAACGTAGTAAATAACTTCATCGACTCTGCCTTCGCTATCTAAAATAGTTTCGTGAGGGATACTCGCGGTGATAGTGTCCGTCGATGCTACGGTTTGTGTTGTGTTTTGAAATGCGTAGTTGTTGTCGTTGTTTTGGCTTACGTAGTACTTCACGACTAGTTTAAGTTTGTCAGCACTTGAGCCTAAAACCGTATCGGAGTTCACATCAGAAACTCGAACTCGTACGTAAGGGATCTTATTCTGTTTTAACAGGTTAACGTTAAAGTTCGCGAAATCAACGCCATCAATTGATTTCAAGCCAGAAGCAGCATAGACATAATCGATCTTCAAGTAGTCTCTACTCGACTGAACATTGTCTGATGTATAAGTATCTTGCGTGTAAACCCCTTCGTACGTAGACCTTTCTCCATCGACGGTCACATTAACGTAGTTCATCGATGTCCCTTCAGGGTACGTAATGATCTGAGCAGGCGCTTGATCGTCACGGCTTACTGCATGCTGGTATTCACCGACGTTGTCTTTGGTATCAGTAGCCTTAACATCGAACGTAGTCGTAGATAAGAATTCGTCCGTCGAATAGGCTTTACTAAATTCACAAGCACTGCCCGACTCTGCCGTTACAGGAGTACAAGCCACATCTTCTGGGAGACCGCTTTTAAATGAAACGCTGACAGACTTAATGTCTTGAGACGCTTCTTTTACTATGCCTTTTAATACGTACTCTTGAAGTTCGTTGTTGATAGCGCTTGCAGAAGTAACAGAGATGACCGGTGCATCATTATCCCACTCGAAATTTACGTAATGGCCTGAATTGCTACCAGGAACAAGTTCATTGCCTAAAACATCTGCCGTGTAAAACACCAAACGAGCAGCAGTCACATTAGAAAGGCCGGTTTCTGAGTCAACCTCAACGGCATCAATGGCTTTTGTATCGACACTTACTTTGATGTTTGTTTCACGGACACCAACTTCAAATCCGCTTGCGTCTACCGAACAAAACTCACTGCCAGAAGTCTGTTGGTCGTTACATTTGAATTCGCCTGACCAAGCACCATGTAATTGGTATTGCACATAAGCAGAAACAGATTGAACACCGATATCGTCATTAAGTCTGATATCTACGCTATCTGTTCTTGCTAATACATCACCATCGGTGCGCGTTACGGTTGGTGGTGTTGTATCGATTTCGGTTTCATCGCGTGGTGGAATAACACCATCGGTCGTACCATGGCTTCCCAAATCATTAATTTTTTGACTAAAAGCAACGTAATCATCAGCATCCGTACCTGAGATGTTAAGCTCTGGGTCGTTCACTACAATCAATACGTGTTGAGAAAGATCTTGAGTGTAAACGTCGCTGGTAATTCTCTGCTGACCAAACGTAAGCGGCGTCACTGCACCTGTCGAGTCACTGATTTCTAAGCCGTCTAGAAGACCATCAGCGATGACATCACGAAATTGAATGTCAGCAAAATGCATTGAGGTATAGACGTTATCTTCAGACTGACCGTATTTTTCAATAAGGTCATAAGAAAATGAAGAGTATGCTGTTAGCAAAGCTCCGTATTGGTGACCAGGAGTGGCAAAGCTACTTTGACCACCTTTCGTTATGTCAATCGGAGTGGTTTCATTGACATTGAACCCGTACATCCCATTGATACTATCTAAGGCTTCAGAGACCGCATCTGAGCCAGATTCGCCGCCAGAAATCTTATACTTAGCTAAACCAGAAACGATATTAGTCAGCGGTGTGAGCATTAATTTCTGATCACTACCTTCACTAAAATTCACTACCCCTTCTAGGCGCAAAGTCTTGCCCGCACTCGATGACACAATTTCTTTTGTGAGAGGATCGGTGTAGCTACCTTGCTGCGCGACGACATACAAAGGCATCGAAGAGGATTCGAATTCAAGCTTGTAATCACCAAAGGCATCAGAAGTCGTGCTTGCAAGCAATCTGCCGACTTTTCCATCCTTGTATTCAAACACCTCGATCTTGGCGCCATTGACCGGAGCGTCAAAAACGTTACCTGAGATGCTTCCTGTATTCCTAGCTGGCGGTGTATTGTCACCACCATCCCCACCGCCACATGCACTCAATAAAAGTGAAGCAGCCATGAGACCTAACGTTGGTTTTAGCGTATTTTTAGTGAACATAGTAATTTGGCAGAGTATATTTTGCCGCGATTATATTATTGTCTAGGATTTTCTCAACGTGACAAAATAACCATAAAATCAAACATAAACGCTAAGAAAATAGGTAGTTTTAAACCTCTTTAGCAGCGCTACTTCACATCTATCGTTATTTAATTAGTAAAAACACAGGAATTGGCTATAACGGCGTGTAAGATTTTATTTTAAATATTATACTCCCCTCAATTTTTCGCCTTTAAGCATAATTTCGATTTAATGACAAGTTTAATATTAAGACAACATACACAAAACATTGCTCTACCTCTTGTGCTCATTGCATTCGTCATCATTGCCGGCGTGTCTTTTACTCATCATCTACTTACTCCTGAAGAGCAACCAAGCGTAGCCACCAAAAAGCCTCAAACTGTTGTTTCTAATAAAATAATCCACAGTAACATCGAACACATCTACGAGACGTACTTTCAGCGAACCAAGATCACCACAGGCGTGATCGATTACTCTTTCGTGACTTCTTTGATTAATGCAGGATTATCTCAGCGAGAGATAAAATCTTTGATAAAATTAATCGAAAATGAATTCGACATTATTGGTTCAGTAAGAAAAGGCGACAAGTTCTCAATAAAAACCCGAACCAATAGTTATAATGAAAAATACATCAGTTCTTTTTACTATTCCGGTAGTAAAAGAGACTTCTTTGTTATTAACGATGGCGACAACAACGCTTACGATGAATATGGCAATAAGTTAATTCGAAAGCCATATTATTCATTTCCACTAGCGAAAAAGTACAAAGTTAGCTCTGGTTTTAATTTGAAGCGAAAACATCCAGTAACAGGTTTAATTGCACCACACTTAGGTACTGATTACGCCGTCCCAATTGGAACACCAATACAGAGTATTGCAGATGGTGTCGTCGTGAAGTCACGCTACAATCGTTTTGCCGGTAATTACATTAATATCCGCCACACCAACGGTTCTATGTCTCGTTACTTACACCTGTCTCGTAGCGATGTTCGCGTGGGTGACCACGTAACGAAAGGACAAACCATCGGCCGAACTGGTAATACTGGAAGAACAACAGGCCCTCACCTGCATTTAGAATTAATTGTGGATGGTGTGCCTGTTGATTACGCTCGTTACATCCGCACTACCCCTGCTCCACCGGTGAACATGCAAATGATGTTAGCTGCAAGAACTGAGCGCGCAGAACTGATCAACGAACTACTCGACTCCGCCTCTTAACGCCCTCTTGTTTTTCCTTATTCAGCTCATTGCGGCGTAGTTTTCTGCGTCACAATGAGCTGGTTACGCTTGAAAGAGAACACCCTTCGACTCGAAAGTAACCGAATTGCCGCTAAAACAGGGCTTAAGCCCCTAAATATCTCTCTGTCAGTCTGCTCTAACATTTCCGCTCTCTCAATAAAGTGTTAAGATCCTCACATGACTCGCTGCAGTGGTAACGAGTGGTGATGATTACCCCACTCCCTCAACATCCCCATAAGTGATGTAACTAAGCTAAGTAGCCCACCAGCATAACCATGAAACAATAAGGCGATTTTTCAAATGGTTAACAACTCTATCCAGTGGTTCCCGGGCCACATGCATAAAGCACAAAAAGAGATTGCAGAAGCGATCCCTCAAATAGATGTCATTATTGAAGTGCTTGATGCTCGTATCCCTTTTAGTAGTGAAAACCCTATGATCGCGGAGCTCAAGGGCGATAAGCCAGTAGTAAAAGTGCTTAACAAACGTGATCTTGCGGACCCAGAGTTAACTCAAGTTTGGATTGACCACTTCGAGAAAGAGCACAACGTAAAAGCGATTGCTATTACCACCTCTCAACAGGCTGAAGTCCTAAAAATTATGGAGTTGGTACGTAAACTTGCCCCGCATCGTGAAGAAATTGGCAAGAACATTCGTACCATGATCATGGGTATTCCAAACGTTGGTAAATCCACCATTATCAATGCGTTGGCGGGCCGCACTATCGCAGTGACGGGTAACCAACCAGCGGTTACACGTCGTCAGCAACGTATTAACCTTCAAAATGGTATCGTTCTTTCTGACACTCCGGGGATTCTATGGCCAAAAGTAGAAAACCCACACAGTGGCTTCCGTCTTGCTGCAACCGGCGCGGTAAAGGACACTGCAATGGAATACGATGAAGTCGCGTTCTACACGGTGGAATACCTAGCGGCTCACTACCCTGAAAAGCTAAAAGAGCGCTACCAAATCGACGAACTGCCACAATCGGATATCGAGATGATGGAAGAGATCGGCCGTCGCCGCGGTGCATTACGTGCTGGCGGACGAGTAGACCTTCACAAAGTATCTGAGATCCTTCTTCATGAACTTCGCCAGGGCACATTGGGACAAATCACTCTTGAACTGCCTGAGATGATCACTCAAGAATTGATTGAAGTAGAGATTGAAACCGCTCGTAAAGAAGAAGAAAAAGCAAAACGCAAAGAAGAACGTCGTAAGCGTTACCTTCGTAACAAGCGATAATCCCCCTCTTAACTTCCTTCCAAAGGCACGTGATACACGTGCCTTTTTTTATGCTTAAATTTTTTTCATTGCAGTGCAAAAGAGCGACGCTTTTCTCATTATTTATGGAATGAAAACCACTAAACGTAGCGCTACCTTCATCCCCTAACAATTTGCCCTCCAGTTAAATTTTGTAGGAAAAATCGAACAAATTCATAAATATTAATTATGTGTTTTAACGGTTATTTTTTAAGCGCGATCTTAGTTAGACCCCCGAATGGTAAGGAGTTACAAAGCTCACCCAACCCTTAAATGCCGAGTTTGCAGGCGCACGCAAACTTATGCAACTTGGCTAATGA
>NZ_JPRD01000065.1 GCF_000817815.1 Vibrio owensii CAIM 1854 = LMG 25443
GATGCGATGTTTGCTGGGTTAGCTTGAAGGTCAGCAATGATTTGGCTTGTCTTCTCTTCCCACTGTGCAGGAAGTTCGCCGTTTAGACGACGCTTAAGCTCTGCTGCTTCTGCAGGGTAAGCTGCTGCGTACGCTTCGAACTTCGCGTTCCAAGCCGCTTCTTTCTCTGTGCCTGCCGCTTTCGCATCCCACTCAGCGTATACGTCTGCAGGGATTTCAAATGCTGGGTGTTCCCAACCTAGGAATTCACGTGCTGCTGCGATTTCTTCCGCACCTAGTGGCGCACCGTGACAGTCGTGAGAACCTGATTTGTTTGGAGAACCAAAACCGATGATGGTTTTAGTACAAATAAGTGTTGGACGAGGGTCTGCTTTTGCCGCTTCGATTGCTGCGTTGATCGCTTCAGAGTCGTGACCATCTACAGCAGGGATTACGTGCCAGCCGTAAGATTCAAAACGCTTAGGCGTGTCGTCAGAGAACCAACCTTCAACGTGACCATCGATAGAGATGCCGTTGTCATCCCAGAATGCGATCAGTTTGCCAAGGCCTAGTGTACCAGCAAGAGAACATGCCTCGTGCGAGATACCTTCCATTAGACAGCCGTCACCCATGAACACGTAAGTGAAGTGGTCAACGATGTCGTGGCCTTCTTTGTTGAACTGAGCTGCCAACGCTTTCTCAGCCATTGCCATACCAACAGCGTTGGTGATGCCTTGGCCTAGAGGACCTGTTGTTGTCTCGATACCAGGTGCGTAACCGTACTCTGGGTGACCAGGAGTCTTAGAGTGAAGCTGACGGAAGTTCTTAAGATCGTCGATAGACAGCTCGTAACCGCTCAGGTGCAGTAGAGAGTAAATCAGCATAGAGCCGTGGCCGTTAGACAGCACGAAACGGTCGCGGTCAGCCCACTCTGGGTTAGCTGGGTTGTGGTTTAGGTGAGAACGCCAAAGAACTTCAGCGATATCAGCCATACCCATAGGTGCGCCTGGGTGGCCAGAGTTAGCTTGTTGAACACCATCCATGCTAAGAGCGCGGATTGCATTTGCCAGATGTTTACGAGAAGACATGTCTGCTCCTGAGTGCATTAAGCGAATTGATAAAGGAATGTGGGCACTTTCACTAAGTGAACCAAGTACAAAAGTGCGGGCAATATTCTCTCAGAGCCAAAATCTGACTGCAAACGTTTTACTCACCATTTTTGAGGTTTTAACTCAATCTTTTCGCAGTTAATGGGCAATTTATGAAAAATTCACCCCATCAAAAGCAAACGATTGGGTAATAAGCTAGACGAATTCAAATCGAAAAAGAGCTTGTAATTCGACTGTGGGAAATTAAAATAGACGTCTAGATGTAGAAACACCTACAAACTGTATTGTATTTTTCGTGGCAAGCTTGCGTTAGTTAGCCATGAGTAAACCTTAAGATTGGAGCTATCATGGCTAAGCACCTGTTCACTTCTGAGTCGGTATCAGAAGGTCATCCAGATAAAATCGCAGACCAAATCTCTGACGCAGTTCTTGATGCAATTCTTGAGCAAGACCCAAAAGCACGCGTTGCTTGTGAAACTTACGTTAAAACCGGCATGGTTATGGTTGGTGGTGAAGTAACGACTTCTGCATGGGTTGATATCGAAGAAATCACTCGTGAAACAGTTCGTGAAATCGGCTACGTTCACTCTGACATGGGCTTTGATGCGAACTCGTGTGCGGTTCTAAACACCATCGGTAAGCAGTCTCCAGACATCAACCAAGGTGTTGATAAAGCGGATCCTAAAGAGCAAGGCGCAGGCGACCAAGGCATCATGTTTGGTTACGCAACGAACGAAACTGAAATTCTAATGCCAGCTCCAATTACGTACTCTCACCTACTTGTTAAGAAACAAGCTGAAGTTCGTAAGAGCGGTAAACTAGATTTCCTTCGCCCAGATGCGAAATCTCAAGTAACGTTCCAATACGACCAAGGTAAGATTGTTGGTATCGATGCTGTTGTTCTTTCAACTCAGCACTGTGATTCAGTAACAACACCTGACCTACGTGAAGCAGTAATGGAAGAGATCATCAAGCCAGTACTACCTTCAGAGTGGATCACTAAAGACACTAACTTCTTCATCAACCCAACCGGCCGTTTCGTTATCGGTGGTCCAATGGGTGACTGTGGTCTAACTGGTCGTAAAATCATCGTAGATACATACGGCGGCGCTGCTCGTCACGGTGGTGGTGCATTCTCTGGTAAAGATCCATCGAAAGTAGACCGCAGCGCGGCTTACGCAGCACGTTACGTAGCGAAGAACATCGTAGCAGCTGGCATGGCTGACCGTTGTGAAATCCAACTTTCATACGCTATCGGTGTTGCTGATCCAACGTCTATCATGGTTGAAACGTTCGGTACTGAGAAAGTATCACACGAAATCATCATTGAAGCGGTTCGTCAAAACTTCGACCTACGTCCATACGGCCTACAAGAAATGCTTAACCTGCTTCAACCTATCTACAAGCAGACAGCAGCATACGGTCACTTCGGTCGCGAAGAGTTCCCATGGGAAGCTACAGACAAAGCAGCTATCCTACGCGATTTCGCTGGCATCAAGTAATCGAGCCACACAAGAATCGATAAAGCCCTCGCCTCTGGCGGGGGCTTTTTGTTTCTGCCCCTTCTCTGCCTTCTCATCCTTTCCTTGAACAAAAATTCAGCAATTATTTGTAAATTGCCCCATCTCCGCCAATAGTTAACATAATGTTAAATGCACTTTTCGATGTATATAACGTAAAGAACTATGATGCAGGCTCACGTGGCTAAAAGAGTCATGACAAACGTCAGCCAAACATCTTTATATGGCCTAGGTGCCACCGTGGGAATAAATCAAGGAGGAGTTATGCCTCGTACCGTGAACCCATCTGACTTCCAGGGTAAACGAAAGGAAGTTCCAGATAATGAATACGCCAGAACCATTCCGTGTAATACCGTTAGCATATCGGCACCCTTCCATTGGCTCGCGTTGGGTCTGCATGACTTTGTCCGCATGCCACTCATCAGTGCCTTCTACGGCATCTGCTTTATGGCTGCTGCGATTGGTATCGTGCTTCTGGTTCAGTGGCAAGGCACGCATCTCGTCGTGATGCCAAGCCTGATTGTTTACATGTTAATAGGCCCATTCTTAGCGCTCGGCTTATATGACGCAAGTTGGGAGAGAGAACGCGGACACAAACCAAGTTTGTTCCATTCAATGAAAGCCATCGGGCGAAACTCCAGCTCTCAGTGGGCATTTGCTGTCATGCTCGCGGTATGTATGATTTTCTGGATGCGAATTGCTGCCCTACTCCATGCGCTGTACCCTTCTGTACAGGGTGCGCCACTGACTGAGTTCTTACCTTTCTTAGTTATTGGCTCGATCGTTGGTTTTGTCTTGGCTTGTGTAGTGTTCAGCATTTCTGCTTTCTCAATACCACTGATGATGGAGCGTCGTGTCGATATGATGACCGCAGTGTTCACCAGCTTTAATGCAGTGAAGTCTAACATCCCAGCGATGATCGTTTGGGCTGCGATTATTTGTGGCGGTATCTTAATCGGCTTTGCGACTTACGGTATTGGTATGCTCTTCACCATGCCAATCCTCGGGTACGGTACATGGCATGCTTACCATGCGACGATTAAGAAAAAACACACGCCTTAGAAAACAGATGTTATGATCCGGCCCTCGCAAACGCGGGGGCTTTTTTATTGAGTAAATGGGGTGAATCGTGGATATAGAACTGAGCTACAAAGCCAAGCAAGTGATGGCTGATTGCATCGCGATGGCAGAGCAAGCTTTCAAACGTTCTTTTCCTATTCCTTCTCTGACTTTCAATGTACGTGGCAAAGCTGCGGGTAAAGCGTATTTGCAATTGAACGAAGTCCGTTTGAATCCAAAACTGTTCAGCGAAAATCCACAAGCGTTTATCCAAGAGGTTATTCCTCACGAAGTCGCCCACTTGATTACCTACCAAGTTTACGGTCGCGTTCGCCCACACGGGAAAGAATGGCAAGGTGTTATGGAGGCGGTATTCAAAGTACCAGCTAAAACCACTCACAGCTTTGACGTGGCCTCTGTTCAAGGTAAAACCTTTGAATACCGATGTGGTTGCATGACCTACCCACTTTCAATTCGTCGTCACAACAAGGTGCAGCGTAAAGAAGCGGTATACTCATGCCAAAAGTGCCGCCAACCGCTGAACTTCACAGGAACTCAGCTCTCCTAACAGCACAAATTTCTTACTTTTCTATTCCAGAAAGAGAGACATTCGCTCTCAAAGTGTCTCTTTTTGCCTGTTATTGTTGGTTTGCTCATCACTAAAGCTAATTTGTGCGTGTTAGAATGAATAAAGTCATACTTTATAAAGACTTTAATCATGAAATATCTTTTCTCTTTATTCCTGCTTGCACTTTCTAGTGCAGCGATTGCTGCGCCTCCAAGCTCTTTTTCCGCGGCCAAGCGCGAAGCGGTAAAAATCTACGCCGATCACCCAACCAGCTTCTACTGTGGTTGTGACATAAAATGGCAAGGCAAAAAGGGCGTGCCGGATCTCTCTTCTTGTGGCTATCAAGTTCGTAAGCAAGAAAAACGCGCATCACGCATCGAGTGGGAGCACGTGGTTCCTGCATGGCAGTTCGGCCACCAGCGTCAATGTTGGCAAAATGGTGGACGCAAAAACTGCACAAGAAACGACAAAGTCTTCAAATCTATGGAAGCCGATCTCCACAACCTAACGCCAGCTATCGGAGAGGTAAACGGTGACCGTTCGAACTACAACTTCAGTCAGTGGAATGGCATGGATGGCGTCAGCTACGGCCGTTGTGAAATGCAAGTGAACTTTAAGCAACGCAAAGTAATGCCGCCCGATCGCGCACGTGGTTCGATTGCTCGCACTTACCTGTACATGAGCAAAGAATACGGTTTTAAACTTTCGAAGCAGCAAACTCAATTGATGAGTGCTTGGAACAAAACCTATCCAGTAGACAAGTGGGAATGTGAGCGCGATGAACGCATTGCTAAGATTCAAGGCAACCACAACCCATTCGTTCAAGAGGCTTGTCGCGCGCTGTAATTCTTCCCGCAATTACCGCAGTACACCTCCGCTATTCGAGGCGTTGTCATTTACTGTAGTGGAAACGCCTCTTGCCCCTTGTTTTTTCGCTGGAAAGCATCCATGTTAGTGTCTAAACACTCGCGTATGCAGGAAATCGAAACACAATGCGTATCCCTCGAATTTATCATCCAGAAACCATTCAACAACTTGGCGCTATTGCTCTTAGCGACGATGCAGCTGGCCACATTGGTCGTGTACTTCGCATGAAAGAAGGTCAAGAAGTCCTGCTCTTTGACGGCAGCGGCGCAGAATTCCCAGCAGTCATCAGCGAAGTCAGCAAAAAGAATGTGATGGTTGAGATCTCTGAACGCGTAGAAAGCAGCATTGAATCACCACTGGACCTTCACCTTGGTCAGGTGATTTCGCGTGGCGACAAGATGGAATTCACCATCCAAAAATCCGTAGAGCTTGGCGTAAATACGATTACACCGCTTATCTCTGAACGTTGCGGCGTAAAACTGGATCAAAAACGTTTCGAGAAGAAACTCGCTCAGTGGCAAAAAATCGCGGTCAGTGCCTGTGAGCAATGTGGCCGTAATGTAGTACCTGAAATTCGCCCTATCATGAGCTTAGAAGAGTGGTGTCAGGAAGAATACGATGGCTTGAAGCTTAACCTACATCCACGAGCGAAATACTCAATCAACACCCTGCCAACACCGGTTGAAAAAGTTCGTCTATTGATTGGCCCTGAAGGCGGTCTATCTTCTGACGAAATCGACATGACTCGCGAATACCAATTTGAAGAGACGCTACTCGGCCCTCGCGTTCTGCGCACCGAAACTGCGGCTCTGACAGCAATTACAGCCTTACAAGTTCGTTTCGGCGATCTTGGTTAAAACGGAGAAAAATAATGATCAAACTCGGTATTGTAATGGACCCAATCTCGTCCATTAACATCAAAAAAGACTCTAGCTTTGCCATGATGCTTGAAGCGCAACGCCGCGGCTACGAAATCCACTACATGGAAATGAACGATCTGCACCTAGACCAAGGTAAAGCAATCGCAGACACCAAAGTGGTTGAGCTAAAAGAAGATCCAACGGGTTGGTACGAATTCAAATCAGAGCAGACTATCGAACTGTCTGAGCTTGATGCCGTGCTAATGCGTAAAGATCCTCCGTTCGACACAGAGTACATCTACGCCACTTACATCCTTGAGCGCGCTGAAGAGCAAGGCGCACTGATTGTGAACAAGCCACAAAGCCTACGTGACTGTAACGAGAAACTGTTCACCGCTTGGTTCCCAGAGCTAACGCCAACCACCATCGTGACGCGTAAAGCAGAGAAGATTAAAGCCTTCCGTGAAGAACACGGTGATGTGATCCTAAAACCACTTGATGGTATGGGCGGCGCATCTATCTTCCGCGTGAAAGAGAACGATCCAAACGTATCGGTAATCATCGAGACACTAACAAACCACGGCCAGAACTACGCAATGGCGCAAACCTTCGTGCCAGACATCAGCAATGGTGATAAGCGTATCCTAGTGGTTGACGGGGAGCCAATGCCTTACTGCCTTGCTCGTATCCCTGCAAAAGGCGAAACGCGCGGTAACCTAGCGGCAGGCGGTACAGGTGAAGCTCGTCCACTGAGCGAAACTGATATGAAGATAGCCCAAGCAGTCGCACCAACACTGAAAGAAAAAGGGCTTATCTTTGTTGGTCTTGATGTGATTGGCGACAAGCTAACAGAAATCAACGTAACGAGCCCAACTTGTATTCGCGAAATCGAAGCCGCTTTTGATATTTCCATCACTGGCAAGCTAATGGACGCAATTGAGCGCCGCGTAAAAGGCGAATAACTCAAACTGTATTACAGTTAATAGAAAGCGTTGTGCATTAACTTAAGCAAACTCATGCACATACCCTAGGGTTGCAAGCATGGTGTTTGCTTAAGTGTTTCTAATAGCCTTATAAGGTCGAGATGAGAATGAACCTCACAAACCATTTCTTAGTTGCGATGCCGGGAATGAAAGATCCCTACTTCCAGAATAGCGTTATCTACGTCTGTGAACACAACGAAGAGGGCGCAATGGGGTTAATGATCAATGCACCCGTCGATATCACGGTTGGTAACATGCTCAAGCAAGTCGAAGTGCAACCCGTGCACCCTCGATTGTTCGAAGCAAGTTTAGATAGACCCGTCTACAATGGTGGACCGGTTTCTGAAGATCGCGGTTTCATCCTGCACAAACCAAAAGACTACTACGAATCAAGCATTCAAATGACTGATGAGCTAACGGTTACCACGTCTAAAGACATCTTGTCGGTACTTGGTACTGAAGCGGAACCAAGTGACTATCTCGTGGCGCTGGGTTACTCCGGTTGGAGTGCAGGACAGTTAGAAGCTGAGCTAGTAGAGAATTCTTGGTTAACCATTGAAGCGACGCCAGAGATCATCTTTGAGACACCTATCATCGACCGTTGGAAAAAAGCCGTTGAGAAATTGGGCATCGATCCAAGCCAGTTATCTTCCGATGCTGGACACGCGTAACGCGCTCTCCTGCGACAACTTATTTTTATTGATTTAGATTCGAGACACCTTATGTCACGCACTATTATGGCTTTCGATTTCGGTACCAAGAGCATTGGTAGCGCCATCGGACAAGAAATCACGGGAACCGCTTCCCCGCTCAAAGCGTTCAAAGCGAATGACGGCATTCCAAATTGGGATGATATAGAGAAGCAAATTAAAGAGTGGCAACCGGATTTATTGGTCGTTGGTTTACCTACCGATTTGCACGGTAAAGCTCTAGAAACCATCACACCACGAGCGAAGAAGTTCGCTAATCGCCTACAAGGTCGCTACGGCTTACCCGTTGAATTGCATGATGAGCGCCTATCGACAGCCGAAGCACGCTCAGAGCTATTCAGTATGGGTGGCTACAAAGCACTATCGAAAGGCAATATCGACTGCCAATCAGCGGTCGTAATTCTTGAGAGCTGGTTTGAAAGCCTTTGGGGTGAGTAAACACTTCCAGAAACGAAAAAGGTTGGCAGATGCCAACCTTTTTCGTTTCTGGAATGGATTAATCCATATCGATCTTTACGTTCGCCAGCGTACCCGTTGAGAAGCCTTCACCGCGCTGCGTCTTCAACATCAAACGCAGATCGTTAGCGGAATCAGCACTGTGCAAAGCATCCTCTTCACTGATCTTACCTTGCATCACTAGCTTGTAGAGTGACTGGTCAAAGGTCAGCATCCCAAATTCATTCGAGCGTGCCATGGTCGTTTTCAACTCATGCAGATCACCACGGCGGATCAGATCCGAAACGCGTGGACTGTTTAACAAGATCTCAAACACACCATGACGACCTTGACCGTTCTTATCACGGATCAACTGCTGACCTACCACGCCTTTTAAGTTCATCGACAGATCAAACAGGAACTGATCTTTCTGGTCTTTCGGCACCAAGTGCAGAATACGCTCAAGCGCTTGGTTTGCATTGTTGGCGTGCAGTGTCGCCATACACAAGTGGCCCGTCTCAGCAAAGGTCATTGCGTATTCCATCGTTTCTCGGCTACGAATCTCACCAATCAAAATCATGTCTGGCGCTTGACGCAGTGAGTTCTTCAACGCTACTTCATAGCTGTCGGTATCCAAGCCCACTTCACGCTGGGTCACGATACAACGCTTATGCTCGTGCACAAATTCAATCGGGTCTTCTACCGTAAGAATATGCCCCGTTTTATTGCTGTTACGGTAGCCAGTCATCGCGGCCATAGTCGTTGATTTACCAGAACCTGTTGCACCAACCACCAGCACCAAACCACGCTTTGCAATCGCAAGGTCTTGCAGAACCAAAGGAAGTTTAAGTTCTTCAAAAGTCGGAATATTGGTCTCGATACAACGAATCACCGCGCCAGGCAATTCACGTTGGAAGAAGGCACTGACACGGAAACGACCGCAATCACGGACAATGGCAAAGTTCGACTCACGGCTTTTACGAAACTCCTGACGTCGCTCCGGATCCATCGCACTATCGAGTAACACAGCCACATCATTTTCAGTCAGCTTATCGCCTTGCGGGCGCAGTTCGCCATCGACACGAAACAAGATCGGCGCACCAACAGTGATATAGAGATCCGACGCTTTTAACGCCAACATGCCTTCGAGAAATTTATTCAGATCCATCGTCCGTATTCGCTATTACCTGTGTGATTCGTTACGAGAATTGCTGCGCTTCAATTTCAACTTTCTTGTCCACTTCTTCACGCGACACCATGCCTTGCGCCATCAATTGACGAGCATTTTGTTCCATGGTCTGCATGCCGTGCGCCGCACCGGTCTGAATGATCGAGTACATCTGCGCGACTTTATCTTCACGGATAAGGTTTCGGATCGCCGGTGTTGCCATCATGATTTCATGACACGCAATACGACCACCGCCGTTACGTTTCAAAAGCTTTTGCGCGATAACCGAACGCAGCGATTCCGACAACATCGAGCGCACCATGTCTTTGTCGCTCCCCGGGAAAACATCGATAATACGGTCGATGGTTTTCGCCGCAGAGCTCGTGTGTAGTGTACCGAAAACAAGGTGACCGGTTTCAGCCGCTGTCAGCGCTAGACTGATGGTTTCTTTGTCACGCATCTCACCGACTAGAATCACATCCGGGTCTTCACGCAATGCGCTACGCAGCGCGTTTTGGAAGCTGTGTGTATCACGGTGTACTTCACGTTGGTTGATCAGACACTTATTGTTGTTGTGAACAAATTCAATTGGATCTTCAATTGTTAGGATGTGCTTATTGTGATTACGGTTAATGTAGTCAACAATGGCTGCCAAGGTCGTCGATTTACCAGAACCCGTTGGGCCAGTAACCAGAACCAGACCTTTCTCGGCGTTAGCGATTTTTCTGAAGATCTCAGGAGCTTCTAGCTCTTCCAGTGTTGGAATGCTGCTTGGGATGGTACGGAACACAGCCGCACAACCGCGAGATTGGTTGAAAGCGTTGACACGAAAACGGCCAACGTTATGCAATTCAAATGAGAAATCGACTTCGAGTTTTTCTTCGAACTCACTGCGCTGCGCATCGTTCATGATTTCAAAAACCAAACGGTGCACTTCTTGGTGTGTAAACGCTGGAATGCCCAGCTTTCTCACATCACCATCAATACGAACCATTGGTGGTACACCTGCAGAAAGATGTAGATCCGAAGCATTATGTTTTACACTAAAATCCAGTAACTCAGTGATATCCATTTAAAATCCTTAAGTCTAAAGTACAGCTATGAGTAGTATTCAACAAAACATTGAACATATCACCTCTCAAATTCGACACGACGAACAAAAATGCGGTCGTTCTCCAGAGTCCGTGCAACTTCTAGCAGTAAGCAAAACTAAACCTGTCGAGGCAATTCTCGAAGCTTACCAAGGTGGCCAGCTGGCATTTGGTGAGAACTACGTCCAAGAGGGCGTCAGTAAAGTTCAGCACTTTGCCGAGCATTATCCAGATAATCGAATCGAATGGCACTTCATTGGTCCAATTCAATCCAATAAATCACGTCCTGTTGCTGAACATTTCGATTGGGTTCACACCGTTGATCGCGCTAAGATCGCTCAGCGCCTCAATGACCAACGTCCTAGCGAACTAAAACCGCTGCAAGTTCTGATTCAAGTAAACACCAGTGGTGAAGAATCAAAATCAGGCGTCAGCGATGCAGAAATATTCGAGCTGGCTGAGTTGATTTCTCGCCTTCCAAACCTCACGTTAAGAGGGTTGATGTCGATTCCTGCCAACGTACCAGATTACGAATCACAACTTCGTGCATTTAAGCAACTGGAAGCGCTAAAGCAAAAGCTAGCTCAGCAATACCCTGATGTCGATACGCTATCTATGGGAATGAGCGGCGACATGGATGCAGCAATCGAAGCAGGTAGCACCATGGTGCGCATCGGCACAGCGATTTTTGGCGCGCGCGACTACAGCAAACAGCAATAAAGCGAATCGTTGTTAGACACTGTGAATTTGAGTCTGACTGCCGTCTCTTTCGGTAGCCAGAATAAAGTGACGCAATTATACACCTGAGCGCACAACAAATTGTAAGAATTTATATTTGGAAATCAGACATATGGAACATAAAAAGATTGCCTTTATCGGCGCGGGAAACATGGTGCGAGCGATTGTTTCTGGCCTTGTAGCAAATGGCTACCCTGCACAGAGCATCATTGCGACCGCCCCATCTGAGACGCGTCGCCAACCTCTTGAGCAAGACTTTGGTATCCGTACCACCAGCGATAACATCGCAGCCGCGACAGAAGCGGATGTTGTGGTATTGTCTGTGAAGCCACAAATGATGGAAGAAGTGTGTAAACCACTGCAATCTATCGACTTCAGCAATAAACTGGTTATCTCTATTGCGGCTGGCATCAGCTGTTCACGTTTGGATGACATGCTAGCGACTAAGCTCAACTTGGTTCGCGTGATGCCAAACACACCCTCGCAACTTGGCTTGGGCATGAGTGGTCTTTACGCGCCTGAATATGTGCAAGAACAAGATAAAGCTTTCGCGGCAGAGCTAATGCAAGCCTGCGGTAAGGTATGTTGGGTTGAGCAAGAATCTGGCATCAATAACGTAATTGCAGCGGCAGGCAGCGCACCGGCTTACTTCTTCCTGTTTATGGAAGCGATGCAAGCAGAAGCGATTGCTCAAGGCTTCGATAAAGACACGGCTCGCACGTTAGTTCAGCAAGCAGCACTTGGCGCAGCAAGCATGGTAGTGGAAAATCCAGAAACTGAGCTTTCAACGCTACGCGAGAACGTGACATCAAAAGGTGGCACAACGGCAGAAGCGCTACGTACGTTCAACGAGCACCAACTGTCTGATATTGTGGCAAAAGCAATGCAAGCTGCGGTTGCTCGTGCTGAAGAAATGGAAAAACTGTTTTAATGACTTGAGTGGCATCCACTCAGTGTCACTCACTTACTTGTTAAGGGTACCTTATGAATTCAATGAGTTTTCTCATCTCAACCCTATTTGACCTGTACATCATGGTCGTGATTTTGCGTATTTGGTTGCAAGCTGCTCGTGCAGATTTCTACAACCCATTCTCGCAGTTCATCGTCAAAGCAACCCAACCGGTTGTAGGACCGCTGCGCCGTGTGATTCCATCTATCGGCAGCATCGACCTAGCAACGGTACTGTTCGCTTATGTACTGTGTGTGCTTAAGTTTGTTGCGCTGATCCTGATCGCTTCTAGCGGTTCGGTTTCATTCAGCATGGACTTCCTATTCCTAGGCTTATTGTCTCTGATTAAGGCTGCTGGCGGCTTGTTGTTCTGGGTACTACTGATCCGCGCAATCCTAAGCTGGGTTAGCCAAGGTCGCAGCCCTATCGAGTACGTATTCCATCAACTAACTGAACCAATGCTAGCGCCAATCCGTCGCATCATCCCTGCAATGGGTGGCTTCGACTTGAGCGTGCTTGTGCTGTTCATTGGTCTGCAATTTGCTAACTTCCTGATGGGCGACATGATTGGTCCTATCTGGTACCAACTATAATGTCAGAAGCAGTTTGGCATGACGGCGAGGATGTGGTGCTTCGGCTCTATATCCAACCAAAAGCAAGCCGCGACAAGATCGTCGGCTTGCATGGTGAAGAGCTCAAAATTGCCATTACCGCACCGCCTGTCGATGGTAAAGCGAATGCACACCTAACCAAGTTTTTAGCCAAACAATTTAAAGTTGCTAAAGGTTTGGTTCACATAGAAAAAGGTGAACTGGGACGTCATAAACAAATTCGGATAGAATCCCCAGTACAAATACCAACAGAAATTAAAGCCATCATTTGATGGCTTTTTATTTACGAAATTCGTACCAATAATAAAACGCCCGATTCGAGGAAGTGATAATGAGCAAATGGATTACCGCCCTACTGATCAGCCTGTTGTCTTTACCAAGCATGGCAGGTCAGTTCAAAACCATGAAAGACATCGAGGTACACTACATCGCGTTTAACTCAACCTTTTTAACTCCCAAGATCGCCCGTAGCTACGACATCAAGCGTAATGGCTACAATGCAGTACTGAACATCAGTGTGCTCGACAGTGCCTCTTTAGGTAAACCTGCCGTTGAAGCTAAAATCAGTGGTCAGGCAAAGAACCTTATCGGTCAAACGCAAAAGCTCACCTTCCGTGAAGTGAAAGAAGGCGATGCGATTTACTACCTAGCTGAGCTCGGTATTACTAACGAAGAAACTTTTACCTTCGATATTGACGTTAAAGCTGGAAACAAAGGCTCAGGTAAGCTTAAATTCACCCAGAAATTTTATGTCGAAGAGTAATTGGGTTGTGATAATCTAAAAGCTTTTAGAACATCATAACTCTAGAACCAATTTAATCAGGGAGAACACTGCGTTCTCCCTTTATCGCTACAGAAAGAGACGACCATGAAAAAGATAGTGCTAGCAACAGGCAACCAAGGCAAAGTTCGTGAGATGGCAGATCTGCTGTCTGACTTCGGTTTTGAAGTATTGGCGCAAAGTGAATTCAACGTATCTGAAGTAGCAGAAACTGGCACGACTTTCATCGAAAACGCGATCATCAAAGCTCGCCATGCAGCACAAGAAACGGGTCTTCCTGCGATTGCGGACGACTCTGGCTTAGAAGTCGATTTCTTGAAAGGCGCTCCGGGCATTTACTCTGCGCGTTATGCAGGTGAAAAAGCCTCTGACCAAGAGAACCTAGAGAAGCTGCTTAAAGCAATGGAAGGTGTACCAGAAGCAGAGCGCACCGCTCGCTTCCACTGCGTATTGGTTTTGATGCGTCACGAGAACGATCCAACCCCTATCGTTTGTCACGGTAAGTGGGAAGGTCGCATTCTAACTGAAGCACACGGTGAAAATGGCTTTGGCTACGACCCAATCTTCTTCGTTCCTGAAGACAACTGCGCGTCTGCCGAACTTGAGCCAGCACGTAAGAAGCAACTATCTCACCGTGGTAAAGCGCTCAAGTCGTTGTTTGCTCAACTGTCTGAGCAAGTGTCTCTGTAATCACGAGCGAATTAGACCATGTTAACGCCCCCAGCACTGAGCTTGTATGTACACATCCCGTGGTGTGTACAAAAGTGCCCGTATTGCGACTTTAACTCTCACGCACTGAAAGCCGAGATCCCAGAAGAAGAGTACATCAATGCTCTTCTTGAAGATTTGGATACCGACATTGAGAAATACCGTCTTAACGAAGCGCCACGTCCACTGCATTCAATCTTCATTGGTGGTGGTACGCCGAGTTTGATTTCGGCAGAAGGCATCGAGCGTCTACTTAAAGGTATTGAAGCGCGTATTCCGTTCAAGCCTGAAATCGAAATCACCATGGAAGCTAACCCAGGAACCATTGAAGCTGAGCGTTTTATTGGCTACCGCAAGGCTGGTGTAACGCGCATTTCTATCGGCGTGCAAAGCTTTGAGCAACAGAAGCTTGAGCGTTTGGGGCGCATTCACGGTCAAGACGAAGCCGTCAATGCTGCTAAGCTGGCGCACCAAATCGGTTTGAACAGCTTTAACCTCGATCTCATGCACGGTTTACCTGATCAAAGCATCGAACAAGCCTTAGCAGACTTGGATAAAGCGATTGAGTTGGCGCCGCCGCACTTGTCTTGGTATCAGTTGACCATCGAGCCCAACACGATGTTCTACTACAAGCCACCGACTCTGCCAGATGACGATGACTTGTGGGATATCTTCGAACAAGGACATGAGAAACTCGCAGCGGCGGGTTATGTTCAATACGAGATTTCTGGTTACAGCAAGCCGGGCTATCAGTGTCAGCATAACCTGAACTACTGGCGCTTTGGTGACTACCTTGGCATTGGTTGTGGCTCACACGGTAAGCTGAGCTTTGCTGATGGCCGCATCATTCGTACCACTAAGGTCAAACACCCGCGTGGCTATCTGATGGCATACCAAAACATGGTGAAGCCATACTTGGATAGTGAACAGCTTGTGGCTGATGAAGATCGTCCGTTTGAGTTCTTTATGAACCGTTTCCGCTTAATGGAAGCGTGCCCGAAACAAGACTACATCGATACAACAGGTCTGCCGTTGAGCTCGATTCAAGAGACTATCGATTGGGCGCTAGAGATGGGTTACCTGAGTGAAACCGAGACTCACTGGCAAATTACCGAGAAAGGTAAGCTGTTCCTGAATGATTTGCTTGAAGCTTTTATGGCGGAAGAGGAATAAGAAAAGGAATCGAGATTCGGGAACGGACTGCGTCCTTCGAGAAACAAAAAGGGTTGGCGCTCAAACGCCAACCCTTTCTTTTATTCGTAACAACACTTATCTAAAGCGAAGCGTTCCTAAGTCCCTAATCCACAAGGACGAAGTCCGTTCTCACTTCTCGTCTCTTTTCCTTAGAAAATCGAACGACCAATACGCTCGGCAAGTAGCTCCAGTGCTTTGGTACCAGCGAGTGAGTTACCAGATGCATCAAGCTCTGGAGACCAAACAGCAATCGTCATTTCACCCGGTACAACAGCGATGATGCCACCACCAACACCTGACTTACCCGGCATACCAACGCGGTAAGCAAATTCACCAGCACCATCGTACAAGCCACAAGTTGCTAACAATGCATTCAACTGCTTAGTTTGCGTCGGTGATACGACGGGCTTACCCGTTTGCACCGACGTGCCTTTATTGGCTAAGTAGCTAAAGGTCTTTGCGAGATCGACACAGCTCATCTTCAACGCACACGCATGAAAGTAGTTTTGCAGAACGGGGATAACCTCGTTCTCGAAGTTACCAAATGAACGCATCAAGTACGCAATCGCAGCGTTACGGTCACCATGCATCATTTCAGACGCTGCAACCACTTTGTCGTATACGATATGAGTATCACCAGATAGCTGACGAGCAAATTCCAACAGACGCTGACGAGGCGCAGAGAGACGGCTTTGCAGCAAATCAGCAACCACAATAGCACCGGCGTTAATGAACGGGTTACGTGGAATGCCCTGCTCCATCTCTAACTGGATCATCGAGTTAAACGCTTGACCAGAAGGCTCTTTACCTACACGACACCAGATCTCTTCTTGCTTGTACAAGCACATTGCCAGAGTCAGGCTCAACGCTTTTGAGATCGACTGAATCGAAAATGACTCTTCTGCATCGCCCGCTTTAATCACTTCACCCTCATTGGTGTATACCGCAATACCCAGTTTGGTATTGGGTACTTTTGCCAATGCGGGAATGTAGTCGGCGACTTTGCCTTGACCAATTAAAGGGCGAACTTCCGCTAGAATGTCTGTCAAAATTTGCGCTGTAGGTTTCATCTTCTACCTTCTTGTCACAAGAACCCAAATGGCTGAGTTCAGAGGTAAAAAAAGCCAACGCGGACGTTGGCTTTTCCATGGAATTTATTCGACTCGAGTCGATTATGGTTTTATTGCCACAATGATGTTGCGGTTGATGGATTGATCAACACGGTGAAGATAACCGATGTAAGGCTCTTCTGAAAGTACCTTCCACCCTTGCTCTTCAAATAATGCCGCCACGTCTTTCCACTTCAAAGTGAATTCGTTGAAAGACAGCACCACAGAACCTTGTTTCTTCAACACCACTTTCCATGCAGGCAGAGCTTCTTTTAGAAGCTCCAGTGGGCTGCGGTTCAGCTTGCTGTCTTTGGCATTTTTGCTGCCGTGTTGCACGCCGTAAGGCAAGTCAGACACCATCACATCTACCGAGTTCTTCTTCACAACTTGGTCTGCAATACGCGTATCTGCTGAGTACAGCTTCATCGTTTGAAGATTACCTTTGTTGTAATCGTCTTTGTCTGCTGCTGCCTCAACCACGAAGCCATCTGCCACTTTTTTACCACCAGAAGTGCGCTTTTCTTTGCTCACTTTGTGCTTAAAGCGACCGTTCTTCATGAACTTAACGATGAAGGTTTGGATCTCTTGAACCCATTTCTGGTTGATCTCAACACCCACAACATTCAAACCGTGGATCAAACCTTCAAACAGTGTTGTACCTTTACCACACATAGGATCCATAAGCGTTAATTGCGCACTGCCCGTGTTGGCAGCACTGACGCCTAGGTTCACCATCAAACGCGTAAACTGCTCGTTTGTTTTACCTGTGTAACGCAGGATCTGACTCATGCTCTCAGGGAAAGTATTGAATGCAGGCGCCTGAATTGGACGTAATAAGCCATCTTCACGCACTTCAAATAGCGCGTAGTAGATAGATGACGCAGCAATCTTGCCAGCCTGTGCTTCACTTAGTTCTGTTTCGCAAGAGAACACAAGTGCAGCAGGCAGACCCACGTCTTTGTTGCCAATTTCAGTTACTTCAACACCTTCCGACGCCAAAATTGCTTTCAGCTCAGAACATGCAATCGTCATTGCGCTATCAAAGTAAATACGGTTATGACCCGGATTCGCTAATATCGCGTAGTGGTACATCTACTGGCTCCTTAAGCAGTACGCTTGAATTTGATATCCCACACACCGTGACCTAGACGGTGACCGCGAGCTTCAAATTTAGTCAGTGGACGTTCTTCTGGACGAGGAATGAAGTCGCCTTCTTCTGCGATGTTTTCGAAACCAGGCGCTTGGTTCATGATTTCAATCATGTGTTCAGCGTAGTTTTCCCAGTCAGTCGCCATGTGGAAGATACCTTCATTCAGGATAAGCTTCTGACGAACCATTTCAGCGAACTCAAGCTGTACGATACGACGCTTGTGGTGACGCTTTTTGTGCCATGGGTCTGGGAAGAACAGTTGTAGCGTTGCTAGGCTGCCATTTGGGATCATGTGTTCGAATACTTCTACCGCATCGTGACACATTACACGTAGGTTCGTGATACCTGCTTCGCGAGCATCTGCAAGACAAGCACCAACGCCTGGACTATGCACTTCGATACCGATGAAGTTTTTCTCTGGCGCGTTCTTTGCCATTTCAACCAATGAAGCACCCATACCAAAACCGATCTCAAGCACTACTGGGTTATCGTTGCCAAATACTTCTTTCCAATCAAGAAGTTCAGCTTTGTAGTCGATACCCATTGTTGGCCAGCACTCGTTCATCGCATTTTCTTGGCCCTTAGTTAGACGACCTTCGCGACGCACGAAACTGCGGATTTTACGGATCATTTTACCGTCTTCGTTGTATTCGTTAGTGGTTACTTCACTCATTGATTTTGCCTGCACATTGATTAATCAAAGCGGGGATTATCCAAAGAATTCACTTAGGTGCAAGTATTTGTTGAGCTATCGGACTATGGCAGCCCAAAAGCAAGCAAACCAGACACAATATCCCCACAGTTTATCTGTTGTACTTACACCACAATCTGTGGTGCAATTTTGCTCCTAACCAATAATAGAATACAGAGCAAGTCGTGACACCTTTCGCCAGTGCCATCTTAGAATGGTATGACGCATATGGAAGAAAAGATCTTCCGTGGCAACAAAACAAGACCGCTTATAGTGTCTGGTTGTCTGAAATCATGCTTCAGCAAACTCAGGTCACTACGGTTATTCCTTATTACCAACGCTTTTTGGAGCGCTTCCCGACCGTGGTCGATCTTGCCAATGCCGAGCAAGATGAAGTGCTGCATCTTTGGACCGGCTTAGGCTATTACGCGCGAGCTCGTAACCTTCATAAAGCTGCGAAAGAGGTCGCCCATAAATACAATGGTGAGTTCCCTCTAGACCTAGAGCAAATGAATGCCCTACCGGGGATTGGTCGCTCCACCGCAGCTGCGGTACTGTCGTCTGTCTATAAACAGCCGCATGCAATATTGGACGGCAACGTAAAACGCACACTTTCACGCTGCTTTGCTGTTGATGGATGGCCAGGACAAAAGAAAGTCGAAAATCAATTGTGGGAAATCGCAGAAACGCACACGCCACAAACAGACGTCGACAAGTACAATCAAGCCATGATGGATATGGGTGCCATGATGTGTACCCGCAGCAAGCCTAAATGCACCTTGTGTCCAGTCAGCGATCTTTGTGTGGCAAAGAAACAAGGTAATGTGCTTGATTACCCTGGTAAGAAGCCGAAGAAAGACAAGCCGGTTAAGCAGACACGTTTCGTCATGCTGCACCACAAAAAAGGTGATAGTCACGAAGTGTGGCTAGAACAAAGACCACAGACAGGTATTTGGGGTGGGCTCTTTTGTTTCCCACAAACCGAACATATTGATGTAGAGAGCGATGTTGAATTACTACTAGAACAACGTGGTATTCAAGCCAACGATATTAAACATCAAGAGACTCTAATTACATTCCGCCACACATTCAGTCATTACCACCTTGATATCACGCCGATTTTGATTGACCTGTCAAAGCAACCTAATGTGGTGATGGAAGGTAACAAAGGTCTTTGGTATAACTTATCTAAACCTGAAGAAGTCGGTTTGGCAGCCCCAGTAAAACTCTTACTGGAAGCTCTGCCCCACGAGCTTCGTTAATTAATTGCAAGGAGTCATTATGAGCCGCACTGTTTTTTGTGCTCGACTAAAGAAAGAAGGCGAAGGTCTAGACTTTCAACTTTACCCAGGTGAACTAGGTAAACGTATTTTCGATAATATCTCGAAAGAAGCTTGGGCTCAGTGGCAACACAAACAAACGATGTTGATCAATGAGAAGAAGCTTAACATGATGGATCCTGAGCATCGTAAACAACTTGAAACAGAGATGGTGAATTTCCTGTTTGAAGGTAAAGATGTACACATCGAAGGCTACACGCCACCAAGCGAATAAAGCAAACTTGTTTTAAAACAATGACATCACAACCAACCTTGTGGTGTCATTTTTGTATTAACGTCTAACAACCCTAATAACTATGAAAAAGATTGCCTTTATCGCTACTGCACTTTTAATGGCTGGTTGTAGCCGTGAATTCGTCGAAAAAATTTACGACGTCGATTACGAGCCAACCAACCGTTTTGCTAACAACCTTGCAGAATTGCCGGGACAGTTTGAAAAAGATACCGATGCACTCGACGCACTGATCAACAGCTTCTCAGGCAACATTAAGAAACGTTGGGGGCAACGTGAAGTGAAGTTTGCCGGTAAAAGCAATTACGTAAAATACATCGATAATTATTTGAGTCGTGCTGAAGTCGACTTCCAAAAAGGTGTTATTACCATCGAAACGGTTTCTCCCACCGAACCGCAAAAACACCTAAAGAACGCCATTATCACCACGTTGTTAACGCCAGATGACCCGGCTAATGTCGACTTATTCTCTTCTAAAGAGATCAAACTTGAGGGGCAACCTTTCCTGTATAAGCAGGTTGTCGACCAAGACAAAAAGCCGATTCAGTGGTCATGGCGAGCAAATCGCTTTGCCGATTACTTGATCGCCAACCAAGTCAAAACTAAAGATGTCGACTTTAAGAAAGCATATTACGTTGAAATCCCGATGGTAGAAGATCACTTCTCGCAGCGCAGTTACCAATATGCGGACATCGTACGTCGTGCATCAAAGAGATACGATATTCCTGAAGATTTGATTTACGCCATCATCAAAACCGAAAGTAGCTTTAACCCATACGCAGTAAGTTGGGCAAATGCATATGGCTTGATGCAAGTCGTACCTAAAACAGCAGGTCGAGACGTATTTAAGCTAGTGAAGAATCGTTCTGGGCAGCCAAGTCCTGAATACTTATTTAACCCAGAAAACAATATTGATACTGGAACGGCTTACTTTTACATCCTTAAGAACCGTTATTTAAAAGACGTACAGCATCCAACTTCATTAGAATACAGCATGATTTCTGCCTATAATGGCGGAACTGGTGGTGTTTTGAACACTTTCCATCGCAGTGATCGCAAACGCGCGATGAGAGATTTAAATTCTTTGCAACCAAACCAAGTTTATTGGGCACTTACCAAGAAACACCCGAACGCAGAAGCGCGTCGTTACCTAGAAAAAGTTACAAATTTCAAAAAGGAATTTAACTCCGGACACACTTTGTAGTGACAGTTGAATAAAAAGCGTTCGAACAACCACTTTTTTGAAATTATTTAAAAAAAGTGGTTGACGCAAAGCGGGAAAATCCGTTTAATAGCGCTCCGTCGCCCGGATAGCTCAGTCGGTAGAGCAGAGGATTGAAAATCCTCGTGTCGGTGGTTCGATTCCGCCTCCGGGCACCACAATTTAAAATTGTTGGTGCTTAGCACGAACAGTTAAAAAAGAAAACGGTACGCCGACTTAGCTCAGTAGGTAGAGCAACTGACTTGTAATCAGTAGGTCACCAGTTCGATTCCGGTAGTCGGCACCATTCTTTTGCCTCGATAGCTCAGTCGGTAGAGCAGAGGATTGAAAATCCTCGTGTCGGTGGTTCGATTCCGCCTCGAGGCACCATATTTGGTGCGCTTGCTTAAAGTAAGACACAAAACAGAATAGTTCCTCCTTAGCTCAGTTGGTAGAGCGACGGACTGTTAATCCGCAGGTCACTGGTTCAAGTCCAGTAGGAGGAGCCAACTTCTAGAGTTTCATGTAAATGAGATTCTAAAAAATGGAGAGTTTACTCTTCAAAAAAGAAAACGGTACGCCGACTTAGCTCAGTAGGTAGAGCAACTGACTTGTAATCAGTAGGTCACCAGTTCGATTCCGGTAGTCGGCACCATTCTTTTGCCTCGATAGCTCAGTCGGTAGAGCAGAGGATTGAAAATCCTCGTGTCGGTGGTTCGATTCCGCCTCGAGGCACCATATTTGGTGCACTTGCTTAAAGCAAGACACAAAAAGAATAGTTCCTCCTTAGCTCAGTTGGTAGAGCGACGGACTGTTAATCCGCAGGTCACTGGTTCAAGTCCAGTAGGAGGAGCCAACTTTGAAAGCCAAGTCTTCGGACTTGGCTTTTTTCTTATCTGCATTATAAAAACACTTATCTACTTTCAGTATCTCCATTTAACTTTAAGACTCCTCCCCTTCAAAAACCCTTATAAACTCAACATTCATTTGATAAAACACACTTATTTCACGCTAAAAATTTAATCCAAATCATAGTTTCAACATTGATGCATAGGCGCGTGTATACATCTTCAATATGATGAATTTATTATTACGCCCCCTAATAAGCTATGCATTGCATAGTATTAAATACGTCTCGTGAGCTAACTATGAAATTAAAAACTCAAGCCTATTTATTATCTGCAATCATCTTGATTGCGTTACTTGCTCTTACTGCAACAGGTCTTTGGACACTACGCGTCGCAAGTAACCTTGATAACAAAGCTCGAGTGACTGAGCTATTTAAGAGTGCATACAGCATTCTAACTGAAGTTGAGAAAATGGCAGTGGAAGGCAAGATGCCTGAAGATGAAGCCAAAGCATTGGCTACTCGCCTACTTCGCAACAATATCTACAAAGACAACGAATACGTTTATGTTGCCGACGAAAACATGATTTTTGTGGCAGCACCGCTCGACCCTCAATTGCATGGCACCAGTTTCCATGATTTCCGCGATGGCGACGGCAACAGTGTTGGTCAATTAATCTTAGATGTCCTAGGTCGTAAAACAGGTCAAATCGTTGAATACACTTGGACACAAAAACTCCCTGACGGCACGATCGAAGAAAAACACTCCATTGCAGAGAAAACGCCCCATTGGAACTGGGTGGTAGGCACTGGCATCGGGTTTAATGAGGTCAATGCTCGCTTCTGGTCAACAGCTCAATGGCAACTAGCACTGTGTCTAGCAATTGCGGGGGCGATACTAGGTGGGTTGATTATCTCCATCCGTAAGATGCTTAATCTACTCGGCGGTGAGCCAAATGACGTACGTGAAGCGGTTCAAGCCGTTGCTCAAGGAGATATCCAAACCAGCTTTGAATATACCGCACCAAAAGACAGCATCTATGGTGCTGTACAAGAGATGAGTCAATCTCTGGCTAAGATGGTAACTAACCTGGACGAATCAATGCACGCCTTGCGTTCAGAGCTATCAGCGGTAGAGTCTCGCTCTAATTCGATCGCTGATCTAACCATGTCTCAGCAACAATCGACGGCAATGATCGCAACAGCAATGACAGAAATGGCTTCTTCGGCTAACCATGTAGCAAGTTCGGCAAGCGATACAGCACAAAACACCGATGAAGCAGATAAACAGAGTCAGCACACGCAATCATTAATCCATAGCACTGTAGACAACATCCAAGGGTTGGCGACTCAGTTGAATACGGCAAGTAAAGCGGTTGCGGACCTTGATCAAGATGTAAACAGTATCGTGAAAGTTCTCGACGTGATCGGCGATATTGCAGAGCAAACTAACCTACTGGCGCTAAATGCCGCGATTGAAGCAGCCCGTGCAGGAGAACAAGGTCGAGGCTTTGCAGTTGTTGCCGATGAGGTACGCAACCTAGCAGGTCGCACGCAAGACAGTACAAAAGAGATTCAACAGATGATCTCTAACCTTCAAGAGGGTTCGCGCAATGCTATCCATACAATGGAGATCTGTGCCGAGACCAGCGAAAGCACAGTAACTGAATCAATGAACGCCTCAGAGGCACTTCAACAGATAGTAACCGCGTTAGAGTCTATTACTGCGATGAGCCAACAAATTGCAACAGCAGCGGCTGAACAAACGCAAGTGAGTGATGACATTGCACACCGCATCAACCTAATTGAAGAAAGCGGCAGCCAGCTAAATACGGTGGTAACAGAAAGCCAATCAAGCACCCAAACATTGGCATCTTTAGCTGATGAACTTGAAGGTTGGGTGAACAAGTTCTCAGTAAAGCACTAGTTTAAAGTCAATTGTTCAATAAAAAGCACGTTTTCAGACGTGCTTTTTTGTTTTTATCGCCTTTATTTTGCGACAGAACGCCCTACCTTTCTTAAAACAGCGCTTAAAGCATGGTGCATTGCTGCTCAAAATGCATAAAAACAGCCCACTCCGAGCACAAATCCATCAAACGATAATTTATTTTAATTTTATTGTTGACCTGAAAGCCGAAAAGCCTTTTAATACACCTCGTCGCCCGGATAGCTCAGTCGGTAGAGCAGAGGATTGAAAATCCTCGTGTCGGTGGTTCGATTCCGCCTCCGGGCACCACAATTTAAAATTGTTGGTGTCTAACACGAACAATAGAAAGAATAACGGTACGCCGACTTAGCTCAGTAGGTAGAGCAACTGACTTGTAATCAGTAGGTCACCAGTTCGATTCCGGTAGTCGGCACCATTTATTCTTAAACAAGATAATTCCTCCTTAGCTCAGTTGGTAGAGCGACGGACTGTTAATCCGCAGGTCACTGGTTCAAGTCCAGTAGGAGGAGCCATCTTTCGGTTAGTAAGTCGATTACTTATTAACGAAAATGTGCCGACTTAGCTCAGTAGGTAGAGCAACTGACTTGTAATCAGTAGGTCACCAGTTCGATTCCGGTAGTCGGCACCACTTATTAAAATTTGTTCCTCCTTAGCTCAGTTGGTAGAGCGACGGACTGTTAATCCGCAGGTCACTGGTTCAAGTCCAGTAGGAGGAGCCATATTAGAAAAAGCCGCATCACTTGATGCGGCTTTTTTGCATCTGAAGAAAACGCACCGCTCCCTCTCTTCATCCAACTTTATCTCAATAAACAAAAAGCCAGGTAATATACCCAGCTTTCTCTTGTTGTATCGTATCAGTGAACAACTAGGCAGAAGGCTAGCTCAAACCTCCAAGACAAATGTACTTTGTTTCTAGATACTCATCCATGCCTTGCTTAGCCCCTTCACGACCAACGCCTGATTCTTTGATCCCACCAAACGGTGCCACTTCCGTAGAGATAATTCCTTCATTTACCCCCACCATGCCATATTCCAAACCTTCACTAAATTTGATGATGCGCTTCAAGCTATCGGTGTAGAAGTAACAAGCTAAACCATATTCAGTGTCATTCGCCATCGAGAGCACTTGCTCATCATCATCAAAACTAATGACTGGCAGAACCGGGCCAAACAGCTCTTGTTGCACTATCGCCATACCTTGTTCCACATTATCTAAGATAACAGGCTCCATAAAGCGCCCAGAGCGTTTTTGAGGCAGATTAAGCATCGTTGCCCCTTCTTGTACTGCCTGATCGATCACTGCTTCTAGACGATGCTTAGAAGCCATTGTAATCACAGGACCAAGAGTTGTATTTTTCTCAAGACCATTACCGACCGTCAGGCTTGTTACCTTATCTAGAAGCTTAGTTAAGAACGCCTCTTTTACGTTCTGATGCACATACAAGCGGTTGGTACACACACAGGTTTGTCCGGCATTACGAAACTTAGAGGCAATCAAGCCATTCGCCGCAGCTTCTAAATCTGCATCGTCAAAAACAATAAAAGGCGCATTGCCACCTAATTCCATAGAAGCGGCTTTAACCGTATCACTTGCCTGCTTCATCAAGATCTTGCCGACACGTGTCGAACCCGTGAAAGAGATCTTCTTAATTCGCGGATCGGTACTTAATACCAAACCAAACTCTGCCGCTTGCTCAGAAACAACGGTAGACAATAGAGCTTTAGGGATGCCAGCCTGGTGAGCAAGCTCAACCACAGCCAGAGCAGTCAAAGGCGTTAATTCAGAAGGTTTAATGATCATCCCACATCCCGCAGCCAAAGCAGGAGCCGCTTTTCGAGTGATCATTGCAATAGGGAAATTCCATGGTGTAATCGCAGCACACACGCCGACAGGCTGTTTAATGGTAGAGAGTCGTCTATCTACCGCTGGTGCAGGTATAACCTCACCATAGGCGCGCTTAGCCTCTTCTGCGAACCATTCAACAAAAGATGCGCCGTATGCGACTTCTCCACGGCTTTCAGTAAGAGGTTTACCTTGTTCTAAGGTAATGATGTTCGCGATGTCTTCCGTATGCTCTACAAGCAATTGGAACCACTTTTTTAGGGAAGCGGAGCGTGCTTTAGCATTGAGTTTTGCCCACTCGACTTGAGCCGATTTACACGCTTCTATTTGCGCATCTAACTCATCCAAAGAGCTAGGCTTTAAGCGAATCAGTTCTTGCTCAGTCGCAGGGTTAATAACGGCAATCCCATCTTGAGAAGACAGGCTTTCGAATAAGACTCTTAGCGTTTCACTTTCTATCTGCTGCATCATTAGGTTGTACTCCCATAAGAACCGTTACTAGGTTAATCCTTCTGACAAATAAGAGTAAAGCAAACAAAGTTTTCTTCAGCGTAAATATGAGAAGTGATGACCCAGTAGGGTTAACCGGTGATACAGAGAAGAGAACACCAACAGAGATAGCCATTATTGAAGGAGGCAACCATTTGGTAGCTCATAAACTTGGTGTTATTGAATGTCCCCATTCTTTGATAGACAAAGCATTAGAGAGCATCTCAAACGCAACCAAATGACAGAGTAGATTTTCAATAAGCGTGGATAAACTGGGGGCGTATATAGAGCCTTATCTGAATAAATGGTTGAGCTTGTCTGCTATTTACAGCCTCCCATTTGGTCTAGATTTAGGACTAGGTCACACGGGTGCTGACCAAGACCAAACTCAAACTACTGCTGGAACAAGTTACACCAATGGCGGTTTCTATACTGCTTTGACGTACACTACGGGTGATATGAGCGACAGCACTCTAGGTGGCGACACTGTTGATTTTGACGGCTACGAATTCGCTGCTCAATACGTATTTGATAATAATTTCCGCGTCATTGGTGCTTACCAAAACCAACAAATCGACGACGATACATCAGACTTCTTTGAATTAACAGGTAGGTACGACTTCAACAAGCACGTATATGCTTACTTGTCATACAAGTTCAACCAACTTGACGATAACAATTAATTCATCACATCTCAAGAGACTGAAGATTCAATGCGTCTGGGCTTGAAATACGCGTTCTAAACGCCTCTAGGCATAGGCAAGTCAATGACTTGCAATATCATTTAAGTGTGAACTTCCGTTCATCACACGTTATCTAAAAGAAATAATCATGAAAAAACTCACTTTACTCGTATCAATGGCTCTTGCCACTGGTGCAATCTCACACCTTGCTCAAGCTGAAACATATGTCGGTGGCAAGATGGGTTACAACAATTTCAATGACGCTTTTCACCTCAACGAACCTTGTGATGATGAAAGCTTCGCGATTAGTGGTCACATTGGCTACAACTTTAACCAATATATTGCGGCAGAATACGGCGTGGATTACTTGGGTAATTTTACCGCAAAACTACAACAAACCTAGCATGAACGCCGTTGATGGTGAAATGTGGGCATTAACACTCGCACCTAAGCTCAATCTACCACTGGGAGATACTTGGAACTTATTCGCCAAAGTAGGTGGCGCTTACATGATGGCAGGCGACGACACCGATTTTGTTCCAACGGGCTCTTTAGGTGCGGAATACAAGCTTGATGATAACTGGAGTCTACGAGCTGAATATCAACGCTATCAAGACATGTCTGATGGTGTGATTGACAATCTTGATAGTGATTACTTTGGTATCGGGGTCAACTATGCCTTTAAAGAAGAAGCTCCTATTGTTCCGCCTCCTGTAGAACAAATTGAGGCGCGTCCAGTCACAAAAGTTGTAGAGCATAGTCACCCAATGCAAACACAGACGGTTCAGTTTGATTTGGAGGGCTCAACATTGAAAGATGCATCACCACTAAATGAAACCGTGACACTAATGAAAACTTACCCACAAGCTCATGTAGAGATTACAGGGTACAGTGACTCGACAGGCTCAGAAGCGTACAACCAACAGTTAACGGAGAAGCGTGCTCAATCGGTAGCAAACCAATTTAAAGCACAAGGCATTTCTGATGAACGAATCACTGCAAAGAGTATGGAGGAAGCTAATCCTGTTGCAAGCAATGATTCTCGTCAAGGTCGCGAAGCAAACCTTCGTGTAGAAATTACCGTACCGGTATTCACGTACCAAACGACTGATGAAGCTACAGAATAAATCGGCACTTCATTCAAAGTAGCCAGCTCATGATGTTGGCTACTTTTGTTTCTATCTCCCTCTTATGAGGTATATCTATCGAATCATATTTTTAAGTATGCTAACACCTTAGCATGATGAATGACGTAAGGCTTTATGAAACTAAAATACCTATTCAGTATCATTTTTTTCGTTGATAGCATCTTTTTGTGCTGGGGACTACAAACCCTGCACATTTGGTAGTAACAAAAAACAATAACACTCACGACTGTGTCACCATAAGGAAATAACGTCATGAGTCAATTTCATTACACCGACATCACTAATCCACCCCCTTCGCGTCAAACTGAATTTTCAACCAAAACTAAGGGCATTCAAGAGACATCGAATCTTGCTCTACCGCGTTACAAACGCCTCTCCGTATTGCTTATCGAGTTGGTTGCTCTACCCAACTGTAACCCCTATTGTAATGACGATGGTGAATCTTTGAGGCACACATTACAGCAATCCATTAACGATTTTGCTGATGGTTTTCATGAAGAGGGGCAATTATATGGTGTATGGGAACTAGAGCAGACAGATAAGGTAGATGTTTATGCGCTCGCGTTAATGGTCAGTTTCGATTGGATGCGATCGCACCCAGAGAGCCACCAGCGACTTAATCACCAAATCCAGAAACATGGCAACAGGTGTTGTCGTTATCGCCAGCACATAATTACCACAACACGCCCTTTTTGATGGTAGCGTCAAAGCAAGATGAACTAGTGATAGACCAAGAACAGTCATTTTTGATTGCGCAGAAACAAGTGAACATGGCATACAAGCACATACTGAATCATTTGAATTTAGACCGACCGCTACGCATATCAACAAGTAGCGAAAACACAACATTATTACTTGCAATTAATCGTTTACGCAGAACATCAAACAACTATATCTTCTTAAGAAGTGACGAATGAAGTAGAACAGGGATCTAGCTCATCAAATGATGGTGAGCATTACTTAGTCTCTCAATAGTTATTTGGGGTTAGTGCTTAGAGAACTACATGGACTCCCTCTTTTGTCAACAATAGCTACCACTGACAACAGTGGATCGGACAGCAGCTCTACATTCGGCGTTTAATCTGAGAAACTCCG
>NZ_JPRD01000066.1 GCF_000817815.1 Vibrio owensii CAIM 1854 = LMG 25443
GGGGGGACAGCTATTTTAACGGCGCGCAACCAGGCGGAAGTGAAGTATAAAACGGTCCGCTATTCGGGCAAAGAGCGTGATGCAACCGGGTTGTATTACTATGGTTATCGATACTACCAACCTTGGGTGGGTCGATGGCTTTCTTCAGATCCGGCAGGGACGGTGGATGGGCTAAATCTGTATCGGATGGTAAGGAATAACCCTGTGACGTTGAAAGATATTGATGGATTGGCGCCAAATAAAGACACTTTACGCCTTGCTCAAGGAAAGATTAGCCCGTTAAAGAATAGAGGGCTAATTACTTCGAGTGACTCAACAGAGATTGGGGTAAATATGCGAGCTGTACGTGTTGATAAATATAACAATGTCATAAAAGACAGCTTTTCTTTAAATGATTCTGATTTTTATGGTGAAAAACATGCAACAGACAATGGCCATGCCGTAATACTGAATACATTCAAAGGAGATCAAATAAATAGCTTGTATACTGGAATGAAGGCTGGGTCTTACTGGGGAGATAATAAACTAGATCTCTCAGTTAATGTCATTAAATTATCTAATGGATATGATGGTTCATTGGGTATAGAAATTCCCTATTTCAGTATTCCTGAAAACTCCCCAATTATTGTAAGTATGGGGGCTTTAAGTGGTTGTACGGCCGTTTACGCGACTAGGAAAAATAGCTTTTATGCCTATCATGCAGGAACTGCTAATGCCAATGGTGATTGGAAAACAGCCATAAATGGTGTTGAATCAATACATGAAGCACATGAGAAGCTTACTGGTTTAAATGTAAATAAGGAAGGTTTAAGCAATAACTCATTAGTTTCACTTTTCAGTGAGTATTACGACCAAGCTTCAATTACATATACCAATAGCGGTAGAGAGGACAAAAAAATCACGGAGAAAAGTTTGACTGTAGAAACATTTAACTACGATGAAGCCAAAAGGAGTAAATACGATATCTCTATCGGGTTAGCTTATGCGCTTCTTAGTCGTTCTGGAAGTAATGTAACAATTAAATCTTATTCTGAAGATGATAAAATAAACACAACTTCTGATTTTTCTGTAAAAACACTGGCATCAATGAAAACTACGTTGCACTCAAGTTCTGTAAAGAATAAATATAGATGCTTTTAGTCTCTAAAAGCCATAAAATAAAATGCTTTCATGCCAATTTAATTTTTAATAGATAGTATTGTCGAAGTATCATTACCATTGAAATTAAATTGGCAGAGCCAACTAACAGGAAAACATTAGGTCAAGCGGTCAGGGTTATCTCTGGCCGCCTGTTTTCCACCCTATTACCCCGCCACTTTCACTCTTAGGCTACAACCACGTACATTCAGCCTGAGAGATCTGTTGCGGAAATAACGCTTTCTATACGACTTTCAGCCGTATTTCTTACGTTTAGAGTGCCATCTTTTATGTGGATGAACAAACTATAATCCATAGAACTCAATTTGTTACTACATTCGAGGAGGCTACACGGGGCTTACTACCGACACCGTGGGCGACATTGTGTACATTACGTTAAATAGCTAAAATTATGCTCAAGTTGCTATGGCGAGCCGAACCGGTGGTATGGGGATGAATTACGGTGCATTCGTTGCTGACCGTGCCGAGCTGTTTAAAAAGCTCGATGGCTCATTTGCGATGCTATCTAAGCGCAGTGTTCAACTTCCTGTTTACACACAAATCAAGCGTAATCTCATACTCTCTACTAAGTCCATTATTCACAATGCGGATGAAATTTTAAAAACAGGCTTTGTTAAAGAGCTTGGTAAGCGCATTGGCAATATAGCGAAAGGGATTTCTGCTGCTAGAGGTTTGGGTTATGTCGGCTTAGTGGTTGGTGCAGCCAGTGGCATGAGCTCTATCTATGAGGCGTGCAAGGTCGATGGTTCGGGGGATTGTGGTAAGACAACAACACGTGAAGTTGTAGGTTTTATTGGTGGTGTAGCTGGCGGTGCGACTGGTAAAGCAATAGGTGATGGATTGTATTTCTTGTATGAAAGTGCGATAGACATTGTTTCGGAAATTGAGGCAACTTTCTAATGGCTTGGTATGAACTTCTTGCTGCTTCGTTAGGTTTGATCTTTGGAACTTATGCCCTTGTTTGGTCTATTCCTGCTGTAATAATGATTGCTGTTGTTTCTTTAGGGAGCTTTAAACACATTATTTTCATAGATAAGCAGCTAGCTAAAGATCTGAGTAAGTATTACGACAATAATGGCTATATGCGACCGAAGCATCAAGCATCTTGGGATGTTGGAAGTCGTTTTATCAATTACTGTGTTGCTTATCCTTTTATTCGACATCGCAAACAAACTGATTCAAAAAAATTTAAAGGATTTATGTGGATTAACGCATTAGGAATGTGGAGTTATATTGTACTTGTATTGAGTTTAATTTTATTAAAATTAACGGGATATATGCCATGAATTTAACGTAATGGCACTTAGTGCGAACTCAGTCCTAACTCGGTGAATAACGTCAAAATGTCATTGTCATTTTGACGTTATGCTTCTTTAGGTGTGTCATTCCAACCTTCGCCCTCGTCATAGCGCGTTAGTGTTTTTTCCATCAAGTCTTTAATTACTATGTGTCGAGTGTCATCAGGAGCATGGTGAGACGCAGAGCGTTTTGCTGTCACTAGATTCTTCATGAAGATGCTTTCTTCCTCAATTTCCTTTTCTTTCGCATTGAAGTACGTAACGTGAAAAGTCGGCATAAAATCGGTGTCCTAAGTTGCTTTGTGTTCTACAGTGCAAATTTCGTAGCGATATTACATCTGATGGTTAACTGGATGAATAAGGATGTGCGCTTGATGTGTCTCAGCATTCCATTCTTTCATTTCAGCAACGAAAAGACCGTGCTGGTTTATCGAGTCAATAAGAGCGGGGGCTCGCTCTAACTGGATGAGCATCGAAAGTGGGGCAACTTGCTTATGTTGTTGATCGAAGCCATGTTCTATTTGGTCTTCAATCATGTAAAGAATACCGGTTTCCGCTTCACTGCCTTCTTCAAACAATCGAAATTCGATCCCTTCTGCGTCATATAAATGAACCAGTAAGTTATACAACTTTTCAGCGCTAACAAGTTTCGTTTGATTGGCTTGTGAGTTCAAGTCGTACAGTCTCATTTCTAGATTCCCGCCTTTCTTTCGTGCAACATTGAGCATCAACTTAATGTCCTTTTTGATGTTCGATAAGGATTTATCGGCCACCTTGGGCTTTAAGTATTTGATGAGAATTTCGTTTCGGGTGCTGACTGGAACGTGGCGAATCGTCGCTGATACTTTACCAAGCAAGTGAAGTAAGTGAAGCAAGGCATGAGTGACTAGGTTATGCAGGTTGTGATAATACTCAACGTCTCGTTTGATTTGCATCGTGTTTTAGGATTGCTCTAATCATGATATGAAATATGGGTGCTCGTTGGTCTACATCTTAACAAGACTGAATCAAGGGGCGGTTCGGAACCGCCCCTTGTCCAGCTTACTTCGCTTCGTAGGCCAATTTTGCCAGAACGTTTGTATTTGCGGTGTGATATTCAAATTCACAGAGTGAGTCGCGTACCAGTCCCAACGCGCATAGCGCGGTAATACAAACAGTGACAAGCCCTAAAAGAGCATATTTTTTATTCGGCATAACTTGCCTCCTATTAGCGAAGAGGCTAGTATCTGTATTGTGAAGTACATATACGTGGCCTCGTTTGAATTTATAGTTCATTCGGGGCTTTGTATTTTCTACCACTAACAAAACAGGTTTTGCTCATGGCAGAAAACCAAGAGCACCCAGCGACATTTTAAAGCTTTTCTTTTCAAAGCTCTACCCATGCCTCAAGTAAAAAAATGCCCTAGCAAACGCTAAGGCATCATGACCATCTTTCAATTGGTTTAAATCAGAAAATCGTCAAGGATTTTTCCTGCGTCCAATTGTTCTTGAATTGTCGCAGGGGTTCTACCCTGACCCGTCCAAGTTTTCTCTTTGCCATTCACCAAGTAACTGTATTTTGCTGGACGTGGTGCGCGTTTTGTTTTCGCTACTTTTTGTCTTGATAGAGCATTAACGAGGGCATCTACATCAATACCATTTGTACTTATCTGTTTAGCTATCTCTGCCAGTTTCGCTTCTTGCTCGGCTTGCGCCGCTTGCTGTTCCTCTTCCGCTTCTTGACGCTCTAAAACCACGGTCGTTAGTTTATCAAGCGCTTCTTCTAATTGTTCAAGGGTGAGTTCTCTTGAATAAGCTCGTAGAGAACGAATATTTAATAACGTTTTGGCTAGTTCTTCCGACATGAATTCCTCTTGTTTTAATCGTATGTAATTAGAGTATGGAAAGGGCATTGTATTACGTTCTTATTCCGTATTTGTAAGCATTTCTATCTTTATTTGGTTTTAACGTTTGTCGTAAATTGTCTATTTAGGTGTATCACGAAAATATTTTGAGTTTGATCAATGTAGATCGGCCAAGAAAAGCAAACATACTTTCTTAATACAGTTAGTGACTTGGGTGTTACCCTATGGGAAAGGCTTTACGTTGGGCGGCATTCCGCTTGTATTTTCCATCTATGGTCTAAGATCGTCACCCCAAGGCAGGGGATGTTGAAGAATGTTGACCCATTATATTTAGTGCATGGCGACTAGGAGGTGATATGAAACGCATCATGGCCACGAAGACCGGTGAATTTATGTATGATGACGGTCAAACAACCGAAGATTTTAAAGCGGCATTTCAAAGCTCAGTGTATTCATCTTACGATGAGTATATGACGGGCATCTAGCGACGTTACCAAGAGCATCTTGAAAAAGGAGGGACCGCTTTTGATACCGGTGACTCTCTTTCTGGTCTGCTTTGGATGAGCAAAAATGAAAACTTCAAATTTGCTCTGGTTTATGAAATGGAAAGTGATTACCCGCAGCGCAGCTCAGAAGAGCGACAACAAGTGCTCATCAATAAAATTCATGCACAGATGAAAAAGGCTGCGAACACCGCAGCCTTTTGCTTTTCTAGAAACCCATCTTATTCAATATTATGAAAACGTGCAGTGAAGTGACGAAGCACTGGCGGCTCGTAATCAAAGGTTAACCCCTTCAACTCATGCGCTCGGTCCTTCAACTCAATGATTGCATCGGCGATGTAGTCCATATGGTCGTTAGTGTACACACGACGTGGAATGGTCAAACGCATCAACTCCAGCTCAGAGGCTTTCTGTTCACCTGTTTCCGGATCTCGACCAAGCAACAGCGAACCAATCTCTACCGCTCGAATCCCCGCCTCTAAGTACAAAGCATTACACAACACTTGTGCAGGGAATTGCTCTGGTGGGATATGAGGCAAAATCTTAGCCGCATCAACAAAGACGGCATGACCACCGGTTGGGTATTGGATTGGAATGCCACCTTCGCGCAGACGCTCACCCAAGTACTGAACTTGGCTAATGCGGTAGTGAAGGTAATCTTCATCAGCGCCTTCATACAGACCACGAGCCAAGGCTTCCATATCACGTCCAGCCATACCACCGTAAGTGACAAAACCTTCCATCGGAACGCATCGTGTTTGTACCGCTTGGAACAACTCTTGATGATCGCGAATACAGCACATACCACCAATGTTCACCATTGGGTCTTTCTTCGCAGACATAGTGAGCATATCGCCGTATTGGTACATCTCACGGATGATTTCCAGAATCGACTTGTTCTCGTAACCCGCTTCACGCTGCTTGATAAAGTAAGCGTTTTCGCAGTAGCGAGCCGAATCGATCACCACAGGGATGTCGTACTTAGTTGCGATTTCGTACACGCTGCGCATGTTTTCCATCGACACAGGCTGACCACCAGAGCTGTTACACGTGACCGTTGTGATGATCGCACAGATATTGTGAGAACCATGTTCTTCAATCGTTGCCACCAGCTTATTCAGGTCAAAGTTCCCCTTCCAGTCATATGGCGTTGTCGTATCGAACGCTTCTTCCGTCACCACGTTAATCGCTTTACCGCCATTGAGTTCAATGTGGCCCGCTGTAGTATCGAAATGGTAGTTAGAGATGAACACTGGAGTCTCACCTCCACGAACCTGACGCATACGCTCAATCAGAGCTGGGAATAAGATTTGCTCGGCACCACGGCCTTGGTGCGCTGGCACAGTAAGCTTGTAACCAAAGAAGTGCTCTACCGCATCACACAAGTTGTAGTAGTTGCGACTCCCCGCGTAGGACTCATCACCCATCATGATGCCTGCCCACTGATTGTCACTCATAGCACCAGTGCCAGAGTCGGTCAGCAGGTCGATGTAAACATCATCACTGCGAAGAAGAAATGGGTTAAAACCTGCTTGTTTAAGGGCAATCTCTCTGTCAGCCAATGTCGTCATTTTAATTGGCTCAACCATTTTAATGCGGAACGGTTCTGGGATACGTTTCATTATTAATTTCCTTATACGCATTGCTTTGCGCGAATAAGCGCAATCTGCTTCAAATTCTTGATTTTTATTAGAAAAATAGAAAGGTTCAATGCGGGCGCATTGAGGAAATTAACGAAGAGAGATTTTACTGAGAAGGGACAAACCGTAATCGAGGTTATACCAGAACGACAGCACTAAACGGCTATCAAGAATATCCTTAATTCTCGTCATTCTCGTCCTCCTGTTCTAAATAAAGTAAAGGTCAGTGACACTGCGCCGCTGACCTTTTCACTATAGAGCAAGATTTAAACAATTTTCAGTGAACCCGCCCTCATTTTTCATACCAATAAACTATAAAATTCCAAGTTTTTAAGGACTTATTGGCAACCAGTTGCAGGTGGAAACCTCAATATAACTAGGGCTACTTATTACAAATCACCCTGCGGCACGGCGCTTGACTCTACGTTTAATATTCTGCTCTTTCACCATGTAATCAAACAACGGCGCAAACAAGTTAGCGAACAAAATGGCAAGCATGATGCCCTCTGGGTAAGCAGGGTTGAGCACTCGGATAAATATCGTCATCACACCAATCAAGATCCCGTAAGCCCATTTACCACCATTGGTGAAGGCAGCCGATACGGGGTCTGTCGCCATAAAGAAAGTACCAAACGCGACACCACCAATCACAAAGTGCCAATAGAAAGGCATAGAGAACATAGGATTCGTATTCGAACCAATAGCATTAAGCAGTAACGACGTCACGGCTAAGCCAACAAAGACACCCGCAACAATCCGCCACGAAGCGATCTTCATAAAGATCAGCACCAGACCTGTAAGCGCGATCAGCAGGGTCGAGACTTCTCCCATAGAACCCGGCAAATTACCGACGAAAGCGTCCATCCAAGAGATAGGTTGGCCTGTCATATTGTTGGTCAAAGCGCTCTGACCACCTTCGTACCATTGGCTAAGAGGGGTTGCACCAGAGTAGCCATCAGCCGAAACCCAAACGGCGCCGCCAGACATATTCGCAGGATAGGCGAAGTACAAGAACGCACGCCCTGCCAATGCGGGGTTTAAGAAGTTACGTCCCGTGCCACCGAAGATCTCTTTCGCTACCACGATACCAAAAGTGATACCCAGTGCGGCTTGCCACAACGGAATGGTAGGCGGGAGAATTAACGCAAACAGAATGGAGCTAACAAAGAAGCCTTCATTCACCTCGTGCTTGCGGACGATAGCAAACAGCACTTCCCAAAAACCGCCAACTACAAACACAGTCGCGTAGACAGGCAAAAAGTAGGTTGCACCGACCAGCATTTTACTCGCCCAACCCGCTTGGCTGGCCGCCTCTACTGAACCCCAAACCCAACTCAGCCCCCAAGAGGCATCAATGGCTTGTTGAGCGGCAGCTTGGTCAAGACCATAAAGCAGAGCATCGCTGGATTGCTGACCGATGTTATACATACCCCAAAACATCGCGGGGAATACGGCTAACCACACCATGATCATGATGCGCTTCAAATCGATGCTGTCTCGAACATGGGTTACGCCGTGATTCACTTTACCTGGCGTATAAAAAAGGGTTTCAACAGCTTCGAAGAGTGGGTAGAACTTGTGGTACTGGCCTCCCGGTTCAAACTTTGGTGAGACCTTTTCAAAATAATGCTTCAGACTCATAACGTCTCCTCCTCTAAAGAATGTTACGAGCCGCTATCAAAAGCGATCGTTTTTAGCCTGTTTAACTCCCCCATTACGTATTTATCAGTTGGCACAGAAGACCTTGCTATTATGTAAACCGTGAAAGGCGTGCTTATACTCAATCAATAACAAAACAATGGAGTGGATTATGAAGTTAAGGATGATGTGGACCGCGATGATGTCGTTGGCCGCTTTTTCATTTGCAGGTAATGCATTAGCCGTAGACAAGCAAATGTCTCCTGGTTTGAAGAAGAAAATGCAAGCCATCTGCGGCTCAAAAGGTGGTGTCCCTGGTGGTTGGCAAGTGGCGAAAGTGACACCGGATGCCGAGCGCTCGCTCAGCATGATTCTGCATCAAATGAATGCGACGGATAAGCTAAAACAAATTAATGATGTCAGAACTCAAATCGTCGGCGGTACACACTATGCGATGGAGTTCGAGCTTAAAGATGGAGAAGTCTGGAACGCAATTGTCCTGCACAGTGCTCGCGGCGATTACATGATAGAAAGGCACGCCAAGAAAGGCGAACTCTGCCCTAAAGATGGCAGCTCCTAATTCCCAGATTCAAATACAATAAAGGCGACAGTTACGTCGCCTTTGTTTTATACCGTTTTCGCCTCTATCTTCTCATTCACTTTATCGCAAATGTATTCCCCAATCGGCATTGCAGATGTCGCTGCAGGAGAGGGGGCGTTGCAAACATGCAGGCTTCTTGCGCTCTCGGCAAACAAAAAGTCATGAACCAAAGTGCCATCGGATAACACGGCTTGCGCACGAATACCCGCAGGATATGGTTTGAGATCTTCTACCTTGATGCTAGGGCAATATTTGTTGACCAACTTGAGGTAGCCCGGCTTCCACCACGAGTTCTTAAACTCATCCAGTCCGGTTTTTAGATGCTTTTGTGTCACCTTCCAGAAACCGGAGAAGCTCAGCATTTGCATGGTATCTTGCAGGCTAAAGTTAACCTTGTCGTACCCTTCTCGCTTCCAGCCTTGCACCGCGTTTGGACCGACGGTCACACTGCCGTCAATCATGCGAGTCAGGTGGACACCCAAGAAAGGCAAGTCAGGGTCTGGAATTGGATAAATAAGATGATTCACCACCTGGTCGTGTTTGCTATCTAAGCGGTAGTATTCACCACGATAAGGAATGATTTGGAAATCGGTCGGAATAGACATCATCTTAGTCATGCGATCCGCCATCAAGCCGCTGCAAGTGACCAAGAATTTGGCATTGAGCTGCATCGTTTGACCGTCTGAAATGCAGGTCAGTTGGACTTCTTCATCCTTCTCTTCGGCAGCCACAACTTTGGTCCTAAGGCTGATTTGCCCTCCGAGCTTTTTGAACTCTTCCGCCATCTGCTCAGTGACCAAACGATAATCGACAATACTGGTGGTTTTGACATAAATCGCGCCCAAGCCCGTGATGTTTGGCTCAGCGAGTTTAAGCTGAACTTCATCGAGTAGCTTTACGTCAATGCCGTTGACATGGCAGCGCTCATAGAGGGCATTCATGCGTTCGACTTCTTGCTCATTGGTCGCAACCAATAACTTGCCACAGTTCTCCACCGGAATACCGTGCTCAGCACAGAACGAAATAGTTCGCTCTACCCCGCGCTTACAAAAATCGGCTTTTAAGCTGCCCGGAGCATAGTACACCCCGGCATGAATCACGCCGCTATTGTGTCCGGTTTGGTGCTTGGCAAAACCGGACTCTTTCTCAACCAATAAAATGGATTTGTTTGGGTGACGTTGCTGCAGTTGCCATGCCGTCGACACACCAACGATACCGCCACCGACAATGATGTAGTCATAGACTGATTTCATACGACCTCTTATAAAACCGATAGTTGAGATTGTTGCAATTTGAACTTGCGACCACTGTAAATGAATACCGCGACAAATACCGCGCAGCTTGCCACACGAAGCAACATTGGGATGTCGTGCCAAACCAGCAATGTACCCACCACTACCAACAAGAGACGCGTCAGAATGTTTAGAGGACCTTCCAAGTAACCTTCAATCGCACCAATCAATGCATAGGTTCCGATGATGGCGAAGAAGCCCACGGTAATTACCGACGTTACATCCCAACTTACTAAGCCTGTGTAAGCAATCAGCAGCGGTACAAGATACAAACCTTTAGCGATTTTCCATGCCATCAAACCGGTACGCATTGGCGGTGTTTTCGCGATGGTTGCCGCAGCAAAGGCGGTCAAACACACTGGAGGCGTAACGTTGCTGTCTTGCGATAACCAGAAGATGATGAGGTGAGCAGCCAGCAATGCCAAGCCTACCGCTTCCATACCCAAACTTTGCTCTAATAGAGTTTCCATAAAGTCCGCAGGCACTAGCGCCACCATTTCTTTTGCGGTTTCCAACGTCATTGGTGCGTTAAGCAGTTCCAGCTTTTCTGGCGCCGCCAACATAAAAATGGCTTTTGCTTGTTCAGGCAGTTGACCCGACACCATCAATTCAAGCAATTGGTTTTCCGCAATTAACTTGTAAAGCGCAGGGGCAGACAGAGTACCCAATACAATATACGCCGCTGTCACAGGTAAACCCATACCTAAAACAAGAGAAGCGAGCGCAATCAGAACGATCATGATGAACAAGTCGCCATTCGCCCAACCGTCGATCATCAGTGAGAACGTGTTGCCGATACCCGTTGTGCTGATCACATTGATCACCAGACCAATACCCACCAGCAATACGGCAGTTGTCGCCATGTTTTTCGCGCCTTGCGAAAGTGCTTCGATGATCGCTTTTGGTCCCATCTTGTGATCTTTCGAGAACCAAGACGCCACCACCACTGAGATGATCGACAAGCCCGCGGCGTAAGTCGGTGTAAAACCTTGAACCAACAAAGTAACCAATACCGCCAGCGGGATAAGGTTGTGCCAACCGCTGATCAGCACTTTCAGTAGAGATTCATCGCTGGTCGTGATTTTTTGAACGCCGCTGCGTTTAGCTTCAATACGCACAAAGAACGCCACAGACAAGAAATAGATAAGAGCAGGAATGAAAGAAACTGCGATGATATCGACATAAGGAATTTGCGTGTAAGACGCCATGATGAAAGCACCCGCCCCCATCACTGGTGGCATCAACTGACCACCTGTCGACGCTGCAGCTTCAACCCCCGCCGCAAAGCGCGAAGGAAAACCTGCTTTTTGCATTAAAGGAATACTGATAACACCGGTGGAAACCGTATTTGCCACACTAGAGCCCGATACTGAGCCCATCAAACCGGAGCCAATCACCGCAATAAAACCCGGACCGCCGATGATTTTTCCAGCCGCAGCACGAGCCACATTGATGATGTAATCACCAACACCAGAGCGCACAAGAAACGCACCAAACAGAATGAACATGAATACGAAAGTCCAGCTGATGCGCGAGATAGAACCAAACATGCCCTCGGAAGAATAGAAGCTACGGTAGAGCAAGGTTTCCATGCTCAAACCCGGGAAGTGGAAAATACCTGTCGCCCACTTACCCCAAAGCACAACGTAGCTTAAACACACCACAATCAGCACTGGAATAAACCAACCCATGGTGCGTCGAATCAGCTCAATAACAATCAGGATTGCCATGATGGCGAAGACCCAATCGCTGGTCACAAACTTCACACCGCGTTCATATAGCGCATCTTCGGCATAGGGAATGTAGAGCAAACACGCGACCGCGCCCATGGCAATCAACACATCGATGCCGAGTGCAATCTTACTCTGCTTGAGAGAGATATGAGCCGGATACCAAAGCGCACAAATCACCGCAAAGCCAGCAAAGTGGGTCGCGGAAATCCATAACTCTGGTAACGTCGATAAGGTATTAAACCAAATGTGCAAAGCAGACAACACCACGCCAAACACTGTAATTGTGGTGGTTACCCACGGAAAATCAGTGCGTGTGGGCAGCTCAAACTTCTGCAATTCCTTTTCTATTGAGTCGCTCATCTCATACTCCAAGCTCTGGCGGCTTTTTCCATCTTAGAAATCGGTAGGGATAAAATGCCCCGAGCCGAAACTCGGGGCGAAGTAGGCGTTATTTCGCCATTAGGTCTGATGGGATTTCGATGCCCATTTCTTTGTAGTAACGCGCCGCGCCTGGGTGAAGAGGCACTGGCAAGCCAGCAATCGCTTTCTCAATCGCCATTGCTTTTGTTGCTTTGTGGATGCCTTGTAGGAAAGGCAGGTTCTCGTAGATCGCTTTGGTTAGCTGGTAAACGTCTTCTTCCGAGATATCTTCACGAACTGCCAAGAAGTTTGGCTGTGCAATGGTAGTGATCGGCTTATCTAGACCTGGATACGTGTTCGCAGGAATTTCGTACTTCGTCCATAGGTTGTAGTTACCGTTCGCCTCTTTGATTTGCTCGTCAGTAAACGAAAGAATCGAAATGTCTTTACCCAACGCAGCAAAAGCTTGAGTAACCGCACCAACAGGTACACCTGCAGGCGTGTTCATGCCGTCAATGGTACCGTTTTGAAGTGCGCTCGCGCTGCCGCCGTAGCCCATGTAAGCAAGATTGAATTTATCAGGGTCTACCTTCAGACCTTTCATGATTTGGCGACCCGAGTTCTCAGTACCAGAGTTCTTCTTACCGATAGAGAACTTCTTGCCATCTAGGTTGTTCAGGTCAGTCACTGTGCCAGTTTTTGCTAAGTCAGAGCGAACAATAAAGTGCTCAACGTTTTGCCACAGCATAGAGACTGAACGTAGTTGTTCTTGACGACCGCTCTTCTCATAAGGACCTTCACCAGACCAAGCCCACGCACCATAAAGACCTTGTAGAATCGCGAACTGTGCTTCGTTTTCGTTCAGCAGTTTGACGTTTTCACCAGAGCCCGCAGAGCTGATAGCAGAAAGGGAGAAGTGGTGCTTTGGTGCCAATTTCACTTTGCTTAACGTCGCCAGTGCTACGCCCACAGGGTAGTAAGTACCACCTGTCGATGCCGTTGCAAGAATGTAGCTACGATCTTCTGCCGCAGCATTAGCAGCAATACCAAAAGAAGTCACAGCGACAGCCAAAGCTTTTACCAGCTTGTTCATTTTCATTATTACTCTCCGTGTAGTCGTTTCACGATTGGGGATTTACATCATGGTAAATCTTTATTAACAACAAATTCCCAAGAGCAATTGAAATGCCAACTTTTAAGTCATTGTATTTATTGACCTAAGCACAGAAAGACATCAAAAATGAGCAAAATTATGCTGATTTGGTAGCAAAGCGATGAGCAAGATCTTGCTTATTCAAGAGGAGAAGGTTGCACGCCTAGATCGCAAAAGGTTAATGAAATGTGACCAACACGAAACAAATGCCTAATTCGCTAATAAGCAATATTTTGCCGATGCAATTTTGGATTGAACTGCAACTAATAAGCGTCTTAACAATAAGAAGAAAAAGCGCATCATTCTAAACTGCTCACTTTATCAGCGGAGGTGTATAGCCTAAACGACTACAAATAGCACAAAAATACAGCAAAACAAGCCATGTTACAGAAATGAAAAGTCATTTATTCTGATTTTGAGTTTAAAAACCAGTTCGATCCACCAGTTCAGAAACAAACATTGACCGTATCAACTTATTTTCTACTTCGGGGTTGTGCCAATAGCCTCATGTTCGTTAGGGTAACTACACACCAAGGCAAACGTATTCCTTGGTGCTTTTTTGTCACTAAGGATCACTCATGTCAGCAACTGCGCAATCACAATTCGCTTTAAAACGCCCATCTGGCGTTGCTGCTGCGATCCTCCTGCTCTCTCTGGAACTGATTCAGAGCTGACAGGCTATATCTAAACTTTCTGTCAGCTTGAGAAGAAGCTGACGGGAACACCACATACTCCTCCCATTCCTTTCAGTTTCTTCCAAGCGAAACATAAGAGGAATAACAATGTTAAGCGCACGCAATATCGCCGCTTTGGGCTTCATGACTTTCGCCATGTACTTAGGCGCGGGTAACCTGATCTTCCCTCCATTTTTGGGTTACCAAGCAGGTGAAAACTTTCTGAGCGGGATGTCTGGCTTCCTCTTAACGGGCGTAGGTCTGCCTGCAATGGCACTGGTGATGGTCGCTATCGTAAACGGTTCAGACAAATTAACCGCCGCCCTACCTAAACCTTTGGCGACCAGTTTTTGGGTAATGGTATTTATCGTGATTGGTCCTGCGTTCGTGATCCCACGTGCGATTACCGTCGCTTACCAATTTAGCTTTGCACCAATGTTTGGTGATGCCGCTTTGGTACCTTTCACAATTGCTTTCTGTGTTATCACCATTTTGTTTGCGCTATACCCGGGCAAGTTAGTCGACAACCTAGGCAAGATCTTAACCCCGGCATTGATGGCTATTTTAATGATCATGTCTGTAACCGCTCTGGTTTATCCAGCCGGCGAGCTTACTACTGCAACGGGACCATATGTATCTGGCGCATTTGCTGAAGGCTTAACCCAAGGCTACATGACCATGGACGCGCTAGGTTCTATCGGTTTTGGTTGGATCATCTTCCGAGCGATTCGCAGCATGGGTGTGGATTGTCCGAAAGCCACCGCAAAATACACGCTAATCGCAGCTTTGATGTACGCAGTTGCCATGGCATTTGTCTACATCTCATTGGCTTACATTGGTTCGACAAGCTCATACTTGGGTTCTGAGTTCAGTAATGGCGGCGACATTTTAACGGCATTCACCTTCAGCCACTTCGGCGCATTTGGCTCACTATTACTAGGTGCCGTGATGGTATTAGCGTGTTTGACTACTGCTATCGGCGTAACCACAGCAGGCAGTGAGTTTTACGACAACACTTTCAGCAAAGTGAACTACAAAGGCTGCGTTATCACGACCATGGTATTGGCAGGTTTGATCGCTAACGTAGGTCTAGAGCAGCTATTGGCTATCACATTACCTGCGGTTGTAGCGCTTCACCCAGTAGCGATTGCGTTGATGATCATGGCACCAGTGCGCAACAAGATGTCGCAAATCATGGTGGTCGCGACGGCGTTCACTGCTCTAACGTTTGGTTGTGTTGATGCGCTGCACATCCTAGGTTACATGCCAGAAGCCGCAAACCAATGGTTAGACAGCAACATGCCGCTGTACCACTACTTTGCAAGCTGGATTGTTCCAACCATTGCGATGGTGATTGTGGGTGTAGTCTTTACCCGCAAGGCAAACCAACAACAAGCCGAGTTGGTAAACCAAGCCTAGATTGGCAAGTACCTTAACAAATAAGTACCTCAACAAAAAACGGCTTCCTCAGAAGCCGTTTTTTCTATGTGTAATCAGAGCGATTCAAACCAAACTTCTGCATCTTTTGGTTGAGGGTTCGGCGCGGTAAATCTAGCTCGACCATCACATCCGTAATTCGTCCTTGATGTCGAACTAGCGAGTCATGCAGCACCTTACGTTCAAAGTTGTGCAGCTGAATCGCCAACGGAACGCCTGCTTGTGTCTCTTCGGTTGTAGAAGATGGTCGACTGGAGAGAATTTCCATTACGGAGACGGTTTCATCCAGTGCAAAACGCATCGCGACATTCCTTAGCTCGCGCACGTTACCGGGCCAAGCGTAAGCAAGAATGGCTTTTCTATCGGCCTCACTAAGCGGACGACTCTCAGGGTTACTTTTCAAAGCAAAGTGTTCGAACAAGATCAACGCGTCTTCTTCTCGCTCACGTAGCGGTGGCAAATAGATCTGCGCCACATTGAGTCGATAGTACAAATCCTGACGAAACTCATCATGATCATTGAGATCTTCTTTCGCGGCGGCGATCACTCTCAAATCAACTGAGATCTGTTGATTGCCTCCAACGCGCTCAACCGTATGTTCCTGTAATGAACGCAACACTTTCACCTGCATGGACAGCGGCATACTCTCGATTTCATCAAAGAATAAAGTGCCTTTATCCGCGTATTCCAACTTACCAATACGCTTTTTACCCGCTCCGGTAAAAGCCCCAGCTTCATGCCCAAACAGCTCACTTTCAAACAGATTCTCAGGAATTGCGCCACAGTTGATTGGCACAAAATGATGGGTTCTACGTTGGCTTTCATTGTGCAAACTGGTCGCCACCAGCTCTTTACCACAACCTGTCTCACCGTAAATGATCACATTGGTATCAATGCGCGCTAACTTGGCAACTTGTTCTCTAAGCTGTTGCATCACTCGGCTTCGCCCAATCAACACTTCTTCTAAGCCGCTAACGCTAGATAGGTACTCTTGGCGATCTTGAGTAGACGTTTGCGCGCGATAGCTCTCTACCGCTTCGGTCACTCGTTGGGACAAGCGCTCAGGTTGAAAAGGTTTCTCGATAAAATCGAACGCACCGTTTTGTAACGCCCCTACCGCCATATCGACGTCACCATGTCCGGTGATCAAAATAACTGGCGTTGGAATGTGATTGGCAATCAGGCTTTCTAGTATCGACAAGCCATCGGTGTCTGGCAGGCGAACGTCACTGACAATCGCATCAAATTCTTGGCTAAGAATGGCCGCTTTGCCCTCTTCGCCTAAACTGAATGCGGTCACATCGAACCCCGCCAGTTGTAGCCATTGGCTGGTAGCCTGACGAACAATGTCATCGTCTTCGATAAGTGCAATTTTAGGGGTGTCGTCAAAAGCCATGAGTTACTGCCTGCTTTATGGGGTGGGAAAGAAATCGCTCTCCATTAACGGTAGCAAAAACCACTGAGGAGAAAAGGAGCTAGATCTCACTTCTTGCTTACAAGTCTTTAACATCCAACCAGTTAGGCGCACTCTTTAATGACTGTTGGTGAGAACGCACTAGCTGAATGGAGTCGGTATGCAGCGCAAAAGGAATGGCAAAACATGGCTTGTGGTCGCAATTGCGGCAGTGCTGATGTTGTCTTGCTATAGCGCCAGCAGAGAGGTTGCCCGTCAGTGGTTGAGTGTACAAACTCAAACCGAAGCTCAACAAAAGCTGCTCGACTATATTGGTGAAGTTCGCCGTGCACTCAAACGCTTCTATCACTTACCTTACCTCGTAACCAATAATCCAGAAACCATCGCGTTTGTGAAAGGGAATCTGACTTATTACGAACCGTTGCAAACCCAACTGACTCAGCTAGATAAAGCCGCCAATACGGAAGGTTGGCTAATCCTGTCTAACTCTGGCGAAGTATTGGTCTCGAGCCTAATCGAAGAGCGCTTTAGCCTGTCTGATCGAAAAGCGATTGTGGAACAAATTCACAATCAAGGCGGCGGTGTTTCCTTGGTGAACAAAACCAAAGGTTCGAGCCCGCTGTATTATCTTGCAGCCCCTATCTACGACGGTCTGGATATCGCAGGCATTGTGGTGGTACAAATCAACCTTAGCCTATTGACCGAACAGACCATTACTAGCCAAGACATCATTACGTTGCAAAATCGCCAGCAACGCTTTTTCCTATCAAGCAGCTCGCTCTATAACGCAGACTGGTTTAACGAACCAAGCAACACCGTTCAGTTAGAAACGCAACGCTTATACGACAACACCAATATCAGTGTGTGGACGCTCAACCAGCAACGCTATTTTGCACACACCGTTAAATTGGATGATTTGAATTGGTACGTCAGCTACCTCACCCCTTCTAAGCCGATTCAACAAACCATCAACGTGATTGGTTGGAGCTTAGCGGCGCTGCTCTTGTTAGTTGTATTACTCGTCATCATTGGTCTACAACGTCGCCAAAAGCACATCAATCAACAGCGAATTCAAGCTCTGTTGGAAGAGTCTCAACGCCGCTTGAAGCAGATGATCAATAAGACCCACGTTGGTTTGCTATTGATTGATGAACAAGGGCAACTGTTCGATCTCAACCCAATGGCGAAGCGTTTGTTCTGTTTACCAGAAAGCGTCAATCGACATGCTTTTGCTTGGGAGTTATTCGATGCAGGCAATCCCAATTCCACCACACTCAAGTTACTAAAGGACTTGCCTAAGCATAAAGAACTCGCAGAGATCAGCACGGTCGAAACCATTGCCAGACGCAGTGACGGTAGCGTCTTCCCTGTCTTGTTCTCACTGACCAGTTTCCCTTGGCATGGCGAGCAGTATTTCCTTGCGACGATCATCGACATCAGCAAGCGGAAAAAAGCCGAGCAATCACTGCAACAGGTCAACCAAGAGCTGGCGCAGCGAGTAGAAGAGCGAACTCAAGCGCTAAAAGAAGCGCAAAGCCAGTTAATTGAATCGAGCAAAATGGCCGCCTTGGGTCGCATGTCGAGCGCGATCACTCATGAGCTCAATCAGCCACTGACAGGCTTGCGTACCCTGCTCACCACAAACGAACTGTTAGCAGAACGCGGTGAAACCGAGATGATGAAAGCCAACAACGTATTGGTCCAGAAGCTGATTGATCGCATGGCAAGCATGACTAGTCAGCTAAAGACGTTCGCCTATAACAAACCAGAAAGCCTACAAGCAATTTCTCTTACCTCCGCACTCGAAGAGACCTTACGCGTTTATCAATCTCAATTAGACAAGGTGGATGTGCGTGTCCGGGTTCCTCATGACTTACCTAACATCATGGGTGAAGAACAACGACTGCTTCAGGTGCTCGGTAATCTTGTCTCGAATGCGCTAGACGCAATGAACAACACCACCAACCCGCAGCTCAACTTGATCGTCAACCCAACCGGCAATCGGGTCGAACTGATCGTCAGTGATAATGGCTGCGGCGTGTCAGATGAGATGCTTGAGTCCATGTTCGAGCCATTCCAAACCTCAAAGAAAATTGGGGAAGGATTGGGGCTAGGTTTAGCAATTACGGCCAACAATATGCGTGATATGAATGGACAAATTAGCGTGCATAAGAATGAACAAAATGGGCTGACTTTCACTCTATTGTTCAAATCAGCCTAAGTTGATATTGATTACAAAATCATCATTAGAACTAGGCATCCCCGCTGTTTGAGAAAAACACGATCTCGATACAAGAATCCCTCCTTGACCTACACTATTCTCAAGCAAATAGAACGAATAACTTCCGAACGATAAAGAGTGAGAAACATGATTAAGTTTCCTGAACATTTTCTTTGGGGCGGTGCCATTGCTGCAAACCAAGTAGAAGGGTCGTACAACCTTGGGGGTAAAGGGTTATCGACATCAGACATGCTGCCAAACGGTATTTTGAGTCCGCATCAAACCCGTGAAGAACGTACGCCGGGTATAAAAGACGTGGCGATCGACTTCTACAATCGCTACCCAGAAGACATTGCGCTATTCAAAGAGATGGGCTTTAACTGTCTGCGCCTATCTTTGGCATGGAGCCGCATCTTCCCGAACGGTGACGAGCTAGAACCTAACGAAGAAGGTTTGGCGTTCTACGATAAAATCTTTGACGAACTTGCCGAGCACGACATCCAACCTTTCGTGACCTTATCTCACTACGAAATGCCTTACGCACTGGTCGAGAACTACGGTGGTTGGGGCGATCGTCGCGTCATCGAATTCTTCGAACGTTATGCCCGCACCGTGCTGGAACGCTACAAAGACAAAGTAAAACTGTGGTTAACGTTCAACGAAATCAACATGTCACTGCACGCACCATTTACTGGTGTTGGTTTGCAAGAAGACGCCAGTGAACAAGAGATTTATCAAGCGATTCACCACCAACTAGTCGCCAACGCAAAAGCGGTAAAACTGTGTCAGCAAATCGTACCAAACGGCAAGATTGGTAACATGTTGCTTGGCGCCATCAACTACCCATACACCTGTAATCCTGATGACGTGCTTGCTGCAATGCATGAAAACAACAAGTGGTTGTTCTTCGGTGATGTACAAACACGTGGTCAGTACCCAGGCTACATGAAGCGTTACTTCCGTGAAAATGGCATTGAAATTCAGATGGAAGCAGGCGACTTAGAAGAAATTGCGTCTGCGAGTGTCGATTTCATCTCATTCAGCTACTACGCAAGTGGCTGTGCAAGTGCGGATCCGAAACAGAAAGAAGTAGGTAACATCGTCGATAGCGTACCAAACCCATACCTTGAAAAGAGCCAATGGGGTTGGTTGATCGATCCAAAAGGCCTTCGCGTTCTTCTGAACTTCCTACACGATCGCTACCAAAAACCATTGTTCGTCGTAGAAAACGGCTTGGGTGCGCGTGATGAAATCGACGAAAACGGTGAGATTCAAGATGATTACCGCATCGCTTACTTGAACGACCACCTCGTGCAAGCACACGAAGCGATTCTTGATGGCGTTGAGCTGATGGGCTTCACCAGTTGGGGGCCAATCGATTTGGTCGCGAACTCAACTGCTGAAATGAGCAAACGTTACGGTTACATCTACGTTGATCGCCACAACGATGGTCAAGGTACGTTAGAACGTAAACGTAAGAAGAGCTTCTTCTGGTATCAAGATGTGATTCGCACTGCGGGCGGCTCGCTCAAAAACTAAGTTACTTGCCTAGATATAAAGTGCATGTGTATTTAGATAGAAAAAAACAAAGCCCTGCAAACGCAGGGCTTTTCTTATTCCCGATATTCAGTCGTATGACCTATTGGTTAAACACCAATTTCACCACCGTCTTCACGGCGAATAACCACCGTCGCGGCACGTGGACGCAGTGTCATTCCTGTTGGTGTTTCTTCTGCAGCATTGTCGCTGTATGGCCAGTTACCCGGGTGCTGGATGTTCACAAACAGCGATTTGTAATCTGGGCTAATGGTAAAGCCCGTCACTTCACAGCCGTTAGGACCAACAAAGAAACGCTTCAGCTCAGCTTGGTTTTCTGCACCAATCACCTCTTGCGTACCGTTTTCATCCGTCAGTTTTGAAGGCACCACAGCAAGCATTTGGTCATTGGTGTAAGACGTCACTTCATCTGCGCCGTTATCCGTTTGAATCCACAGAATACCGCGAGGGTCAAACGCTAAGCCGTCTGGGCTCGCAAACTGGTTAAGCTCGGTCAAGCTCGAACGGTTAGTGTCCGCATCGCCGTTTGCTGGAGAACCAAACACGAAGATATCCCACGTAAAGTCTGTTGCTGCTTCGCCTTCATCCCAACGGATTACGTGACCAAACTTGTTGTTCAAACGTGGGTTTGCAGGGTTAGTTTCCTCTGTACGCTTAGTGTTATTCGTTAGCGTCAGGTAAACCGAGCCTGTGAACGGGTCAACGGTACACCACTCAGGGCGATCCATTGGCGTCGCACCAACAAGGTCAGCTGCGCCAGCCGTGTTCAGGATGATTTCTGCTAGAGAATTGAAGCTATCTGCCAAAGTGCCACCAGAAACCGTCGTGCTGTCTAGTGTCAATGGTAGCCAAGTACCAGAGCTGTCTTCGTTGAAGCGCGCCACATACAGTGTGCCTTCATCCATGTACTTGTCACCCATCGCCAAGCGGTTATCAGGGTTAGCATCCGCAGGATCCCACGCTGCCGCAGATTCAAATTTGTATAGGTACTCAAAGCGAGAGTCGTGACCAGAGTAAAATACTACTGGTTTGCCTTCTTCAAGCTTACCGAATGTACAGCCTTCATGGCGGAAACGACCTAGTGCAGTACGCTTCTTCGCACGTGAGTTTTGCGTGTAAGGGTCGATTTCAACAATGTAACCATGGCCGTTCGCCTCGTTACGATAATCGTCCAATGCGCTTGCGCCTGTTGGTTCTACATTGAATCGCGTGAATTCGTCCAAACGCTCTTCCGCATTCCCCGCTAACGTTTCCCATAGGTAACGAGTGCTTGTGTCATCAACACCAATACGATCTTGTTCTTCAGTACGAACGCCAGCGTTAACGAAGTAACCCGGCCAGTTCTCTTCACACGTTAGGTAAGTACCCCAAGGCGTGAAACCATTACCACAGTTGTTCAGTGTACCGCGCGCTTGGCTGCCATCTTGTGAGAAGCGAGTCACGGTCAATTCTGTATTCGCGACAGGCCCAGAAAGGTCCATGACTGTCGCGCCAGTGTAACGGCGGTTGAGTGGATCGGTATCCACCAACTTCCACATGTTGTCTTCAAGTTGAACGCGAACCACAGACACACCATGTGCGTTAATTTCTTTACGAACTTCGTCGACGATAGTACGCACACCGCCCACAGCTGTCGGACCGCTTGGGTGCAGAGCAGCGGTATCAATGTACTCGTGGTTGATACACAACAAGCCGTCAGTATCGCTGTCGTTTAGCGAGAAAAAGTGCATGCCGTCGTGGTGCATACCCAATGCATTAAGCTGGTCGGTACTCGTGTTGCTGCCGTCGTCTTTCCAAGCGTTACCTTGTGCGTTTAGAGGCGTACCCCATGGCACCAGTACTTGTGCGACGTAACCTTGCGGAATCGAAACTGCATCCGTCAGTGAGCCTGGAATCGAATCAAAATTGAGGACTGCACTTGAAACGCCAGAGCCGCCACCAGCAGAAGTGCCTGAACTAGAAGAGTTGCACCCAGATAGACCAAATGCGCCAAAAGCGGTCATCGCACTGATACCTAGGCCACCTTTCAGGATACTGCGTCGAGATAGGCTCGCTTCCAGTACTTCTTCAAAAGGCTTGTTATTACTCTGGTTGTAACGCGTCGCGTCGAAGGTTTCCTTACTCATGGTGTTGCTTTCCCAGTGTTAGGTTGAATTATAGGTTTGTAAATCATTGAGCGAGGGGAAGTTTGGAAGAGAAAAGTGACAGAACTAGTCTATCTTTATGAACTTTGTGTTTAGAAAATGTTATAAAGCACCCATCTATTCTATGTACTCCCGATTTTGCTTGGGCTAAGCCAGATTTGGGGGTATAAGGTGTACTCAAATCATCCACGAGAGATAATCATGAAACTAGATAAAATCGATAACAAAAATCGTCGTCTGCGTAAGAAGCTATTCCTAGGTGAATTCGCGATCCTAGGCTTTGAAATCAGCTGTGAAACAGACATCAACGACTTCGACCGTTACGATGCATTCGTTGATGAGTTTATCGACTACATTGATGGCCTAAACCTATGCTTTGGTGGCGGCGGTCTAGAGCTGTTTGAAGGCTTCCTATGTTCAACAGAGCGTTACGAAAGCGCAACTGAAGAACAAAAAGCACAGGTTCTAGCTTGGCTACAAGCTCGTCCAGAAGTAAGCAGCGCAAAAGCTGGCGAATTGGTTGACGCAAACTACCTGTAATTACAGAATCACTCTGGAATAAACAGGGTTGAGCAAGTAATGAGAAAGCTGGTCTTCGGACTGGCTTTTTTGCATTTAAGGCTATGGTTTTGTGCTGAAATGTTGAATCTAGAAAGAGTGGAGTGTTTGGTTGTTTTGGAAGCTTAGTTTAGGAAAGCAGGAGTCTTGGAGAGTATGGATGTGCTAGATAATTTTAGAGCTGGCATTTTATGGAAGGTTATCCGTCCATTGCCAGCTCAGTGCCATTGAGTATGGTTTACTATGCTTTTTTAGCAGTCTCAGTCTTTGTGTCTTTCCAGTATTGGATACGAACACGATGTAGCTGGGCTCTTCTCATCTTTTTCATAGCAATCTCCCTCATCTATATAGGTAACGCTCATCTTGAGCTTATTGTCTAAGGTTGTATTCCCCTTCAATCTATCGAGGAACGAATCAATTAACCGTGACTAATTTCACAACATAATGATAAAAGTAGAAGCGTTGCAGTCATTTTTTGACCAGTAAAACTGCTTTTATCTTGTTGATACGGTCAACTTACTCATCACTTATGACAGAAATATGGCAATCAAGTTCCCTATTTAACCTGTCATCGAATCTTAATAACGATTCTTAGATAACCTAGCAAATAATATACCAGTTGCACATAAATTCCAGTTCAGTACACAACAAAAGTACGCACATGTTCAAACTAAGGTTGGATTCGCTGCTGGTAATGCTGTCGGTAATCTCTCGGAGTCAGCCCCTTGTAGGTCTTGAAATGGCGATTAAACAAAGCTTGATTGCGATAGCCTACTCGTTCAAACACGATTCCTATTGGTAACTCAGTCGATTGCAACAAATCCGCGGCATGGTTGATTCTTAGCTTCATCAAACGTTGGCTAAACGGCTCTTTAAAGTGCTTTTGAAACAACCGTGTGACCGCACTTTCACTCAACGACAAGTAATTGGCTAAATCGGCCAATGTCACCTTGTTGGCAAAATGCTGCTCAAGATACGCATTCACACTTGCGACGCGCTCTCTTTCTTGTTGCTCGTGTTCACTCATCGAAAGGTATGAATGGGTCATCAAGGTTTTCGCCGCTTCGTCATGGGCAACCAAAGATAGGATATGAATAAATCTCGACAATTGCTCCATCGCGGGCACTTTCATCAACTCTTGCAGAAGATCCACGACTTGCTGAGCCGTTCGCTCAGAGAACACTACTCCCTTATTTGCGGCTTTCAACAACGGGTCTAGCTTGCGTAACTCAGTACAATAGAACATTAGGTTCGCGATCCACTCACGCTTAAACCAAATCACATGAGTCTCACAGTTGCTTTCTACGGACGTGGAGTGAATAGAGTGAGGCACACCCGGCGCAATTAACAGCATCTGGTCATGAGTCACCTCTAGCTCGTGGTGTCCAATGTGCAAAGTCCCCGTAAAGTGGCGGTGGATGACCAACTCAAAAACGTCATCGTGAAAATGAAAATCGTATTCTTTCGCTGGTTCATCAATACGACGGTAGCGCCAAGAAAAACCAGGCCTTTGCGGTACTTTTTCGATGTGCGCCATTTGCCACTCCACAAGATAGTATTGTTTCACGCGCAAATAATATCAGTATTACCGACATATTCTTCATCACGCCTCAATAGTATTGATATTGAGCGGCATACTATCAACTAAGCCTTATCACGCTCCTTATTCTTCTCTTGTAAAGACAAGCTAACTAAGGAGCTTTTATGAGTAACTTTAAAACCAAGCTGCGCCAGATCATGCAAAAAACTCGTGATGAGTGGGCTGCGTTTGCGATAAAGGAAATGGGAATTTCATCTAAAGCCATCGCCAAATCTTATGGCTACAAGTCGAGTTGTGATCTTGAGCAAATTCTTAAACAAGACGAAAAAGACGCCGATTCGTACATTCGCTCGGCATCTTGTGCGAGATCTCTCACAAGCGATGTAAGCAAAACGACCATTTTTGACTAAGAACAAATCGAACAACAAACCTAACTAACTGAAAATTAATAATTATCCTTTTTTAAGCAATATTCGCTGCCAAAGTTTTTTTACCTAGCTGATTGAGAGTAATCAGCAAAACAACAATACTAAGTGTGTCGACAGGATGTTGGCGGGAACAGGAAAAAAGCCTAAAGGATTGGGTATCTTCAGGATGAAGATTTGATAGCTTAGGATGAGTTGTCAGCAAGGATGTAGTTAAGCTCTAGGATAGAGTTCGCCCGTCAGGATGATAGGCAAGAATGGACACCGCTAGGAAGGCGATGAACAAGGAACTCGGTTAAAGGACTTAGCCACAATCAAGGATAGATGCAGGGAGCACCTATTAGTAGCCGGATTGCTGCGAAAAAGAATAAGCCCCGTCTGGGAAACCAGGCGGGGTTTTATTTTGCCTGTCATTTAGCATCCTCCTCTGCGTTATTCCACGCATCATGCTATTATTTCTACACTTTCTCTCGAAACGCTTTCTTTAATAAACGCTGAGCAAACAACGTCCTATGCTTAATCCAGTTTGGTTACACACATTCAAAACTCTTGTCGAAGTCGGCCACTTTACTCAGACAGCAGAAAAGCTCTATATGACCCAGCCCGGTGTCAGTCAGCACATCAAAAAGCTAGAGCAAGCTTGTCAGCACCCATTGATTAAGCGCGAGAACAAAAGCTTTGAACTGACGGAGCAAGGCCGAATGGTGTATGCCTACGCGTTAGAGTTGGAAGAGAAAGAGAAAAACTTACTGGAAGATCTGAGCTTCGATGATCCCTTTGCAGGTCATTGCAAGCTAGCTTGTTCCGGAGCACTTGCCTTAATGCTGTTTGATCCATTGCTTGAAAAACAAACCCAGCATCGCGGATTGTCGATTCACTTGGAAGCGGCACCAAACCAGTCGATTCTAAATGGAGTTGCTGATGGCCGTATTGATATGGGCATCGTGACTTACTCTCCCAACAAGAGTGTTTTCCAAAGTGAACAAATTGGCAGAGAGGCACTGTGTCTGATCTTACCAAAGTCCTATCATGGAAAAACGTTAACACCTGAACTGCTTCGAAGTTGCGGCGTGATTGGTCACCCAGATGCAGAACATTATATGACGTTGTTTTTCGACCAATGTGCAGAACCTTTACTCAAAGAGATCAAGGTCAGTGACATGCCATTATCAGGCTACGTTAACCAACTCAGTCAGATTCTATTGCCCGTCAGTAAAGGACTGGGTTTTACCGTTTTGCCCTACAGTGCGGTGGAGAGCTTTCCATTCAGAGAAGAGTTGTATGTGGCTGAGTTAAAACAACCTGTATACGAAGATTTGTTTTTGGTGAGAAAACGCAGCCGCACACTGCCGCTGCGATATCAGACCATCAAAGAAGTATTATTGGATGTGATTGGTGGGGCTCATCAATGATGTTAGCCACTCTTCGCTGGTAATGCGTTTACCTTGGCAATCCACCCAATATGGTTTGCCAGATAACCAGCTCTTTGACGCAACCTCTTTTATAAACACATCTACAGAATCAACGTCATCTTTGGCGTAATCCCATTTATTGCGCATGTGTTCTGCCGCTTCTTGATTAGTGTACGACTTGCCGTTGCGGATAAAGGTGCAAGAGGATTGCTCAACTCGTGTTATCAACGTCGAGATATCTTGCTCTGCTAGTGCAAAGGTAGGCAGAATGCTTAATGTAAGTAACAACGTCCACTTTGCTTTCATCGCACCTTTATCCTTATCCCTGACCACGTAACTAATAGCAAGTACCTAATACCAAGTAACTACTAATAAATGACTTAACTATTCTGGTGTTTGGCTGTTTAGCTCAGACATTATTGCCACCACGCCTTAGCAGGCTGAGGCTCCGCAATCGCCAAGCGTTGACCAATCTCAGGGCTCACTAACGTCACACCGCGCTCTTCACTGATGTCTAACGCGCGTTGCATCGGTTCATTCCAATCGTGCATCGACAGATCAAACGTACTGTTGTGAATCGGCATCATCACTTTACCCTGCACATCAATGTGTGCTTGAACACTTTGCTCAGGGAACATGTGAATGTCTGACCAAAGTTCATTGTATGCGCCGGTTTCAATCATAGTGAAATCAAACGGACCGTACTTTTCGCCAATCTCTTTAAAGCCATTGAAGTAACCTGAGTCACCACTGAAGAACACTTTGTGTTGTTGTGCATTAATAACCCAACTGCCCCACAGCGTCGTATCACGGTCTGTCAAACCTCGACCAGAGAAATGCTGAGTCGGAGTCAGTGTATATTCAATGCCGTCGACAGAATGTGATTCCCACCAATCTAGCTCGATCACTTTCTCCTTAGGCACGCCCCAATTCACCAGCAATTGCCCCACTTTTAACGGCACCAAGAAAGTGCCCACTTTATCGCCTAGCACTTTAATAGAAGCTTTATCTAGGTGATCGTAATGGTCATGGCTGATCACCACCACATCGATACTTGGTAAATCTTCTAGCGTGATTGGTGTTTGGTGAAAACGTTTTGGCCCTGCCCATTGCACAGGAGAAGCGCGATCACTGAATACAGGGTCAGTCATTACCAGTTTGCCATCGAGCTTCATTATTACGCTTGAGTGACCTAAGCGGTAGATAACGTCATCTTGCTCTTCTAACAGTTGATTCGCCATCATGACATGAACCGGAATTTCAATCGTTGGCGTTGGATTGAGGCGCTCAGTCGTAAAGTAGGCTTTCATGATGCCGAACATGTCACCCAAGCTGCTTTTGTATTCCAACTCTGTGTTTGCAAATTTGTCCGGGTATGTTGGCGCTTTTTCAGTATCAACATTAGAACAAGAAATCATTGATGTACCCATCGCGAACGCTCCTACTGTGGCTAGCAAAGTTTTTTTCATAAAAAGTTAACCCGAACAAAAGTAAACTACACGGTGCAGTTTATATTCTAGTTATCAAAAGTAAACTACTTAGTGTAAAATAGATCCAGAAATGATCTTCTTAACTCGGCAAGTTTATGAATGTAAAAAGAAAAGGTCGCAGTGAGACCAAAAGAGAAGCCATCCTGTGCGCAGCAAAGCAAGCGTTCCAAGAGTTTGGGGTGCAAAACACCAGCATGGATAAGCTCTCTGCTATCGCGCAAGTCTCTAAGCGCACGGTCTACAACCACTTCCCTTCTAAAGAAGCGATCGTGACAGAGTTACTAACGGAACTATGGCGTTCTTCAATGATGGATAGCGACATTGAACGTTTACCAACACTCCCGCTAAAAGATCAACTGGTCGAATTGTTGTACAGCGAAATTATCGTTGTAACCGCACCTGATTATATTGAACTGGCGAAAGTGGCTTTCGGACATTTCTTGTTTAAGCCGGAAGATCTCAAAGAACAAGCGGAACACATGTCGAAGCAAGAAACGGCCTTGTACCGTTGGCTCACTCAGCAATCAGAAAAAAATACATTGAAGGTTGATGATGTGGACGTGGCAAGCATTCAATTGCACAACTTAATTAAAGGCAGTGCATTCTGGCCACAATTGATGGGGATGCGAGCTTCGCTAACCTTGGAAGAATCTAGGGTTTTAGCCACCCAAACGGCTGAACTCTTCCTAAGTCATTACTTAGTTCAATAACAAAAAGCGGCTGAATGGCCGCTTTTTTGTGATTTATGCCATAGTAAATTGATGAAATTTTGACTCATTTTTCTTTTTCATTCCCTTGACAGTCGCATGCAGCAAGGCGCGAGAGTTCGATAAATTATTTTTGTCGTATCGACGATATTTTTTCGTTTTCATCTACTGAGAAAACGCCCTAAGGTTCGCACCTCTGACGACGTGGTTGTCCAACCACAATTCTAAGTCGCTGAAGAGAGTGGATTCTGTCACATCAATTACACCCACTCACTATACTCTATACTTACATTTTTAATTTGGTACTGACTTACTAAGGAATTGCCATGCGTATTGCTATTCTTTCTCGTAATGAGAATCTATATTCAACCATGCGCCTAAAGCAGGCGGGTGAAGAGCGCGGACATCAAGTTGATGTTATCGATACTCTGCACTGTTATATGGATATTACGAGTAACAACCCTAAGATCCGTTACATGGGTGAAGAATTGCCAAAGTACGACGCGGTTATTCCACGCATCGGTGCATCTATCACTTTCTACGGTACAGCGGTTGTACGTCAGTTTGAAATGATGGGCACATTCTGTGTGAACGAGTCAGTAGCAATCAGCCGCTCTCGTGACAAGCTACGCTCTATGCAGCTGCTATCACGTAAAGGCATTGGTCTACCTCGCACAGGTTTTGCTCACCACCCTGACAACATTCAGGACGTGATCAAAAACGTTGGCGGCGCACCATTGGTTATCAAGCTACTTGAAGGTACTCAAGGTATCGGTGTTGTTCTTGCTGAAACAACAAAAGCAGCAGAAAGCGTGATCGAAGCATTCATGGGCCTAAAAGCAAACATCATGGTGCAAGAGTTCATTGAAGAAGCAAACGGCGCAGACATCCGTTGTTTCGTAGTGGGTAACAAAGTTATCGCAGCAATGAAACGCCAAGCAAAAGAAGGCGAGTTCCGCTCTAACCTTCACCGTGGTGGTTCTGCTCAGCTTGTAAAACTAAGCAAAGAAGAGCGCGCAACTGCAATCAACGCAGCGAAAGTGATGGGTCTAAACCTATGTGGTGTTGATATTCTTCAATCGAAGAACGGCCCAGTGGTAATGGAAGTGAACTCTTCTCCAGGCCTTGAAGGTATCGAATCAGCAACTGAAAAAGACGTTGCAGGCATGATCTTCGACTTCATCGAGAAGAACGCAAAACCAAACGCTAACCGTACTCGCGGTAAAGGCTGATAATTGTTTGAGTGAGAGCCTGATAAAGGGCTCTCTTTTAACTCATCGCTAGGATGACACTATGAATCAGAAAATGATCATTGGGAACGCCGAAGCAATTTGCTTACCTGAGTTAGGGATTACTCACCTTGAAGCGCGTATTGATACAGGCGCACAGACTTCTTCTCTGCACGTAGATAACCTAGAGTGCACTGAACAAGACGGTCAGTCATACGTAGAGTTCGATCTACACCCAGATGTTTACCACTTAGAGCAAGTCGTTCGCTGTAAAGCTCCACTGAAGGCGAACCGCAAAGTGAAATCATCAAACGGTACTTTCGAACACCGCTGCGTGATCACAACGATGCTACGCATGGGCGACCAAGAGTGGCCAATCGACATCACGCTAACTAACCGTGAAAAGATGACTTACATGATGTTGTTAGGTCGTCAGGGTATGGCAGACAAAGTTCTGGTAGACCCGAGCCAATCTCATTTATTGGCTCCATAATCCCCGTAGCTTCAGATGAGCGAACTCCGTGGTCGCTCATCTGGCTCTTCTCTGATTTTCTAGCTGCCCTTCTCCTGTCTATCGTTCTTCCTTTTCAGAACAGAACGCATTAGTCCTTTCAGTTTTATCTTCGTTACTCGCCAATGCGTAATGGGTCTAACCGGTGCGGTGTTGATGATGTGTTGATACGCGCCTTCATCAAACTCAACCTCTCCCCCATGTGCCGCCAATAAACAGCTTGGTTTCATCTCAAAAACACGCTTTAACGAACTGCGATATTGGTTGGGATGAAAGATAGGAAATGGCGCTATCAAATGGCTTTTTACCTGCACCATTAAATCCGCTACATACAACACACTCTGTTCGGCGTGATAAACCGATAAATCCCTGTCGGTATGCCCCGGTGTTTCCAATATCTGCCAATCGGCAAAACCGGGAATCACCTCTCCATCCACCAGCTCAATATCCGGCCTTAGTTTTCGCGAATACCATAAGTTGCGCTTGGGTTTGCGCATTCGGTTCGCCATCCAACGTGCCAAAATCAAATCCGTAAGATGCATTAGCCAACCATCAAAACCGCCATACCAATGTGTATCTCGTTTGGCTGCCAATAGCTTGCAGCCCGTCAAATCTCTTAGTTTGTGCGCCGCACCAGCGTGGTCTGGGTGCATGTGGGTAACGACAACCAGTGTTAGGTCTGTGAACGGGCGATTGAGCTGGTGCTCGATAAAATCTTTGAGGTGAGGAATATCCGCTCGACTTGCGCCATCAAGCAGCATCAATTTGTCTGGATACTCGGCAAGATACATGGTTTGAATGTATCCCTGAATTCTGTGCAGCTGCAAAACATGTCCTTGTTTTGTTGAGTCTTTGTTCTTATTTTTTGTCGACCAATTCCTTACTGGTCAGACCAACTATAACAGCAGAATGGACAGTCTGTTAAATAAATGTTTACACCAACCATCAACAACAGTTGTTAATCGAAAGCACAAATTTTAATCATTAGACTCTAGTTGGGTTTTATCCGTTAATGCGCGCACACGGAGTTCGTGTCAGGGTATGAGGTTAGCGCCTCATGATTTGCTTTTTTGTATTTTCTCCTCTATTTCCAATGAGGGCTTAAATACATTTTTGTGAGAATCGAGTTGGAAAAAGCAACTAAATTAGACCGCATCCGCGCGGACTACAACGTTCACTACTGGAGCCAAGGCTTCTACGGAATTGATGACCAAGGCGAGGTATACGTATCTCCTCGTAGTGACCGTGCACACCAAATCCCTTTCAGTGCGATTGTAAATGAACTAGAAGCTAAGCAGTTGAATCTGCCTGTGTTAGTGCGCTTCCCACAAATCGTACACCAACGCGTGCATGGCATTTGCCAAGCTTTCAACCAAGCAATTGAAGAATACCAATATCCAAACAAATACCTGCTGGTGTACCCAATTAAAGTAAACCAACAGCGTGAAGTGGTTGATGAGATCTTAGCAAGCCAAGCACAGCTAGAAAATAAACAGCTGGGTCTTGAAGCAGGCAGTAAGCCAGAGCTATTGGCAGTACTTGCACTGGCCCAACAAGGCAGCTCCGTGATCGTGTGTAATGGCTACAAAGACCGTGAATACGTGCGTCTAGCACTGATCGGTGAAAAGCTAGGTCACAAAGTATTTATCGTACTAGAGAAGCTATCTGAGCTTGATCTGGTACTTGAAGAAGCAAAAAGCTTGGGCGTAACACCACGTCTTGGCTTGCGTATCCGCCTTGCATCTCAAGGTGCGGGTAAATGGCAAGCGAGCGGCGGTGAGAAATCGAAGTTCGGCCTATCTGCGTCTCAAGTATTGAGCGTGATTGAGCGTCTAAAACGCGAAGACAAACTAGACACCATGCAGTTGGTTCACTTCCACCTTGGCTCACAGATGGCAAACATCCGTGACGTGCGTAATGGTGTAAACGAATCAGCACGTTTCTACTGTGAATTACGTGCCATGGGTGCAAACATTGATTACTTCGATGTTGGCGGCGGTTTAGCAGTAGACTACGACGGCACGCGTAGCCAATCTTCGAACTCGATGAACTACGGTCTTGCAGAATATGCGCGCAACATCGTAAATACTGTTGGTGATGTGTGTCAGCAATACGAGCAACCGATGCCTGTGATCATCTCTGAATCAGGTCGTTCTTTGACTGCACACCACGCTGTACTTATCTCTAACGTTATTGGTACTGAAACATACCAACCGGAAGAAGTGTTCGAGCCAGCAGCAGACGCTCCATTCTTGCTACAAAACATGTGGCGAAACTGGGAGAACCTGCAAGATGGTACGGATGCGCGTGCATTAATTGAAATTTACAACGATACCCAAAGCGATTTGGCTGAGGTGCACTCACAATTCGCTACAGGCGTACTGAGCCTTGAACAACGTGCGTGGGCAGAGCAACTGTCACTGCGCATTTACTTCGAGCTAAGTCGTCAAATGAGTACCAAGAACCGTTTCCACCGTCCTATTTTGGATGAGTTGAGCGAACGTCTTGCAGACAAGTTCTTCGTGAACTTCTCTCTTTTCCAATCCCTGCCAGATGCATGGGGTATTGATCAGGTATTCCCTGTTCTGCCGCTTTCTGGTCTTGGCGATGTGGAAGAGCGTCGTGCGGTGATGTTGGACATCACTTGTGACTCCGATGGCGCAATTGACCATTACGTTGATGGCCAAGGCATTGAGAGCACACTACCAGTACCAGCATGGAGCAACGACAAACCGTACCTAATGGGCTTCTTCCTAGTAGGCGCATACCAAGAGATCCTTGGTGACATGCACAACCTATTTGGTGATACCCACAGTGCAGTAGTCAATGTTGATGAAGAAGGTCAATTTGAGATCAGCTACATCAACGAAGGTGATAGCGTAGAAGACATGATGCGCTACGTTCACATCGACGTAGATGCGATTCGTGACAATTACAAACAATTGGTTTCAGCACGTGTTGAAGCCAGTGAACAAGAACAAATCCTAGCTGAACTAGAACAAGGTTTGGCAGGCTACACCTATTTAGAGGACTTCTGATATGAATGATTTGTTTACTAAAACCGATTATTCGCTTTACTCCAACTCAATGTCGTTTCTACGTCGACCGTACATCAAAAATCCAGTATCGGCAGACGCAGACGTTGTAGTGCTAGGGGTTCCTCTGGACATGGCGACTTCTGGTCGTCCTGGTGCACGTATGGGTCCAGATGCGATCCGTCGTGCATCAGTAAACCTTGCTTGGGAAGGCAAGAAGTTCCCTTGGGACTTCAACGTATTTGATAAATTGAAAGTGATCGACGCAGGTGACCTTGTGTTCGATTGTGGTGATGCTGAAGATTTCACTTACCGCCTAGAAGCGGCAACAAGTGAGATTCTAAAGAGCGGCAAGACAATGCTAGGCTTGGGTGGTGATCACTTCATCACGCTACCAATCCTACGTGCTTACGCAAAACACCATGGTCAAATGGCACTGATTCACTTCGATGCGCACACTGACACATACGCAAACGGCAGTTCTTACGACCACGGTACTATGTTCTACCATGCGCCAAAAGAAGGTCTGATTTCTGCGAAGAACTCAGTTCAAATTGGTATTCGTACTGAATATGACCAACAAGATCACGGCTTCAATGTGATCAACGCGATGCAAGCGAACGACATGTCGGTAGAAGAGATTCTGGCAGAGATTCGTCGCACGGTTGCGGATAAGCCTGTGTATGTCACTTTTGACATCGACTGTCTGGATCCAGCATTTGCTCCGGGTACTGGTACGCCAGTTTGTGGCGGTCTGAACTCAGATAAAATTCTGAAGATCATTCGTGGTTTCGCTGGCATGAACATCGTAGGTATGGACGTAGTGGAAGTCTCGCCTCCTTACGATCACAGCGATGTAACGGCCTTGGCTGGCGCGACAATCGCACTTGAGTTGCTTTACGCTTACGCTTCAGGCCGTGAATAACGAAAGTTGTTCTCAATGAGCACAGAATTTCAAGGGGAGCTTCGGCTCCCTTTTTCGTTTTCAACACTCAACAAAAATAGATTAGATTTTCTAATCCAAAACATAGATTTTTATCTTGCTCAACTTCACACTTTTTGATTGCTAAGTCAGCACTCAAGCTCTAATATCTCGCGCCTAGATTCCCTAATCACTTTGTTTATTTGGCTCTCCTATATGGAGCGCTAAGGCTTTTTACGTCTTAAATTTCTGGAGAGATACGCAAATGTCCGCCTCGTTTCCATTAGCGAAACTTACCTTTTTAATCGCAATTCTGACTGCCGTAGGTCAAATGACTCAAACGATGTACGTGCCTTCTATCGGTCATATGGCGGGTGAGTTCTTGGTATCAGCGTCTTCACTTCAAGCTGTGATGGCATGTTACCTGATCCCTTATGGTCTATCGCAGTTCGTGTACGGTACGCTTTCTGATCGTCTTGGTCGCAAGCCGATCATCATTGCGGGTTTGATCATCTACATTCTTGGTACTTTGGTGGCGCTATTTGCTCATGAGTACGAATGGTTTCTAGCAGGCAGCTTCATCCAAGGTTTGGGTATTGGCTGTGGTGGAGCTATGTCTCGTACACTGACTCGTGACTGCTTTGAGGGTGCAGAGTTGCACCGCGCAAACAGCTTGATCAGCATGTGTGTAATTTTCTCACCATTGATTGCGCCAGTATTGGGCGGCTACCTAACTGAAGCTTTCGGTTGGCGTTCAAGTTACCTGTTCCTAGCACTATTTGGTATCGCGGTGGTCATCACCATGATGACAAGCATGATGGAAACCTTGCCGAAAGAGCGTCGCAAACATGAGCCTGTGGCAAAGAGCTACAAGTTCGTGCTTTCAGACAAACGCTTCCAAGGTTTCTTGTTAGTGTTGGTCGCAACGTTCGCAGGCGTAGCAGTATTTGAAGCAGCAGCCGGTGTGCTACTGGGCGGCGTGCTTGGTTTACCAGCAACCACAGTAAGCTTGCTGTTTGTCTTGCCGATTCCAGGTTACTTAGTCGGTGCAGGCTTATCTAGCTACATCGCGCAACGTCGCTCTGAGCGCCGTGCTTTAAATGTTGGTCTAGTCGCTATCTTAGTTGGCTCAGCAGTCGTATTGATTCCGGGTCTGTTTGGTCTAACAACGGCGTTGACTCTGATTGGCGGTGCAACCATTTACTTCTTGGGTGCAGGTATTTTGTTCCCAGCGGCAACAACAGGTGCACTGTCACCGTTCCCATACCACGCGGGCACTGGCGGTGCGATTTTGGGTGGCATGCAAAACCTAGGTGCGGGTATCGCGACGCTGTTGGCTTCGTTCTTCCCGGCACAAGACCAAATGCCGCTAGGTTGTTTGATGATGGCAATGTCGATCATTGCTATGTTTGGTTTGCGTTGGGTTAATCGCAAGCACGATCACTCAAACGAAATGCCATTGGCGATCTAAAATCTGACTCTCATCACCCAAAAGGGACATGCTGAAAAGTGTGTCCCTTTTTTGTTGCACACATCTTACCCTTTAGCTCTCATCCACCAGCAATTGCATTTAACATCCCATCCAATCTTTGCTAAAAAGAACAGTTGCTTATACAGAAATTATTCGTTTGCCATTCGATATAAAGATATTCACTGGAAGAACACAAACGTACTTTTACTCGCAAGATAAATGAATGGCGAAAAAACACGAGAAGAGTACACAATAAGGATACACAGATGCGTTTCACTTTAACCACGTTGGCCGTATCGGTCGCGCTAGTCGCCGGATGCAGCAATCAAGGATTACCAACCATGAACCATTACTCCCAATCGCAACTCGTTGCTCAACAAACCCAAGCACCCGTTGCAAAAAAAGTCCCTCATGCAATGAATATTCATGGTGATACACGAATCGATAATTACTACTGGATGCGTGATGATGAGCGCCAAGATCCAGAAATCTTGCAACACCTTGAGCAAGAGAATCAGTACGCAGAAACCGTTTTAAAACACACCGAAGCACTGCAAGAACAGCTTTTTGAAGAGATCAAAGGGCGTATTGCAAAAGATGACAATTCAGTTCCGGTTCGAAAAGGCAGTTACTACTACTCAAATGAAGTGACAGGCGACAACGAGTACGAAGTTCACCTGCGTGCAAAAGACTTTGCAGGTAAAGATAAGCAAGTCATCTTAGATGTTAACGAGCTAGCAAAAGAACATGAGTTTTTCAGTATTGGCGGCTTAACGATCAGCCCAAATGAAAACTTGTTGGCTTATGGCGAAGATACGCTGAGTCGCCGCATTTACACCATCAAGATCAAAGACCTCACGACGGGCAAATATCTAAAAGATGAAATTGAAGGTGCATCAAGTGCGATTGCGTGGCAAAACGACAACCAAGCTTTCTACTACATCAAGAAAGACCCGCAAACACTTTTAGGTTATCAAGTTTACCGCCATGTATTGGGCACGCCTCAAACAAGCGATGAGCTGATCTACGAAGAAACTGATAGCGCTTACTACACCTTCTTGAGTAAGAGTAAAGACGGTGAACAAGTTTACATTTGGCACTCAAGTACAGAAACAAGTGGCGTGTCTGTGATTGATGCTAACAACCCGAATGCCAAAGCCGAAGCTTTCTACCCTAGAGAGACTGGTATTGAGTACAGCATCGCCAAACTGGGAGATTGGTACTACATCTACACTAACTACCAAGCTGTCAACTTTCGTTTGATGAAAGTGAAAGCAGAAGAGATGCATGACCGCTCTAAATGGGTCGATGTCATTCCTGCTAACGACAATTCTCAGCTAGTTGATTTCGACTTGTTTGACGATCACCTTGTTTATGAGCAGCGTACGAATGGCTTGTCGACCGTGAAGGTTCGTCAATTATCAACAGGAAAAGAGTTTCCACTCGAGTTCAACGATACGGCTTTTGCTGCTTATCTAACGGGCAACCTTGAACTAGACAATTCAAAAGTACGCATCTACTACAGTAGCTTGACGACACCGGGGACTTACTACGATTTCGACCTAAATACAGGTGAATCTGAAATCATGAAGCAAACACCGGTACTTGGTGATTTTGATGCCGATAACTACCAGTCAGAGCGAATCATGATAACTGCTCGTGATGGTAAACAAGTGCCAGTTTCATTGGTTTACCGCAAAGACCTATTCAAGAAAGACGGCACCAACCCAATCTACCAGTACGGTTACGGCTCATACGGTTCCACCATCGAGCCAACATTCCGTTCAACTCGTTTGAGCTTACTTGATCGCGGATTCGTGTACGCAATCGCGCATATTCGTGGTTCAGAAATGCTTGGGCGTCCTTGGTATGAAGATGGCAAAAAGCTGACTAAACAAAACACTTTCAATGACTTCATCGACGTAACCAAAGGACTTGTTGAAGAAGGTTATGGCGCAAAAGATAAAGTGTTTGCGGTTGGTGGTTCTGCGGGCGGCCTGCTGATGGGCGCAATAATCAACCAAGCACCAGAGCTCTACCGTGGTATTGGCGCGCACGTTCCGTTTGTTGATGTCGTGACGACCATGTTGGATGAATCAATTCCTCTAACCACCAACGAATACGATGAGTGGGGAAATCCAAACGACAAAACCTACTATGACTACATGCTGAGCTACTCACCGTACGACAACGTGAAGGCTCAGAATTATCCGAACATGTTAGTGACAACGGGTTTGCATGACTCACAAGTTCAGTACTTTGAGCCAATGAAGTGGGTAGCAAAACTCCGCGAGATGAAGACTGATGACAATGTCTTGCTATTCAAAACCGATATGGAAGCAGGCCACGGCGGTGCTTCTGGTCGATTCAAACGATTAAAAGAAGACGCGCTTGAGTACGCTTTCTTCCTAGATCTGTTGGAGACAAAATAAGCTTTAGTCATCATTCACTATGAGTCATCGAAAACAATGCCCGCTTTTACGCGGGCATTTTTCAATCTAGATACTCGGTGACATGACTCAGATGAGACAACAGAAAGAAAAACGCCTACTCACAGCGAGTAGGCGTCAACACAATAAATGTGTTTAGGCAGTAGAAACTGTCCTATTTATTAGAAGTAGTAACGAGCACCTAGAGTCCAGTAGTCGTTTTCTTCAGCATTAATGTCGTTACCTAGGTCAAACTGATAAGCGGCAAAAGTTACGAATGCTGGAGTGATAGCGTATTCCGCTTGCAGCGCTGATTGACTAAATAGAGTCTTACTAGTCTTATCATTTTCTACAGACTCGTAGTTAACACTAAACGTCCAATCATTTACGCCGTAAGCCAGTAAACCTTCAAGCTGAACTGTTTCTGGAAGACTTAGGTAGAAATATTCGTTCATACCGTAAACTACAGCAGCATACAAACCAGAGCCGTATTTACCGTAATTAGCAGAGAATACATGAGATGTCGCAGATTCGTTCTTAGTACCGATTTGACGGTCACCGCCACTGTAAACGTAGCCTAGACCAAAGCCTGCTAGTTCAGTGCTCAGAGCGATTTGGCCACGAGCATCATACATATCGTGCTCACCTTGCCAACCAAGACCTAGGTTAAAGCCGAAGCCTTCACCAAACTCAAAACCCTTACGGTAGCTAAGCATACGTTCTGCACGAGCCGAGCCAAGGTTGTATTGATCTGCGTACAAGAAGTCGTTGGCAAACGCGATTGGTAAATCCGCAACACCCGCTACGTCGTAGTATGGTGACCATTGTGTACCAGCAACAACACGACCAAACTGCTCATGTGTCGCACCAATGTAACCCAAACGAGTGTTGAACGAGCTTTCACCACCGTCTAGTAGCTTGATAGACCATTCGCCTTTAGCGTCAACTGTCACACCGTTACCGATGTCCTGTTTACCGCCAACATTGATACGAGGAGATACGTCATGAATGCGTACATCTTCCTCAAAGTACTCACCCACGCCCACAGAAACGTGGCCGCCGATAGAGAGAGATGTGCCTTCGCTGTTGTAAACTTCAGCTGCGAAAGCTTGAGAACCACATGCTAGTGCCGCCACTGCAACGGCTAGAGTTTTCATTTTCATTGTTAACATCCATATAGTTGTTTGTACTGGTTCGCCCCGACAGCAAAATAAAATGCATCAATCGCAACGAACAGATAACAAAGTAGTAATGAAATATAAATAAAACAAATACTTTCTTATGCAACTGGTGTTATTTGTGGCTAATTTTTGATCACGATCCCATAAAAAAAGGGAACTTTTCAGTTCCCTTCATAATTTGTGTGGTGTTTTGCGTGTTACAACTGCCAGCGTGCGAGTGGCTTCTCAGTTTTGATACCTTTACTGCCCCATCGGTCAATAACATCAATTTGCAGTATGCGATCCCGTGAAACTAATGAAGTTAACGTTTTTGACGGGCGTTTATCAGTGATCAGCCACAGAGTTTCATCTTCCTCAAATTGAGCTTTTAAAGATAGTTTCTCTGCCTCTGACCATTCCAATTCTGGTTTGAATTGGCGATCGACCACAAACAGTTGGTTTCCCGATGCAAAATCTTCTAACGATTCACCCAACAATACCACCGAATCGATCTCTTTTTCGAAAATTACGTCTTGTTGTTGATTGATCAGTTCCCGTACGTCTAGCATCAAGGCTTGCTGGTTCTTTTCAATCTGAGCTTGATATTGAGGGTATACCTTTTGTAGATCCTCACCAACAATCGCTGCCATTCGAATCAAGTTGCTCGGATTCATCCACGCGTATTTCGAAGTCTCACCATTATCCAACGTTAATGCCGCAACGCCTTGCGCTCTCGGTGAAATCGCTTGCGAGGCATCAATCTCTATCAAGCGCACATTTCCCTGACGCGCATACACAAAAGTAGGGTCTTGATGCCAAACAGCACCTAACGTGATCGCTACCGTTGCATTCTTTCCTGCTGCGGTAGCTTGTTCATGTCCTTTGCTTGCAAACCAATTCACCAAACGTTCAATCCCATAACGTTTAGGCGGCAAGTAAGTCGTCTCGATGTCCGTACCTTGCATCAACTGCTGAGCCAACATGTAGGTCACAGGAGTACTCGTAACGATGTCTTTGGCAAAAGCAAACGGCGCTGCTGTACTCGCTATTGCCAAGCTCAATCCCATAATTATCTTTTTCGTGTTCATATTCGAATATCCAGATTTAAGCTTTACGCACAATGCGATACATGGTCGCAGTTAAGAAGAAGGTTGCCGAAACAATGATGATCGACGCGCCAGATGGCACAGGGAGTTCCAACTCCATCGGTAAGACCGTACCAACCAAGCACGCGATGGTCGCCAGCAGTGATGAGAGCAACACAAAGCTGCCCATTCTTTTAGTAAGAAGGCGGGCTGTTGCACCAGGAATCAGCAGTAATGCCCCAACTAATACGGCGCCAATGATCTTCACCGCTGCAATGGTCACAAGCGTGATCATCATGACGAACAAGTAATCGTAGAAGCTGGTATTGAATCCACGGACACGTGCGATATCTGGACTGATACAAGTCAGTAATATGCGGTTAAATGTCGGGATCAAAAGCAATAAAATGATCAAGCAACTCACGGCCAGAATCGTAATGTCTCTGTCTGTTACCGTCAGAATTGAACCAAATAGAACATTCTCTAGCATGTGGATGTTGATCTTGCGTGCCACGTACATCAGCAAGGCTGCACCGACCGCCAGTGCCAGTGCTAGAAATACGCCGACTAATGTATCGTAAGGAACATTGGTTCGATTTCGCACGAAATGCAGCAGCAGTGCGAAGATCATGCAGAAGCTAAATAATCCAATGAATGGGTTTTCTGGTGGCTCACCAAGCAGTACACCAATCGCAATACCTGTTAGCGCAGCATGACCGACGGCCTCTGAAAAGAACGCTAAACGCTTCGCAATGACTAGCGTGCCTAAACCACCCAGCAAGGGACCAAGAATGAGCGCAGCCACTATCGCGTTGACCATAAACGCGTAAGCAAAACTGTCGCTAAGCCAACCCGCTTCCACACCAAGCAGAGCAAGCTCTCTTAACCAATCCATTATGCCGCCTCCACTTTTGCTGTGTAGTGCTTAAATAGCGACTCGATACGTTCTGGACTCAATACTTCTGAGTGGTGCCCTGACGCCACGATTTGACGATTCACGACATGGACCTGAGCATCCAAACGACGTACAGCCGTCACATCATGATGCACAGCAAGCACGGTTTTACCTTCCCCAACAACTTCATGAATTAAACTTTCAAGGTAACGAACACCTTGCTCATCCATGCCCGTCGTTGGCTCATCCAAAACAAGCAGACTTGGATCGTCTAATAACGCTTGAGCGAATAAAACACGTTGCTGTTCCCCCCCCGATAACTGTCCCATTCGTCGGTCACTACGTGAAGCCATACCAACGCGCTCTAGTTGAGCAAGCGCTTGTTGAGTTTGCTTGGTTTTACGTCGCCAAAACAGCGGCACTCTGGTTTGGTTAAGCAATACGAAATCCATAACCGTGAGAGGCAGACTGGCTTCAAACATGGCTTTTTGCGGAACATAGCCGATTCTCGCAGTATGTTTGCTGTCTGGCCAATGGACAGAAATGTCACCAGTAAATGGGGTTAAGCCCAAAACAGAGCGCAAAAGAGAGGTCTTCCCGCCACCGTTAGGCCCCATGATGACGTGACATTGGCCAGCTTCAAATTGGGTTTGAATGTCTTGCAGAATCAGATTGTCGCCATATTGAAGGCTTACCCCGTCGAGAGAGATAGAAGGCCCTAACATCAAGCTTTCTCCTGTTCGTGCTTGTTCGCAACGAACTTCATCGCTTCAATCAGAGTCGCGACGTTCTCACGCATTTCGACTTCAACCTTATTAGCTTCGTATTCGCCATGAGTCATGTGAGAAAAACGGTAAAGCTGCACACCGGTCGCTTCTTCGATCGTGTCAACAAAGCGATTTGGCATGTTCAGTTCGTAAAACAGCACATCAATACCAGATTGGCGAATCTTCTCTATCGTTTCTTGCAACTGGCTTGCGCTTGGCTCTACACCATGAGCAGGTTCGATAACTGCTGCGACGTCGACGCCGAATTCCTGCAAGATGTAACCATAAGCATTATGCGTAGTAGCGACCTTCATGCCTGCTGTATCAAGTTGCCCTAAAGACAACATGGCATCACGCTTCAAAAGGCGGAATTTTTTTGCGTAAGAGCGAGCATTCTTGCGGTAATACGCAGCATTGTCTGGGTCGAGTTTGCTTAGCTCACTCGCTATCGTGTAGACCTTTTGAATCGTGGTAGATAAGCCAACAAACGTATGTGGGTTAACTGCGCCTTTCCCTACTGATTGACCCATCGCAGGTAACAGTGGTACTTCTTTGTTCGCCTCTATCACCACAAGATCGTCACGTTGTGAAGCTTGAATCACTTTAAGAGCAAAATCATCGTGGCCGATACCATTGACCACAATCACATCCATTTGCTTCAAACGCTTTAGATCATTAGGTTGAGGTAAATAGTTATGAGGGTTAAAGCCTGCATCAACCAGCGGTAGAATTTCTGCTTTGTCACCGACCACCGCTTTTACATAGCTATAGTACGGTTGAAGAGTAATACCAATATTGAGCTTATCTGCTGCAAAGCTCGATGAAGCTACTGCCAGCAATGCACTAGCCGTTATAATTCGACGTAGAAAAGATCGTTTCATCATAGTTGTTATCGTTAAAATTGAGCTTAATGGGCGTGAGCATTTGGAGAAGTAGCAGGGACAAGAACTATTTGTTGCCAACCTTGCTTCTGGCGTTCGCTTACTTCTGTAAGAGATAAATTAGACGCCTTTGTTGTGGATTGAATAAACCAAATGTCAGCGTGTTCATTACGACTATCGAGAAGCATGGAAGCCGCGCCTTTTTCATCTTGCCTTACACCGAGATAAATCCCTGCATCTAAGCGTTGCCATTGATGAGAGCCTTTTCGCTGCCAGCTTTGATCTTGTACAAATGGCGCAACCCAAAATTCTTCCAATTCGCTGATGGCAGGCCACTCGCCAGCGTCTAGATGAAGATCTCGAATCTCTTCATGTGCCAACTTTAGCTCGGCAATCATCGCAAGTTCTTCTTGTTCAAGATCAGTGATGAGAACTTGATGAGCCAGCACTTCGGTATGTTCTGTCTCGGCTTGATGGTGAGGCAGAAAAATAGTGGAGACCGCAAGAATACCTGCGATGGTTAGAGCAACCCATTTACCTTCTCGACTGCCGTTATCCGGTCTGATCTTCTGGGTAATCATTTCTCTTTTAACTCAACGATATCCACTTCTACTAGGTTTTCATGCCCCGCATCGAAAACCAAATAAAAGTCGGTTTGAGGATGAGTGAATTCAGCAATGGAGCGTTTATCTGTCGTTACTTTGGCGATCAAGTTGTCGTCGTAATCGTACATTTCAACGTCGTAATCCACGGCGGTAGAACCATCTGAATAGCCCGCCTCACAAATCACTTTGTCTTGCTCTAAATGGCAACTCATCAATGGGAAATGCGCGAACGCTTGAGAAGAGATAAAACCAGCAACCAACACTGAGGTTTTAAGAATAGAAACGTTTTTCATGATGCATCCAAATTGGCTCAGCGAAGGGCTGAGCCAAATTTTGATTAGTTAAGTTGAGTTTCAAACGTTAGGTGAACGTTCATGCTTGCTTTGTCTGCAAGTGGATCGTTTTTCAGCTCACCCTTGTAGTTTGCTTTCATTAGGTAGCGGCCCGCTACATCTGGAGTGAAGGTGATTTTTCCATCCTTGTCGCTGACCACATCGATTTGCTCTTGATGGTTACGATACAGAGTACCTTCACGCGTAATTTCCGCAGTGACACCTTGCTGAGGCTCGCCGTTAAAGAAGAATTGGAATGTCACTTCTTCACCTTCAATAATGTCTGAAGGGTGCGTAATCGGCTTCATTTCCAACAGCTTACCTTCAATCTCTAGTGCCTTGTCTGTTGGCATACCAACCGTTACATAACTTTCTGCACGTGTGTGGCTAAGTTGGGTAACGACATCACGTGCTTTTTCAGGAATCACGCTTGCACGGTCTGCTTTGCTCGCTTTCGCCCACTTAACCGTGTCACGACGGCCAGCTTTGTACTGGGTGTAGTAGCTAGGTTGGTTATTGATAGCCACTTTGTGCGTGCCCTCTTCAACAAAGAAGAAATCGAACATTGAACGGCGCTTACCGCGTACGACAAAGTTCGGACGCTCAGAACGACCATCAGGCATGATCACGAACGCTTGCTCGCTACCTGCTGGCTTATCGAATACAAACGTACCGTGAGACGCTGTCACGTCGAACGTTAACCAATCACCGCCTTCTTTTGATACCGTAAAGTGAGAAGGGAGAACCCAACGAGGGTGCGCTTGTGCTGTTGTCGCGGCCGCTAGCCCCATTGCCATTACACTTGCTAATGCCACCGCTTTCATTTTGGTTTTCATTGTTATTCCTTCTCTATCACTTAACTTGGTAATTGACGGTAATGACGCCCGTCTCTTCCGTTGGTTTTATTTGGTAGCGCACTTCACTGTCCGCTAACTGCATTTTTTGACGTAGGTAATTACGGCCACCGTGTTCACGTACGACTTCTACATGTAGGGTGTAATTGCCCTGTTCGAGTCGTTGACCATCATCACTAGTGCCATCCCAAACAAATCGGTATTGGCCCGCAGGTCGAGTGGCTGACGTTACAGCATCGACCAATTCGCGATCGTAACGACCTACTTTGCGCCACCAGCTGCGAAGATCTTTTAACCACTCATCTTTACCTACCCAAAGCTGAATGGTTTTGACTGGCTTACGCTTTTCATCTTCGATCCATACTGCGACATAGGGCCTTGCATACATCGAGGTATCAATCTTTGGTAACTCAAACTCAAAGTCGACTTTGGCATTATCTGGAAAAGGAGCGGCCATAAGCGGCAAAGGAGATAAAGCCGCGATCAGTGCGGCTTTACTAAACGGGTGACGGCGAAAAATTCGGCCCATGTTTAACATTGGTTTTTTCTCTGAATAGGCTGTTATGGCACAGCGAAAAAATAAATAACGAGTGATAACGCAGTGCCAAAACTCATCCACTGCATTGATGTTCTAAAAGTCTTTTTCTTTGGAAGCAGCAAACACACACCGGTCAGCACAAAAAACACCATTAGAAGGGCTGTTATGTCGATAAACCATTTCCACGTATCACCACTGTTGCGACCTTTATGTAGGTCGTTTAGTAGCGCAACCATGCCGTAGTTAGTGGTTTCAACTTCAGCTTCACCCGTCGTCATATCGACGAAAACGGTGGCGTTGTAGCCTGGGCCTTTGAAATCTAAAGAGAGTTCACCAATCATCAATTCACCATCCTCAACCTCGGTATACACATCGAGTGCTGATGGTGTGCCTCGTAGGTCTGTTTCTTGTGTTAAGAAACTCAACAGGGCAGATCGATTGGGTTGGAAGCTTGCTTCATTCGCCAATAATTGCTCGGAAGGAACTGTGAGTGTGTGTTGCTGAATGATGGGTTCACTGCGCTCAAACAGTTCTGGACGGTTCAACGTAATACCAGTTAACGCAAAAAACAGCGTCACCAATAAAAGAGCCATAGAAATATAAATGTGCAGACGGCGTGCCCAAGTCTGGACGCCTTTGCTTTTGAGCAACATAGAAAACAATCATCACCAGTAAATGAGGGAGTAATTTAGGTGATAATCATTCGTATTGGCATTTAATTTACATTGTTTACGTTTGGTCAAAAAGCATTGCTCCCGTCGATACTGACAGGAGCAAATGGGAGGAGGCGTTATCGAGCGAGAATGGGATAAGTAAAGAAAACCAAGTGACAGAAATTAAACGCGAAGTGAGCGAGCACAGCGCACCATAAACGGCCAGTAAAATGGAAGACCAAACCGTACCCAGCCCCAGCAAGCGCGGCAAATACCATTAATAGTGGACCACCAGCAAAATGAGCCAAGCCAAACAAAAGACTCGCTACTACCAAGCCTACTCGCCAATCAAAGCGGCGGGACAGCGACTGCTGTATAAATCCACGAAATAGTGCTTCTTCTGCCACACAAGTCAGCACTAAGTTATTCAAAGCAAATAACCACCACCAAGGTGGCAAACTCAATTCCGGTTTTATAGCACCAAACGCTGACGCAATAGGCAACAATAGGAGTAAAGGAATCATCACTAGCAATGCTGGTTTGACTCGTACCTTTGACTCTCCACCTAGCAAAATAGGATAAGCCAGTAAGAGTGCAAAGAAGGCAAGCGGCTTGTCTAAGTTAAGGTACATAGAGAATGGAGCGCTTAACGGCCCCGCAGATACCTTGTCGAGCACTTGCAGATTATTGAATCCTGGGATCAGATGAACAAACAACAAGGCACACCAAACAATCACGACTCCCCACCCCAAATAGAAAATGGGTTTCGTTTTTGGCTGCGCTTTTAGCCTTGAAACGAGGCTTGGAAGTCGGTATGACACGCCAAGCACAAACAAAGAGCTGACCAAGGCGATAAGCTCAAGACGGCCAAGAATAAAGCCACTAACCAAGGTGATGCCAAGCAATACGAGTGCGACTCCAGTATGGCTGAGAAAAGCCGCTGCTATCGCCAAAATTAACGGGCACCATAGCCAGATGTCAGAATCGAGAATCATTTTATTATCCTTATAAACAAAAGCTGACGTTCCAGTCTTATCGCTGGATAGCGGTAATATAACGTTATGATATTTAAAAAGAGATCGAACCAGACTCAATATTTACAAACAAAAAGACCCGAGATATAACCCGGGTCTTTCGAACATTAATACATGGTCTATTGTCACATGGACTTAGCTGTTCTGGCTCGCTTTCGCTTTACGCAACTGAGATAGGTATTTCACCCAACTCTCAGCTTGAGTTGAAGGCTCAATCTCATTGGCGCGTTTTGCGTTGGCAAGAGCGTCTTCAATGCGTTTCAGCTTGTAATAGGCACGAGTCTTAACCAATGCCACATCCGCTTTGCGACCCGAGACTTTATCCAAGGCGATCAGAGCATCTTTGTAGTGCCCTTCTTGGACAAGCAACTGAGACAAGTTCCAATAGTATTGGCGATCCAGCTTCGCGGCTACGCGCCAACTCGCTATCGACCTATCCCATTCTTTCGCCATTTGCCAGTACGTAGCTTGCTGCGCTTTAAGCTTGCTGTCTGAGTTAACTTCATTTAACTCACCCAACACTTTTGCTGCACGCTCTGGAATACCGCGCTTACCATACAGCTGAGCAAGAAGTTTGAGGTCATCTTGGTTCAACTCTACGCCTTTCAGCTTGGCAAGAGCCAAAGCATCAAGAGCACGCTTATCATCATCCACACGTAGATACAGAGCAACAAGCTGACGCCACCATTCCACACGCTCTGGCTCGATCGCAATCAAACGTTTGATCGTGCCAATCGCAGGCTGCCACTTTTTCAGCTCTAGCTCTGCAGATAGCTTGATGGACAGTGGTGCCATTTCGTCTGGCTGGCCATATTTCTCGTAACGAGTCATTGCAGAGAGAACTTTATTCCACTGACTTAACTGGTAATGAGACTGTGCAATACGCAGCCAAATTTCATGCGCCTTTTGGCTCTCAGGAACGGATTTACTCAAGTCGTAATAATGTGGCAAAGCTTTAGAGAACTGCTGTTCATTGAGCAACATATCAGCCAACATTTTGCGCGTTTGCCAAGCTTGCTCATCTTCCAGAAGACCACTGTTTACCGCAATCTCTAGCTGTTTAATTGCAGGCTTAACTTGCTCATTCTGCCAGTAGAAAATACCCAGCATTCGCGCCACAAACGCTTGATCGTAACCACGAGATAAATCGAGGCCTTCAAGAGTTGAAATGGCTTCTTGCAGCTTTTCTTCTTGCGCTAGGTTATGAGCGCGTTGAACACGAGTCGCCGTGTATTGACTCAGTTCATTCGCGACGGTGGTAAAAGCACTTAGGCTTAATACCGCACCGATTAAGAATTGCTTCATCATTTGGCTAACTTGAACTCCACTTTAGCGGTTTGTCCGAACTGCTCAATTGAGACACCATCTTCAACTTTCGGTTGATATTTCCATTTCTTCAGCGCTCGAATCGCTTCTTTTTCGAAGATACGTTTTGGCTTAGCGCCAATCACTTCAATGTCTTTAGGGCGGCCTGTCGCGTCAATGGTAAAACGCATCACTACGTAACCTTCCATTTTACGTTTCAGTGCTTTACTTGGATAACGAGGATCAACGCGGTACAAAGGCAATGCTTGCTGGTTACCCATCGTGCCTTTTAAGTTAGGTGCACTGATCGCAATGCCATCCAGAGCAGTGTTCAAACCCAATGCGCTGATTGGCGTCACTTGGCTCATCGGCTCTACTTGGGTTTCCGCTTGAGACAAATCCATCGGTTCTGGTGCTTTTGGTGGTTCTGGCTGTTCAGGAACAGAACGTTGACGACGTTGAACATCAGCATCATTCTCGACCATCACCATGTCAAAGCGCACCGCCTCTGATGGTTGAGGTGCGCGTTGATTGCCTTTGTCGACCATCCACGCCATAAAGCTAAACAAGCTCACCGCAATCAAAATTGACGCTGGTAGCGCGAGTAGTAGCCTGCCCATTAAGGTTTCTCCGCTGCCAATGCGATGTTCTTCACACCAGCACCTTTCGCCGCATCCATCACCTTCACAACCGTTCCGTTGTATGCATGTTCATCCGCTTGAATGACAAGTGATGCCTCTGGTTGCTCAAGTAACAAGTGCTCAATGGTCGCTTCTACACGTTCGATATCCACCAAACGCTTATCGATGTACACATCGTTCGCTGCTGTCACCGCAATAAAAATGCCGGCGTCTTTTTGGCTAACCACATTCGATGCTTGTGGTCGGTTAACTTCTACACCTGACTCACGTACAAATGAACTGGTCACAATGAAGAAGATCAGCATGATGAACACGATATCCAGCATCGATGTTAGATCGATTTGCGCTTCATCTTGTTGATTATTTCTACGTCCGAGTCTCACTTCTGACTCCTTAAAGATTGTTCTAACTGGAGGGCTTTACGCTCACACACTTTGCTCAAACGTGCATGGACAAACATGCCTGCAAGTGCCGCAACCATGCCAGCCATAGTTGGCAGTGTTGCAAGTGAAATGCCTGAAGCCATCAATTTTGGATTGCTACTGCCTTGTGTGGCCATCACATCAAAAACTGTGATCATGCCAGTCACCGTACCTAGCAAACCTAACATCGGGCAAATCGCCACGAGTACTTTGATGGTTGATAGGTTTTGGCGCAGTTCAATGTGTACTTTTGCAATCCATCCTTCGCGGATTTGATGCGCGTACCAAGAGTGGTGGTCAGGTCTTGCTAGCCACTGCTCACAAAGCTGTTTCTTCACCTTCGGAAACTCCATTGTCAGGTAAAGTACACGCTCCATAACCAGTAACCAACACACCGCTACAACGGCTGCTAGCCACCATAGGATTTGGCCACCTTGCTGCATAAAGCTCATCAAGGTTGAGGCCCAATCCTCGCTGATCAAACCCAATGTGTTGAGTAGGATCTGCTCCATTACGCTGCGTTCTCCGCTGTCGTGTTAGGGTTGTTTTTGCCTTTTGGCATATCGCGCTCAGCTTGTTCCGCAACAAGACCAATGCCTTGCTTTTCAAGAATATTGCGAATGTTCTCTGCTTGAGAGCTCAACACGTTATGAGCAAGAAGCAATGGCATTGCTGCAACAAGCCCAAGAACAGTTGTAACTAGCGCCATAGAGATACCACCTGCCATGACTTTTGGATCACCATTACCAAACTGAGTGATCACTTGGAACGTTTCGATCATGCCTGTTACCGTACCTAATAGACCTAGCATCGGTGCTAGAGCTGCAAGCAGTTTCAGCATCGACAAGCCCTTCTCAAGGTGAGTCTGCTCGTCAACTACCGCTTCTAATAAGCGAAGCTCTAATGCTTCAACGCTACGATGTTTGTCTTTTTGGTACACCGCAAGGATACGACCAAGCGGGTTATCCTCTGGTTGAGTTGGGTTCTTTAATTGTTTAGCGATTTTTTGACGAGCAATCATCAATGACACACCACGAACCAACGCGATGATCAAACCAACCGCTAACAAGCCAAGAATGATCTGACCAACGACACCACCTGCATTCAGGCGATCCGCCATTGTCGGAGAATTTGCCAATTGCTCAAACAAGATGCCGCGTGATGGGTCAATCACGAGAGAATCGATTTCACCCGAGTTCAGCGAGCTTGCTGTTGGTCCATTTTCTGGTTGGCGGAGGTAGCTCACTGCATCGCCGCGTTGGCCATTCCACTTCACGTAACCAGCATCATCCAGTAGCGCCATTGAGCCAAGGCGAATGCCATTGACCGTTTGTTCACGACCTTCACCATCAAGCAGAGTGAATGACACTTTCGCCATCTCACCACTTGCTTTAACTTGTTCTTCCATACTGCGCCACATCGCTTGAAGCTGGGGCAGAGTAGGCAGGGATTTCGCCGCAACGATATCATCGATATTTTGCTGATATGAGTTTGCGTCTACACCAGTAACGGAATGCTTAAGTTCTGCTTCCAGCTCTTTTGCGTTTTGACGAACAACGCCAAATAGCTCACCCAAGCTACCTGTTTCTAAACGTAGCTTTTCTTCTAGTTGCGCCAGTTCAGCTTCGTTTTCACTAAACGTAACACCAAGCGTGTCAGCTTCTGCTTGTAGCGCCGCACGTTCTGCTACAAGCTTATTCTTCATTGCCTGTAGCTCTTGCTGAGTCTTGTTAAAACCAGATTCACGAGCCACATTATGGGATTGCTGTTGGCGATTTTCTTGTTGTGCTTTTTGCAGCAGAGTGTCACTTGCAAACGTCGTATGCGGTAAAAGCGCAGCAGTAGAAATCAACGTAACCGATAGCCATTTCTTCATCATTTATTTGCCCTCCGCTACGTTTAGAGACACTGGCAGAGTTAGCATGCTTGGTGCGATCTGTTTATTTGCCATGGCAAACGCTTTATCGAGTTCAGATTTTTGTTCTGAACCAACGGACTGCCATGCGTTCTGTTGTTGTGACCAGCTCCAGAAATGCTCACCAGATAGGCTACGAGCAACTAGCGACACGCGACCTAAGTAAAGAATATCAGCCTCAACTTGGTCGTTACCTTCCAATGCAATCTTACCTTGGTAGATACCAATCTTAGTGCCGTAGTCCATTTCGATTTGGTACGCTTCTAGAATACGACGGAACTTCTCAGCATCCGCGACATCTGCTCGAGTCATCATGGCATCAAGCTTAGCAATACGCTCCTCACGTTGCGCTTTGCGGATCGGTTTATCATTCGCAACGATAGTCTTTAGACCATCCAGCATGTGATACATAAGCGGTACCACACCTTGACGAGTTTGAGCGATCTGCTCAATTTGCTCATTCAAGCTTGCCACTTCCTCGTTTTGGCTATCAACAAGGTTTGAAAGATGGTCACGATAAATCTTCAAGTTGCTGACTTCTTCATTCAACTGTTCAATTTCAGCTTCTAGCGACAAAGACTTCTCAGCACTTGCATCGATACGCTTCTGGCTTACCGCAGACGCTTGGTTAGTTTTACTCTGCACTGCTTGAGCATCGTTAAGATTTTCCGCTTGAACGGGAATCAAAACCGATGTGATCAACAGAGCGATACTTGATTTCATTAGATTCATACGAGTTATATTTTCTGTTTTCCAAAAACGACTAAAGGGGAAGACTACTCTTCCCCTTTAAAAATCAGTTTGTTATCAGTACTTGAACTGAATTGTCGCCATGTAGTTTCGGCCCTCGCCTATCACTACACCGCTAGCTCCTTCTTGTTTACTGTTGGTGCTACCACCACCTGCTAGGTAGTCAGTATCAAACACGTTTTCAACATTGAAACGAGCCACAATATCTAAGTTCTCATCATACTTGTGTGTGTACGCAACGCCCATATCAATACGTGCATACCCATCTTTCTTAAATGTGTTCGCTGCGTCTCCGTAGCGCTCACCTTCATAAATCAGGCCTAGGTTAACATCAGTGTTGCTCTGCACTTTGTAACGAGACCAAACACTTGCTGAAAACTCTGGAACGTCCGCTGGACGGTTACCTTTGTAATCCGCACTCTCAGTGATTTCTGCATCTAGGTACATTGCAGAAGCCGTTAGCGAAAGTTCCTCAGTCACAAAACCTTGCGCTAGGATTTCCGCACCGCGGTGTACTTGCTCACCATCTTGAGTCTTCTTGTACATCACCTTGTTGTCAGAGTTAACGCCGTCTTCAACATCTAATGCGATATTTTCTAGAGTGATGTCAAACACAGCACCAGAAAGAAGCAGGCGTTCATCGAACAGTTCCCATTTAGTACCCACTTCATAAGAGATACCGCGTTCTGCTTCTAGCTCTTCACCATCGTTTGTATAAGGTTTAGTGCTGCTAGAACTTACTTCTCCCTGTGGCATAAAGCTTTCAGAATATTGAACGTAAATAGAACCGTTACTCGCTGGGTGAAAAATCACACCTAACTTTGGTGACACTTGGCTTTCCGTCAGAGTATCACTACGCTTTTCATCGTAACGAACACCTGCAAGCACTTGCCAGTGATCGTTAATCGTCATCATGTTTTGCGCGTAGATACCCCAAGTATCGTACTCAGATGTAGACTCTTTTACTTTTCCTGAATAGTCAGGGCGAGGAACAGTCTGACCAGGTTCAATTTCTACTGTTGAGTAGTATTCTTGAAAACGGTCATATTTGTAGTCTAAATAGTTAGCTCCAATCAAAAATGTGTTTTCACTACCAAGTAGAGAAAAGTCTGTGGTCACATCTAAATACGCCGTATCAAATACCCAATTATCTGTACGTTCATTTCCAGAATGAATGATCTTGTTATCTTGATCGTATTTACTGAAACTCGGATAAGATTCCACATCAAAACGCTCGAAATCTTGACGGTTATAGCCCGCTTTTACGTTAACGCTGTCCGTCACCTGTGCATTGATGTCGATGCCGTAGTTTTCTACGTCATTGTCGATCTCTGACCATTGTGCATCCCAGATGTACTTATCACCGCGAACGGCTTTGCCATCGACAATGTAAGCACCTGAATCAACGCTACCGTCATCTTTTGTACGGTCATAGTGCGCTGAGACCATGATGTTTTCAGTGATATCGTATTCCACCACCAAACCACCCACTACGCGGTCAGTTTGTGGTTCCGTACCATCACCGTATTTACGCCATGAGCCGTAGCTTTCTTTTGCAAGAATGGCACGAGCACGCAACGTTTGTTCTTCATTCAACGAACCACTGACATCAAGTACAGTTCGTGAATGGTCATCTGAACCTATATCTTGACTCAGGCTCGCGTGAGTTTCTGTTGTTGGTTTCTTCGAAACCATGTTCACAAGACCACCTGGTTCTGACTTACCGTAAAGTAGACCTGATGGACCTTTAAGAACTTCAACACGCTCTAAAAGCTCAATTGGTTGACGGTAGTGTGACCAATGCTGACGACCATCACGTAGGAAGCCATCTGAGCTGCTCAGTTCAAAACCACGTAGCGAGAAACGTTCGCGGTTACGGCTTGTACCGCCCGCACTAACACTCGCGTCATTTTGTAGAACTTCACCTAACGTGCTTGCACGCTGCTCATCGATTACCGCTTCATCAATCACAGCAACTTGTCCTGGAGTTTCCAGTTGCGTCATTTCCATGCGCATTGCTGTTGTATTCGTATCTGCTTTGTAACCGAATTCACGACCTTCTACGACTAGGTGCTCATCCGTATTTTGAACTTCTGCCACTGCTGGTGCCGCTAACACCGCGCCGATCACTAATGCCAATTGGCTCTTAGAAAACATACCCATTCACTCCGATTATTGGGTAGCACATAACTGCTATGTGATTCCCTCTTATTTATTTCGCGAGTGAATATAAGTGATAACTATTCCTATTTGCATTAAATTTACATTCTTTGCATTCGTAAAGTTTTGTAAAGCGCTAAAGGGTCATACTCGCCGATAATCGAGATCCAGATCACATTAAATCAGCACTTTTGACATGGATTTTACTGTCTAAAAAGTAATGTCACTGCAAGCCCACCTTCTGAACGATTACTTGCAACGGCTTTCCCACCCATCATTCGCATGGACTCTTTTACAATGGCCAACCCCAGACCGTAACCACCCAACTTTTTGTCTCGAGAAGCATCCAATCGAGTGAACGGATCAAAAATATCTGTCAGTTTATCTTGTGGGATGCCAGGACCATTGTCGGCTATCGTCACAGCCAAATAGCTGTGCTTGTCCGTTGTTTTGTTTGCTAGAGAAACATCTATCTGAGCTGACTTACCGGCATACTTAATGGCATTGCCAATCAAATTGTTCAAACAACGCACCACTAACGTATCGTCACATTGCGCTTTTGTTCTTGTCGCCTCAGAAACAAATGTGAGGTTTTGCTGTATCTGCAAATCGATTTTGCAGCGCTCGACTTGAGGCGCCAGTAGCACTTCTAAATCGCTGCGTTTTAATTCCGTATCGTAGCGAGCATTCTCTAAACGGCTGAATTCCAAGATTTCACCAATAAGATGGTTCAGCTCATTGGCCTCTTCTTCCATACGCGTCACTAAGGTTTGTTCATTTTCCCCTACTCGCTTACGCAATAGGTGTAACACTAAGTTTTGGCGCGCTAATGGTGTACGTAACTCATGGGAAACATCACGAATCAAGCTACGCTGCTTTTCAGCAAGAGAATGAATCTCTTTTGTCATGTGGTCGAAGTCTTGCGCCAGCTCGTTAAACTCTCGAGTGTTCGACTTAAGCTCATCCACCACACTGACGTTGAAGTCACCATTCGAAAGTCTTTTACTTGCTTCTCTTAAGCGGTCCAATGGTTGCTGTAAGTTCCGTGCCATCAACAAAGAGAACAGCGCCAAAATGACCGCCGCAATCACAACCTTTAATACAGAGAAATAAAGGATGAAATCATGAGCGGGGTGCAAACGATGAGGCAACTGAATCACTAGGCTGTTGTTTCCGACAAGAGGAATATTGAATATCGGACGACTTACTCGGCCTTCCAGTTGTTCGTCCAAACGTCGCTTAAATTTCAACTTGAATTCAAAGTGCGGGTGCATCAAACGGTGTGTAAGAGGACGCAGATTTTCGTCAAGTACAAACAAGTAAAAGTGCTGTGCATTCGCCCAATCGGCCAACTCGTCCATGTCGCCTTCTTCGATCAACACATTAGCTTGATGTGCTAAGTCCAACATTTCAGTCTTTACACTAGCAGGCACCTTTAACATGGCTTTGACTAGGGCTTGTTCAGCAACCGCTTGAACGGCTAAGATGCTAATGACGATAGCCGTCATGTAACTGAAAAGCTGAAATGCGAGGCTGTCTCTTCGTTTCACAAAGTAGGATGGACACACAAATCGCATTAGCCAGTCACAGCCTCTAAGTAGCTATAACCTTTACCACGAAACGTTTTGATGTGCTGTTTGGATAAACCCGCTTCTACCAATTTACGTCGAATATTACTGATGTGCATATCCAGATTTCGATCAAACGGGCTCAGTTCCTTTTTAAGGACTTTTGTTTGTAATTCCGCTTTAGAGATCACGACACCTTGGTTTTTTACGAGGTAACTCAACAGCTCTGCTTCCGTTCCTGTTAAAGGTAGACTGTCTAACTGATCACTAATGCTCTGTACCGTAGAACACATCGCCTGTCTCTGGCGCTCCAAGCCAACCCGGCGAAGAATGGCTTTGATTCTCATCAAGAGTTCCGAGACGTTAAATGGCTTACCAATGTACTGATCCGCACCAGCTTGATAACCGTCTAACATCGAGTTCTCATCATTTAAGGCTGTAAGCATCAAAATGGGGGTAGCAAAGCGTTGGCAAATGCGACGAGCGACTTGCATACCGTTTAGATTCGGTAGCATCACATCGAGAAGTACAAGGTCAACGGGTGTTTTTTCCATATACTGCAATGCGCTTTCTCCGCAATGAACAGAGGAGACGATATAGCCTTCTTCTTGCAATACGGTTTCCAACAATTCACACAAAGGAACGTCATCATCTACGATCAAAACTCGAGACATTGCACACCACCACTTAAATAAAAATGGTTCGCATTCTATTACTCATTTGCAGATTAAACAACCATAGTTTTTAAGGTTTTTGCCCAAAAAACAAGCGTAAAAAAAGCCCACTTTTCAGCAGGCTCTCTCTTGCAATATTCAGTATGTTTTACTCTTTTAAATCAGCACTTTAATCTGGTTACCTTTGCAACATCTTCAACTATTCCCCTCAGGTTGCTGCTGATGGAGTGAAGTGTTTCTAGTTCTTCTTCAGAAAATGGATGGGTAAGCACTGACTCCGCGCCTTTTTTGCCAACGATTGTAGGTAAACTGATCACGACGCCTTCAACGCCATATTGCCCCGACATCATGGTACCGACAGGGAGAACTGAGCGCTCATTAATTTTGATAGCCTGAATGATGCGGAACACACTTGCTGCGATACCATGAACCGTATTTTGCTTACGACGGAAAATCTCATATCCTGCCTGTTTTACCGCTTCAAGCAGTTCGTCGGCATCAATACGCTCTATCTTATTGGCATCACAATAGAAATCTGCTGGTTGGCCCGCGATGGAAATCAAACTCTTAGGCGTGAAACAGTTACTGCCATGCTCTCCGAGAACATAACCAAAGATGTTCTTAGGATCTAAATCGACACGACTTGCCACAATACTCATCAAGCGAGCAGTATCAATTACACAACCACTGCTGATCACTTTGTTGTTCTCAAAGCCAGTATTGGTAGCGATAAAGTGAGCTACGATATCGCATGGGTTGGAGACAACGATAAGCGTAGCATTTGGTGCAACTCGCTCAACTTTACGAGCAATCTCAACACCAATTTTGGCATTGATTTCAGCAATATCGATACGGGTCTGGCCTTGCTTGATTTGCGCACCAGCAGTGATGACGACAATATCCGCTCCTAAAAGATCAAGGTAATCGTCAGTAGGAATGATCTGAGTGTTTTTTGAGAAGGTCAGTGTGCGGTATGTCGAAAATCGAATACCTCACCTTCGGCACGTTCTAAGTTTTGATCCAGTAGAACCAATTCACTCACGCTGCCCATAGTCAGCAGGTAATTACATACCCCAACCCCGACGGCTCCAGCACCAATGACACCGATTTTCATACTTCTCTCCCTGATAATAAAACGAAGCTCTCACTTTGTGTCCACCTTAAAAGCAGGGGGCATGAGAGCACAAAAGTCCTATTGCGTAATTTGACTCAGAATTCCGACCCAAACCAGTATTTCTCTGCTTGATGACGTTTGAATGATGAAAAATTCGTCTTTATATATGCATCAATAGGCGCTGTTTTAGATTCCCTCGTACATTTGCGCTCTATTTTCAGAAAGAAAAAAGAGTACAATTCTGTGTAGTTTCTTATTGAGAATAGACGTATATGACAACGCTATTGATTGGCCACCGAGGTGTGGCAGGTAAGTTCCCTGAAAACACGAAAGTCAGCGTTCAAGCGGCGATCGATTTAGGGTTAAATTGGGTTGAAGTCGACGTACAACCGACCAAAGACAATGTACTAGTAGTTTGCCATGATCACACCGTGAACCGCTGTAGCAACGGTAAAGGTCGAGTTGACCAAATGACATTATCTGAGCTCAAAGCGTTAGATTTTGGTCGTTGGTTCAGCGATGAATTCGCCAATGAATCCATCATGACACTGTCTGAACTCCTAGAGCTTGCTGCAGAAAATGACCTAAACCTTAACATCGAGGTTAAAGTAGATCATCACTCTGCCAATGACGTTGCTCAAATGATGGCTCAAACTCTTCTAGACGGTCCTTTACCTAAAGAACGCATACTTTTATCAAGCTTTAGTCATGACGTCATTAGAGCACTACACAAGCATTGTGAGGGTTATCGACTAGGTGTGCTGAGTGAATTCTTTACTCGAAAAGACCGATTGTTGCTCGAAGAAGTTGATGCCTACAGCTGTAACCTCAATATTAACTGGGTTCGCTCACGCCAAATCAATAAGCTACAACAAGCAGGCTATAAGGTGATGTGTTACACAGTGAACAATCCCAACAAACTAAAACATCTGCCAATCTTGGATGGCATCTTTAGTGACCATCCAAGTCGTTTTATGTAGTAGCTTAGATGTCGATATTGGGAGCTCCATTACCATTCAATAGTAATTGGGGTTCCCATTTTGACTAGCTTGATAAATTCGTCCATTTCTTCGTTAGTAATGGCAATGCAACCGTTAGTCCAATCGAAACTTTGAATAAATTGAGGTGATTGAGTCTCACCATTTTTAAGACCGTGAATTTTGATCTCGCCGCCAGGTGACACACCTCTTCGATGCGCTTCCAAACGATCAATCGCGTCAGGGTAACTAATATGCACAGAGCGATAGAAAGCAGAATCGTTGATCACGTAATCTAACGTGTAATCACCTTCTGGAGTTCTATTGTCACCCTCTTCTTGCTTGTGCCCTTTTGGATTCGCACCCAATGCGATGCGATACTCTTTAACGACCTCGCCATTCTCCATCAGGTACATCCTACGCTTCGACTTATCAACTTTTACCAAGTCGACCGCTGCGTGAGCACCAGACACAAACGTACAACACAAGATCAAAGACAACCATTTTACTGACATCGCCAGAACGCCTAACTCATCCACTTAAGGGGAACACAAAAAAGAGCAACCATGCTAGTCAGATGGTCACACTAAAGCAAACTTAATGTGTGCAAATTTAACTACTCATTACACTAAAATTGGCTTACTTTATAAGGAGATTACTTTACAAATTCAGCACAAATAGAGAGGGTATTATGCTCAACATTGCTTTTTTCAGTGCAAAATCCTATGACGAAGCCTCTTTCAACAAAATCAAAAACAACCGAGACTTCGAATTTCACTATCATGATTTTAGATTAACGTCTAAAACTGCAAAAATGGCACAGGGTTGCGAGGTTGTCTGCGCCTTTGTAAACGATGACTTGTCTGCCCCGGTTCTAAAACAACTTTCCATTGGCGGCACGAAACTGATCGCGATGCGTTGTGCAGGTTTCGACAAGGTCGATTTGGAAGCAGCGAAAGAACTCGGTTTACAAGTTGTCCGCGTTCCTGCTTATTCACCAGAAGCTGTGGCGGAGCACACTGTCGGTATGATGATGTGTCTGAATCGACGCTTGCATAAAGCTTACCAGCGCACTCGTGACGCAAACTTCAACCTAGAAGGTCTAGTCGGCTTTAACTTTTATGGCAAGACTGTTGGTGTCGTAGGGACAGGTAAGATAGGTATCGCCACCATGCGCATCTTTAAAGGGCTGGGGATGGAAGTTCTTTGTTACGACCCATATGAAAACCCTCTTGCGTTGGAGATGGGCGCGCGTTACTGCTCTCTTGAAGAGATCTATGCTAACGCAGATATCATCTCGCTACATTGTCCAATGAGTGAAGAAAACTACCACCTGTTGAATGAGAATGCATTCTCGCAAATGAAAGACGGTGTAATGATCATCAACACTAGCCGCGGCGAACTGCTTGATTCTGTTGCAGCGATTGAGGCGCTAAAACAAGGCAAAATCGGAGCTTTGGGCTTGGATGTGTACGACAATGAAAAAGACCTGTTCTTCCAAGACAAATCCAATGATGTGATTGTCGATGACGTGTTCCGTCGCTTATCTGCATGTCACAACGTACTATTCACTGGACACCAAGCGTTCTTGACTCATGAAGCCCTCAACAACATCGCATCTGTGACCCTAAGTAACGTAGAAGCCTTCTTTAAGGGCACTCCTTCAGGTAATGAGCTGATCAACTAAAATCGGCAGATCGAGCAGTATAGTAGAGCGTAGAATTTCAGCTATGCTATACTCCTCGACCATTAAAAATTTGAGCCCAATTACCATGAGCATAAAAACTGATATTCAAAAGCTGCACAACCGTTTAGATAATTGCCAACGCAAATTGGATGCGGCGCGATCTCGTGGTGATCACGAAATGATTACTAAGTTCACGAATGAAGTTGATGACTTAACGAAGAAGCTGAATCAACTTAAGCACAAGCAAACATACGAGCTAAACAAAGAACGTAAGAGCCTGCTTGATATGCCATTCTCTCGTGAAATCACTAAAGCAGAACAAGCAGATATCGGCAAGCTTAAGAAGCGTGTACGCGGCCTAGTTATCGTTCACCCATTGACAAAAGTGGGTAAAGAATTGCGCCTAGACGTAATGACAGGTTTTGCTCCAAAAGAGTTCTAATAACTCTATTAAGCAACGGATATTGAAAAGCCCAAGCAGCTAGCTTGGGCTTTTTTGTGCCTAAAGTTCATAAAGTTAAGCTTAGGGAAATCACCATTATAGATAATGAGTGACAGTGCAACCTGCTCAGTTTTCAAACTAATAGAAGATATAACATTAGACCACTTTCGAATGCTAAAAACGACGAAAGCCCGCTGATTTTTCAGCGGGCTTTCTATGTAGTGGCCTAGTTCGGAAATGCCTAGCCTAGGGTTGTGACTAACTGGAACTTAATGCAAATCCCGTCTAATTCACAAACGTCAGTGACCCGTCCTGATATAGGT
>NZ_JPRD01000067.1 GCF_000817815.1 Vibrio owensii CAIM 1854 = LMG 25443
GCTTCTCGCTTCTCGCTTCTTATGCGCCAGGCGGCATCGCTAAACTGTCGGCAATCAACTGAATCAAGTGGTCTTCTACCGCGAAGCGTGTCTCAATGATTTCCCCAATCAAAGACATATCTTCGTCAAAATCAGCCAGTTCATCTTCGGCTGAAACATCAGAGTATTTGTCGGCAAAGTTCAGCAACGGCTCAGTAGTGAGGACGATCTTCGCGTAAGTCTGGTTTATTTCATCTGTCGCGACAAAGCCAGTGGCTTTCCACTTATCCATCACCATATCGTAGATTTTAAAGTGACCTTCAGAGATATAATCAACAAGGTGTTGGCAGAAGTGCTGAAGTTCGTCAGGGGAAGGGAGTTCAATGACATTGGATTTCGAACAAGGTTGCAGTGCTGCAAGCTTACAATATTCGACAATCAGAGATTGTCTCGTTTCCAGCCAATGGTCAATAACGTCACTGGAACCGCCCCATTGGTCTTGTGTTTGTTTGAATTTTTTTAGCATGACCATGCCCTCATGATCTGATCGCCCATTGGCGAACGTATCCTTTGCAAAGCAAAGTTAGTAAAGTGATTACAAACTCTTGTCCTTACTAGAATTTATAGTTGCAAATTTGGCGAACGACAAACTCTGGTATGAAATTAGATTGCCAGTAAAATGAATGAACTTCAAGCAAAGGGACGCTGTAATGTTAAGAAAAGGTGAAGTTAACCGTACGAAAAACGCCTATTGGTGTGTTGTCTCAGGAAGCGATGTTTGGCTGGTGGATGGTGCTATACCATTTGGCAATGCAGAGCAGTTCTCACTGCCAGAAGTGAGTGCAAGGCAGATAGGTGAGTACCAAAATGCCCCTGTGATGTGGGTAAATCTGTCGGATTTAGACCACGATTTAGAACTGGTGTCTCTGCGTGATTGTCTGCATTTCCCAGAGGCAGTCTTCTTGCTGATCAGCAAAGCGATTCAATATGGGCACATGACACAAAGCCTTCGCTTTTGCCCCCAGTGTGGTGGTCGAAACTTTCTCAATAAGAACCAGCTAGCGATGCAGTGTGGTGAGTGCCGTACTTTGCACTATCCACGTATTTTCCCTTGCATCATTGTCGCTGTACGCAAAGATAACCAGATTTTGTTGGCACAGCATCCTCGTCATCGAAATGGCATGTACACCGTCATTGCGGGCTTTTTAGAGGTGGGAGAAACCCTAGAAGAATGTGTCGCTCGTGAAATACACGAAGAAACCGGCGTACACGTTAAAAATATTCGCTATTTTGGCAGCCAACCATGGGCCTTCCCATCCAGCATGATGATGGCATTTCTTGCGGATTACGAGTCTGGTGAATTGAATCCTGATTACACTGAGTTGTCTGACGCACAATGGTTTGGCATTGACGAGATGCCGCCGGTTGCGCCAGAAGGGACAATTGCTCGAGCTCTTATCGAGCAAACGCGACAAGATATCGAATCTAATTCTCTGAAAAATAGATAAAAAAAACCCTCCGAGAGGGAGGGGGTAAGTAAGATGTCGTTATGAGATGCTGAGTACCGGGTACTCAGTTTATAATTGTAGTTTTCGCTAGCGAATAAATTTTTAACACTGATACCGACTGGGTGCAAATTAAGCACTGATTTAAAAGTTAATAACTTGATCCAGATTGCAAAGCACACAGCTATTAGCATTAAATCAGTGATAGAATACCCCCTTTCAAAGAAAGCCTAACAATTGGAATTACGGAATGACTGAATTAAAAAATGATCGTTATCTGCGTGCCCTTCTAAAAGAGCCAGTAGATTACACGCCAGTATGGATGATGCGTCAGGCAGGTCGTTACCTACCAGAATACAAAGCAACTCGTGCGCAAGCGGGCGATTTCATGTCTTTGTGTAAAAACGCGGAGTTGGCGTCAGAAGTAACGCTTCAACCACTACGCCGTTTTCCTCTTGATGCAGCGATCTTGTTCTCTGACATCCTAACTATCCCAGATGCAATGGGCTTAGAACTTCGCTTTGCTGCGGGTGAAGGTCCGGTTTTCGATAAGCCAATCACTTGTAAAGCAGACATAGAAAAGATCGGCCTGCCAGATCCAGAAGGCGAGCTGCAATACGTAATGAACGCAGTGCGTCAAATCCGCAAAGACTTGAACGGTGACGTTCCACTGATTGGTTTCTCTGGTAGCCCATGGACACTGGCGACTTACATGGTTGAAGGCGGCAGCTCTAAAGCGTTTACTAAGATCAAGAAGATGATGTACGCAGAACCGCAAACGCTGCATCTACTTCTAGATAAGCTAGCAGACAGCGTTATCGAGTACCTAAACGCGCAAATTAAAGCGGGTGCACAATCGGTGATGGTATTTGATACATGGGGCGGTGTACTGACTCCTCGTGATTACAATCTGTTCTCACTGCAATACATGCACAAGATTGTAGATGGCCTGATTCGTGAAAACGACGGTCGTCGCGTACCAGTAACGCTGTTCACTAAGAACGGCGGCATGTGGCTTGAGCAAATCGCAGCAACGGGCTGTGATGCAGTAGGTCTAGACTGGACGATTAACATCGCAGACGCAAAAGCGCGTATCGGTGACAAAGTGGCTCTACAAGGTAATATGGACCCATCAATGCTTTACGCTTCACCAGAGCGTATCCGTGAAGAAGTCGCGGGTATTCTAGAAGGCTTTGGTGATGCAGGTACTGGTCACGTGTTCAACCTAGGTCACGGTATCCATTTGGATGTGCCGCCAGAAAACGCGGGCGTATTTGTGGAAGCTGTACACGAGCTATCTAAGCCGTACCACAAGTAACTTCGATTTTTTGAAATCAAATACCGGCAATCAGTGCCGGTATTTTTTTATCTGAAACTCAAGGCTGTACAGCTCTGGTAGCATTTGGTCTGCCATGATCTAATTACTATTTAAACTGTACGTTAGGCATTAAAGTTTCTTATAAACAATAACTTATGTTCATGGTTCTTGTGCGCTAATTTTCTTGTACAGATAAACAAGCAATTAGAACATGGGTAACCTAAAGCATCGAATGAACGCGTTTTTTAAGGTATGGCACGACGTCAGATTCAAACCAAGGATTCTTCTTTAGCCATAATGTGTTGCGTGGAGAGGGGTGAGGAAGCGGGATAAAGTCCGGTTCCCAATCCTGCCATTGCTGAACGGTTTGCGTGAGTGTCTTTGGTTTGTCGGTGAGATAGTACTGCTGTGAGTACTGACCAATCAGCAGTGTCAGCTCTATATTGGGCAACTGGTCAAGAATCTGTTTATGCCAAGCGGGCGCACATTCTTTGCGAGGAGGCAAATCGCCTGAGTTCCCCTTACCTGGATAGCAGAAACCCATCGGGACAATGGCTATTTTGTTTGGGTCGTAGAAAGTGTCTTTGTCGATATCGAGCCAGTGGCGTAACCGATCGCCGCTTGGATCGTTCCAAGGTATCGAGGTTTTGTGCACACGTGTCCCCGGCGCTTGTCCGATTATTAGTATGCGTGCGTCTTTTGCAGCTTGCACGACAGGGTTTGCGCCCAAAGGTAAATCGTCTGCGCAGATCTGGCAGGCTCGCACTTGTTTTAGCAATGTTTCTAGAGACATAAAACGGTTAATACCCTTTGTCGAAATCAACCTGATTATTTAGAGAGAAACCGTCCCTCCAACTCAAGTAGTTGTCTGCAAAAATGTCGACTACTTGCTCAGGGAAACTTAACGCCGCGATGTGAGGAGTGATGGTTACTTGCTGAAGTTTCCAAAACGGATGTTGCGGTGAAAGTGGCTCTTGTTCAAACACATCGAGAAAAGCATGTTCCACCCAACGATTTTTTAGTGCGATCAACAGACCCGCATCATCAATCACATCGCCTCTTCCAACATTAAATAGCAATACCTGATTAAGATGGCTTAACACTTCACTGTTGAGCAAACGTTGCGTCTCTGGCGTGCTTGGCAGCGTATTTACCACGATATCCGCTTGGTGAAAGGCGCTGGCAAGTTCATTGATATGAAAAGTTTGATTGAATTCACCACCAGAAGTAGGGATGCCAGTACGATTGATTCCTATGGCTTTCATGCCCATCAATTGTGCCGTTTTACCCAAATGACTGCCGATGCTGCCGGTACCGAGAATCACCATGGTCTTGCTTTGTAGTGAGGTATACAGATGCGGCTGCCATTGTTTGCTCTGTTGCTGCTGGTGGTATTGCATGAAGTGACGGAAGTGAGCAATGCTGTAGCCAATCACGTACTCGGCAATCAGTGGGCCAAAAATACCGCGAACATTAGTCAGGGTATAATCCCGGCGCAGACTCGGCACCATCAGAGCATTCACCCCTGCAAATGTCGATTGCACCCACTCAAGCTGTGAAAACTCGTCTAACCTTTGTGATAGTAATGGTGGATCCGCCAGTACGATCTGAGCATCTTGAGGTTTGTTTGTGATGGCCAGATTGGGCAGATTTTTCTCCGCCAGTAACGTTTCGTAGGTGTCGCGATGCTCTGAGAGCAGGAAAATCTGATTTGGATGCTGCATTAACTTTTTTCCCTGTGATGAATCAAGTACACTTTCGCTGATTTTTTCTTCAATGATTGAGTGACTATGCTTAAGAATCCTCTTCAGGTTCGTTTGGAAAAACTAGAACCTTGGCAACAAATTACCTTCATGGCGTGCCTGTGTGAACGCATGTATCCAAACTATGCGATGTTTTGTGAGAATACAGAATTTGCTGAGCCACGTGCTTACCGAGCGATTCTTGATAGTGTATGGGAAATTCTGACGGTTAAGAACGCGAAAATTAACTTCGAACGTCAATTAGAGAAGTTAGAAGAATTGTTCCCAAGTGCAGATGAGTTCGATTTTTACGGTGTTTATCCAGCGATGGATGCTTGTCAGAGCTTGTCGACACTGCTGCATGGTCTGTTGGATCGCGACTACCTTTTCGATTCAATGCTTAAAGTGAGCCAACAGTCGGTACAAACCGTTGCTGACCTAGAACAAGCACAAGGCGCAGAGCCAATCACAAACGACAATCAAAAAGAAAATGAAGCCGTGTGTGAAGAGTGGGATGTTCAGTGGGCTATCTTCCGTCCACTGCGTGAAGCGGTAGAGCGTGACATCAGCCTGATTAAAGATTTGCGTGAAGAGCTACGCGAAGAAGCCGTGAGCAACATCGGCATTGCACTTTAATTGTTGAATAGATAAAACAAAGGCATCCATGGTGGATGCCTTTTTTATTTGTGCGTTTGAGCTGTTACGCCCAATGCTGATTACGATTCTTTAGAGTCTGGTTTGGTTGGCTCTTGAGCTTCTGGCTCTTTGTCCTGTTTCTCCAGTTGTTCCTCTTCTTCATCGTCATCGCGGCTTTCAATTACGCCGTGCTTTTCTTTCCAGCTTTCCCAACGTTGGTAAGCCAGTTCTTGCATGTCTGTGCTCTTATCCGCTTCATCAATGATCTCTTCACCCAGTAGGTGCTCAAAGATGTCTTCTAGCGTCACAAGGCCTTGTACCGTACCGTATTCATCAACCACAAGCGCCAGTTGTAGGCGGTGAGTCATCATTTGGTCGAACACTTTAGGTAGAGCGGTGTTGTTCAGTACCACTTGGATAGGGCGCATGACCGAACCAAGTTGTTTTTGGCCGCTGCCTGATTGTTGCAGCTTGAACAGCTCTAGACGGTGCACAAAACCAATGATGTTGTCTTTCTGCTCGCTGTAAACCAGTGGGCGAGAGAAAGGCGTCTCCTTGTGCTTCTCTAGGAAGTCATTGATGGTCATCGTCGCGTCTACCCGGAATACGACCGGACGCGGTGTCATGACTTGCGTTACTGGTACGTCTTGAATGCCTAGCAGGTTACTCAGAATTTTTGATTCACCCTCTGCAAACTCGCCGCTTTCTTTCGCCAGAATAGCCATTGCTGACAACTCATCACGCATTTTTGGTGCTTCGTGGTTACGAGCAAGACGTTTTGTGATTTGCTCTGAGAACCATACGAATGGTGTTAGTGCCCACACCATCCAGCGAAGTGAAACCGCTGCAGCTGGTGCAAGTTGGCGCCAGTATGTCGCACCAATTGTCTTAGGTACGATTTCTGATAGAACAAGAATTGCTAGTGTCAGTACAGCAGAGAAGATACCGAGCGCTTCGCTACCAAATACCACTGCCGCTTGTGCACCAGCCGTCGCCGCACCGATGGTGTGAGCAATGGTGTTAAGCGTCAAGATAGAAGCAAGTGGTCGGTCGATGTCTGCTTTTAGCTTTTCTAGCTGAGCAGAAGCCGGGTGCCCCTGTTGTTTGAGCTGCGCAATGAAGCTCGGACTGATACTTAGAAGTACCGCCTCCAGTACCGAACAGATAAACGAAATGCCGATAGCAATAGAGATATAAATGGATAACAGCAGCATAGTTGCCCTTGAATGTAATGTGATAGTCGGGATTTTAAGCGATTATAACCGCAAAAGTGCCTTATAAATCGGTCTTATTGCATTAGAAAGCAAGAGCTTTCCTCGTGCAAGTAGTAACAAATTGTGAGTTATTACTCATATTATGGCTAAAACTGCGTCAGAAAATCGAAAGATCGCTTACAAACCTTTGCCAGATGGGGCATTTATGTTTTAGAGTGAGATGAATTCGATAACATATGAGAAGGGAAACCTAATGAACAAGACCCAATTAATCGACTTTATTGCAGAGAAAGCAGACCTATCTAAAGCACAAGCTAAAGCTGCTCTTGAAGCAACTCTTGAGGGTGTTACTGGCGCTCTTAAAGAGGGTGACCAAGTTCAACTAATTGGTTTTGGTACATTCAAAGTAAACCACCGCGCTGCACGTACTGGTCGTAACCCTAAGACTGGTGACGAGATTCAAATCGCAGCAGCTAACGTACCTGCATTCGTAGCAGGTAAAGCGCTGAAAGAATCAGTAAACTAAGTTAAAATGCACCGAGGTATCCTGCCTCGGTGCAATTTCATGAAAAAACATCTACTCACTTCACTCCTACTATCAAGCCTTGCTCTTGTTGGCTGTTCTTCTGTAGAAACCCCAAATCTAGACCAGTTTACCCATTTCTCTGGCGGGAAAATCATGGGTGATGCCACCAGTTTATATTGGATGACTGAGCGTCTAACGCGTGTTAGTACGGCAGCAGACTATGTCACGATGGGTGATTACGGTTCATATCAGAGTGATTATCGTTGGGATGACGGTGAGCTCAGAGAGTTGATTCGAAAAGGTGAACAACTCGATGCCAAACAAGGATTAGTGCCTTTTCAAATCCACATTCGATTTAATAAAGATGGCGACGCGATTTATCAGCAGTACCGTGTGAATGGAAAAGTGTTGCCTTTACAACGTGACCAATTAGAGCGTTACAAGCAAGAGGCGAACGATGTCGTTACGTCTATCAAAAAACAATCTCGTGACGGCCAGAGCCTCATCCAAGGTTATTGGGATGGTGAAACGTTCGAAACCTGCAAAGGTCGCGAGTTTGCTACGCTGGAGTTTAACCAGACCCTGCCTAAGTTTGTGATTGATAGGTTGGCGTCAGTGGACAGCTACATAGCGTTTATCGGTAAAGAGTCGCGTAACACCGCTACGGTGGATGAATTGCTGATGCTTAATGATGATGACTTTGATTGTGTACCGCGACCGAAGTTGATCTCCGAATAAACATTGCTTCGAGCTCTCTCGACTCTCGAACAAGAACAATAAAAAAGGCGCTTAGTGCGCCTTTTGTTGTTTTAGCCAACTGAAGTTGTTTTTATTTTTCTTGCTCACGTGCAATTGCACGGTAGCCGATATCGTTGCGATGGAACATGCCATCCCAACTGATCTGTTTTGCAAGCTCGTAAGCACGCTGCTGCGCTTCTGATACGCTGTTGCCAAGTGCCGTTGCACAAAGAACGCGACCACCGTTTGTCACGATGTCGCCGTCTTTGTTATCTGTACCAGCATGGAAGACTTTTTCGCCTTCAATTTCAACTTGTGGCAGACCCGAAATTACGTCGCCTTTGTTGTACGCTGCTGGGTAACCACCGGCTGCTAGCACGATACCAATCGATGCTCGTGGATCCCACTTTGATTCCGCTTGATCCAGTTTCTCGTCGATTGCTGCTAGGCACAGATCAACAAGATCCGATTCCATGCGCATCATGATAGGTTGTGTCTCAGGATCACCGAAGCGGCAGTTGTACTCGATTACTTTCGGAGTGCCGTCTTTGTCGATCATCAGACCCGCGTATAGGAAACCAGTGTAAGGGTTACCTTCAGCGGCCATGCCACGTACCGTTGGGTAAATCACTTCTTCCATAATGCGGTTATGGATTTCCTGTGTTACTACTGGAGCTGGAGAGTATGCACCCATGCCACCGGTGTTAGGACCAGTATCTTTGTCGCCTACGCGTTTGTGGTCTTGGCTGGTGGCCATTGGTAGAACGTTCTCACCATCCACCATCACGATGAAGCTTGCTTCTTCACCATCTAGGAACTCTTCGATAACGACACGACTACCTGCATCACCAAATGCGTTGCCTGCTAGCATGTCTTTGATTGCGTCTTCAGCTTCTTCTAGCGTCATCGCTACGATAACGCCTTTACCAGCAGCAAGGCCGTCAGCTTTTACGACAATCGGCGCACCTTGTTCACGTACGTAAGCAAGAGCAGGCTCGATTTCAGTGAAGTTCGCGTAGGCACCCGTTGGGATTCGGTGACGAGCAAGGAAGTCTTTGGTAAACGCTTTAGAGCCTTCAAGCTGCGCAGCCGCTTGTGTCGGGCCGAAGATTGGCAAACCTGCTTCGCGGAAAGCATCAACCACACCGATAACCAGTGGAGCTTCAGGGCCAACAATGGTTAGCTCGATAGCTTTCTCTTTTGCAAAAGCAACCAGACCTGCGATGTCTTCTACTGCGATGTTTACGTTCTCTAGTTTAGGCTCTAGTGCTGTACCTGCGTTACCTGGAGCCACGAAGATAGTCTCAACATTTGGGTTTTGTGCCGCTTTCCAACCTAGTGCGTGTTCACGACCACCTGAACCAATGATAAGTACATTCATGTTTTAAACCTTCAATCAAAATTGATAGTAGTAGAACTAGAAAATGTTTGAGCAACACGAACGGAGTGTGTTGCTCATCTCGGAGCGCAGCGTTCCCGTTTCCAGTAGCGAAGCGCTCTCGTATCTTTTCTTTCTAGTGGCGGAAGTGACGCATACCGGTGAAGATCATCGCCATGCCGTGTTCGTCTGCTGCTGCAATAACTTCGTCATCACGCATAGAACCACCTGGTTGGATAACACACTTGATGCCTGCTTCTGCAGCCGCGTCGATACCGTCACGGAATGGGAAGAATGCATCTGATGCCATTACACAACCTTCAACCTGTAGACCTTCGTCTGCAGCTTTGATGCCTGCGATTTTCGCAGAGTAAACGCGGCTCATTTGGCCTGCGCCTACACCGATAGTCATGTCGCCTTTCGAGTAAACGATCGCGTTAGATTTCACGTATTTCGCTACTTTCCAGCAGAACAGTGCATCTTTCAGCTCTTCTTCTGTTGGCTGGCGCTTAGAAACCACTTTTAGGTCGTCGAGGCTTACCATGCCTTGGTCACGGTCTTGAACCAGTAGACCGCCATTCACGCGTTTCACGTCAAAGCCCGTTGTCTTAGTTGTCCATTCGCCACACTCGAGTAGACGCACGTTCTTCTTCGCTGCAACCACTTCAATCGCTTCAGCAGAAACAGAAGGTGCGATGATCACTTCAACGAATTGACGCTCAACAATAGCGGTTGCTGTTTCAGCATCTAGCTCTTGGTTGAATGCAATGATGCCGCCGAATGCAGATGTTGGGTCAGTTTGGTAAGCACGGTTATACGCTTCCAGGATGTCTTTACCTAGAGCAACACCGCATGGGTTCGCGTGTTTTACGATCACACATGCTGGCTCGTTGAACTCTTTCACACACTCAAGTGCTGCGTCAGTGTCTGCGATGTTGTTGTAAGAAAGGGCTTTACCTTGGATTTGGCGAGCAGTAGAAACAGATGCTTCTTGTGGGTTTGCTTCAACGTAGAATGCGGCTGCTTGGTGACTGTTCTCACCGTAGCGCATGTCCTGCTTCTTCTCGAATTGCTGGTTGAAAGTACGTGGGAATTTAGACTCCTCATCACCTTCTTTGTTCTCACCGTAAGATGGAACCATAGTGCCGAAGTAGTTTGCGATCATGCCGTCGTAAGATGCCGTGTGTTCGAATGCTGCGATAGCTAGGTCGAAACGAGTTTCTAGTGTTAGAGACTTCTCGTTTGCGTCCATTTCAGCGATCACACGGTCGTAGTCGTGAGCGTTCACCACGATAGTTACGTCTTTGTGGTTTTTCGCTGCAGAGCGAACCATTGTTGGACCACCGATGTCGATGTTCTCAACCGCATCAGCAAGCGTACAGCCTTCTTTAGCAACGGTTTCTGCGAATGGGTATAGGTTAACGACAACCATATCGATAGGGTTGATGCCGTGCTTTTCCATCACGTCATCGTCTTGGCCACGACGACCCAGCACACCACCGTGAACTTTTGGGTGAAGCGTTTTAACGCGACCATCCATCATTTCTGGGAAACCAGTGTAGTCAGAGACTTCAGTTACTGCGATGCCTTGCTCTGCAAGTAAACGAGCAGTACCACCAGTAGATAGGATATCGACACCGCGCTCAACAAGAGCTTGTGCAAACTCAACAATACCTGTTTTGTCTGATACGCTGATAAGCGCACGGCGAATAGGACGAGCGTTATTCATGCTTCCATTTTCCTCAAATTCACGGAGTTAAAGATGTTTGCCAAAAATGAACTTGTTTTCACCTCTTGGGGTAAAATATTGGCCAGTTTTGGTAAAGACCTTTGCGGGCGTTTTCATGCTTAGAAAACAGTCTCCACTATTTGATGGCGCGTATTCTAACCAATTTATTACAAAAAAGCTCGCGCAATCGTTTGGCATCTCAAAAATAATTGCAAAAAACTCGATTTTTAGCTTTAAAGGTAACGAGATAGTTAATAAGGAAAGTTATGTTTCAGATTGGTGAACTGGCAAAACGTTGTGGTGTGACCGCCGATACACTTCGTTTCTATGAGAAAAATGCGTTAATAACACCCGCAGGGCGAAGTGAATCGGGCTATCGCTTATATAACGAAGAGAACCAGAAGCAGGTGCGCTTTATTCTAAAAGCGAAAGAGCTTGGCTTAAGTCTAGAAGAAATAAAAGAGCTGCTAGGGATCAAATTAGAGGCAACAGAACACAGTTGTGCAGAGGTAAAAGCCATCACTTCTGCAAAGTTAACTTTAATTGATGAGAAGATTGCTGAACTGAGCAAAATCCGTACTGCTTTAAAGAAGATAAACGACGCGTGTTGTGGGCATAACAACGACGATGCCAGCCATTGTTCTATCTTAGCAGCCCTTGAATAGTCTCATTTTTGCGTCATTTAATTTAAGTTTGCATTTTTGGCGGCTTGCTTTTCTAGGTTCAAGCCGTTTTCCCACCTATAATCTCGGCTTTAGTCGACTGTAAGAATGTGTAGTCCCCTCTATTCCTAAAGCGACGCTGTCTATCAGATACGAGAGTTTTCATACATGGTTGGAGTCTATTTTCAAATCAATGACTGGGTTTTGAGCGTTGATGAAAATAAGCTGTATCGACAAGACAGGGAAGTTACCGTTGAGCCACGCTTAATAAACCTACTGCATTTTCTTGCTGAGCACGCCAGTGAAGTGTTCAATCGCGAAGAGCTGATCCAATATGTTTGGGCTGGTGCGATTGTGACGGATCAAGTCGTAACACAGTCGATCTTCGAACTGCGTAAACTTCTGCGAGATGGTCGAGAAGAAAACATCAGCTACGTGATCACTGTGCCTAAGCGTGGTTACAAGCTGGTGGCGAATGTGACCCCAATGACACACGAGGAATTCCTTGCAAGTCGTCATTGCGATGCCGAAATTCTTCCTCCTGTTGTTGAAGAAACAGAAGAAGAATTGCCAGAAGCGCCAGCACCAACTATAGCATTCCCTGCAGGGCCTTTAACTCGCGCCGTTTGCGAGATGTCGAAAGAGAAAAAAGCGCCGCGTAAACCGAACAAAATCAGCCCGTGGCGATTGGGCTTTATGAACTTCATCTGGATCAGTGTGTTGGTTGTGGTGATGGGGGTGTTTACCTATAAGCAGTCAGAAGTGCGCATCACGCAAGCCATTGATACCCACCTTATTGAGTTCAAGTTTCAAGATAACTTCAGCAAAGAAGGTCGAAGTTATGACTTAGCAGATGGCTTCGCGCAGAAGTTGATGGCTGATGTGGCTCAAGTGAGTGACTACCGTGTGATGCTCAAGAAAGCTTCGTTTACCACCGGTATCGTTCCGGGGAAATCTGTGGTCGTGCGCGTCAAAGAAAATGATGGTGGCAGCTTCCTTGAAGTGGAATACCGCAACAACTCTTCAGAGAAAGTGCTGTTTAGCCGTCAGTACGCATTAACTAACAGCCACTTAAAGTCCGTGATGCAACAAGCGTCTTTGGATTTGATGCGAGTATTGAAAGTGCCAGATGCAAAACTGAAGTCCAAAGTGCTGGTGGCGGGTATGCCAATGAACCCAGACGCATTGGAGTTGTTTGTTGAAGCAAACCACTACTTGAACGTATCGGATGCGAATCAATTCCAACATGGTATCGACTTGATGGAGAAAATCCTCGAGATTGAACCAGATAATGCTTATGTTCAATCGGAGCTACTCATTGCTTACCATGTGCAAAAAGCACTCGATCCTGCATTGGAACTAAGAAAGAGCAGGGTTCAGCAGTTAAGTGATAAGCTGGAAGCCAACGCCAAGATGATGGTTGGGCCTATTCAGCCACGTATTTATGAAGCGTTAGCTCTGCATGAGACGATCACTGGTGACATTGATTTAGCTAAGCGACATTTGAATCAAGCATTGGACGTTCGTGATTCGGTATTGTCTTACGTGATTCGAGGTAAGCATGCCGAATTGGATGGTGATTTGGATTGGGCAAGTGAATCCTACAGCGAAGCCTTCTATATTGATACATCTGTAGAGACCTACTTACTGTGCGAGAACTTGGTTTTTCCAAGTAACATGAAGGCGATTGATTACGCCATGTATCGCGCAGTGCATCCTTCCGTGGTTCGTATGTTGTAGGCGGCCATTATCTAATAAGTAAAGATATCTTTAGCCCTTCATTTCGGTGAGGGGCTTTTTTGTATCTGCCTCTTGTGTGTGCTTCGTACCTCTATTTCTACTAATGACGCTTGTTATATAAGAGGAGAGGCTTTTCATTCTCTATTCTCTATTCTC
>NZ_JPRD01000068.1 GCF_000817815.1 Vibrio owensii CAIM 1854 = LMG 25443
GCAAGTGTTGTACAGATAGCTGCAGTTAGAGTAGTTTTACCGTGGTCAACGTGGCCGATAGTACCAACGTTTACGTGCGGTTTTACACGTTCAAATTTTTCTTTAGACACAATCGTGTTCCTTCCTAGTTATGATTCGCCGTGATCATTATTGATCCCGACGCGCCAGAAATTGTTATTTTATGCGCCAACGCCTGTTAGCGCAATATTTGGACGCATTGATCTTTAAAAAAAGCTGGACTTTTTTTCAGCTCAAAGCGTTTTAATTAGTAACCACGGTCTGCAATGATTTTATCTGCGAAGTTTTTCGGTACTTCAGCGTACTCGTTAAACTCCATAGAGTAAGACGCACGGCCTTGAGTTGCAGAACGTAGGTCCGTTGCGTAACCAAACATCTCAGATAGTGGTACTTGAGCGCGGATGATCTTAATACCAGCCACACCATCGTCCATACCTTCGATCATACCGCGACGGCGGTTAAGGTCACCAACAACATCACCCATCCAATCTTCAGGAGTAGTTACTTCAACATTCATCATTGGCTCAAGAAGAACTGGCTGTGCTTCTAATGAACCCTTCTTGAATGCCATCGAGCCAGCGATCTTAAACGCCATCTCGTTAGAGTCAACATCGTGGTAAGAACCATCAAACAGAGTGGCTTTAATATCTAATACAGGATAACCCGCTAGAACACCGCTGTTCATTTGCTCTTCGATACCTTTCGCTACCGAGTTGATGTATTCCTTAGGAACAACACCACCCACAATTTCGTCAACAAAGACAAAACCTTCACCAGGTTCAGATGGCTCCAGTTTGATCCATACGTGACCATACTGACCACGACCACCAGATTGACGTACAAATTTACCTTCAACTTCCGCGTTGCCACGGATTGTTTCACGGTACGCAACCTGAGGTTTACCAACATTACAGTCAACGCTGAATTCACGTTTCATACGATCAACGATGATATCTAGGTGAAGCTCACCCATACCAGAGATCAGTGTCTGACCTGTTTCGTCGTCCGTTTTTACGCGGAATGATGGATCTTCTGCCGCTAGTTTACCCAGTGCAATACCCATCTTCTCTTGATCGGCAACAGAGCGAGGCTCTACCGCGATCTGAATTACCGGTTCAGGGAACTCCATGCGCTCTAGAATCACTTTGTGGTTCTGGTCACATAGCGTGTCACCTGTTGTAACGTCTTTCAGACCGATAGCAGCTGCGATATCACCAGCGCGAACTTCTTTAACTTCTTCACGCTTGTTCGCATGCATCTGTACGATACGACCGAAACGCTCTTTCTTATCTTTTACTGAGTTGTAAACAGCATCACCTGAGTTCACAACACCTGAGTAAACGCGCATGAAAGTTAGCGTGCCCACGAATGGGTCAGTCGCGATCTTGAATGCTAGTGCTGAGAACGGTTCGTTGTCGTCTGCGTGACGCTCAACTTCGTTCTCTCTTTCGTCGATGCCTTTAATTGCAGGAACATCAACTGGCGACGGCAAGAATTCGATCACTGCGTCTAGTACTGCTTGAACACCTTTGTTTTTGAACGCACTACCACAAGTAGCCAGTACGATTTCGTTGCTTAGTGTACGAGTACGTAGAGCTTGTTTGATCTCAGCTTCAGACAGTTCACCTTCTTCAAGGTACTTGTCCATTAGCTCTTCAGTTGCTTCCGCTGCCGCTTCAACTAGGTTGTTGCGCCATTCTTCAGCAAGCTCTTGCATGTCTGCTGGAATTTCGTCGTATGTGAACGACATGCCTTGGTCGGCTTCATTCCAGTTGATCATTTTCATCTTGATAAGGTCGATAACACCACGGAAATCATCTTCTGCACCAACGTTCAGTTGGATTGGAACAGGATTCGCACCAAGACGGTTTTTAATTTGGTCCACAACGCGTAGGAAGTCAGCACCTGCACGGTCCATCTTGTTTACAAATACCATACGTGGAACGTGGTACTTGTCAGCTTGACGCCATACAGTTTCAGACTGAGGTTCAACACCAGATGAACCACAGAACACAACAACTGCACCATCAAGTACGCGCAGAGAACGCTCTACTTCGATAGTAAAGTCAACGTGTCCAGGGGTGTCGATGATGTTAACGCGGTGCTCTTGGAATTGTGCTTCCATACCACGCCAGAAGGTAGTAGTCGCCGCAGACGTGATTGTGATACCACGTTCTTGCTCCTGCTCCATCCAGTCCATGGTTGCTGCGCCATCGTGAACTTCACCGATTTTATGAGACAGACCAGTGTAGAACAGAATACGTTCAGTAGTGGTTGTTTTACCTGCATCTACGTGAGCACAGATACCGATATTACGGTAGCGCTCAATAGGAGTTTTGCGAGCCACGATTGAATCCTCTTACTTAAAGATAGGGACTATTGCTATAGCTAAAAAATGCTATCCCCTAGATATAGCAATAGTTCCTAGCATATGCATAGGAACTAAAGAAGTGCTGCAAGGAACCTTGCAGCACTGAAAAGGTATTACCAACGGTAATGAGCGAACGCTTTGTTTGCGTCAGCCATGCGGTGAACGTCTTCACGTTTCTTAACCGCAGTACCTTTGTTCTCAGACGCGTCTAGCATTTCAGCAGCTAGGCGTTGAGCCATAGATTTTTCACCACGCTTACGCGCAGCTTCAACCAACCAACGCATAGCAAGTGCGTTACGGCGAACCGGACGTACTTCTACAGGTACTTGGTAAGTTGAACCACCTACACGGCGAGATTTAACTTCTACCGCTGGGCGAACATTTTCAAGAGCTTCTTCAAAAATAGCTAAGTGGTCTTTACCAGACTTTTCAGCCATAGAATCTAGTGCAGTGTAAACAATTTTCTCTGCAGTAGATTTTTTACCGTCAACCATTAGGATGTTAACGAATTTTGCCAGCAGTTCAGATTTGAACTTTGGATCTGGAAGGATCTTACGCTGACCAATGACGCGACGACGTGGCATGGATTTTCTCCGTTGTCTTCTTCAGGTTTTATCCAAAACTTTTCAGTTTTTTCAAAAAATTAAAAATAATTTAGTGTTTGGCCTTACTTAACGGAATCCATTAAGACTTAGGACGCTTCACACCGTACTTAGAACGACCTTGTTTACGGTCGTTAACGCCAGCACAGTCAAGTGCACCGCGAACAGTGTGGTAACGTACACCCGGAAGGTCTTTTACACGACCGCCACGGATTAGTACAACACTGTGCTCTTGAAGGTTGTGACCTTCACCGCCGATGTACGATGTAACTTCGAAGCCGTTTGTCAGACGTACACGACAAACTTTACGAAGTGCTGAGTTAGGTTTTTTAGGTGTAGTAGTGTAAACACGAGTACATACACCACGTTTTTGTGGGCACGCTTCTAGTGCAGGCACGTTGCTTTTAACAACTTGCTTTGCACGTGGCTTACGTACCAACTGGTTAATAGTTGCCATTAACTAGCTCCTGATTTACTTGAAAGTAAGCTTTGTGAAAAATCTATCCCTAACAGCGGTTGGCAGTTAGGGACGCAAAATTCTATGCAGCAGTGAGAGGTGTGTCAAGAAATATACGGATCTTTTTTGTTCAATTAGGGTAATTAGTCCGTAAAGCTCAATCGACAGGAAAGAAGGGTTAATCCCAAGTCAGAGATTTGGCTTGTTTTGCTGTTAGTTCAACAAAGCCAGCATAGTCAATCACCTCAATAGATGGGCTGATACGATTGCTCATACCACGGGCTTCAATATCGCTTTGTAGCACAAACACTGATGGACCTTTTACCTTGCTGAACGCCTTATGCTGAGGGTTCGCAGCGTACACGGCATCTTCAATCAACAAGACATCATCTTGCTCACTGTACAGTGCCATTGCATCGTCTAACGCAGCTACGGATTTGATGATATGTAACATGGCTTCCTCAGAATGACAGCAGTTTGCCCGCTTGTTGCAGTTTAGCTTTTAGTTGCTCAGTATTTAGAGCCTCTGCATCAATGACTAAATCGGCTTGAGCCACGCCACGCTCGGCAAGCGAATCAGCACAAACAAACACTTGCTCAATGTCGTACAAGTCGAACAACTTCAGCATTGGTGCGTAGTCTTTGCTTAAGATGCCTTTAGGCTCTTGTCCAAGCAGTAACTGATAAACACCATCGCCAACAAATAGGACGGTGATGTCTTCACAGTACGCAGATGCCGCTAGCAGTGCATCCACACCTTCACGTCCTGCATTACTACCATGAGGTGCGCTACGAAATAGGTAAGTTAGCTGACTCAAAACTGCACCACTCTATCTTGGGTTAACATGGCTTCGGCTAAGCTCCCCAAACCGGCTTGCTCGAACCCTGTAGCTAGGTTGTCCTGTTCAAGACCGTGTTGATTCGCTTCATCTTCGCTGATGATACCGCGACGCAATGCCGCTGCCACGCACGTTTCCAAACGAACATCGCGTTGCTGTGCGAGTGATTGCCATGCTTTGGTTAGGTCAAACTCGTCGTTGGCAGGCACGCTCAGAGCCGTACCATTGGTGACGCCATCTTGGTAAAAGAACACACTCACCAGAGTATGTCCTTGTTCAATTACCGCTTGTGCGAATTGGTATGCGCTGCGTGCCGATTGACTGCCGTAAACAGGACCATTCACGACCAGCGTGTAAGTTAATCCACTCACGCTTATTCGTCCTCAGTTTTACGCTGACGAATGTATAGGTACACGGTGTGTTTAGAAATGTTCAGACGGTCTGCGACACGGTTGATGGCGTCTTTGATGTCGAAGATGCCTTTGTCGTACAACTCCATCACGATCTGACGGTTTTTGGTGTTGTTCGATACGGATTTGTCAGCATTGATCTCTTCAATCGTGCGCTCAACCGTTTGGTCTACGAGTTCTTCAACATCGCTTGCAAAGTTAACAGAAGACGCCGCTTCTTTCGCTTCTTGCGTTGGCATGAACGATTGCAGCACTTGAGAGAAAGGCGCATCAAGGTTGACGTTGATACAAAGCAGACCAATCACGCGGTTTTCGCCATTACGAATAGCAACGGTGATCGACTTCATCAATACGCCGCCTTTTGCGCGGGTAAAGTACGAACGCGAGAAGTTACGCTCAGAGCCTTCGATGTCTTTCAACATCTTAAGCGCTAAATCTGTGATAGGAGAGCCCACCTGACGACCAGTGTTCTCGCCGTTAGCGATTTTGATTGCAGAGGTATTGAGATCTTCGAGTGAGTGAAGAACGATTTCACAGAAAGGACCGATCAGGCTGGCAATGCCGTCCACGACCGCCTCGTAGGATCTCAAGATGATTTTATCGTGCTCGGTAAATGGCATCACGTTGACAGATTCCATTTCGAGCAACATTTCCGCATTTATTGTTTCTGTAGTTGTCATAAGCCTTCGAGCGAAAAATCAACAAATTGGTGTAAGTTTATCAGAAAATTTGAAAGGCAACCTAGCAAACTCACCAACTAGTGACCTAGAACAAAAAAGGTCCGTAAAACGGACCTTTTTTCATCAAGTTATCGCTAACTGTAATTATTGAGCAGCGTTGTCGTTCTCAATTTTTAGTAGCTCAACTTCGAATACTAGCGTTGAGTTAGCTGGAATGCTTGGTGTGTCTTGATCACCGTATGCTAGCTCTGGCGGGATAACGAATTTGAACTTAGAACCCACAGGCATTAGCTGAACACCTTCAGTCCAACCTGGGATTACACGGTTTAGTGGGAATGTTGCTGGTTCGCCACGATCGTATGAGCTGTCGAATTGAGTACCGTCGATCAGAGTACCTTTGTAGTGTACTTGAACAGTATCAGTGTCTTTTGGCTTCTCGCCTTCAGCTGGAGTCTCAACTTGGTATAGAAGGCCAGAATCTGTCTTCACTACGCCTTCTTGTTTCTCGAACTCAGCACGGAAGTCATCGCCAGCTTTCTTCGCTTCAGCTGCTTTTTCAGCCGCTTGCTTTTGCATAGTTTCAGCAACGCGCTTGTCTAGAGATTCTAGAGCTGCACGAGTTTCTTCTTCGTTTAGCGCTGCTTTGTCTTTAAATACGTCTTCGATACCTTTAAGAACTAGGTCTTTGTTTAGGTCGATGCCAATCTCGCTTGGTTTCTCAATGCTAGTGCTTAGGTAGTTAGCAAATGAAACACCGATCGCGTAAGCCGCTTTGTCATCGTCGTTTTTAAAGTGAACTGCTTTACCAGTTTCTGCTTGAACTTGTTCTGCTTGAGGTGCTGCTTCTGGTTTTGTTTCTTCTTTTTGACAACCTACCGCTAGCATTACTGTTGCAGCAAGTAGCGACACTTTTAAAACTGATTTCATTAAATTCTCCCAATAATGGCTTAGCCACTGGTTGTTGTGCACAAATCTTCTATGAGACTAGTGAAGACAATCGTTATACCAATATACTAGCTATATGTCTTAAGACACAAACCGGATTATTAGATGTGATGCAAAGAATTTCTCATTTATTCCTATATTTAATTGTCATCACCACGTTAAATGGATGCTTTTTTACCGATCGCGATGTTCAACGTTGGTCACTCGAACCACAAGGTTCCACCAGCTTTGCGCTCAGTCGAGATGGTCGATTCGCGCTGCTGTACTCCAAAGAGCACCAATTGGTTCTTTGGGATTTGGAGCAAAACAAACAACTCGCAAAGCTGGGTGAACTCGATCAAGCCGCCAATGTGGTCTCCCATATTCGCATTTCGGACAATGGTCGTTATGCAGTCACTGCGAGCCAAATGAACTTCGCTGTGTGGGATCTCGGATGGACTCAAGCCGAAGGACTTTGGTCTATCGATGACGCGCTGATTCGAGACGTTGATATCACCAGTAACGGAGAACAAGTGTTGCTTGGCTTGTCCAACGGTAAAGCGATTCACGTCAACTTAGTCACTGGTCGCAGGCTAGAGTTCCTTGCGCACCAAGAAAAAGTCAATTCTGTCGCTATCTCACCCAACGGTCGCTTCGCCTTAACGGGTGGTAATGACTACAAAGCGTATCTGTGGGATACCGAAACCGGGCTAGTATTGCGTACCTTTGAACACGACCAGCGCGTTGTTCGAGTTGCCTTGCAGAGAGATGGAAAACTGGCCATGACTTCAGACGGTGGCAACCAAGCCATTATCTGGAATTTAGAGACGGGTGAAGAAGTCACTCAGCTCAGCAGTTGGTCTCGTCAGTTGATCTTCTCGACGGCACGATTCTCAGACGATGGCAGCTTATTGGTTACAGGAACGCCTTCAGGGCGCGTGATGGTATGGGATACTCACACGGGTAAACGAGTGGATAGATTTGAAGTCGAGCCGAAAAAAGATACTCGCCCTCCTCGTGCGGTCGTGTATGATGCAGCCTTTGATTCCAAGCAACGTGTAATTACTGCCACTTCTGCGGGCATTGCCCAAGCTTGGCAGCTAGAGAACGGATCATGACAGAGAAAATCATTCAGCAATTGGAAAGTCGCATTAATGACTTAGAGTGTCAGCTTGCGTTCCAAGAACAGACGATTGAAGATCTGAACGGTGCCTTGTCACAGCAGCAACTGCAAATCACCAAGATGCTCGATCAGATGAAATACGTGGTAGGTAAAGTGAAGAATATGGATTCGTCGAATTTGGCCGATCCATCAGAAGAAACACCGCCACCGCACTACTGATTCATCCGAATCTCAGTGCAGTAAATAACACAAAGCCCAGACTCTTATCTGGGCTTTGTTGTCTTTAAGAAGCGAATCGCTACTCGTCTGAGTAAATGTTTACGCTCAATTCACCTTGAGTGTTGATCCCTGCTCGATACATACCAGAACTGTTCATCGCAAAGTGCAACTCACCTTGTGCATCAATAGCGATTAGACCGCCCTCTCCGCCCATCTCTTTAAGTTCACCTTGGATGATATGTTCACAGGCAGTGCGGACGTTTTCTTGCAAATAACGCATGCGCGCTGCAACGTCTTCCGCCACTCGTTTACGGATAAAGAACTCGCCGACACCTGTAGTGGAAACCGCAACAACGCCATTCTCTGCCACCGTGCCGCACCCAATCAGAGCAGAATCTCCCACTCGTCCGTATTTCTTGTTGGTCACACCGCCAGTACTGGTCGCTGCCGCTAAGTTACCATGTTGATCCAATGCTACAGCGCCGACGGTACCGTGTTTACGATCATCTGGGTAACGGGACTCGGAAAGAGCAAACATGCCTTTCTCACGCATAGAAATCAGTTGTTCATAGCGACGATCAGTGAAGAAGTAATCTTGCTCTGTGTACTCATGGCCTTGTTCGAAAGCAAATTTCTCAGCACCCTCGCCGACTAACAGCACATGGTTGCTGTTTTTCATTACATCACGAGCGAGCTCGATGGGGTTCTTAATATGACGAATACCGGCAACAGCACCTGCCGCTTGGTTTCTACCATCCATTACAGAGGCGTCCATTTCTACCATTTCATTGTGAGTAAGAACCGAGCCTTTGCCTGCATTGAAATTAGGAGAGTCTTCAAGAACCTTAACCGCAGCAACCACAGCATCCAACGCTTCGCCGCCTTTTTCTAGAATTTGATGGCCCGCTTTTACCGCAGCTTCTAAATCCGTCAAGATGGATTGCTGCAGTTCATCACTCATCTGTTCACGTAAGATAGTGCCCGCACCACCATGAATCGCAATCGAGAAGGGTTTCGTCATCACTTTGTCCAACTGTTATTCCTTGTATGATTTGCACTACACCCTAGATAAACAAAAAGCGCAAGTTGAAACCTCAACTTGCGCTTTTCAAAGCTTTTCTAGATTACGTTATCTAGTAAAGAGCGTGCGATTAGTGAGAACCGCAACCGCCGCCGCCACAACATTCGTGGTCGTCGCCTTTCTCTTCGCCACCACAGCAGCCGCCTTCTTTGTCGTCACCGCCGCAGCAGCCACCACCTTGGTGGATGTGACCGTGCTCGATCTCTTCAGCTGTTGCTTCACGAGTAGCCATAACTTCTACTTCGAAAGTTAGTGTTTGGCCAGCTAGCATGTGGTTGCCATCTACAACAACTTCGTCGCCGTCTACTTCAGTTACTTCTACAGGGATTGGACCTTGATCAGTATCTGCTAGGAAACGCATGCCAACTTCGATTTGGTCAACGCCTTGGAATACGTCTGCAGGAACACGTTGCACTAGTGCATCGTTGTGGTCGCCGTACGCATCTTCAGGAGCTACTGTTACTGAGAACTTGTCGCCAGCCACTTTGCCTTCTAGTTCGTTTTCAAGACCAGTGATCAGGTTGTTGTGACCGTGTAGGTAATCAAGAGGCGCGTCAGCTGTTGATTGATCAACAACAACACCGTCTTCCAACATTACTTTGTATGCAAGGCTTGCAACAACGTTCTTTTCAATTTTCATACTAACTCCAGGGAGATTAATTGACCTAACCAGAATGGGGTTAAGTACCGAGATGGTAGTATTATGGGGATCAATTAACGAAGTTCAATTACTCAGGCTTAAAAATCCCAATCATTTCTTGTTCTGAGTGTTTATTTTTTTCTACAGATTGCGGTTTACGCTGTTCGGTAAAATTACAGTCAACACACTCAACCAGTTCGATGTTGTTCTCGATCCACCAGCGTAAGGTATCCTGCTGGCTGCATTTCGGGCAGCTTGCACCCGCGATAAAACGTTTCTTGGCTTTCACTTTTATTCCTTTTCCCGCTTGATGCTGCGCGGGTACTACTTCCAATGATTTGGCGACTGTTGATCGCTTTCCATTTCGCGACCGAAGATTTCTTCTAGTTCTTTACGTGCTTCTTTCGAGCGTTGAGCAAGTTCTTTGTCCTCATTATGCTGAGGTAACAAGTCCTTGAGCATAGCATTATCTAACTTACGAAAATGTGCTTCTGCCCGCTTTGCTTGATACGGGTGCATGCCTAATTCTACGAGCGCTTGGCGACCTAGATCTAAGGCGCCTAAAAAGGTTTCACGCGAGTAGTTCTGCACGCCGTGATTCATCAGTTGATACGCTTCCACACGGCTGCGAGCACGGGCGAGGATTTTTAATTTCGGGAAGTATTCACGGCAAATGTCGACAATCGCCATCACCTCATCTGGTGAGTCGGTACAGATCACTAAGGCTTCTGCTTTATCCGCACCTGCGGCACGTAACAAATCAATCTGAGTCGCATCACCATAAAACACCTTATAGCCGTATTTACGCAGCAAGTGGATTTGGCTCGCGTCACTTTCTAGTACCGTTACTTTGATCTTGTTGGCGTACATCAAGCGTCCAACAATCTGACCAAAACGACCAAAGCCTGCGATAATCACTCGAGGTCGACGATCAACAACATTGCTAGCCACGCTCTCTTCTTCTTGGTTCAGCGTATGAGCAAACCATTTTTTCTGCCCCATGAGCAACAGTGGTGTCGTCACCATTGACAAACTCACCACAACCAATAAGAAGGAAACTTGCTCTTTGGTTAAGATGCCTTCTTGGCTTGCTGCGGTGAAAATCACAAACGCAAACTCACCACCTTGGCTCAAAATCGCCGCCATACGACTGCGCGATTTTGCACGGACTCGAGCAGTGCGAGCCAAGACATACAGCACCAAACCTTTCACTACAACAAGGGCAATCACGGCACTAATAATCGCGAACGGTTGAAGTGCTAATAAGCCCAAATTCACCGCCATACCAACCGCAATAAAGAACAAGCCAAGCAGCAGGCCTTTAAAAGGTTCAATCGCGATTTCTAGCTCATGACGGTATTCACTTTCTGCCAGCAGCACGCCCGCAAGGAAAGTGCCGAGTGCCATCGATAGCCCCAGTTTTTGCATCGCAACAGAGATACCAAGTACCACTAGAAGAGCGGCAACGGTGAAAAGTTCACGCACGCCACTCATCACCACAAAACGGAACAGAGGACGTAAAAGGAAATGACCGCCAACTAATAACGCAACCACACTACCTAGTACCCAAATGGCATCTAACCAATCGCCACCACCTTGCCCACCAGCAAGTAATGGCAACATAGCGAGCATCGGAATGACGGCAATATCTTGGAATAGCAACACAGCAAAACCAGATTGTCCGGTTTCGGTGCCGGCTTGCCCCTGCTCTTCTATCACTTTTAGTGCAATTGCCGTCGACGAGAGCGCCAAACCCATACCAATGACGAGGCTGACTTGCATGCTCAATCCAAACAAGCTGACGATACTGCCGATCACAGCCGTGGTCACGATGACTTGAGCACCACCTAAGCCGAGTATCGGCCCACGCATTTGCCATAATTTTTTGGGGTTCAGTTCCAAGCCAATTAAGAACAGCAGCAACACCACCCCGAGTTCAGCGAAATGGAGAATCGCATCCACATCGCTGATCAACCCCAGCCCCCAAGGGCCAATTAAAACACCTGCAATCAGGTAACCGAGTACCGATCCCAAACCAAGTCGCTGAGCAATCGGTACGGCAACAACGGCGGCAGAAAGAAAAACGACGCTACTTTGAAGAAACTCACTGGTCATCGCCATGTTGGCCTCCTTGCTCTCCCCACTCTCTCAGGGGATGATTGAGCCATTGACGATACTGCTCTGCATGCTGATAACGTTCGATATCCGAGACATTACGCGACCAGTACAACACTAAAGGTTCCATCCAGTGCATCTGACATAGTGCCGCAGTCAACTCGAATGGTTGCAGGATTTGCTCAAGTGGGTACTTGTTGTAGCCCATAGGACTGAACGCATCCTCTTTACCGCCAGTAGTAATCACACTGCGCCAATATTTACCCTCTAATGCGCAACCATCGCCAAACGCAAAGCCTTTGCCTAACACACGATCCATCCACTCTTTTAGCAACGCTGGGCAGGAATACATATAGAGGGGATGATGAAAAACGATCACATCGTGTTCCGCCAATAAGTGGTGTTCATAGTTAACATCGATAAAGAAATCAGGGTACGCACCATAAAGATCGTGCACCGTGACATGATCAAGCGATTCGATTTTTTTAATCATCACTTGATTAGCAATGGAGTTTTGCGGCTCTGGGTGAGCATAAATAACCAGAACTCTTGGGGGAATAGACGCTGCAACAGCCAAATGGTCGTCCTTGTGTTGATTTCCTAGTAAAAATTATCGTTATCAGATTGTTATACTTTTTTGTATAGCATAATGCAATTAAAGCTCAGAGATCGACTTTTCCCGCCAATACCCCTACTATTCATCGCGAGATCAACGACCAAGAAACGCGCACTGCGCAAAGTGAATTAAAACTCTATGATTACCTTCTCTGATATTCAGTTACTGCGTGGCGGTAAACCTCTTTTAGACCAAGCTTCTGCAACCATTCACCCAGGCGATAAAGTGGGTCTGGTTGGTAAAAATGGCTGTGGTAAATCGACCCTATTCGCACTACTGAAAGACGAATTGTCGATTGATGCGGGCTCATTCAGTCAGCCGCAGCATTGGGAGTTGGCATGGGTAGCACAGGAAACCCCTGCACTAGACCGCAGCGCAATTGAATACGTTATTGATGGTGATCGTGAGTTCCGCGATCTTGAAGCTCAACTGGCGATCGCCGAAGAGAAAGACAACGGCACACTGGTTGCAGAGATCCACGGCAAGATTGAAACCATTGGCGGTTACAGCATTCGCGCACGTGCAGCCGAACTGCTTGACGGCCTAGGCTTTAGCCAAGAGCAAATGAGCTGGAACCTGACTCAGTTCTCGGGTGGTTGGCGTATGCGCCTTAACTTGGCTCAAGCGCTGTTGTGTCGTTCTGATCTACTGTTACTCGACGAACCAACCAACCACTTAGATTTGGACGCGGTAATGTGGCTAGAGCGTTGGCTACAAAACTACCCTGGCACATTGATTCTGATCTCGCACGACCGTGACTTCTTGGATCCAATCGTTGGTCGCATCATTCACATCGAGAATCAGCAGCTGAACGAATACACGGGTAACTACTCGTCATTCGAAAACCAACGCGCACAAAAAATGGTGCTGCAACAAGCGATGTTCGAGAAGCAACAGAAACAGATGTCGCACATGCAAAGCTACATTGACCGCTTCCGTTACAAAGCATCCAAAGCGCGCCAAGCACAAAGCCGAATTAAAGCGCTGGAGCGTATGGAGAAGGTACTGCCAGCGCAGTTCGATAACCCATTTAGTTTCCAGTTCCGCGATCCTGCAGCCCTACCAAACCCAATCATGATGATGGATGAAGTGTCGGCAGGCTACGGTGACAACCTGATCCTAGAGAAGATCCGCCTAAACCTAGTACCGGGCAGCCGCATTGGTCTACTTGGTCGTAACGGCGCGGGTAAATCAACCTTGATCAAATTGCTGTCTGGTGAGCTAAAAGCGCAAGGCGGCGATCTGACTTACTCGCAAGGCGTGAAGATCGGTTACTTCGCTCAGCACCAACTAGAAACACTGCACCCAGAAGAAACACCGCTGCAGCACATGATGCAAATCGCACCAGATCAAACCGAGCAGCAGCTACGTGATTACCTAGGTAGCTTTGGTTTCCAAGGTGATAAAGCGCTTGAGAAAGTCGCACCGTTTTCTGGTGGTGAGAAAGCACGTTTGGTATTGGCACTAATTGTGTGGCAGAAACCAAACCTGTTGCTACTCGATGAACCGACCAACCACTTGGACTTGGACATGCGCCAAGCACTGACCATGGCACTGCAAACATTCGAAGGTGCAATGGTGATTGTTTCGCACGACCGTTACCTATTGCGTGCAACCACAGATGATCTGTACCTTGTGCACGATCGCCAAGTAGCACCATTCGACGGTGACTTGAGTGATTACTACAAGTGGTTGACCGAACAACAAAAAGCCGAGCGTAAAGAAGCACAAGCAGCTCAGCCAGTTAAAGATAACGCCAACAGTGCAGCGGCGAAAAAAGAGCAAAAGCGACGCGAAGCAGAATTTCGTAAGCTGACCGCACCAATTCGCAAAACGCTGACACAGTTAGAAAACAAAATGGATAAGTTAGGTGAAGCTCTAGCGAAAGCAGAAGAGCAATTAGCGGATAACTCGCTGTATGAAGCCGAAAACAAGGCTAAACTTAACGAAGTGTTGGCGCTTCAAGCTTCTAGCAAAGCAGATCTTGAAGAAGTAGAAATGGAATGGATGTCTGCCCAAGAAACACTCGAGCAGATGGAACTAGAGTTTAATCAATGACAAACGAGCACGCAGAATACACTCTTACCCTAGAACACCTTTGGCAGTTCAGTCTGCAATTTTATGGTGTGCGAGAAGTGAAGGAAGCGTGCTTATCATTGCAAAACAACTACCACGGCAACGTGAACCTATTACTGCTGCTCAGATGGCTCGATGAGCAGCAGGTGATTTTCCAAGAGCAAGACTGGCATTTAGTTCAAGGCTGTCTTGGTCGAAGCGAAACTCTACTCCACTCTTACCGCGAACTTCGTCGCCACCTCAAAGCGCAAGTCAACGACGCACTTTATCGTGAAGCATTGCAGTTCGAATTGCAGCTCGAAAAGCAGCAGCAATCAGACTTAGTTGACTGTGTTAACTCACTTCAATTAGTCAAAAACGATGGTGACCCACTGACGCTGAGATACTGCCGCCAATTGGGTGGAGAGCATTTGCAACAGGCGTTCTCAATTCCCGTTCCGAACATTCACCATCCATAAATCCGTCATAAACCAGTAAAATATCTATACTAAAGCTATAAAGGATTATATTAATAAGTTCTTCAGCGAACATTGAAGGACCATATAAGAGCAGTTAGGTATGACACAATTTTTCGCAGCCGCCGGGATTAAGAACCCGCATCTTCAGACGCTATTACCGCGCTTTATCCGCAAGAAAGCGTTGTTTACGCCTATTTGGCAAACACTCGATACACCAGATGGTGACTTCCTCGATTTGGCATGGTCGCAACAGCCAGATTCCGAAGCCGCACGCAACAAACCTATCTTCGTCTTATTCCATGGCTTGGAGGGCTGCTTCTATAGCCCGTATGCGAACGGTTTGATGAACGCTTTCTCTAAATCGGGTTGGCTGTCGGTCATGATGCACTTTCGTGGTTGCAGCGGTAAACCAAACAAGAAAGCCCGTGCCTATCATTCCGGTGAAGTGACGGACGCTCGTTTCTTTCTTGAACAGCTCAATCAGCAGTTTCCCAATAACCCAAAAGTTGCAGTAGGCATTTCTCTCGGTGGGAACATGTTGGCGAACTACTTGGCTGAGTACAAAGATGATCCAATCTTGAGCGCTGCAACCATTGTCTCTGCACCGCTGGATTTGGCCGCGTGTGCTAACCGTATTGAACAAGGCTTCTCCAAGGTCTACAAGCGCTACCTACTCTCTTCGCTCAAACGCAATGCGCTGCAAAAACACGACTTAATCCAAGGTGAACTCGCCTTGTCGTATAACTCAATCAAACGCGTGACGCGCTTATACGAATTCGACGATCTGATCACTGCCCCTTTGCATGGCTTTAAAGACGCGCAAGATTATTACGACCAGTGTTCAGGCTTGAGCAAGCTGCAACAGATCACCTTGCCAACCTTGATCATCCACGCCAAAGACGATCCGTTTATGACCGAAGAGGTGATCCCAAAATTCGTGCTGCCAGACAACATCGATTACCGACTTTATGAGCACGGTGGTCACGTTGGTTTCCTGACAGGTACTGCATTAAAACCTAAGTTCTGGTTGGAAGAAGCTTTACCGGCTTATTACGAAAGTATCGCCGCAGACTACCTTTCTGCTGTATCCGTACCGCGAACACAGTAAACTACTAAGCGTGTCAGACATAACGCTTCTGCACGCACTAAACATCATAAAAGTTTGAGGTATTTATGATCATTCCATGGCAAGACATTGCGCCAGAGACACTAGAAAACCTGATCCGAGAATTCGTGCTACGTGAAGGCACCGACTACGGCTCAGTCGAAGTTTCACTGCAGAGTAAAATCGATCAGGTCAAATCCCAATTAGAGAAAGGCGAAGCGGTCATCGTATTTTCTGAGCTTCATGAAACGGTTGATATCCAACTAAAAGCAAAGTTTTAGACCCTTCACATTTTACCGTATCCCACTCGATGACAAGGGCTTGTTACGTGCTATAGTGGGTTATCGACCGTGCAGCATACGTGTGCTGCACTTTACAGGTAAGTAATTTTCGACAAGGTTTGTCATGTCAGCGAAACACCCAATCATTGCGGTTACTGGTTCGTCCGGTGCCGGCACAACCACCACTTCTGAAGCCTTCCGTAAGATGTTCAATATGATGAACGTCAAACCAGCATGGGTTGAAGGCGACAGCTTCCACCGCTTTACACGTCCAGAGATGGATGTCGAAATCCGCAAAGCGCGTGAACAAGGCAAACACATCAGCTACTTTGGTCCGCAAGCCAATGACTTTCCGGGCCTAGAAGAGTTCTTCCGTAAGTTCGGTGAAGATGGCACTGGCAGCGTGCGCCGCTATCTGCACACTTTTGATGAAGCCGTTCCATACAACCAAATGCCGGGCACCTTTACGCCTTGGCAAGATCTGCCAGAAAACAGCGATGTCCTTTTCTATGAAGGTTTACACGGTGGCGTGGTAGATGGTGATGTCAATGTGGCGCGTCACGTCGATTTTCTAATTGGCATGGTGCCGATTGTGAACTTGGAGTGGATTCAAAAGTTCGTTCGTGACACGCGCGATCGTGGTCATTCAAGAGAAGCGGTGATGGATTCGATCGTGCGCTCGATGGACGATTACCTAAACTACATTACCCCGCAATTTTCTCGTACACATATCAACTTTCAGCGCGTACCGACCGTCGATACTTCTAACCCACTTAACGCCAAAGGGATCCCAAGTTTGGATGAGAGTTTTGTGGTGATCCGTCTACGCGGCATCAAGAATGTCGACTTCCCGTATTTGCTGGCGATGATTGATGGCTCATTCATGTCTCGCCATAACACCATTGTGGTTCCTGGCGGTAAGATGAGCTTTGCAATGGAGCTCATAGTAAGACCGATTCTGCAACAACTCATCGAAACAGGGAAAATTGGCTAAAAACCTCCCTACTGGAGTGTTTACTTTTCATACCGTGATCATGTGCACAGTTTTGCTTACAAAATCTCAATCATGGCACGATTAAAATCAAGAAATCGTTTTCGAAAAAGGATACTATTTCTAACCGAAACACAAGAGAGCTTGCAGCATATAAAAAGTGCTCTTATTCTAGTAGGCCAATTCAGGCTTAGCTAAAATATGGATAGCGCAAGCGTACCCTGCAGAGGAAGTGAGATATTATGGTTCTAGGTAAACCTCAAACCGACCCAACATTAGAGTGGTTTCTTTCACACTGTCATATTCATAAGTACCCATCAAAAAGCACGCTAATTCACGCGGGCGAAAAAGCAGAGACTTTGTACTACATCGTTAAAGGTTCTGTTGCGGTTCTTATCAAAGACGAAGAAGGTAAGGAAATGATCCTTTCTTACCTAAACCAGGGCGACTTCATTGGTGAACTTGGTCTATTCGAAGAAGACCAAGAGCGTACAGCTTGGGTTCGCGCTAAATCTCCTTGTGAAGTGGCTGAGATTTCTTTCAAGAAATTCCGTCAACTTATCCAAGTTAACCCAGACATCCTAATGCGTCTTTCTGCGCAAATGGCTCGTCGTCTACAAGTTACTAGCCAAAAAGTGGGTGACCTAGCGTTCCTAGACGTAACTGGTCGTATCGCTCAGACTCTTCTGAACCTTGCTAAACAGCCAGATGCGATGACGCACCCAGACGGCATGCAAATCAAGATCACTCGTCAAGAAATCGGTCAAATCGTTGGCTGTTCTCGTGAGACAGTAGGTCGTATCTTGAAGATGCTAGAAGAGCAGAACCTAATTTCTGCGCACGGTAAAACTATCGTTGTTTACGGGACTCGTTAATCTCGATTAACGTTTAAAAAATTTAAAAGCCACCAAATGCAAGTTTGGTGGCTTTTTCTTTTTTGGGAATCGGGAACGGAAAGCAAAGAATCGAGAGTCGAGAACACTGCGTTCCGAGAGCGGACTTCGTCCTACGAGATAAAGCCCTCTCAGATTTCGAGTTTTCAACTCTCTCGAAGCAAAGCGTTCCCGCATCTATAGGGCGCAGCCCGTTCTCGATTCTTCTTTACCCGTTGGTGCTTTCGAAGATCTTATCTGCCGATGCAGCCACAAATCCTGGGTACAACTCACCGTTATCCATTGGGTAGCGCTTAGCAAACTCGTAGAAGCCTCCAGGAATCACCTCAACGCCTTCAGTAAAGGTCACTGGCACTTTGTCTGCCATGGTCGATGATTGCTCTAGTAGCACCTCTGGCGTGCCTTTTACTTCACCGCCATTCTCGTTGATGGTGAACCCTACTGTACGTAGGTGGTCGTTCACTTGCTTTACTTCTTCATGCTGGTTGAGTTGATTCACACTCACTGTGAAGTGGTTTGCTCCGTAACCGTGCGCAGCAAGCCAAGAAGCGTATTCACTCTCTTTCGCTAAGATTTGGAAGTCAGCATAGCTAAGGTCCCACAAACGTCCGCCGTACAAGAAATCATTGCCAGTCAGTTTAGAAGCATCAACCTGCTCTACCAATTTATGAACAATGGCTTGTAGCTCTGGTGAGCACTCATCCACTTTCAATTCACTGATGAAGACTTTTGGTTGTTTCGGATCTGGGTGCTCAAAATGTTTTGCCACCAGCTTTTTGCTTTCAAATACGTAGTCACCACAGGCTTTGTAACCCACCGCTAGGAATGGCTTCGCTAACGTTTCAATGCCTAGGGGAGCGACATTAAACGTACGTAGCGCAATATGGTCATTAATCAGAGGCTCATCTTCTTGAAGAAGTTGATGGACTTTAGCAGCGGAAGGGCAAAGACGTTGAATGTAGTCTTGCCATAGCGATTCAAATAACACATCGGGCGTCATAACGACTCCTTGTTATGAAATGTAGAGTTAGGGGTAAGAGGAAGTTGACCGCTCGTTCACAGCCCTAAAGCTGTCCAGAATCACGAACGAGCGGCCATCAACCTGTGACGGTATGTGTGGCATAAGTGCCAGTCAGTCAACACGCACTGGAGAGTCTTAAGCTCGCCTTTGGCGTTTGCCAGCGCGCTTACCAGAATCCTAACTTGGTAAATAGCTCCGGCAGAGAGAAGCGGCGATACTTTGTCACCACTTCGTGTTTCTCTATTACAGGCTCACACCCGGACTCAATGTGGCAGGCAAGACCGTCTCTTGTCCTTCCATTGATGCCATTGGGTACGCACAGTAGTCTGCTGCGTAGTAAGCGCTTGGACGTAGGTTACCTGACGCACCCGGACCACCAAATGGTGCATCACCACTTGCGCCTGTTAGCTGACGGTTGCGGTTCACGATGCCAGCACGAATGTGGTCCACGAAGTATTCCCACTCTTGGTCGTTGGTTGAAACCAGACCCGCAGAGAGACCAAAGCGCGTATCGTTCGCCAGCTCTACTGCTTTCTCTAGCCCTTCGTAGCGTACTACTTGTAGAAGTGGACCGAAGTACTCTTCATCTGGCAGTTCAGCAATGTTCGTCACATCGATGATTCCTGGAGAAACAAACGCCGCTTCGCCCGCTTTTGCTTCAATCAAGCTTTCGCCACCCAGTGCTTGCAAGTTCGCTTGTGCATCGAGGATGAACTTAGCTGCCGCAAGCGAAATTTGCGGTCCCATGAAAGGCGCAGGCTCTGCAAATGGTTGGTCTACGCGAATATTGAGTGTCGCTTCCACCAGCTTAGTAATGACTGCATCACCCTTGTCGCCAAATGGAATATATAGACGACGAGCACAGGTACAGCGTTGTCCTGCACTGATGAAGGCAGATTGGATAATGGTGTAAACCGTTGCGTCTAGATCGCCGTAGTTATCCGAGATAACCATCGGGTTGTTGCCGCCCATTTCAAGCGCCAGCATTTTGCCCGGCTGACCAGCAAACTGACGATGGAGAACATGACCTGTGTTTGCACTACCAGTGAACAGCACGCCATCGATGCCTTTCGCATCCGCCAGCGCAATGCCTGTCTCTTTCGCACCTTGGACTAGGTTAATCACACCTTTTGGTAGGCCGACCTCTTCCCACAACTTCATAGCGAGTTCACCCGTCCATGGCGTTTGCTCAGACGGTTTGAAGACTACAGTGTTACCAGCCAATAGTGCTGGCACGATGTGACCATTTGGCAGGTGACCCGGGAAGTTATAAGGACCGAAGACCGCCATCACACCCAATGGGCGATGACGCAATACAATTTGGTTGCCTGCGGCTTCACGTGTCGCTTCACCCGAACGGTCGTGGTAAGCACGAATAGAAATAGCGATTTTACCCGCCATCGCTGCCGCTTCGGTGCGTGTTTCCCAGATTGGCTTGCCGGTTTCTTTGGCAATCACTTCAGCGATTTTTTCGCTGTTCTCTTTTACTTTCTCAGCAAAAGCCAACACGATCGCTTCGCGCTCTGCGAATGGACGCTTCTTCCAATCAACAAACGCTTCACGCGCCGCAGATACCGCTTGGTTAACCTGCTCTGCTGTTGCGCCGTTACCTTGCCAGATCACTTCTTGGTTGTAAGGCGACAGAGACGTAAATACTTCCCCCTGACCTTGTACCCATTCACCTGCAATCCAATGTGTCATTGTTTCTATCCTTAAATTCTGTCGTCAGTTACTGCGGAAGAAGGCGAACAAAATCCCCTTCCTCAACCAAGAGTGCATCCGCCAATTCTGGTGCAAGCACTACGTTTTGCGTTTCTGCGTCATACGCTGCTTTTGCTGCTGCGGCACGGAAGTTTTCGAATGACGAATTACACATCAAGAAGTCTTGTGTGCTGGTGTGCTCCGAGATTTTGACTTGCGCGCGGAATGAGTGGCGTACCGATTCGATATTACGTAAGTCACACTCCACCGTTGGACCACCATCGAAAATGTCGACGTATCCACGGTTGGTAAAGCCTTCGCGCTCAAGCAGCTTCAATGCTGGACGCGTGTTGTCGTGTACTTTACCAATCACGGCTTGTGCTTCTGGGCTCAGTAGGTTGATGTAGATTGGCAACTTCGGCATCAAGTCGGCGATAAAGCCTTTCTTGCCGATACCAGTTAGGTAATCCGCAAGCGTAAAATCGATAGAGAAGAAATGCTCTTGAAGCCACTGCCAGAATGGCGAGTTACCGTTCTCGTCTGATACGCCACGCATTTCAGCAAAGATGGTTTCCGAGAAACGCTCTGGGTGCTCTGCCATCATTAAGAAACGACATTTGGACATCAGACGCCCGTTCAAGCCACCACGGAATTTCTCACGCAGGAACAAGGTACAGATTTCGCTGTTACCCGTGTAGTTATTACCAAATGTCAGCAGCTTAACCACGTTGTTTACGCCAAGCTTTGGAGACGAGTGCACCACTTTACTGATGTGGTAAGAATAAAAAGGCACATCCCAGCCGATCGAAGCTTCAATACCTGTGGTACCTGCCACTTCGCCAGTTTCAGATTCAAAGCCCACCATTAGGTAGCCTTCATCACCGGCTTCCTTCACGTCAGGTTTGCCAAAACTGTATTCTGAGTGCTTGATTCGATTGGTTAACAGTTCTTCGTTAACCGGTAGAGATGTAAATCCATGACCTGACTCAACCGCACAGGTGTGCAGCGCGTCATAATCCGACATTGCGATAGGGCGAACTACTAGCATCAATACTCCCTCCAGATGCAAGAAGATCCTAACTATATTGTAGGAACAATACCCCCATCAGAGATCCTTGATGGGGGTTTCTAAGTTGACGATAAGCTGAGATCGCGCTTAAACCAGCGTTGCGATCGCTTTATCTAGCTTCGCCAAACCTTCTTCAATTTCTTGTTGTGTGATAACGAGTGATGGTGTGAAACGTACGACATTGGCACCCGCAACCAATACCATGAGACCTTGTTTACCTGCAGCAACCAGTACGTCACGCGCACGACCTTGCCACTCTTCATTCAGTGCAGCACCAAGCAGTAGACCTTTACCGCGCACTTCAGAGAAGATGTTGTATTTCGCGTTAATCTTCTCCAGACCTTCACGGAACATGGCTTCACGCTCTAGTACGCCAGCCAATACTTCTGGTTTTGTCACTTCATCAACAACCGCTTCTGCAACCGCACACGCTAGTGGGTTACCGCCGTAAGTTGAACCGTGCGTGCCTACTTTCATGTGCTCAGCCAGTTTTGCCGTCGTTAGCATGGCACCGATAGGGAAACCGCCACCCAGTGATTTCGCTGTGCTTAGAATGTCTGGCGTGATGCCTAGACCTTGGTATGCGTAGAAATGACCAGTACGACCGTTACCAGTTTGCACTTCATCGAAGATCAACAGTGCGTTGTGCTTGTCACACAGCTCGCGAACTGCTTGAGCGAACTCAGGTGTTGGTGGAATGATGCCGCCCTCACCTTGCAGAGGCTCCATCATTACCGCACAAGTGCGATCAGACATGTGTGCTTGTAGCGCTTCGATATCGTTGTAAGGAAGGTGTGTCACATCGCCTGGCTTAGGACCGAAACCGTCTGAGTAAGCCGCTTGACCACCAACCGTTACAGTAAAGAAAGTACGACCATGGAAACCTTGTTTGAATGCGATGATTTCAGATTTCTCTGTACCATGAACGTCTGCTGCGTAACGACGTGCTAGCTTTAGTGCCGCTTCGTTCGCTTCTGCGCCAGAGTTAGCAAAGAACACGCGCTCAGCAAAGCTGACTTCTGTTAGCTTCTTCGCCAATCGCAGTGCCGGCTCGTTAGTCATAACATTACTTAGGTGCCAAAGCTTGTTACCTTGCTCAGTCAATGCGTTCACCATAACTGGGTGACAATGACCAAGACAGCTCACCGCAATACCACCAGCAAAGTCGATGTACTCATTTCCGTTCTGATCCCAAATGCGTGAACCTTCACCTTTTACAGGGATCATTTCCATCGGGTTATAGCAAGGTACCATTACCTCATCGAATAAACCGCGCTCTACTTTGTTTTCCGTTGTCATTGCACATTCCTTCTTGATACCGCATGCCTAGCAGATAAGCGAATTTAACCAGCACTCTTTGCCAGCAAATAATGTTTTGCATTTAAGCTATTGCGGCATTGTATTTACATTTAATTAACCATTTCAATAGTGATTTATTCTTTTCGCCTTGGAGCGCAACCACCCATACTCACTATCTATGATTATTTATGCACCAAGAAACGCAAATAGAGAAGCGATTTTTTATAAAAGTTATGTATGACAAGGGTTAGAAAGAAAGGAGAAAAATGAATAGCCGCCACCAAATAGACGGAACGCATAGTTTTGCATTCCCATTCTTAGGCGAAAAACATGAAGAATTTGTTAAGAAAGGTGATCACGATCAGATCGCTTTGCGCGCAAGAAAGTTTCCAAGCAGCTCGTGACCTTGTTCTGTCTTAATCGACTCAGGATGAAACTGTACTGCGTCAATTGGCAGGGTTTTATGCTGATAACCCATGATTTCATCCATGGTTCCGTCAGGCAGTTCAGTCCAAGCGGTCAATTCAAACACATCAGGTAATGTGCCGTTTTTCACCACGAGAGAGTGGTAGCGGGTTACCGTCAGTGGGTTATTTAGGTTTTTAAACACACTGCGACCGTTGTGACGAATTGGTGAGGTCTTACCGTGCATCACTTGTCGAGCACGTACCACTTCCCCTCCAAACACCTGCGCAATCGCCTGATGGCCAAGGCAAACGCCCAAGATAGGTAACTTACCAGCAAAGTGTTCAATGGCTTGTAGAGAGATACCTGCTTCGTTAGGGGTACATGGCCCTGGAGATATCACCAAGTGAGTTGGGTTGAGCGCCTCAATGCCTTGGATGTCGATTTCATCGTTACGCACCACCTTTACGTCTGCACCAAGCTCGCAGAAGTATTGGTAAAGGTTGTAGGTAAAAGAGTCGTAGTTATCGATGATCAACAACATAAAGGGTCGGTTGCTCCAATCCGTTTTGGCAATGCTTACGTAGTGAATCGCCACGTTCGTGACAATCAAGGGCGGTATTTTGCTATACCAAGCAAGAAAGGCAAGTTTTTGCTGAATAAAAAGGCCAGCATAGGCTGGCCTTTGGTCTTTACAGCTATTTAGGAACTGTTTGTCAGGAAATAAATTCGTTTAGCGGCGACGGCGGAATAAGCCTAGACCTAGCAGCGCAATTAGCGCGCCAAAGCCAAATGAACCACCATCATCATCGTCTGATGGGTTCGTGCTCGATGGCTCCAGCGTAACATCGCGAGAGTCGCTGAACTTAACCGTGTTACCGGTAGAGTCTGTCACTTTCTCTTCTAGAACGTACTGGCCTTCTGTTGGTGCTTTGTCGAATTCCACACTCACGCTACGAGCATCAATGTCCGTTTGTGTCAGAGTTGCACTCGCTTCGTAACCGTCAGCATCAGACGTTGACGACGCCGCTTGAGTTGCTTCCGTTAGGCTTACTGTCACGATATCACCGACAACTGCGTTTGGTGGTAGACGAACTTCCACTGCTAAGTTTTCACCTGAGCTTGGTAGATCGATATCTGTATCTGGGAAATCAATCGCGATGATCACAGGATCGTGGTCAGACGCCGAGAACGCATCTTTGTACTTCGGCATATCACCTGTGTACTTGCTGCTGTATTCGAACAAGTTACTTTCTAGTGAGTTGATGTGCCAATCTTCAATCGCCACCACTTTTTGTGCCAAGCTGTTGCTCGCCAACGCGTGGTCTAGGTTACCTAGTTCACCAGAGTAGGTGTATGAGAAGGTATCTGCACCATGAAGTACTGTGTTCAGGTTATGGTAACCGTAGCCTTTTTCAATTTTGGTCTTCTCGATTTGAAGCTCACCACCACCAATGGTTGTGTAAGCTGCAGTGTAGATGTCACGGCCGTATTTCTCTTTCGAGTAATCAGTCAGTGTAAGCAGAGGATCTTCCATGCCGTAGGCGTTCAGGTCACCCATTACTAGCACGTCACCTTCAATGCCTTTCAGAGCGTCACCCACAACGTTGGCAGCAGAAACACGGAAGTTGTTACAGTTGCCTTGCAGATCCGCTGGCTCAGAGTCTTCTACGCCCGCAATCCACTCTTCAATACATTCAGAACCTTTCGATTTGAAGTGGTTAACAACAACAGACAGATCTTTACCGGTCTCTTTCACCGTGAAGGTTTGTAGCAAGCTATGACGTTGGTACTTGTCGTAAGCTGGGTTGCCTTCCGCATTGTCACCACGCGTAATGGTGTTTTCTTCGATGTGCTGCTCTGGCGTCACAATCACTTTCGCAGTTTCTTTTGGTGTCACTTCATTTGCACGGTATAAGATCGCCACCATGATCGCATCACTGCCAAAGTATTCGTCTTGGTATTTGTCTTGATCTGCGATTTCAACGTAAGTGTAATGATCTTCTGCATCTTCGATTTCAGCATTCAATGCGTCAACCAAGTTCTTCACTGCACTGCTGTCACCAAAGCCATTGTTCTCGACTTCCATCAAACCAATGATGTCAGCGTCCATCTTGTTCATCGCCGCAACGATTTTCGCTTGTTGGATCAGGAACTCGTCTAGGTTAGTCGCACCGCGGTTTTGTCCGGTTGGGTTTTCATGGCCACTGTCAGCCACAGAGTTGAAGTAGTTTAGTACGTTGAAGCTTGCGATACGCAAATCTGAATCCGCAATCGCTGGAGCATCTTTACGAGCCACGTCGAAGCCTTCACCTGAAGTCACGAAGTTGGTGTTATCAACTTCATTGGTCGCAATCAGGCGGTATTCGTTGTAGCTGTAAGCCACGACGCCCTGCAGACCCTCTACTCGCGAACCGAGGCGAATGTGCTGCTCAGAAGAGCCATCTTGGTCTGCATCTTTCGCAAAGTCAGGGTAGTAAGGGATTTGGCCGTTTGGTGCTTTGCCATCAGATTCTAGGTATACGCGGTTCGCTGCGTTGTCTTTTGCAAGCTCAACGGCAGCATCACTCTCTGCAGCGTGCAATTGAGTCGGCTTAAACAGTGGCGCTTCATGAGACAGCATCATGTTGTTACGACGTGAATCGTAGTCGTAAGAGAAGTTGCGAGTTACAAACAGGTCACTTGCCGAGGTCAGTTCAACTTGCATGCCTTCATGACGCTCTAGCGCATCACGTAGTGTCTCACCTTCTTTGATAACAAGATCGGTAACTCGAGGAATATCCGATGTGCCTGTTTTCACATAGCTGTTAGCATCAGAAGCTAGTTGAGTATTGCTGTAGTACTCTTGAACTTTACCTTTCACACAAACAACGTCACCAGCTTTTAGCTCCGTGTCTGCCGCGTCAGTATGAATGAACAAGCCTTCTGAGGTCTTGTCGTTGTTGTCACTTTCTAGTGCTTGTAGGTAGAAACCTTTGGTTAGGCCAGTGGTAACAGCAGTCACGACACCAGTTACGAAATGATCTTCGTCGGTAATGTATGGGTAACCATCAATGAATGGAGACGTATCGCCTTCACCTTGAATATCTTGGATGGTAGTGAAGTTAGGTTGCTGACCGTCGACTTCACAAGCGAATGGTGCTGGTGGCTCTGTCGCATTTAGCTCACCAAGGCCGTCAATGTTGTCTTTCTCAAATGCAGTCCACTGAGATGCATCATAAGTAGCAGAAGGGGTTAGTGCATCACTGTTACGAACCAATGTGGTGTCTTTACCAAAATCTACGTCACCCATCACACCGATGATGTCGTGCACTTCACCATCTTTAAGCAGTGCGATCGGATCATCTCCGTTAAAGTTCGTGACGCTTTTCTCCGTGTGATCTGCAACAGCTTTGATGGCATCGCTCGCATCACCATGCGCCAGTACATACACTTGGTTAGCTTGTATCGTCACTTGGCTAAGATCGAGTGTGCTACCCCAAGTACCACCACCGTTTGATGATTTCGCTAGCTCGTAACCGGTTAGCGTTACCGCTGCATCGCCCGTGTTCGCGATCTCTACTGCTTTGTCGTATGAACCACCTTCTACATACTGAGAGATGATAATTTCTGCGTTAGCGTTAGCACTAAGTGCGCTAGCAATCGTCAGTGCCAGTAAAGAGGGTTTGATTAACGTATCCATTGTCGTACCTGATATTTATTTAAATGCAAACTAAGCCCTAAGCAGAGCCCACCATTTGCGCCTACTATCAGGTTTATTTATGAAATAAATAAGAAAGACCAGTAAAAGCCGTGAAATAAATCACATGTGGATACGTAAAATTATGCCAGGGCTGTTCATTTAAACATTTTTTGTAACAAATACAGTAACTAAACCAATAAAGGGCTAGAATTAGACTTATTACTCAGTTTTATATTTCTCAACATGTTATGTGAATATCTGGATATTTATTTTGAATTCACTTGATTCTAGTAACCCAAACCAAATATTAATTAATGCTAATTTAGAATAACAAAACTTATTATTTCCTTCCTTTTTACCGTGTGAATCAAAATAAGCCTTCTGGCTATTTAAGCTTGTAGATCTCTAGGCATAAAAAAAGCTCCACCGATGGTGGAGCTCTTAAATTCTGAATGCTTTTTAGCAACTATGGGCGAGCAACAAAACCTACTGCTTCGTACGCTTTCTTCAACGTTTCAGCCGCACGTGCCGATGCTTTCTCAGCGCCTTGCTTCATCACTTCGTTCATGTAAGCGCGGTCCGCACGGATACGGTGGTATTCAGCTTGAATAGGCTCAAGCATAGTAACTAGAGCTTCACCAACGTCTTTCTTGAATGGACCGTACATTTCAACGCCTTGGTATTTCGCTTCAATCTCTTCAAAGCTCATGCCTGTTGCCGCAGAGTATAGACCCATTAGGTTAGAGATACCTGCCTTGTTGTCCCAATCGTGAGCGATACGCGGTGGTGTTTCTGTGTCGGTTTGCGCTTTGTTGATCTTCTTAATGATCGACTTTGGCTCTTCCAATAGCGTGATAACGTTTTTACGGTTGTCATCAGATTTAGACATCTTCTTGGTTGCGTCTTGAAGGCTCATTACACGCGCGTTTACCGTCGGAATGTAAGGCTCTGGCACTTGGAAGATTGGCTGCTCTGGTGAGTAGATGTTGTTGAAGCGGTTAGCAATATCACGAGCTAGCTCTAGGTGTTGCTTCTGGTCGCTACCTACAGGCACTTGGTGCGCGCCGTAAAGCAGGATGTCTGCCGCCATCAGTACTGGGTAGTCAAACAGACCAACGTTTACATCACCAAACTGGCTTGAGCTGTCGTTTGAGTAACGTGCAGATTTGTCTTTAAACTGCGTCATACGACCCAGTTCACCCATTTGGGTGTAACAGTTAAGAAGCCAACCAAGTTGAGCATGCTCTGGTACGTGTGACTGAACAAATAGCGTGCTCTTCTTCGGGTCAACACCAACTGCCAGACAGATCGCCAGTGCATCTAGAGTCGCTTCATGCAGCGCTTTAGGGTCCTGACGAACCGTAATAGCGTGAAGGTCTACCACACAGTATTGGCAATCATAATCGTCTTGCATCTGCTGCCATTGACGTAGAGCACCCAAGTAGTTACCGATACTTAGTTCACCTGAAGGTTGAACACCACTCAATACAATGGGTTTGCTCATTAGAATGATTCCTTTGACTTCTTAATCTAATTAAATGAAAAAAACCGTGCAGTAATAGGTGCACGGTTTACTCAGTGTACTCATTAACGAGTATTTTGGAAGCTCTTTTGTAGCCGTTATGCAGAAACCGCTACAACGTCCAATAATTCTGCCAAACTGTCAGCGACGAAATCTGGATTTGATGCAGAAATAGGTTCACCGTGGTTGTAACCATATGTCAAACCAAATGAGGCGCAACCTGCGTTCTTCGCTGCAAGAATGTCGTTTTTCGAGTCGCCAACCATCAGCATTTCACTAGGTTGGATTTGGTGTTTTTCCATCAGCCAATTCAGTGCGACTGGGTTTGGTTTTTTCTCTGGGAATGCATCACCGCCAAGAACATCAACGAAGTATTTTGCGATGTCGTGCTTTTCCAAAACGTCAGGCACAAACTTTGAAGGTTTGTTGGTCACCAACGCCATAACAAAACCCGCTTTGTGCAGCTCTGCTAGTGTCTCTTTTACCGTTGGGTAAAGGTGACTTAGCTTGTGACCGCTTTGCTCGTAGTAATCATCAAACAGTACACGCGCTTTTGCACGAAGCTCTTCGCTCAACTCTGGATTGATAGTCAAGCTTTGGCTTAGTGAGCGTCCAATCAGCACGTCTGCACCGTTACCAACATAGTCACGAACCTGCTCTTCTGAAACAGATGGAAAACCAAGTGCTTGAACGGCTTGGTCTGCCGCAACCGCTAGATCCGGCACGCTATCAAGCAAAGTACCGTCTAGGTCAAAGGCAATGAATTTAATGTCTTGTTGAGTCATAACTTCCCTGAAGATTTTTATTTATAAATCGGTGAAAACGACAAAGGATGGCACCCCATCCTTTGTTTTTATCATTATGTCTGACTTTGCAGTAACTGTTTGTTTATTAGTCTTATTTATTAAAATAATGGTTTATCAATTACTTTGCAGCAATACGCTGACGAACCGCTTCAAACAAACAAATACCTGATGCCACAGATACGTTCAAACTAGAAACGCTGCCAGCCATTGGGATCTTAATCAAATCGTCACAGGTTTCACGAGTTAGACGACGCATACCGTCACCTTCTGCACCCATTACGATAGCAAGAGGACCCGTCAGTTTTGCTTGGTAGATGTCGTGCGTTGCTTCACCCGCCGTACCAACAAACCAGATACCTTGCTCTTGCAGTGTACGCATAGTACGAGCCAAGTTGGTCACTCGGATCAATGGCACGACTTCAGCTGCACCACAAGCCACTTTGCTTACGGTTGCGTTCATCGGAGCAGAACGATCTTTCGGTACGATGATCGCCGCTACGCCAGCTGCGTCTGCATTACGTAGGCAAGCACCTAGGTTATGCGGATCCGTCACGCCATCCAATACCAATAGTAGCGGTGATTCATGCTGCGCTAGGATGCCATCAATGTCATTTTCATTAAGCTGTTTCGCAGCTTTAACACGAGCAATGATGCCTTGGTGGTTAGCACCGTGCGCTTTGTCGTCTAGCGTTTTACGAGTCATTTGTTGAATCGAAACACCACAAACCTGAAGATCGTTCAGGATTGGCATTAGACGATCGTCTTGGCGGCCTTTTAGGACGTATGCTTCGATAAAACGTTCTGGTTCGCGTTCCAATACCGCTTTCACTGCGTGAATGCCGTAAATAAATTCGTTACTCATTGTTTAACCTGTTGTTCTGGTCGTCTTGCCTTCGCCAATCTACGCCTTTAAATCCGGACTAGATTGGCGCTTCAGCCTACTCAGCGTCGCTCTTAGTACGCTTAGTCTTTCTCGGCTTACTGTGTGGCTTTTTCTTGCGTGCTTTCTTCGGCTTTTTCGTACCTTCAGCGTCACCACGTTTCACGCTACCTTTGCGAGCACTGCCTGCTTCCGCAGGTTCAGGGTGCTTGGTCGGTTCAATCATCGGCTTCGCGCGAGTACCGCCTTTGGTTGCCGCACGCTTTTTCTCTTTTGCTTTGCGTTTGGCATCTGCTGCGCGTTTCTTCGCAGTCTTACCTTTGCCGCGTAGCTTACGGCTTGTTTCGATTAATTCAAAGTCAATTTGCTTGTCATTTAAGTTAACCGCAAGCACTTTCACTTTCACCGCATCGCCTAGACGATAGATGTTACCGAAGCTTTCACCGATAAGTCTTTGACCAATCGGATCAAATTGGTAGTAGTCGTTCGCGAGCGTCGAAATGTGCACCAAACCATCGATATGCAGTTCAGTCAGACGAACAAAGAAACCAAAGCTGGTTACGTTGGCAATAACACCATCTAGCTCGTCGCCAACATGGTCTTGCATGTATTCACACTTCAACCAATCAGCCACTTCACGAGTTGCGTCGTCTGCACGGCGCTCTGTCATCGAGCATTGCTCACCGTAGAAGTCCATGTCGTCAAACGAGTAGTGGTAACCACCAGTTGGTGTCCAACGATCTTGGTTGCGACCTTCTTCTTTAGCAATCAGATACTTGATTGCGCGGTGCAATAGCAGGTCTGGGTAACGACGAATTGGCGACGTGAAGTGTGCGTAACGTTTCAGTGCTAGACCAAAGTGACCGGCATTGTCTGCGTTGTAGACCGCTTGCTTCATTGAGCGCAGCAGCATGGTTTGAATCAGTTCTTTGTCCTGACGTTCTGCGATCTGTTTTACCAAATCAGCGTAGTCGGTTGGTGATGGCTCTAGACCACCTTTAAGATCCAGACCTAGCTCACTGAGGAAGTCACGGAAACCTTGCAGGCGCAGTTCACCCGGAGATTCGTGAACACGGTACAACGCTGGCTCTTTCGCTTTCTCAACGTAAGACGCTGAAGCGATGTTCGCTAGGATCATACATTCTTCGATGATCTTGTGTGCGTCGTTACGAATCACTGGCTCGATGCTTTCAATCTTACGATCCGCGTTGAAGATGAACTTAGCTTCAACGGTTTCAAATTCAATCGCACCGCGGTTATCACGCGCTTCTTTAAGTACTTTGTACATCGCGTGCAGCTCTTCAAGGTGAGGAACGACAGCGTGATAACGCATACGTAGCTCTTCATCCCCTTCTAGAATCGCGCCCACTTTGTTGTAAGTCAGACGAGCGTGCGAGTTCATCACAGCTTCATAGTGTTTGTAGCCCGATAGTTTACCCGTCTCTGAGATGGTCATTTCACACACCATACACAGACGATCAACTTGTGGGTTAAGTGAACATAAGCCGTTTGATAGTACTTCAGGTAGCATTGGTACTACTTGCGATGGGAAGTACACCGAGTTACCACGGTTGATGGCTTCTTTGTCCAGCGCAGAGTCTGTACGTACGTAGTAACTTACGTCAGCAATCGCGACCCATAGACGCCAACCGCCGCTCTTTTTCTTCTCACAGTAAACCGCGTCATCAAAGTCACGAGCGTCTTCACCATCAATGGTTACTAGCGGCAAGTCACGTAGATCGACACGACCTTCTTTTGCTTCTTCTGGAACTTCTTCGCCCAGATTTTCGATCTGTTTATCGACGGCTGCTGGCCAATCGTGTGGAATTTGGTGGGTGCGGATTGCTATTTGCGTTTCCATGCCCGGCGCCATGTTCTCGCCAAGAACTTCTACCACTTTACCCATCATGCCACGTGAGCGAGAGCCGCGATCAGTAATCTCAATAACGACCACGTTACCCATACGAGCACCTGCTTTATGCTCATTTGGGATCAGAATATCTTGGCTAATACGAGAGTCATCAGGCACAACGTATGAGTAGCCGTACTCTAAGAAGAAACGACCTACGATCTGCGTGTTGCGCTCTTCTAACACGCGAACAAGACGACCTTCACGACGACCACGCTTGCTATTGTCCGTTGGTTGCACCAACACGTAGTCACCATGGATGATGTGCTTCATCTGATGGTGCGGCAGTACAATGTCATTATCCTTGCCGACACTGCCTTCAGGACGAACCCAACCATGACCATCTTTGTGGCCAATTACGTAACCTTTCACCATCTCGAGTTTTTCTGGTAGCGCATAGCATTGACGGCGCGTAAACACGAGCTGTCCATCACGCTCCATTGCACGCAGTCGACGGCGTAAGCCTTCGTATTGCTCTTCACCTTCTAGCTTTAATGCTTCGAACAAATCATTGCGATTCATCGGCACACCAGCTTGCTGCAGAAACTCGGTGATGAACTCTCGGCTTGGAATTGGATTTTCGTAATTTTTGGATTCACGATCTGCGAAAGGATCGTTTGGAATATTGTCTGACATAGGCACGCCTATCTAGCAAGGAAGGTATAGAGCTAGTATATGCGAGTCTCTCGATAAGCTACAGAAATTGCTTTAAAAAAGAGTGTCAGTAAGAAGATTTATAAAGCGTTAAGAAGACTAAGGACGAGCAAGTAAGATCAGCAGTTCAGAATTATCACTTAATAGCTCTTCAATCGTGCAACCATCCAATTCAGCCAAAAACGCCATTTTCGCTTTTGCTAACTTTTCTTTTAGACGACAGGCTGGCGTGATGTGACAAAATTCTACGGAGCAATTGACCAAATCTAGTGGCTCTAAATCGCGCACCACACCACCAACTGTGATTTCTTTAGGTGCTTTCAGTAATCGAATACCACCATTTTTACCGCGTACCGTATGCACATAACCAAGTTGACCAAGACGGTTGATCACTTTCACCATATGGTTACGTGATACACCAAATAAATCAGTCACTTCGGTAATATTTGTTAGCTCATCTTTTGGCAATGAAGCCAAGTAAATCAAGGTTCTGAGCGCATAATCGGTAAAGCTAGTTAACTGCATGTTGCTATCCTCTGTAGTAGCAAAATTGTAATTCTTTTCTTGATCGAAAGATACATTTGAGATACAACTTTAAACATGCATTACAAATACAACTTTAAATAGGAAGCCATTATGCTCAGCAACCAAACCATTGATATCGTGAAAGCAACCGCACCACTTCTAGCAGAAACTGGTCCGAAGTTAACGGCACATTTTTACGATCGCATGTTCACCCATAACCCTGAGTTGAAAGACATTTTCAACATGAGCAACCAGCGTAATGGTGACCAACGTGAAGCTCTATTTAATGCAATCTGCGCGTACGCAACCAACATTGATAACCTACCAGCACTACTTGGTGCTGTAGAGAAAATCGCGCACAAGCACACCAGCTTTATGATCACTAAAGATCAGTACCAAATCGTCGGCACACATCTACTGGCGACGATCGACGAGCTGTTCTCTCCGGGCCAGGAAGTGATTGATGCATGGGCAGAAGCTTATGGTGTGCTGGCTAACGTGTTTATTCAACGTGAAGAGCAAATCTACCAAGAGAACGCAGCACTGCAAGGTGGCTGGCGTGGTCTGCGTGAATTTGAGTTGGTGGGCAAGCAGCTTGAGAGCGAAAACATCTGTAGCTTTGTTTTCAAACCAACCGATGGTGAAGTGGTTTCTGAGTACAAACCTGGTCAATACCTAGGTATCTACATCAACAGTGATAAGTTCGAAAACCAAGAGATTCGCCAATACAGCCTATCCTCTGCGGTTCAAGAGAACACTTATCGTATCTCGGTAAAACGTGAAGAAGGCGGTAAAGTATCGAATTTCCTTCACGATGAATTGAACATCGGCGATAAGGTGCAACTTGCGGCACCTGCGGGTGACTTCTTTATGGATGTGGACGCGACTACACCGGTTGTTTTGGTATCAGCGGGCGTAGGTCTAACTCCGACTCTATCGATGCTTGAGAGCCTTTCAGGGCACCAAGCGCCAGTAACCTGGGTGCACGCTGCAGAAAACGGTCAACAACATGCATTCAAACAGCACGTAAACCAGCTCGTGAATGCTAAAGAGAACATGAACTCATTGGTTTGGTACAACCAACCAACAGCAGAAGACAAGATTGGTGAAGACTTCCACTTCACCGGTTTCGTCAACTTAACTGAAATTGAAGCAGCCCTTAAGCAAGACAACGTACAAGTCTACTTCTGTGGTCCTGTTGGCTTTATGCAGCACGTAGCCAAACAATTGCTTGAGCTTGGCGTAGCTCAAGAGCAGTTCCACTACGAGTGCTTCGGCCCACACAAAGTCGTTTAATCGCCTGCGATTACGCTTCGGGAAAAACAACAAAGCCCACATGATGTGGGCTTTGTTGTCTCTATTGGCAGAGCTTTATGAAGTTACTGGTATTTTAAGAGTACACCTACCAGAAGGTGTCGCGGCGTTTGGCCCGCGCAATAATGTTTTGTGGCATACGTTGCTCAAGACCGTTTCTCAGCATCGCAATACGCTTGTGCTTTCTTTGGTCGGCAGTTACCGAGTTATATAACCAACGGTAAGCATCTTCGTAATCTAACGGGCTACCGTAATCACGTAGCAATAGCTCAGCAAGATGAATACGCGCATTCAAGTTACCCATTGCAGCTGCTTCTCGCAGGTATGGGATTGCACGTTCTTTATCTTGTTGGACTAATGTACCACGAGAGTAATAGCGACCTAGCTGCTCTAGTGCAGCAGGCAAGCCTTGGTGTGCTGCGTTTTCCATGTAGTAAAGACCAAGTTCAACATCTTGATCAACACAAACGCCCCACGCCAACATATCGCCATAAAGGAATTCATAAGACGGCAAGTTAATGCGCGTCGCACGTGCCACGATATCTTCTACCAACTGGCAGTTATCAGCGCGCACGCGTTCTAGATGCTTATTCTGCTCAATAAGCTTTATAAGCTCTGCTTCGGTGTAGATAGGAACAGGCGCCCCTACATCGGCAACATTTGCCTTAGCCGATGTCGCACTCAGCATCAATAACAGTGAAGCAGCCACTGTTCGTAACTTCATAAATGTACTCTTTAAGGTATCTAAGAAACCAAAGATCAGCCAAGGATCTCCTCTGCTTGATAACCTTATCGGCAAAGGTCAGTTAAGCTTTAGGCAATTTTTGCCTCCTACTTAAGCTTAACGGCAAATATTTGCCACAGCGAGTCGCATTTTTCAGCAGTTTTTCCATAGTGAACACAACTCACAGATACAAAAAAACCGGCGATAAAAGCCGGTTTTTATAATCTCTAACGAGTATCGATTAAGCTTCGAATGGGTGAACCTTAACGATAGTTTCGTTACGGTCAGGACCTGTTGAGATGATGTCTACTGGCACGCCAGTTAGCTCTTCAATGCGCTTGATGTAATCTAGAGCAGCTTGTGGTAGCTCTTCGATTGATTTCGCACCGAATGTGTTCTCAGACCAACCAGGCATTGTTTCGTAGATAGGCGTTGCTTTTTCGAATGCTTCAGCAGCCATCGGAGAAACTTCTAGTGTAGAGCCATCTTCCATCTTGTAACCAGTACAGATTTTTAGCTCTTCTAGACCATCTAGTACGTCTAGTTTAGTTAGACAGAAACCAGATACAGAGTTGATTTGGATTGCACGACGCATAGCAACAGCATCGAACCAACCAGTACGGCGTAGACGACCTGTTGTCGCACCGAACTCGTGACCAACTTCACCTAGGTGTTTACCTACTGGGTCTTGCTTGTCTAGACCGTCGTATAGCTCAGTCGGGAATGGACCTGCACCAACGCGAGTACAGTAAGCTTTCGCGATACCAAGGATGTAACCGATGTGACGAGGACCGAAACCAGAACCTGCAGCAACGCCACCAGCAGTCGTGTTAGAAGAAGTTACGTACGGGTAAGTACCGTGGTCGATATCAAGTAGAGTACCTTGTGCACCTTCGAACATGATCTTGTCGCCGCGCTTACGTGCTGCGTCTAGTTCGTCAGTTACGTCGATAACCATTGAAGTTAGTAGATCTGCGTAGCCTTTAGCTTGCTCAAGTACTTCTTCGTAGCTTACTGGCTCAGCTTTGTAGAAGTTAACTAGTTGGAAGTTATGGTATTCCATTACTTCTTTTAGTTTCTCTGCGAAAGCTTCCATATCGAATAGGTCACCAACGCGTAGACCGCGACGAGCAACTTTATCTTCGTATGCTGGACCGATACCACGACCAGTTGTACCGATAGCTTTTTTACCGCGAGCGATTTCGCGAGCTTGGTCCATTGCAACGTGGTAAGGAAGAATTAGAGGACATGCTTCAGAAATGAAAAGACGCTCGCGTACTGGAATGCCGCGCTCTTCAAGAGGTTTCATTTCTTTAATTAGAGCTTCAGGCGATAGTACAACACCGTTACCGATAACGCATTTTACGTTATCGCGAAGGATACCTGATGGAATTAAGTGAAGAACGGTTTTTTCACCGTCAATTACAAGTGTGTGACCTGCGTTGTGACCGCCTTGGTAGCGTACCACGTATTTTGCATCTTCAGTTAAAAGGTCTACAATTTTACCTTTACCTTCGTCACCCCATTGGGTGCCTAGAACGACTACGTTATTTCCCATCTTTCCAAGTCTGATTGCTAGTTAAAAATGGATTCTAGCACCGAATCACTCTTCTTGCAGTCATTTTTGTTCACAGAGTTGATACTAGAATGCAAACATCACTGATGTTGTTCATTTCGAAATCACTACATCACTGATAATATTTACCTTTCTTAAATCCACAAGGAATCGCAATGTCTGAGTCAATTTGGCTAGCGATAGGGCTAGTATTGATTGTTGAAGGGATTGGCCCCTTGGTCGCCCCAAATGGCTGGCGCAACATGGTTGCCCAATTGAGCGAGCAACCCGATAACCATCTGCGTCGCATTGGCGGTTGCTTGGTCGTAGCCGGCGCTGTGATCGCTATCATGATGAGTTAATCACTCTATCGCTCTAACTATGACCTATTTGGCCGTTAACAATAAGCGCAGCAAGAAATAGATACAAAAAAGGCTCCATAACGGAGCCTTTTCAATTTGCTTGAACGCTGAGCTTATTTCGCTTCTGCGCCTTTCGCATTGTTCATGTATTGGAAGAATTCACTCTTCGGATCCAGAACAAGGATGTCACTCTTAGAGCTGAACGATTTCTCGTAAGCTTTTAGAGAACGTAGGAAGCTGAAGAACTCAGGATCTTTGTTGTACGCATCTGCGTAGATCTTCGCTGCTTCTGCATCCGCTTCACCTCGTGTTACACGAGCTGTTTTGTCTGCTTCAGCAAGAATCGTTGCCACTTCAAGCTCTGCTTGTGCGCGGATTACTTCTGCTTTCTCACGACCTTGAGAACGGTGTTTACGAGCTACCGACTCACGCTCTGCACGCATACGACGGTAGATAGATTCACTGATCTCATCTGGTAGGTTGATCTTCTTCATACGGAAGTCAACGATACGAACACCCAAATCTTTCATTGCGCTGTCGCGCGTGTCTTTCAACACTTCAGACATGATTAGGTCACGTTCGCCATCGATTTCCAATGCTTCACGAGCGGCTTCAGTACTTACTTCATCACTGCTTGCGTCTTCTGGAAGTACGTCGTTATTACGTGGACCAGATACGATTTGCTTGATTTCACGAGAACCGATTTCCGCACGTAGAACGTCTGTTACTTTACGCTCAAGAAGCGCTTCAGCAGTCAGCGTGTTACCGCCGCCAGTTGCCAGGTAGTAACGACCGAAATCTTCAATACGCCACTTCACGTAGGTATCGATGATTACGTCTTTTTTCTCAGACGTTACGAAACGGTCAGCACGGCCGTCCATTGTTTGGATACGCGCATCAAGTGTTTTCACGCGGTCAAACAAAGGCATTTTGAAGTGCAAGCCCGGCTCGTAAATACGAGTGATGTCGTTGTTGTCTTTCAAGACACGACCAAATCGAACCACAATACCGCGGTCACCTTCAGGAATCACAAACAGTGACATCAGCATTAATGCCAGTGCGATTACCAGTACAGGGATCATTAACTTACGCATTCTTAGTATCTCCCTTGACGTGTACCAGTTGAACGAGACTGCGAGCTCGAAGTGTCTTCTTGCGTACGCTCAGATTCCAATTGGATATGGTCGTACGTTGAAGTCGATTTCGATTTACGTTTAGTGTCTGTTTGACCATCTTGACCAGCCAACTTATCAATTGGAAGGTAAAGAAGGTTGCCGCTAGATTCAGAGTCAATCAGCACTTTAGATGTGCTTGAGTAAACTTCTTCCATCGCGTCTAGGTACAGACGGTCACGAGTTACACCCGGTGCCGCTAGGTATTCAGGTAGTAGTTTTTCAAACTGAGCTACTTGACCAAGTGCTTCGTTCGTTACACGCTCGTTGTAACCTTGTGCTTCTTTCTTCAAACGCTCTGCACGACCAGTTGCTTTAGGCAAGATTTCGTTCTTGTAAGCTTCTGCTTCACGGATGAAACGCTCTTCATCCTCACGTGCTGCGATTGCATCATCAAAGGCATCTTTAACTTGCTCTGGCGGACGTGCAGACTGGAAGTTGACGTCAACAATCACGATGCCCATATCGTAGCTATCGATGATTTGGTTCAGAGTTTCTTGTGTTGTTTGACGGATTTGCTGACGACCACTTGTTAGGATGCTATCCATCAGTGAGTCACCAATTACCGCACGTAGCGCAGAATCCGTTGCTTGACGTAAGCTGTCGTCCGCATTGGTTACGCGATATAGGTATTTGTATGGGTCAGCAACACGGTATTGAACGTCCATCGCTACCGTTACTACGTTTTCATCTTTAGTCAGCATTAGACCAGATGCACGTAGCGAACGAATCGCTTGCACGTTAACCGCTTCGTATTCGTCGATAAAACGAGGACGCCAGTTCAGACCAGGGTCTACGATACGGTCGTATTTACCTAAACGCAGCACGACACCGCGCTCTGCTTCACCGATGGTGTAAAAGCCAGCGAAGAACCACACCGCAATCGCGATAACTGCAATGACACCAAAGCCAATCGCACTACCACCACCGCCGATAGGTGAACCACCACCGCCGCCTTTTTTACCAAATTTGCCACCCAGCTTTTGACTCAGTTTGCTGAACACTTCATCTAAATCTGGCGGACCTTGATCTCGGCCACCAGGACGCTGGCCACCACGATTATTATTACCCCAAGGGTCATTATCGCGGCCATTGTTGCCGTTGTTATTTCCAGGCTCATTCCACGCCATTAGAAAGCTCCATCATTTGATATGACGTTATACTGTAGCAGTCCTTTAAGTGACTATAAAGTCGACTAAAACTGCCCCTTCTCTTTTTTCAAGTCTAGACCAATCTACCTGTTGCATTCGAATATTGATCAACAAGTTACCTTCCTGGTCATATTCCTCACGTTGAATACACTTCATTTGGAAGAATGTACTACGGAATCGTCCTTGATACTGTGGAGGAATTCGCAACTGATGCTCAACCATTTGCGACGCTAAACGCTCGGTCAGCGCGTCAAACAGAAGATCAATGCCTAATCCGTCCATCGCGGAAACCCAGACCGTACGAGGCACGCCTTCCTCATCACGTTCTATACGTGGTTTCTGCTCTTCTAGATTGTCAATCTTGTTCATTACTACGAGTGTCGGCACTTCATGTGCGTCGATCTCTTCTAAAACTTCATGAACAGCTTGAATATTCTCACGAAAACGCTCGTCACTGGCATCAACAACATGTAACAAAATGTCAGCTTCTTGCGTTTCCTGCAAGGTTGCTTTGAAGGCCGCAACCAAATCGTGAGGCAGGTGTCGGATAAAACCAACGGTATCTGCAAGTATCGCAGGTCCTACGTCTGCTAACTCTATCTTACGTAAAGTTGGGTCAAGAGTAGCAAACAATTGATCTGCCGCGTAAACGCCAGCTTCTGTAATACGGTTGAAGAGTGTCGACTTACCCGCGTTGGTGTAGCCCACGAGAGAAATCGTTGGGATCTCTGCTCTGTTTCGGGCACGGCGCCCTTGTTCACGCTGCTTCGCGACTTTTTCAAGACGACGAAGGATAGCTTTGATTCTGTCACGCAATAAACGACGGTCGGTTTCTAACTGGGTTTCACCTGGCCCACGTAGACCGATGCCGCCTTTCTGCCTTTCAAGGTGCGTCCAACCGCGAATCAAACGAGTAGAAATATGACGAAGTTGAGCTAGCTCGACTTGCAGCTTACCTTCGTGTGTTCGTGCTCGTTGAGCAAAGATATCGAGGATGAGACCGGTGCGGTCGAGGACTCGACATTTGCACAGCGCTTCGAGGTTACGTTCTTGGGCAGGAGAGAGGGAGTGATTAAAAATCACAATTTCAGCGCCAGTTAATTGTACCGCAGTAGCAATTTCTTGCGCCTTACCCTCTCCGACATAGTATTTCGGGTGTGGGGATTGACGACTGCCAGTCACAACTTGCAGCGCCTCTACCCCAGCGGAAGAAACCAGCATTTCGAATTCAGCCAGATCTTCCCATTCACCTTCTTGCGTGAAGTTGATATGAACAAGTACGGCTCGCTCACCGGATTCATAACGGTCAAACAAGCAATCAACTCCTTATTTTTGCAATACTAAATGAAGAATTAATCTTCAGATTTCTCTTGTGGACGATCACCTTGAGGACGATCACCACTGTGGTGGCTCACTGGGCGAGCCGGAACAACGGTAGAGATTGCGTGCTTGTACACCATTTGATTTACAGTGTTTTTCAGCAGGATCACGAATTGATCGAAAGATTCGATCTGACCTTGTAGTTTAATACCGTTCACAAGGTAGATAGATACCGGGATACGCTCACGACGTAGCGCATTTAGGAATGGGTCTTGTAGAGATTGCCCCTTAGCCATTTTATTTTCCTTATTTAATTTGTAGTTGTAATTATTTAGCTAGTGGTGCAATGCAAAAGATACTGCTTTTGCATCTGAGCTAAACGAATCAAAATGCACCCTAAGTAATTAGCAGCATAGTATAAAAACCGCCAATAACAGATCCTTTGAGAGTGCGTTCACGCAAAAACGATCACATTATACACAGCTATCTCAATCAGATGCTATTGCTTCTGACATAGTTTCAAGTGCCTGTTCAATGTTATCGCTATCCAACCAAGTTAAATCATTCCAGCTGCGTAACCAGGTGATTTGACGCTTGGCCAATTGACGAGTTGCACAGATGCCACGAAAAACGGCTTCGTCGCGGGTGCAGTCCCCGTCTAAGTACTCCCACATCTGTCTGTAGCCCACGCAACGGATAGAAGGAAGATCAGGGTGAAGATCTTTGCGCGCATACAACGCTTTCATTTCTTCTTCAAAACCCGCTTCCATCATCTTATCGAAACGCAGCTCAATTCGACGGTGAAGTTCTGCCCTGTCCTTGGGAGCTATTGCAAACTGTTTGACTCGGTAAGGCAAGCTGTCGCCTTTCGTTTGAGTCAACTCAGTAAGAGTTTTACCTGAAATGCGGAATACTTCCAATGCCCTAGATAAACGTTGAGGATCGTTTGGATGAATTCTCGCAGCTGATACAGGATCAATCTCTTTCAGCTCATCGTGCAACACCGACCAACCTTTAGTCAATGCCTCTTGCTCAATTTGCTGACGAATTTCAGGATTTGCAGCAGGAAGAGGTGATAAGCCTTCAAGTAACGCTTTGTAGTACAGCATTGTTCCGCCGACTAATAACGGAATTTTTCCTTCTGCAACAATGTCATCCATTGCCTGTAGTGCATCACGACGGAAGTCCGCCGCAGAGTATGATTCGCTCGGGTCAAGAATATCAATGAGACGATGCGGCGCTAGACTAAGCTCTCGCTCATCTGGCTTTGCAGTGCCGATATTCATGTCTTTGTAGATCAACGCCGAGTCCACGCTGATGATCTCAACTGGGTATCTCTGGCGAAGTCGAATCGCTAGCTCTGTTTTACCTGATGCTGTTGGCCCCATTAAAAATAGCGCCAAAGGTAGTTTGTCTGTCATGGTCTTAATTTGGCAATCGTGGCAGAGAAATCAACAGCAGACACAAATTTTGTATCTTCTAATGGCAATTGACCATGTCTTAGCTGTTCAAGTTCCGCAATAATTTGAATGGCTTCGGAAAGAGTATAGTGGCTCTTAACGGTAGTGACCTGCAAAGCAAGCCAATCTATCAGCTCTAATAACAGCTGAACCGTTGCCACCTCTCCTCTCACGCGAGTTTGCGCGTAAGATAACAGATCTGGTATCAAATTTTGTAAGTTTTGTTGACGCAGTGGTGATGGCACGCCCATGACCATTAAAGCTTTGTCATTTCGAGCTTTCAGTTGAATGCCCAACTGCGCAAAATCTTGCTGATAATCGCGCGCAAGCTCAACTAATTCCGGCTCCAACTTAACGGATAATGGAACCAACAGTGGCTGAGCTTTTAACGCTCCGTCGCTTGGTGTTAGCTGACCTTTGGTCCGATAAAACTCCGCTCTTGGCAACGCGACCAAAGCAGCGCCACTGTCGCTGCTCATCAAGACAAACTGCTCGTCCACCACAGCCAGCGCTTTACTTAATGCCGTAACTGGCGGTAAAGCAGCTTCTGCCGATGTGCTAACTGACGCTTTTGGAGCTTCTTTTTTAGGCTCAAAATCTGGCGTTTGAAGCAATTCATGATAAGCGCGCACTTCTTGTTTACTTGGCGCAGGCTCAGCATGACGTTGTTCTCTGTTAGAACTTGGTTTAGGCGCAGGTTTTGATTCAACCCAATCTGTTCGTCTGAAAGAATCTGTCGGACGTGCTTCTCGCACAGAAGAATCACTTGGTGCCCTATCGAGAGGTTTCGATTCATAGTCTGAACGCCCCGGATAAGCTGGAGTGTTATCAATCGCTTGATAGACATGCTCTGGCACAGGAGAATTCACAGGCTCTGGTGCGCTGAGTGGTTCTTGATTTGCCGTGCTCGCCTCAAAAGATTCAACAGGGTCGGCATGGTGGAACGCGGACTCGTTGACGTGGGGCTTATCAATCACCGAGCTTTGCGCAAGCGCATCTGCCAAAGCTTGATAGATAAAGTCATGCACTAAGCGGGCTTGATGGAAACGCACTTCATGCTTAGCAGGGTGCACGTTAACATCCACTTGGTGCGGGTCGAGCTCAATAAACAAGACATACGCGGCGAACTGATCCGGCTTTAAGCTGGTTTCATAGCTTTGACGAATCGCGTGATTGATCAATTTGTCACGCATCATACGCCCATTCACGTAACAGTACTGTAGGTCGCTCTGCTGTCTCGCCCCTTCTGGCGTGGTAATCCAACCATGAAGCTTGAGACCTTGATGCTCCAATTCGATGCGCAGCATATTACGCACAAAAGCATTGCCACATACCGCAGTAATGCGCTTTTCAGTTTGAAGCTGGTTCTTTGCCGCGCGGTATTGGCGAATCATTTTGCCGTTGTGGCGCACATTGATAGTGACATCAAAGCGACTTAACGCAATGCGCTTTAGCAGCTCGTCGATGTGAGCAAATTCGGTTTTCTCAGTGCGGAGGAATTTACGGCGTGCGGGCGTATTAAAGAACAGATCTAAGACTTCAACCGAAGTACCGATTGGGTGTGCCGTCGGCTGAAGCTTAACCTTCATGTCACGCCCTTCCGAGTAGGCACTCCACGCTTGTTCTTGCGCTGCCGGGCGAGAAGTCATGGTTAAGCGCGACACAGAGCTAATACTCGCTAACGCCTCACCGCGGAATCCCAAACTCATGATGGCTTCTAGATCGTCCAATGTGTGGATCTTAGAAGTAGCATGGCGACTCAACGCCAGACCTAACTCATCTTTCACAATCCCTTTGCCGTTATCGCGCACGCGAATCAGCTTGGCGCCACCTTTCTCGATATCAATATCAATACGAGTCGCGCCAGAGTCGAGACTGTTCTCTACCAGTTCTTTCACGACAGAGGCGGGTCTTTCAACCACTTCCCCTGCCGCGATTTGGTTTGCCAGTCGAGCTGGCAAAATCTTGATGGTCATGATGAGTTATCAGCTCACTTATTTGTTTGGAATGATCAGCACCTGCCCAACCGCTAGTTCATCAGAACGTAAGTTGTTCGCCTTACGAATACTTGACACGCTAACGCCATGCTTCGATGCAATCTTACCTAGGTATTCACCGCGAGCAACCTTGTGCTTGCGGATTGGTTTGTCTTTCACTGCGACAGTGATCTTCAACTTCTGGCCAACCCAAACCGTATCTGATTTCAGATTGTTCTCACGGCGAATATCCGCAATTTTCACTTTGTAGTGACTGGCAATCTTGCCAAGGAACTCTCCGGATTTAACCGTGTGTGTGATCGTCTCAGTTTCAACGGTATTTGGCTTGTTCGGAACAGAAACCGACGCCGCACCAGAACCAGGAATTTTCAATTTTTGACCAACCGCCAGACCACTCGATTTAAGCTTGTTCGCGCTCATGATTGCTTTGGTCGACGTACCGTATTTCTGAGCAATAACTGACAACGACTCACCACGTTTCACAGTATGAATCGATGGCTTAGCAGAAGACGAGAACACCGTGCCCTCTGGCGGGTTATCTTTCAGATATTGTACAACTGCTTTAGTGATAGCACGTGCTAGCTTGTCTTGGTGCGCACGTTGGAACAATAACTTCTCTTCCGTTGGATTCGAGATAAAACCTGTTTCAACCAGAACTGAAGGGATTTGCGGAGAACGCAGAACCGCCAAGCTGGTATTGATTGGCTTCGAGTTATGCAAACGAGCAACTTTACCCATCTCGCCAAGAATGTTGGTAGCTAGCTTATAGCCTTCTTTCTGCGAATGGCTAAACTGAAGATCCAACAATGTTTGATTCACGTTACGATCATTGGTGTTGCTAACAAACGCCGTACCCGATCCGCCGAGCAACTCAGATTGTCTCTCGTGGTTTTCAACCCAACGTGAAATTTCTGTGTTTGCACGACGAGTATTCAATACAAATACCGAACCACCACGAGGTTTTGGAGAGGTGAACGCATCAGCGTGAATCGAAATTAGCAGGTGCGCATTGTTCTCACGCGCAATCGCCACACGACGGTTGAGGTTAACAAAGTAGTCACCGTTACGAGTCATACGAGTTTTGATACCTGGAACCGCATCTAACTGAGCCGAGATCTTACGAGAAATGCTCAGCACCGCATCCTTTTCATATTTACGACGCGATGGACCGATTGAACCAGGGTCTTCACCACCATGACCAGGGTCGATGACGATAAGAATCTCTTGTGCGCGCTTCACCGAGCTCATGTCTTTACTTGGTGTTGCTGGAGTACTTGGTTTCGGTGTACTGGTTGCTGCTGTCGATGTCTTCGCGCCATGTGGCAAGTCAATAACCAAACGGTGGCCATACTGCCCAGCCGGCGTTGGCTTTAGCGTGAAGAGTTCAGCTTTAACGTTCTTTTTGAGCTCAAATACCAGACGGTATGTACCTTTGCTCGGAGGAGAACTCTTACGAACCCGCTTTAGAACCGGACTGTCAGTTACGGTCACTGGTAATTTGGCTTGCATCGTGGTGTTTTTAATATCCACGACTAAGCGGTCTGGTCCAGACAGAGAAAAATAGGAATAATCTGCTTCCGAGCTCAAATCGATGACGACACGAGTCTCATCTGGTGAAGGCCAAACTCGGAAACTTTTTACGACGTTAGCAAATGCTAAATTGGGGATGATAAGGAGAAAAGTGGCGACAAACGCCGCCACTACTCTAAATTTAGGAAGACTCAACATAGCTCCAATCGACTGAGTAACTGCACACCATATTCATTGTTCGCCGTTAGTTCGGCTACACGCTGCTCGCCTTGGTAACGAATGTCCACATCAAGATCTGGTTGTGGCAGCATTCCTTGCCCTTTCTCTGGCCATTCCACCAAACAAATCGCATCATCCGTGAAGTAGTCTCGAATCCCCATGAATTCCAACTCTTCCGGATCCGCCAATCGGTAAAGATCAAAATGGTAAACTTGCCACTTATCTAGCTGATAAGGTTCAACCAAAGTATAGGTCGGGCTTTTTACATTTCCTTGATGGCCAAGAGCACGGACAAAACCACGACTGAAGGTTGTTTTACCCGCACCCAGATCACCGTGCAGATAAATGGTGGTTTGTTGAGAACAAAGCTGAGCCAGTGCGGTGCCTAGTGCTACCGTTTCATGCTCATCTTTAAGATTAAATTGTTTCGTGCTCATTGATGTTTCTCTAACTAATGATCGTTGACTATATAAAAATCAAAAGAACAGGAATAGTAAACTGTGTTGGTTTTGAGAGACAAGCTCTCAAATGTCATATATGCGAAAAAATGACCAAAAAAGACAAATCCTAATTACCTGATTCTATTGAATGCATAAGGAAAATTGCTCATGCCCACGTCAACTTTTGCTGACTTTGTTTCAAAATACTTATCTAGACTTTCTGGTAGCACCAATTCATAAGATCCGGTAAGATCCGCCCCCCTTTATCTCGGTGATAAAACATGAACTTCGAACAACTCGCTCAACAAATCAAAATTTGGGGTAAAGAGCTCGGCTTTCAGAAAGTCGGTATCTGCGATGTTGATCTTAGTGAACATGAAGCGGCTCTGCAAAAATGGCTTGATGCTGGCTATCACGGTTCAATGGATTGGATGGCTCGTCACGGCATGATGAGAGCCAGACCCAATGAACTTCTACCGGGAACCGTACGTGTCATCAGCGTGCGCATGGACTATCTGCCACCTGAAGCTAAGTTCGCTTCCAATTTGGCAAACAAAAACCATGCTTACATCAGTCGCTATGCGCTTGGTCGTGATTATCACAAGTTGGTGAGAAAGCAACTTAATAAACTTGGCAAACTTATTGAGCAAGAAGTCGGACAATATGGCTATCGCCCCTTTGTCGACTCAGCCCCTATCCTTGAACGCCCACTCGCTCAAAAAGCCGGGTTAGGCTGGACAGGTAAGCACTCACTCATTTTAGATAAAGACTGTGGTTCATGGTTCTTCCTTGGCGAATTACTTATCGACTTGCCATTACCCGTGGATGAACCAAGCGTCGATCAATGTGACAAGTGTAAAGCATGTATCACATCCTGTCCGACGCAAGCTATCGTTGACGATAAAATCGTAGATGCACGACGCTGTATCTCTTATCTCACTATCGAATTTGATGGTGTTATCCCTGAAGAGTTCCGTAAACCAATGGGTAACCGTATCTACGGATGCGACGATTGTCAGTTAGTTTGTCCATGGAACCGATACGCGGAAGTTACCGTTCAAGAAGACTTTCACCGCCGTGATAGTTTTGAAGACCCAGATCTCATTACTATGTTCAATTGGGATGAAGCAACGTTCCTTAAACAAATGGAAGGGTCTGCGATCCGCCGAATTGGCCACTTACAATGGTTGCGTAATATTTCTGTCGCACTTGGTAATGCAGAATACAGCCAAAAGGCCATTGACGCCTTAGAGAGTCGTCGTGGTGAAAGTGAATTACTAGATGAACATATCAATTGGGCTCTAGAGCAGCAATTCAGCCAATTCCCTACCAATGAATCAGACTCTATCGAGACGAAGAAGAAACGCTTAATCAGAATCGTCGAAAAAGGCCTTCCAAGAGACGCCTAACGCGTAGCTCATATGCAAGAGATTGAAAACACTTTTTACATGTTCAATTCATGACCTTGTTCTCAATTCTGGAATGTGGAAAAAAAGTCAAGACTCGAAAGATTTCAGGGAAGAGAAAAAAGTTAAACACAACCTGAAGAAATGATTAGGATCAAAAAAATACAAATTAATGATCCTGATTTAACGCACCCGATCCGCAATAAAAGCAACTTTCCCCTTAAATAACATGCACTTATGTCGTAAAGGGGAATTTTTATTGTTGTCGCATAAAGAAAAGATCTTTCTTTGCAGCCCTTTAAACCCAAGCTGAAAACACTTTATCAACCAACTTATCCACAGAATGATATATGTGGATAACTCTGTTAATTAAAGAGCAGAAAGCACTCCGAACACCAGATAATTCGTTGCTCAGACAAGTCGTCTCATGTTTAAAACACAAACGAAATCGTCCGGCATCGACTGATGCGGATTAAAATATGATTTTCAGGGGTTCATGCTTCGCAGCATTATGAAAAGAGCGATGTGAATTGGTTGCGGGAGCCGGATTTGAACCGACGACCTTCGGGTTATGAGCCCGACGAGCTACCAAGCTGCTCCATCCCGCGTCCATGTATCACTGCTTTAAGCAGTAATAAGAATTGGAACGACACACGAAGTTCCCTATCCATAACAGAAAGGCGTAACCTCAACCTTGGTAAGTTTGCTCTGTAAACGAGCGAGTGTCGCAATTCACTGTTAAGCGCAATGAAAGCTATCAAACTGGAGCGACACACGAGGTTCGAACTCGTGACCTCAACCTTGGCAAGGTTGCGCTCTACCAACTGAGCTAATGTCGCATGTCACTGTTAAGCACAATGAGGACTATTAAATTGGAGCGACACACGAGGTTCGAACTCGTGACCTCAACCTTGGCAAGGTTGCGCTCTACCAACTGAGCTAGTGTCGCATATTCTCAAAGAGAATTGGTTGCGGGAGCCGGATTTGAACCGACGACCTTCGGGTTATGAGCCCGACGAGCTACCAAGCTGCTCCATCCCGCGTCCGTATTTCATTGTTAAGCACAATGAGAGCTATCAAACTGGAGCGACACACGAGGTTCGAACTCGTGACCTCAACCTTGGCAAGGTTGCGCTCTACCAACTGAGCTAGTGTCGCATATTCTCAAAAGAGAATTGGTTGCGGGAGCCGGATTTGAACCGACGACCTTCGGGTTATGAGCCCGACGAGCTACCAGGCTGCTCCATCCCGCGTCCGTATTTCATTGTTAAGCACAATGAGAGCTATCAAACTGGAGCGACACACGAGGTTCGAACTCGTGACCTCAACCTTGGCAAGGTTGCGCTCTACCAACTGAGCTAGTGTCGCATTGGTTGCGGGAGCCGGATTTGAACCGACGACCTTCGGGTTATGAGCCCGACGAGCTACCAAGCTGCTCCATCCCGCGTCCGTGTTTCATTGTTAAGCACAATGAGAGCTATTAAATTGGAGCGACACACGAGGTTCGAACTCGTGACCTCAACCTTGGCAAGGTTGCGCTCTACCAACTGAGCTAGTGTCGCATATTCTCAAAAGAGAGTTGGTTGCGGGGGCCGGATTTGAACCGACGACCTTCGGGTTATGAGCCCGACGAGCTACCAAGCTGCTCCACCCCGCGTCCGTAATTCACCATTTGAGGCATGATGAACGCCTTTTAATTTGGAGCGACACACGAGGTTCGAACTCGTGACCTCAACCTTGGCAAGGTTGCGCTCTACCAACTGAGCTAGTGTCGCATCAACAACGTTTCCGTCGTTCAGGGCTGCGAATTATAAGAGCATTTTTTTGTGATGCAAGTCCTTCGTTCAAAAAAACTTTATTTTTTTACCAACAGATGAAAAAGCAAGCAAAACACTCATTAATTCCAACAATTTGGATCGCAGCCTTAACAGTTAGATCTTAAAGATCGTTTCGCGGTAGTACTTTAGCTCAGCAATCGACTCACGGATATCATCCAATGCCAGATGCGTGCCCTGCTTCGAAAAACCGTCTAACACTTCTGGTTTCCAGCGGCGAGTCAGCTCTTTTAGCGTACTCACGTCCAAATAGCGGTAGTGGAAGTATTCTTCCAACTCAGGCATATGTTTGTACAAGAATCGACGGTCCTGACCAATGCTGTTACCACAAATTGGAGAAACGCCCTTTGGTACCCATTTTTCGAGAAACTCAATGGTCTGCGCAACAGCATCTTGCTCTAAAATTTGGCTGTTTTGAACACGCTCAACCAAACCACTTGCCGTATGTGTATTAGTACACCAGTCGTCCATCTTAGCCAATTCTTCTTCTGGCTGATGGACAGCAAGAACAGGACCTTCAGCCAAAATATTCAATTCACTATCCGTAACGATAGAAGCAATTTCGATGATTTTATGCGTTTCAGGATCGAGGCCTGTCATCTCTAAATCCACCCAAATCAGGTTTTGATCGCTAAAGGACATGATTACGCCGCCTATTTGTTTATCGATAAAAGAGGTACTATACCTGAAAATACTTGAAACATGATACTCACTCGATTGACGAAGATTCCGTTTAATCAACTGAGTTAACTCACATTAAGTACAAGATTGTGGCAAAAAAGAAAAAGTTAACCAAAGGTCAGGTGCGCCGCGTACGCAGCAACCAACAAAAACGCCTAAAGAAGCAAGAAGAGTCCATCCAGTGGGATGAGAACATGCTAGGCGCAAGTAAACAGGGTCTCGTTATCACTCGTTTCGGTCAGCACGCTGACATCGAAGATTTAGAAACTGGTGAAGTGCAGCGCTGTAACCTTCGTCGTGGTATCGAATCACTGGTATCAGGCGATCGCGTGCTATGGCGCGAAGGTCTTGAATCAATGGCTGGTATTTCTGGTGTTGTTGAAGCCGTTGAACCTAGAACATCCATGCTGACTCGCCCTGATTACTATGATGGTTTGAAACCCGTCGCCGCAAACATCGATCAAATGGTGATCGTTTCTTCGGTTTTGCCAGAGCTTTCACTCAACATCATCGACCGCTACCTAGTGGCGTCCGAAACACTGAACATTGCCCCGCTGTTGGTACTCAACAAAATCGACTTGCTTGCTGATGAAGATCGAGCAATGTACGAAGAGTGGCTAGAAGAATACAAACGTATTGGCTACAAAGTATTGTTTGTAAGTAAGCAGTCAGGCGAGGGCATTGCAGAACTTGAAGAGCAACTACGCGACCGTATCAACATCTTCGTTGGGCAATCTGGTGTAGGTAAATCAAGTCTAGTGAACGCGTTAATGCCAGAACTTGAGCAAGAAGTTGAAGAAGGCGAGATCTCTGAGAACTCAGGCTTGGGTCAACACACCACTACAGCTGCTCGCTTGTACCACATCCCTACTGGCGGCGATCTGATTGACTCTCCAGGGGTACGTGAATTTGGCCTGTGGCACTTAGAAGCAGAAGAAGTGACCAAAGCGTTCGTTGAATTCTGTCCTTATCTTGGTGGGTGTAAGTTCCGCGACTGTAAGCACAACGACGATCCTGGCTGTATCTTGCGAGAAGCCGTGGAAAAAGGTGAAGTGAGTGAAGTCCGTTTTGAAAACTACCATCGCATCCTAGAAAGCATGAGTGAAAACAAAGCAAACCGTCAGTACTCACGCAGCAAGAAAGCGGATCTGTAGCTGAGTTAAGACTGCAACTGTGTAAGAAATCATCACCTAATACTGACAAGCAGATTAAATTTCAGTAACATCACGCGCCCTAAAGCGAGAATCAAACAGAAGTATCGGAATTAAAGATGGACAAGATTAAAGTTGGACTGCAGTACTGGATCCCACAACATGGGTTAACACGCCTAGTGGGCAAACTGGCTTCAGCAGAGGCTGGCGGTCTAACAACAGCAATCATTCGCTGGTTTATCAAGCAATACAACGTGAACATGGATGAGGCGAAGCACTCCGATCCTAAACACTTCAAAACCTTCAATGAGTTCTTTGTACGTGAGCTAAAGGAAGGCGCACGCCCAATTGCTGAAGGCGATGCCGTGATTACTCACCCTGCGGACGCATGTGTAAGCCAATTCGGTCCAATTGAAGACGGCCAGCTTATCCAAGCTAAAGGTCATAACTTCTCGGCACAAGAATTACTTGGCGGTGACGCAAAACTGGCTGAAGAGTTCCAAGACGGCTCTTTCGCAACCTTGTACCTATCACCTCGTGATTACCACCGTGTGCATATGCCATGTGACGGTACGCTACGTCAGATGATTTACGTACCTGGTGACCTATTCTCGGTAAACCCATTAACCGCAGAGAACGTGCCAAACCTATTCGCACGTAACGAACGCGTAGTATGTATCTTTGATACTGAGTTTGGTCCAATGGCACAAGTACTGGTTGGTGCAACCATCGTAGGTAGCATCGAGCAAGTATGGGCTGGCACTATCACGCCACCACGTGGTAACTCGGTTTACAAATGGGATTACCCTGCAGAAGGCGATAAAGCAGTTATCTTGAAGAAAGGCGAGGAAATGGGTCGCTTCAAGCTTGGCTCAACCGTTATCAACCTGTTCGCAAAAGATGCTATCGCATTCGATGAAAGCATGGAAAATGGCAAGCCAACCGTAATGGGTACTCCTTACGCCCACCAGCAGTAAGCTTTTCCGCTCAAACTGATTTTAAAGCCTCCGCTCGCGGGGGCTTTTTTATTGACAAAAAGCAAAACTCTGTTCGAAATTTCGCCTCTCTTTTTCAAACTCGTACTTGCCTCTAAGTACCTAAAAGCGCAATCAATTATTCTGCGTTGAGGGATGATTATAAAAGGGGCTGCCAATGCCAAAGATAAGTGCGGACACACTGGTCAAGTTACTGGTGTGTTTTTTGATTCCACTCGGTGTCTTAATGATGCCGATAGATGCCATTCCAATTGACGATCTAACTTTAATTCAGCATCGTCTTCTGGCGATTTTCCTTCTCGCTGCACTACTTTGGGTTTTAGAACCGGTTCCCGTCTTCGCTACTTCGATTCTGATCATCGCTCTTGAATTGATCATGATATCGGACAAAGGCTTACACCTATTTCGCAATCCACCAGCGGGACATGATTTGGGTGAGTTGATTGCTTACACCGATATTTTCTCCGCTTTCTCCTCTCCCATCATCATCCTTTTCATGGGTGGTTTCGCACTCGCTATTGCGGCCTCTAAATACGAGCTTGATAACAACCTTGCTCGTGTGCTGCTCAAGCCGTTTGGCACTCAACCTAAGTTCATCATGTTAGGCTTAATGCTGATCACCGCCGTGTTCTCGATGTTTATGTCGAACACTGCGACGACCGTTATGATGCTGGCTCTCCTTGGTCCCATTGTTGCTTCAGCACCAAAAGGAGACTTAGGGATCAAAGCGCTGGTTTTGTGTATTCCTATTGCCGCTAATACGGGTGGTATCGCAACGCCAATCGGTACCCCGCCTAACGCGATTGCCTTGCAATATTTAACCGGAGAAAACAGCATCGATTTCTTATCTTGGATGATGATGGGCTTGCCTTTTGTCTTAGTGCAATTGACGCTAGCTTGGTTCTTATTGCAAAAGCTCTTCCCTTCTAGCGAACCAGAAATGAAGCTGCGTCTGGATGGCAAGTTCAAGAAGAGCTGGCGTGCGATCGTGGTTTACGTGACCTTCGCCATGACCATTCTGCTATGGATGACAACCAAAGTGCATGGCATGAATACCTATGTAGTCGCCATTATTCCACTCGCCGTATTCACGCTAACAGGCATCATGGGTAAAGAAGAGCTCAAGCTTATCAACTGGGATGTGTTATGGCTGGTTGCCGGTGGTATCGCCATTGGTATTGCGCTAGATAAAACCGGCTTGGCAGAAGCCCTCGCTCACGCAATAGATTATGAGTCCCTATCTCCATTTGCGGTCGTCGTTGCCCTATCGATCGTGTGTTGGCTAATGGCAAACTTTATGTCCAACACTGCCACCGCGAACTTGTTGATGCCGATTGCTGCAGCGATTGGGGCTTCTATGCCGAGCCTGGTTGCTATCGGTGGCCTACAAGGTTTGTTGGTTGTGGTCGCCTTCTCGGCATCGCTCGGTATGATTTTGCCAGTCTCTACACCACCTAACTCACTCGCTTACTCAACAGGATTAATTGAAAGCAAAGACATGGCAAAAGTCGGGGTGATTATCGGTTTGGTGGGCCTATTCATCGTCTATGGCGCTGTGATTATCTTGTTCTAACACGCTAACTTCGGGGTGGTTCACGCCACCCCAGATTCTTTCCTTCCAGCACTTTCAACCCACAGCGATATTTGCGAAATCTATATCGATTTTCGAATCTAGAAAAATCACTTTTATAATCAACATGTTGAATAAAAATCACGCTATTTATCTCAAGTTTTCACGTAAAACGTCGATAAATTAGCTACAGCCTTTCATGTAACTTTCAGTGCTTGAATCGTCTCACACCCTTTGAAGTCACGGCTCGTGACATTGATCTTTTTGTCTGTTTTATGAAGGTAAGGCAATGAGAAATACCATCAAACTTAAAATACAGATTGCGATTGCAGTCATTATCGCCATTGTTAGTGGCGTTCAAGCTTGGGTTTCCGTAAATCAACTGCGCGAAGAAACCACTTCTACCCTGAATCGAGAAATTCAAAACATCTCTCAATCGACCAACCGTTATATCAGCGATTGGCTGGCGATTCGCAGCGACATGATGCTCGCGAATGAAAACATCATCGCTGGCACTGATAACGCCGATCGCGAGATACTACTGACCAAGCGTGCTGGTAAGTTTTTATCGGTCTACGCTGGCTTCTCTGACGGCTCGATTGCCTACGGTGATAAATCTGAATCTTGGCCTTCTGACTATGATCCTCGCACTCGCCCTTGGTATCAAGATGCGATGGAGAAATCGGGGTTGATCATCACGGAGCCATACCAAGATTTCGATGGCAGCATTGTGGTTAGCTTTGCTAAGGCATTCAATCAAGGTAAAAAGGTGTACTTGCCGCTGACTTAGCAGTAACTGACATCATCAAAGAAGTCCTTAACATTCAGCTTGACAACGATGGCTTTGCGTTCCCAGTTGATGGCAACAACAACTTAGTGGCTTACAAAGATGAAAAGCTCAGCCAAAAACCGCTAACAGAACTCAACCCAGCCTTAACTCATAGCACGATGATGACGTTGGCCGGTGATGCGAAACTAGACACCATTCAATGGCCGAGCCAAGGCGATAAGCTGATTTACGTGGCTAAAGTGCCGAACACCGATTGGTCTTTAGGTATTGTGCAAGACAAACAAATGGCGTTTGCTTCTGTCTCTGAGCAAGTGACATTTACGGCTATTGCTTCGATTGTGTTGTACTTGATTATTGCGGCAATCAGCACTTACATCATCACTCGCCTACTGCAGCCACTTCAAACACTGTCTGATGCACTTTCAGAACTTTCTCAGGGCGAAGGCGATCTTACTCAACGCATCAAGATCGAGCGCATGGATGAGATTGGCGAACTTGCCACTCACGTGAACCAGTTCCTTGCTCAAATGCAGACCATGTTGAAGAGTATTGTTGAAAACAGTGAGCAACTTTCTGATCAGGCTAACCAAGCGAATGAGCTATCTGCGATGGCAGCGGGTCGTGTTGAACATCAGCAAAATGACGTCAACCAAATTGCTACAGCCATTCATGAGATGTCAGCGACAGCAGCAGAAGTAGCAAGTCATGCAGAGCTAACAGCAAGCGCTTCGCAAAACTCCGCATCTGCTTGTATGGAAGGGCAAAACGTTATCCAGAAAAACCGTGAAGCGATTGTCGAACTGGCTGAACAAGTCAGTGATGCTGCCAGCGTGATTTCAGAGCTAGAAGCAAACACGCAAAGCATCAACCAAATCCTATCGACGATCCAAGGCATTGCCGAACAAACTAACTTGTTGGCACTCAACGCAGCAATTGAAGCGGCTCGTGCCGGTGAGCAAGGTCGTGGTTTTGCCGTGGTTGCCGATGAGGTACGCGTGCTTAGCCAACGCACTCATGGTTCAACGGAAGAAATCCGCACTATGATCGAAACGTTGCAAAACAACACCAAGCTGGCGGTCAATAGCATGCAAACCAGTACCAGTTTGGCAGATACTAGCGTGGATTATGCTCAGCAAGCACACGACAGCTTAACCAGCATTACTAACTCGATCACTGAGATCAACGACATGGCAATGCAAATCGCAAGCGCTGCAGAAGAGCAACGCGCGGTAAGCGAAGACATCAGCCGCAACACACAAGGCATTAAAGACGATGCCGACATGATTGCCGAACAATCGCTTAAGAGCAGTGAAGGTGCACGCCAGATGTACGATACCGCCAATACGATGCGTGAGAACATCAGTCGCTTTAAAGTATAACCTCCCCATCAAAAGCAGCTCCACGAGCTGCTTTTTTATTAGCGATAAGGTGCTCTTTTATATCTCTATAAATTGATGCATATTAGAGCCTTACCCTGCTCTACAAGGATGTCTCGCAATCATGGATTATGAATGGCTGGCGCTATGCGCTGCTTTCCTATGGGCTGTTTCTAGCTTAATTTCTGTTGTTCCCGCTCAGCATCTTGGTGCGTTTGCCTATAGCCGTTGGCGTATGGGTTGTACCGCGGTAATCCTCTCCACAATGGCGTGGATAACGGGTGGCTGGCTCAGCGTATCGGCGGAACACATTACGCCGATGATGGCGTCCGGTTTGATTGGTATCTTTATTGGCGATACCGCGTTATTCGCTTGTTTGAACCGCATGGGGCCACGCCAAGCAGGTTTGTTGTTTTCTTGTCACGCCGTCTTCTCCGCCATTTTAGGTTACTTTCTATTTAGCGAAAGCATGACGGGTATGGAGCTGATTGGAGCCGCCTTAGTTTTTAGCGGTGTCGTCATGGCGATTTTCTACGGCCGACGCGGACAAGCCAGTAACACGCTAGAAGAGATCAAAGGTAATGTTTGGATTGGTGTCGGGCTCGGTTTAACTGCCGCTATGTGTCAGGCTCTGGGCGGCATCATCGCTAAACCTGTCATGCAAACCAGTGTCGATCCTGTCGCCGCTTCCGCGATTCGTATGATCAGTGCTTTCGTCGCACATTGCGCACTTTGGTTAATTGGCGCAAAAGTCGCTCGCGCGACTCAAACCATCACATGGAAAGTTTTTGGCATTACCGCATTAAACGGCTTTTTGGCCATGGCGGTGGGTATGACGTTGATTCTATATGCCCTGCGTGAGGGTAATGTCGGGATGGTGGCTCTACTTTCTTCAACAACGCCAATCATGTTGCTGCCATTGTTGTGGGTTTACACCAAGAAACGTCCGAATCGATTCGCTTGGTTTGGCGCAGCACTGGCGGTCATAGGCACTGGCATCCTAGTGCAATAGATCAGGTTCAATTAGGGGCTGTTGAGCTTAGTAACTGTTGAGCTCAGTAACTCACCGCCTTACCGAACACAGAATTACAGATACAAAAAAGCCCGAGTCGAACTCGGGCTTTTATCATTCTGAATCGTCAGTTAATTACTTAACTAGCACTTCACCAGACATTTCTGCAGGGATTTCTAGACCTGCTAGAGAAAGCATTGTTGGTGCAAGGTCAGACAGTTTACCGCCTTCTTTGAACTCAACCGCTTTGTCACCTACGTAGATTAGAGGTACTGGTAGGTTAGTGTGAGCAGTGTGGATGCCGCCCGTTTCTGGGTCGATCATCATCTCTGCGTTACCGTGGTCCGCAGTAATTAGCATTTGACCGCCAACTTCTTTGATTGCTTCAACCACTTTACCAACGCTTTCATCTAGTGCTTCGATAGCTTGCTCAGCCGCTTCGTAAACACCAGTGTGACCAACCATATCTGCGTTCGGGTAGTTACAGATGATAGTATCGAACTTACCAGACTTGATAGCAGCAACCATCTTCTCTGTTAGCTCTGGAGAGCTCATTTCTGGCTGCATGTCGTAAGTTGCTACTTTTGGAGAAGCAACAAGTTGACGCTCTTCACCTTCGAATTCGTTCTCAACACCACCGTTGAAGAAGAACGTTACGTGCGCGTATTTCTCTGTTTCAGAGATACGTAGCTGAGTTTGACCTTGCTTAGATAGCCACTCACCGTAAGTGTTTTCTAGAGACGCAGGTGGGAATGCGATAGCTAGAGGGATATCAGCCGCGTATTGAGTCAGCATCACGAAGTTGATTGCTGGGAATACAGCGCGCTCGAAGCCGTCAAATGCAGGAACGAATGCACGAGTGATTTGACGTGCACGGTCAGCACGGTAGTTCATGAAGATAACTGCATCGCCATCTTGCATGATTGCGTCTTCTTGACCTTCTGCTTTGATAGCTGTTGCTTTGACGAATTCGTCGTTTTCTTCACGAGCGTAAGCCGCTTCTAGACCTGCAACTGCCGTTTCTGCTGTGAATTCAGCTTTAGCTTGAGTTAGAAGATCGTAAGCAACTTGAACGCGATCCCAGTTGTTGTCACGGTCCATTGCGTAGTAACGACCCACTAGAGAAGCAACACGACCTTTACCTAGTTTTGCAAATAGGTCTTGGAAACGTTGTAGTGAGTTTTCAGCACTACGTGGGGGTGTGTCACGGCCGTCTAGGAAGCAGTGTAGGTAGATTTTCTCAGCGCCACGAGCTGCCGCCATTTCAACCGCTGCGTAGATGTGATCTTCGTGAGAGTGAACACCACCAGGAGACATAAGACCCATGATGTGTACAGCTTTCTCAGCTTTTACTGCAGAGTCGATAGCTTCAACTAGTGCTGCTGTTTCAGTGAATTCACCGTCAGCGATAGACTTAGTGATACGAGTTAGATCTTGGTATACAACGCGACCTGCACCGATGTTGGTGTGACCAACTTCTGAGTTACCCATTTGACCGTCAGGTAGACCTACGTCCATGCCTGAAGCAGAGATTAGAGTGTTAGGGTTGTTCGCAATTAGTGCATCCATTACTGGTGTTTTAGCATTTGCAATTGCGTTACTTGCTGTGTCTTCACGGTAACCGTAACCGTCAAGGATAACTAGAGCCAATGGCTTCTTAGCAGACATAGTGATGACCTCATCAAATTTAAGTAACTTTCGGTGTAGAGCTTCGCTGCTCTATCTAACCTTGAAACAAAACTAGCGTAATTTTACTACACTTTTTAACCAAAACTGTAGGTTAAGATCAAATAATGTTTGCGATTTATTGTTGCTATCTTACAAGTTAGCAAGCAATCCGACTCAGTCAGCAAACGTGTTCCACAAGCATAGTCACTTTCAAGACGCTTTGTACGACCACCGAAATACTTTGGTGAAAAACTTTTTGTTGTGACCCATTGTGCGCTTTTTCGACCAGAAGTGAAGTCAATTACGCCGATTGAATTGATAGGAGGAAGTGATAATAAGATTGCATGAATAGCGCATCAGAAAAGCCTTGGGGCAAGCGCGTAGATCTCAATTATTCGTTAGAAAGTTTTAACCCTCTCGCCTAAGACGGCTAACCCCGCTATACTCCTGCTTTATTTTTCCGCCAACATTGCAAGAGCTCAAGACATGCAAGAGTACATTGATTTTTTCCAACAGAACATGATTCTATCTTTGGTTTGGGTAGGTCTTCTTGTCGCATTTATCATGAACCTCGTGAAATCAGCGACAGCCGCATACAAAGAGATTAACGTAAACCAATTGACTCACCTTATGAACCGTGAAAACGGCGTTGTGGTGGATATCCGCTCTAAAGATGAGTTCAAACAAGGTCATATCACCGACGCACTTCACATTTTGCCGTCTGATATCAAAGCAGGTAACTTTGGTAGCCTTGAAAACCGTAAATCAGACCCAATCATTGTGGTATGCAAAACGGGTCAAACCGCTCAAGAAAGTGCAAACCTACTAGCTAAAGCAGGCTTCGAAAACGTAAGCCTACTGAAAAACGGTTTGATTGCATGGAACGAAGCGAACCTTCCACTAGTACGTGGTAAGAAATAAGGTCGCGGTAAAACAATTTTGCCAGCCTCGTTTATATAAACTGAGCAAATAGAAAGCAGTTGAAGCACTAAGTTGTGATGCTTTGCACGTAATAAGCGCTTCATCTAGTCAAGGTAGATTTGCTCAGTTAGTCTCAGGACAAACCATATTTCTGGGTTTAGATAATCCTAGACCCAACAAATGTTTATTAAGGATTTAAAAATGGCTGAAGCAGCACCACAAGACGCACAACAAAACTTTGCAATTCAACGCATCTTCCTAAAAGACGTTTCTTTCGAAGCGCCTAACTCTCCAGTAATCTTCCAAAAAGAGTGGAACCCAGACGTTAAACTAGACCTAGACACTCAAAGCCGTGAGCTTGGTGAAGGTGTTTACGAAGTAATTCTACGTCTAACTGTTACTGTTAAGAACGAAGAAGAAACAGCGTTCCTATGTGAAGTTCAACAAGGTGGTATCTTCACTGCTGAGCAAATGGAAGCAGGTCAACTTGCACATTGCCTAGGCGCATTCTGCCCGAACATCCTATTCCCATACGCTCGTGAAACTATCTCAAGCCTAGTGGTTAAAGGTACGTTCCCTCAACTGAACCTAGCGCCAGTTAACTTCGACGCGCTATTCATGAACTACCTACAACAGCAAGCTCAACAAGGCGAAGCTGAAGCGTAATTCACGTTTTGTAAGTGACGTGTTGCCCTTCATAGAGAATGAGCACACGTCATATACCTGAAGAAAATGCACAAAGCGTCCTCTCAGCGATGCAATGTGCATTTTTTATTTCTGATAAAAGTTCCTAGTTCCTAACCCCTTGAGAGCGTAAACTCTAGCGATTATGAACTAGATTCTACTAGTAGAAAGACAATTAGGCGGTAGCATGACACAAGCAAATACAAACAATGCTTACGGTAAAGACATCGCAATGACTGTGATCGGTGCTGGCTCATACGGCACTTCTTTGGCAATCTCCCTTGCTCGTAACGGCGCGAACGTCATCCTTTGGGGTCACGAGCCAGAGCACATGGCACGCCTTGAAGCAGACCGTGCCAACCACGAATTCCTACCTGGTATTGATTTCCCAGAGAGCTTGATCATTGAATCGGATTTAGAAAAAGCCGTTCAAGCAAGCCGTGACTTGTTAGTTGTGGTTCCTAGCCACGTTTTCGGCATCGTACTAAAAAGCTGTCAACCTTTCCTACGTGAAGATTCTCGCATCTGTTGGGCAACCAAAGGTCTTGAGCCTGAAACCGGTCGTCTACTGAAAGAAGTGGCGTTCGACATCATCGGTGACAGCTATTCGCTAGCGGTACTTTCTGGCCCTACGTTTGCTAAAGAGCTTGCGATGGGCATGCCTACTGCTATCTCTGTTGCCTCTCCAGACGCAGACTTCGTTGCTGACCTGCAAGAAAAGATTCACTGCAGCAAAACTTTCCGTGTCTACGCAAACAACGACTTTATCGGCATGCAACTTGGTGGTGCGGTGAAGAACGTTATCGCGATTGGCGCAGGTATGTCTGATGGTATCGGCTTTGGTGCCAATGCTCGTACCGCACTGATTACACGTGGTTTGGCAGAAATGAGCCGTCTTGGTGCTGCTCTGGGCGCACAACCTGAAACCTTTATGGGCATGGCTGGCTTGGGCGACCTTGTTTTGACTTGTACCGATAACCAGTCGCGTAACCGCCGTTTTGGTTTGGCACTAGGTCAAGGTAAAGACGTCGACACTGCGCAAGAAGAAATCGGTCAAGTCGTTGAAGGCTACCGCAACACCAAAGAAGTTTGGATGCTCTCTCAGCGCATGGGCGTAGAGATGCCAATTGTTGACCAAATTTATCAAGTATTGTATCAAGGAAAAGATGCACGCCTGGCAGCGCAAGATTTACTTGCTCGTGACAAAAAAGCCGAAGGAAAGTAGCACCCTAGCTCCCTTTGCACCTCATCTGAGAAGAATAGAAGTTGTCGGGTCACGGAAGAACCACTCAGGATATTGAGAATGAAACACTGCGAAAAACAAAAAGTCTGGAACAAAATCGTTTCAGAAGCCCGTGAGATGTCAGAGCAAGAGCCTATGCTGGCGAGCTTTTATCATGCGACCATTATTAAGCATGACAGCCTATGCGCCGCATTGAGCTATATTCTGGCCAACAAATTAAACACTGCATCGATGCCTGCTATGGCAGTGCGTGAAGTGGTTGAAGAGGCATTTGCTGCCGATCCTACTATCACGGACGGCGCAGCTTGTGACATTTGTGCCACGGTCAATCGCGACCCTGCGGTTTCTATGTACTCAATGCCATTATTGTACTTAAAGGGCTACCATGCTCTGCAAGGCTACCGAGTAGCAAACTGGTTGTGGAAGCAAGGTCGTCACGCTCTTGCGACTTACCTGCAAAATCAGATTTCTGTGGCGTGTCAGGTCGATATTCACCCTGCAGCGCGCATCGGTAGTGGTATCATGCTAGACCATGCAACCGGCATCGTGATTGGTGAAACGGCTGTCGTAGAAAACGACGTGTCTATTTTGCAGGACGTCACCCTTGGTGGTACCGGCAAAGAATGCGGTGACCGTCACCCGAAAATTCGCGAAGGCGTAATGATCGGCGCAGGTGCAAAGATTCTTGGCAATATTGAAGTCGGTCAAGGGGCGAAAATCGGCTCTTGTTCTGTGGTATTGCAAGCAGTGCCACCCCACACAACTGTGGCTGGTGTGCCTGCAAAAATCGTTGGTCGTCCGAAAACGGACAAACCTTCTCTCGATATGGATCAAGGCTTTAATGGCAAATCGCAAAGCTTTATCCATGGAGATGGTATTTAATCGTCATCTGATCCTTTGACAATAATGTGGTAGGTAACTCTCAAGTGCGAAAACAAAATCACCCAGTGCTACGCTCGGCTATTTTATTAACTTGTGCTTTATCTGCCACATATCCCCTCACCTCTTCCGCTGCCAGTCAGCAAGAGTTAAAAGGCGTTTCTAGCGAAATCAGCCGTCAGCGTAAATCGCTCACTTCTCAAGAAAAACAACTTAACGATCTGCAAAAGTCGCTTAAAGACCAAGAGCTTGGTATCTCTAAACTAGAAAGAGAAATTAAGCAAACTAAGGCAGAATTAGCGCAAGCCGATCAGAACATTAATAAGTTGGAAGAGAAAATTGCACTGCAAGAAGGCCAACGCCAAGCGCAAGAGGAAGAGCTAAAACAGCTCATTCAAACCTACTACGTGACGGAACGCGCCAAAGCCAATGGGCATCTGCTCAATGAAGGGGTTGAAGAAGATCGCATCAGTCAATATTTCCAGCACTTAGCAAAAGCACGTGCGGAGGTTATTGATGCTATTACTAAAACCACTCAAGAGTTGGCGCACAATAAAAACCAACTTGAGTTGGAAAAAGAACAGATAGAAACCTTGCTTAAGCAGCAATCGGAAAAGCGCGCGTCATTGGCAAGCACGCAATCGAAACGTAAAGGCACGCTAAGCAAGATTCAGAAAAGCATCAAAGACGACAAACGTTACCTTTCAGAACTGCAACGCAACGAAACCCGCCTAAAAGCGGAAATTGCGAAAGCCGCGAAACGTAACGCAGTACCGATGGATGGTATCGCGAAACAACGTGGCAAACTGCCTTGGCCACTCAAAGGCCGAGTCTTGCATAACTTCGGAACCAGACAGACTGGCCAAGTAAACTGGAAAGGCATGGTGCTTTCAGCAAGCTACGGTCAACAAGTCAAAGCCGTTTACCCAGGTACCGTTGTATTCGCCGAATACTTACGCGGTTATGGTCTAGTCGTGCTGCTCGACCATGGTAAAGGCGACATGACGCTCTACGGTTACAACCAAGCATTGACCAAGAAAGAAGGCGATAAGGTAACAGCCGGTGAAGTGATTGCCCTTGCGGGTGATACAGGAGGTCAAGACAGACCTTCGCTGTACTTCGAAATTCGCCGTAACAGTGAAGCGCAAAACCCGAAATCTTGGTTAAAGCGCATGTAGCTGCCGTTTATCATCGCAGTTCTAATCAGCACTATCACGACACAAAAAACAAAGGAGCCACTCGGCTCCTTTGTTGTATGTCTATTTTGGAAAATGCTATGCGTAGTAGGTTTCGACCGCATCAATAAAGGCACTAACATCATCTTTGCTTAGTGCATTGATGCCTGCCGCAGCCTCTCGGCCACCACCTGTAGGGAACTGTCCACACACCGCCACGGCACCTTGCTTGTTATTCAGTGGCGCGCGAAGAGAAACCGTGTAAGTACCGTCTGCATTTTCAGTTAATACCGCATGCGCAGAGTCTGGGGTTTGGTTCGCAAGCCAGTTGCCATAAACGCCACTGATTCGACGTGATGCTGCATTGTTTGGCAGCTCAAATAGCTTGAGCTTCGCACTCTCGTGAGTAGCAGGAACCGCCTGCGCCGCATCCATATCTTGTTGATAAGCCGATTGCAATTGGTAGTAAGGTGACGCTTTATCTGCAATCGCATCGAATGGTGAAACGTATTGCTTTAACGCTTGGTACAAGTCCGCTGGGTGAAAATGAAGGTCGTCTACTTTAGAGCCATAACCGTTGTAGTTGATTAAAGTGCCAAGCTCTTTTAGTTGTGCTTTCTGCTCTTCATTAAGTCCGGCTTTATCCGCCAATGCATCCGCTTTAGCAATCAAGTTATCGCCATAAGCAGCGGTGATCGCCCATGTATGAAAACGACCATCAAGCAGTTTATCGACAATCAATGCAGTACACATGTTAGCATCAAGATCGATGTGCGCGTCCAAATTACCGTGCTGAGGAATCTCGCCCGCTCTGTGGTGATCGGCGTAGAAAACATGCGCGCCTTGAGCCAAAGCTTGCTCTAGACCTACCATGTTCTTTTCCATTGAAATGTCCAACACTGTCAGCTCATCGCCCGCTTGCACACCCACTTTTTCCACCAGTTTGATGTCGCGCTTTACGCCCGTCACCAACTGAGCGTTGATAGGATCCGCTAAGCGCAATTGCAGCAATGCGATGATGCCATCGGCATCGCCATTAAAAATGTCGTAATTCATTGAACGATAGTTCCTTTATCGAGAATCATCTTCCACTAGAAAGTATGGAAGAGTATGAGTTCTATTGTGCGAAATGAGCACAACAAGTCAACTCAAGGAAGGAGTTGAAAATGAGAGCTGCGCTCTAAACCTTAAGCGTTGAGCCATACTCTCATTTTCTGAAATGAATAAGGAGGGAAAATAGTATTAACTGTGCAGACGACTCACTGCTTCTTCAAGCAAAAGCAACTGTTCCATGCCCTGCTCGGTCGCCACAGGTTTCACCACGTTAAGCATCTGCAACATGCCTTGTTTCACCATTAGCTCGGTAATATCGGTCTTTGATGACATCGCCGATTGGTAAGCTAACCAACTACACGCAATAAGGTGCAGCGTACAAACTAGGGATTTCAACTGCTCTTGGTCGACATTCAACAGCTTCAGCGACACAAACTCTTGCATGATTGCAATGAGGTTGGCTTGCAGCTTCTCTTGAACATCAATGTACTCATCATGTAGTTGCTCGTCTCGAGAAAGGATTTCTGGCAGGTTCGCGTAGAAAAAACGGTACTTCCACATCAGAGTGAAGATTGAATCGAGGTAACTTTTCAGCATGGTCAGGCTCTCTTGAGAGCCTTGAATTGGAGTAAAGCGTTCTAACAGTTCCGCAGAGTAAAGCGCGAAAATCTCACGCACGATTTCTTGTTTGTTGCGGAAGTGGTAGTAAAGATTGCCTGGGCTAATTTCAATATGGTCAGCAATGTGGTTGGTTGTGATATTGCGCTCACCATGTTGGTTAAACAACTCCAGTGCGGCATAAACGATTTTGTCGCGCGTTTTCATGGTTATCGTATTCCCTCTTCATTATCGAATCGAGTATAGCGACTTCACCAACCTAGGTCGATAGAGGCTCCAAATACGGTAACATAGCAGACCAGTTAGAATGCCAATCGAGTTCGCAATCAAGTCTTGCCAAGAGGTTTGGCGCCCCACATAACCTTGTAAAACTTCAATCACAGCACTGAAGAACAGAATGCTCAGAGCCACCGTCCAACGCTGACGCCAACTTGCTACGCAGAAGCAGCCCAAAAAGCCAAAACCACTGTACGCCATCGCGTGCTGCATCTTATCTAAGTACGCAATATCTCCCCAATCTTGCAACTCTCCCGAGCTCAAAGATAGGTAAGCAATTAATGTCGCGTAACTCAGTAGCACCAAACGTGCAGCGGTCAGGTTCATCATCAATCCTTAAGCAATTGGGAATGGGAAAGCAGTCACTTGGTCAATATGGTCACAACCAAGAGCCAACATGATCAGGCGATCAACACCCAACGCCACACCGGCACAATCTGGTAAGCCTGCTTCTAACGCGCCAATCAAATGATAATCGATCGGCTGTGGCTTCAGACCCATTTCCAAACGCTTAGCATTATCTTGTTCAAAGCGCGCCAATTGTTCTTTCGGGTTATCTAGCTCGTGGAAACCGTTCGCTAACTCAATACCTTTGAAGTACACCTCAAAGCGATCAGCAACGCGATTGTCTTGTGGATTGATCTTTGCCAGTGCCGCTTGCGATGCAGGGAAATCATAAACAAATGCCGGCACTTGCTGGCCAATCTTCGCTTCGACACCGATGCTGAACAGCAGTTGCAGTAAAGTATCGCGATCTTCTTCAGGCTCGGCAATGTCACTTAGCCCTAGCTTAGCCGCGACCACTTTTAGCTCTTGCATCGAGCCTTCTAGCGGGCACACGCCAAGTACGTCAATAAAGGCTTGCTGGTAAGTCATTCGTTCAGCAGCGCCGCACTTCAATACCAATTGCAGCAGATCGTCCATTTCGTCCATCAGCTTGTGGTGATCAAAGCCGATGCGGTACCACTCCAACATGGTGAATTCAGGATTGTGGTGACGACCATTCTCTTCATTACGAAACGCTTTGTTGATTTGGTAGATACAGCCACTGCCTGCCGCTAGTAGGCGCTTCATATGGAATTCAGGACTGGTCATAAAGAACAGCTTGCTGCCATCGGCATAGCCTGGGCCAACAAACTCGGTCTGGAAAGTATGCAAATGAATGTCGGTCACGGTGGCGTGACTCATGGCTGGCGTGTCGACTTCCATCACCTGTCGCTCGGCAAAGAATTGACGAATAGCGGTGATCAACGCGGCGCGTTGACGAAGTTGTTCCATAGAAGCAGTAGGTTGCCAGGTCGTTTGCATAACAAGACTCTCAATACATAAGTGAGCGAGGAAAATAGCAATTTTGTCACGCTTTGCCTAGCTCGGCGAGGGGGGATTCATCTTAATTGTATTGGTCTAAATACGAATAAAACTCGATCAGAATTGAAGCAAGCATTCCACGTTCTACAGTACAAAAAACACTCACAACTTACCCTATTATCAATGAGGGTAATGTCGTGCAACACCTGTGTAACATTGAGCAGCTTTACGTTTATCCCTCAACTGTTTCGTGCCGTGATAGCAGTCACATAACCTAGAATTTCTATGCTCTCGTGTGCATTACCGGAGAAAAAACCCAAATACATCAATTTTTCTGCCATAAGGCTCCCCTACACTAACCCTACTACTTTTGAGGGATAGCCTAAAAACGGTGCCCTCACACTCACAATAACAAGCGGATTTCCGCAATCACACACTGGAGGATAACTGTGCAAACTATCACCACAGATATCGCAGTCATCGGCGCAGGCGGCGCTGGTCTTCGTACTGCTATTGCAGCGGCTGAAGCAAACCCGGACTTAGAAGTAGCGCTTATTTCTAAAGTTTACCCAATGCGCTCCCATACGGTTGCTGCAGAAGGTGGCTCAGCAGCAGTTATCAAGGATGAAGATAGCTTAGACAACCACTTCAACGACACTGTTGGCGGTGGTGACTGGCTATGTGAACAGGACGTTGTTGAATACTTTGTAGAGAACGCGACTCGCGAAATGATCCAAATGGAGCAATGGGGTTGCCCATGGAGTCGTAAAGAGAACGGTGAAGTCAACGTACGCCGCTTTGGTGGTATGAAGGTTGAACGTACTTGGTTCGCTGCAGATAAAACTGGCTTCCACATGCTTCACACGCTATTCCAGACGTCGATGAAGTACAACAACATCAAGCGCTTTGATGAGTACTTTGTTGTCGACTTGCTTGTTGATGAAGGTGAAGTACAAGGTCTGATTGCAATCCACATGTCTGAAGGTGAACTAGTTACGATTAAAGCGAAGTCTGTCGTACTAGCAACAGGTGGCGCAGGTCGCGTTTACCACTGTAACACCAACGGCGGTATCGTAACGGGCGACGGCATGGCGATGGCTTACCGTCACGGCGTTCCTCTACGTGATATGGAATTCGTTCAGTACCACCCAACAGGTCTTCCTGGCACGGGTATCCTAATGACTGAAGGTTGTCGTGGTGAAGGCGGTATCATCGTCAATAAAGACGGCTACCGTTACCTACAAGACTACGGTATGGGCCCAGAAACTCCAGTGGGTCAACCTAAGAACAAATACATGGAACTTGGTCCACGTGACAAAGTTTCTCAAGCTTTCTGGCACGAACAACAGAAAGGCAACACCATCAAACACCCTCTTGGTGATGTGGTGCATCTAGACCTTCGCCACCTAGGTGAAGAGTACCTACAAGAGCGTCTACCGTTCATCTGTGAGCTAGCGAAAGCTTACGTGAACGTTGACCCTGCAAAAGAGCCAATTCCAATTCGTCCAACGGTTCACTACACCATGGGTGGTATTGAAACCAACGGCGAATGTGAAACTCGCATTAAAGGCCTATTCGCAGTTGGCGAATGTGCGTCTGTTGGTCTTCACGGTGCAAACCGTCTAGGTTCTAACTCGCTGGCTGAGTTCGTAGTATTCGGTCGCGTTGCGGGTGAACAAGCGGTGAAACGCGCGGCAGAATTCAAAGGCTGGAACGAAGAGTCTATCGCGACTCAAGTGAAAGCTGTAGAAGATCGCATTGCTGCTCTAATGAACCAAGAAGGTGATGAAAACTGGGCAGATATCCGTACTGAAATGGGTCACACCATGGAAGCGGGTTGTGGTATCTACCGCCAAGAAGATTTGATGCAAGCAACGATTGAGAAGATCACTGAGCTGAAAGCTCGTTACAAGAAAATCAGCATCAAAGACAAAGGCAAAGTGTTCAACACTGACCTCCTATACGCTATCGAAGTGGGTTACGGCCTAGAAGTCGCAGAAGCGATGGTTCACTCTGCAATCCTACGTAAAGAATCTCGTGGTGCGCACCAACGTCTAGACGACGGTTGTACAGAGCGTGACGACGTGAACTTCTTGAAACACTCGCTTGCTTTCTTCAAAGAAGATGCAGCACCAAGCATCGACTACAGCAACGTGAAGATCACTAAATCTCAGCCTAAAGCGCGTCTATACGGTGAAGCGGCAGAGAAAGCTGCAGCAGCTGAAAAAGCCGCTGAAGCAGAAGCGAAGAGCACAGAGGAGCAAGCATAATGTCAGCAAACCGCATTCAAAAAGTAGACATTCTGCGTTACGACCCTGAGAAGGACGCGGAACCATACACGCAAACATTCGAAGTTCCATTTGATGAAACCATGTCTGTACTTGATGCACTTGGCTACATCAAAGATCACCTAGATAAAGATCTGTCTTACCGTTGGTCTTGTCGTATGGCGATCTGTGGTTCTTGCGGCATCATGGTAAACAACGTGCCTAAGCTTGCTTGTAAGAGCTTCCTACGTGATTACCCGAATGGCGTAACTATCGAGCCTCTAGCAAACTTCCCAATCGAGAAAGACTTGATCGTTGATATGACGCCGTTCATCGAGCGCCTAGAAGCGATCAAACCTTACATCATTGGTAACGACCGCAAACCAGAAGACGGCACAAACCTACAAACACCAGAGCAAATGGCGAAATACAAGCAGTTTGCTGGCTGTATCAACTGTGGTCTTTGCTACGCAGCATGTCCTCAGTTCGGTTTGAACCCTGAGTTCATTGGTCCTGCAGCACTAACTCTGGCACACCGTTACAACCTAGACAGCCGTGACAACGGTAAAGATGAGCGCATGAAGCTGATCAATGGTGAAAACGGCGCTTGGGGTTGTACGTTTGTTGGTTACTGTTCTGAAGTTTGTCCGAAGAACGTTGACCCAGCAGCGGCAGTAAACCAAGGCAAAGTGGAGTCTTCTATGGACTTCGTAATTGCGATGTTGAAACCTGATGGTTCACCAAAGAAAGTGGAGGCATAAGGATGAGCAACCGTAAACCTTACGTTCGTGAAATAAAACGCACATGGTGGAAGAACCATCCTTTCTACCGCTTCTACATGGTACGTGAAGCAACGGTGCTTCCTCTGATCCTATTCACTATCTTCCTGACTTTCGGTCTAGGTTCATTAGTGAAAGGCCCAGAAGCTTGGCAAAGTTGGTTGGAGTTCATGGCAAACCCTATCGTGGTAGCGATCAACATCGTTGCGCTGCTAGGTAGCCTATTCCACGCACAAACTTTCTTCAGCATGATGCCACAGGTAATGCCAATTCGTCTGAAAGGCAAACCTGTAGATAAGAAGATCATCGTTCTGACTCAGTGGGCAGCGGTAGCGTTCATCTCACTGATCGTTCTCATCGTGATGTAAGGAGCTTGAGTAATGAAACCGAATTATAGTGTTAATACAGCACCGAAACGTTCTGATGAGCCAATCTGGTGGGGTCTATTTGGTGCCGGTGGTACTTGGTTTGCGATGATCACGCCAATCACGGTACTCGTACTGGGCATCCTAGTTCCACTAGGTGTGATTGATGCAGAAGCAATGAGCTACGAGCGCGTATCTGAATTCGCGACTAGCATCATTGGCGCACTGTTTATCATCGGTACGCTAGCATTGCCAATGTGGCATGCGATGCACCGTGTACACCACGGCATGCACGACCTTAAATTCCACACAGGTGTGGTAGGTAAAATTGCATGTTACGCGTTTGCAGGTCTTATCTCTGCACTAGCCGTTATCTTTATCTTCATGATTTAAGAGACCGACGGAAATGAAAAAAGCTGGCACCTCGCCAGCTTTTTTATTGCCTGCTATTTGTGTTTATCGTCAGTGCTATTCGTTTCAGGCACTATTCAATAAAGGTCGCGATTTCATCCAACGACTTTTTGTGCATAGCATGTTCTGGAATGGTCGCGTCTTCTTCCGGATAACCAGTCACAATCAACATATACGGACGGTCGACATCATTGTCTCGCCCACAAATCTTACTCAAGAAACTCATCGGCTTTGGCGTGTGAGTCAAGGTACCCAAACCGGCGTTATGTAATGCTTGAAGCAAAAAGCCTGTAGCAATCCCGACTGACTCATGCACGTAATAATTGGCTTGCTCCCCATCGTTACTCATACCGCCTTTCTTTTGCGAAAACACCGCGATCAGCCACGGCGCTTTTTCCAAATACGGCTTACTGGCATTAGTACCGAGTGGTTTCAGTGCATCTAACCATTCTTGTCCTGCTCGACCTTCATAGAAAGAACGTTCTAATTCTTCAGCGGCTTGGCGGATCTGCCCTTTCACTTCTGCACTGTTAATCGCAACAAAATACCAAGGTTGATGGTTTGCCCCACTAGGTGCCGTACCCGCTGCTCGAATGCAGTGCTCAATGACTTCTTTCGCTACTGGGCGATCAGAGAAACTTCGAATCGAATGACGGCGCTGAAGTTGCTCAAGGTTGTGTACAGCTCTTGCTGCCATTTCTTGCGGAGGGTATTCCACATAATCATTGAGTGGATGGTGTTGCTCTTGAGTCGACATAGTGCTTCCTTGCGCTTGTTGGGTGTTGATTCACTATAGCCACAAATTTCGCTCTCGCCTTTTTATCTTCATAAAATCAATGTGATATTGAGATAAAGCGCAAATATTCAGCAGTATTTCACCAACAAAAAAGAGAGGCTGATAACACGTATCAGCCTCTGCATTACTCTGATTTGTACAGCTATCAGAGCTTTTGGTCACCTATGATCTTTTTGCTTTTTTAGCTTTTGACCACCCATGATCTTATTGCTGTGTGACCTTCTTGGTTTGGTCCATTAAACCAAGAGCACCAAAGCCAGTAATCACATCAAGGTTGGTTTTCAGACCTGTCGCTTCCCCACCACCGATGTAGTTTTGTGGCATCTGCACTTGGAAGTTTTGCAGGTTGTTATACAGCGAGTTCGCCACATCTCGGTTCAGCTCTGCCAAGTACACTTCTCGGTTTGCACCCAGTGCCGCGTACTTCGCTTTCAAGACTTCCGCTTCTGCACGGCCTTTTTCAAGAATCGCTTTTGCTTCAAATTCTGCTGATAGAGCATTGGCTTTTTGAATCGCTAGGTTCGCTTCTGCAATCGCTAGCTCTTTCTCTTTTTCCACCTCAGCCAGTCGCTTGGTTTTCTCAACTTCGACGATTTCACGCTCTGCAATCTGACGTGCAACTTCGACTTCTTTTTGCTGTGCGATGATCGCAAGCTCTTTACTACGTTGAGCATCTTGTACTTCACGGGTACGTTGAATCTCTTTACGTAACTGCTCAGTCTCTGCTTGTGCTTTCGAGGTCTCTTGCTCCTGAATCGCACGGATACGGTCTGCTACTAAGCGCTTTTTATCTGCGAGCAATTGATCAAGCTGCTTCTCTGGTTGCGGGTCACCGATGGTCACCTGCGTCACTTGAATACCGTATTGCTGTAGCGGGTTATCCTGACGGATTGGTTGGCCAGTATTGTCCACTACCGGCACCGTCTTCCAAACCAATTGGTTAGTGCGTTGCAGTTGGTTCGCGTTCGACTGATTCGCGCCCACCGGAGCAAGATCTAGCTCTTCCACTTCTACCTGACGACGCTCTGTCAGATAAATACCTTCACGCAGTTGGTCTCCCAATTTGGATTTGAACTGGTTCAAGCCGCCTTGGAAAAACTCTTCACCTGTGTATTGAGTCGCGGTAATCACCGTCACGTTACGTGCATTCTTCACCAACAATGCATCAATTAGGTTACTGTTGTTGCGGAACTCTTTATGCATCTTCTTCACCGCTTCTGGGTCATTACTTAACTTGAAGCGGAATGTCACTGGGATCTGACCAATGTAGGTATCGGCAAAGCGAACCTGAATCGCATCAAGGCGTTGATAAAAATCTTCGCCCTTGCTGTTACCAAATGACACGGTGATCACTTGGTCATACTTGGTAATCTTGGACAGAAACGGCATGCGAAAGTGAATGCCCGGCTCTGTGAATACGTCCAATTCACCAGTGATGTTGTTCTGATGCACATAGCTGTAACCCGCATCGGTCATCAGCACTGAGCTGTTAATCGTTAAGCCTATTGCCAGCAGCGGAATACCAAATACGGCTGCTTTCAATCCTTTATGTAGTAACTGACGTCTCTCTTCCACCTTTAAACCTCGTCCTAAGCCTCTGCTTTCCATTTTGTTCTCCTTATTGGATTGTCATTGAGTTAAATCGATAAAAATCAAATTGCTATGCAACTCGCTGACAACGAGGACTAATGTATCAAATTGTTACATTAAGAAATAATCGAAAGATTCATGAAGTAAATAAGATTTTTACGAAAAATACAAAATCATCAGAAATTTGCGGAAGATATCGATTTTTTGCACAGAGGCATCAAGGAAAGGTAAATGACGGGCAATAAAAAAGGCCGCCGAAGCGACCTTTTCAATCAGAAAGTCTAAGGTGAATTACTTCACACGACCTACGTATTCACCAGTACGAGTGTCAACTTTGATCACTTCGCCGATTGCGATGAATAGTGGTACACGTACTACAGCGCCAGTTGATAGTGTTGCTGGTTTACCACCTGTACCTTGAGTATCACCTTTCAGACCTGGATCTGTGTCAGTAACTTCTAGTTCAACGAAGTTTGCTGGAGTAACAGTAATTGGGTTACCGTTCCAAAGCGTGATCATACAAGTGTTGTTTTCTACCAACCACTTAGCGTTTTCACCAACCGCTTTCAAGTCAGCAGCGATCTGCTCGAAAGTTTCGTTGTTCATAAAGTGGTAGAATTCGCCGTCTGAATATAGATAATCTAGGTCGATATCCATTACGTCTGCCACTTCACAAGTGTCACCAGACTTGAATGTTTTCTCTAGCACTTTACCAGAAAGAAGTTTACGAATTTTAACGCGGTTGAACGCTTGGCCTTTACCTGGTTTAACGTATTCGTTTTCCAGAATTACACAAGGCTCGTTATCAAGCATTAACTTAAGGCCGCCTTTAAATTCATTGGTGCTAACTGTAGCCATTTTTTCCTCTTACATTCTTAGAGCTAAATTCAATGCCGCACATAATAACCCGAAAAGTCGAATCTGTTGAGCAAAACTGGCTCAAACAGTTAGCGAATGGGATCTCCGATCCTGCAAAATTGCTGGAAATGTTGGAAATCGATCCTTCACCGTGGCAGGACGGGTTCGCTGCGCGTAAGCTGTTTGCACAGCGTGTACCGCAAAGTTTTGTCGATAGGATGGAAAAAGGCAATCCTTACGATCCACTTTTGCGCCAAGTATTACCTTTGAACGAAGAGTTTGAGGTACATGAAGGCTATTCGAATGATCCTTTGGAAGAGCAAGACAACGAGCTGCCTGGATTACTGCACAAATACCGCAATCGCGCATTGATGATCGTGAAAGGTGGTTGTGCGGTGAATTGCCGTTACTGCTTCCGCCGCCACTTCCCATATCAAGAGAATAAGAGTGGCAAACAGGCGTGGACGAAGTGCTTGGAGTATATGGCGCAACAACCAGAGCTCAATGAAGTGATCTTCTCTGGTGGCGATCCTCTGATGGCGAAAGACGATGAGATTCACTGGCTACTTGAACACATCGCAAAAATCCCACACATCAAACGCCTGCGTATTCACAGCCGTTTGCCTGTGGTGATCCCTGCACGTATTACCGATGAATTATGCCACCTACTTCGCGCTTCTCGTCTACAGATAGTATTGGTGACGCACATTAACCACGCCAACGAAATCAACGCTGAGTTTGCTGCTCAAATGGCGAAGCTAAAGCAAGCTGGTGTCACTCTGCTTAACCAAGGTGTACTGCTAAAAGACGTTAACAATAGCGTTGAAGCACAGGTTGCGCTAAACGAAGCGTTATTCGATGCTGGTATTTTGCCGTACTACTTGCACGTTTTGGATAAAGTCCAAGGTGCAGCGCACTACTTTGTTTCCGATGAAGAAGCCAAAGAAATCATGCGCGGTGTGATCACGCGAGTTTCTGGCTACCTAGTGCCTAAGTTGACCCGTGAAATTGGCGGTCGCCCAAGTAAAACACCGCTGGATCTGCATCTAGAATAAGTTGCTTGCCGTATAAAGATTGTCGTTACGAGCAAAAGCTTTTGTTCGATCAGGCGGTCTTATCTATGCATACTCCGCAAATTTGGAGGTTAAGATGCAAGCAACTTTTGAACACCTTTTCGATCTTGGCCCTTTTAGTTGGGCTGCGCTGCTTTGTTGTGCCATCAATGGTTTGATGATTGGCATTGAGCGTCAAACTCGCGGTAAACCCGTTGGTATTCGTACCGCAATTTTAGTTATCTCAGGTACTTACCTATTTATGTCGATGGCGGTCTCTTTGTCGCCAAATACATTAGATCAAGCCCGTGTACTTGGTCAGATCATTACTGGTGTCGGCTTTTTAGGTGCCGGTGTGATGATGACTCAAGATGGAAAAATTCACGGCGTGACTTCTGCGGCCGTCATTTGGGTATTGGCGGGGTTAGGCTTAATGATTGGCTTGGGTTACTTATCACAGTCGATCATCATTACCGTATTGGCACTGACCGTTTTACTCGGTGTGGACAAAGCGGAAAACCGCGTCAAAGCATTGCGCCGTGGTGTGCACCAGAAAATGCAGCAACGAAAAACATCAACGCGTTTAGTTAAGTAATCAAGCACAATAAAAAAGACCCCGACATCAAGCCGGGGTCTTTTTGTATCTGGCGTTAAGTTAGGAAGGTGACTTAACTTTTGGCGAAGCTCGCTGATTATTTAGCGAAGTTCACGATTGGGAAACACTTGAAGAAGCCGTTGTCCGCACAGTTTAGAAGACCAATTTGAACACCGTCGATTTGGTCAGTCATGTTGAAGAAACCTAGCTGGAAGTTAGATTTTTTAGAGATACTTGCCAGACCGATGTCTGCCATTGTGTAACCTTCAGAGTAGTTCACAGCACTCCAGTTTAGACCTTCAACGTTGTTAGTCACGTTTACCGCACCTAGGTTAAGACCCGTTGTTTGACCTTGGTTCCAGTTGAATAGACCTAGAGAAACACCCTTCATTTCTTGGTTGACTTTAGACGCACCAAAGAAAAGACCGAAGTTCACACCAGTAGTACGGTCTGTTTCAGACATACCTAGTAGAGAGAAATCGACACCTTTTACTTCGTTCACTTGACCGTGAAGAACCGCAAGACGAACACCGCCAACAGAAGAGTTAGAAGGTGCGTTAGTGTTGTCGATAGTAGAGAACATAACTGGCGTGCTGTCAGCAAGAGCAACAGGTGAAGCAATAGCGGCTGCAACAGCCAGTGACGTCATTAGCTTTTTCATTTTCATCTCCATTGGGGGATTGTTTATTTACAACATAGTGTAATGTACAGATTTTGCGCCATTTTAACTCGATAAATGTTAGCTGTAAGTCATATTTAACCACTTGAAGAATAAAGCAATTGATTCATCAAACTTATTTTTCTGCATTTTCCCTGACCGTTTGCGCACAATAGCCACACAATTGCGTATTTTTAAACCAATTAACCTGATAAAAATTAAGCGTAATAATTACTCGCTAACTATCAGATTAAAAAGAAAAAGTAAGAATCAACCTACAAACTTATGCGCAGAAGGCTCCGTACCAAAGTAACAGGCACAAAAAAGCCGAGGCATTCACCTCGGCTTCCTGGTTTGGTTTGGTCGGTTGTCTTTAAGCTATAACGTCTTAGAGCAAAGAGAAAGCGCGGAGTTTACACACGTAAATGAGCACTTTCGATGCAGCTATAAGGCGTTAGAGCGACAAGACAAGCAGCAAATTACATCATGCCGCCCATACCACCCATACCGCCCATACCACCCATATCAGGCATACCTGCGCCGTCTTTTTGTGGTAGGTCAGTAACCATCGCTTCAGTTGTGATCATTAGACCCGCTACTGATGCTGCGAATTGTAGTGCGCTACGAGTTACTTTAGTTGGGTCTAGGATACCCATCTCTAGCATGTCGCCGTATTCGCCAGTTGCTGCGTTGTAGCCGTAAGAACCTTCACCTGCTTTCACGTTGTTCGCTACTACTGACTCTTCGTCACCTGCGTTCTTCGTGATTTGACGGATTGGCGCTTCCATCGCACGTAGTGCAACGCGGATACCAACGTTTTGCTCTTCGTTGTCGCCTTCTAGGTCAACAATCTTAGATGCAGCGCGGATTAGTGCAACACCACCACCAGCAACTACGCCTTCTTCAACCGCAGCGCGAGTCGCGTGTAGTGCGTCTTCTACGCGGTCTTTCTTCTCTTTCATTTCAACTTCAGTTGCTGCACCAACTTTGATTACTGCAACACCGCCGGCTAGCTTAGCAACGCGCTCTTGTAGTTTCTCTTTGTCGTAGTCTGAAGTTGCATCTTCGATTTGCTGACGGATTTGAGCAACACGACCTTGGATCATTGCTTCTTCACCCACGCCATCGATGATGGTTGTGTTTTCTTTTGTGATTGCAACGCGCTTCGCTTGACCTAGGTCTTCTAGTGCTACTTTTTCTAGCTCTAGACCTACTTCTTCAGAAATCACGATACCGCCAGTTAGGATAGCGATGTCTTGTAGCATTGCTTTACGACGCTCACCAAAACCAGGCGCTTTCACTGCTGCTACTTTAACGATGCCACGCATGTTGTTCACAACGAGTGTTGCTAGTGCTTCACCTTCTACGTCTTCAGCGATGATCAGTAGTGGGCGAGATGCTTTTGCTACTGCTTCTAGTGCTGGAAGAAGTTCACGGATGTTCGATACTTTCTTATCGATCAGAAGGATGAATGGGTTTTCTAGATCAACAGAACCTGCTTCTTGGTTGTTGATGAAGTAAGGAGATAGGTAACCGCGGTCGAACTGCATACCTTCTACTACGTCTAGCTCATCTTGTAGTGCTTGACCTTCTTCAACTGTGATAACACCGTCGCGGCCAACTTTTTCCATTGCTTCAGCAATGATGTTACCTACGCTTGAGTCAGAGTTTGCAGAGATAGTACCAACCTGTGCGATTGCTTTAGTGTCGTTACACTCAACAGATAGCTCTTTTAGTTGCTCAACTGCTGCGATAACTGCTTTGTCGATACCGCGCTTAAGATCCATTGGGTTCATACCCGCTGCTACTGCTTTTAGACCTTCATTTACGATTGCTTGCGCTAGTACGGTTGCTGTTGTTGTACCGTCACCCGCTGCGTCGTTTGCTTTAGACGCAACTTCTTTAACCATTTGTGCGCCCATGTTCTGGAATTTGTCTTCCAGCTCAATTTCACGCGCTACTGATACACCATCTTTAGTGATTGTTGGAGCACCAAAAGATTTGTCTAGAACTACGTTACGACCTTTAGGACCCAGTGTTACTTTCACTGCGTCCGCTAGAACGTTTACGCCTTCTAGCATTTTAACTCGTGCGTCATTACCAAATTTAACGTCTTTAGCAGCCATCTTTGATTTCCTTTCTAAATTCTGTTTTTGATTGCGTTTTGAATCAGAGCAAAAAATTACTCAACGATTGCTATTAGTCGACAATAGCCATGATGTCGTTTTCAGACATGATAAGAACTTCTTTGCCGTCGATCTTCTCAGTCTTAGTGCCGTAACCTTCAGCGAAGATAACGGTATCACCAACTTTAACGTCCAGCGGTAGCACTGTGCCGTTCTCTAGGATGCGGCCTTTACCCACAGCTAGAACAACACCGCGAGTCGATTTTTCCGCAGCAGAACCAGTTAAAACGATGCCACCAGCTGACTTAGATTCAACTTCTTTACGTTCAACGATAACTCGGTCATGTAATGGACGAATGTTCATCGGTCGTCTCTCCTGAAAATTTCCATGATTATTTGATAATTGCCCGCTCAGGGGCACGTGATCTGTATATAAGGGCAAAGCTAAGGATCCCAAGGGGTAGACGTGAAATTTTTGTGACTTAGTTAAAATAACCAGCAGCTAAGCAACGGTTTGCGTGCGAAATGCTCGCTCGCCGAGGCAAAGGCTTTCTTGTATCCTTGCCCTTCCCTCACCAGATAGACATCAAAAATGTTGGAAAAGAATAAGCCGGGCAACCAGGCCGAAGACAAACATGGTTTGTTGACCGCCCCCATTCCCGACACCTTACGCAAAATGACTGTACCCATGACCATGGGCATGATCGCGATTTTGATGTTTAACTTGGTCGATACCTTCTTCATCTCGTTATTAGGCACTCAAGCGCTCGCGGCGATCAGTTATACCTTCCCAGTAACCTTTGCGGTGAACTGCATCACCATGGGTATTGGCATGGGACTGTCGACCAATATCGGACGCCTGCTTGGACAAGGGCATGCATCTCAAGCAGCACGTTTTACCAGCCATGGTTTACTGCTCGCCGTTGTTTTAGTCACCGTCGCCTCGACGCTGGGTTTCTTTACTATTGAGCCACTGTTCAGCTTACTCGGAGCAAGAGAAGACTCGATTCCACTGATTGAGCAGTACATGCAGGTCTGGTATTTGACCATTCCTCTGTTGGTGATCCCAATGGCGGGCAACAGTGCGATCCGCGCGACGGGTGACACCAAAACTCCAGCCAAGATCATGATGCTCGCAGGGCTTATCAACGGTATTCTCGATCCTCTGCTGATCTTTGGTTACGGCCCTTTCCCTGAGCTCGGTATTCAGGGCGCAGCTATCGCAAGTGCATTCAGTTGGTTTGGCGCGCTCTGCGGGTCGTTCTATGTATTGGTGAAACGCGAAAAGCTACTTGCCGCACCGCACTGGTCGCTCATCAAACAAGACTGGCAACAGACCTTAAAAATAGGCACACCGGCAGCACTGTCGAACGCCATGAACCCATTATCGGGCGCGATTTTGATGATGATTTTGTCTAGCCACGGCACCGCAGCGGTCGCGGCTTATGGCGCTGCGCAACGTATTGAATCAATCTTGATTTTGGTGCTGATGTCGCTGACCTCAGCACTCACCCCGTTTATGGCGCAAAACTTTGGGGCTAATAACCCTGCTCGTGCATTCTCTGGCTGGTTCCTGAGCATGCGCTTTGCGGTGGTCTTCCAAGGCTTTATCTTTTTGATGATGGTGCCTCTCAGCATTCCTCTTGCTGCGCTTTTCTCTCAAGAAGCAGCGGTAAAAGACTTGCTGTGGCATTACCTATTAGTCGTGCCATTTAGCTACGGCTTCCAAGGGATTGTGATGATGTTGGTGAGTGGCTATAACGCGATGCACAAACCGCTGCGCGCCTTCCAATGGAGCTTTATGCGCTTGTTCGTCTTTACGTTACCAGCGGCATGGATAGGCAGTCAGCTTTATAGCATCGAAGGTTTGTTTATTGGTATTGCTCTGGGTAACACCCTAGGCGGCTTATTAGGCTATCTCTTTGCCTTGCGCGAGCGTCGCCTAACGTTAGCAGAGCACGCTAGTTCTTAACTCGGCACAAAACCTGTCTCAAGCAAACTTCAGCTCAGACAAATTTCAGATAATAAAAAACCGCGGATAACCGCGGTTTTTTAGATTTTGACTTTATCAAGCAGGCTTAGAATAGCTCTTCAGCAACTTGGTATAGGTCGTTGCGTACTGGACGCTTCATGTTCTCGATTGCATCGATGATGTCGTGGTGAACCAGTTGCTCTTTCACGATACCAACACAACGGCCGCCGTGGCCTTCCATTAGTAGGTGAACAGCGTAGTTACCCATGCGAGATGCTAGAACACGGTCGAATGCTGTTGGACGACCACCACGTTGGATGTGACCAAGAACCGTTGCGCGAGTTTCACGACCAGTTGCCGCTTCGATCTCTTTCGCTAGTTCGTTTGCATCCATCATCAGCTCAGTTAGCGCGATGATTGCGTGTTTTTTACCTTTAGAGATGCCATCTTGGATGTTGCTGATTAGCTTCTCTTTATCTAGACCAGTTTCTGGAGTGATGATGTACTCACAGCCACCTGCGATTGCAGACATCAGAGTTAGGTCACCACAGTGACGACCCATGATTTCTACGATAGAAATACGCTGGTGAGAAGAAGACGTGTCACGTAGACGGTCGATTGCATCAATAACTGTGTTTAGTGCAGTTAGGTAACCGATTGTGTAATCAGTACCCGCGATGTCGTTATCGATTGTGCCTGGTAGACCGATACATGGGTAACCCATTTCAGTCAGTTTCTTAGCACCCATGTAAGAACCGTCACCACCGATAACAACTAGTGCATCGATACCGTGCTTTTTAAGGTTCTCAATCGCTTGTTCGCGTACTGCCACTTCCTTGAATTCAGGGAAACGTGCAGAGCCTAGGAATGTACCACCCTTGTTGATCACATCAGAAACGCTAGAACGATCTAGCTTTTCGATGCGGTCTTCGTAAAGACCTAGGTAGCCATCGTAAACACCGTAAACTTCCAATCCCTCAGATAGTGCTGTACGAACTACGCCGCGTACTGCAGCGTTCATACCAGGTGCGTCACCGCCACTTGTTAAAACACCGATCTTCTTAATCATGCTCACCCTCGATCTTTGGCAATCAATTTATTTAATTTTCTTTTAGGCCCCTTGTTACCAAGCAACCTGCATAATCCAGAACTGTGCGTTATGTTACATTTCCTCTACAGGAATACCAATGAAAACACACTTTTTTATGTAACTTTTCTACTTATGTAAGAGTATTACAGTTTCTCTTTGCAACTTCGTTGATTCACATCAGGATCACGATTCTTAGCAAGTAGTGATGGAAAGATAGTCAATAAGCGCCTATTTGTCGTCACGCTTGGTCTGATTTTTCGACCGCTACCAATCTTGGGCTTTTTGCTCTTTCTCTGGGCCGAACACCACCGACAACGGATCCTGGTGGATCAACACATCCGCTTCTGGGAACAACTCAAGTAGATTATCTTCCACTTTGTCAGCAATGTGGTGGGCTTCGATCAAACGCAAGTTATCATCCAACTCTAAATGCAATTGAATAAAACGCGTTGGCCCAGACATGCGAGTGCGAAGTTGATGCACACCCAACACACCTTCAACCTTCAAACACTCTTGGCGAATTTGCTCTAGCTCTTCATCTGGTAGTTTTCTATCAAGCAATGTCTGAATCGCTTCGCTGACCATTTTGAACGCGCTGTACAAAATAAAGATACCAATACCAATCGCAAACACCGCATCGGCTTGGGTGACACCAAAGTAGCTCAAACCTAGTGCCACCATAATGGCACCATTCATATACAGGTCTGTTTGGTAATGCAATGAGTCAGCGGCAATCGCCTGACTGCCTGTCACTCGCACGACATGTTTTTGGAACATCACAAGTCCAAAGGTCACGACCATAGCAAATAGAGAGACGTACACACCCAGTTCAGGAGCATTCAATTCATGTGGACGGAAGAAACGGTCGATACCGTTTAGGATCAAAAATACCGCAGAACCGGAGATAAACATCGCTTGTGCCAACGCGGCCAAAGATTCGGCTTTGCCGTGCCCAAAAGTGTGTTCTCTGTCAGCCGGTTGCAGGGAGTAGCGCACCACAATAAGGTTCACTACCGATGCGGCAATATCCAACATGGAGTCAATTAAAGAGGCAAGTAAGCTGACGGAACCCGTCACCCACCAAGTGATGACTTTGACAATCAAAAGAAGCGTCGCCACGATGGTTGCCGTCCAAGCTGCCATCGTCACTAAACGTGCGTATTGCTGTTTCATAATCAAATAGTTAACTCAAACCGTGCTTTGAGTATACCTTGAGAATGGTTTAATGAGTATGAAATCGCCAAGATCAAAAAGAGGCAGCACTCTGGCTACCTCTCTTACTTTATCTTTCAGCGATTAGCTGTTGTGGTGCTTTTCCATGCGTTTTTGCATTTTTTCGCCACACTTTTGTTGACGCTCTTTTTGTAGCTCAACAAATTTTGTTTTTTGCTCAGGAGTCAGAACACTCAGCATTTGGTGCTTTTTCTCCATCATCTTAACGCGACGCTCAGTTTGCTTCTCAACCATTTCTTTCGCTAGGTCGTTTGCTGCTGCTTCGTCGAAGTTATCCGCCAATAGTAGCGCTTGTACTTTGTCGTGGTGTGCTTGACGCTCTGCCATGCGAGCTTCGTGACCGTCGGCGAATTTCGCTTTCATTTCTGCTTTGTTCGCTTCACGCATTTCTTTTAGCTGGTCTTTTTGTGCATCAGTTAGGTCTAGTTGACGCATGATGCCGCGGTCCATACCCATACCACACTCACCGCGATGACCTTTGTGGTCTTTACCGCCGAATGCGAATGCACTCGCTGTACCTAGAGTTAGAGGTAGAACAACAGCCGCTAGTACTAATTTCTTTGCAGTTTTCATAATGAGATTCCTTACACAGGTTAGTGATTCTTCTGAGCTGTTCTCACAGCGCTTGAGTGTAGAATACGACCTACTAGGTAAAGCGACGTATAGAGACCGTAAAGAATCGTAAAGAGTGATTTTTACACTCATTCCTCCTCGTCATTACCATGTAATATTAAAGCAACCACGATGATAAATAGGTATTCAAATGGCGAACATTCTTTTGATTGATGACGACACAGAGCTAACCAGCCTACTTAAAGAAGTGCTGAGCTTTGAAGGGTACGAAGTCAGTGAAGCCAATGATGGTGAAGCAGGCTTATTGGCGATTAACAGTGAGATCGATCTTGTACTGCTTGACGTCATGATGCCAAAACTCAATGGAATGGAGACCCTAAAACGCCTGCGCGAAAACTGGGAGACACCAGTATTGATGCTCACCGCTAAAGGTGAGGAGATCGATCGCGTGATTGGCCTAGAGCTTGGCGCGGATGATTACCTACCAAAGCCTTTTAGCGACCGTGAACTGTTAGCGCGTATTCGAGCTATCTTACGCCGCACCACTAGTACCCAAAAGAACACCAAGAACAGCGATTGCATTGAGTATCGAGAAATCAAACTCTATCCAGGCAAACAAGAAGCGTACTGTGAAGAAGCCCTACTGGATTTAACCACGACCGAATTTGCGCTGTTAACGCACTTTGTGCAGAACCCAGGACAAGTGCTGACGAAAGAAACCCTCAGTCTTGATGTGCTTGGTAAGCGCCTTGCAGCCTTTGACCGCGCGATCGATATGCACGTCTCCAACCTACGTAAAAAATTGCCAGACCAAAGCAACGGTAAGCCACGCATTAAAACCCTACGAGGGCGCGGCTACATGTTGATTGAGGAGGATTAATGCGAGCACCACGCTTCAAACTGCCGAAGATAAACAGCTTGTATGGACGCATCTTTGCCATCTTTTGGTTCACTATGTTCTTGGTTCTGATGGCGGTGCTGTCATTGCCACACCTTGACCCACGAAAAGCACGCGACATCCCGCAAGACCACTATCAGCGTATGATTGACATACGCGACGGCATTGAGAAGAAGTATCGCAAACAAGATAACCTCGGCAAGATTTTGTTCAGCATCGAAGGTCAGCGACGCAGCAAGCATGATCCGCGTCCGCGTATCTTCTTTTCTGATCACGAAGGCAATGTGTTAACCACATCGAGCCACAAAGACTTCAAACTGCGTGCGCTGCAAAACTTTGTCACTAGCATTGAAGATCAGTCGCAGCCGAAACAAAAACTCTACGGCCGCTACATGATCGCAGGCCCAGTGCCGATCAAAATCGCCAACTCTGACTTACTGATGTATGTGGGTTTTAAATGGAATGAACCGCCGCCGATCATGTTGCGCCTGTTCGATCATCCATTGCAATTGCTGCTCGCCGTCATGTTGGTGAGTACACCGCTACTACTGTGGCTAGCATGGGCATTGAGCCAACCAGCTCGACGACTGGAAACCGCGGCACAGCGCGTTGCCAAAGGTGAGTTTGTCATCGACCCTAATCTGGAAAAAGGCACCACGGAGTTTCGCCAAGCAGGTACTAGCTTTAACCAAATGGTTGAGGCGGTGAATCAAATGATTTCTGGTCAGCAGCGTTTACTCTCGGATATTTCTCACGAGCTGCGCTCTCCCCTCACTCGTCTGCGCATGGCAAGTGCATTGGCGACGCGTAAGCAAGGTGAAAGCCCAGAGCTGACTCGTATTGATACCGAAGCCCAGCGCTTAGAACAGATGATTGCCGAGCTGCTTGAGTTGTCACGCATGCAAGTGAACAGCCACATGACGCGTGAAAGCCAGCCGATTGCTAGCTTATGGGAAGAGATCATTAAAGACGCACAGTTCGAAGCGGAACAGATGGGGAAAACACTTAGCTACTCTGCTGTGCCAGAGCGCAGTATCTCAGGTAACCCAAAACTGTTGATGAGTGCGGTAGAGAACATCATCCGCAACGCGATTTACTACGGCAAAGACGAAGTGAAAATCAACATTCAGGATTCATTCGATACGCTACGCATTGTGGTGGATGACAACGGCGAAGGCGTACCAGAAGAAGAATTGGAAGCGATTTTCCGTCCGTTCTATCGAGTGTCGACCGCGCGCGACCGCCATTCTGGTGGTACCGGGTTAGGCTTAACCATCACCGAAAGTGCGATTCGTCAGCACAGTGGTTCGATTATCGCAAGTCGCAGCCCGTTGGGTGGTTTACGCGTTACCATTACCCTGCCGTTGATCAGTGAGGCAAAATAACCCCACAAAGATCAAAGTTGATAATGATTTTCATTAACATTAAAGTAAATCCTCCATTAAGGAGGATTTACAATGTCGCACATTTTCCCAGAGCTTCCGTACAGCTACGATGCGTTAGAGCCTTACATCGATGCGAAAACCATGGAAGTTCACTACAGCAAACACCACAAAACCTATTACGATAAATTCATGGCTGCCGCAAAAGGCAGCGCTCTCGAGACCCAAAGCCTCGATGACATCTTCGCTTGCATTTCTCAACACAGCCCAGCTATCCGTAACAATGGCGGCGGTTACTACAATCACATCATTTACTGGAACTGCATGTCACCAGATGGTGGCGGTGAACCTCAAGGTGCTCTTGCAGAGGCCATCAACGAGAAGTTTGGTGACTTTGAAAAATTCAAAGACGAATTTGCCCAAGCGGCTATCAATACCTTCGGTTCTGGCTTTGCTTGGCTAGTCGTAAAAAATGGTGAGATTCACATTACCTCCACCAGCAACCAAGACAATCCTCTGATGGACGTTGCCGCAGTACAAGGCGAACCCGTTCTAGCATTGGATGTGTGGGAGCACGCTTACTACATCAGCTACCAAAACCGTCGTCCTGAATACATCGACGCATGGTGGAATGTGGTCAACTGGCGCGCAGTGGAAGAGAGCTACACTCGCGCTCTGAGTTAATCTATCTAAATGAGGGCAACACAATGAAGTGGTTGCCCTCTTCTATAACCCGTCATTGTGTTGAATCTCGCTTCTCATGGTGACTTGGGTATATACTGCTCGCCTGTTTTGACCAATCTAATTCAATACCATGTTTGATATCGCTCTATACGAACCAGAAATCGCGCCGAACACCGGCAACATCATTCGCCTGTGTGCTAACTGTGGTGCGAATCTCCACCTGATTGAGCCACTGGGTTTCGATCTAGAAGAGAAGAAAGTCCGCCGCGCAGGTTTGGATTACCACGATTTGGCTCGCGTAACGCGTCATAAAAATTATCAAGCATTCTTGGAATACTTAGAGAAAGAGAAACAAGGCAACTACCGCCTGTTTGCATGTACGACAAAGACCACAGGTCATCATGTGGATGCAAAATACCAAGAAGGCGATGTTTTGATGTTTGGTCCAGAAACACGCGGTCTACCTGCAGACGTGATTGATAGCCTGCCAATGGAACAACGTATTCGTATTCCGATGATGCCGGATGCGCGCAGCCTGAACCTATCAAACGCCGTGGCTATCATTGCGTTTGAAGCGTGGCGTCAAATGGGCTTTGAAGGCGCGTTGTAAGCACTGCAAATGACAGATACTAAAAAGGGCGCTGAATGCGCCCTTTTGCTTTTCTTACTTACCGATTGAATCAGTTGAGCTTGTTACGATCATTGTCGTCTTTACGCTCATATTCACCTTCGAAGGTGTTGCCATTATCCGATTGAGAATCAAATGGGTCACGACGGAATGGGTCTTGCTCAAATGGACCTTGATTTGAGAAGCCACTTTGGAAGCCGCCACCGTTCATAGTCTTCACCACCATCTTGCTCATTAGGTATTTGGCAATTGCCGCTCGCGGTGCTGGCAACAACACCAACATACCCAATGCGTCAGTCATGAAACCTGGTGTTAACAGCAATACGCCTGCAACTGCCAGCATCACACCTTCAAAAATCTGTTGAGCCGGGAGCTCACCTTGCTCTAAGCGCCCTTGCACTGACATCAATGTCTGGATGCCTTGGCTACGCACCAAAGACGCACCAACAAATGCAGTAATCAATACTAAAGCAATCGTAGGCCAGAGACCTAAGAAGCCTCCCACCTGAATAAATAGGCCGATTTCGATGATCGGGACGAAAATAAACGCCAATAATAAGATAGGAAACACATGCCCTCCTTTGTTGATTTCAGTGTAATGGCAAAAGCCTACTAAGCTCAAACGAATCGTTGTAAAAAAGCGTGTTCATACTAGGGAGAATGCGTTGTGCCAAAAACGCCCTTTGAATAAAGGTGCATATACAAAAATTGGTCGTTGAAAAGTGCTATTTTCGGACTCTTAATATCCATGTTTGTCGAGGAAAATCGCCTACCCATAAAGGGTTATTAATATCCCGTTCATACTTTGCAAAATATTGACGCATCAAAAGCGAAAAAGGTGATCCACTTACTATTTTTATGCGCTAGGTGCAGTATGATGTGCCACATAAGTCAGGACGGTTTTTCCAGCCAAAAACTCTGATGAATGGATTCTAGATTGCAGAAATGGCTAATAAATAACTTAAATATCAGAATTATTATCTAAGGATCCTGTTATGGCTACACTATCTGATGCTCCAAAGACAGCAAACCAAGCCACTCGTATTGAAGAAGATCTATTAGGCCAACGTCATGTCCCTGCCGATGCTTACTACGGCATCCACACACTTCGCGCTATCGAAAACTTCAACATTTCAAGCACTACCATCTCTGACGTACCTGAATTTGTACGTGGCATGGTAATGACTAAGAAAGCCGCTGCACTAGCAAACAAAGAGCTAGGCGCAATTCCAAAAGACGTTGCTAACTACATCCTAGAAGCGTGTGATTTGATCCTTGAAACAGGTAAGTGCATGGATCAGTTCCCTTCAGACGTATTCCAAGGCGGTGCAGGCACGTCAGTGAACATGAACACTAACGAAGTTATCGCGAACGTTGCACTTGAACTGATGGGCAAGGAAAAAGGCCAATATGAGTTCATCAACCCGAACGATCACGTAAACAAGAGCCAATCAACAAACTGTGCGTACCCAACGGGTTTCCGTATCGCGGTTTACAACAGTGTTCATCAGTTGATGGAAGCGATCGAATACCTTAAAGGCGCATTCGAGCTTAAAGCACAAGAATTCAAAGACATCTTGAAGATGGGTCGTACTCAGCTGCAAGATGCGGTTCCTATGACTGTGGGTCAAGAGTTCCACGCATGGGCTGTAACACTAAACGAAGAAATTCGTGCTCTAGATTACACGTCTAAGCTACTACTAGAAATCAACCTAGGTGCAACAGCAATCGGTACTGGTCTAAACGCACCAACAGGTTACCAAGCGCTAGCAGTAAAACATCTAGCAGAAGTAACGGGGCTAGAAGTGGTACCAGCAGAAGACCTGATCGAAGCGACTTCTGACTGTGGTGCTTACGTAATGACGCACGGTGCGCTGAAACGTCTAGCAGTGAAACTATCGAAGATCTGTAACGACCTTCGTCTACTTTCTTCTGGTCCACGTGCAGGTCTTAACGAACTGAACCTACCAGAAATGCAAGCAGGCTCTTCAATTATGCCAGCTAAAGTAAACCCAGTTATCCCAGAAGTAGTAAACCAAGTTTGCTTCAAAGTTCTAGGTAACGACAACACGGTTTCTTTCGCAGCAGAAGGCGGTCAGCTACAGCTAAACGTAATGGAACCTGTTATCGCACAAAGCGTGTTTGAGTCTATCTCTCTACTTCACAACGCATGTGTGAACCTACGCGATAAATGTATCGATGGCATCACTGTGAACAAAGAAGTTTGCGAAAACTACGTTTACAACTCTATCGGTATCGTAACTTACCTAAACCCATACATCGGCCACCACGAAGGCGATATCGTTGGTAAGATCTGTGCAGAAACAGGTAAGAGTGTACGTGATGTAGTTCTAGAACGCGGTTTATTAACTGAAGAAGAGCTAGATGACATCTTATCGGTTGAAAACTTCATGCATCCGACTTATAAAGCGAAACGCTACGAGTAATCGCATGTGAAAGGGGTCCCTAACGGGGCCCTTTTTTAGGCTCGAATACGGTTAACCACAATTTTTATGCGCTTTTTATTGCCGTAAGCCGCTCGGGTTCTGATTTTCTGAACACTTACTCCTGTTCCTGAGTGCTCAAAAAATCAGAATCATTAAAAACTAAAAGAGGTATCAATATGGTAATGGTCGAACTCTTCGTGGTTCTGCTCTTCATTTATTTGGGGGCAAGAATCGGTGGTATCGGCATTGGTTTTGCCGGTGGTGCAGGGGTAATTGCATTGTCTTTAATCCTAGGTGTCCCGACAAGCCAGTCTTTCATCCCTGTCGATGTAATCCTGATCATCATGTCTGTAATTACTGCTATCGCTGCAATGCAGGTAGCGGGTGGTTTGGACTGGATGGTTCAGGTTGCGGAAGACTTTTTGCGTAAACATCCCGAACGCATCACCTTTTACGCACCTATCGTGACATTCCTAATGACACTACTTGCGGGTACAGGTCACACGGCATTCTCTACTCTTCCTGTTATTGCAGAAGTAGCGAAAGGCCAAGGTGTTCGTCCTTCTCGTCCACTGTCTATCGCGGTAGTAGCATCGCAAATTGCTATCACAGCGTCGCCAATCTCTGCGGCTGTTGTAGCATTCGCAGCAATGCTTCACCCATTTGGTGTTGACTACCTAACGCTACTAGCAATCTGTATCCCAACAACGTTCATCGCTTGTATGATCGGTGCATTCGTAGCGAACTTCATGGGTAGCGAGCTTAAAGACGATCCTGAATACCAAGACCGTCTAGCAAAAGGCCTGATCAAGCTAAACACAGAATCTAAGCGCGAAATCCTGCCAACAGCGAAGAAAGCAACCTTCATCTTCCTAGGCGCTATCGCATTCGTAGTGTGTTACGCAGCAGCAATCTCTGGCTCTGTTGGCCTTATCGAGAACCCTGCTCTAGGTCGTAACGAAGCAATCATGACAGTAATGCTCGCAGCTGCGGCAGCTATCGTAATGAGCTGTAAAATCGACGCTGGCAAAATCCCAGCAGCAGCGACATTCCGCTCTGGTATGACAGCGTGTGTGTGTGTTCTTGGTGTAGCATGGCTAGGTTCTACGTTCGTGAACGCGCACGTTGACGGCATCAAAGAAGTGGCTGGTGCGCTACTAGCAGACTACCCATGGATGCTAGCACTTGTTCTATTCTTCGCTTCAATGCTGCTTTACTCGCAAGGTGCAACTACCGTTGCGCTTATGCCTGCAGCACTAGCAATCGGTGTGGCACCACTTACCGCAGTTGCGTCTTTCGCAGCAGTAAGTGCGCTATTCGTACTGCCTACTTACCCAACGCTTCTAGCAGCGGTTGAGATGGACGACACGGGTTCAACTCGTATCGGTAAGTACGTATTCAACCACCCATTCTTCGTACCAGGTGTGGCTACCATCGCTTCAGCGGTAGCACTTGGCTTCGCATTCGGTGGTCTACTGATCTAGTAGAAACAGAGTCTTACTCGGGGAGCTTCGGCTCCCTTTTTTATTGCCTGTCGCATTGGATAGCGCTTAACAAATCTTCACTTCCATGAAACTTATTGGCTAGCCAGCAGGTCTGATTGAGTTACACTAACGGCAACTATCTAAGATGAATTGATCCTTTTATGCGTGCATTATTTTCCGTCTTACTCTTAGGGCTTATTACCTTTTCTGCGCCTTCTTTTGCGCTGTTTGGCAAAGACACCCAAAACACCTTTGGCAGCAGCAACGATACCTTTGTGTCTGTCGATCAGGCTTTCCCATTCAACTACTACCAACAAGACGGCAAACTGATGCTGGACTGGCAAGTACGCGATGGTTATTACCTGTATCAAGAACGCCTATCGGTAGCGGGTGAGAAAGTATCGCTAGGCGAACTGCAAATGGAAGACGGAACGCCGCATAAAGATGAATTCTTTGGTGACGTGCATATCTACACTCAGCCTTTGTTCGTCAACGTACCAATGCATGATTGGCAAGACGGTGCGCGCGTGGTAGTGCAATACCAAGGCTGTGCGAAAGCAGGCTTCTGTTACCCACCAGAAACTCGCGTGATTCCTATCAGCGCGTTTACTTCATCGAACTCAGATCCAACACCGGCGACGACAACACCAAAAGCAGAGCAAGCACCAACGGTAACGCCACCAGCGGCGCAATCATCTACGTCTGGCGACACACCATCGGCTCCAGTAACACAGCAAGATAGTCTTGCCGCAAACCTAGCTGATAACTGGTGGACGCCGCTTCTGTTCTTGGCGCTTGGTGTGGGCTTGGCGTTTACACCATGTGTGCTACCTATGTACCCAATTTTGACCAGCATCGTGCTTGGCAGTGGCAAACTGAGCCAACGCCGCGCGCTAGGCTTGTCGTTTGTCTACGTACAAGGCATGGCGCTGACTTACACCCTACTCGGCCTTGTAGTCGCGTCTGCTGGCATGCAGTTCCAAGCGGCGATGCAACACCCTTATGTGTTGATTGGTTTGAGTGTGCTGTTCGTAACACTCGCATTGTCTATGTTTGGCGTTTATAACCTGCAACTGCCAAGTAGCGTGCAAACGTGGTTAAACAACCTCAGCAACAAACAACAAGGCGGCAGCAGTGCTGGCGTATTCGCGATGGGTGCGATTTCTGGACTGGTGTGCTCACCATGTACCACGGCGCCTCTTTCTGGTGCGCTACTTTACGTGGCACAAAGCGGTGACTTGCTGACGGGTGGTATCGCACTTTACGCACTAGCGATGGGTATGGGTATTCCACTCATTCTTGTTGCAGTATTCGGCAACAAACTTCTGCCAAAAGCAGGAGGTTGGATGGATCGCGTGAAGACCCTATTCGGCTTCATTCTACTGGCTGCACCTATCTTCCTACTTGAGCGCATCATGCCAGAAATGTGGGCAACGGCATTGTGGTCAGCACTGGGTATCGCGGCTTTTGGTTGGCTATACCACATCAAAAACAGCTTAGAGTTTGGCGGTTGGAAGCAAAGCGCAGTAGGCATCATTGCTGTGCTTGGTTTGTTTGCTTCTGCTCAACCAGCATTGAACTACTGGTTTGGCGGTAATACCACTACACAAACTCAGCAAGCAACAGTGAGCTTTACTCGTATTGCTAACGTGGCAGAGCTTGAGGCTGCACTTGCTCAGGCGAAACAAGCCGGCAAACCAGTGATGCTAGATTTCTACGCCGACTGGTGTGTGGCGTGTAAAGAGTTCGAGAAGTACACCTTCCATGACCCAAGCGTCGAAGCCAAACTGCAAGACTTCGTTCTTCTGCAAGCGGACGTAACTAAGAACCAAGTGCAAGACATCGAGCTGCTTAAACATATGAATGTACTGGGTTTACCAACGATTGAGTTCTGGGATGCCAATGGCGAACATGTTTCAAACGCTCGTTTGACGGGCTTTATGCAAGCCGAGCCTTTCTTAGAGCACATCAACCGATTCTGATGATGAATCATTCAAACGCCAGTGATTATTCACTGGCGTTTTTTGTTGTCTCAATAAAACTGAGAAAGTTGCGTTTATATGCAATTTTTCTAATAAAAGTCGATTTAGTTCAGACTTTTAGCGGATAAATATTGTCCACATTCTTAAAGGTGGACAATAATTCCATTAACGAAATAGTCAAAAGTGTTTAACGTCATGGATTCGACCTACACCATTATCATCGCTGATGATCACCCGCTGTTCCGCAATGCCTTGTTCCAATCGGTACACATGGCTGTGAGTGGTGCTAACCTTCTCGAAGCGGATACGCTGGACGCTCTACTCGCGTTGCTGGAAAAAGAAGAAGAGCCAGATTTGGTGTTGTTAGATCTCAAGATGCCGGGCGCCAATGGCATGTCGGGCTTGATTCACCTTCGTGCTGAATACCCAGATCTTCCTGTGGTAGTGGTGTCTGCCAGTGAAGAGCCTAGTGTGGTCACACAAGTGAAGAGCCACGGTGCGTTCGGATTTATTCCAAAATCGAGCGACATGCGCGAGCTGGTCAATGCCCTCAACCAAGTGCTCAATGGCGACCCATACTTCCCGGAAGGCTTGATCACCAATAACGCAGCCTGTAATGACTTGGCAGAGAAAATTGCCGCACTTACCCCTCAGCAATACAAAGTGTTGGGTATGCTTTCCGACGGCTTACTCAACAAGCAAATCGCTTACGAGCTCAATGTCTCCGAGGCCACCATCAAAGCCCACATGACGGCAATTTTCCGCAAACTGGGCGTGAAGAACCGTACTCAAGCCGTCATCCTACTGCAGCAAATGGAACCCGAGCAGTAATGTGTTAGTAAATATATCTAATTCACATTTATATGACGCCAAAAGAACAACAGACGTTAAAATAAAAAGGCTGTCACACACAGCCTTTTCATCCCTCTGTTAAACCGCTAACTCTGGGAGGTCATACTTTGCTAAGTATTCTCGTCACTCAATTCGTCGTACTCTGGGCCGTCATCGACCCGATTGGTTCAGTACCCGTATATCTATCACAAACTCAACACCTCACGGCAAAACAGCGTCGTCTCGTCGCGTTGAAAGCCATTGCCATTTCGATGGGTGTGTTGCTGTTCTTTCTTATTGCCGGTCAGTTATTACTGGAAGCAATGCAAATCCCATTACCCGCGTTCCAAGCCGCTGGTGGCTTAGTGTTATTGCTGTTTGCATTGTCGATGATCTTTGGTGAGAGCAAGCCAGAACAAGAACAAAAACTGGGCGAAGAAGTCAGCCACTCCGATCTCGCTGACTTAGCCGTTTACCCTCTTGCGATTCCTTCGATTGCGTCGCCGGGTGCCATGATGGCCATCGTTATGCTCACCGATAACAACCGATACTCTTTTGTCGACCAAGCAATGACCGCAGGCGTCATGATTGCGGTACTTCTGGTGACCTTATTCTTGTTACTAGGTGCAAACACGATTCAAAAAGTGATTGGTAACGTAGGCGCAGCCATCATCAGCCGCGTAATGGGGCTTATCCTTGCTGCTGTTGCACTGAATAATTTGCTGCTTGGTATAAAAGATTTCTATGTTAATTGATAAAACTCTTAGACCTTTGGCTAATTTAACATCAAATTAACATCACACTTTTATTCCCACCTTCTCTCAAACGCCCTAAAAACGGGCGTTTTTGCTTTTTAGCGTCCCGACTAAAGTTGAAAAGAGTTCTTGCCAGTGCCTTGCTAATGTACATGTTGAAACATTTTTTTAACAACAATACCAATCGTAAGGAGACGGCAATGGCATTTGAAAGCGAAGAAAGAGCCAAAGCCTACTGGGACAAGAACGTGAAGCTCATGATTACCCTGATGGTCATCTGGTTCGTAGTGTCTTTCGGCTGCGGCATTTTATTTGTCGACGTACTTAATCAATTTCAATTAGGTGGATACAAACTAGGATTCTGGTTTGCTCAACAAGGCTCCATCTATGCCTTCCTAGGTATTATTTTCTACTACGCGTGGAAGATGCGCCAAATCGACCGTGAATTCGGCGTAGATGAGTAAGGAGTAACTCAGATGGATTTGAAAACTATTACCTATCTGGTGGTTGGCGCGACGTTCGTCCTCTACATCGGTATTGCGATTTGGGCTCGTGCGGGCTCAACCAAAGAATTCTATGTAGCAGGCGGCGGTGTAAACCCTATCGCTAACGGCATGGCAACCGCAGCAGACTGGATGTCAGCAGCATCGTTCATCTCAATGGCAGGCTTGATTGCCTTCATGGGTTATGGCGGTTCGGTATTCCTAATGGGCTGGACAGGCGGTTACGTACTGCTGGCACTTCTGCTTGCACCATACCTACGTAAGTTCGGCAAGTTTACCGTGCCAGAATTCGTAGGTGAGCGTTTCTACTCCAACGCAGCGCGTATCGTAGCGGTTGTGTGTCTTATCATCGCATCGGTGACTTACGTTATCGGTCAGATGAAAGGCGTGGGCGTGGCGTTCGGTCGTTTCCTAGAAGTGGATTACTCGACAGGTCTACTGATCGGTATGTGTATCGTATTCATGTACGCCGTAATGGGTGGCATGAAAGGCATTACCTACACGCAGATTGCTCAATATTGCGTACTCATTCTTGCTTACACTATTCCTGCAATCTTTATCTCTCTGCAACTAACAGGTAACCCACTACCACAGATCGGCTTAGGTAGTACCATACAAGGCACCGATGTTTATCTACTCGATAGGCTCGACCAAGTGGTCACCGAGCTCGGCTTTAGTGAATACACCACCCAAGTCCGTGGCGACACACTAAACATGTTTGTGTACACCATGTCATTGATGATCGGTACGGCGGGTCTGCCACACGTAATCATCCGTTTCTTTACCGTACCTAAGGTTCGTGATGCACGTACATCAGCAGGTTGGGCACTAGTTTTCATCGCTATCCTTTACACAACAGCACCTGCAGTATCAGCAATGGCGCGTCTAAACCTAATGGATACCGTTAACCCAGCTCCGGGTCAGCACCTTGCTTATGATGAGCGCCCTGACTGGTTCAAAAACTGGGAGAAAACAGGTCTACTAGGCTTTGATGATAAGAACGGCGACGGTCTGATTGAGTACACATCAAACCCAGCAACGAATGAGCTGAAAGTTGACCGTGACATCATGGTACTAGCAAACCCAGAGATTGCTAAGCTACCTAACTGGGTTATCGCACTTGTCGCAGCTGGTGGTCTGGCGGCAGCACTATCGACGGCTGCAGGTCTACTACTGGCGATTTCGTCCGCAATATCCCATGACTTAATCAAAGGTGTGATAAATCCAAACATATCCGAGAAGAAAGAGCTGCTCGCGAGTCGAATCTCCATGGCAGTCGCCATCGCAGTCGCCGGTTACTTAGGCTTGAATCCGCCCGGGTTTGCAGCCGGTACGGTAGCGCTCGCCTTCGGTCTGGCGGCATCCTCCATCTTCCCTGCGTTGATGATGGGTATCTTCAGTAAGAGCATCAACAAAGAAGGCGCAATCGCAGGTATGATTGCAGGTATCAGTATCACGCTATTCTACGTATTCCAGCACAAAGGCATCCTATTTGTTGCTGACTGGGCGTACCTACAAAGCTGGGGTCAGAACTGGTTCCTAGGCATCGAACCAAACGCATTTGGTGCAATTGGTGCTGTGTTCAACTTCGTCGTGGCATTTGCAGTATCGAAAGTAACGGCAGAAACACCACAAGAAGTAAAAGACCTAGTCGAGCACGTACGTGTACCAGCAGGCGCTGGCGGTGCGGTAGACCACTAAAATATAACGCAAACCACAAAAGCCCCGCTTGGGGCTTTTTTATTCGCTAGATTAGGTTAATTTAACCTTATGAAGTTGTAGCAAGGAAGCCAACATGTTCAAAAACAAGCACTTTATTATCGCTCTGTTGATCGCCCCAATTCTGTCTTTAATCGCTTATTTCGGTACAGACATGGCTCTGAGTGAGAAACCTCATGCCGCTAAAGAAGGGGAAAGCTACAAACTGGCCAGCAAGTCGAATTGCCGTTATACCAGTGGCTTGTGTGATATGGAGAATGGCGACTTTAAAGTGAAGTTTCGCTCAGAAAAGCTGACTCAAGATAGCCTAGAGCTATCTTTACACGCGGCTTATCCACTGGAAGGAGTGAAGCTTTCAGTCGTGGATAGCCAAGAGCAAAACGCACAGCCAATTGACATGAAACCAGCGGATCAAGCCGGACAAAACTGGACCATCACTTTACCTAAGCCAGCTTCAGCAGAAAGTTGGTTACGTGTTGCGATTCAATCTGATGGCACGCTCTATTACGGTGAAACGCAAACGGCGTTTGTGAAATACGAAACCCTGTTTACGGACAAATAACTTACCTGCTCCATAAGGCTTGAAGACGCATTTGAGCCGACCTTATCTCGCGAAAGAATACCGAGCTTAATTGTAGGGATTGAGCTCTCCCACTTCAGCCGATACTGAGTCCGAGTATCGGCTTTTTTTGTTGTGTTATTTCCTCAAAAAAGCTGTGGTTGCTAATCGACAATTAATTGATAATAATTATCATTATCTTAAGTATCGAGGTAACTATGGACAGCAGCCAAGCCATCTACAACGCCTTTTTTAAAGCGCAAGACCGATTCCTTCATGTGTATGCGCCAAGCGGCTTCGAACCCGATGTGATCCATGATTACATCCATTGGGGTATGGTGCTGTCGTCCATCTACGATCACGATGCAGAGCACGAAAACCTGTTGCTGTGCGAGCTGTATTTGCGCCAAGTCTACTTCCATCTACTCGACGCGATTCAAGACCCTACTCGTAGTCGCATCTTCCGCCGAGTCTGCCTCGATTCCATTCACACTCCGCTACTTTGTCTCAAACGCTACTACTACCAGTTTGAGGATGGCGATGTGAAATTTCTCTCATTACAACAACAATTACGTCTGATACAGACGCCACTCGATTAAACAAAAGGAACCTACCATGACCACGGAATTCCGTATCGAAGCGGACAGCATGGGCGAAGTCAAAGTCCCTGCGAACGCTTTGTATCAAGCCCAAACTCAACGCGCTGTCGATAACTTTGCTTTCAGCAAACACACCATGCCGACAGGGTTTATTCAAGCACTCGCTCACATCAAACAAACCGCAGCGCTTACCAATGCTCAACTTGGCCTGCTAGAAGGTGATATTGCCAATGCCATCGCTGATGCCGCGCAAGCCATCATTGATGGTAAACACATCGATCAATTCCCTATCGATGTATTCCAAACTGGCTCGGGCACCAGTTCCAACATGAATGCCAACGAAGTGATTGCAACATTGGCATCTGAGCACCTAGGCGGAACGGTCAATCCAAATGATCACGTCAACATGGGTCAAAGCAGTAACGACGTAGTGCCTACTGCGATTCAAGTTAGCTCGGCAATTGCGATTGAAAAACAGCTACTGCCTGCACTGTCCCACCTAAGTGAAACACTAGAGACTAAGCAGCAAGCTCTGAAAGATGTAGTGAAAACAGGTCGTACGCACCTCATGGATGCGATGCCAATTACCTTCGCTCAAGAGCTTGGTGGTTGGCAGTTCCAAATCGAACACGCTAAACAAGCCATCGAACAAACACTGCCAGCAGTGAAAGCGTTAGCTCAAGGCGGAACAGCGGTGGGTACAGGGATCAACGCCGATCCACGCTTCGCCGATCTTTTTGCCGATAACCTAACGCAATCAACGCGCATAGAGTTTGCTTCAAGCAAAAACTTCTTCTTCAATCTCAGCAGTCAGGATGCGATCGTCGCCCTATCGGGACAGCTCAAAACAGCAGCAGTTGCGATCATGAAGATCGCAAACGATCTTCGCTGGATGAACTCAGGTCCACTAGCAGGCTTAGGTGAAATCGAACTGCAAGGCTTACAACCGGGCTCTTCTATCATGCCGGGCAAAGTGAACCCTGTGATTCCAGAAGCAGCAGCCATGGCGTCGGCACAAGTGATTGGGAACGACGCGACCATTACCGTTGCAGGTCAATCGGGTAACTTCCAACTTAACGTGATGCTACCAGTGATAGCTCACAATGTATTAGAAAGCATTGAACTGCTATCGAACAGCGCCGTTGCTTTGGCAGACAAAGCCATTGCGACGTTTGAAGTGCGCCAAGACAACCTTGATGTTGCACTGGCGAAGAACCCAATTCTGGTCACCGCACTTAACCCTGTGATTGGCTACCTAAAAGCAGCGGAAGTGGCGAAGAAAGCCTACAAACAAGGTCGCGCTATCATTGATGTAGCGGAAGAAGAAACGGACTTAGATCGTGCCACATTAGAAAGATTGCTCGATCCAACCAAACTGACTCAAGGCGGCGTTGCAGAATAAGCCACCGACCGATCACCCCCTTAAAGCAAAAGACCTCCAATCGGAGGTCTTTTTTTTCTAGGCGACTCGATTGAGTACCGAACGTAATTTCAAAGGTTTCACCGGTTTGGCGATAAAACTGAACCCATTGGCTTTAATGCCTTCCATCATGTCATCGGTTCGATCGGCACTGATGATCACCCCTTCAAAGCGATTACCCAGACGCAAGCGGCATTGCTGCAACACTTCTAATCCTGTTCGACCATTGTCTAAACGATAATCGGAGAAAATCACATCCGGCAGCCAATCGTCTTCGATCGCTTTCAGACTCTCAACGATGTCGGTCGCAATGCGAATATCACAGCCCCAGCGTGAGAGTAGATTTTCCATTCCAACCAGAATGTCTGGCTCATTATCGACACACAGTACACGAATATGACTTAAATCGGATTGTGCACTCTTCACAGCTCTGACTGCCGGAATGTGCACCTTCTCTGCCTTATCTAAGGTAATCGAGAATACGCTGCCTTGACCAAACCAAGAACGCATCGAGATTTCATGCCCTAGTACTTGAGCAATACCTTTCGAAATAGCCAAGCCTAACCCTAAACCTTGGTCAGAACGCACTTGAGTACCACGATTAAACTCTTCGAAGATCTCTTGTTGCTTCTCTTCTTCGATACCCATCCCGTTATCCCACACATCAATACGCACTCGCCCTTGCACACGACGCACTCCGAGCGCCACTTTGCCATTTGGGCTATAACGGAACGCATTGGTAAGAAAGTTCTGTACCACACGGCGCAGCAATTTCGGGTCAGACTTCACCATCAAAGACGATGGGATCATGGTGAACTCAATGCCTTGTTGTTTCGCTAGTGCGCTAAATTCCGCATTCAAGTTAGCTAATACATCATTGACCGCAAAGCCATGCACATTGACGTCCAACTTGCCCGATTCCAAACGCGAAATATCCAGCAAGTCGCCAATCAAATCTTCCGCCGCCCCTAATGCACTCTCAATGTGGGTCGACAGCTTTTGGGTTTCACTGTCTTTGGCAACTTCCGACAACGAAGAAGCAAACAGACGAGCGGCATTCAGCGGCTGCATCAAGTCATGGCTTACCGCGGCTAAGAAGCGCGACTTGGATTGTGACTCATGCTCAGAGCGTTGCGTCGCTGCCACCAGTTGTTTGTTCAGTTGTTCCAATTCACGAGTACGAGCACGAACGCGCTCTTCTAGTGTCTCATTAGCGTCTTTCAGAGCTTGCTCCGCATCGCGGAATACAGTTATATCGGTAAAGCTCATCACGAAGCCACCACCTGGCATTGGGTTACCTTGCACTTCAATTACGCGACCATCAGGACGCACACGGGAAGAGGTATGTCGCGTGCCTTGCTCAAGGTGATAAACGCGGCGACGAACGTGGTCTTCAGGGTCACCCGGACCACATAAACCTTGCTCAGCATTATGACGAATCACATCCGCAATCGGACGCCCGACCTGAATCAAACCCGGCGGGAAAACAAATAACTCCAGATAACGTTGGTTCCACGCCACCAGCCTTAGTTGCTTGTCGACCACTGCGATGCCTTGCCCAATGTGTTCAATCGCACCTTGCAATAAACCACGGCTGAAATCGTACAGCTCTGAGGCTTCATCAACGATGGTCGCCACTTCCTCAAGTTGCATGTTTCTGCCCTGCAAAGCAGAAGTAAGTACTAACTTAGCTGAAGAGGCACCAAACACACCGGCAAGTACGCGCTCGGTGTGTCGAATTAAGGTAGAGGGAGCTTGTTGATTGGGAAGTAGCTCTTCGCGTTGCTGACTCCAATAGGTTTGAAAAGCAGATTTCACTCGCGTGCGTCCGACAAATCGTGACGCTAACATCTCCAGTTCACTGACCGTCACACGGCTCTGATACAAGCTGATGTTTTCACTCTCAGGCAACGGCGTACCAACGAATGACGCCGATTGTAAGCGTTCACTTATGCTTGGGCGCGTAGCTAGTGATACCGCGACAAAACACGCGGTATTTGCCACTACACTGAGGATCATGCCCCAGTCAGAAACAGCAATACCAAAGCCTGCCAATAAATCAGGCGGAGTGATCAACCAAATCAGCAAGTTGTTGCTTGCATCACCCGCCAGCATGTCGGTTTGGCTCATTAAAGTAATCAACCAAATGGTGAACCCCACCAGCAAACCAACATACACGCCTTTCTTGTTGCCCTGACGCCAGTACATACCGCCAAGCAGAGACGGAGCGAACTGAGTAATTGCTGCAAACGAGAGAAAACCTATCGCAGAGAGTGAGTGGATACTATCTAAAGCCTGATAAAAGCCCCACGCACCAATCAAAAGAAGCAGAATAAGCCCGCGACGTATACGTAATAACAACGTAGAGAAGTGATGATGATTGCGTTTTGATAACTTCATCCGGCGCAGAATCAGCGGCATCACCAAATCGTTAGATACCATGATCGCTAAGGCAATGGTCGAGACGATGACCATGCCGCTTGCCGCAGAAGTACCACCTAAAAATGCCAGCAAGGCGATGTCATTCGCGCCCACCGCCATCGGCACACTGATCACGTACGTATCGGCAGGACTGCCACTCAACAGGCTTTGCCCTACCCACGCGATTGGCAGAACGAAAATGCCCATCAGAATCAGATACAGTGGGAATAGCCAACGCGCGACGTGTAAGTCTTGCGCGCGTTCATTCTCAACCACCATGGTATGGAATTGACGTGGCAAACAGACAATCGCCAACATGGTCAGAATGGTATGAATCAGCAAGGTCGGAATGTTAGGGGACTCATAGGTTTCAGCAGCGATATCAGCGAGGTGGAAGCTCTCGGTATCCATCGCGAGCCAAACAATAAACACGCCCACCACTAAAAACGCCACCAACTTGAGCACTGATTCAAACGCAATCGCCATCATCATGCCGCGGTGATGTTCGGTGTTATCGATATGACGCGTACCAAACAGCATGGTGAAGATCGCCATCGCCCCGACCACAAACCAAGACACACTGTAGTTTTGATAACTGAGATCAGATGCTAAATCTGGCGCGATGATCTCCAATCCCATGGTGATGCCGCGCAACTGCAAAGCGATATACGGAAGAATGCCTGCCACCGCGATTAAGGTGACAACTACTGCCAAGCCTTGCGATTTACCATAGCGGGCGGCAATGAAATCGGCAATGGAGGTGATGTGCTCGCGCTTGGCAATCAAGATCAGCCGAGCGAGGACGCGCCAGCCGATGGTAAATACGATGATCGGCGCGATATAGATGGGTAGGAAGGACCAAGGATTGTTGCTCGCCTGTCCGACCGTGCCGTAGAAGGTCCACGACGTACAGTACACCGCAATCGACAAACTGTAGATCCATGGTCGCCAACGCGCTAACCATCTCTTTTGTTTGTCACCGTACCAAGCGATTAAAAACAGGATTCCCAAATACGCCAAAGAAACGGGAATCACTAGCCATCCTTGCATCCGATATCCTTTCTTACTTTTCTTGCCTTTCTTGCTGTTTTTAAAGCAAGGAATAAAAAACCTCTCCATAAGGGAGAGGTTTCATTTAACACTGCTTTCACAACAGAGACAAAGGTTAGTTTTTAATCTCTGTCACAGAAGCTTAATTCTGTGCTTCGGGCGCATTGGCTGAGAGATCAACCACATGACTTTCATCATTTTGAGGATCAACTTTGATAAACAGTGCAATAAAGCCCATCGCCGCCATCAACCAGAAGATATTCGCACCCCAGTGCTCGTAGCCCCAACCACTGATCACTGTCATCAAGGCGATAAACGCACCCAGTGGAATTGCGTTATATAGTGCCTGCAATGCCACCATCTTGTTCTCTGCTGAGTTCTGGATGTATTGAATGGCAGCAATGTGCGCCATTGCAAACGTCACGCCGTGAAGCATTTGCACTACCACCAACGCCAAAATAGAGGTCGTAGACGCAGTCATGCCCCAACGTAGCATCACACCACCAGCAGCAACCACAAACAGAGTGCGCAAAGACCAGCCTGCGAATAGACGCTTACTCAGAGCAAACACAGCAACTTCAGCTGCCACGCCCAAGCTCCACAAGTAACCAATCACATCTTCTGAATGACCAGCCGCTTTCCAGTGAATCGCGCTAAAACCGTAGTACGCCGCATGGCTGCCTTGGATTAACGCCATCAACACAAGGAACTTCACGACTGGTTTATCCGTCAGCAACGCTGAGAGTTTTGGACGCTCAGAGTGTTGACCATCACGTGTCACTGGCATTGGATTGGTGTTACGCATTGCAAACAAGAGCGAGATAAACACACCGATCATCGCCGTGTACAAAATCATGTCCGAGCCAAACTCTGCCACCAAGTAACCCACCACAGTCGAGCCTGCAATAAAGGCAACCGAGCCCCACAAACGGGTACGACCGTAATCGAGCATTTTCAAACGAGCGTAGTAGTTCGCCATCGCATCAGACAGAGGCACGACAGGACCACAACACAAGTTGAACAAGACGGTGGCAAGCGCCATTAACCAGAAGTTGCCGCCAGTGAAAAAGTGGAAACCAACAAATATAAGGGCAGCAAAGCTCAACCAGCGTAATGCAGGCATAAGGTGTTCGACTTTATGCAAACGTGGGGTAAGTACCATGTTCGCCACACAGCGCGTCGCTAAACCTAGACCCACTAACAGACCAATATCTGTTGGAGAAACGCCCTGCTCTTTAAACCACAACGACCAAAATGGCAGATACACGCCATACGCAAAAAAGAATCCGAGAAAGTACTGGGAAATCCAGCCATACGGAGAGGGTTTCAACATCACTGACATCCTAAAAAACGACAAAAACTAACGACTTCCGCCACGTAAACGTTTGGGACGCGGAATTATGGATCGCAATGCGTAATAGAAAAAGGGAAGAATCGGCAACTTACCGTTTCCTCAATGGCACAGGGTCTCGAAATGCAAAATTAGATTGTGACGATTTAGACCAAAGTCGTCTGGCTTCGGCAGGGAAATTTGTCAGACTTAGAATGTGTTCCCACCAAATTTAGGTGCTCTCATGCCTGACAAATTTAATATGCAATCTCCACCGTTCGACCGCTTGACTGACGCACAGCAAAATCGACTGCGCTCGTCTCTTGATGTGGCGTACTACCGAACGCGAGATGTCATTTTAGCTTGTGGGCAAGACAACCCTCACCTGCACGTGCTGATTAAAGGCGCTGTAGAAGAACGCTCAAAAGATCAAGACGAAGTGTTTGCTCACTACGCTAACGACGACATGTTTGATGTGCGGTCTTTGTTTGAAGAAAGCGTACGCCATCAGTATGTAGCACTGGAAGATACCCTCTCGTATTTGCTACCGAAAGAAGTGTTTCTTGAGCTGTATAACGAGAACGGACAGTTCGCTGCCTACTTCGATAACAACTTATCCAAACGCCAAGCCCTCATTGAAGCGGCTCAACAGCAGCAAAACCTTGCGGAATTCATTCTGACTAAAGTCGATAGCAGCATCTATCATCCACCGATGCTATTAGCACCTGATATGCCAATTAATCAGGTCACTAAAACACTTAAAGACAATGGCATTGATGCCGCTTTGGTTCAGCTTAACCAAGATGACCCACGCCTAGAGCAATATCCATCGGCGCATCCCTACGCGATAGTGACGCGAACCAATATGCTCCATGCCGTGATGCTTGACGACCACCCACTCGATACACCAGTGAGTGAGATCGCAACCTTCCCTGTTTATCACGTGGATGATGGTGACTTCTTGTTTAACGCCATGATCACCATGACGCGCAACCGCATGAAGCGTCTAATGGTGTGCGAAGGCAATCACGCGGTCGGTATGCTGGATATGACGCAAATCCTCAGTGCGTTCTCCACTCACTCACACGTACTGACACTCAGCATAGCGCGAGCAACCAGCGTGGAAGAGTTAGCCCTTGCTTCCAATCGACAGCGTCAGTTGGTGGATAGCTTGCTGACCAACGGCATCCGCACTCGCTTCATCATGGAGCTGATATCTGCTGTAAATGAACAAATCATCGAAAAAGCGTTTGAGCTTGTGGTGCCACCAGCACTGCACGATCACTGTTGTCTGATTGTTCTTGGCTCGGAAGGTCGTGGAGAGCAAATCCTCAAAACCGATCAAGACAACGCACTGATCATCCAAGATGGGCTGGAATGGGAACATTGCTCCGAAGTCATGCAAACCCTCACTCACACCTTGCAGCAACTGGGCTATCCACTCTGCCCAGGCAAAGTCATGGTTAACAATCCGAAGTGGGTTCGAACGCAGCAAGACTGGATTAAAACGCTCGATGGTTGGATTGCCAAAGCGCAGCCAGAACAAATCATGGATTTAGCCATCTTCAGTGACGCTCATGCGGTCGCAGGCAATCGAGAGTTGCTCACGCCTATCGCCGAGCACCTTAGAGACAGCATGAAAGATCGTATGTTGATTCTGTCCGATTTCACTCGTCCTGCTCTGCAATTTTCCGTGCCTCTTACTCTGTTTGGTAACGTAAAAAGTGCTAAAGATGGGCTAGATATTAAGCGCGGTGGCATTTTCCCTATCGTACATGGTATTCGCACCTTGGCATTGGAATACGCGATTGAAGAGAAGAACACCTTCGAGCGTATCGAAGCACTGAGAAACAAGCGCATCTTAGAACCAGAAACCGCCGATAACCTCAATGAGGCACTGAAGCTGTTCTTCAAGATCCGTTTGAACCAGCAATTGAGTAAGCAAGAAGCACTGAACAACATCGACATCAAACAGTTAGACAGGACAGAACGAGACTTGCTACGCCACAGCTTACATGTGGTGAAGAAGTTTAAGCAGTTCTTAGGCTTCCATTATCAAATCCGTGATTAGAGTCTTTTAGGCAAATAAGACGAGAGGTAACAGGGATGAATTGGCTACAAAGGAAATACTGGCATTACAAGCTGAAGGGCTCACCTTATCAGCCACTGTTTTGTTCGCCGCAAAAAGGCGAATTTGTCTCTCTCGATTGCGAAACCACCAGCTTGGACCCAAATCGAGCCGAGCTGGTCACCATCGCTGCAACCAAAATCATCGATAATCGCATCATTACCAGCAAACCGTTCGAAGTTCGACTTCGTGCCCCGCAATCACTCGATTCAGGATCGGTAAAAATTCACCATATTCGCCACCAAGATTTGGTGGATGGCATCAGCGAAAAAGAAGCGCTCATCAAGCTGCTCGATTTTATCGGCAACCGTCCTTTAGTCGGCTACCACATTCGCTATGACAAAAAGATCCTCGACCTCGCTTGTCTGAGGCATTTAGGCTTTCCACTACCTAACCCGCTCATCGAAGTGAGCCAGATTTATCACGACAAGCTAGAACGTCATTTACCTAACGCCTACTTCGACTTAAGTCTTGATGCGATTTGTAAGCACCTCGAACTGCCGATTCAAGACAAACACGACGCCCTGCAAGACGCAAAATCCGCGGCTTTGGTGTATGTGCGCCTAACCAAAGGCGATTTACCAAACCTGAGCGTGCCTTATACCCAATAGCTTCAACACTCAGCTTTCGATCCACCTCCCACATTCGCTTTAAATTCAGCAATATCGCGGCGCATTCCTCACTCTCATCCTAAAGTCTAATTGTGGAAATACGCGCTGTGACTGACAGTTATATGCACAGCAACGTTCTTGATGAATCACAGACGAAAGAACGGAAACAGCCCTACAAAAGACGAAGGTCGAGAATTAAAGGCACAAGGAGAGAAGCCATGAGCGAAGCCCACGTTTATCCGGTAAAAGAAAATATTAAAAACCATACGCATGCGGATAATGACACTTACCTAGCCATGTATCAGCAGTCGGTAAGCGACCCTGAAGGCTTCTGGAGCGAACACGGTAAAGTTGTCGATTGGATTAAGCCATTCACTCAAGTTAAAAACACCTCTTTCGATACTGGTCACGTCGACATTCGTTGGTTCGAAGACGGCACGCTGAACGTATCTGCAAACTGTATTGACCGTCACCTTGCCGAGCGTGGCGATGAAGTCGCAATCATCTGGGAAGGCGATGATCCTGCTGACGACAAAACCCTCACATTCAATGAACTGCACAAAGAAGTGTGTAAGTTCTCTAACGCACTAAAAGAGCAAGGTGTGCACAAAGGCGACGTGGTTTGCCTTTACATGCCAATGGTGCCAGAAGCGGCTATCGCAATGCTGGCATGTACGCGTATTGGTGCGGTTCATACCGTGGTATTTGGTGGCTTCTCGCCAGAAGCCCTGTCCGGTCGTATCATCGACTCAGATGCGAAAATCGTTATCACCGCTGACGAAGGCGTTCGTGGTGGTCGCGCAGTACCACTGAAGAAAAACGTTGATGAAGCACTGACAAACCCAGAAGTAAAAACCATCGACAAAGTTGTCGTTCTAAAGCGTACGGGTGGCGACATTGATTGGCACGAGCACCGTGACGTTTGGTGGCACGAAGCAACGGCTGTCGTTTCTGACGTATGTCCACCAGAAGAGATGAAAGCGGAAGACCCTCTATTCATTCTTTACACTTCAGGCTCAACAGGTAAGCCAAAAGGCGTGCTGCACACCACAGGTGGTTACCTAGTGTACGCAACCATGACCTTCAAATACGTATTCGATTACCAAGAAGGTGAAACGTTCTGGTGTACAGCGGATGTGGGTTGGATTACAGGTCATACTTACTTAATTTACGGCCCACTGGCGAACGGTGCGAAAACCATTCTGTTCGAAGGTGTACCAAACTACCCAAGCACGGCTCGCATGAGTGAAGTGGTTGATAAGCATCAAGTAAACATTCTCTACACTGCACCAACAGCGATTCGAGCACTAATGGCAAAAGGTAACGAAGCGGTAGCCGGAACATCTCGTTCAAGCTTGCGTGTAATGGGCTCAGTAGGTGAACCTATCAACCCTGAAGCATGGGAGTGGTACTACAAGACTATCGGTAATGAAAACTCACCTATCGTTGATACTTGGTGGCAAACAGAGACAGGCGGTATCTTGATTGCGCCACTACCAGGTGCAACAGACCTGAAACCAGGCTCAGCAACTCGCCCATTCTTCGGCGTACAACCTGCGCTAGTGGACAACATGGGTAACATCATTGAAGAGACCGCAGCAGAAGGTAACTTAGTGATCCTTGATTCATGGCCAGGTCAGATGCGTACTGTTTACGGTGACCACGAGCGCTTTGAGCAAACCTACTTCTCTACCTTCAAAGGCATGTACTTCACCAGTGATGGTGCTCGTCGTGACGAAGACGGCTATTACTGGATCACAGGTCGTGTAGATGACGTATTGAACGTCTCAGGTCACCGTATGGGTACCGCAGAGATTGAGTCAGCACTGGTTGCACACGATAAGATTGCAGAAGCGGCGATTGTCGGTATTCCTCATGACATCAAAGGTCAGGCAATTTACGCATACGTCACACTTAATGATGGTGAATTCCCATCAGCCGAACTGCACAAAGAGGTGAAAGACTGGGTACGTAAAGAGATAGGTCCAATCGCGACACCAGATGTGCTGCACTGGACAGACTCTCTACCGAAAACTCGCTCTGGTAAGATCATGCGCCGCATCCTACGTAAGATTGCAACGGGTGATACCAGCAACCTAGGTGATACTTCGACGCTGGCCGATCCAAGCGTTGTAGACAAGCTAATTGCAGAGAAGGCAGAACTGGCATAACACCCAGCCCCTGTTTTAAACGCTAGCCCTAAAAGCCACCATTGCATATGGTGGCTTTTTTGTGCGTGGACGCAAAATAAACCACAGAAAGCACGTGGCAATTATGTTGTTTTTGTTAACTTGGTTACAGAAACGGCGGGGGCTATTGGGAGATTAGACCAGTAAATTGCTGCTAATTGCTGTGAATTAGCTATAATCTTGGTCGATTTTTTAAAATTTGCTCGGTTTTAACAAAAAAATCGTGCTGAATTATCGTATATTTGGGAATATAAACGTTCCACTCACGATAAAGGAAGATAGCAACATAATGTCTGCAAAGTCACGGATTCTAGTTCTAAACGGACCAAATCTTAACCTATTAGGTCTGCGTGAACCGACACATTACGGTAACAACACCCTAGCACAGATTGTTGATGCATTGACTGAACAAGCTCACAACTCTGGGGTGGAACTTGAACACCTGCAATCGAATCGTGAGTACGAACTGATTGAAGCTATCCACGCTGCGTACGGCAAAGTGGACTTCATCATCATCAACCCAGCAGCTTTCACTCATACCAGTGTTGCGCTGCGTGATGCATTACTTGGCGTAGCCATCCCATTTATCGAAGTGCACCTATCGAACGTTCACGCACGTGAGCCGTTCCGTCATCACTCTTATCTGTCTGATAAAGCAGAAGGGGTGATTTGTGGCTTGGGCGCACAAGGTTATGAATTCGCTCTGTCTGCAGCAATCGCAAAATTGCAGGCAAAGTAAACCAAACACTCTGCAGCCCTTTGGGGTTGTCTTAATCACAAGATAAAAGAGAAAGAAAAGATGGATATTCGTAAAATCAAGAAGCTAATCGAGTTAGTTGAAGAATCTGGCATTGCTGAGCTAGAAATCTCTGAAGGTGAAGAGTCAGTACGCATCAGCCGTAATGGCCCTGCATCTGCTCCAGCACCAGTTCATTACGCAGCAGCTCCAGTAGCAGCACCTGCGCCAGTGGCAGCAGCTCCAGTAGCAGACGCACCAGCAATGGCAGCAGAAGCACCAGCAGCAGTTCCTGCAGGTCACCAAGTTCTTTCTCCAATGGTTGGTACTTTCTACCGTTCTCCAAGTCCAGACGCGAAATCATTCGTTGAAGTTGGTCAGAGCGTAAATGCTGGCGACACTCTATGTATCGTTGAAGCAATGAAAATGATGAACCAAATCGAAGCGGACAAATCAGGTGTTGTAACTGCAATCCTAGTTGAAGACGGCCAGCCAGTTGAATTCGACCAACCACTAGTTGTAATCGAATAAGCGGGGCTTGCCTTATGCTAGATAAAGTAGTCATCGCGAACCGAGGTGAAATTGCACTTCGTATCCTTCGCGCTTGTAAAGAATTAGGCATTAAGACTGTGGCAGTGCACTCAACAGCTGACCGCGATCTTAAGCACGTACTGCTTGCAGACGAAACAGTATGTATCGGTCCTGCTCGTGGTATCGACAGCTACCTAAACATCCCTCGTATCATTTCTGCAGCAGAAGTGACGGGTGCAATTGCGATTCACCCGGGGTACGGCTTCCTATCTGAGAACGCAGACTTTGCTGAGCAAGTAGAGCGCAGCGGTTTCATCTTCGTTGGTCCTAAAGCAGACACCATCCGCATGATGGGTGACAAAGTGTCAGCAATCAACGCAATGAAAAAAGCAGGTGTTCCTTGTGTACCAGGCTCTGACGGTCCACTAGATAACGACGAAGACAAAAACAAAGCTCACGCTAAGCGTATCGGCTACCCAGTAATCATCAAAGCCTCTGGTGGCGGCGGTGGTCGTGGTATGCGTGTTGTACGTTCTGAAGCGGAACTTGTTCAAGCTATCGCTATGACGCGTGCGGAAGCAAAAGCGGCGTTCAACAACGACATGGTTTACATGGAGAAATTCCTAGAGAACCCTCGTCACGTTGAAGTTCAAGTAATTGCTGATGGCCAAGGCGGCGCTATCCACCTTGGTGAACGTGACTGTTCTATGCAGCGTCGTCACCAAAAGGTTGTTGAAGAAGCTCCAGCACCAGGTATCACTGAAGAGATGCGTAAGTACATCGGTGAACGTTGTACACGTGCATGTCTAGAAATCGGTTACCGCGGCGCAGGTACGTTCGAATTCCTATACGAGAACGGTGAGTTCTACTTCATCGAAATGAACACTCGTATTCAGGTTGAGCACCCAGTAACAGAAATGGTTACCGGTGTTGACCTAATTAAAGAACAGCTACGCGTAGCAGCAGGTCAGCCATTGTCATTCACTCAGGATGACATCAAGATCCGCGGCCATGCGATTGAGTGTCGTATCAACGCAGAAGACCCAGAGCGCTTCCTACCTTCACCAGGTAAGATTGAACGCTTCCACGCGCCAGGCGGCATGGGTGTTCGTTGGGAATCTCACATTTACACAGGCTACACAGTACCACCTCATTACGATTCAATGATTGGTAAACTGATCACTTACGGTGAGAACCGTGATGTAGCGATTGCACGTATGAAGAACGCACTAGGCGAGATGATCATTGAAGGCATCAAGACTAACGTTACTCTACAAGAGTCAATCATGAATGATGAGAACTTCCAGCACGGTGGTGCAAACATTCACTACCTAGAGAAGAAGCTAGGCCTACAATAAGCCCTCGCTAGCCTCATAATAAATGCCCACATCTGTGGGCATTTTTGTTTTGTATAAAGTCTATACTCAAACAAATCGTAGAGTTCTGGTAAACTCTGCGCCACTTCATTCACTTTAAGAGCAAAAACAAATGCCTTGGATTCAAATCAAACTCAACGCGACCAATGAAAACGCTGAGCAAATCGGCGACATGCTAATGGAAGAGACTGGTGCGCTGTCTGTAACATTCCTAGACGCGCAGGATACGCCCGTATTCGAACCTCTACCTGGCGAGACTCGCTTATGGGGCGATACTGACATTCTGGCACTGTACGATGCAGAAGCAGATACAAACTTCATCATCACTCAAATCAAAGCAAGCGGCATGCTAGCAGACGATTTTGCTTACAAAGTAGAACAGCTAGAAGACAAAGACTGGGAACGCGAATGGATGGAAAACTTCCACCCAATGAAGTTCGGCGAACGTCTATGGATTTGTCCAAGTTGGCGTGATGTCCCAGAACCAGACGCAGTTAACGTTATGCTTGATCCTGGTCTGGCTTTCGGTACGGGCACTCACCCTACGACAGCACTTTGCCTTGAATGGCTAGAGAGTTTAGATCTATCTGGTAAAACAGTTATCGACTTTGGTTGTGGCTCAGGCATCCTTGCGATCGCAGCGATCAAACTTGGCGCAGGCAAAGTTATCGGGATCGATATTGATCCTCAAGCTCTTCAAGCTTCCCGCGATAACGCAGACCGCAATGGTGTTGCTGACCAATTAGAAGTGTACCTTCCTCAAAACCAACCTGAAGGCCTAATCGCTGACGTGGTTGTTGCTAACATTCTTGCTGGTCCATTACGTGAACTTGCACCTATCATTAAAGGTTTGGTCAAACCAAATGGTGACCTAGCGATGTCTGGTGTTTTAGACACTCAAGCTGAAGACGTAGCGAACTATTACCGTGATGAGCTTCACATTGATCCAATCGCAGAGCAAAGCGAATGGTGTCGTATCTCCGGTCGTAAGCAAGGCTAGACAAGGTTTTCAGGGCTAATTGTTTGAATTTCATACAAATTACAAAAACAATTTGTAAATGCTCAAATATTAGTCTTTTCACGCAGTAAAAAAATGCGTAAAATGCGCGCCCTTGCTGGTACAGAACTGTGATGACGTTTTGAAAATCGGAAACTATCAACTTAAGAACAATCTAATCGTAGCCCCTATGGCTGGTGTAACGGATAGACCGTTTCGCGAGTTGTGTCTTCGCTATGGTGCGGGAATGGCCGTCAGTGAAATGATGTCTGCTAACCCGAAACTATGGGGAACGTCAAAGTCGAAACAGCGCATGGTGCATGAAGGCGAATCGGGCATTCGCTCTGTACAGATTGCCGGTTCCGATCCACAGCTTATGGCCGATGCGGCTCAATTCAGTGTTGAAAACGGTGCGCAAATCATCGACATCAACATGGGCTGCCCAGCAAAGAAAGTGAATAAGAAGCTGGCGGGTTCTGCACTGCTTCAGTATCCAGACATCATCAAAGAGATTTTGACTGCGGTAGTGGACGCGGTAGACGTTCCTGTGACGTTAAAGACCCGTACTGGCTGGAACACAGAAAATAAAAACTGTGTTCACATCGCTAAATTAGCCGAAGACTGCGGCATACAGGCTCTTGCACTGCATGGCAGAACAAAAGCGTGTATGTACAAAGGTGAGGCCGAATACGACAGCATTAAAGCGGTTAAACACGCTATATCCATTCCGGTTATCGCAAACGGTGATATCGATAGCCCGGAGAAAGCGAAGTTTGTACTGGAGTACACCGGTGCAGACGCTTTAATGATTGGACGCCCTGCCCAAGGTCGTCCTTGGATTTTCCAGGAAATCCATCACTATTTGGAAAACGGCACCACAATGGATGAGCTTCCAAGTGAGGAAGTGAAAACCATTATGCTTGGTCATGTGAACGCTCTGCATGATTTCTATGGAGAGTTCTTAGGTCCACGTATCGCGCGTAAGCACGTTGGTTGGTACCTAAAAGAGCATGAACAAGCGAGTGAGTTTCGTCGTACCTTCAATGCTATCGATGCAGCTGAGCTGCAGCTTGAGGCATTAGAGGGTTATTTTGATAACGTTGCATCATAATTAAGAGAAGAGCTAGACCGAATATGTTCGAACAAAATCTGACTTCAGAAGCATTAACAGTAACTACAGTAACGTCACAAGACCAGATTACTCAGAAGCCTTTACGTGACTCTGTTAAAGCGTCTCTTAAAAACTACCTAGCTCAACTAAACGGCCAGGAAGTAACTGAACTATACGAATTAGTTCTAGCTGAAGTTGAACAGCCACTATTAGATACCATCATGCAGTACACTCGCGGTAACCAAACTCGCGCAGCAACTATGATGGGCATCAACCGCGGTACTCTTCGCAAAAAACTTAAAAAGTACGGCATGAACTAATATCAGTTCATACAGTAATTTTGTAAAAAAGGCTTAGTCAGCAATGGCTAAGCCTTTTTTATTAGCTTCAAGCTCCTGACACTCCAGCTCTTCCAAACGTTTCTCCTTCACCTTTGTACAAACATTAGTCAAGTCTGATACTTTGAACTGTGATCAGTATTGATTGTGAACTCAATACAAACAGATATAATCAACGATTTACATTGGATAAAGGAACTAACCTCATGATTTACAAAGAAAGGGACGATTGGCTTCATGCCATTTTGAACACCCTCCCTGATCATGTCTTTATCCTCAATGAGCAAGGCCGCTATATCGAAAGTTTCGGTGGTACTTACCATTCAAAACATTTCAATGCACAAAGCTACACCAACCTTACGTTAAACGATGTTTTATCGCCGAGCAAAGCTGCTGAGTTGATCGGTTATATTAACGATGTGCTTCGTTCTAACGAGCCTAAGGTCATCAAATACAGTATCGCCCTGCAAGACCACCTTTTAATGCCAATAGAAGAACTAGAAGCATTAGAGAACCCAGAAGAAACGTGGTTTGAAGCGATAATTAAACCCGTAGAAAGCATTCAAGGTGATGAAAGCTTGGTGATTTGGTCCGTGCGTGATGTCACCAAAACGCATCTGCTAGAAAGGCGCCTCAAAGAGCTCTCAGAGACAGATGAATTAACAGGTGTGTTGAATCGCCGAGCATTCCTAACAAGCCTAGATAGGTCTCTGAGCTCGTATTCGCATCCATCTCAACCCTTAACTTGCGTCATGATTGATATTGACCATTTCAAAGAGATCAACGATCAGGTTGGGCACTTCTCCGGTGATCAAGTGATCAATCATGTTGCCCAAATTTGCCAACATGCGATCCGTGGAACCGATTTTATTGGTCGTTTGGGAGGGGAAGAATTTGCCGTGATCCTAGCCAACACCAGTGCAATACAGGCCTATGAGGTAGCAGAAAGGATCAGACAAGCGATCCAAAACGCGCCATGCAAAGTAGATGGTATCGAAATCAGTACAACGGTTAGCATTGGTGTCGCGGAGTATGACGGGCAAGTATTAAGCACAAAAGAGTTAATGGTAAACGCAGATAAAGCCATGTATTACTCAAAACACTCCGGACGTAATCAAGTCACTCTGTATCATGGCAACATTCCTGACGTCAAACTACAGCACTCTACCAACTTAAGAATCCAAAAGGTTTCTTATAACCCCTCTGCTTTATCATCCATACTACCCACATCTCCCTCATAACGCTCAGACGCAGCTCTTATGCCTAAATCTAGCATGAGACTAGACGAGTTCGATATGTTTTAACAACAAGCTTAAGGCTGTTCTAGAGGCGTGGAAGGTGGTGACATTGTGAGAGACTAGGTAGTGCGTTAGCACTATCTCATGATCAATTTAGTAAACAGGAAAGGTATACAGGCTTTAGAAAATGATGAGCCTTTATAGGAGAGTTCTTGGTAATCAAATTTACTTTGCTTCAAATGCAAAAAAGCCCACTCTTTCGAGTGGGCTTCTTCAAATTTAAAGCCTGGCGATG
>NZ_JPRD01000007.1 GCF_000817815.1 Vibrio owensii CAIM 1854 = LMG 25443
ATCCGTGGACCTCGGTTCGACTCCGGGAGGCGCCTCCATTCGATAGAGTGAGTACCATCGCATCTCATTATCGAATGTGCGATTAGGTTGGTGTGATTATTTAAATGATTTGAAGCTGATTTAGCTTCTGGCAAGTTTGAATAGAATCTTTCACAACGACCATCGAAAGGGCAATCCCTTACGAAAACCTCAATGTTTCATCTTAGAAGCAACAAAATGGCGCCTTGGCAGAGTGGCTATGCAGCGGATTGCAAATCCGTGGACCTCGGTTCGATTCCGGGAGGCGCCTCCATTATCTTTCCTCGTAACTCAAACATCTTTGTTCCTAAATCAAACCAGAAGCTTCAATTCAGACCTCTGACCATTCAAGAACTTCAGCAAAACTAACTTCTTAAAATTTCGAAAATAAGTGCATTTCATCGCTATTTACCGACGTAAGTTCGACATAAGCCTCATTTTACACTTCTCATCACTCTCGTTAGTTCCCAAAATGCACATTCAACTCTATTAACAGAACGTTGTTAATTATAAACTGAGTGCATTACTAGAATCTAATTGATAACATCATATATAACGTTTTGTTAATATATAACATTTTGATTTTAGCTCAGGATGAGCCCATTTTGTTTTAGGGAGAAGTACACGTGTTATGTCATTTAAGCAGGCGATTCGTAGCCTTATTGTTGGGTGCTACGTCATTTACTGCTTTTGCCGCATCTATGGCTAGCTATCCGGAAGGGTGGCAGGAATGGCCAGTTGTTAAAGAGTCACAAAACCTACCTGCAGACACGATTCTGCCTCCAGACACCTCATTGTTTATTCAAGAATCCGTTCGTGCTTACAGTTGGATTAATAACGGACAAGGATCACCGCTTACGATCCGTGTGAACCCGAAAAAGATTGAACAGTACAAAACCCATGGTCCATATACAGATGGTCCTACTGCTGTCGCTATTTCTGAGGTCGATGGCATTGTTTGGGTAACAGAACACATCGGTGGTATGGCGATTTATGGAAGTTACGATCGTCAAGGCAAAGATATTAGCCACACACATCCCTCATTAGAGCCTTCATTTTGCCAAAGTTGCCACACTACGTATCAAGACATTTGTATTAATGGTACGTGTGCAGAGCCAGTTTTAGGCGTTTATAAAGATAAGCAGTAGTTTATTGTGAGTAATCGAGTTTTCGGCTGGTTGACGATTAACCAGATGCTATTTGTTTCGCATTTGGTGTTGGTTCTGTCCATCATTCTAGGTCTGTCTTTCACGCGCTTTCAAAGCGAATGGAACATGCGTATTGAGCATGCCGCTACTATGGCGAAAACTCATCTCTCTTCTCAAATGACTTTCCTTTCTGGATCGATTGCGGGTCGCAATTACGCTAACTTGATGATGCCATCGACTAAGGCCAATTTGAGCGCGATAGACGATCTGCTCTTTATCGAAATTTCCGGCGTTTCCGATTACAAAACCCAGACAGTTGCGGTCCGTTACTTGGCGGAGTCCAATCAGGTGTGGCGTATCGATGTGAGCGACCTTGAAGTCAATGTCTTGAAAGACCAAAAGGGCAACTTAGTTCGAATGTTGTCCATGACGCCAGAAAAAGACGAGATCAAGCGTAATAAGCTGCAATATTTGATAAACAAGACCAACGTTGATTTAGAGGCGTTGCAAGCGAGTCAGCTACTCAATCGTAATACTGAACTGCCTTGGAATAAGGACTATCTGCGCCAAACGGATTTTTACTACGATTCGACACTGTCGGTACTTCACGTCTGTTTACCGCTACGCAATATTAATGGCGGCTACATTTGGGCAGTGCTAGACGCAAGTGACCTAGATACTATTAAGGTCACCTTGATTAAAGAGCTGATCAACGAAGCCTTGATTGCCGCGCTTATTTCAATGGTGTTGATCTACATGGTGACAATGTGGATTGTGAGTCCGCTTAAACGCTTGTCTCAATCAATGAAAAAAGACATTGAGAAGATCGATCAATCACACATCCCGGAGATCAAACGCTCGGATGAAATCGGCGAACTGGCTCGTTCATATTCAAGCTTAATTACCAAAATTAAGAACCAATTAAGGGTGCTTCGCCAGCAAACTGATACCGATACCTTGACCGGAATCGGCTCGCGCTATTTGTACAAGCGTAGTGCGCCTGTTTTTGTTCATGAAACCCTGAGTAACATGAAGTACGCCTGTTTCGTCTTGTGTGATATCGATAATTTCAAAAAGTTTAATGATACTTACGGGCACATCGAAGGGGATAACGCCTTATGTGATGTCGCGGAAGTCTTCCGTTCTCATTTAGGTAAAGACCAGCCCTCGTTTCGTTTAGGTGGCGAAGAGTTTGCTTTGCTTGTCTATGGCAATACGTTAGAGGTGTTGAACTCCAAAGTTGAACACTTAAGACAAGCGGTCGAAATCCTCGCCATACCACACATCAAAAACCTACCTTCTGAAGTCGTAACGATTTCGGTTGGAGCGGTTCCACTAACCCGCGCTATGTCTCATCCTAACTTGAACGACTGTGAGAAAGCACTTGAGCGGGCCTTTGAAGTTGCCGATAAGAACCTATACGCAGCAAAAGATAAAGGACGAAACGTTGTCATTATGGCGGAACCCATCACGCTGTAGATTTTAGTTTCATTGCATTTAATTCGGCCACTCGGCCATTTAAGACCAAAGAAGAGAAAGGAGTCTCGATGCACAACATCGGAGAGGATAAGCATACCTGTCGCCCACAAACACGCGTCTGGGTTGATACAGACATCACCATAGGTCACCACGACGGCTTTAAGCTGTGTGATGTTGACGATGGCTACGCGTTAGGGTTATTACTCAGAAGCCAAGAAGTCGACATCGTTGGCGTGAGTTCAACACTTGGTAATTGCGATGACATTAATGTTACTACGGACATCGCTCGCTCTTTTATTAGCAAATTTGGTCCAACTTACCTCAGCGTTTCTCAAGGAAGCGCCACTTACTTTGATTCTGCCAAAGATATTCCACAAGCAGTCCATGATCTGGCTGCTGAGTTAAAGCAAGAACCTCTGACTATTCTCGCTATTGGTGCACTTACCAACATCGCCTTATTGATTCGTCATTTTCCTCAACAGGCCAAAAACATAGAAAAGGTAGTTTGTGTTGCAGGCAGGCGAAGCACCGAGCAGCATTTTGTTGCTGGAAAGCGTCAGCCAAGGCCGTTTCGTGACCTGAACTTCGAAGTGGACCAAACTGCATTTCAAGTACTCCTTGATAGCGATGTTCCGGTGACTTTAGTCCCGTTTGAAGCCTGTGCTCAAGTTTGGGTCGATTTTAAAGAACTTCATAAGATGAGCCATGGCAGTAGTCTTAGTCACTTCTTAGAGTCGCATTCCATTGTATGGTGTACTGAGTGGGAAGTGGTGTTTGGTTCTAAAGATGGGTTTATTCCTTTTGATATGGTGGCCGCGGCCTATGTGGTGAATCCAGGGTGGTTTGTTTCTCACGCTTGGAAGTCCAAGGTGGAGATCGCAGCAAGTGATACGGACAAACACAAAGAGAAAGCTTATCTGGTTTGCAACGAATCAATAGAGCAGGGACGAGAAGTCGACTATGTGGTTGAAGTATCGCCAGATGCTGAACCGGAACTGCTTAAGCGTTTAGCGGAGCGTGATATTGGCGCATTTGTACTTGGTTTATCTCATATAAACGTCATTGTCGACGATGTTGATACCGCGGCTGATTACTACCAGCGAGTACTTGGTTTTGAACGCGCACTTGATGCTCAGGGGCAAAAGATGGATTACCGCGGCGTGAGTATGGCCGAGTTTAACCAAGATGCGGGTTTAGCTGGACAAGACGTTGTCGTTGACGTGCTGTTTGTGAAGCATCCTTATGCGTCGGTTTATCTGGAGCTGATGAAATACCATTCGCCTGTTGGGGCGGCGGCTATACCACCTCAACCGAGAACCTATGATCTTGGTGGTCCTCGCCATATTGCACTCGAAGTTTCCAACTGTGGTGAGGTATTTCGATACTTAAAACAGCAAGAGGGGGTCACTATGATTGATGAGTCCAAAAGTTACCACCCAGAAAAATTGAATGGCTTCCCGATCACCTTTTTCTATTGGATAGACAAATACGGTATTCAATGGGAGATGGAAGAAGGGCGTAGAGTAGGGACATCACGCGGCATTATTTAACGTGACCCTATAAAATCCACTTAAATGTGATTAAAAAGCAAGCGGTTATTCGCTTGCTTTTTCTTTGTTATGAAGAAATGTGACAAATATGTTGAGTTCATTTCGGCTGGATTACATGAATTTTGTTTAAATTACGAAAGCAAAGGTTTAAACGCTGTTTAAAAACTGCTCCTACCCCTTTAGGGTAGTTTAATTCCGTAATTGATTTACATCATGTATTAATTTTCTTTCACAATTAACAATGCGCTCAGTGATAAGAACCTAACCCTTAGGAAGTACAATGAGCAAGTTGAAGCTAGTAGTCATCGGTAACGGCATGGTAGGCCACCGTTACATTGAAGACTTAGTCGAGAAAGCTGATATGTCTAATATGGACATTACGGTTTTCTGTGAAGAACCTCGTGTCGCATACGACCGTGTGCACCTTTCCTCTTACTTTTCTCACCATACTGCAGATGAACTTTCTTTAGTGAAAGAAGGCTTCTACGAGAAACACGGTATTAACATGCTGATCGGCGAACGCGCGATTAACATCAACCGTGAAAACCGCATTGTTTACTCAAGCACTGGTCGCGAAGTTCAATACGACAAGCTGATACTTGCTACTGGCTCATTCCCATTTGTTCCACCTATCAAAGGTCACGAAAGCAAAGACTGTTTTGTTTACCGTACTATCGAAGATCTTAAAGCGATCGAAGCGTGTGCGAAGAAGAGCAAATCAGGCGTTGTTGTCGGTGGTGGTCTGCTAGGTCTTGAAGCAGCAGGCGCATTGAAAGCTCTGGGTGTAGAAACGCACGTTGTAGAGTTCGCGCCAAAGCTAATGGCTGAGCAACTTGACCTTGCTGGTGGTAACCAACTTCGTCAAAAAATCGAGCGTATGGGCGTGAACGTTCACACCAGCAAAAATACGCTTGAGATTGCGGCAGAAGGCACAAACGCACGCAACGTTATGCGTTTTGCTGACGGTTCAGAGTTAGAAACAGACTTCATCGTATTCTCTGCAGGTATTCGTCCACAAGACAAACTAGCACGCCAAATGGAGCTAGAAGTGGCACCTCGTGGCGGTGTTGCTATCAACGACCATTGTCAAACTTCTGATGAGAACATCTACGCGATTGGTGAGTGTGCGTCTTGGAACGGAATGTTCTACGGCCTTGTTGCTCCTGGCTACAAGATGGCGACAGTTGCTGTTGATCACCTACTAGGTAACACAGAAAGCAAATTCGAAGGCGCTGACATGTCTGCGAAGCTGAAACTGTTGGGCGTGAAAGTAGGTTCAATTGGTGACGCGAACGGTCGTACTGAAGGCTGTAAGAGTTACGTTTACCAAAACGAAGAGCAAGAAGTTTACAAACGTCTTATCGTTTCTGAAGACAACAAGAAACTGCTTGGCGCGGTTATGGTTGGCGATACGTCTGACTACGGCGACCTGCTTCAACTTATGTTGAACGAAATCGACCTACCAGAACACCCAGATGCGTTGATCCTTCCTGCACACGCAGGCGCTGAGAAACCAGCACTAGGTGCAGACGCTCTACCAGAAAGCGCAGTGATTTGTTCATGTTTCGACGTGACAAAAGGCAAGATCGCACAAGCGGTTGCTGATGGTCACCACACATTGGGCGACATCAAAGCAGTGACTGGCGCAGGTACAGGCTGTGGTGGTTGTATTCCTCTAGTGACGTCTGTTCTAAATGCTGAGCTTGCTAAATCGGGTATCGAAGTGAAGAACGACGTGTGTGAGCACTTTGCATACTCACGCCAAGAGTTGTTCCACCTAATCCGCATTGAAGAGATCAAAACGTTTGATGAGCTTCTAGAGAAATACGGTAAAGGTTACGGCTGTGAAGTTTGTAAACCACTGGCTGGTTCTATCCTGGCTTCTTGCTGGGGTGAGCACATTCTTAAGCCACAACTGGTTAAGCTGCACGACACGAACGATAACTTCCTAGGTAACATCCAAAAAGACGGTACTTACTCTGTTATCCCACGTATGGCGGGTGGTGAAGTAACACCTCAAGCATTGGGTGCGCTAGCGAGCGTTGCTGCAGAATACAACCTATACACCAAAGTAACCGGTGCTCAACGTATTGGTCTGTTCGGTGCTCAAAAAGACGATCTTCCAGAGATCTGGCGCAAGCTTATCGATGCTGGCTTCGAAACAGGTCAAGCGTACGCAAAAGCACTTCGTATGGCGAAGACATGTGTGGGCTCTACTTGGTGTCGTTACGGTGTTCAAGATTCTGTTGGTCTAGGCTCTTACATCGAGAACCGTTACAAAGGCATTCGTACACCTCATAAGATGAAGTTCGGTGTTTCTGGCTGTACTCGTGAGTGTGCGGAAGCACAAGGTAAAGACCTTGGCATTATCGCGACTGACGCAGGTTGGAACATGTACGTATGTGGTAACGGCGGTATGAAACCTCGTCACGCAGACCTACTTGCAAGTGACCTAGATAAAGAAACGCTGATTAAGTACATCGACCGCTTCATGATGTTCTACATCCGTACTGCTGCGCCACTACAACGCACATCAGTTTGGATGGAAAACATGGAAGGTGGCGTTGACTACCTACGCGAAGTGATTGTTAACGACAAGCTTGGCATCAACGCTCAACTAGAAGCTGACGTAGCGAAGCTTGTAGACGAGTACGAGTGTGAGTGGACTGCAACCATCAACGACGAATCACAACTGACTCGTTTCGCGCACTTCATCAACTCTGACAAGCGCGATGACAACGTTGTGTTTGTACAAGAGCGTGAACAGCACCGCCCAGCAACCTTCACGGAAAAACATCCTGAAGCGAAAGGCGACATCCTACACGTAGCGATCACTGAAGCATAAGGGAAGGTTGATTATGTCATTTGAAAAGATTTGCCAAATCAGCGACATCGTACCGGGCACGGGTGTTTGTGCACTGGTTGATGGTCAGCAAGTTGCGGTATTCCGCCCAACACAAGCAGAGGAAGTGCTGGCGATCAGCAACACTGACCCGTTCTTCCAATCAAACGTACTTTCTCGCGGTTTGATTTGTGAGCACCAAGGCGAGCTTTGGGTAGCAAGCCCACTTAAGAAGCAACGCTTTAACCTGACAACAGGTGCGTGCATGGAAGACGAGCGTTTTAGCGTGAAAGCGTACAAAACGCGCGTAACCAACGGCGAAGTAGAAATTTCTGCATAAGCTTGGTTTCCATTCCCTCCTCTAAGGGGGAGGGAATGAACCCAAATCTAGATTTAATAGGTAAAGGCTTTCCGTGGTTCATCTGCGGGGACAGGGAAGCTAGGTGTTACTCAGCGGCAAGCCTTTCTCTATTCAATCTTTAATTTTTAACTTTCACTTTTGAATAAGGACACATTCATGTCTACTGATTATAAGCCTGCAGAATTCGTTCAAACCATGATCAACGTGGGTGAAGCGAAAACCAACACTAGCACTCGCGACTTGTTACTTCGCGGTACTATGGCGGGTATCATCCTATCGCTAGCCGTTGTTGTTGCTATTACCACTATGGTTCAAACCGGTATTGGCATCGTAGGTGCGCTTGTCTTCCCAGTTGGTTTCGTGATTCTAAGTGTGATGGGGTACGACCTAGTAACCGGTGTTTTTGGTCTAGCGCCTCTAGCTAAGTTTGCAAACCGTCCTGGTATCACTTGGGGTCGTATATTCCGTTGTTGGGGTCTTGTAGGCTTGGGTAACCTTATCGGTTCTCTAATCGTCGCTTACCTTGTGGCTATCTCACTAACAGGTAACTTCTCTCTAGAACTGAACGCAGTAGCGAAGAAATTTGTCGCTGTTTCTACCGCGCGTAGCCTTGGTTTTGAAAACATGGGTATGGACGGATGGATCACGTGTTTCGTACGCGGCATCTTCTGTAACCTAATGGTATGTCTAGGCGTTATCGGCAACATGACAGCACGTTCAGTATCTGGTCGCGTAGCAATGATGTGGTTCCCAATCTTCATCTTCTTCGCACTAGTATTTGAGCACACAGTAGTAAACATGTTCCTATTCCCACTAGGTATGATTCTAGGTGCGGATTTTGGTATCGCGACTTGGTTGAACTTCAACCTTATCCCAACCATCCTAGGTAACATTGTTGGTGGTCTAGTAATGACTTGTATTCCACTGTACCTAACTCACGCTAAAACTGCGCCTTCTATCAATGCTGAAGAAGAAGTAAAAGCACAACCTGCAATGGCTAAATAACCATTAACGGGTAATTCGCTTAATATGGTCCCGCTTCTGGATGGGCGGGACTATTCTCTAACTAGATTTCAATTTTTAACTTTCACTTTCGCGACATATTTTATTGGTTTAGCTATAAAAAGTAATAACTCCTTAGAGTGGTTTTAGCCCTAAGTGCATAACGCGAGTGTTACTTTTTATATCTAAATTTTTCGATAGGCGTTGATATGACTACTGCTCACTCATCTTTAAACAGCGGCTTTGTTTCTCTTGTTGGTGCAGGTCCAGGTGATCCTGATTTGCTCACAGTAAAAGGCTTAAAAGCCATTCAAGCGGCTGAAGTTGTGGTGTACGACCGATTGGTGTCGAAAGACATTCTTGAATTGGCTCACGCATCAGCAGAGATGATCTACGTAGGTAAAAAATTGGACTTTCACTGTGTGCCTCAAGACCAAATCAACCAAATTTTGGTGCTGAAAGCACAAGAAGGTAAGCGTGTTGTACGTCTGAAGGGCGGTGACTCATTTATCTTTGGCCGTGGTGGTGAAGAGCTAGAAGAACTAGCGGAATTTGGTATCAAATACGAAGTGGTTCCGGGTATCACAGCCGCAGCGGGCGCAACGGCTTATGCTGGTATTCCATTAACACACCGCGACCATGCGCAAAGCGTTCAATTCATAACTGGTCACGTACAAAAAGATGGTCGTGAGATTGAATGGCATTCACTGGCGCAATCCAACAACACGCTTGTGTTCTACATGGGTTTAAAGCAAAGCGGCCATATTATGGATAAGCTGATCACTCACGGCTTAGACCCTGAGATGTCATGCGCCATTATTGAAAACGGTACACGCCCAGAGCAGCGCGTGTTTCAAGGAAAGTTGAACGAGCTATCCAGCATGGCAGAGCAAGCCGTGAGCCCAGCATTGATTGTGGTTGGTAGCGTTACACAGCTTCACAACAAATTAGATTGGTTCGGCAAGTAGCCGAAGACTTAATCTTAAGCATTAGATCGCGCAAGGGCTGCGTTTCTGCTGCATCTCTCTTTTACGCATTGGCATTTCATCAATTAGATTGTTGATGAATTGCCAATCGGTCTTCGCTCCCCAGCGGTGTTTCTCTTCACCATCTTTACCTAATAGAATCGCCGTGTGTTGGCCTTGTTTCACTTCGTAAAGTTTGGCCAACATTTTCAAATCAAACTCTTCTTTAAGCCATGATGGTTGCGTGTAACCGTCTTCAGCAATAACGAGCGTAATAACGTCACGGTCTTCTAGTTCACATTCATTCATCAGTGCTTCAAGCAAAAACTGCTTAACATGATCGTCATTGGCAGGGGCGAAATACAGCACGCTACGGTGCGGCCAATACTGAGAGTGCGCTGGATATCCAAATGCAGCACTTGATATGAGGCATGAAAGCAACAGGGCAATGGTCGTCTTGTTCATGGCTTCACTCCTTGAAACTCGAATATCAAGTTATACGATAAGTTTAGTGGAATTAGCTCATTGTGCTTTGAGCCAAAGTGGCATAGGGTATGCGACAAACAAATAAAGCGTATTAAGAAGATGAATTCGGATAGCAACAAACAAAAGATCGCAATCTTGGTCGATGTACAAAACGTGTACTACACCTGTCGTGAAGCGTACCGCAGCAATTTTGATTACAACCAGTTTTGGTATGTTGCGACACAAGGGAAAGAAGTGGTGAGCGCACGAGCTTATGCTATTGCGAGTAACGACCCTAAGCAGCGTCAGTTCCACCATATTCTTCGTGGTGTTGGCTTTGAGGTGATGTTGAAACCTTACATTCAACGCCGTGACGGTAGTGCGAAAGGTGACTGGGATGTGGGTATCACCCTAGATGCGATTGAGATTGCGCCGGAAGTGGATGAAGTGATTCTGGTATCCGGCGATGGTGATTTCAGTTTGTTGGTGGAACGCATTCAGCAACGCTTCAACAAGAAAGTTACTGTCTATGGCGTACCAAGGCTAACTTCCCAAACCTTGATTGATTGCGCGGACCATTTTGTTGCTGTCAATGACGACTTTCTTCTTTAAGTTTTGCTTGCGCAATAAACAGATAAAAGAAAAGGGCGAGTCACTTCAGGCTGTGCGCAAACGTACAATGACTCGCCCCTTATTTCTGATTTAGATGATTTACGAAGGAATGATCATTTGCCCTAGCAAGTAACCCAAACAACACGCACCAATCACACCGATTAAACCCACAGACATGAATGAGTGGTTGAAGTACCACTTACCAATCTTAGTTGTACCTGAGGTATCGAAGTTCACAGTCGCGATATCTGAAGGGTAGTTTGGAATAAAGAAGTAGCCGTAAACCGCTGGCATCAAGCCGATAAGCAGCGCTGGCTCCAAACCTAGACCTAAACCGACTGGCAACATCATACGCGCTGTCGCTGCTTGAGAGTTCACCACTACAGATACGATGAATAGCGCAAGCGCGAACGTCCAAGGGTAGTTGGTTACCATCTCTACGATGCCGGATTTAAATTGAGGCATAGCGTATTGGAAGTAGGTATCTGACATCCATGCAATACCGAAGATAGCAATCGCCGCCACCATACCTGATTTGAACACTACGCCATTTGGTACGTCGCGAGGATCGGTCTTAGTTGCTAGCAAAATGATACCGCCGAAGCAGAGCATCATCATTTGAATCACAACGGCCATACTGATTGGTTTTGCACCTTCAACGATGGTACGAACCTCTGGCCACATCGCAATAACGACAATCACAAGAATCGATAGAATGAACAGTAGAACGGAGTTACGCGCACTAGACGGTAGCACTTCATCCAATGATGTCGCGGTTGTGTTTAAGATCTTGTCACGCCAAACAGGATCTTTTAGGCGCTCTTGGTACTCTTCATCGTCTTCTAACTCTTTACCGCGTTTTAAGCTGTATAGAGACATCAACAAGGTACCGAACAAGGTTGCTGGCACGGTAACTAGCAAAATAGAAAGTAGGGTGATCTCGTGTTGGATATCAGACAATTGCGCAAGGTAGTAAACCACAGCTGCTGAAATTGGTGACGCAGTAATGGCGATTTGAGAAGCAACCGATGCTGCAGCCATTGGACGCTCAGGACGAATGCCGTTTTTAAGTGCAACGTCGCCAATGATTGGCATGATAGAGTAAACCGCGTGACCAGTACCTAGTAGGAAGGTCATAAAGTAAGTCACGAACGGCGCAATAAGCGTGACGCGTTTAGGATTCTTACGTAATACGCGTTCTGCCACCTGCAACATGTATTTTAAGCCACCTGCGGCTTCAAGAATGGAGGCACAAGTCACCACCGCGAGGATGATCAGCATTACGGTCACTGGTGGAGACGTTGGAGGCATCTTGAAAATGAAAACCTCAATGACTAAACCAATACCAGAAACGACACCAAGACCAATGCCGCCATACCGTGAGCCGATATACAGCATCACGAGCAAAAACAGAAACTCAAGATACAACATGTTTAATTTCCTTATTAGAAACAGGGACTTCTATTGTTTCGATATTGAAGGAAAAAATACTTAGCCTTGTTCACATTCCGTTTTATAAGAAACAGCAATGTCCAATAATTGGGAATAACTCACGCTGAGCCGTGTCAGTGTTAATAGTGGTTTGAAAGGGTGTTGAAGGAATGTTTGAATCGTCGTCAGCTAAGGTTACAGCGGTCCATTTTGGTGCAAGGATTTTCAGTGGTTTTGAGCGCTTTTTGGCCTAGATGATAATTTAAACGATAGGTGTTAGATTTTCAGGTGACTCAATGCCGAGTTAACCTTGGTTAAAATAAAAAAGCCGCGTTATGCGGCTTTTCTTTTATGCTTCGTCAGTTGTTTGAGCTTCTTCACTCACTTGCGAAGTTTGCTCAGCGGCTTTTTCTTCAGCTTCCATCTTCGCGCGCTCTGCTTTTGAGATATAGCGAGGCTTGTTGCTCTTATGAAGCTTTGCATTTTGTTTTTTCAACTTCGCTTTTAAGATCGAATTGATTTTCTTCTTGCGGTTCATGGTGTTGGTCCTTTAATTTAGCGGGGCAGGATAGTGATTTTTCCACCAAGTTACAAGCCTAATGGATCCCTTATGAAAACACTTATTACAGAACGCCTGACACTTCGTCTTGTTAGTGTAGAAGATGCGCCGTTTATTTTAGAACTCTACAATCAGCCTGACTTTTATCGCTTCGTCGGTGACAAGCAAATTCGCACCTTGGAAGAAGCAAAACGCTACATTCAAGACAACATGTTAAGGATGCAAGAACTCAAGGGCGTCAGTTTGCTGGTGGTAGAAACCAATCATGATAAACAACCTATAGGTATTTGTGGTTTGGTCAAACGCGACACATTAACGGCGTTTGATATTGGTTACGGTTATCTACCTAGCGCTTATGGCAAAGGCTACGCAAAAGAAGCAGCGAGTGTCGTGGTCGATTTTGCTCGGGACGAGATGAACATAGAAAACTTGGTCGCCATCACCAATAATGACAATAATCGTAGTATAAGTTTGCTAGAAAAATTGGGTTTTCAGTTTGAACGTGTCGAGCAGACTTACGATAATGGCCGTACATTGCAACTCTATACCATGAAGTTGTGACCCGATAAGCGGTAACTAAAGCTTTTTGGTTAGTGCCTTATTGTTAAGGTCTCTGAGCCAAAACTGCTTTAGATTGAGGAAAGAATGAGCGACATTTTATTAGGCAAACTCGCCACAGAATTTAAAACCGTTAAAGCGATGGTGGAGGTTTACTGTAAAGACCACCACGGCACCAAAGGTGAGTTGTGCGCGGAATGTCGTGAATTATTAGAGTACGCGGAAGTGCGGCTTGATCGTTGCCCTTACGGAGAAGACAAGCCGACTTGCAACAAATGTCCGATTCACTGTTACAAGCCAGAACCTAAAGAACAAATGCGTTTAGTGATGCGTTATTCAGGGCCGAGAATGTTGCTTAAGCATCCAATCTTGGCAATTCGACACTTGATGCATGAAAAGCGCGAGGTGCCTGAAAAACCTGCTGCCAATGCGTCGAATCGCCACAAACGGATGAGTGCAGAGCGCGAAGCTAAGAAATCCTAGCCAACATAAGAATTAAGAAGTTGTCACGACCGTTAAGTTCTTAATCCAATACTTTTGCGTGTACCTGCGATAACACAATGCTAGTTTCACCACTTCTTCAGCGATCATGAGCGCATAAACGTATTTAAATTCCCAACCTAATACAAACGCAGCAACCGCACACAAAGGTAGGCCTGTCATCCACATCGCGATAAAGTCCATGCGTAAGCAAAAGACGTTATCGCCACCCGCACGAATAATACCGTTGATGATGATCATGTTAAGCATGCGAAGCCAAATCGCGCTGCATAAAATCACCACCGCAGGTGCTGCAAGTGGGTAAAGCTCAGGGTTGTCTAAGTTCAAAGCAGCAATAATTAACTCTCGGTTTAGTAGCAGTAACGCACCGATCGAAATACCAAACACAAACACCGCTTTAATGAAGAAGCTTGCCATGTGCTGAGCTTGTTCAAAAGCATCACGCCCTAACGACTGCCCAATCATCACTGAACACGCGACCGATATACCAAAGAAGATTGAATAACATAGCGACTCAAACGGTCCCAACATGCTGAATACCGCAAGTTCTGTCGTGCCCATGTGACCAAAAATCATTTGATACACCATGGTGCCGATTGCCCATAGTAGCGCACCTAACGTCATTGGCAGCGCTAAGCGGCGGTAAGAAAGCCACAAAGAAGGGCGCTCAGAACCTTCTTTCACTTCCAATAACCAATGCTTACGCCAACGCATGTAGCCAACCATAGCTAGCACTTGGAACAGGCGAGAAATTGTTGTCGCCAAAGCCGCACCCGCAACCCCCATTGCAGGGACACCGAAACCACCTTTGATGAGCCAGAAGTTCAGTGCGATATTGAGAACAATCGTCACCGCGCCCATAAGTAAAGGAGTGACGGTGTCACCTGAAGAGCGCATGCTCGCTTCTAAAACAATGATGATGTGAGTGAGTAACAGAACAGGAAACGCATACCAAAGGTAGGTGGAGCCGAGTTCGATGACTTGCGTATCGTTGGTTTGTAGACGCATGATAAGTTCGCTACCGACAGTGATAATCAGGGTAACAGGAATCAAGACTTTTAAACCAAATCGAATCGCAATCCCGGTGACGGTTTTTGCGCTTACAGCGTCATCACGTCCCCAATATTGAGCCACAAGCGTACCATTTGCAGACGCTAAACCCGCCATGATCATAATCGCGACAAAATGCCATTTTGATGCAATTCCCACAGCTGCGGTTGCTTCTTTACCAAAGTCACTAACCATGAGAACATCAGCCAAGGCAAGAATAGCCACCAACGCACTCTGGATCGCGACAGGGAAACCCAAGCGGATGATCTGCTTCAGTAGCCCGTTAGATAAAGAGTTGTTGCTGTTTTTGATGCCAATGTTGTTCGTCATAGTTACTCCTCGAAATTTGTGAGGAATATAAAGCCAATAGGGACAGAAATACATGTGCGAAAAACCACAAAACCTGTGCGAATCCGTCATCGAACAATTTGCCATCAAAACAGAGTGGCACGACGATGTGCATTTAGCTCCTGCATGTAAAGAACGATTCCTGACTCTAACGGAAATCCCCGAATGGAAACGAGCTGATATCTTTATGGCGGGGCTGGCTGAACTGCGCGATGGTTACCATGTCGAGCGAGATAAAGTGGGCGTCCATACCTTGCTGTTTACTATTGAAGGCGGCGGTGTTTTGATTACACCGGATTTCGTTAAAGAAATTGAGCCCTATACGCTGACTATTTTGCCCGTAGATACGTGTTTTCGATTTGAAATGAATCCAAGCAAAGGAATCTGGAAGATGGTTTGGCTTCTGCCTCAAAATACAGAGGCTTGGCAGCATCTCTCTGACTTGGGGCAAACCGTGGTGCCGTTTAGGGGCTCTGAGCAGGTATGGTCATTGATGACCTTACTCTACAACGAAATAGGGGGACGAACGGGGTTTCGTCAGCTGTTGATCAGTGAAGTGCAACGATTGGTAAAAAGTGTTGAAACCCCAATCAGTACGTCGCTGTCGCGCGTTCAAACACTCTTTAACGAAGTTGAAGGTCAGTTACACTTGCCGTGGACCATTGCCGAAATGGCCAAGCAGTGTTTTATCAGTGAAGAACAGTTCAACCGTTTATCTAAACAGCTTTTCAATATGAGTCCGAGAAGCAAGTTAATTGAGCTTCGTATGCACAAGGCAGCGGACTTATTGCAGTATCCAGCTTGGTCAGTCGTTATGATTGCCAACCGATTAGCTTATCGCGATCCTTACAACTTCACTCATCGATTTAAAAAGTTCTACGGCACTTCGCCAACACGTTATCGCAAGAGGCTACTGGAGAATCAAAACCAATGAGTCGTTTTGATTTCTAATGATCACCTAATGATCGATAAAGTAGAGAATTCAGAGACAAAAAAACGAGGGCATTGACCCTCGTTTTTGTTTGTCTTTTTGCAGAGGTTTGAATTACAAACCCGCTGCCATTTGATGTTTTGACTTGGTCGCTGCGATTAGCATGTAGATGCAAGTTGCAAGCAATGCTGCGAACAAGTAGCCCAACAAGCCGTGCATCTGACCCATGAATTTATCAGCAACCACCGGACCTGCTACCGAGCCAACGCTGTAGCTGAACAGCATGACTTGCGTTGCAGACACGATGAAACGCTCGTCCAAACCTTCGCAACCCAAGTTAATCGCGATTGGGTATAGTGCGAATGTCGCCATGCCCAATAGGAACAATGCCGCTGCCAATACTACCGCTGACGATGAAACGAAGGTCAGACCGATAGAGAAAATACCAAGGATACAGAAAAACGCCATTAGCACTGTACGTGCCATGTACTTGTTTAAGGTTGTCACCATTGGTTGAACCAGCATGCCACCTAGGATCACAAGCGCCATTAGAGTGCCAATGTCTTGGTGGCTGATTTTGCGGTTTGCAAGCTCAACAGGCATCAAACCGTAAATCGCACCTAAAGTAAGACCAGACACTACACAACCAATGATCGCAGCGTGGCTTAGTTTAGAAATCTGTTTAAACGACAGTGCAGTCGATTCATGGCTGTTTGGTTGTTCACAATCGATGAACAGCAGCACTAGCATCGCCATTAAGATCAGTGTTGTGATGGCAATAAAAGGAACACCGCCGCTCACGCCAAGGATACCAATACCAAACTGACCCAGTGCAGAACCACCGTATAGTGACAGCATGTATAGGCTTAAACGTTTAGCGCGTGATGCTTCATCACCAGACATTAGCCATGATTCAACAATGACAAATACGCCAGCGACCGCAATACCTGCGATAAAACGTGCGACAAGCCATACCATGCCGTTAGGAATAATAGGCAGTACGATGATCGTTAGTGAAAATGCAGCTAAGCTACCTACAAACGCTTTACGGTGACCAACGTTGCGAACAATACGCTCAAAGAACATTGCACCGATCAATAGACCGCCATAGAACACACTCGCCAACCAACTCGCGTAATCAGCAGAGATGTTGTATTCACCAAGCATAAGAGGGATCAAGCTCATCAAATAGCCTGACGCCACTGCATAAAGAGACAGTGCTACGACAGGAACTGTGACTCGTGGTGATGCTGCAGGAATGGCTGTGTTTTCCAATGTTTTGCGCCTATAAGTTAAGTAAAAATCAGGGGTTATTCGGCGCGAATATGAGGCTAATTAATAGGCAAGTAAAACGATATATTTGAGTCGTTTCGACAAAAGAAATTTATCGAAATTCTATGGGGAAATGCTGCATAAAAACGCCAGCCTGTAAGCGAGGCTGGCGGAAGGATTTATTTGCTAAGTGCTTGATTTAACCATTGATCGAATTGAGTCTTCGGTAGGGCACCGTTGACCATATCCACGCGCTGGCCATTCTTAAAAACCATAATGGTTGGGATGCTACGAATACCAAATTGAGCGGCAAGCTGCTGTTGCGCTTCGGTATCAATCTTGACAAAACGAGCGTTTCCGGTCTGTTCTTGTGCCACATCCGAGAAAACAGGCGCAAAACCAACACATGGATTGCACCATGGTGCCCAAAAATCCACCACAACTGGCGTGTTACTTTCTAGCAGCGCCGAGAAGTTATCGACAGTGCCTTCTATCGGTGCGCCATCAAACAGGGCGCTTTTGCATTTACCGCAACTTGCAGTTTCTGCAACTCGCTCATTAGGGACACGATTTAAACCGCCACAAGACGGGCAACGAGTTTTAAACGATGACATGACTTCTTCCTTTATGACAACTTGATGAAAACATGACTTACCAGTCAGCCTCATAATTTGTATACTTATTTTTTAGCCTGCCGAATGATAAGACGGCAAGTCTGTATTTGGACCCGAACAGGTTCTAAGAAATTTCATTAAAATACAACAATAAATAGGTCTGCGATGACAAATTACTACGCTGAAATTACCGGTTGGGGAAAATGTCTTCCACCAGCCACGCTCTCTAACGATGACCTTAGCACTTTCCTTGAAACTTCAGATGAATGGATTCGCACCCGTACTGGTATTGAAAACCGTCGCATCAGCCACGTAAACACGTCTGACATGGCAACGGTAGCCGCGCAACACGCGATGGCTCGTGCAGGTGTAGAAGCGAGTGACATCGACCTAATCATTGTTGCGACATGCTCTCCTGACTCTCTTATTCCAAACATTGCTTCTAAGGTTCAGCAAAACCTTGGTATTCGCTCTGCTGCTGCATTCGATTTAAACGCGGCATGTACTGGCTTCGTGTACGGCCTAGAAACAGGTACACGTTTGATTCAATCGGGCAACTACCGAAACGCAATCATTATTGGTGCAGAGCGTCTTTCTTTCTACATCGACTGGGCAATGCGCGATACTGCTGTACTGTTCGGCGATGGTGCAGGGGCCGTTGTTCTGACTCGTACAGAGCAAGAAACCGGTCTACTGCAATCGCAAATTGGTTGTGATGCAAAAGGGCGCGACATCCTTTCTGTACCTAAGTTTGGTACATGCATGGATCGCTTTGCGGAAGATAACGGTTACTGGGACTTTAACTTTGTAGGTCAAGAGATCTTCAAACGTGCCGTAAAAGGCATGGGTCTAGCGGCGAAAACGGTTTTGAAAGCTTCAGAACTAACCACAGATCAAATCGACGTGGTAATCCCGCACCAAGCAAACATCCGTATCATCCAAACGCTGTGTGACCTTTCTGGTATCCCACAAGAAAAAGCGTTTGTGAACATCCAAAACTACGGCAACACTTCGGCAGCGACGGTGCCAATCGCATTGTGTGAAGCGCTAGAACAAGGCCGTGTTAAGCCAGGTGACAACATGTTATTAGCAGCGTTCGGTGCTGGCCTAACATGGGGTGCAGCTGTGTTGAAGTGGGGTGACCGCGTAACGCCAATTGCTGAAAGCGACGCTGCGCTACCTGAGAGTGACAAGTCTGCACTTGAGCTACTAGAGCGTGCTATTAAGCTTTGCAATGAACGCCCACGTGGTGAAGAAGCATAACTAGCGCGAGCGGCTAACTGGTCAAAATAAGTAATAAGTGAAAGGGAGCATAACGCTCCCTTTTTTATGCCTATCCGGTAGGTGTTAAGACATAAAACCGAGATTTGATGAAGAGAAGTTTCGGATATTGGGGAACACGTAATCCAACGCTGCGCCATCGGTAATGCCCATCCATTGAGCTAGCGTTGCACCCACTTGGTCAGTACCGATTTTCGGAATCAAACGTCCTTTCGAGTAATCATCTTCGCCATCTAATACCAATTCAGGCCATGTTCCAATTGGCTTCGACCCGTTAACCGCGCCACCCATAATAAACTGATGTCCGCCCCAACCATGGTCGGTGCCGTTACCGTTGTTTGTCATGCGGCGGCCAAAGTCAGACATGGTAAATGTAGTGACATTGTCACGCATTCCAAGTGCATCGATTGCTCGATACATGGCAAACAGGTTTGTCGCTAAGTCTCCCAACAACGCAGGGTGTTTCGACAGTTGCGAATCATGAACGTCATAACCAGTATGTTTAACGAAGAACACTTGTTGCTGTTGATTCAAGTAACTTTGGCTCGCAATCAATTTGTAGACCGTCTGCATTTGCTTACCAAGCGTTGTAGAGGAAAAGAGCGGTGCATCTTCTACATTGTGCAGTTGTTCTGCCAACACGCCACTCATGGTCATAGACTCATCAACCATCAGATTAAAGTGACCATTGAATGGATTATTAGAAGCCGTCGCCAACAGTTGATCATAGACCTCTTTGTAAAGTGGATTGCCAATCGCGCTCAGCTGTACGGCTCGGTCTTTCTTAAGCACGGTTTGTCGGTGTTCAAGTGAACGTAACCACAAGGAATCACCATGAACACTGTACAGCGGCGTAATCTCTGAGTGTGAGCTCATGACATCGAGCATTCTTCCTGCCCAACCTAGGTTTGTGAACGTGTTCATGCCGCCGCGCATTAAAGTGTTGCTTTGCGAGTTGTGAGAAAAGAGCTGATCAGGCAAAGCAACCTCACCAGATTCAATCATCTGTTTCGTCATGGGTTGCTCAAGGACACCACTGTTAAGCACGACAGTGGCATCACCGTTATCGAACATTTCAGCCAGTCGAGCTAACTTTGGATGCATACCCAAGGGTACCGTATTGCCTTGGTTGTCTGTGGCATTTAACCCAATAGGTATGATGCTGTTTTTGGCAACAGAGAGTTTGCCTCTCACGTTGGCGTATTGGTCGTAATGGAAGTCGGACAAGGGCAGGAATGTATTAATAGCATCATTACCGCCAGACAAATACACACAGATAAGCGCACGAAAATCATTGGTTTGTGAAGCCATTGCATAACCTGGTAAACCCACGGAAGCCATAGCACCCAAAGAAGCCGTACTTTTCATAAAATTGCGTCGTGAAAGTTTCATAAGTCGCTCCTAATTTTGAATGTAGAATTCGCTGCCAGAAATCGCGGTGAAAATCACTAAGGCAAGTTTGGTGGTGGGAACATAATTGGTTTTGTATTTGTTGAGTGCGTTGTGCATGATTTGTTTTAGCTGCGGAGAAGCCGTGCCCGCAAAGAAACGCACATCGATGGCCTCAATCAATGCCTCATGATCATCAAGCAACTCGTACAACTCAGTCATATCCAATGAGTAAGTCGAGCCAGAACCTTTACGAACGCTGTAAAGCATGAAGTTAACCAACTCTGTATATACCGACCAATCCAATAGTTCGTACTCAGGCGAAACCATTCCGGTAAACACAAAGTCGGCTGAAGGCTGATAATCGGGCGAATAGAAGTTAAACACAGAAGGTGACCGCAGTGGTCCTTGATTGGCGATGTTCATCAACGATACCGCGCCATCGTATCGTGCAGCGTCGAGTGTAAAACCCGCCGCGCGATGGAAATTGGTGAGCACCAAGATTGGCTCTTTTACTTTTATTGGGCGAATGGAGGTTTTCCCGCGAGCCTCGTCATCAAGTAAGATCGCTCGGATGACAGAATTCAAATCACCCTTTACATCATTGCCATTGTTATTGAACACGGTTGCGACTCTTGCAATGTATTCAGGTGTTGGATTAGAGGTCACAAAGCGTTGGATGAGCAACTTAGAGACAAACGGCCCGATATTGTCGTGACTCATCAAAATATCAATGACACGTTCCAGCTCCTCTTCGGCGGTCAGTCCCGCAGGGATCTTGCTACCGAGTACGTGTTTTTCACCAGTGTCGTGGCGGTTTTTAATCACGCGCATAGGCTTCACAAACGTGTTGTCTGACTTGTTCCAACCCGTCAGCGCGCGTGCGAGTTCTTGTATGTCTGTTTGTGTGTAGGTCGCGAGCGCATGCCCAGTTTCTAAATCGTATTTTACGCTGCCGTCTAAGTTCAATTGATACAAACCAATGGTGAACAGTTGCATCAATTCACGAGCAAAGTTTTCATCTGGCAGTGCACCTGTCGCCGCGTTTGCTTTTGCGCTTCCCATCATTGACAAATAGTTTCCCATGGCAGGGTGCATAGCGGTTTTTAGCAACAAGTCACGATAGTTGCCAAAGGCATTTTCGACCAGTAAGTCATAATAATTGACCAGACTTTCCGGCTTGCTACCTAGTAGGCCGCCATATCGGGATACGACGAGCACTTGGCTAAGAGCAAAGGCCATTCTTTGTCTGAGTTGATCTTCGGAAGTGAGGACGATTTGATACCAAGCGTTTTCTCGGTTTGCTTGTGCCCCTTTACTAAAAGGCGTGAAGTAAAGATCACTGTGATAAGTGGGAGGGAGAAGTATTTGTTCTGTAATCCAATCCTCGTAATTGGTTTGATTTATTTGGTCGATTAAAGCAGGAGTGGGACCAAATGTGGTTTGATATAGAAAGCGTGCAGTTGGTAGATCTGGGTCGTCTTCGTCCGCCGATACTGGTCCTACAAAAAACAACAGCATGGCAACAAAACCTAGCACCCAACAAGAAATCTCATTCTGTTTCTGACGTCTCATAGTTAACTCGCTTACCCAAAGGAACGACTTAAATCCATTTAACGGGAGTAAAATGAAGCTCATAGTGAGCTGTAAAATAAAGTAACGAAATCAAGCAGCTGCAGAGCGGAGTATAGACGGGAAAATTCACTAACAAAGTATGATTTCTCAGAAAATAATCTGGATTGAAAAACGTAGGCTCACGTTTTGTTTGATAAATAACTGATAGATAAGAGCCAAAACTGCCTTGTTAAACTTCAAATTAATTATGAAATATTTAAGCAAGCTTTCATGTTTTGCCCGTTTTTATCATTCGAACGCTCAATGGTTGGCTTGTTGATATATCACTTAGTTTGGTTGAAATGAGCCTTTAAAGAAATTAGATCTAAAAAAACATGCCAGAGTGATTACTTTACTGATCGATCTATTAATTAAGTTGCATAAAGCGTGAATAAGCTCACGATTGTACATAAATTGCACAAATAAATGCGATCAATAACTAACATTTACCGGGTCGATGAGTTCGACACGGTTCAATCCGCAGCTAGTAAAGAGGAGAGGTAATAGCTGCACCATAAATGTTGGATAGGAGAGCACATATGGAAGCTCGCAAAACTATGCTCGCTGTTGTTATTGCATCTACGGTCGCTGCGTGTGGCAGTGATGACAATGATGAGAGCGCCAGTCAAACGTACACACTTAATGGTACCGTCGTAGATGGCTACATCTATAACGCCTTAGTCTGGATGGACATCGATAGAGATGGTGAGCCAGACGCCGATGAACCTCAGGCAAATACTGGCCTTGATGGTACATATTCATTTCAAATCTCAGAAGCACAAAAGGACGCCTTAGTGGGTGTGCCAATTTTGGCTCAGTTAACAAACGACTCTGTCGATGTGGGGACTGAACCCCCAACCACGATGGAAGAGTTAGATCAGAAAATCGCTGCCAATGAAGCAGAGAAAGTCTTTGAAGATGCTGAAGATGGGCACGCCATTGTTCTTGGGATGCCACCTTTAACACAAGCCGACTTTGATGATCTTGAAGACGGTGAACTCGATGGTCAGGTCATCAACCCTTTTACTACCCAAGTTCATGAAGAGCTGACGTCTCGAGTAAGCGCCGTTCTGGAAGATCAAAACCTCGATGAGTTGAGTGATGAGGAAATCGCAGCGCTGCTTGTCGCGCTTGGAAGCTTAGTGAACCAAGCAATTGACGATGCAGTCGACGAGTTAAAAGAAGAGCTCGAAGACAGCACCTTGACCGATGAAGAACTTAAAGACCGTTTGATGGGTGATTTTATCGCTGAAGGCGACACAGGCGAAATTCTAGAACTAGCTGAAAGTAAAGTCGACGAGCGCGTATCGGATGAGCGAGTTGCCGAAGAGTTAGAAGATGAATATCCCGACGGTAAGGTGACCCATTACTCGTACACAGACAGTTACTATGGTACGCCGGACAATATGGACATCTCATTAGACTTCACGGTAGAGGGCAGTGAAACGGAGATCGTCGATGAAACCGCGAACACATTGACCTATCAAGCCACGGCTACAGAATATTATCAACGAGCCGGCGTAAAAACGGTGTTCAGTACATTTACAGAGGAAGCGGTGCAGAACCTCGATGACGGTACCTTCACGGTCAAGATAACGTTTAAAGCAGACTTGAACTTTGATGGCGAGTTTGATTTCACTAGCCATGTATATGATGTCGGCGTCGCAGATGAGGGCGAGACTCGCGGTCAGTGGGAATTTACCCGTTACGTTGATGAATCCAACCCTGCCGATTCTGGTGGTGACAGCGTCACTACAGATGACCCAGAACGCGAGTTAAGTTACAGCACGGTGGATTTGTTTGCAGAAGCGGTCATGGCCGGCGATATGTCTGGTGTGGACTTACTTCAAACCATGGTTGAGGTAGAAGAAACAACGGCAGATTATGATTACGAATCTCGTGAATTTAAAGAGTACGACTTAGATGCTGCAGTTCCTCTAGAAGCAGCCACCTATGCGCAAGTTCGTGAACGATGGGACTATGTGGATGGTGGTAACAAAGAAGTCATCAAGCATGATTGGGATGCAGACGGTTCAGTTAATGAAACGACAACAAGTATGAATAATGCCGATGGCTCCGAGTCATACACGAAAGCAGGCCCAGTTTGGAACTGGGATGGCTCAGTTAGCTTCGAATACCAAGTCAATTATTGGGAAGAATATACCTATACCAAGGGTGTCAACGACGACAGTCAGAAAATCGAAACGAGTGTGGGTGGCAAATATATTCTCGATGAAGCTAACGCGGTCAAAAAAGTCGATGAAAATGGCGATGGTATGAGGTTCAACCGTTGGGACGAAGTGAAAACCTATTGGTCAGAGACAGATATTCGTACTCACGTTGAATGGCAACACTTTGCAATTGAAGGGTATGACTACACTTTTAATGATGGTGGACAAAAATACAGTACTCTGATCAACGACAATTACACAGGTTATCCTGAGTACGTCGGTCCTTATATTGAAGACTTAGACGAACTGGTCGACGGTTGGCTCGAAGAAGGACTGTCTGAACAAGCGATCTGGTTGCGAGTCATTGGTGAGTCTATCCGTGGCGTGAGTCGCAGTGAGGGTTACGATTACTGCGAGGTCAATGCGACTGGTGCATCAGTCAATGCCGCGTTGTTGGCGTCGGAGCTAACAAAGTGTGGCGGACTTCAACCATTAACGGCGGATGACGTTGTCGATTCAAGACTGACGAGACGCAAAGGAAACGGCGTCGAAGTCCGTTTCTGGGACATCTATGAAGGCGGTATGGCGGATCGCGAGACTTGGAAAGCCGAAGGCAATACAGAAAACCTCGGTTGGGATTGGAGTATCACCTCAGAAGGTTACTTAAGGTTAAGCAAAGGAGACGATTTTGTTCGTTTGATTGCGCCTTACTTCAAAGGTGAATATGGCGCTGCAGTTATTATCTTTGACGAGTACTCAGATACAAGTATGAACGAGATGTGGAGTACGTATTTTGTCGATACTGTGGATTTATACATACCACCACAACCTGAGTAAAAAAGCCAAGTTGCTCGTAGCATCGATAACGAATTAAGCACAAGAGCTTAAACTAAAAAGCCGCTCGCTCATTGTATTAACTCGAGTGCGCGGCTTTTTGTTTTAACGAATTAGGCTCAACAGCTTATTTTCTCGCTAGCTTGTGATGCGCTCTTGAAAAATGATCGGCACAGAATGCACCAACAATGGAAAGTTCACCTGCCAAGCATAAACCGGCAGCGACTTCTGCTAACGCTTTTGCTTTGCCATTGCCGTGCAAGCCAAGTATATCCAAACACGCTTTTTGAGTTGGTAGGCCAGTACCGCCACCAACGGTGCCAACCATGATGTTTGGCAAAGTGACAGAGGTATACAGGTTGCCGTGAGAATCCACATCCATTCTCGTAATACCAACCGCAGATTCTGCAACGCACGCTGCATCTTGTCCGCAGGCGATGTACAGAGCGGTGAGGGCATTGGCGTAGTGCGCATTGATACCGATAGTGCCGCTTAGTAATCCACCTACAGTATTCATTTTGCCAAACTTCACCATCGCCTCTGGTGTGGTGTGCAGGTATTTCTCGACCAAAGCTGCAGGAATCGTCACTTCAGCTGAGACTTTTTTACCGCGAACAGAGCGTAAAGTGTGGGCGTTGGCTTTCTTATCTCCAGATAAGTTACCGTCAAGATAAGCATCAACCGGCGCGACTGGACTGTGTTCAAGAATGTAATGGAAGACTTTGTGTGTCGCGATGGTCACCATGTTCTGACCCGACGCGTCGCCCGTCACGTATTCAAACACCAAGTAAACATGATTGCCTTCGATGTTGACGTTGATGTCTTTAAGCTTGCCGTGCGTGGTGGTGGATTCTGCTTCTTTACGGAAGATATCGTATTGAGTGACCACCCAACTGACGAACTGCGCGGCTTCTGCAAGTGATTGGAAACCAAACACGGGAGTACGACTCACGCCTTCGCTGATCAAAAGCGTACTTGCGCCACCAGCTGCGGTAATCAAGTTCGCGCCGCGGTTATAAGAGGCAACGAGAGCAGCTTCTGTCGTTGCGAGTGGTACTAGGTAGTCGTCATTCGCGAACAAGCCGTTAATACGTAGAGGTCCAGCAACACCGACAGGGACGTTAACGGTACCAATAAAGTGTTCAATGTTGTTGGCGTATTGGTCGTAATGCGATTGTGTGAAAGGATCCAGAAGAAGATCTTTGTCCGTCATGGATTCGAGTACTTTCCAACGGCGTTCAATGTGCTTTTCCGTCAGACTCGCACTGAGGCAAAGTTTCTTTTCTGGCTTGTGGTATTTCGGTTCTAATGCCGATTGTACTTTTTCGCAGGTTTCATTATCAGAGAGTGCAGAGCTATTCCTTGCGCTGTCTAAATTTAATTTCGGCATACAAACGTTTCTTTATTCATTTGGTTTGGAATTGTAGTGATACAAAACGTGATTACAATCCCGCGTATACGTTTTGCAACAAAAGGCTGCTCAGCTTCAAACTGATGAACATTCGGCTTGACCAATAGATAGAGCGTTATCCATTGGCTGACAAAAACGACATTTGGGCTAACCAATACAGTAGGTTATTGAAAATTCGACAAAAGCTAATATGGAAGCGGGACTGAGAAGTAAAACGCAATGAACAAACCACCGAATTTCTTCTTATTGTAAAAATTGTGCAAAGTGGGCGAACTACTCTAATTTGAGACTTCAAATAATGAGATTGGAATGTGGTTGTGTGGCGTAAAATGGTAAATAACTTGGTTCGCGCCACGGCATAATAGCCCCACGTTTTCAATTGAGGGTAACGTATGATTGTTTACTTTCGAGTTCAGGACGTAGAAGTGCTGTGTGATGAAATAGACCTCGCAACACTGATGCAAGCCAAGCTCAAACAATTACCAAGTACCAAGCCTCAAATGGACTGAGCAGTATAACGTCACGAAGTGCTGGATGCGTTCAGCGCAATAGATTGTTTATACACTTTAGGAGATAACCCGGACACTCTTTTAAAGGCGCGCGAAAAGTGCGAAATACTGGTGTAACCAAGTTGATTGGATATATAAGTGAGAGAGTGTCCTTCTTCCATCAATTCGCAAGAAACAGAGAACATCAATGACTCTTTAATATGCCGAAAAGAAGTGCCTTCATTCTTTAACTTTCTTTGAAAGGTTCGAACAGAATAGCTCAGCAACTGAGCCGCTTCTTCTATCGACAAATTACGCTCTCGCACATAAGGGCGCAGGAGTTCAAACACGCTATCGGTAAAACTTGTATGCCACTGGATCTGACTCGGTTCAGCGCCTAACTGTGAGTCCGATATTTGGATTGGTACGTTAAGAATGTCCGCGGGAATGTAAACACCGGTCTTCTCTTGACCCACAAATATCTGGCACTGGCTAGGAACAACACTTTTTACGATATCGCTGTTGCTGCCTTGCAGGCGTACCTTGCTTGGATACCAAGCGGTTTTGGTCAAAATGCTAATGAGCTCAATGATATAAATCACAGCAAATGCTTCAGACCAGTTAGCGATTTGAGTGTCTTTCTGTTCCGAATATCGACAGAACCAAGCGTGGCCATGATGGGTTTCGAAAGAAACGTTACTGCCAGGCGAGTCTAAACTGAAGATTTCATCAATGTGCTGCATTGAATCGCCGATGGTTTTAAATGGCACAAACTGATGCAAGACATTAGGTATAACGCGGCGACGAAAGACTAACACCAATAAGTCGGTGAATTTCGTTACGCCAAGTTGGGAAGAAGTGAGATGAATTAAACGTTTTATCGATTCAGACGGAATGTAGTCGCTCTCGGTTTGGAATAAGTCCGCAGGTAAGCCAGCGTCACTAAGGAGTTTATGCTTGTCTAAGCCATAGTCAGCAAAGACTTCGACGAGAATTCGAGCATAGTTAGTCTGAATGACAGGTAGATGAAACGTTTGATTTGGCATTTTGGCGGATACTCCTTTATCACTGTTTTATCTTAGCGCATAACGCACGGTTTTAGATATAGCTCGCTATTTATTATTCAATTAATTGAAGGTTGAGCAGGACGGTATATTCTTAAAATGTTCAATCTATTCAATGGCAAGGGGATAACATGTCCGAGAACGAAAACGAGAAACAGCCAACGGAAGTGGCGGAAAACAAAGAAACGAATAAAAAAGATAAAGTAAAGACAGTCACCAACTATCTGCTTGTGTTTATTGTCGTCATGCTTGGGTTCAGCATTGTGTCAGACCGTATTATTCCAGTGACCGACAATGCACGCGTCAAAGGCTATATCGTGCCGATAAAACCCCAGGTTTCTGGCAACGTTTTAGATATTAAGGTTCGCCCGAACCAACTTGTTGCAGAGGGTGATGAGCTCGCCGTTCTCGACAAATCAGATTATGAAATTGCCGTGAAGCAAGCTGAAGAGAATCTGGAAATTTCTGGGCAGAACGTTGGTGCGCAAACCGCGTCAATCGCTTCGGCTCAAGCGAGATTAACTTCTGCGATTGTGGAACGCCAAAACACTGAAGCGCAAGCCAACCGTGTTCTTGCCATGGCAGAGAAAGGCGTAGTGTCGAAATCGGATGCAGATAAAGCACGAGCATCATTGGCAACCGCGAGAGCGAACGTAGTAAATGCAGAAGCTGATCTTGAAAAAGCGAAACAACAACTTGGCGCAGAAGGTGAAGAAAACAGTCAAGTCAAAGCAGCATTACTGGCACTTGAGCAAGCTCAACTGAACTTAGAACGTACTGTGATTCGTGCGCCAACTCAAGGTGGTGTTTCGAACTTCAGTTTGACCGAAGGCTTCTACGCTTCTGCAGGTCAGCCAATCATGACGTTTGTGTCGACAGAAGACATCTGGATTGAAGCGTACTTCCGTGAAAACAGTTTAGGCAACGTCAGCATTGGTGACGAAGTAGAAATCGCCCTCGATTTTGTTCCTGGCAAAGTCATCAAAGGCAAAGTCAGCAGCATCGACTGGGGTGTCGATTGGGGACAAAACCAACAAGCGGGCAAGCTCGCGCAAGCCAACCAACAAACAGGCTGGTTACGCCAAACGCAAATGTTACCAATCGCTATCGAGTTTGATCGTGAAGAGGTAACAGGAATGCTACGTGTTGGCGGGCAAGCAGACGTGATTGTCTACAGCGGTGACAACTTCGTGTTCAACACCCTTGGCAAACTTTGGATTCGTCTACTGAGCGTACTGTCTTATGTCCGATAATCTGAGCATTGATAACGCAACTCAACGCCGGATTCTGCGCTTCACCATTGGTGTAGGTCTGGCGGTGTTTCTCGCTGCTTGGATTAATTGGCAACTGGCGTTTGTCGCGCCGGTATTTACCGCGAAGTTCTTGGTCGATAAGCCAAACCTTAATAGAGAAACGATTTACGAGTTGCTGCTGGCGTTGATTGCCACCATGGGATTGGGGCTACTTCTTTCAGGAGGCATTACTCAGTACCCAATTGTTCTACTGATTGCCGTCGGTTTGATGATGGCATGGGGTTACTACTTGTTTACTGACCCCAAATGGAATCTGTTCGCGACCATTTTGTTGATTGCGGTGTTGATGTTGCCGTTTATGGCAATAAATAACCCAGCAATTTCTGTTGTGCTCGCGAGCGGTTTGGCAATTTCCGGTGCGGTATCGGTGGCGATTTTTGCTCTGGTTCATATTTATCTACCAGAGCCAGACAGTGAGTTCGCTGGTTATGCGGCTCCACCAATTGGTAAAGAACAACGTTGGCATGCGTCATTTCGAGCCATGTTGATTTCGTTTCCTGTGGTGTGCTTCTTCTTTGTCTTTCAGATTTCAGAAGCGCTGCTCACCATGATGTTTGTCGCTTTGCTGTCTTTGATGATTACGTCAGAGAAGTCAGTCAAATTAAGCGCGTTCTTAATCATCAGTAACGGTATCGGCGGGATACTTGCCATCTTGGCATTCTCAATTCTTGCCATTGTGCCAAGCATATTCTTTTACACCGCCTTTATTGCGTTATTGGCGGTATTGATAGGGAAGAAAATTTACACCGTGCCAGAGAAGGCGCCGATATTCGCCACGGCGTTCAGTACCTTGCTTGTCTTAATCGGCAGCACGCTAATGAGCTCTGGCGATATCGACAGCAATACATTTATCCGAATCTTCCAATTAGTGTTGGTCGGGACGTACATGATCCTCGCATCACTCTTTTTGGAAACCCGACAATGGAAGTTTTTGCAAACATAACACTTAACAGACAGTGAAAAGGTAACGCTATGAAAGCTTCAAATGATTTCTCTAAACAGGCGATAGACGCCGCTATCAAGATCGGAGCCGTAGCGTTACTGATCTGGTGGTGTTTCTCTATCCTCAGTCCATTCATCATGTTGGTTGTGTGGGGCGGCATTATTGCCATCGCTTTGTACCCAGTCATGATGTCCCTTCACAATCGCTTAGGCATCTCGAAAGGTAAGGCGAGTGCGCTCCTCAGCACTATTGGTGTGCTGCTACTTTTAATCCCACTTATCGCGCTCTCATCTGGCCTTTATACCAGTGGCACCGAGGTCGTCACTGGGTTGCAAGATGGCACTTTAGTTGTACCTAAGCCACAAGAAAGCTTGAAAGAGATCCCTGTCGTGGGTGACAAGCTGTTCGCTGCGATTAACTATGCATCGACCAACATGGAAGGCTTCTTAGTCAAGTATGGCGAGCAAGTGAAAGGCTTCCTTTCTCAAGCCGCATCTATTGTTGGCTCGGTAAGTGGTGGTTTCATCCAGTTCATTATTTCTACCATGATTGCTGGTGCGTTCATGAGCAATGCTGAAGTTTGCCAGAAAGGTTTTACCAAGTTAGCAGATCGCCTTACCAACAAGAAAGGCGAAGCGTTGATTGATCTTTCAAAATCGACCGTTCGCAGCGTGGTTCAAGGTGTGATTGGCGTTGCACTGATTCAATCTGTCATGGCGGGTGTTGGTATGGTCGCGGTTGGCGTTCCTGCTGCTGCGTTTTGGATGGTTGCCGTGATTCTGATTGCGATTGTTCAGCTGCCTCCGATTCTGGCATTGATTCCTGCGATTATTTACGTGTTTAGCGTCGAATCAACACTGGTTGCTGGCATCTTCTTAGTTTGGTGTATTTTGGTGAGCGCGAGTGATGCGGTACTGAAACCAGTACTTCTAAGCCGTGGTTCTGACACACCGATGCTTGTGACATTATTAGGTGCTCTGGGCGGTATGGCAATGTCTGGTATCGTAGGTCTGTTTGTTGGTGCCGTGGTTCTGAGTCTGACTTATCAGTTGATGGTGAACTGGTTAGATGAAGATGACACTGAAGCGAACAAAGCATTGAGCAAAAAGCGAAGGAGGAAGACAAAGTAGAGGTGGCATCATGAAACCGATGACCAGGGAAGACAACTTCTACTTTTTGTTTTTCGCACTCATTGCGCTGTTTTTCGGCTGTGCTGTGATGCATCAGTTTTATCCAGATGGGCAGGAGTTTGTTCTTGCTCTTTTGGTGGTGACACTAGGTGCTTCGATTGCTGGTATCAACAAGAAGAACAAAACCAACCGAACATGGTATGGCGTGCTACTGATTGTGGCCGTCATCTCCTATGGGATGTCGTTCTTAGAGCATTTAGATCTGTCTATTTTGACGCTAGGTGCGTTATTGGTGTTCTTGTTTTCGCACATATACTCGGCGCTAAAGCAGGTAGTATTAACCAAGTCGGTAACGACAAACCACATCATCGGTTCGATTTGTATCTATCTATTATTGGGGCTTGCGTGGGCGGTGATCTACTTGTTGGTGTTGGAGTTCTTCCCGAGCTCTTTCACAGGATTAGAAGCAAAACCTTGGCTGTCGAACTTGTTTAATGCCTTGTACTTCAGCTTTATCACGTTGACGACGGTGGGCTATGGCGACATTTCACCAACGGTTCCAGTGGCTCAGTTCTTCGTTTTCTTTGAAGCGATAGTCGGGAGCTTTTACTTAGCCATCATGGTAGCAAGTTTGGTTAGTATTCGTTTGGCTCAAGCACAGAGTGAGTAAACAAATGAATGGTTTGAATGGCGGAGCTGAAAAGTCTCCGCCATTTTTGTTTTAAGAGGATATGAACTTAGCCATTAAATGCACGAGCTACGCGACCTTCACAGCTGAGCGTGTAGTTCCCTACATAAGCAGGGATGAAAGCCGATTGCCCTTTGCCAAGCACCAATGTTTCGCCGCTTTCTGCAAGCAGCGTTACGTCCGCATCGATTGGCATTAAGATTTCTGCACTGGTCATCTCGACTTGTTGATCTTTTGGCTCTTGGAACACAGAGAACTTGAAGTCTTGTACAGGGACAGGGAAGTTGTGCTCACAGTCTTTGATTTCTGCTTTGGTTAGCAGCGTGTTCATTGGCTTTGGAATGAAGTCGGTACACTTAACCAGTTCCTCCACATCCATGTGTTTTGGTGTTAAGCCAGCGCGAAGTACGTTGTCTGAGTTCGCCATGATTTCCAGACCAGTGCCTTTAATGTAAGCATGAGGTGTTCTTGCGCTCAGGAACATGGCTTCACCGGGTTTAAGCGTAATAACATTCAGCAGTAATGGGGCAAACAAACCCACGTCATTCGGGTACTGAGCAGCAAGGTCTAAAATCAATTCGCACACAGGGCGTACTTGGTTGGCTGCTGCGTAACTTAATAAGTGATCCACGGCGTTATTCTTGCGCGCTTCTTCCATAGAAAGAATCTCTACGAAGAACTGACACAAGCCGTCTTGGTTAGGGTTGCGCTCAAATTGATCTAGGTAGCCGTTGATTTCAGGAATGTCACACAGGCGGAACTCAGCGATGATTTCATCAAACGGGCGAAAGCCGTTCATTGCTTGATATTCCGTTAGGGCGTAAACCAGCTCTGGCTTGTGGTTAGCATCTTTGTAATTACGATTGAATGCACTCAGCGGTACACCTAGCTGTTGTTCTTTTGCATAACCGACCTCCGCATCATGCTTGTTTGGGTGCACTTGAATAGACAAGGCTTTATCTGCTGCAAGAATCTTGAAGAGGAAAGGTAGGTCACCAAATACTTCAGCCGTGTTTTGGGATAGGAACTCTGACGGATCTTGTTTGATCAATTCTGATAGCGAAACAGTTGTACTTGAAGCGTCAGTGTTTCCTTGTGTAACGATAGAGCAACCGTTCGGATGCGTGCCCATCCAAACCTCGGCTTGAGGTTGTTGATCTTCGTTAGCAAAGCCAAACAAATCGTGGATAGCCGTGCGGCTTCCCCAGTCGTAGTTTTGGATCTTATTGTCCATTTTGAAGAAGCATTTTGATGAAATAGTATTCGAATTCATGAATTTTACCCGTAGAAAACCCTCCGAACTGAATCGGAAGCAAAAAATAGTGGAGATTGGGCGGGTGAGCGGTTAACTCACCCTAAGAGGTGTAGAAGTCGCTTCTACAATCAGATGTCTACAACCTAAGCTTGGGAGCCAGCGGCTTTCTTGAAGGTTGAGCCTGTAAGAATGGCAATAACAACAAGCCAATAACGGCTGCGCATACCGAGATGGTGATAAAGAATCCAGTCCAGCTGTATTCTTCAAGAATCAATGCCAATGGATAGCCAGAAAGAGCAGCCCCCATATAAGCAAACAAACCAACAAAGCCCGTTGCAGCACCAGCGGAGTCTTTGTGTGAACATTCCGCTGCTGCCATACCGATCAACATTTGTGGGCCAAACACAAAGAAGCCAATAGAAAACAGTCCCGCAGCTTGGAACGCGAAGTTGGTTAATGGCATCAACCACAGTGCAGCAACAGATAGGAATATACCTGCGGCAAACAATAGGTTCATCGGGCCTCGGTTACCACCGAACAGTTTATCCGAGCCCCAACCAGCCACCAGAGAACCAACAAAGCCACCGATTTCAAACATCGACAATGCTGCGTTGGCATTGATTAGGCTGTAGTGGTGTTGTTCTGTCAGGTACAAGTTACCCCAGTCATTGATGGCGGTGCGCACGATGTAAACCAATACGTAACTGAACGCGAGCAACCAAATGTACTTGTTGTTGAACACGTATTGTTTGAGGATTTCTTTATAACTCAGACCTTGTCCGTGATTTTCTTGCGCCAGCTCTAATTTGTCATCACGCCATTGACCAACCGTTGGCAGTCCTTGAGTGGTCGGTTTATCACGCAAACGCCAACAAACAATGACACCAAGAATCACACCGATTACGCCCGGTACAATAAAGCCTTCTCGCCAGCTGTAATGGAATGTGAGAAACCCAACGAGTAGGGGAATCAAAGCGCCGCCCACGTTATGAGCCGTGTTCCAAATTGCCCACAAAAAGCCACGTTCTGAGCGCGAATACCAAGTGGTAAGTAACTTTGAGCACGAAGGCCAGCCCCAACCTTGGAACCAAGCGTTCATCACCCAAAGAGCAGCGAGTGCAACCAAAGAACTAGAGAAGCCAAACGCGATATTGATAAGGCCCGTCGCGATTAAACCGACACCCATGAAAAAGCGAGGGTTAGAACGGTCAGAAATGGTGCCCGAGATAAACTTCGATAAACCATAGGTGATGTAGAAAAGCGTACCTATCATACCGATATCGGCTTTATCTAAACCTAAATCAGCAATCATCGCGGGTGCAGCGTAGTTGAATGTTTTACGAGTGAAGTAAAAGCCCGCATAACCAAGATACATACCCAGCATGATGTGCAGACGCCAATAGCGGTAGCGTTCGTCCACTTGGTCTTTGCTAAGGGGAGCTTGGTTATAGCTCGGAGACTGAAATAATCCAAACATGCTCGTTACACCTTAGGTAATGTGATGGCGATTTGCGTGCCATCCACATGATCGTTCAGAGAGTAGATATACATTTTGCCGCCAAGTGCTTGCACGCGTTCTTGCATGCCGCGAACGCCCATGCCTTTCATGCAGTCTTCGGTTTTGCAACCAATGCCGTTGTCTGCGATGTTCAACGAAATGTTCTCGTCAATAGACAGCTCGATAACGATTGACGTCGCACACGCATATTTGGCTGCGTTGTTTAACGCTTCTTGACACAAACGGAATAGGGTGACTTTTAGCGTGTCGCCTAAAGACTCATAGTCACCTTGCCAATCAAGCACAACGCGAGTGCCATGATTGTCGAACTCCATTTCACGGGTTAACTGGTGAACGGAGTCTTTTAAATCCAGATCGTCGAGCATTTTCGGGCGCAGTTTGCTCAGCAGATGCTTGGTTGTGTCATAAACATTAAGTGATAGGTTCTCTATCATGTCGGCACAGCGTGTGTTCATTTCTGCGTTATCAACACGCTTAATGATGCTCGCTTGTGTACGGATCGCTGTGATGTTCTGACCAATTTCATCGTGCAGTTCTCTCGCCACGTCACGACGCACCGACTCTTCCGCTTGAATGAGTTGTCGGGACAAGGTTTGGTTTCTCGACAATTCGCCACGCAGCTTTTGGTTAAGATCTTTTTGTTTCTGCACCGCTAAACCGAGCATAATTCCAGTTAAGGTTTGTGCCGAAAGGGACAGCAGTAGGTCAGTGATTTCCAGATTCGAAACACCACTTCGCGCAGCGATCAAGGCAATACTGTTTAACATGGTCGCAAGAAGAGCGCCTTGCCAACCATAGCGTAGCGCCAGCACAATGATTGGGATTGCCATACAGAAAGGCGCGAAGCGTTTTAACTCATCTGGCAAACTGGTTTGAACTAAAATGCTGGCAATCAATAGCACGCTATAAAGCAGAATATGACGAACTTTGAACTGAACTTCGTTGGCTAACAAATTCGAGGTCAGCGGTGACCAAGGGCTTTGGAAGAGGTAGTTCCAGAGTAGGTAACACATTGGCAGCACCAACAAACCGCCCGCAATGCTCGCTAACCACGCCATGTAGACAGATTGAACGTGATAACCAACCGCAAGTACGTTAATGCAAGACGTCACGAGCAACACGACCGCCATCACCGCTAAGTGCTGGTTCTGATCGCCTTTGTAATAACGTTTAGCAAGGTAAACAACCGGAATGCTCAATACGCTGGCCACCAACACCATCAACCATTGTGGTTGTTCAAGAAGTAGAGCAAGAGCAACGGTCAATCCCCATTCAGCGAGATAAATCGTTGCCCAATACTTTGTACGCGTGTGCAGTGTTAACCCCAAACGCAACGCGAAGGGGAATAACAAGATCGCAAGCTCTGCATCGTTCACAAAGTAATAGGCGATAACCCACAGACAGAACCACGAGCATCCTGTCATGAATAAACCGCAAATGGAGGTGATGGTGTAGCTACGCATTAAAACGACTCTTGCGAGAACAGTTTGACGAGCTCAACATTGTTCTTCACGCCAAGCTTATCCATGGCGTTTGCACGGTGAACGTGTACGGTTTTATGGCTTAAGCCAAGCTCAGTGGCGATAGACTTCACGTCTAAACCACGAGCCAGCAATTGGCACACTTCGTTTTCTCGGCGAGTCAATTGAGTCAGCGTTGCCGCTTTGTCACTTGGTGTGGCGAGCTTCAACGCAATATCGGGCGTTAGGTAACAACCGCCTGAAGCACTGGTTCTGACTGCTTGAATCAACTCGTCAGGACTGCAACGTTTACTTAGGTAACCTTTTGCACCGAGTTTTAGTGACTTTTCAACCATTGCGGGAGAGTCATGCACGCTAAGCATGACACAAGCAATGCCTGAAGGGATTTCGGAGAGTAGGGTAAGCCCACTTTCGTCTGCCATCGAGATATCTAGGATAACCACATCTGGCTTGCACGCAGGTAATCCCACTCGAGCTTCTGCTACCGAGCTAAATTCACCTACAACATTCATGTCTGTTTCGAGGCTCAGCAATTGAGCAAATCCAGAACGAACAATGACATGGTCATCAACAAGCGCTACGTTAATCATCTTAAATACCAAACTTCAGCAATACACAAACGAAAATGAGCTCTCAAAGAGCTCAATAAAAACCTACTATGATACTAAATTGACCAAGTTTATTTAATGATCTAGCGCGCTTTGACTGGCAAAGCGCGCTGTTTGATTAAGCTTGGTTTTCTGCGAGTTCAAGCTTCTTCTTGTTTTGACGAATCTTTTTCTCTTCTGCGATAGCAACGAAAGCAAGCAAAATAATACAAATCATTGCTGAGGTATCTAGGGCAGCGAACGTACCTTTCCAACCCGTAAGACCAAAGATTGGTGTACCGTCTGCAATCATACCTAGACCCAGTTTCGCGAAGCTGTCACCAATTAGGTAAGCGAATGTGCCTTTTACGCCGTCTGCCACACTGATTGCTTTCTTAGGAACAAAGCCAACCGCGGCAACACCGATAAGCAGTTGAGGACCAAATACTAGGAAGCCAAGAACAAATAGCGACGCTAGGTACATGAACTCACTGGTTGCGTGTTGGTAGAACTCAAGTGATACGATGATCAAACCCAAAGAAACACAAGCCACTAGCGCACGGCGACCATTTGCAAGGTCAGATAGGTAACCCCACATCAAAGTACCCACAAGCGCACCCACTTCGAATAGGGTAAAGCCAGAGATTGCTGCTTCTTTTGATAGACCAAGTTCTTGGTATGCGTAAACCGTTGACCATTGGTCGATACCGATACGCACGATGTAAAGGAAGATGTTTGCGAAGCAAAGTAGCCAGATCACTTTGTTTTTCAGAACGTACTCAACAAAGATCTCTTTCTTAGTCATTTGATTGCCTTCAGCCGCTTCGTCTTCTTCGCTGACTGCTTCATCAAATAGCTCTTCTACTTTACCTAGACCGTAGGCTTCAGGAGAGTCGTTACCATAGCGCATACCGATGAAACCAACGATGATTGCAATGATAGAAGGGAACACGAACATGCCGATTACGTGACCGTCGAACAAGTAGTTAGCACCAAACAGAGCCACACCAGCAGCACCCGCGCCACCTACGTTGTGAGACATGTTCCAAAGACCTAGGTAAGAACCACGCTTGTTACGCGGTGTCCACTTAGTGATGGTCGAGTAACTAGAAGGACCACCAGTACTTTGGAAGAAACCACTTAGTGCGTAGAACGCCACCATCAAGAACAAGCTCGCGCTGCCGCCGCCCATGCTGAAACTGAAACCAAGCATTGCCAGACCAGAAAGGATAAGCATGAAAGGAAGGAACTGCTTGGTGTTTTTACCATCGGCGTAGTAGGAAACTACGGTCTTACCGATGCCGTAAGTAATCGAGAAACCCAGACCAATCAAGCCTAGATCGGTCATCGACAAACCGTAAGTTGAAATCATGTCGTTTTGCGCGACGTTGAAGTTTTTACGGATCAGGTACATGGTCAAATAGCCAATAAAAACCACTAGGTAAGATTGGATAAATGGTTTGAACCACATTTTTCTACGTACTTCGACAGGAAGATCGAGGGTAGGCTTCCGGACTTGTTCAAGGAATTTTAACATCGTGAACTCTCTTGTATTAGTGTGATGCACTTGCGTGCTCGCTTTCTTTTAGCTGTCGGGGATTGTAGAGAGTCCTCTTTTGAACCACATGAGAGGAGGGCTTAGATCGACTAGGAAAAATTCCTAGAAAACGATTGCTGATTATGAAAGCGTGAAAATCATCACATTCTGTGCGGGATAGCCTTAATTCGAGCGATAAGCATCCAGTTACCTAGTTAGTTTCTTCCTTGGCGTAAAATGGTAAGGATTAAAAACTGCACAAAATAAAATCACCGTCTGATTTCTTCTCAAGGTAATAAGCCATGATACGAAAGGTGATTATATTAACGATGCTAATCTCTGGCAGTGCATCGGCAAATTTACATATTTGGAAAGAGAGAGAGTTCACCGCATATACCGATATGACGGAAGTTCAATTTCTTTTAAAGAATAAGTACAACAAAAAAGCGGATTATTATCTCAGAATCGATGATAAGACGTTCAACAGTAAAATAACACTCGATCCTCAACAAGAAGTGTCATTAAACGTTCGAGTCAAAACACCTGCGGGCCAAATAAGCAAAAAGAAAATTTGTACTCGAATGGTGAATAACACACCAAATAGCTACGAAGTGTGTTCTAACATCCGGTTAAAAAGGTATTAAAGCATGATCACGATTGCTAGCAAGCGTGTTCTGTATTGTGGCTTGCCTTTGTTAATGCTGAGTTTTGGTGTTATCGCAAATCCTATTCCCAGTGTTTCAAACCCATCGGGTACAGACAGAATCAGAACGTCTGAAGGTGCAACCTGTGAGCAAGCCGTGTCAACTGGTAAAACCTTTCAGGTCGGTACGTATGGTGCAACGGGTCAAGAAGACAGTGATAACTACTACAACAACTATTACCAGCAAAACCAAGATGAGGCGGGCGTATACGCGTCACTGACTTTTCAATTCGGTGGTGAGGAACGAGTCGATTGTACTCGTCTTTATGAATTCGAATTGCGAGAGAGAAAACGGCAGGAAGAACTCGCTCAGGCAGAGCACGAGCTGAAGCTTCTGCAAATTCAAGCAGAAACACAAAGGCTCAAGAGAATGAAGCAAACTCAAACCACTTTTTCGGAGTAAACATGAAACTCAAGAAACGACCGGTCCGCATTGCATTGTTAGCAACACTCATTGCAGCGACAGGTGTACAGGCTCAAGCGCTTAAAGATAAGGACGAAGCCACAAGTGACGACGTCACGTTTAGTGCAACTATTCAAGAACAATGCGGCATTGATGTCACCATCGCGAACGCTGATCTTGCTTTTGGTGAGCAATACAACGATTCCAAAGCACAAGTTAAGTTGATTAATAACGAAGACGACGGAAAAATTGAACTCAGCCTTGAGCCATTAAAAGAGCATGAACTCGGTAACCACATTGATAAAGAAGATGTGTGGTTCAAATCAGGCGGTGTCCATGAAGCAAATATGAATGCTAAAGATTGGGAGGAAGGTATTGAATATTCCCGTTCTGACATCCGAAATAATAATCTTGTTGACTTGTCCGCTCGAATTAATGTCGATGAAAGCAACTTGGATGCTGACCAATATACATTAGTCACTAATTGGGTCATCGAATGTGATGATTAATAAATTAATGAAAGCCCTTTAATAGGGCTTATTTTCTTATGAAGCAATTTCTAATTTCATTATTAGCAGTCGCGCTGCTAAGCCTGAGTTCGCTTTCTCGTGCGGCACAAGTTCATTTTCATAAACATATCGATGAATCTTGTGGTATTGAAGTGATCAAAGAGCGTGGCGAAATTCATTTCGGTCGAAGATTTGGCAGCGATTCATTAACGCTCAAACTACTTGCGAATAACCGAGATAAACGTCTCCATTTTCGTTTGTCCTATTTCAATATCGATATGGGCGCAGAGACTATCAGCTCAGAACGTATTCACTTTAAAGTGGAAACACCCGAACGTTTTGTCGGTAATCTTGACTACTGGCGGCAAGGCATTGAGCTAAACCTTGAGCAATTAGATTCCAGTAAAGAAGTCCGAATCAGCGCCAGAGTTGATATGAACGAGTATCAGATGCCTGCAGGTGAGTTCTCTCTCAATATGGAATGGCACTTAGATTGCTATTAATGACAGCTCGGAAGTTTGTGCATAAACTAGAATAATCCTTGGTATTTTAAGATGATAGCTTGCATGCCCAATACAGATATTCCTTTGGTTCACTCGGAAGAAGTAAAGCTTTTTGCCACTATGCTCAATGAGCTTGATGGAGATATTCACTCGTTACTTGAATCCGCCCGAATGCCACAGGATATCTTGTCTAACCAATCCCTTGACGCGTTTGTTCCCGAGAGCGCGCTAAAAGCCGTCTTCCAAACGTTAGGTGAACGCGCATCACCAGAGAAGTTTGCCTTGCTTACTTGGACGCTTTGTCACGACATTTACGTACCTAGATTTGCGAATCAAATAACTCAAACTCACTCGCTAAAAGCAGCCCTAGAAGATGTATCCCAACTGCTTAAACAAATCTCCGATAATGTCAGTATTTCTGTTCAATCACGCGGCGGGAAATGGTGGCTGGTCAGAGAAAAACAGAACGCAGAAAGAGAATGGTTCCGCTACGCAGAAATGTTCTCCGCGATGTTCATGAATGAGTTGCTCAAAAAGCTTGTTGGCCCCCAATGGCGATTGGCAGAAGTCGGGATTCAAGATGTAGAAGCCGAGCCTTTCAATCTGTTGCCGGGTATGAAGAGCGCACAGTTCTTTACAGGTAGACCAGTTACTGCAATCTCAATCCCTAATGAATGGATTAATCAGCCGATTGCTTTCACGCCATCCCAAACATCGCCAAGTACAAGTTTTCGGGGTGAGGATGATAAGTTCAGTGACGCATTAGCAAGGGCGCTGACGCCTTATCTCTCGATGGGTAAGATCTCTATCCAGTTTGCTGGCGAACTGATTGACATGAATGCTCGCACCATACAAAGGCGGCTAGCAAATGAGGATACGACGTATAGAGAAGTGATCGAAGGCTTGGTGCTTAAACAAACGTTAGACCTACTAGCTGACCGAGACCTAAGTATCACGCATATTGCGCTCAAAACAGGTTACTCCGATTCTGCTCATTTCACCCGTGCGTTTAAGCGAATGATGAACATGACACCTAAAGCGTACCGTCAGTCTTTGTCATAATGAGTTACACATAAAACCTCTGAATAATCGGAGGTTTTCGTCTCAACTCACATTTCTATAACAATATCCGCATGTTGTCGTGTAAAGGCAATTAAACCACCTTGAAAGTCGTCATTATGACTTCTATGTTTTTAACGTAAGTCGTCTGTTTTATATGTATTTTTATCTGATCAGTTGTTTTTGGTGATCACTGAAATAGACGCCCTCATAACGCCGCTGTTTAAACAGGGAGGTTATAGGAAATGGACCCCAACTATCCAAAAACATAGGTGTAATAATGACAATTTCTAAGAAGAACCTTTCTTTAGTTGCGCTATCTTGTGCGTTCGCCCTCAATGCCAATGCAGCCTCAACGCTGTTTACCAACGTCGATGTTTTTAATGGCACGGATGAAAAGCTACTGCAAAACCAGAACGTATTGGTTGTCGATAACTTAATCAAAGAGATTTCGGCTAAACCGATAAAAACCGACAAGCAAACCACGACGATTAACGGTGAAGGCTTAACCATGATTCCTGGTTTGATCGACATGCATTCCCACATGTGTATTCAGGAAGGCATGTTGGTAGGTCGAGATGGTTACGATCAAATGGCAATGGGGGCTCGTGCCCACGTTTCCATGATGCAGTACCTCGACCAAGGTTTTACCACAGCTCGTGACGCTGGCTGTAACATTCTTGGTATGGCAAAAGCCATCAACAATGGTTTGCTAGAAGGCCCGCGACTATTCCCTGCGGGCGGTTTCTTGAGTCAAACCGGTGGTCACGCAGATACCGGCAGCTTCAATGATGTACCAGGACGCGTTGACGATCTCGAACGTCACGGCTTTGGCTATATCGTCGATGGTGAAACAGAGGCTCGTCGTGCTGCGCGTCAGAACCTACGTTCTGGGGCAACTCAAATCAAGATCATGGCTGGCGGCGGTGTTGCAAGTGAGTTTGACCCAATCCATATGACGCAATTCTCCAAAGAAGAAATGGAAGCGATTGTGGGTGTAGCGGAAGATTATGGCACTTATGTCATGGCACACGCCTATCATGACCGTTCGGTTAATCGTGCCATTGATGCTGGAGTGAAAGTTATCGAGCATAACTTCCTTATCTCTGAGGAAACCATCAAGCGAATGAAAGAGAAGGGTGTGGCACTTTCTGCGCAAGCGGTGATGTCTCTCGAAGCCTTTGCAGAACCAGAAAAGATCACCTTCTTTAGTCCAGATCAAAAAGCCAAAGCGACCAAAGTAAACGAAGGCGCAAAACAGATGTTTGAGTGGGCGCGTAAATACGACCTGTTGATTGTGACCGGCGGCGATATGTTTGGTCCGGCTTACAATACACGCCAAGCAGACAATATGGTTTGGATGGAGAAAGTCGGATTTACCCCGTATCAAATCATGAAGATGGGTACATCAAACGCAGCAGAAGTGCTTAGTTGGTCGGGTGGTATGAATCCATATAAATACGGCAAATTGGGTGTCGTAGAGCCTGGCGCGTATGCTGATGTGGTGCTGGTGGACGGAAATCCTCTGGAGGACATCACAGTTCTTAACGATTACCAAGATAAATTCAAAGTAATTATGAAAGACGGCAAGATCCACAAGAACACCTTGTAGTAAACTCTGCAATCAGTTTGGGGACATACGTTGTCCCCAAATTTTTCTCTAAAAGACAAAGAACTATTCAAGGGAACGTATGAAGAAGTACCTATTGGCTGGCTTAGTTTTGCTGGCTTCATCAAATGTATCCGCCGATCAATTAAGCTGGGAGCAATTGCTGCCGGTGAATGTTCCTCAGATTGAAGACCCATTTGTAAAACTCACAGACCAACAACTTTTTGAACTGGGCTCTCTTGCAAGATATCGCGATTCTCAAAATCTTAATGAGCAGCAAAAGCAAACCATGAAAGAATTGGAAGACAGTTTAAAAGCTGACGACTTAGACATTGAGTGGTTGTTCAAAAAGCGCAACGAAATTACTGAACATCGTCGTATGTTGGCATCAATGCCAAACACAACGCTAACAGAGGAAACTTATGAAATTCCTGGCTTTGTTACGCCAGTAGAATTTAACAATGACGTTGTCACAAAATTCTTCCTTGTTCCAACCATGGGCGCATGTATCCATACACCTCCGCCACCTGCAAACCAGATTGTATTGGTTGATTATCCAAAAGGTTTGAAACTGACTTCTCTTTACGAACCAATTTGGGTGAAAGGGGATCTGCATGTGAAAAAGACCAAAGCAGACGTTTCATACTCTGATGGTGCTGCGAACGTAGAAACTATCTACCAAATGGATGAGGTTTCTATCCGACCTTATCGATAAGAGTACATATCGAAAATACATAAAAGCAGTGAGCTGTCGCTTAATGGCAATTTTCAAAACTCTGAATCATTAAAATCTCTTTCTAGAAATCAATTTAATGAGAACCCAGACATGAAAGTAACTGTTCCAAAGCTTAGTTTTATCGCTCTTTCACTTGTAATGGCATCATCGGTTAACGCGGCGAACTTTGGTAGCCCTGATACGGTGGACAATACTATTGCAGAAAATGCTCGAGAAAAACGCTCATGGCGTGAGTCATTAGCTGAGGAACACAATGTTACTTTCGGTCTGGACTATCAATTCCTTGGTCTAACTGCCTCAGACCCTCAAAGTGGTGGTGAAGATACAGCAAGCGCTGGTGTTGCTCGCTTTTATGGTAGTTGGAATCTTGTTGGGCTTGAATCTGGCAATACGGGCGGATTGGTTTGGAAAGTCGAACACCGACATGCTTATAGCGATTTGTCACCGAAAGAATTTAGCTTTATCGGTAATGGGTTAGGTTACGCAGGGATGATTGGTCCAGCATACAGTGATCAAGGGGCTCGTCTAACCAACCTATATTGGAAGCAAAAGCTCAACGGTGGCAAAACTTCCTTCATGGTGGGTTTCCTAGATACTACTGACTACGTCGATGCCTATGCATTAGCAAGCCCTTGGACCGGATTTACTAACCTTGCATTCAGCACTGGTGGAGGCTCGATTGGTCTACCGGATGATGGGATTCTAGGCTTAGCCGTCGGTCACATGCTGACTGATAACTTTTATATGGTTGCAGGCGTCGCAGATGGTAAAGGGCGTTCAGATGAGCCATTTGATGGCTTCGATACCTTATTCAACGATCATAAACTGTTTACTACGTTCGAGTTGGGTTGGACGGCCTCACAAGACCAAATCTATACCGATAATGTTCACCTAACCGCTTGGCATTTGGATGGCGACACGCAACACAACCTAACGAATAAAGACAGCGGGCAGGGTATTAACTTTTCAGCAAGTTATTTTGCTACAGAGCAATTGATGCCATTTGTTCGCGGCGGCTTTTCGGAAGGTGATGTCGCGCTTTATGATCGCTCCCTAACGGTGGGGATTGGTTACTTTGGTTTAGGTAAGCCAACCAACAACCTAGGCTTCGCAGTTAACTGGAGCCATGTTAACGATAACCTAGAGCACGCTTATGGTGTAGATGACTCTGAACAGTTCACTGCCGAGCTTTACTACAACATGCAGTTGAATGATTACATTCAAATCACACCGGATATTCAGTACATCAAAGACCCAGCATTTTCGAACAAAAGCAGCACTTGGGTATTAGGTCTTCGTGCGAGAATATTCATCTAGATGATTATGTTTATTTGCCTTACCAAGAATAACTGTATATAAATACAGTTATTCTTGTTTTGGGTTAATTTTGCTATCGCAAAGAGAAAGGGAAAGGCAATGAACATCGCGTTAAGAGACAAAATCATTCAGGTGTGTAAGAAGAAAATAGAGCAGAAAGGCGACAATGTTGGCGTGTCCTTTTATGCCTTTTTCGCTAATAAGAATGATAATCCTGAGTTATTGATGGAAGCGGCGACTTGGTGGATTCAAACTCATCAACTCGATCACTTCGAAAAAGCGACCAAGATTATTCAATTAGTTGAATCCGAAATGTAGAAAGGGGCACATTACGTGCCCCTTTTTTATTTTCAGCCCTAAACCTTAGATTTTTAGAATCAGAGATTAAGCTTTTGCGAACTTGTAAGTACGGTAACCGCCAAGCAGGTTACGCGCTTTAAACCCTGAGTTGACCAGTTGACGATAGGCGACATTACCGCGCAAACCGACCTGACAGTAAATCACGATCTCTTTGTCTTTCGGCAGTTCATTCATACGTTGGCGAAGTTGGTCTACAGGAATATTGATCGCGCCTTCAATGAAGCCTACAGATTCCAATTCTCCCGGATTACGAACATCGAGCAGAACTTGGTTTTCTGAAAGGTTGTCAATCTCATCAAAATGAATTGCTGTTGCGTCGCCTTTAATGATGTTGTTCGCAACGAACGCCGCTTGGTTAATCACATCTTTCGCTGAGCCATACGGTGGCGCGTAAGTGAGTTCAAGGTGTTGCAGTTGTTCTACCGTCATACTTGCACGCTGAGCAACTGCCATTACGTCGATGCGTTTATCAACGCCATCTTTACCTACTGCTTGTGCACCTAAAATCTTTCCGGTTGCTGGATCAAACAACATTTTGAACGACACAGTTTCTGCGCCAGGGTAGTAGCTCGCGTGGCTTGCTGTGTGGACATACACTTTTTCATAAGCGATGTTTTCACGTTTAAGCTGCTTCTCGTTTTTACCAGTAGAAGCGACGGCTAAATCAAAGATCTTACAGATCGCCGTACCTTGTGTACCTTGATAAGTTTCTTGGCGACCAAGCATGTTGTCTGCTGCCATACGACCTTGACGGTTTGCCGGACCTGCCAACGGAACAAGTGTTTGTTCGCCAGTGACAAAGTCTTTCTCTTCAACCGCATCACCAACGGCATAAATAGAAGGATCGCTGCTCTGCATGTACTCGTTGGTGTAAATACCGCCTAGAGCACCAATTTGAAGACCGGCTTCTTGTGCGAGTTTTGTCTCAGGGCGAACACCGATCGCCATGATCAGGATATCGGTATCAAGTTGATCACCATTGTTTAGAGACAGTGTCAGCTTTCCTTGAAGGTGTTGGTGCGTGTCATCTTCACCCGCTTCAGTGTTCGCGATAGATTGGTTCGCCACATATTCAACAGAAGATAGAGCAACGCCTAAACGTAGGTCGATACCTTTCTCTCGGATTTCAGCATGAGCAAAACCAGCCATTTCTCGGTCAACGGGCGTCATCACTTGATCCGCCATTTCAACCAATGTGGTTTTTACGCCAAGCTGGTGGAAGGCTTCCATCATTTCCAAACCGATAAAACCACCGCCAACGACCGTAGCGTGTTCAACTTTGTTGGTTTCGATCGTCTTAATGATGCGATCCATATCTGGAATATTGCGCAGCGAGTGCGTTAACGGGTTATCAATACCCGGAATAGGCGGCACTACTGGACCTGCACCAGGGCTAAGTAGAAGAAAGTCGTAGCTCTCTTGGTATTCAGAGCCATCAAGTAGATTCTTAACCGTAACCGTTTTATCTTGGCGGTTAATTGAAACCACTTCGTTCATCACACGAACATCAACATTGAAACGCGCTAAGAAGCTCTCAGGCGTTTGAAGAAGCAGTTTGCTGCGTTCTTGGATATCGCCACCAATGTGGTACGGCAAGCCACAGTTTGCAAATGACACAAATGGACCGCGTTCAAACATAATGATTTCTGCGTCTTCACTAAGACGACGAGCGCGAGCTGCTGCAGATGCACCGCCAGCAACACCACCAATAATCACGATTTTGCTCATGGATTTCTCCTACTGAATGATCGAAAACGCCTACACCTTACTCAAATAAATTAGCCATGTCTAATGTTAATTTAACTACATTAGCATTGACTTAATAATATTAATTAGTAATATCTAATAAAACTTAACGTATTGATGAAGGGGCATAAGAATGGGCGACAGTATGCTACAAAGCGCGACCGAAGCGAGTGAGCTACTTAAAATTATGGCTCATCCGGAGCGCTTAATCGTGATGTGCAAGCTAATTGAAGGTGAAAAAGGGGTCGGTGAACTGTTTGAAGGCTCAACATTAAGCCAATCAGCCTTTTCACAACACCTCACCGTATTGAGAAAACACGACATCATCAAAGCTCGAAAGGTGTCTCAGCAGGTGTTTTATTCGATTTCTGATGGGAGAGTCGCTCCGCTGATCGAAGCGTTTAACCAAGTTTTCTGTAAGCAATAATTCAAAACTTTATACGGGTGATTGTTATGTTTGAAGTTCCTTGGATGTCGCTTTTGGGCGGCGTAATGGTTGGCGCATCAGCGGTAACATTGATGCTCTTCACTGGTAAGACAGCGGGAATCAGCGGGATATTAAATGGCGCTGTTGAGAATACAGATCGCGTTTGGCGAATTGTGTTCTTAATTGCGATGGCATTAGGCGGTGTGTTTGCTGTTTATGCCCTTGGCGGACACGTACCAACTGAGTACAGCGGTTCTCTTGGTTTGGTTGTCGTCGCTGGTTTGCTTGTCGGAGTCGGTACACGTATTGGTAATGGTTGTACAAGTGGTCATGGTATTTGCGGAATGGGGCGTTTCTCTGTCCGTTCTGTTGTCGCGACGTGTACTTTTATGGCAACAGCCATGTTAACCGTCTTGCTAGTCTCGTAAGGAATAGTGTCGTAATGAAAACCCACGTAATGAAAAGTATTAAGCAAATTTCCATCGTTGCATTTTCTGGTGTGCTTTTTGGTATTGGTATGGTGATTTCCGGTATGGCTGATCCGGCCAAAGTTATCGGCTTTCTCGATATTACCGGTTCATGGGACCCAAGCTTAGCCTTCGTTATGGGCGGAGCACTTGCGGTGTTCATTCCTGCTTATCTTTTATTAATAAAGCCAAGAAGCAAATCTGTGTTTGGTGATGAGATTGTCTGTCCGACTTCTAACACGATAGACAAAAAGCTAGTTGGTGGTGCAGCACTGTTTGGTATTGGTTGGGGCTTATTGGGTGTGTGTCCTGGTCCTGCGGTTGCCAGCCTTTTTACTGGCAACGTACAAGTTCTGCTCTTTATAGCGGCAATGTTGGTTGGGTCATTCACCGCTAAAAGAGTGGTTCGTGGCTAATAAAAAGAGAGCATCGTAGATACCGGGCAATGATCACTCAGTTTGTAGTCGAGCACATCTTGTGTTTTGAAAATGGTTTGAACACCAGACGACGCCTTTAAATCACCACTCACAATAATGTGGTCTATCACCGAGCGGAATTGGTGGGTTTTATTCGGATTACGATTAGAACGCACTTTACATTCCGCGTTGGTATTTTTGGTCACTAACTTAGCATCGGTATTGTCCGATAGCACTTCCCATAACCAATCTCCTCGATACCCCAAATTGTGATTAAAGTCGCCAAGCACCACATATTGTTGTTTGTTGTCTTCGCGCGCTTTTATCCACTTAGCTAGTGCCTGTCCTTGTTGTTTCAATATCTTACAGTCTCGGTTATTGCGATATGCGCCACTGCAACCCGCTTTTAGATGCACAGAGAGTAGGTGAGTCTCGTTGTCTTGGTTTGGATTCAAAACAAGGTAGCTGGCGAAGCGGAGCTTGCTGCTGCCTCGTGTGATAGAAAAGTCTGGTTTGTCTAATACGTTTACGCCATTACGCACCGCGAAACCTGTGTATTGATTGGTATCGTTGAACTGAAGATGTCGATTAGAAGCGTCCGCACGATCAGACAGATAAATAGTGAAGTCATTGCCAACGGCTTTTTGGATGGCAGCAGCACTTTCGACTTCTTGAAAAGCAAGAATGTCGGCTTGTGTTTTATCCACATAGTGGGTCAGTTTTTCAAAATCTTGTGGTGTTCTCGAAACTTTTCCACCATCTATAGATAACCATTCAATATTCCAACTGGTTAAGTTGATGGAATTTTGAGCGAATGAAAGAGAACTAAAAAGTAATATCGTCGTAACAAAAAGTGATCGCATTTTGGTCTGTTGCACTCCTATTATTTAGCGCATTCCTTTCCATCCTTTATCCTATAAGACCTCGAAAAAAAGCAAGTGGATTTCGCTCCAATTTTGCAATTTTCACAGTTTTCTTCGCAACTGAGATCAACGCCAATAAGATCGATTTGTTCTTGTTCGCTACCCATTTTTTATTGATCAAAATCAATGTTTTCAATTGGTGCTTCTCGTTAAATACGCCACAATATATTGTGTCATCAGAATAAGAAATAACCCCATATAGTGTATTTGTGGATAAGTCTGTGAGTATTTTGGGGTAAGGAGAAAAAGTGAAACCAATCGTAATCAAGCGTGACGGCTCAAGAGCTCCGTTCAACAGGGATCGTATTCAAGCAGCAGTAGAAGCAGCAGCGGAAAACAAGGACAAAGATGTCGCCATTTATGCACTAAATGTTGCTCTGGCAGTTGAGTTACAGCTTCAGGATCACGATGAAGTTCACATCCATGAGATTCAAGACTTAGTCGAGAATGAACTCATGCAAGGTCCTTACAAAGCCCTAGCACGTTCTTACATCGAATACCGCCACGATCGCGACATCGCTCGTGAAAAGCAAAGCGCACTAACTCGCGAAATCGAAGGTCTGATTGAAGAAAGCAACCTAGACCTAATCAACGAGAACGCGAACAAAGACGGTAAAGTAATCCCGACTCAACGTGACTTGTTGGCTGGTATCGTAGCGAAACACTACGCGAAGACACACATCCTTCCTCGCGATGTGGTTCAAGCGCACGAAGTAGGTGACATTCACTACCACGATTTGGATTACGCTCCGTTCTTCCCAATGTTTAACTGTATGCTTATCGATCTTAAAGGCATGCTAACGCACGGCTTTAAAATGGGTAACGCTGAGATTGATACGCCTAAATCAATTTCGACGGCAACTGCAGTAACGGCACAGATCATTGCTCAGGTAGCGAGCCACATTTACGGCGGCACAACCATCAACCGTATTGATGAAGTTCTAGAACCGTACGTAATCACAAGCTACGAGAAACACCTAGAGATCGCAAAAGAGTGGAACATTGCTGAGCCAGAAGAGTTCGCAAAAGCACGCACAGAGAAAGAGTGTTACGACGCGTTCCAATCTCTAGAATACGAAGTAAACACGCTACACACGGCGAACGGTCAAACACCATTCGTTACGTTTGGTTTTGGTCTTGGTACTAGCTGGGCATCACGCCTTATCCAGAAATCGATTCTGAAGAACCGAATTGCAGGTCTAGGTAAGAACCGTAAAACGGCGGTATTCCCTAAACTGGTATTCGGTATCAAAGATGGTCTGAACCACAAATCAGAAGATCCAAACTACGACATCAAGCAACTTGCGCTTGAGTGTGCGTCTAAGCGTATGTACCCAGACATTCTTAACTACGACAAAGTAGTAGAAGTAACGGGTTCATTCAAAACGCCAATGGGCTGTCGTAGCTTCCTTGGTACTTACGAAGAAAACGGCGAGTTGATTCACGAAGGTCGTAACAACCTTGGCGTAGTGAGCTTGAACCTTCCTCGTATCGCTATCCGTGCAAACGGCAGTGAAGAGAAATTCTACGAGCTTCTAAACGACCGTCTACGTCTTGCTCGTAAAGCGCTAGAAACACGTATCACTCGTCTAGAAAACGTGAAAGCACGCGTTGCTCCGATCCTTTACATGGAAGGTGCGTGTGGTGTTCGCCTGAAAGCTGACGACTCAATCGCAGATATCTTCAAGAACGGTCGTGCGTCTATTTCTCTTGGTTACATCGGTGTACACGAGACAATCAATGCGCTATTCGGTACAGAAGCGCACGTTTATGATGATGCTGTTCTGCGTGAAAAAGCAGTAGCAATCATCAAGCACTTGAAAGACACAGTAAACGGTTGGGCAGAAGATACCGGTTACGGTTTCAGCCTATACGCAACGCCGAGTGAAAACCTATGTAGCCGCTTCTGCCGTATCGACGCGAAAGAGTTCGGCGTTATTGAAGGCGTAACAGACAAAGGTTACTACACCAACAGCTTCCACTTAGATGTTGAGAAGAAGGTGAACCCATACGACAAGATTGACTTCGAGATGCCTTACCCAGAAATCTCAAGCGGCGGCTTTATCTGTTACGGCGAGTTCCCGAACATGCAACGTAACGTTGAAGCACTAGAAAACGTGTGGGACTACAGTTACACCCGCGTACCTTACTACGGTACAAACACGCCAATTGATGAGTGTTACGAGTGTGGCTACAACGGTGAATTTGACTGTACAAGTAAAGGCTTCACTTGCCCAAGCTGTGGCAACCATGACTCAACCAAAGTGTCAGTGACACGTCGTGTTTGTGGCTACCTAGGCAGTCCAGATGCACGTCCGTTTAACTTCGGTAAGCAAGAAGAAGTGAAGCGTCGAGTTAAGCACCTGTAAGGTTCACTTAAGCTCAAACCCAATAATGAGAATCAACCTGTCGTGGGTTGATTTTCTTTTCTAGCCAGCAAAACAAGGCACGATTATGAACTACCACCAATACTATCCAATTGACGTTGTTAACGGACCAGGTACACGCTGCACGCTGTTTGTGTCGGGCTGTGTACACCAGTGCCGCGGCTGTTATAACCAGTCGACGCAACGCTTGGATTCTGGTGTGTTTTTCACGCAAGAAGCAGAAGACAAAATCATTGCAGACCTAAACGACACGCGTATCAAACGCCGTGGTTTATCTCTGTCTGGTGGTGATCCTTTGCATCCAGCTAACGTGCCGCACATTCTTAAGCTTGTAAAACGCGTAAGAGAAGAGTGCCCAGGCAAAGATATTTGGGTTTGGACAGGTTACACGCTTGAAGAGCTCGACGATGCGCAGCGTGAAGTGACGCAATACATCGACACATTAATCGATGGTAAATACGAGCAAGATAAACGAGACCTCAACCTTGAATGGCGAGGCAGCTCGAATCAAATTATCCATCGATTCACTGAGCTTTAAGCGTTCCAACTCAAGAAAAGCCAATATAAAAAGGGCACATTCGGATATTTCGAATGTGCCCTTTTGGTGTGAGTTCTTTTAAAGCTTTGATTGATGAAATCGTTCGGTGTGAGGCTTGACTCAACAACTATAGCACAACGTTATAGTTACGCTGTCACACTAGAGTCATCATCAACCATGTTATTAATCCATCGCTTAGACTGAATTCGGTGAGTCGTTAGAATGCCTTTTACTAATTCTTCGACCAGTAGAGACATCAACACCCAATGCAGTGGTAAACCTAACACCATTCCAGTGTAGTAGGTAAGCGGTATACCAATCGCCCATTGACCAAACGTGTCGATGAAAATGCTATAGCGAATATCAGCGCCACTCTTTAATACACCCCCAATACCAACCATATTAAACACGCGCAGTATCATGCCTAATGCGAGTACCAAACATACATTTAACGCCATTTGTTTGTCTGTGAGCGGGCTCATCTCTAACAAATTCAAAATCAAAGGCGAGCAAATCCATACGACAAAGAACAAAATGGTTGCCAATACTGCGCTCGTTAATACATACCACCACGCAGTTTTCTCTACACGGTCATATTGTTGGGCTCCAATGTCATTCCCAAGCAGTACAGAAGCGGCAACAGCGAATCCCATAAAGGTTGAAATCAATACACCTTCAATTGGTGATAGGAACGAGATAATTGCCAGTTCTGTTACGCCCAATTGGCCGTAAATGATGCTGTAGACAATCAAGCCGCCAGTCCACAACGCATCGTGGATCAGCATTGGCATAGAAACTTTGAAATATTTGTTTCGATACTTCTTCACTGTGCCTTCACGCCAATCTGAAAGAGTAGGGAGCAAATGTGAATACCGACGGCAAAAGAAGTAAACCAGCACCGTAGTTTGGAAAAAGCGCGAAATAAAAGTACCGACTGCAGCCCCAAATACACCCCATTGCGGAAAACCGAGTAAGCCAAAGATCAAAACCGCATTGAGGAAAACGTTCACGACGATAGCGGCAATACTGACGTAAGTCGGCATCTTTGCCTCACCGACGGATCTCAACACCGACTCAATAGGAACGACAACTGCTGTGCCTATCAAACTCAAACCTGTGACGACTAAGTATTCTCTCGCATAGCCAACATACTCAGGATCGTCCGCCATAAAAGAGACGATTTCTTTGTCATAAACCACATACAGCCAGATGAATGGCAAAGTCACTACCAGCGAAATAAACCAAGATTGCGCTAACGTTCTGCGTATGCCAGAGAGGTTTCCAGAGCCATAATATTGAGAGGCTAAAACTGTTACTGCACCACACAACCCAAACACCACGGCGAGATTAAAGAAAAAGATTCGGTTACCAACGCCAACCGCTGCTGTCGCAGACTCACCTAACTGACTCACCATAAAAATATCGATGGCACCGAGTAACGAAAACAGCATGGATTGCAGTGACACAGGTACACCGATCGCAATCAGTTTTTTCCAAAATGCTTTGTCTATGTATTGACGTGTTAAGAGCATCGCATTTCTCCTCTAAGAACAATGCGAGTAGTTTATCCGTATGATTTGGCGGTGTATTTTTCAAAGACATCCAAAAGTTTTGTCAAACTATCCAGTCTTTATCGATGCTTTGATAAAACGCGTTTGCCTTGAGTGCATTTGTGAGTTGTCGTCCCATGGAAGAAAAACAAGAACGCTACGCTATTTCAGATAAGACCTATCAAGAATTTGTCGATCACACTCGAGTACTTGCCCTCGAAGAAAGAGGGATCGTCCAATGCGGCATAGCGACTTGCCGAGATTTCTTTTCGGTTTATCGCAAAAACCAGAAGAAACACATGTTGCTGTATACGGTTCGTGGAAAAGGCTGGTTAGAGAGCGGAGCTTGTCGTTATGAACTTGAGCCAGGGTCGTTAGTGATCGTGCCAGCAGGCATTGAAAATGGCTTTGGGATGGAAGACGAAACATGGCAAATCGCATGGGTGTTTCTTTCCCAATATAAAGAGTGGGAAATGGTGAATGACGATATCGACTATCAACTAACCCCTGCGCCAGAGGTGATGTATTCGTGTATTCAAACCCTATTACGCAGTATCAATTTGCCTATAGATTATGGTGGTGAAGTAGGGGCGCATAGCGTTGCTCAGCTAGAGCTTATGTTAAACATGCCGAACTCTGACGCCCTTTCGAGAAACCAATTAAAACTGCGTCGTGTATTCGATTTGGTTCAACGACAGCTCCATAAAGATTGGACAGTAGAGCAACTTGCCGCACTTTATCCTTGTTCGGAGCCTCACTTACATCGCCTGACGCAACAGCAGTTTGGTCGAAGCCCAATGGCACACTTAACTCGTATGCGAATGGAATACGCAGCCCGTTTACTGAGGTCGACTGAGTGGTCCATTCAACATATTGGTGAAATAGTTGGTTATCCAACTGGGGCAAACTTTAGTACTCGGTTCAAGGCATGGTCGTCAATGACCCCTCGTGAGTTCAGAAAAAATGGCAAACTCGATATCAATTACGATGAGTGAATCGTTCTTTTTGTGACCGATTGAGTTCATAAAATTCCGCAGTCACCAGAATTTTGTACTCTAATTGGCGAAATGAGTAAAAAATCATTTCGCCATTGTTAGCGAAAGTGTTACCGTGAGGTTCGATACTTGAATTTCAAAGGGTTATGACTTTCATGTTTTCTAATCTACCAACTCCCGTATTAGATCCCATTTTGTCTCTTTCCGTCGCATATCGCGGCGACGAACGTCCAAACAAGGTTGACCTTGGTATTGGCGTATACAAAAACAGCGCTGGTGAAACGCCAATCATGAAAGCCATTCAAATGGCACAAGAAGTGGTTGTCGAAAACCAGAAGACCAAGTCTTACGTTGGCCTTGCTGGCTGTGAAGAATTCAACCAAAGCATGATCGATTTGCTTCTGACTGGCACGTCAGCAACAGATCGCGTGGCTGCGATTCAAACGCCTGGTGCGAGTGGTGCGTTGCGTATGCTGGGTGACCTAATGAAGGTTGCACAACCAGATACAACGGTTTGGATTTCAAACCCAAGCTACGTAAACCACAAGCCAGTGATGGAAGCGGCTGGGCTTAAAGTAAAGTTCTACCATTACTTCTCTCCAGAAACCAAGCAAGTTGATACTGCAAAAATGCTAGAAGACCTTTCTAAAGCTGGTCCTTCTGACGTGGTTCTTCTTCATGGTTGCTGCCACAACCCAACGGGTGCAGACATCGACTTCTCTGCATGGCAAGCGATTACAGAGCTTTCGCAAAAGAACGGTTTTACTCCGTTTGTAGATATTGCTTACCAAGGTTTTGGTGACGGTCTAGAAGAAGACGCAAAAGGTCTTCGTTTTATGGCCGACAATGTTGAAGAGATGCTTATCACAACTTCATGTTCGAAGAACTTTGGCCTGTACCGAGAGCGTACTGGTGCAGCGATTGTAATCGGTAAAAATGCAAAAGATGTGGCGAATGCGAAAGGCAAACTGCTTACGTTAGCGCGTTCAACATACACTATGCCGCCAGATCACGGTGCAGCATTAGTGAAAACCATTCTTCAAGATGCAAATCTTACTTCCGTTTGGAAACAAGAATTGAACGAAATGCAGCAACGCTTGCTAAACCTTCGTCAAACTTTGTGTAACGAATTGAGAAACAACCATAATACAGATCAATTTGATTTCATTGAGAGCCACAAAGGCATGTTTACTGTGCTAGGCTTTAGTGAAAACCAAATGGCGCAACTGCGTGAAGATTATGGCATTTATGGTGTCGGTGATGGTCGTATCAACATCGCTGGTTTAACCGAGACTCATATTCCTTACGTTGCTGACGCTATCCAAAAAGTATCTCAACGTTAATTGGGAGAGTTAATGAAGAACTGGAAACTGATTCTGCCGCTAATGATGAGCGGCGGTCTTATCGCTTGTACGTCGACACCGACGACCACTGAGCCCGTTGAGCCAGAAACACCAGTCGTTGAGCAACCGGTTGAAACACCGGATGTGAAACCTGAAGTAGAACCGAAACCTGAGGTTAAGCCGGAACAAAAACCGGAAACTAAGCCTGAGAAGAAACCAGAACCAAAGCCAGAAAAGCCAGCTAAGGTACAAAAAACACCTGATGGTATGTTGATTCTGGGTGCTGAAGAGTGGGTCCACATTCCAGCTATCAACCAGACGTTCAAAGGTCGTGTTGATACCGGCGCAACGACATCATCGATCAGTGCGACTGAAGTGGTTCCATTTGAGCGTGATGGCAAAGACTGGGTTCAGTTCAAAATCGACATCAATGGTAAGGCGAGCAAAGAGTTCAAACTGCCTGTTGAGCGTTGGGCCAAGATTCGTCAATCTTCATCTGAAGACGTAGATAAGCGTCCCGTCGTTTTAGCTTACATCCAAGTAGGTGACTTGAAAGAGCAAACCGAGTTTACGTTAACAGAACGTGGTCACATGAAGTTCCCAATTTTGTTAGGTCGTAGCTTCTTCCGTGATGTAGCCGTTGTGGATGTATCTAAGAAATACGTTCAGAACAAACCAAGCGGCAAATAACTCACTGTTAAGCGCTCGCTTAGCGTAATAACAAAAAAGCCTCTCAATCGAGAGGCTTTTTAATTTCAAATCAGTTACTTATTGGTATTAATAAGCAAAGCGCGCAGAGAGAACAAGCTGTTGACCATACGTGCCATTGTCTTTTAAATCTGCACCCAACGACAGTTGCTGTGTTGAATGGAAGCGAGCACCAAGGTTGTAGATGGTTTTAGAATCATCGTTGTCGATCAACTGGCCAATACGACCGTGCAATTCAACATTCTGCATAAACCAAATACGTGTGCCAATGTTAACTTCGGTTTTCCATTCGTCGCCATCACCATTGTCTTTTTTAATGTTGTGGACCAACATTTGGCCGAAGATATCCGCGAACTGACCAGCAGGACCATTAAAACCAATACCACCTGCAATGTCCCAATCGCCGCTGAACTCACTATCGGCACGGCCTACAAAGTGCGTGTTTTCGGTGAAGTAGGTTGTTACCTCTCCACCAAACGTACCTGGGCTAGTACCCATGCGGAATTCCATCGTGTTGTAGTTGAAGTTGTTTGCATGTGCAGATAGCGGCAAAACAGCGCACAAACCAAAGGCAGCAACCTTTAGAGCTTTACCTAACATGGGTGTCTCCGGGCAAGAAAATAATACGAACGAAAAAAAGGTCTGCAAAATGCAGACCAAGATTTACAAAGTATCATTTTAGGCGTTTCCCGTCACCTAATGCACTAGGACAAAGTGCGTATGATTTGTTCAGTTCAATGTTGTGCTGCCCAATTGAGCAGCGAAAAGGCAAGATTACATAACAACAAGGTGTTCTACTTCAATTTCTGGCTTGCTGCCGCCTTCAAACTCGCCAAACAGACGTACTTTTGTCGTTTGATCGATTGGCGTCGTTAGGCGGATGTCGTCGTCCAACTCAACCATGATTTCACCAGAGCCGTCGCTAAAGATAAATTGGTCGGCACGAGTTTGACGAAGTAGGTTGCCTTCTACAACCACGTCTTTCTCAGTGAACATGCTTGAGTCTTTAATCAATGCATCGACTTTCTCAACCGTAACAGGGCCATTAAATTGAATGCTTGATTGGCCGTGATTATGGTCTTTAGCCATTGCAACAGTAGGAGCGATAGCAAGTGCAGCGATAGTAGCGATAACAGTGTTTTTCATAATTTGGTTTCTCTATATAGGTGTTCGTTTTTGATGGTGCTATTAAAACAAACCTTATTTGAACCATTACTGATTCGAACATTCATATTCGATTCATTTTCTTGAGTCCTATGCTGAGATAACGTTATGATTGTTCACCTTCTTTTTTCTCTTATTAAACGTTCATGAAATCACCAATCCCTTCATTAATGGTTCAAGGCACAACTTCAGATGCCGGAAAAAGCGTCCTTGTGGCAGGTTTATGCCGGGTATTAGCCCGCAAAGGGATAAAGGTTGCCCCATTCAAGCCACAGAATATGGCGTTAAACAGTGCAGTAACCAAAGATGGAGGTGAGATTGGGCGTGCTCAAGCGGTTCAGGCACAAGCTTGCAACATTGAGCCTACGGTTCACATGAATCCTGTGTTGATTAAGCCGAACAGCGATACCGGCGCTCAGATCATCTTACAAGGCAAGGCGTTGTCGAATATGGACGCTGTCGGCTTTCATGATTACAAGAAAGTGGCAATGGGAACGGTGCTGGATTCATTCGCAAAGCTAACAGATGAATTCGAATCCGTGATGATAGAAGGTGCGGGTAGTCCTGCGGAAATCAACTTAAGAGAAAATGACATCGCAAACATGGGCTTTGCAGAAGAAGCCGACGTTCCGGTCATTATTATTGCGGATATCGACCGTGGTGGTGTGTTTGCCCATCTGTATGGAACGCTGGCGTTACTATCCGAATCTGAACAAGCTCGCGTTAAAGGCTTCGTTATAAATCGCTTCCGTGGCGACATCAGCTTGCTTGAATCTGGTCTTGATTGGCTAGAAGAGAAAACTGGCAAGCCTGTGCTTGGTGTACTACCGTATCTTCACGGATTAAACCTCGAAGCAGAAGATGCCATTACGGCGCAGCAAGAGCTGTCTTCACAAGTGAAACTCAGTGTTGTGGTACCAGTATTAACGCGCATCAGTAATCATACCGATTTTGATGTGTTGCGCCTAAACCCAGACATTAACCTTCGCTATGTGGGTAAAGGTGAAAAGCTCGATAAAGCCGATCTCGTGATCCTACCGGGCACTAAGTCAGTCCGAGACGATTTGGATTATCTCCGTAGCCAAGGCTGGGATAAAGACATTCAACGCCACATCCGTCTGGGCGGTAAAGTCATTGGCATCTGTGGTGGTTACCAGATGCTTGGCAACGTAATTGATGATCCAAATGGTGTAGAGGGCCAGCCTGGTCGTAGCGAAGGTCTTGGTTTGTTAGACATCACGACAACTCTAACCAACAGTAAACAGCTTACTCATTCACAAGCAGATTTATTCCTAAACGGAAAAACAGCCAAAGTGAAGGGTTATGAAATCCATGTAGGAAGAAGTGAAGTTCAGGACGCACAACCTCTCAAGTTAAATTCTGGCGAAGCAGAAGGAGCGCTGAGTGAATGCGGCCAAATTATGGGAACTTACCTACACGGGTTCTTCGATGAAGCAGATGTGCTGAGCTTGGTGTCTGAATGGGTAAACGGTACTCAAATCAAACAACAAGACTTTGAAGAGTTAAAAGAACAAGGCATTAATCGCATTGCGGATGCGATAGAACAACATATGAATCTTGACTTTCTGTTCAAATAAATCCAGTTTTTAACTGTTTGAAGCATAAATAAAAGTGGGCTCGTTGTTCCACAATATCTTTTTCTGCCTGTCTAGCACTGGAGTGTTTTTATGAAAGCATGGAAGATTCATGCTTGCCTAGCGGCAATACTGAGCGTTTCATCAGCAGCAAACGCAACGACCGATTTAAAAGTCTATGCGGCTTCGTCAATGACCAATGCGATTGACGATATCGCGCAAAAATTTGAACAACAATACGACGTAAAAGTCACACCTGTATACGGCGGGTCTTCATCCATCGCTCGCCAAATTCTAAACGGCGCACCAGCTGATGTGTTTATCTCTGCAAACACTAAGTGGATGAACTACTTGGTAAAATCTAAAGCAGTAAAGAGTGACAATGTCACCGAACTGGTTCGTAATAGTCTGGTTCTTATTGCTCCTAAAGCTTCAACTGTGACTTCATTTAACTTTTCAGACACCAGTGCCTGGAGCCAAGCTTTAGAGGGTAATCGCCTTGCACTAGGTAACCCAGTCTCGGTTCCTGCGGGCATGTATGCGCGAGAATCTCTTACTAACCTTGGTGTTTGGAAACAGCTTGAGCGACAAGTAGCGCCAGCGAAAAACGTTCGACTCGCCTTAGCATTAGTTGAACGCGGTGAAGCGCCACTTGGTGTGGTTTACAAAACGGATGCGCTTTTAACAGATAAAGTAAAAGTGGTCGGTGAATTTGCCAATAACACCCACGCTGATATCGTCTATCCAGCGGCTATCGTTAAAGACTCGACGCAATCAGAACAATTCTTCGAATATTTGAAATCTGACGATGCCAAACAAGTGTTTGCGCAGTACGGTTTTCAATAAAAAGGGCCCAGAGTGACAGAACTTGAATACCAAGCCTTAATGTTAAGCCTAAAAGTTGGCGCGTATGCCGTCGTGTGGCTTATTCCATTGGGCGTCGCTCTTGCTTGGTTGCTTTCACGAAAAGAGTTTATCGGCAAATCCATTCTCGACAGCCTTATTCATTTACCGTTGGTTTTACCGCCAGTAGTGATCGGCTACCTACTGCTGATCTCGCTAGGTCGCCAAGGCGTTTTGGGTAACTGGCTTTTTGAACACTTTGGTCTGGTGTTCAGTTTCAACTGGAAGGGCGCAGTTATCGCTTGTATCGTTGTTGCCTTGCCTCTAATGGTGCGTTCCGTTCGCCTTAGCTTAGATAACGTTGATCCTAAACTCGAACACGCCGCATCAACGCTAGGCGCGTCACCTTTCAAAGTCTTCCTAACTATTACGCTACCTTTAACGATACCCGGCATCATTACTGGCACTATGCTATCTTTTGCTCGTAGCTTAGGAGAGTTTGGTGCAACGATCAGTTTTGTCTCAAACATTCCCGGAGAGACACAAACCATTCCTTTAGCGATGTACAACTTCATAGAAACACCTGGAGCTGAGATGGAAGCCGCTCGCTTATGCATCATTTCTATTGTCTTGGCTCTGTCGACGTTAATGATTTCAGAATGGTTAAATCGCAAAGCAGCTTCACGTCTGGGAGCTAAGCGATGAGCATTAAAATTCAATTTAAACAATCACTTGGCGAAACTGATTTTGATATTGACTTATCGTTACCGGGTAACGGAATAAGCGCATTATTTGGCCGTTCTGGTGCCGGAAAGACCACACTTATCAACATTATCAGCGGGTTGGTGACGCCAAAGCAAGGTAAAGTGTCGATTGGTGAACACGTTCTTTTCGATAGTGATACCGGAATTAATTTACCCACGCACAAGCGCAAAATCGGTTATGTATTTCAAGACTCGCGCTTATTCCCGCATTACTCTGTGAAAGGTAACTTGCTCTACGGCGTAGCCGAAAAAGACGATGATTACTTTGATAAAGTGACAGAGTTGCTCGCGATTAAGCCTCTGTTAAAGCGCTTTCCAATCTCGTTATCCGGCGGTGAGAAGCAGCGTGTCGCTATTGCTCGAGCCTTGCTATCAAAGCCAAATCTATTATTGATGGATGAGCCGTTAGCGTCATTGGATATGCCACGTAAGCGTGAAGTGATGCCATTTTTGGAAGAGTTGTCTGAGCAGGTCAATATTCCTATCGTCTACGTTACCCATAGCTTACAAGAGATCCTGCGTTTAGCGCAGCACCTGTCGATTCTCGATAAAGGCAGAATCATGACGTCAGGTAAATTAGAGGAAGTGTGGGCATCTCATGCTATGCGCCCTTGGCAGTCATTCTCAGACCACAGTAGCTTGTTTGAAGGAAAAATCGCGACACACCACGAGAAATACGCGTTAACGTGCGTGAAACTCGCTCCAAGCGCTTGTCTGTGGGTGCAAAAAGTGGATGGGGAGCCTGATACACCAATCCGACTGCAAGTGCGTGCAAACGACGTATCCATCGCGCTAGAAAAGCCAATATCAACATCGATTCGAAACGTACTACCAGCAACGGTGGCGTCAATAGAAGCGCTCTCAACTGGTGAAGATAAGCAAAGTATTACTGTATCGTTAAAGCTTGATGAAGATTGTCACTTATGGGCGACGATAACACCGTGGGCATTGGATGATCTGAATTTGAAAGTCGGTGATGAGGTTTATGCTCAAGTTAAAGGTGTGAGTGTCACGCAACGCGATATTGCTTTGGCGCATCATTAAGTTCTCTAAACCGTAGATACACAAAAGGCCGCAGGGTGCGGCCTTTATTATTAAAGAAAGTGTCGGAATTACTTCGCGAAAACTTCTTTGAATTCACGCTTAAGAAGAGGGTCACGACGTGCTTTCTTAAGTTGCTTAACCATGTCTTTTACACAGTTGTGTAGAACATTGTCTAGCAGTTGAGCACGGTAGTCTTCTTTATCTTCATCTGTCATGTTTTCTGGCAGGTTAAGAGTCGGGAATTCTTCCATCACATTCAGACCAGCAAAAGCTTGGCCAACAGAAACTAGAGCGTGGAACTGCTCGAAGTTGTCTAGAATGTTTTGTGCACTTCCTGGCATTTCATCCCAAGATGCACGAACAGCTTCTTCAGACACTTCATGGATAGAGGTAACCATCTCAAACATTTGCTCTGGAACTTCATCGAATTCGATAACTTTACGTAGTTCTGGAGAAATAGATTCTAGATCGATTTTTTTGCTTTCGTTGTTAGTTGCTTCTGACATCATGAGTCCTGTTAGTACATAAGAGCGCACGTAATTTGTAGTGCGTAATGTAACCAGATTAAAGTGTCCCTAGTTACAAAAGGCGGGAATATTAATACCAAATGCGTCAAATAGCTACCATAAGAACTATTTGATTACGTGACCGTTCAACAAAAAAATATAGCACTAAATTTGTCGCGTAATGCAACAACCTCGTGTGTATGATATATGTTTAATAAAGACTGATAAAAAGAATGGAACGCGCTATGCAACCGACAGGGACATCGATGCGCATTCTCTTAGTTGATGACGTTCAGCTAGACCGAATGCAGTTGGCAATCCGATTAAAACAACAAGGTCACATTGTTAAAGCCGTTGGCAGCGGGATGGAAGCCCTCAATACCTATGAGAGTTTCGACCCTGAACTCGTGCTGCTGGATATTGCGATGCCGGACATGAACGGCTTCGAAGTTTCACTTCATATCAGAGAAACCTTTCCAGACTGGATCCCAATCATCTTCTTAAGCAGTCACGAAGAGCCAGAAATGATCGCGAAAGCAATCGAAGCGGGCGGTGATGACTATTTGATTAAGCCTGTTGATAAGCTTGTTCTAAATTCTAAGTTAATGGCAATGCAGCGAATTGCGCACATGCGTCGTGAGTTAAAGCAAGCCACCGCACAGCTCGAAGAGATGAATTCACGTTTGCAACAACAGGCAAATGAAGATGGCCTAACCAAACTCTACAACCGTCGTTATATTGATCAGAAGCTCGAAACCATGATTGCGTGGCACGGTCGTCACCACATGCCGATGGCGCTAATTCTTCTTGATGTCGATTTCTTTAAGCCGTTTAACGATAACTACGGCCATATAGAAGGGGATCGCTGTCTACAAGCCATCGCGAATCAGTTAAAAGCAACCTTCTGTCGTTCTGGTGAATATGTGGGGCGTTATGGAGGAGAAGAGTTTGTCATCTTGCTTAATAGCACAGATGCGCAGACCGCCGAAAAAGAAGCTGAGCGTGTACAAGAAGCGATGTACTTCCTAGATTATCCTCATGCGTATTCAAGCGTCGCAAATAGAGTGACAGTGTCACAAGGGGTGTTTGCATTTCAACCAACAGGTAAGGATAATGTCGCCGAATTGTACGCGACAGCAGATAGGGCGCTATATACGTCCAAATCGCTTGGAAGAAATACGTATACGGTGGTAAATGCAAGTTAAATCAAAAGGATAAGATGAAATATGCTTTAGTGACATTGTCACTTATTTCAACAGCAACTCACGCTAGCCCGGTTCAACAAACTTTGCAGAAAGAGTTTGAGCGTAACTTTGCCATCGGTATCGTCCTATCAGACAGTGATGTGTTCACCCTTGGCTTTCACGACTTTGACCCTAACAAATACCTCGACATAGACAACGAAGACATAGGAACGCAAGACTCCGTTGACTTAAGAAAACAAGTTGCTATTTCCACACTTCCTTATCATCTCTCTCTCACTGACGACGAGCAATCCCCAACAAAGTACAATTTAAAAGGGCGCTTGTATGCATTGGGAATCGATCAAGACGTTCATATAAATGAAGACAAAACCCCTGATCGAAACAAAGAACTTATCCTAGGTTCTTACACCGAACTAGAACGCCAAAACAAACTGACAGAACATCTCACGTTGAGCACCGCCGCTGGCGCTCATCTTATGTATTATCGCAACGAGTATGACTACCGAAGTGATGCTATCAGTGACTTGAGGCCCTTTTTAGATGGCGTATTCCTGAATACGGATGCGTGGGCTATTGTGGGTGAAGTGAACGCCGAGCTGAAGTATTTAGAAAACGAGCATTGGGGTAAATGGTATGTTTGGTCGTCTCCACATTATTTCTACGGTAAAGGATGGGGAGAAGGCAATAACGGGGATGTCGGCAACCCAGAAGGCTGGTATTGGGTCAACGGTGTAAAGTTATTCTATGACTTTACCAAGGTAGGCCGAACGGTCCAGTCCGTTTATACCAGCTTTAACCGAGTTGATGTAGGTGGGGACACGAGCAAACCGATGAACACGTCGCATTATTACGAAGCGAGTGTAGGTTGGCTGATGACACCACCTTTTAAGTCTGATTGGATCGATAACGTCGGTTTGGGGCTGACCATTAACTATGGCAGCGCGCTAAAAGGCGGCAGTTTAGTGTTGTTCTTTAATCAAGAATAGTTTTTATAAGCGTTAGGCGTGGCAGTACTTCACACAGTTTCTGCCCGCTTTTTTGGCTTTATACAAAGCTTCATCCGCAAGCTTAATGACATCTGCAGGGTTTCGTGCACTGCGACTGTCTGCAACACCAAAGCTTGCTGTAACTGACACCGTTTTCTTCTTCGAATCTGCACTACCGCGTTTTTTACGACCTTGCTTGTTGTCGTCAGGGCGAGTGTCTTGGTCACGAAGAATCATTTCATATTGCGCTATCAATTCACGAACTTCTTCTAAATGCGCTTCACAGTCTTCCGTATATTTGCCTTTGAATACAATGGTGAACTCCTCGCCACCAAAGCGGTAAACTTTCGCGCCACCTTGTGTCTTCATTAGGCGTGATGCGACCATTTTTAACACGTCATCGCCTGTGTCATGACCATAGGTATCATTGAACTTTTTAAAGTGGTCAACGTCTAGCATCGCAATAGTAAATTTACGTCCCATGTGTTTGAGCTCAAGATCCAGCGCACGGCGGCTTGGAATCAGCGTCAAACTGTCGGTGAAAGCCAATTGATGACTCGCCGACGTTGAGTAGATGATGATCAAAAGACCTGTCAGCGTAAACATCGTGCTAGAAATATACTGAACGTCAAAGAAGATAAACGTTGCTGATGCTAGCACCATCGCAGAGTAGGTCATGGCATGAATGATCTTGTTTTTCTTTAAGACCAAGATACCCAGAAAACACACGATACCAATGCAATACAACACCAAGACAAGTGGTAACTTAGAGAGAGTCGGTACGATAAACAAGATACCGTTAGTCCATTCATCAAATCCACCTTCGACGTAATATGTCAAAGTTACGTAGGACCAAAATACGAACATGATCAGCATGAACACGTAAGTCAACGTCGCTCTTGAATCAAAACCTTCTTTATTGAAGATGAACACCGCGAGAAATGAAACGGGTAACAAGCTCGCTAATATAGTGAGCTCTAAAAGCGCAGTTCCGGTTTGAAGAGGGACTTGAAGGCGATGTTGAATCACAAAGTAGGCAAAGAGCATGGCGATACAAACCATGGACTCTCGACCTTGCTTGAACGAATAACACATCAACAACGCACAACCGAGCAAAATGTACGGCAAATTCGCAGCGATTCCCCAGTTAGATTGCGTCATCTGAATGATGTTATCCATACCCAAACTGACTACGCCCAACAACAAGATTGGGAATAGGAATCGAAAGCCTGGGGAGGTCATTAAAGATGAAACCATCTACTGCAAATTACCTGAAAATAGTTGAATATATCTAGTGAGTTAGGTTAAGCATTCAATTAATACCGTGTGCAAACAGTATAAATTCTGTAACTTTCAAAACTAACAAGAATACGTGTATTTGGGAATTTTCCAAGTGTTTTACAGCGAACGCTTACAAAAAGAGAGAGGTTGATTAAATTAAGAGCAATCAACGAGTTGCACGTTAGTCCCGACTGCTATACTTTCAAAGTGTTGAACAAAGGAGAAAAATCGATGCAGATCAGTTCAGACGTACACAATTACATGGAAACACTGGTTGGGCAGGTACTTGCTTCAGAGCAGTACGTGGCGCAGTTCGACAATGAACAATTGGCGGATATTGCATGTTTAGCGCTCATTCAACTAAAGCCAGTGTACATTCGTCATGACATCGATTTTTTGTCTGCACTTCCAGAGCGTAAACTGGCTCAATTCAAACAAAGTGTCGATGTGGCGGTTGAGAACGCAGCAGTGATGATTCAGGAAGACAGACGCAAAAATCGTAACAATGATGTGCCTGTAATTTTGTCGCATACCAGTTATGATGAAGACAAAGAACTGGATTGGTTCGAGAAACCTATCCTCAACGTCAACATAAAGTAATTGATGCTCACCACTGTATAGAAAACTACCTATAAGAGAGTGGGCATACCCAAGGAGGAACCGTGGGATTCTTTTCGCGCTTGTTTGGTGGCAGTGACAAAGCTGCCGAAGTAAAAACCGTTGAACCAGTAGAATACAAAGGCTACTTAATTTACCAAGAAAGCCTTTCAGAAGGTGGCCAGTACCGCATCGCAGGGCGTATCGAAAAAGATTTCGACGGAGAAGTGAAATCACACCGTTTTATCCGTTCAGATTTGCTAGGTTCAGAGCAAGATGCCAACGAACTGATGCTAAAAAAATCGCAGATGTTTATCGACCAAATGGGTGAAAAGATCTTCGATTAGTTCTTCGACCTTATTTTCAATCGTCATAAAGCCATTAACTTTTGTTAGTGGCTTTTTTTATTCCCAATTAACTACTCAACATATTGCAGCTAAATATTTATTGTTAAGTGCAACGCTAGACAGGAGAAGCGTAAATATAAGTAATTTATACGCTAATTTTTCATTTTACTCATTACTTTTAAAAAGATGAGTTGCTTATTAATATCAATGAAAAAGCACATCAAAATAGAAATATTATTTATGTATTTTTCGTGTCGATAATGCTTAACACTAGCCCTATTATTGAGTCAAATTGTTTCAAAGTTTATCACTTTGTAATGACATTAAAGTTACTTGTTGCTGACTTTGTGAAATCTCTGTTTGTGTGTAATCCCACTGCCCGATATGACCAGTCAAATCGGTAGTTCAAAAGAAAATGTGCACTAAAAGGAAGGTGGCATTTACGTGTTGCCGGAGATGATCAAATGAGAAAAAACATTACTTCTGTTGCGTTGCTAACAGTAATTTCAACCCCAGTTTTAGCAGAAAAGTTAGAGGGCTCAGTAGAGGCTTATATCGACGATAATAATAATGCTGGTATCTATTCCTCACTCAATTTAACTGACCAAATTTACGTTGATGTAGAGGTCGCTGAAAGTAATTTTGGAGCTATTGGTGCAGGTTATACATTTAATACAGGTACTGGTATTTATGCAGCTTACGTTAGTGCCGACGGATTTGAAGAAGCACGCCTAGAAGTTTCACAAGATTATAAATTAACCGATCGATTAACTCTAAGTGGTAGCGTTCAATACAGGAATGGTCTGAATAACGATCAAGCCGATTACGCTCTTGTACACGGCGATGATATTGGCAGTCACGGGGCAGTACCACCACCAATCACACCAAATCGCCACAAGGACTTTTACAATGGCGGTCAACTCCCTGCGGGTGAGCATACTGTACCTGATATCGGTATCCAACGAACCGCTGTAGACACTGTATACAAACAATCACAAATGTTGGCCTACAACATTGGTGTTGAATATGCGCTCAACAGCTTATCTCTATCGTACGATTATGATTACTATCAGCAACTTGAAGATTTTTATGGGGCAGAAGATGCGCAGTCTCATACTGCACAAATAACATATACAGGTTCTGAGAGCCTTCAACCATATGTTAAGGTGACTTTAGTAACGGTTTGACCACTGTAGGCTTAGTTGTTCCGTTTTAATGAACTTATTTATGCATAGAGCTATTTTAGTTTAACTTTATCTCTCTCGACTTTGCCTCACTAACCAGTGGGGCTTTTTTAAACATGATATTCCTCCAATTTTTTGAGGGACTATCTACCCCTAAAGTCTAGTCTAAACCTAATTCAATGAACCTATCGATGGTTGGACTGACAAAGCCAAAACATAAACAAAAAAACATCATCAAACGATAGTAACAGGATTAAGCCATGACTAAGCTTAAAACTCTTCAAGGAGCAATTAATACGCTTCGCCCGTTAAAAATAGAAGTTCAGCAACGCAAACTCTTGCTGCGAGAAGTAAAAGGTCAAGTGTTGAACATACACTCGACGCTGCACAATATTGGCCTTGGTTCAGGGAGCGAAATACAAAAGCTCGACAATATGTTTGCACGCGCAATTTCAGTATCTGGTTGGGCGTCAATGGAGCAAGCGCTTGATGCTCTCTATGATGAGCTAATCGTTTTAGCGAAACAGGCTAAAGCAGAAAAAGCAGCAGCGTTCAAACTAGAGTGGGACAACCTTCAGTGTAAAATCAATGATTTATCTTCCATGGATAACAACGATCTAAAACTAAGGATAAGAGAACATTTAATTAAAAACGGAGATTGTGCAAACACAGCGGATGAGACCGCTATGAGCATGGTAATTGCCTATAGGTTGTTAGAGACAATAGATATCACCAACTTTGCGCTACCGGATGTTCTACAAGAAGTTGCCGAGATTGAATCCGTTCCTCCTAAAATGATTAACGCGTTAGTAGATGTTGAACATGAGATCTCTAAACAGATAGTAATCAATAAAGGGCATCTATATGAAGTTGTCGATGAGAACAAAGGCAATTTAATCGTTGAGAGTGACCTAGGTTGGAAAGTGCTGTTCCCTAAAGGGAGTGAAGGTACGCAGTTTGAATACCTGTCATATCGTTGATCGTTGACGAGTGGAAACAACATGACTGAATATCGTTTGATTTAACTTCGATTAAGAAATCACTGCAACTTGATTCGAATCATCTTAAAGAGAGCCATTAGTGTATATGCTGATAGCTCTCTTTCTTTTTAAGGCTTAAATATCTGTAAAACAAGCAGTTAGCAGACGTCTGGTTAGACCTCTGCTTAGTGATGCAAATCGTTGTTATTTTTCAGCGCGAAGTGGAGAATTATTCATTACGTGGCGTTATATGTAATGAAATTTAGTATTTTTATTACAAAACACTTGAAGTCACGATTGACGTTAGATAAAAACAGAATAATAACAGGACTGTTAGTCAAGAAGTGACTGTGCAAATGGGTGACCCCAAACACCATCATTCGTTTGTATTTATCTTGCGTAGTAAACAGATAGAAATAAAAAAGAATTAGAGTAGAGCGACGCTCTGTTTTGGGACTAATTTATTGATATGTATACAAGGAGTATGCGTTTTGCAAATCGGTGTACCTAGAGAAATACTCGCGGGTGAATCGCGAGTAGCTGCATCACCAAAGTCGGTTGAGCAGTTAATTAAGTTGGGGTTCGATGTCGCAATCGAATCACAAGCGGGGGTGCTAGCCAGTTTCGATGATGCCGCTTATGAAGCTGCAGGGGCGAAAATTGTATCTAGTGAAGAAGTATGGACATCAGGCTTAATTCTCAAAGTCAATGCGCCACTCGTAGATGAAGAAAAAGGCATCGACGAAATCGCATTACTGCAAGATGGCGCAACATTAGTGAGCTTCATCTGGCCTGCTCAAAATGCAGAGTTAATGGAACAACTCTCTAGCAAGAACATCAACGTTCTCGCAATGGATGCGGTTCCTCGTATTTCTCGTGCTCAAGCATTAGACGCACTCTCTTCTATGGCGAACATTGCCGGTTACCGTGCAGTGGTTGAAGCCGCTCATGAATTCGGTCGATTCTTCACAGGTCAAATCACCGCTGCTGGTAAAGTACCGCCTGCAAAAGTATTGGTTGCAGGTGCAGGTGTAGCAGGTCTTGCTGCTATCGGCGCAGCAGGTAGCCTTGGCGCTATCGTTCGTTCTTTTGATGTTCGTCCTGAAGTAAAAGAACAAGTTGAATCGATGGGCGCAGAGTTCCTAACGGTAGACTTCAAAGAAGACTCTGGCTCAGGTGACGGCTACGCAAAAGAAATGTCGGATGAATTCAACAAGAAAGCAGCTGAGCTTTACGCTGAGCAAGCGAAAGATGTTGATATCATCATTACAACTGCACTGATTCCTGGCAGACCAGCGCCAACGCTTATCACCAAAGAGATGGTTGATAGCATGAAAGCGGGCAGTGTGATCGTTGACCTTGCTGCTGCAAACGGTGGTAACTGCGAATACACAGTAAAAGATCAAGTTATTACCACGGCTAACGGCGTGAAAATCGTTGGTTACACTGACATGGTAGGCCGTCTGCCAACGCAATCTTCTCAGCTTTACGCAACCAACCTTGTAAACCTTCTCAAACTGCTTTGCAAAGAGAAAGATGGCAACATCAATATCGACTTCGAAGACGTTGTGCTTCGTGGCGTAACAGTAGTAAAAGAAGGCGAAGTGACATGGCCTGCGCCGTCAATTCAGGTGTCTGCACAGCCACAAGCCAAACCGCAAGAACCCGTTAAACCTCAACCTAAAGTTGAAGAACCAACGTCACCACTGAAGAAATTCGGTGCTTTAGCAGTCGGTTTAGGTGCCTTTGCTTGGGTCGCTTCTGTTGCTCCAGCTGCATTCCTATCTCATTTCACCGTATTCGTACTGGCGTGTGTAGTAGGTTACTACGTAGTTTGGAACGTAACGCATGCACTGCACACACCGCTTATGTCTGTAACCAACGCGATTTCAGGCATCATCGTAGTAGGTGCACTGCTGCAAATTGGTCAGGGTAATGGCGTCGTTACCTTCCTATCATTCATTGCTGTACTCATTGCGAGCATAAACATCTTTGGTGGCTTTACCGTAACCAAACGTATGCTCGAAATGTTCCGCAAAGATAAATAATAGGAGTGACCAATGTCTGCAGGATTAGTACAAGCGGCATACATCATTGCTGCACTATTTTTCATCTTAAGTCTCGCGGGACTTTCTAAACAAGAATCGGCAAGAAACGGTAACTACTACGGTATTGCGGGTATGGCGATTGCGCTTATTGCGACAATCTTTAGCCCGAATGCGGAAGGTTTTGTTTGGGTCATCATTGCGATGGTCATCGGTGGTAGCATCGGTATCCACTACGCGAAGAAAGTAGAAATGACTCAAATGCCTGAACTGGTTGCGATCCTACACAGCTTTGTAGGTATGGCTGCGGTATTGGTAGGTTACAACAGTTACCTAGAGCCACCAGCACCAGTTTCAACTGACCTAGCTGGTATGCACGCTGAACACGTAATTCACCTAGTGGAAGTCTTCCTTGGTGTGTTCATCGGTGCGGTAACCTTCACTGGTTCAGTCGTTGCTTTCGGTAAGCTACGCGGCACGATCTCTTCTTCGCCACTTAACTTGCCTCACAAACACAAAATGAACCTTGCGGCGATCGTCGTTTCTACGCTTCTTATGATTTACTTCGTAAAAGCGGACGGCAGCATGTTCGCATTGATCGTAATGACGCTGATTGCTTTTGCATTCGGTTACCACTTGGTCGCATCTATCGGTGGTGCAGATATGCCGGTTGTGGTTTCAATGCTGAACTCATACTCAGGTTGGGCAGCAGCGGCAGCAGGTTTCATGCTTGCAAACGACCTATTGATCGTGACAGGTGCATTGGTAGGTTCTTCTGGTGCGATCCTTTCTTACATCATGTGTAAAGCAATGAACCGCTCGTTCATCAGCGTTATCGCTGGCGGCTTCGGTCAAGAAGTTGTGATTTCAAGTGACGAAGAGCAGGGCGAGCATCGCGAAACTTCAGCAGAAGAAGTAGCAGAAATGCTGAAGAACTCAAAATCAGTGATCATCACTCCGGGATACGGCATGGCAGTAGCTCAAGCGCAATACCCAGTGCATGAGATTACTGAGAAGCTACGCGCACAAGGTATTGAAGTTCGCTTCGGTATTCACCCAGTAGCGGGCCGTCTGCCTGGTCACATGAACGTACTGCTAGCGGAAGCAAAAGTGCCTTACGATATCGTGCTAGAAATGGACGAAATCAACGATGACTTCCCAGAAACAGATACGGTTCTTGTCATCGGTGCAAACGACACAGTTAACCCAGCAGCTCTTGAAGATCCAAACAGCCCAATTGCAGGCATGCCTGTACTAGAAGTTTGGAACGCGCAAAACGTAGTCGTATTCAAGCGTTCAATGAATACGGGTTACGCAGGTGTACAGAACCCACTGTTCTTTAAAGAAAACACCTCAATGCTGTTCGGTGATGCGAAAGAAAGCGTCGAGGCAATTTTCAAAGCACTTTAATATAATTTGCTTTAAAACTAATCAAGGCCAGCATTCGCTGGCCTTTTTTTGTGCGCTTTCAATGTTATAGTACTGCAAATCCTTAAGCCGTCTAATGTCATTTGCTTGTTTATTGATGTATAGTTCTGGCTAATATAATTAGTAACGGTAACAGTTTGATTAAACAGTTTTTGCTACGTTCTGCCTTAATGCTGCCAATTTTTTCGGCACCCGCATTTGCAGATTCATTACCAGAACGAATAGATACGTTTACAGAGCTATTTAACTACGAAGTGGCTCTTAAATCGTATGATATACGCATACTGCAGTCTAACTATCCGACCAAGTTACTGTCGCCGGATTCGATGTTGCCTCAAACGACAGATTATCCGCTGAAAGACATTCAGCAACTGTACCGTTTAGCGAACACGTGTCGCGGAAAATTACCATTAAGTCCTTTAATTACTGAACCTTTAGTCTTTACACGTGCCATATGTAAGGGGACGCAACTTACACCACGTTGGTTTTCGCGCAGCGGTTTAATCCATCCAGGTGGTGGTACCTACGCAGCACGTTATGCAGAGAAGTATCCTGAGCTACGTCCTAAGCTTGCTCAGTACATGCATATCAAAGAGCGAAATAACGACGAAGGGGACGAGCTACTCGAAAGCCTACAGAATATGGATGATGACGCAATCAACGCTCTCATCGCTGGCGCGAGTATGTTTATTGAAGGAAAAGAGTTGTGGTTACGCCGTGGCGACCATTACTTTGTATTCGCTAAAAACGTTTGGCAGGAGAACGTAGCAAACGCTGGCCTGTCTTACGGTTTAGCATCAGAAAGCCGAAGCTGCTTCGTAAAACGCGGCAACATTTGTTGGGATGTCGAAGATCACTCGCAAGTGTTGCGGATCAGTATGATCATCCTCGTGATTGCCAATATTTTGTTGGTGATCGGTTGGGCAGTGTATCGTTGGAACAGTAAACGTGAAGAAATGCGCAGCCGAATGTTGGTACTGCAAATTCTAACGCACGAACTGAGAACGCCGATCGCATCGCTGTCTTTAACAGTTGAGGGTTTCCGTCGCGAATTTGAACATCTGCCCGAAAGTGTTTATGACGAATTTCGCCGATTGTGTGAAGATACGCGCCGATTACGCCAATTAGCAGAGGCAAGTAAGGATTATTTGCAATCTGATAACCAAATGCTTGCAACAGACTGGGTTCCATCCGTTGCAGAGTGGCTAGAATATAAGATTGAAGAAGAATTTGATAACGCTGTACTTTTCAAAATAAATGAAGATGTAGCTGCTAAAGTTAACGTGTATTGGCTCGGGACCTGTATCGATAACTTGCTACGTAACGCATTGAAGTATGGTGAAGCACCGGTTGAACTATGTGTAGAAACCAGTGCAGATAAAATCATTATCCAAGTCATCGATGCCGGCAGTTTAACTGCGAAAGATTGGGCAAACCTAAGAAAACCGTTCGTGAGTAAGAGCGGCTTAGGACTTGGACTAACAATAGTTGAATCAATGGTAGGCCGCATGGGCGGAAAAATGTCCCTAATGGGACCACCTACAACCTTTATATTGGAGATACCTTGTGAAACAGACACTGCTTCTCGTTGAGGACGATAAAAACTTGGCTGACGGCCTGTTAGTAAGCCTGGAACAAGCAGGATATGAGTGTTTACATGTGGAGCGTATTTCAGACGTTGAGCCACAATGGAAAAAGGCTGACTTAGTCATTCTGGATCGCCAACTACCAGACGGCGATTCTGTACAATCTCTTCCTGAATGGAAAAAAATTAAAGATATCCCAGTAATCCTGCTAACAGCATTGGTTACTGTTAAAGATAAAGTAGCGGGCCTAGACTCTGGCGCAAACGACTACTTGACTAAACCTTTTGCTGAAGCGGAGCTATTCGCTCGCATTCGTGCACAACTACGTGCACCAGATTCAGCAGAGCAAGGTAACGCTGATAAAGTGATGACAAAAGACCTAGAGATCGACCGTGCAACGCGCGAAGTCGTATTTAAAGGTGAGATGATCACACTGACTCGTACAGAGTTCGACTTGTTGTTGTTCCTAGCATCAAACCTAGGCCGTGTATTTACACGTGACGAATTGCTTGACCACGTATGGGGTTACAACCACTTCCCAACAACGCGTACTGTTGATACTCACGTACTTCAGCTTCGCCAAAAACTGCCTGGTCTTGAAATCGAAACGCTTCGTGGCGTTGGCTACAAGATGAAAGCGTAAGAGCAAGAATGAAAACACTACTTCCTGTAGTTCTATCATTACTGTTAGTGAAACCAGTCCATGCAACGGACTGGTTTCAAACAAACACACCTCTCACACAAGCGCACCAACATCTCCTAGAAGATGACCTTGGTGGCATGTTCAATTCCCTGGTCGAACTCTGGCAAAGCGAACCCAATAAAGAGCTAAGACCACATCTTAATGACTTGCTTGCTCAATCATTGTCTAAAGACTGTGGTAAATCTCTTACTGGTGTAACACTGCCTGATTGGATCAGCGGTATTAACGTTATTCGTCAGACTATTCAAAGTCCGGGTCGTGACACTTACCGCTTAGTGGTCAAGTTACGTGCAACCACCGATATAGAAGACATTTCTTTTCGTCGTTGGGTTGATAGCTCAATCTCTGCGGATGCCTCATTTAACTATGAAGAGCCGCAAGAGGGCGCAGAACTCGCGAATGAACGAAACTTCCTCAAGCGCTATAACTTAACCGGTAAGTTAGACGCAGGGTTGTATCATCTTTCCATCACGACGAAAGATAACCGCACTTATCGAACTTGGGTAATCTTAGGGGATTCGAACTCGACGCAATACGTTCGTTGGACATCTAAAGAGAATTGGAAGGTCGAAAAGAGCGCATTACGAAATCCGCACTGTCCATTGCCACAACTCGAAGTCGGCTTATACGATTATGTTGAAGGGCAATACGATCAGGTGTGGAAAAAGACCTACGAGTCAAACTACCCAAATGCATTAGAGCTTGAAGGCATCCCCAACGATCGCTATGTGTTAGCCGTGAGCATTAACAGTCGCCGTTGGCAAGGGGACATTATTGTGGAGCAGGCTCAAACTATTAGTCGAACTTATGATGTTTCTCTCGAAGAATAGTTAAAGAAATTACACTTGTGCCGATATAAGTTCAGGAAGAACAAAAACACAAGTGTAGTATGAAGACACAATACAAAATTTTAGCCACTACAATGACTGCTGCGCTATTCTCTGGCGCGGCTTCTGCTGCGACTTACGCAGTCGAGGCACGCAGTGATGCGATGGGTGGCGTTGGCACCGTATCTGCCTCTTACCTAACAGCACCATTCTTTAACCCAGCTCTTACCGCGATTTACCGACGTAATGATGATGCAGGTATGATCGTACCGAGCTTTGGTATCAACTATAACGACCAAGATGACATTATTGATTCGATTGAACGCATCGGAAAAATGAGTCCATCAGATCCAAATTTAGAAAATGAGCTAAAAGCGCTTAACAATAAGCAGGCCAGTTTCGACCTTGGTGGTGTAGTAGCAATTGGTATTCCAAACAAGTTTCTATCAGCCACCGCATACGGAAAACTGTATACAGAGTCGTTTGTAGAACCAGAGATCAAAGACGCTACGGATATCAATGCAAACTACGTCCGCGGAGTATCGATTGGTGTAGCAGAAGCGGGGATTTCACTCGCGAAGTACACCAACTTCATGAATCAACACCTGTCATTTGGCATTACGCCTAAACTGCAGCGTATCTACACTTATTCATACGCGACAAGCTTTGCTGCGTTCGATACTAAAGATCTACGTGAAAATGAAACCGCAGAAACTATGTTCAACTTGGATGCTGGCGCGCTTTGGTTCTTCGGTCCGTATCGATTAGGTATTTCTGCGAAGAACTTGATTGGCCGAGATGTGAAAACCAAGTCATTCACATACAACAGCGACACAATCCAATCCTATGAATACAGCATGCGACCTGTTTACACCGTTGGTGCAGGTTACGTAGCGGATTACTTCAGCTTTAGTGTTGATTACGACCTAAATGAAGAGAAGAAGTTCTCTACCTTTGATGACAACACACAAATGCTTCGTGCGGGTTTTGAAATCGATGTTCTACGCCAGCTAGCACTTCGTGGCGGTTACATGAAAAACCTAGCTCGTTCAGACGACGAGGGTACGATTACTGCGGGTATTGGATTATCACCACTCAACTTAATAGAGATGGATATTTCCGCTCAATACACCAATGAAAACGCAATGGGCGCTTCAATTAATTTCCTTGCGACCTACTAAGCGAATCGTTATAGTCAGCTCCTCACATTGAGGAGCTTTTTTATGTTTGACGATTTACCACCTCTGTCCCATCAAGAACAGCAACAAGCTGTAGAACGTATTCAAGAGCTAATGCAAAAGGGTACCAGTACCGCAGAAGCGATTAAGATCGTTGCAGAGCAAATTCGAGCAGAATACGCAGCAAAGAAACAAGACTAAGAAATTACGAAGAGCAGGGCACAGACCCTGCTTTTTTACGCCCGTCGAATACATAACCAAAACAGACAACTCACCACCTTTCTTCAAACAAAACATTACGTTACCACGTCACACCAATAGACCTGAAGTACAGTAGGAACCTCTACCATAATTAGTTAGTAAAATTTTACTAACTGCGATTAACTGTCACTTTTAAAATGCAGAGGAAAACACCACCCATAGAGGATGTCGCCAATAAAAGTCATAAAATACAGCGAGTTAACAAAGAATAAAAGACTGGCATAGGAATGCGTGATGCGTGGTTTTGTAATTAAATTACAAAGGCTTATTTAGATGGGTGATCTGGCAGTAGAATGTTCTGCAAAAATCTAAAAGAGACACCGTCACTTTGGTGTTCACTTAAATGAGTGCGATATGAAGGGAACTTTGATGACAGTAAGTGCTTGCGGACTAACATCCATTAATCCAACAGTACTCACCTAAAACAGCAAATCTAAATGTGTGAATAGAAAGAAATCGGATTGGATGGATGTACAGTTAGTGCTGTTATTTTTAAGAAAATGATCATTAGGCAACACAACTAGGCAGAGCGATTCTGGAACCTCTTTTACTTACGCGTTACGTTGTAACGCTGTGTGTAACAAAAAGAAATTGAGCGCAACACGCTTGTACCACTAATAGTGTTCTGCGTAGGGAAGTTCGTTTTCCCTACCTGATTTAGCTTCAATGCAGAAGCTCAGTGGTGAGTTCTCGAAAGAAAATAGATGAATGTAAGTAAGGTTGAGTTATGTATGGTGGGTCTAATCATTGTGTAATGAGGATCTGCAAAACGCTTAAACCTTTCGAGCAAGTTCAGACCCACACTAATGACGATTTACACAGCGAGCAGGGAGCTAATACATTTGGCAGGTCGATTGACCTCGACAGGCTTCCAAATTCGTTTTCATCGACGTCTACCAAAAATCAAGAAGCCTACAAAAAAGCCGAACCTTAGCGATGGGGTTCGGCTTTTTTGCTAACAAAACGCCAAAAAAAGCGCTAACAGCCATTCTTCAAGCTAATGTCAAAACTGTTTTGTAAGTCACTGAATTATCGTTGCTTAGAAGTGATAAAAGATCCAAAATGCACCGATTAATATGGCTTGTCGCTGTATAAGAAGCGTTATGCATTTTAATAAATTAGAGGAACTTTTCAGTTGGATCCATCATCCTTATTAGCCGATATGTTGGCTGAATCGTATAAAAGAAGTCCAAAACTTACCGTTTTTAGTGTGTTCTTTATTATCACATTGATTGTCGGTGGGGTTACTGCGGCTGAGTACCTTAAAGAGTCGGATTTTAAAAATAGGGCTCCTGAAAGTATCGCGCTACAGTTAGATGAACTGGATAAATTTGATGAAGGGTTGAAGAATTTAACAGCGTTTGTTCAATTGCAAAAAGAGCAACTAACGGAACAGCAAAAAGTTATCTCAGAGCTGGAGAAAAAACGCTCTGAATTAGAGCCTATCGTAGAATCTCAAACAGAAGTAGTTGAGGCTATCTTTCGTGTGCAAGAACAACGAGAACAAAGAGGCAAATGGTTTGATATAGGCTTGGGTTTTGTGTTGGGTATTATCGGCTCTTTGATCTCGTCTGTAATTTTTAAGCTTATAGAAAAACGGCGAAAAAATGCATAACAAATTGTTCAAGAGGGATTCGCAACGCGTGGCATTTTTACTATGCGTTAGCTTTAGTGTTTAAGGTGGTATACGGTGGCATCGGTATTGCGTTGCTCACCCCTTAACAAGGCGTTAAGTGTTTTAGAGGAAGTAACATGGATCTTGGCTCGTTTTCGACTGGTTTAGTAACGGCACTGATGTTTGTCGCACTAATAACGAAGTTCTACATTCCTGCGTATCTTAAAGAAAAGGCTAAGAATTTAGCGACAAAGGAAGATATTTCTGAGATTACCGAGGCTATTGAAAAAGTTAGATCGCAATATAACGAAAAGCTTCAGGAGCTAATATATCAAAATAATGTACAACTGGAGGGGCTCAAGGCATTAAACCAACTGAGAGTTGTGGCTCCGGAGCGAAGGTTACAAGCACATCAAGAAGCTTTCGCGTTGTGGCGAAAAATGCTGTCTAATCTTCATTCTAACGAAAGGGTAAATGTTGTGATGGAGTGCCAGGATTGGTACAACCAAAACTGTCTGTATTTAAGTGCTAAATCGAGGGAGGCATTCTCTGTAGCTTATGGTGCTCTCGCCATACACAATGATTTGTTGCAAGACCGAACGCAACCTGAGTCAGTCAAAAGGAATTACCTAGAAATTACTAATGCAGGTTCAATAATAGTTCAATCTGTTGAATTACCAGCGTTGAGTGCGGACGTTCGATACGCAGTCAAAAAAGATGGTGGGGACATAGCAGTTGTAGAGCCCGAAAAAGACACCTAACAAAGCGTTTAAGACGGATTCCCACTTGGCATTTTCGGTTTGATTCAACTTTAGTGTTTACGGCACAATGGTTTAGGTAAGGTGGCAGCGTTGCTCACCACTTAACGCGGCGTTAGGAGACCGGGAGCGGAGAAATATGAAAGTAAAGTTATATAAATACACACCTCACTTACAGAGTTTCTTGGAAAACCCAGTGCTTAGGTGTACACCTTCACATGACTTGAATGATCCGTTTGAGCTCCAACCTAATGCTAAAACTCTAGACAGTCTTTCTAAGGTGTACTCTGGCTCTTATGGAATCAATGATTTAACTTCTTTCGTTGATGTTAGGACATCAGATAGCGGCATAATATCGCTAAGTGAGACCAAATCTAATTTATTAATGTGGCCTCATTATGCAAATGAGCATAAGGGTGGTGTTATTGAATTTACGTTTGATATCAAGTTCGATAACGAACAAAAAATGCTACAACGTGGCTTTTTAAAATCAATATTCGATAACAAGTACCTATTTGACCGTGTTAAATATCGCCTTGAGAGAGAACCTGATAGTGAATTGTTTAATGCTTCAGGATTCGAGGTGTTTTTGGATTTAAAATCGCACTTGTCTTTTACTAAAGCAGAAGCTTGGAGTTATGAGAAAGAGTATCGGTTTTTATGCGAATTACATAGTGCTGATGTTGTTTGCGTAAATAACTCCCAAGAATTAATAAATTTGCTAACTTCGCTGGGACTTACGTTCAAGGTATCGGACTTAAATTCGAAATTATTAGTAATTACAAACTACAATGATAATTCATTCGACTTAACTGTTGACTTAAACCACCGATTAAGGAGGCAACAGTTATTGTCAGTTTGTAGAGATAGGTCGGAATCCATTTTCCATTTTTACGAAGTTGATCCTAAGTGTATTACGGGAGTATATCTTGGTTGTAAGTCCCCAAGTGAATTGAAGCACAAAGTATTGAATACGAATGTACTTGATAAGTTTGATAATCTTAATGGTAGAGTATTCGATTCAAGGCTGAGTCGTTCTCGTTATGAATTGTCGTTTGAAGAAATCGCCTAACAAGCTGTTTAAGATTGATTCGCAACGCTTTGTATTTTATCTCTTTAATTTGCTTTTAGATGGCATCCACTCGGCGGCTTTCATTCGACGGCCGCCTTTAAACGGTAAGACGTTTTCTTTGCTGAGTAGGACTTTGGTTGGTCTATGTGCCCAAATTTCTCAACAAGCTGACGATGTTCGTCACGCCAGAACACAAAACTTTCCAATTCTTTAGGGCTGAACTCACGACCAGACGGCGTGATGATGATGGCACGTTTCTCACAGACACGAAAGCCAGACCAATGTAAATCGTTAGGCAAGTAACCAAGTGACTTAATCAGCATGAGTTTTTCTGCCATTGGATTGATTGGAACAGTTCCATCAAGCCAACGAGTCATCGTCGGTTTGGACAACTGAAAATATTCAGCGCCTTGCTTGATGGATGCAAACTCACACCAAAAGAGTGTGCGAAATGACTCTTGAAACATGACAACGCTGGAGTTAATACAATGAAGCGATAATTATCTTTTTCACTGAAGGTAATCAGCAACGGCTAAAATCTTAAAAGCAAAGAATGCTGTTAATCTTAGGAGGACATTTTAAAGTGGCTAAAACCGGACATTACTAAATTGCTCCAACACCTTAAGTGCGCATTATGTATATTATGTTAAATAAAGTATCCATGTACGCCAATTCTTCTCTAGTTTGGTCTCCTATCCCCTCTCAGATTTTAAAATACAGCGCTTTTCGTTGGTGTCATTAAACATAATGGTGATTTACCATAAAATAGCTAATATGGATCTATCAATCTACGATTGCTTGCTCTGCTATTAGCTGAGTTTCTTCAATAGACTTTCTGTGTTTGTTGTTCAGAGCTGATTGTTATCTGCCGTTTCGTTCTTCAAGTCACCACACAGACTACAGATACAAAAAGAGCGTCAATTGAGACGCTCTTTAAAATCTACTGAACAGTTTGAATTAACCACCGGCTAATTTTACTGTCATGCCTTTCTTTTCAAGATGTGCTTTGATCTTGTCACGAGCATCACCTTGAATTTCGATGTTGCCATCTTTTACAGAGCCACCGCAACCGCAGACTTTCTTAAGTTCAGCGGCTAGTAATTTAAGTGGCGCGTCATCCATATCCAAACCAGTTACGATACAAACGCCTTTGCCTTTGCGGCCTTTGGTTTGCTTTTGGATACGAACAATACCGTCGCCTTTAGGACGTTCGACTTTTTCTTCTTCTGGTTTGATTCGACCAGTTTCTGTTGAATATACGAGAGTCATACTCTTATTTCTTTTGTTGTTGTGCTTGTAGCGCTTTTTGTTTTGCAACCAAATACGCTTCGATATGGCGTTGAATCGCAGGCTTCGCGCCCTTGATCAATTTGCCGTTGAACATACAGTACCAAGCGTTGGGCTCGCCTGTGTCGTTCTTTATCGTGTAGCCGTTAAATACTTCAGATTGAGGATTGTTAGTGCTTTGCGCTCTTTGCCCCAGAGTTGCGAATTCTTTTGGGTCAATAATAGATGCTGTGTCACACCACCAATCTATGCTCTTTTTTACCGCCGTCAAACTGCCTTGTAAAACGTGGTTTTTGATCTTTACCTTCCAAACGCTACCGTCAGGTCCGCCTGATTGCAGGTTAAAACCTCTATAATTGGAAATTGCCATACCACTGAGCCATCTATTTAATGCTTTGATACAATCATAAATGCAACTGAGTAATATTCAAACTTTAACGCTGTCACATTACTCAGTTATGCTTAGGTTTACCACAAAATGAATGACGGTAACGTTAGTTAGATTGCAGTATGAATACAATCTGCTAGGAATTCATGGAATTTGTGACCGTTGTTTTGCAGCATTTTAGGGAACATCGAAATCGGCGTCATACCAGGGAACGTGTTTACTTCGTTTAGGTAGATTTCATCATCTTCTGTTAAAAAGAAGTCGATGCGCGATAAATGACGTAAATTCATTTGCTTAAAGACGGTTTCTGAAGCCACGCGAATCGCTTCTACCTGTTCTTCCGTTAGGTTTTTCGCTTCAACTTCAGTCAATGAATGGCTTGAGCTGCTGTACTTCTCATCGTAAGAGTAAAAAGCCCCATCAGGCGCAATCACCTCGCCAGGCTTAGTAATAAATAGCTGACCATTCATCTCATAAGCTGCGACTTCCAGTTCACGAGGTTTGACTGATTTTTCTACCAATACTTGCTCTGAGAAACCAAATGCATCGTTAACGGCTTGCGATAAAGCTTCCTTCTTAGTGACACTGTAACATCCAACGGAAGAACCTTGGCGAGCGGCTTTGACAAACACTTTACCCCACTTATCAAACGCTTGTGACGCTTGTTCATGGGCTTGTTCATCATTACGCGTTAAGAAAAGGTATGGTGTGTTTGGGATACCAATCGCATCGTACCAAAGCTTTGATGTGATCTTATTGAAGCTGTTGCTGCTCGCTTCAGGCCCACAACCTAGGTAAGGAATACCCGCGATTTCAAACATAGATTGGATATCACCAGTTTCACCCGGGAAACCGTGGATACAAGGGACAATGAAATCGATATCTAGGTTAAGGTTGTCTGAGCACAGCTTTTTGGTATTAAGGTCCAAATAAACCAGTTCACCTTGGTTTGTCACCCAACCTTCATTTTTGATTTCTACGCGCGTCACGCTTACGTTTTCGATCAGATTTAACTGTTGCTCTACAAAGTTTGCAGAAAGCAGTGAAATCTCGTGCTCAGATGAGCCGCCACCGCATAGTAAAAGGATATTTTTGATCATGAATCAATCTTTCCGTGATTTCCAAAAGATACTATTCAGTATGATAAACCTTTGAGTAGTAACGTACAGTAATTTTACTGTGAGGAATACTGTTCGAATAGGAATTAACCAAAGAAAGAAGGGAGCATTTTGCTCCCTTCTCTTGTTCAATTAGTTTAGCTTGTTAAGCGTTGGATATGCCGAGTTTTTAATGGCATCAATGCTCTTAACGAAAGGCTTAAGTTGCTGGAAATGACCCGGCAATGTTGAAATCGCATTCTTCGCTTCTGCGCTTGTTGCGTAATCACCGTAAAGCACTGAGAACCATTTCGTGCCGTTTACCACTTTGTAGTTTTCCCAGATTGGCTGGCCGTTTTGAGGAAGTTGGCGTGCAAACTGGTCAACTTTCGCTTGGCTACCTACAGCAACAACTTGAATGGTGTAGCCAAAGCGCTGGATACCCGCTTGTTTCTTGCTAGGCGGAATGATCTTAACTGGTTTCGCCTGATCTTTAGGGGTTAGTTTCACCACCTTTTTCTCTTCAGGCTTCGCAGTCATTTTTACAACTGTTGGTTCTACGTCTTTCTCAACCACTGCGTTCTCAGACGACATAATTGGTTTTGAAATTGACTGAGATTGGTAGTCTTCTCGGTAGCTTTCTGACGTTACGTCAGTGATGTAAGTTTCCGATGCACAAGCAGAAAGCAGTACAGACAAGCCGATGATTGCGATTTTTTTCATGAAGTAACAAACGCTCTGGATAAATATTACGATAAATCATGCCGATAGCAGGCTATTTTATCAAGCACCAAACACAATAAACTGTGATTTTGGTGTGATGAGTGACACAAACTCTGTACGCTTGGCTCAGTTTTAAGCCAATGTCTGGCCTGTTCATATTTCAACAGTGACTTATTCGTTTATGATTGTATGAGGAATGACCAACCGTTCTCGGTGTCAATGGCCAAGGAGTCACAATGAACAAACTACAAAAACTCTTTAAACCGAATTCTGTTGCAGTGATTGGCGCTTCTCAAAAAGAGCTGCGCGCCGGCCAAATCGTGATGCGAAATTTACTACAGAGTGGCTTTGGTGGCGCTATCATGCCCGTCACTCCAAAATACAAGTCAGTTTCCGGCGTAATTGCTTATCCAAACGTGGCTTCCCTGCCCTATACGCCAGATATCGCCATACTCTGCACCAATGTTTCTCGCAATAAACAATTGTTGAAAGAGCTTGATGAACGCGGGACGGAGTTTGCGATTGTTATCTCTGACGATTCAGAAAGCTTAGATCTCTCAGACTTGAACATTCGTGTGCTTGGGCCTAACAGTCTCGGCATTATCCTACCTTGGCATCACTTCAACTGTTCCTTTTCTCCTGTTGCGGCGAAACCAGGAAAGATCGCCTTTATTTCGCAGTCCGCAGCGGTGTGTACGACCGTGTTGGATTGGGCGAATGATAAAAACATCGGTTTCTCTTCATTCATCTCTATTGGACAAGGTCAGGATATCGACTTTGCTGAGCTGCTTGACTATTTGAGTATGGATGGCAAAACAGAAGCGATTTTGCTTTATGTCGATTCGATTAAAGATGCACGACGATTTATGTCTGCAGCACGAGCAGCTTCTCGTAATCGACGCATCTTAGTGCTTAAAGCAGGACGTTCTTCTCAAGCTCGCACGCTTGGGGAAAAAGATATAGATTCTCTCGACGTTATCTATGATTCAGCAATCAGAAGAACCGGTATGCTGCGTGTTGGTAACACACACGAATTATTCGCCGCAGTAGAAACGCTCACGCATTCAGTCCCTCTACGAGGTGAACGTCTCGCGATAGTAACCAATGGAGGTGGCCCAGCAGTGATGGCGGTTGACACCTTATTAGATAGAGGTGGCAAGCTCGCAACATTGGATGAAGATTCTATTGCTAATCTGCGTGGTCTATTACCGGATAGTTGGCGAGGTGTGAATCCAATCGACTTAGCTGGCGACGCGACGAAAAAGCGATACGTCGATACCATCAACGCATTAATGAACAATGACTGTGCAGACGCGATTTTGATTATGCACAGCCCTTCAGCTGTCTCAGACTCTTTAGAGACCGCAAACGCAGTAATCGAAGCCATTCAAGCGCATCCGAGACATAAACATTTTAATATTCTCACCAATTGGTCTGGTGAACAGACCTCTAGAGAAGCACGCTTAGCATTCACGCAAGCAGGCATTCCAACCTACCGAACGCCAGAGAGTGCGGTCGTTGCGTACATGCACTTGGTCGAGTACAGACGAAACCAGAAACAACTGATGGAAACACCGACCACGGCAGAACCGCTCCATTCTGGCAGTGTGAGTTCTTCTCGCGAATGGGTGAATGAACAACTACTGGATAAAAACACAGTTGCCTTAGATACACACCAAACAAGCCCCCTATTTGAGCAGTTTGGTTTTGATATTCTCCCGACTTGGATTGCTTCAGAAGTCACAGAAGCCGTTCATATGGCAGAGAATATTGGCTATCCGGTTGCGGTAAAGCTTCGCTCTCCAGATATTGCTCATAAATCAGATGTACATGGTGTCGCGCTTAACCTGCGTAATAGCCAAGAAGTATCTAGCGCCGCACAAGCCATTTTGGATACCGCTAAGCTCAGTTACCCTGCAGCCAACCTTCAAGGCCTTTTAGTTCAAGGGATGGCAAAGCTTGGTAGTGCAGAAGAGTTGCGTGTCAGTATTGCAGTAGATAAGGTTTTTGGCCCTGTAATCTTACTTGGACAAGGTGGTTCAGACTGGAACATTACTCAAGATGCCGTTGCAGCCCTGCCACCGCTCAACATGAATCTGGCGCGCTATCTGATCGTCATAGCGCTCAAATCAGGTAAGGTGCGCCTGCAGAAACACAAAGACGCTCTAGACATCACAGAGCTGTCAAAATTCTTGGTGCGAATCTCCCAGATGGCTGTTGAGCTACCAGAAATAGAAAGACTGGACATTCATCCAGTGCTGGTATCTGGTAGCGATTTAACCATCATCGATGCAGACGTTACGCTTAAGAAATACGAAGGCGACGCGCAAGAACGATTAGCCATCCGCCCTTTCCCTGCCGAGTTCGTGGAGACGGTGACCTTGCGAAATGGCCAACCTATTTTGCTTCGCCCAATCTTGCCAGAAGACGAACCTATCCATGCACAGTTCATCAATAGCGTGTCTAAGGAAGATCTATATAACCGATTCTTCTCTGACGTCGGCGAGTTCAACCATGAGGCACTCGCAAACCTGACACAAATTGATTATGACCGTGAAATGGCTTTTGTCGCTGTCGCATTCGATGAAAATGGCCCATCAATCATCGGGGTGGCGAGAGCTTTAATAACACCGGATAATAGCGACGCAGAATTTGCCATTTTAGTTCGTTCAGATTTGAAGGGAAAAGGATTGGGTAAACTGTTGATGCAAAAGATCATCAGTTATTGCCAAATCAAAGGGACCAAACAGATGTCTGGTATGACTATGCCAACCAACCGCGGGATGCTGTCACTTGCGCAAAGTTTAGGTTTCGAATTGGATGTTCAGTTTGCAGATGGCACTGCCGATATGGTTTTACCTTTGAATTAATTTTGTTCACCTACGAATCAAATATCAAAAGAAAGGACGCATCGACGCGTCCTTTTCTTTACTCTTGTATAAATTAGTGACAATGTCACTTCATCTTCCAGTTTTTCTTTAGATATTGTATGCACCAAGACTTCGCTTCACCCATCGTGTTTCTGCGCCACGCTAAGATGATATCTATCGGCTTGCTTTCTGCGCCGTCAATGTACTTGAGCTGTCCGCTTTCTACCAAGGGCTGTGCAACTTGTGTTGGCAAGGTACCGATCCCTAATCCAGATAATAGAGCTTCAACCTTTGCTGAAAAATTAGTAACGGTCAGACGTGGTTGTTTTTGCATCACATTGATCGACAGCGCTGGTTGTTCTCGCGCAGTATCTGCAATCGCGATGACTCGATACTTTTCCCTTGCCGCGTCATCAAATTCCCCGCTGCGCTTATGAACGTAATGATCAGTAGCAGCTACCCAAACCATACTTAGCTTGCCAATCTTTTCTGCTTTTACATCTTGTGGGAGCGTATCTAAAGCTGGACAAACCAATAAATCTGAACGCCCGGTATTTAATGATTCCCAGCTGCCAGCAAGAATCTCTTCTTGCAGTCGGATTCGTGTACTACTCACATTAGACAACGCATCAACCATAGGGAAGAAATTTGCGATAGGAATAATACCATCGAACGCAACGGTGATATCCAACTCCCAACCATTCGCTAACAAGGTGGCATCATTGACGAGTTTCTCGCTTGCTTGAAGAATTGCCCTGCCACGCTCAAGTATTAACTTACCGGCTTCGGTGAAATGTGCTTTATGACCAGAACGGTCGAAAATGATGATATCAAGGTCTTGCTCTAGCTTTTGAATCTGATAACTCAACGAAGACGGTGCGCGGTCTAACTCGTTGGCTGCAGCAGCAAAACTTCCTCTTCTATCAATGGCATCCAAGATATGAAGTGCTTCTAACGTGATTGGACTCTGCACAATAACTCCCTATTTATGTGATAGCTATCACAGTAGTGGTATTTGAAAAATCACTCAAAAAAACGACTTTAGACAATATAACACATTGATTATCAAAGACTAGGCGGTGCGTAGTACAAATTTCCATTGATAAAAACAACATTAAACAACAATGGTAATGATAGTAATTACCATTTAGATCCACTAAGATACCGCACGTTGTTATTGCCTATTATGGATTTAAGGTATTGAAGCCAATGTATAAAAAATCAATTTTATCAGCCTCTATTGTCATCGCCCTCTCCCAAGGCGCTTACGCTGAAGAAACATCAACGTTCAATGAAGTCGTTGTTTCTGCCACTCGTACTAACCAAACTATGGATACTGTAGCAGCTTCTGTTGCCGTTGTTTCTGAGAAAGATCTCGAAGAAAACATGGCAAAAGATCTCAATGATGTATTCGAATACACACCAGGCGTTACGGTTAACGGTACTCAACGCCAAGGTGTTCAAAGCATTAACATTCGCGGCATGGAAGGCAAGCGAGTGAAAATCTTGGTAGATGGAGCGTCTCAGCCAGGTGTATTCGACGGCGGACCATACTCTTTCATTAACTCTAGTGCCGTGACTGTCGACCCTGACATGCTAAAAAGTGTTGAGATTGTAAAAGGTGCGGCTTCTAGTTTGCACGGTAGTGATGCTATCGGTGGCGTTGTTGCATTTGAAACGAAAGATCCAAGCGACTTCTTGAAAGAAGGCAAAGACTTTGGTGGCCAAGCTAAGCTTTCTTACTCTTCTGAAGATAACTCTTTTGCAGAGCACATTGCGGTCGCGAAACGATTTGATAATCTTGAAGCATTGATAGCATACACACGCCGTGACGGTTCTGAACTACAAAACTTTTCTAAAGCGCCTTACGACGACTACTCAGTGACGGATCAAGATTACTACAAGAACGACTTGTTGGTTAAATTGCAGTCACAACTGAATGAAGACCACCGTTTAGAGTTTTTGGGTGAAGTAATTTACAACCAAACTGACTCAGACATCGCGAGTTCTTCATACAAAAACTTCAATGCTGAAGACCAAACTAAGCAAAACCGTCTTGGTTTGAAACACATCTGGTTTGCTGATCTAGCTATCTCAGACACCATCACTTCTCAGCTAACTTGGACAAGTAAAGAAGAAAACGGTGTAACAAACCGCTTTAAAGAAGCAAGTCCTGGCTTCCCACCGTGGGTTCCGCCTAATGGTGATAACCAGCAGAAAAAAGACTACGAATACACTGAAGACAAGATCGAGTTTGAAACTCAGTTAGATAAAGAGATTCAAAACCACTACTTGGTTTACGGCCTGTCTTACAAACACAGCGACATCAGCAACACAAACCGCGAGTTTAACTCTGATCCAGGCACGCCTGACACGGTTTACATTTACACGCCAGATGCTAAAGAACAAAGCTTTGGTTTGTTCTTGCAAGATGAAATCGCACTACTTAACGACAAGTTAATCTTAACTCCTGGTGTACGTTACGACTACTTCTCTACTGATCCATCAGATACCTCTGAAGAGTCATTCAAGAAGTTCAGTGACTCTGCGTTTACTGGTCGTCTAGGTGCAACATATAAGCTGTCTCAACCAGGTACGGTATTCGCTCAGGTAAGCCAAGGTTTCCGTGCACCATCATTTGATGAACTTTACTACACGTACGACAACCCAGGACACGGTTACACTAACCGCCCTAACCCAGATCTAGAATCTGAAAAGAGCTTGTCTTACGAATTAGGTTACCGTCATAACACAGCAGCGTCGGCAACAGAATTCGCTCTTTACTACAGTGATTTCACCGACTTCATTGATCAAACATCAACGAGTAATAGTGGTCTAACTGAATACACGTTCATCAACATCAATGAAGCAACAGTAAAAGGTGTTGAGCTGTCTAATAGCCTTGATTGGCACGCTATTGCTAGCCTTCCTAAAGGTGTAACGACTCGTCTAGCTGCAGCGTACACTGAAGGTGAAGATGGTGAAGGCAACCCGCTTAATAGTGTGAACCCTTGGAATGCGGTTGCTGCGGTAAACTACGATTCACCAAACGCGCTTTGGGGTACAAGTTTAAAAGTTAACTACACTGCGAAGAAGTCTGACAGTGATATCAACTCAGATGGTGACAATGGCGGAACTAAAGACCAAGTTGCACTACCATCAGCAACAGTTGTTGACCTAACGGCTTACTACAAGCCAATGAAAGACCTAACCGTTCGTGCAGGTGTGATGAACTTGACGAATGAAGAGTACTACTTGTGGAACGATGTACGTGGTGAAACTGAGCTAAGCCGTGATATCACGCAAGCAGAGCGTAACTACAACATTAGTGTCAAATACGAGTTCTAAGTGTTACAAACACAAAAAAGCCAGCATTATGCTGGCTTTTTTTATGTGCTTTCATTTCAAAAATGTTAAGAAAAGAATGAAAAATGAAAGACTATTGTTTTGCCATCTCTTTTTTCACCATTACTGCTGCTGCAACGATGAATGCGATGATTAAACCAAGTTCCATGAACTACCCCGAATAGTTTAATGAAAATTTACGACCTAAATTAAGATTCGCACATAGTTTAGCATTTCTATTTATCGAAGCTACCTTTTAACCAGTAATTTACGAATTTTTCCGATTTAGATCAAAAAAGGCGCAGAAGTGCGCCTTTTTGTTATAAAAGTGTAAAACTTGAAGTTTTAAGCGTCTGGATAACCTTGAGGGTTATTTGACTGCCAGCGCCAAGTATCACTCGTCATCTCTTCAAGTGTACGGGTCGCCTTCCAACCGAGTTCGTTTGCTGCTTTTGAAGGATCTGCCCAACACTCTGCGATATCACCAGGACGGCGATCTACCAGCTTAAACGGAACTTCTTTGCCAGAAGCGGCTTCAAACGCTTTCACCATTTCCAATACGCTGTAGCCATTACCTGTACCTAGGTTATAGATATGTAGGCCTGCTTTGTTGCCTACTTTATCAAGAGCAGCAACGTGGCCATCAGAAAGATCCATTACGTGGATGTAATCACGGACACCTGTGCCATCTTTAGTTGGGTAATCACTACCAAATACCGACAGGAATTCACGACGACCGACCGCAACTTGAGAAACGAACGGCATCAAGTTATTAGGAATTCCTTGCGGGTCTTCGCCAAGCTCACCAGTTGGGTGTGAACCAACAGGGTTGAAGTAACGCAGAAGTGTGATACTCCAATCTGGATTCGCCTTTTGGAAGTCCGTTAGACACTCTTCTACCATCAACTTACTGCGACCGTATGGGTTGGTCGCACTTGTTGGGAAGTCTTCCATAATTGGCACAGAAGCAGGATCACCGTAAACCGTTGCTGAAGAGCTAAATACGATCGATTTAACGCCGGCTTCGCGCATAGCATCAACAAGAACAAGCGTGCCGTTCACGTTGTTATCGTAATATTCAAGTGGCTTTTCTACCGACTCACCAACCGCTTTAAGACCAGCAAAATGGATAACGGCTTCAATATTGTGTGTCGTCATTGCATCAACAAGCGCAGCTTTGTCGCGAATGTCTGCTTCAATGAATACTGGTTTTACGCCACAAACCTTTTCGATGCGCTCAAGCACAGTTGGTTTACTATTGTAAAGGTTATCGAGGATAACTGGTGTCATACCAGCTTCGATCATTTGAATACAAGTGTGGCTGCCAATGTAGCCCATACCACCCGTAACAAGTACTTTCATTTTATCATTCCTTCTGACGCGAATCGGGCTAGTCTAAAGGTTTCTAGCCCGTTTTTAAACTGTATCTGGGGATTCGCAACCCATTAAAATTGCTTGGCCTTTGCCGGCTTTCTTCGCTTGATACATGGCAGTATCTGCGCTTTTAAGAATTCGGGTCGCGTCACGCTCGTTAACACCCACCAATTTCACACCGATACTAACGCCAACTTTTAACAAAGAACCACGATATTCTATTGGAGCACAAATCGTTTCTAATAACTGCTCTGCAATCCTAGTCACCACTTTTTGATTAGCAGGATTCACTAACATGACAAATTCATCACCAGACAAACGAGCAATCAAATCACTGTGTCTTGTGGCTCCAGTCATACGTTTAGCGACAATCTTAAGCACTTCATCCCCAGCATCATGGCCATAAGTATCGTTGATACCTTTAAAACCGTCCAAGTCGAGATAAAGTACCGCAAACTCATCACGCAGATAGCCTGATCTTTGTACTAATTCTTCCAATTCAAAATGGAACTTTGAACGGTTAGCAAGCCCCGTCAACGGGTCGTGATGCGCTAAGTATTCTAAACGCTCCATCTCTTTTGCACTTGAAAGATCCGTTAGGATTATCACCATATCGAACGAATTCTGATCTTCACTTTTAATGATACGATTCACTCTCGCAAACATTGGTATAAGCTGACCGAGGTGGTTTTTTTCTATTACTTCACCTTGCCACATTCCATAGTTTTCAATCGATTCGATGATACTTGGCATCATTGCTTGCAGTTTCCGCCAACGAATTGATTTTATAAACGGCTGTCCAACCAGTTGTTCAGCGGTTAAACCAATCAACTTTGTCACCGCTGGGTTTACCATCGTAATAACACCTAGATGGTTGAGAACCACTAAGCCATCTTGACTGCTTTCAAATACACGTCCAGCAACTCGTTGTCGGTTCATGGCTTCTTCGATCTCGGTAATATCCTGAATCACAAAAAGAAGATAGCCGTGTTTTGCCAATCGGCGACTGGTTAAACTTAATTGCTGTTCATCTTCTGCATTTTGTAGATGGATGTCGTCACACTCTAAGCCTCGACTTAAAATTTGTCCTAACTCATTCGGTGCTTTAGTTTGGATCAAGTCACAGATATTTGCCGTTTCTAATCCATGGTAAGTCTTTTCAAAAATCCTCTGCGTCGCCTTATTACAGTGAATTACGCGACCTAAGTTATCCGTTACGATAAGCGCATCTTGAATCGAATCTACCACTTCTTCTGCAAACGCTTTACGACGTTCCAGCACTTCCAAACTGTGTTTGCGTTGTTTCTCTAGTCTCTTTTGCTTGTCTACCATCAGATTCAGAGAAGCAACGAGTTGCCCTACTTCATCTTTTGAACGGTGACTAATGCGACCACTCAAATGATGGCCATTAGCGAAGTCTTGGAGTGCTTGATTGACCTCCACTAGAGGGCGAAGAACACGACGCTCGACACCGATATAAAAGGTCACGCCACCAGCGAGAAGAATGATTAGGAACAGAAGCCCATCTTGCAATAGCGCATCTCTTACCTGCATCAAAGGACGTTGAGACAATGTGACTCTAATCGTTCCAATTACTTGTCCGTCATGGATTATTGGCTCAAGTACATAAAGAAAGTGAGCAGATAACGCATACCCCATTGCATGAAGATGACTTCGTTCATGCTTTGTTGGCGAAGGCGCTGAAAAACCGTCGAGAGCAAAAATCGCAAATGGTTGATTTTCTTTGTCGTAAAGCTTAACGCGTGATACGTTTGGCTCCTTCAGAAAGTCAGCCAAAATAGATTGCGCTTTTTGCTTGTTCTTTGTGGCCAGCGCATCTTTAATTGAGTGAGATACATCATTGATAAGCACTTTTGTTTGTTCAACAAGCTCATGTTTTGCTGACTGGTAGGTGATGTACGATGTGTAACTTTGAGATGTAACAAAGATGACCGTGATGAAAACGAGAATCGGCCATATTAGCTTTGCTCTTAATGACATATATATTCCTGTCGCAGAAAGCAACCAAAAGAACAAAAGGGTTGCTATGCAAACTATCACACAAAAAGAAGAGCCAAGACTAACACGACAGGCACTGAAATGAACCTGAAATTCTCAGATATTAGACTGATTAATCATGATTTTCTTGAAAATTCGGATCATTTCAAATAACCAGTCGATCATTTGTGGCGTATTTTTTCGAACACCTGCATGAAAAATGACGTTAGTCACTGAACCAAAACGTAATTTCCTGCATTTTTAAGCATACTTTGGACACAATAAACGTATGACATTGAACAACCAGCAACTAACACTAAACTGCGATATGGGCGAAAGCTATGGCGCATGGACCATGGGTGCAGATGAAAGCGTAATGCCTTTCATAGACATGGCGAACATTGCTTGTGGCTTCCACGCGTCTGATCCTAATGTCATGCACGATACTATTACCCTCGCTAATCAACATGACGTTGAAATTGGTGCGCATCCCGGTTATCCAGACTTACAAGGGTTTGGACGTCGCAGCTTAAAGATGACCTATGAAGAAATCACTAATATGGTGATTTACCAAGTTGGCGCACTCCAAGCTCTGTGTAAGGCACAATATACTGATATTGGTTACATCAAGCCTCACGGAGCGCTCTACAACGATATGATGCTAAGTGATGGTATTTTCTTAGCGGTCGTTAAAGCGGCAGCCCTGTTTAAAGTGCCTCTTATGATATTGGCGTCCCAAGAAAACGAAAAATACCTAGAAATTGCCGATGATTTTGATGTACCTCTACTCTTCGAAGCATTCGCAGACCGCCTTTATCAAGATGACGGGTTACTAACGCCAAGAACACAAGCTAATGCGGTATTAAACAGCGAACATGCAATACTAGAACAAGTGAGAATGCTGGCAGAATCAGGTCGAGTAAAAACGACATCGGGGCAATATATTTTGTTAGAGGCCGACACGATTTGTGTACATGGTGATAATGATGAATCTATCGCGTTGATTCAAAAAATTCGTCAGAGTCTCTACACCGGAGGAAATTAATGAATCAAGGGCAGTTTTCGATCTCTCCTATATCTGAATGCAGCATTCTAATTCGCTTTGAAGACACCATTACTGTTGAACACATAGGCGAGTTAGCACATCAAATTGTAGATAAACTCAATCTCATCGTAATGAATGTGGTTCCTTCTTACCGAACCATTTTGATTGACTACCTGCCCTTTAGAATTCAAGAGTCTGTAATACTACAAACGCTCAATGAGATCGTAAGTCGCTTTGATGTTCAATCTATGGACAACAAACAGCCGAACTACATTTCTATCCCCGTTTACTATTCGAATGAAACGGCTCTCGATTTGGAACGATTTCAACAAAATGGGCTATCAATGGATAAGCTTATTGAACTGCATACCAAGCCTGTTTATACCGTTTCAGCCATTGGGTTCGCTCCGGGCTTTGCTTTTCTGTCGGATGTAAGTCCAGAACTTCACATGCCAAGACACCATACGCCTCGTACCAATGTACCTGCCGGAAGTGTGGCGATTGCCGACAGTAAAACCGCAGTCTATCCATCCGACAGCCCTGGTGGGTGGAACATCATAGGCCGTACACCAATCTCGTTATTCACTGATACTCCTCCCTTCATCCCATTTGAAGTTGGTGACAAGGTCACGTTTGGTTCAATATCCAAACAAGAGTTTGTCAGTTTAGGAGGCGCTTTATGAGCTTCGTAGGATTGTTAGTAGAAAAGCCGGGGCCACTCTCTTTGATTCAAGATTTTGGTCGTTTTGGCCTTGCTCATATCGGGATAACTCAAAGCGGCCCTGTCGATGATTATGCTTATAGTTGGTCGAATCATCTTTTAGGCAATCCCGTTAACTGCTCTGTTATCGAAATCACATTGGGTAATGCGAGCTTTAAAGCACTAGCCGATTGTCATTTGGCGCTTTGTGGCGGTGATCTTAATGCATCAGTAAACGGTGAGCCTATTTCTAATTGGTCGGACTTTTGTCTCAAAAAAGGCCAAACGCTTAAGTTCGGAATGCCAAAGAATGGTTTACGTGCATATCTTGCTGTTAAAGGCGGATTTAGTGTTGAGAAACACCTAGGGAGCACGTCTACGGTAGTGAGAGAATCTCTCGGCGGTATGACAAAAGATGGTGAGCCTTTGAAAGCCGAAGATATTATTGGCTTTGAGCCACATTCGCTTCCAACGTCAAAACCCAAACAGATGACGTTCCGATTCAAACCAGATTACAACTTGCCATTAAAACTGAGAGTGATCGAAGGCTACCAGTTTGAAGATTTTTCCCAGCAGTCTATTGATGATTTCTATTGCGCAAGCTTTAAGATATCACCCAATTCAAATCGTATGGGTTATCGTCTTGAGGGCAAAGCGATACAACCGCCCTATGATGGCGTGCTTTCAGAAGGTATTGCACTGGGGTCTATTCAGATTCCAAACGATGGCAACCCGATCGTGTTATTGAACGACCATCAGACCATTGGTGGCTATCCGAAATTTGGTTGTGTCGCAAGAATTGATCTGCCACGTTTAGCGCAAGCTAAACCCGGGCAAACAGTGAGTTTCGTCAGAGGAGACAGACAAGGCCTGCAAGATGTGTGGTGTCAGTGGGCTCAGTTTTTTGGTTACTAAGCCCATATTAAATAGTCATTAAATCGTGAGCGCTACATCCCGTAGCGCTCTGCCAATGCTTTTGGATAACCGCGCTCTTGAGTGAGTTTTACCGCAAACTGCTCCACGTCTTCTTCACACCAATGCACCGTTACAGGGTGTTCAAGCTCCACGTTGTCATTTGGAGCTATATCAAACCAATATTGCGCCATTTTCTGAGCGGCTAGTAGCGTTGAAGAAGCTTTAACTACTTCAATTCGAGCATAGTTGTTCTCTTCAAATGTCACGTCTGCTGCACGCAATACAGGGTCAGTACCTGGGATTTGCTGTGCACCAAACAGTGCTTTCCCGCCTTTCACTGCACTTTGATAATCCGGAATGAATTGAGACATATGCTTAATCGCATTATCAGTACGCTCATCGAGGATCTCTTGTCGCCAACCGTTGCGTATTTTTGACAATAAACTGGTTGGTAACTCTGGTTGTGCAGAGATTTTTGAGCTTTCCACCAAGCCATCATCGAACAATGTGATGCCTTTGGTCATACCATGTAATTGGAAGTAGCCATCACCATATGGCGTTAACTGAGCCATGCCTTTGTCTGTACCGCGAGGACCATGGAAGATCACCTCTGGCCATTGCTGAGTACATTCATTCCAACGGGTAACGTAAGCCGCTTTGAATTCGACAAGTCGATCGCGCTTTACGCCAATCGCATCATCAACTGCGCCGGTCTCAAAGCCACAAGCATTAACTAAGTAATCACAACGTAGTGTCTTTTGTTCTCCTGCTTGAACGTAAGCCAGTTCCCAATCAGAGCCACGCCAATGGGTGTGTTTTAACTCTGCTTGCGTCAGCACATCAACATTAGGAAGTTGTTCTAGCGTCATGTTCGCTACAGCTGCAAGCCTAAATACACTCCATCCGTATTCCTGAACAGCGACCACTGGATACTTAAGCGCCTCAAGGTCAGCGTGCTGAGCAAACGGGATAGTCCACTCGTCAATGCTTCGCGGGTGTTCTGGCTGTACAAGCTTAGAAAGCGCTATCAGGGCCTCTTTGGAGTACAACTTGTAATACTCGTATGGTTCTCCCAACACCTGATTACTTGTGTCTTGTTCAACCAGAGATTGATAAGCACGTTTAATTACTTCTAATCGAGGTAATAATGCTTCTGGGTCTCCTCCATCTGAATGAGGCACGGCAATGATGGTAGGACGAATGTTCAGTGAATGTGGATACAATCGGATTGTGTCGATCGATTGAGTCAGAAGATCCAAACATTGCTGTTCGGAAATCTCACGATAAAGGTTTCCGCCCGCGTGTAGGTGGCAGATCGGAGGTCCATTTACTAATGAGGCCCCTTTCTCGAGTATGGAGACTTTAAAACCTAACTCGGCAAAGTGGATTGCCGCGGTAGAGCCAGCGACACCGCCACCAACAATAGCGATGTGTTTATCTTTACGATTTGGAAACTCAGACTTCATTGCTTCACTGAAATTTTATAAGGAGAAATCTTTACTTAATGTGGATTCTACTCGGGTTTGACTATGATTAAAATCACAAAAAGTTCATGGGTTTGCATTTGTTAAAGGTATACGCGAAAAGTTACTTTCGAGAGCAAAAAATTTCCGAAAAAAGTGCTTGACGAGGTTGTTGGGAAAGCCCGATTTTGACCCTTTGTGAATAATAATTTAACGCTAACACCCATGGCGTAAAGCCTGCGGAAACACCCCACTTTATTAACACTTCAGTTATCCCAAAAGTTATCCACTGTTTTTGTGGATAACTAAAATAAAACTGTCATGGAGTGCTTCCGTTTGACCTTATTACAAGCTAATTAAGTGTTTACTGGCGTTAATAATCTTTTCAAAAGACTCATGACGACCAAGGCGAGAACGGCAAACGTAGCAAATGGTAAAGCTATCCACAGTTCTGGGTGGATTTGCGCATTCAACTCGAAGCCATACTTCATCACCGCTGCGACACAAAGCTCGGCTGCAAATACCGCCACACCACTCGCGACGAGAGCCATAATTCCGTATTCCGCCCACAATGTTGTGTTAATCCGTTTTTTGCTAGACCCGAGAGTTCGATAAAGTCGAATCTCTTGCTGACGTTGAGACAAGCTCAATCGAAGCAATGTGAATATCAACAATAAGCCAGCGACAACACCTAACAACGCCAAGATGGTAATGGCTGACACAATCTGCTGAATAAGCTCTTGGATTTTATCGCCCATCGTTCGTATATCTAACACTGAAACGGTTGGGTGCTCACGTGACATAGATGCTAAGAGCGCTTCATTCTCTTCGCTAATGCGGTAACTAATCAGGTAAGAACCTGGCAAGCTCGCCATAACATCCGAAGAGAAGATAAAGTAGAAGTTTGGCTTCATATCTCGCCATTCAACATGACGAATGCTGTCTACTGTCGCATCGAAGTTCTGACTGTTGATCACAAATCGTAATTTGTCGCCCAACTCAATGCCAAGCTCACTGGCCACTTCTGCTTCTACCGATACGCTACCTTTGTTGGTCCACTCTCCGGAAAGAATGTCATTGTACTCAGGTAGAGAATCTCCCCAAGTAAGGTTGAGTTCACGGCTTACTGCATCAGAGCCCTGACCTTCAGATTTGATCTCTTTGACGCTCACGTCATTAATCTCGGCCAACCGTCCTCGAATAATCGGGAAAGCTTGTGACCGCGTCACGCCATTTTTATCTAACGTCTCCACGTAGCTATCAAGTTCGTAATCAGCAATGTTCAATGCAAAGACGTTAGGCGCATCCGCTGGGAGTGTTCTCGCCCAATCGGCAAGTATGTCACTACGTACAAGCCAGATGATTGAAAGCAACATCAAGGACAGTGATAACGCACCAAACTGCAATCCACTTGTCACGGGCGTACGGTTGATGCGACTTAACGCTAGTTTCATTGCTGGACGAGTTGAAACGCGAGCGAACAACTTGGTCAACATGACACTCATCATGGCGAGTACAACAAACAATGCAGCGATTCCCGCAAGTACAATCCAAACGAGTGTGTTGTTCGCGTAAAGGATAAGCAATGGCACCACAGGAACCAGCACTAACCACATACGCTTCCATGAACGTTTACCTGAACCTTGCTGCAGAACTTCTAAAGCCGGCGTTTTGATCAAACCAAGTAACGGAATCCCCAGCGCAGGAACCGTAATCAGAACCGCTGAAACAACAGAAACTAAAAATGGAGTGACACCGTAACTAGGCAGTGGGTTTGGAAGCAAGTCCTTGAGTGGGATTCGTAACAAATACTCCAAGCCACTGCCCAGTAACAAGCCCACAATACTTGCACTTACCAGCAAAATGGTAACTTGAATCAATAACCACTTTTCAATCCAACGACGACTCGCACCTAAGCTTTTCAACATCGCGATGGTTTGTGTCCGGCTGTTTACGTAGCTTTGACACGTCAAAACCAACGTGGTTGCCGCCATGATGATGACAATCGCTACGGTCAAAGAAAGGTATTGTGTTGTGCGTTCAAACACCTCATTGCTTCGACTTGCCGTATCCTGAGTACGCCAACGATCACTTGGCGAAAGCTCAGTGCTGTCTTGCAGTTGCGTCAGTGTTGCAGCATCCCCTTTAAGGAATAAACGATACTGTACTCGGCTACCTACTTGAATCGCGCCTGTTTTATCAACGTCGCTGTTGTGGATGTAAGCCGAAGGCATTTGTTGGAAAGGGTTGAAACTCAATCCTGGTTCCATCAAAACGGCACCGGAAACCGTGAAATCGGCGTCGCCTATAGTGACAACGTCACCCTTATCAACATCCAATTGTGCCATGATTCGCTCATCCAACCACAACTGATTTGGCTTTATGTGCCCTGATGAGTCATTGTCCAAAACCAAGTCACCCATCAATGGGTATTGCTCATCGACTCCGCGTACCGAGATAAGCTGCATACCATTATCGCTGAACGCCATGGTTGCAAAGTGCGTCATGGTCGAGCGCTCAAGCTCTTTAGTTGAAGTGAGAAGTGTATCCGGAATGGGGTTTGCTGAAACAAACACGGCATCGGCTGTTAATGCGTCTTTGCCTTGCTTAACGATGACCTGCTCCATTCGTTCTGCCAACGCAGACAAAGCAAAAATACTGGCTATAACAAGAATGAGTGCGACGCTTATCGGCCACAAGTTACCTTGACGTATTTCCCCGAAGCTCCAACGAACCAAGCTTTTATTCGGCGACTGATGAGCTTTTTTGTTTGATGCAGAGCTTTGTTCACTTGGGGAGATCACGGACATAACACCTCCTCTTCTAACTCACCCGCTTCCATACGGTAGACACGGTCACAGCGACTCGCTAAATGACTGTCATGCGTAACTAAGATCAGCGTCGTGCCATGCTGTTCATTAAGGTCGAACAGAAGCTCAATGACTTTCTCTGCCGTTTGATGATCAAGGTTGCCCGTTGGTTCATCGGCAAATAAAAGTTCTGGCTGAGTCATGAATGCACGAGCCAGAGCAACTCGTTGTTGCTCACCACCGGATAGTTGACTTGGCAAATGGTCAAGACGCTTCTCAAGCCCTACCGCTGTCAGTAGTTCTGTCGCTCGTGCATCATCTTCAGATTCACCACGTAAAAGACAAGGAAGAGTAACGTTACGCAGTGCGCTCAAACTCGGGATTAACAAGAAGCTTTGAAACACAAATCCCAGTGAATCTGCACGTATTTTAGCTCGAGCTTCATCGTCCAGTTTAGATAGTTCGTGTCCAAGTAACGTGATTTCACCAGACGTCGGCGTATCTAGTCCAGCAAGCAGCGTCATGAGCGTCGATTTACCGGCACCAGAGGTGCCAACGATAGCAATCTTCTCACCCTTTCTAATGTCAACATTTACATTTTTAAGGATTGTTAATTGTTCTTGATTAGTAGAGACTTGTTTAGAAACTAAATTAGCTTGAACAATAGGTGCTTTAAGTACAGGTGTTTGCATGATTCGTATACTTTCCTTAGTTCTCTTTTTCTGCCTTTCCGCCACCGCACATGCGAGCGAAAAGTTACTTGTTTTGGGCGACAGCTTGAGCGCTGGTTATCAGATGCCGATTGAGAAGAGCTGGCCTAACTTACTCCCTGATGCCTTATTAGAACACGGCCAAGATGTAAAAGTTGTAAACGGCAGCATCTCCGGAGACACCACTGGCAATGGCTTGGCTCGTTTACCCTCTCTTCTTGAGCAACACACACCGGATCTTGTTCTTATCGAACTCGGCGCTAACGATGGCCTTCGTGGTTTTCCACCTAATGTTATTACGTCGAACTTATCGAAAATGATTACCATGATCAAAGATTCTGGTGCGGATGTTGTCATGATGCAAATCCGTGTCCCACCGAACTATGGTAAGCGATACAGTGATATGTTCTACGATATCTATCCGAAACTCGCCGAGCATCAACAAGTCGCGTTAATGCCATTCTTTTTAGAGCACGTCATCGTCAAACCAGAATGGATGATGGACGATGGCCTGCACCCTAAACCGGAAGCTCAACCTTTCATTGCCGACTTCGTCGCCGAAGAATTGGTTAAACATCTCTAATTTTACTGGTCTAGCTCAATAAGTTTTACCTAACTTTACGTTACCCTGTCGAAAGTATTATTCACCAAGGTTAGATAATAAAAATGCAAATAGAACCGTTAATTCAAGGTGTTGTAGCTCGTTCGGCACATCCGTATGGGTGCCGCGCTTCCATCAAAGAGCAAATTGAATACGTTAAACAAGCACCGCAGATCAAAAATGGCCCCAAGCGTGTTTTGATCATTGGTGCGTCTTCAGGTTTTGGCTTGGCCGCCCGTATCGCCCTTACATTTGGCGGTGCTAAAGCAGACACCATTGGCGTGTCATTTGAACGCGGACCGTCAGACAAAGGTGTCGGTAGTGCTGGTTGGTACAACAACATCTTTTTTAAAGAAGAAGCCATTCATCATGGTCGCACTGCAGTAAACATCGTTGGTGATGCTTTCTCAGACTCAGTCCGTAGCCAAGTTATTGAAGCCATTGAAACCTACTTTGAGGGTGAAGTAGATTTAGTGATTTACAGCTTAGCAACAGGCGTTCGCCCTAAGCCTGAATCTGAAGAATTTTGGCGTAGTGTCATTAAGCCAATTGGAGAATCGGTAACGGGCGCTTCAATCATGCTGGAAAACGACCAATGGGTAGAATCTACATTGGCGCCAGCAACAGAAGAAGAAGCAGAAGCCACGATTAAAGTAATGGGTGGTGAAGACTGGGAAAGCTGGATAGACACACTGATCAACTCTGAATCTGTTGCCAAGGGTTGTAAGACGATTGCCTTTTCTTACATGGGCCCAGAAGTTACCCACCCAATTTACCTAGACGGTACGTTAGGCCGAGCAAAAGTCGACCTTCACCAAACCAGCCATGCATTGAACATGAAGATGGCGAACTTTGGCGGCGCTGCCTACGCAACAGTGTGTAAAGCGCTCGTCACCAAGGCAAGTGTGTTCATCCCTGCCCTGAGCCCTTATCTACTTGCGCTATACCACGTAATGAAAGAGAAAGGTACTCACGAGCGTTGTATTGAGCAAATGCAACGTCTGTTCACGACAAAGCTTTACGACCAAAGCAAAGTACCCGTTGATGGCGAACGCTTGATTCGTATCGATGATCTTGAGTTAGATCCTCAAGTGCAAGAAGAAGTTTCTGCACTTTTAGAGCAAATGAACGCAGACAACTTCGCTGATATCGGTGATTACGACGGTTTTAAAGACGAGTTTATGAAATTGAACGGCTTTAACTTTGAGGGTGTCGATTATGCTCAAGACATCTCAATGAAGACTCTGAAAGCATTAAAGCCTTAATTTAAAGCGTCTCACTATTGAGATAGTGCCAAGTAATTCAAAGTCCTGAAAGGTTTTCGGGACTTTTTTTTGTTTCCGAATCCGCCCCCCCTATACTTTAAATAAACGAGTGGTTAAATAACAAGCTCGTGCAAAAACAAAAACGATATTCATTCACAGGACGTGAAATTACGGGAAAGGATGACCTATATGGGTACATTGCAAACATTAGATTATGAAATACCCGAATCCATGCGGAAAAGCTGGCAAAATATCGTCAACCTGCTCGCGCGCATTGCGGATGTCCCAACTACGCTGATCATGCGTATCCACCCAAACCACATTGAAGTAAATACCTCCAGCGAGACTGATAACAACCCTTATAAAGTCGGTGACAAAGAAGAACTTGGTCATGGACTTTACTGTGAGCATGTCATTAAAAACAAACGCGAACTCATCGTTCCTAACGCGCTCATTGATGAAGAGTGGAAAGACAATCCCGATATTAAGCTCGGCATGATCTCGTATTGTGGCTTACCACTCTATTGGCCAAACGGGGAAACATTCGGCACCATCTGTATGCTGGATACCAAAGAAAATCAGTACAACGACACCTACCGAGAACTCTTGAGCACATTTAAAGAATCCATAGAGGCTCAACTAGCCGTCGTTTTCCAACAACATAAGTTACTGCGCTTAAATAACGAACTGAAAAATAGAGTCGAGAATAGAACGACTGACCTCGCCCAACTTAGCTACTCGCTAACAAAAGAAATTGACCGACGTAAGGCCGCAGAAAAGCAGGTAAGCTATCAACAAACCCACGATCATGGGACAGGCTTTTTAAACCGCGTTGCACTTGAAGAAGTGTTAGACCACATATTAGAAACCATGGATCATGACCAACAATCTTTGGTGGTGATTAACGTCGGTTTTAGTAACGCGCGCAGTATCGAAACAAAATACGGATTTGAAGCCTTTGACGAGGTATTGAAAGAGTTTCGCTTCCGCCTAGGCCACAACGAATCCAGTTATTTTGTGACTGGTCGTCCAAGTTCAAACGACTTGGTGATTGTTGTCTCTGGTGAAGACATCGAATCAAAAGTCCAACACTTACTTGAAGACATCACCCATGTCAGCGTCGGCAACTTCCACATTGATGAAAACGAAGTCCACCTTCACTCTTATATTGGCGTCGTTCAAGCACACAGAAGCAGTCACGCCAAACAACTGCTGCAAAACGCCTGTTATGCCATGTTGCTGTGTAAAGAGTCTGGTGAATCGTACAACTACTTCTGTGAGAGCCACACTCAAGAACTGAACAATCACAATCAGCTTGAAAGCTACCTATTACAGGCTGTTCGTAACGACGACTTAATGCTGTACTTCCAACCTAAGGTACTTCCACATACGCACAAATGGATAGGTGCCGAAGCACTATTGCGATGGCGTCATCCTGTCTTGGGTGATGTATCCAACGAAGCATTAATTCACATGGCAGAACAAAACGGATTGATTTTTGAAGTCGGCTCTTTTGTCTTGCGAACCGCGATTGATAAAGCCAAACAGTGGTCTGAGCTGGTGGACAATTTCAAGATTGCCGTGAACGTGTCTCCTATCCAATTACAAAACGTTAATTTCGCTGAGCAAATAGAACATCTACTTGAAACCTTCCATTTGCCTGCACACTTCCTAGAGTTAGAGGTGACTGAGAGTGCGTTGATTGCAGATGAAGTCGTGGCTCGTAACACATTGAATAAATTACACAATCTTGGAGTGACATTGTCACTTGATGACTTTGGTACAGGGTATGCGTCATTCAGTTATTTGAAGAAATACCCTTTTGACGCGATTAAGATCGATAAAAGCTTTGTTCAACAAATGGAGAAATCTGATGACGACAGAGCCATCATTTGTTCAATCATACACATTGCGAAAAAGCTCGATCTACAAGTGGTCATAGAAGGTATTGAATCAGCCCAACAAGAGCAGTTTTTGATCAATGAAGGCTGCGATATTGGACAAGGCTTTTTGTATGGTAAACCTATGCCGTGCAATGAATTTGAACAAAGTTTGTTTAATCAAAACCTTTTAGGTGGTCAATACACCTATTCTTCCTAAGCATTTCCTTTACTCTGCAGGCGGTGGTTTCTATAATCGCCGCCCGCTTCCAATAAAAAGGCCATTATCTTCATGGATCAGTTGACTGCCACGCTTAAGAAAATCGAAAAGCAGAACTACCGCGCATACCAACAAATCAAGGGTCAATACGACTTCGGTGATTTCGACTTGTACATTGATTACGTTCAAGGCGACCCATACGCATCTGCTTCTCGCCTACGTGCAACTCGCGCGTGGTCTTTAACCGGTCTTGAATGGCTAAAAGACGAATCACCTGCTTTTCAGCGTGCGGCTCGTGACTTTATTGCTCGAAGCTTCGACGAGTTTGCAAAACAAGAGAACGCAGTATCAATCTCTTTAAGCGGCCAAACCGTTCTAGACAACACAGCAGTGCTATTCACTGAAGAAGGCATTGAACTTCGCTTCCGCGTTAACTTGCCTGCAGAAGGTCGTTCTGTTCTTGGTAAGAAAGCCAACAACATCCTTACTTTCTACTTGCCGAAGTTTATCCGTCGCGCGACGCTAGAACGTGAACTGAACAAAGACGCATTGATTGAGCACTGTAAGGTAATTGAAGACCAAGCATCTCTGCGTGAGCAGCTAGAAGCAAACAACTTGGTTGCTTTTGTAGCGAATGGCAGCATCCTTCCACGTATTGCAGGTAACTGTGACTTGCCGATGAAAGACGCGGTTGAGTTCAAAGCGCCAGAATCACTTCAAGTGACGCTACATGCGCCTAACAAAGGCTACGTAACGGGTTTGGGTATCCCTAAAGGTATCACTTTGATTGTTGGTGGTGGTTTCCATGGTAAATCGACGTTGTTGAACGCCGTTGAACGCTCTATCTACGATCACATTCCAGGCGATGGCCGCGAATACATCGTGACAGATGGGAATGCAATGAAGATTCGTGCTGAAGATGGTCGTTGTGTTCATCACTTGAACCTATCGAACTACATCAATCACTTGCCAATGGACAAAGACACGGCTGATTTCTCTACACAAGACGCATCGGGTTCTACCTCTCAAGCGGCTTGGCTACAAGAGTCTATTGAAGCAGGTGCAAGTTCTTTGCTTATCGATGAAGATACTTCAGCAACCAACTTTATGATCCGTGATGAGCGCATGCAGGCGTTGGTAGCAAAAGGTGATGAGCCAATTACACCATTAGTTGACCGTATCGGCCAGTTACGTGATGAGCTAGAGATCTCGACCATCATCGTTATGGGTGGTTCTGGCGACTACCTAGACGTTGCAGATACCGTAATCCAAATGCACGACTACCAAGCGGTTGATGTAACTGAAAAAGCAAAACAAGTGATTGCTCAGCACCCTACTCAGCGTCATAACGAATCTGAAGAGAGTCTGCAAACGTTCCGCCCTCGTGCATTGAACCGAGTAGCACTGATGAACATTCTGACAGACGGGAAATTCCGCGTGAACGCGAAAGGCAAAGATTCTCTTCGCTTTGGTAAAGAGTTCGCAGACCTAAGTGCACTTGAACAACTAGAATCCGCGGATGAAGTAAACGCGATTGGTTGGTTGTGGTTCCAAATTGCCCAACTTCCGGGTTGGTGTAACCACCCAGCAAAAGAAATCGAAGACATGCTTTCTGGCGAATGGCACGCGACACTACCTAAACAAGGTGACTTAGCAAAACCACGCACATTGGATGTAATGGCAGCCCTAAACCGCATGCGTAAGTCTCAGTTCAAACCTTCTCGTTAGCACTGGACAAGACAAATAGCAAAAGGCAGCGATGAACGCTGCCTTTTTTGTATCTGGCTGATAGGTAAAGGATAAATAACGTTACACTGTGACTAATGTTTATTTTATCCGCTACGTAGTACATTCCAAGCCTCGCAGAGAATACGAAACCTATCTGCATCACCGTTCTCTCGATCTGGGTGCCACCGTAATGCAAGCTTTCTCCACTGCTTACGAATATCTGTCCGAGTCGCCTCCGCCCCCAATTCAAATAAACTCAACGCTTTCGCTCGATCCAAGTCGCTAGAAGTGTTTCCACCAATGTAGCGTTGATATCGACTCCAAAAGTCATTGAGTAGTCTACGTACCTCGCCTTCATCGGCTTCGTAATTTTTCCAATCAAGGTAGTATTCTCTGAGTGGATCATTGATGTCGATGCTGTGACGGGAAGCTTCAATTGCAGACATTAGCACAATGTTCATCGCTTCAACTTGTAGCCAACCATCCGGGTAAAGTGTTTCTTGCAGTTGATAGAGCGCGTTCATCAACAAGAAATTGCGCTTAAAGAGGTCTTTATCCGGAGATGGATCTAACTGAGGAATATAATCGTGCTCACTGAGCTCTTGCGCAAGTGTGTGTACCTTCCAACTCGTTGGTTGTTTACGGAGAATTTCTAGAATCGGCCACAACAATGGGTTTTCCATGTATTGCTGTCCGTTTTGGCAAACGTCGAATTGTTCGTCCATGTATCCCCTAACCGTTTTAAGTACCTGTTATTAAAGCTAGTCAATTTGTACCATAAAGACAAAAAGGCTGACAGTCATAAACCGTCAGCCTTTTGAAGGAGGATCTCGTTAGCTTAAATTACGCCAAGCTCTCTTAGGCGCTCCATTAGGTAGCTATGCGCTGTGTAACGCTCGGACAGAACCGTATCTGGCTTCGGGTGTAGGAACAATGGAAGCGAGATACGAGACTTCTCTTGACGACCACCTGTTGGGTTAATTACACGGTGAGTCGTAGATGGGAAGTAACCACCTGATGCTTCTTGTAGCATGTCACCGATGTTAATGATCAAGTTACCAAAGTCACACGGTACATCTAACCAATCACCTTCTTTACTCTTTACCTGAAGGCCCGGTTCATTTGCTGCTGGCAGAACAGTCAGCAGGTTAATGTCCTCATGTGCTGCCGCACGAATCGCGCCTGGTTCTTCTTCACCCGTCATTGGTGGGTAATGCAGAACACGTAATAGTGTTTTATCGCTGTTGTTGATCATTTCAGACAACGCGATAGAGAACTTCTCTTGAACCTCTTTTGGTGCGTACTCTTCCACCCATCCAAGAAGCTCTTGAGCAAAGGCATTTGCGCGCTCGTAGTACTCAAGAATTTCTTCTCTAAGCTGCTCTGGCATTTGACCCCAAGGGTAAACATGGAAGTACTCTTTAATGTCTTTAACTGAGTGCCCCTTCGCGACTTCAGAAACTGATGGTGGAAAATAACCGTCTTGTGTTTCAACATTAAATTGGAAATCATTCTTTTGTTCAGAGCAGAAGAACTCGTACCAATTTTTGTAAATAGACTCGACGAGCTCTTGTGGAATTGGATGGTTCTTAAGAACACCAAAGCCCGTTTCGCGCAGTGAGGTGACGAACTGTTGAGCAGCATCGTCAGCAAGATAATCGACAGTTTCCAGTTTCATGACTTTACTTCTTTTTTATTAGACTGAGCGATGAATTCTATGGATGGCCATGTTGTAAATCAAACTTTAATGAAATGTTTACGCGCAAACGTTTTATTGTTGAGCAGTTTGGCAATATATCAACATAAAAAGTAAGCATCTCCCCGACAAAATAAACAATTGCACACTGTACAATTAAGTGTAATCATAACCACAGTTTTCAATTGAAGGATCAATTTCTCTATGAAAAGTACTTCTACCTTATTGGGTTTAACGATTTTCTACGCCGTTGTTTTTTTGTTTTCAGCCTTAGAGCCAAGCTCTCGCGCGGTGTGGTTTGCAGAGATCGTTCCTGCCATCGGTATTCTCATTGCCATTTGGGCGCTTTCCATTCGTTACCAATTCAGCAATACCGCTTATATACTGATGTTTATCTGGCTTTGTCTTCACACCATTGGTGCCAAATACACCTTTGCAGAGGTTCCGTTTGATTGGTTCAACAACTTAATTGGCTCGGAGCGCAATAACTTCGACCGTGTTGCTCACTTCTCGATTGGCTTATACGCTTACCCGATTGCTGAATATCTAATTAATAAGAAAAAGATCAGTGTTGGGTTTGCTTGTTGGTTCGCTTTGTTTGCCATTATGTCTTTGGCGGCTGGCTACGAGATCATCGAATGGTGGTATGCGGAAATTGCAGGCGGTGATGAGGGGATCGCCTTCCTGGGATCGCAAGGCGATATTTGGGATGCCCAGAAAGACATGTTATGTGACACCATGGGTGCGATACTGTCGTTGCTTCTATTGACAACTCAACGTCGACTGGCGAAGCCACTCTAGATAAGGGTTAAAACCTTCTACAATTGGGACCTGTACGATCTGAGCCACCTCATATTCGTGCAGGTCTTTTATTTTGTCTTCAACCAAAGCGTATAAGTCTTTGCGTGTTTTAATGATCAACAACCACTCATTATCGCTACACACTTCCCCTTTCCATACATAGTGGCTCTCTATTGCCATGGTCTGTATACAAGCAGCAAGTTGCCCTTCCAGCAAACCTTTGATGATCTCGTCTCGGTTCTTCTGCGTACCTGCGGTACTCAATACCATGCAGTATTCATGTTGTTCGCTCATAACTGACTCTTATTTCATCGTCACCTTGCCGCCAATCATCTTGTAGGCTGGTGTTCCTCTTACTAACGTGTCTCTTGCAAACTCTTGTTCACAACCCGGGCAAATGCAAGGCGTATTGGTGAAGTCTTCAACAATGCGTTCTTTAAAACACTTCACTAATGCCCCTTTACCGCCTTTGCGATATTTAAACAGCTGCGTTTTACATTTTGCACAAAATATCTCGACCGTTTTGGTCGGTTGCTTCTTATTCGGTTTCGCCATCTTTCTCTATCTTCGGTTTTACCCACACGGTACTGAAATCAAACCAACCTAAGGCGTTACATTTGGCGTTTTGCAGGGCACCGCTGTGGTCTTTGTTCACGCCTAACCAACAGTGGAACATCGGGATCACTTGGCAGCTCTTTACCAGTTGTCTGCCTAACTCTCGAGCAGGAAAATCCGTGTGTTGCCCTGCTCTCCATTGATCCACCAGCGTTGACCAACCAGAGAAATCATAACCCGCACTAAATTTATCAATATCGCTATAATCCAATAGCCAACCTGCAAGTGCGTCGTTACGGTTGGTCGCAATACCCATCGCTTTTATCCAGATATCCACTTCCTCTGGTGAAGGTGGCTGAGTATCGTAACGAATGAACTCTACATCAATGCCATGTGGCTTGAGCAAGGTTTTGATCGCTTTAGCGATAACAGGAAACATAGGGTGTTTCTTTTGGTAAGCGACACAAATGGTTTTCTCTTTCTGGGGCGCGTCACCGGACATTGTCGGTTTAAGGTCAATCCAACCAGGCTTTAATCCAAATGCTTGCAGCACTCCTAGTTCAATGACCTTGTCTTGAGGAACATGGGAATACACTTGGTAGCTGTTCAAGGTTTGACTCAAAAATTCCGCCCATCTTGGGTCTTTTGCAATACCTGTATTTTTATTCAGTAGTAGAAAAGTGCATCCGGGATCAAGCTCGACTTCATCCGTCGAGGCTTGTTTATCCATTTGTGGCTTAGTCAAACTTGGGTAAACCATCGATGAGTAAGCCTCGTCGATCACCCAAACTTCAACTTGATCCAAGAGTGGACGCAGACCAAAGTAGCCATCAAACGCCGTCAGAATTAAGCGTTTGTCATCATTGACTTTAACTTGGAATGGGCCTGTGCCGATTGGCTTTCTATCGAATTCTTCTGAACGTAAGTTGCTTGGTAATAAGACTTTGGCTTGTGACTCACTCAATGCGAGTGGCAGGTACTTATCAGGGCGTACTAAGTGGATATCTACCGTCCAAGGCTCTGGAGAGATGACCTTCTCTATGTGAGAGAATAAGTTGAGTTCGCTTAACGCCCCAATACTTTCGATAACGCAGTCTGTTGTCAGCAGTTCGCCATTATGAAAACGAACACCACGACGTAGGTAGAAGCGCCAATGTGTATCTGAAAGTGCTTCCCAGTAATGCGCTAAATCGGGTTGAAGCTGCTCGTTGTCGTCGAGTTTTGTAAGGCCACTGAACACCTGACGCGCGATATGCTGCTCTGAACGGCGCATTGGTTTTTGCGGGTTCAACATAGAAAGCGGTCTGTAATAAGGCAAACGAACGACCTGCTCACCTTGTCGATGTTGCAGACCTAAATAGCCCTGAATAACCTGAGTGAGCTTAGCTGCATCGTTGTCGAGCGCTTCAAGGGCTTGACCTATTTTCCCTTCGTCTAAGTAACGACGTGCAAGATTCTCACTTACATCGCTACGATTGCGCTTGAAGATCAATTTAGAGAGCTTGCCTCGGCCTGCAGCAGGATGCCATTCGATCCACCCTTCTTCCTCTAGTTTGTTGAGGACGATTCGAGCGTTTCGACGAGTACAAAAGAGTGCTTCGGTAATGTCTTCGAGTTGAACATCCGTGTCATTACCAGAAAATTTTTCAAACAGCGTTTCGAACTGAACGCGTAAACGAGGGCTACTCATAAAGAGGAAATTTTAGTTTTCATAACGATAAACTAAGTTTCCTCATTTTTCGTGAAAAGTGCAAACTCAGACGTGCAAATTATTGAATGTCGATACCAATTTCTTGCGCTAGTTGGCGTAATTGATCTTCATCGTCGAGTTTGATCGACCATTTCGTTTCCGCTCCATGGGCTAAAACAACATTTGCTCCACGTCCAAGTAGCTGAATTGCATCAGTTTGTGCTTGCAAAGTAACCATCGCACTACCTGTTAGTTTGATAACAATTTCACGCTGCGTTGCGATGATTTTTCCTAAAGAGAATTCAATGACCATATGAGTATTCTCTTACTGAACTTGTTTTTCTTTCGGATGTTTTACTGCGATCGTCAAACGGCTCGTACAAACCAGACGTCCGCGTTCATCGGTGATTTCGATTTGCCACACTTGAGTAGACACGCCCAAATGAACAGGCTTTGCGGTACCAATAACATGGCCACTGCGCATCGCACGAACATGGTTTGCATTAATGTCCAAACCAACACAGTAACTGCCTTCCTCTACACAGAAATTCGCGGCAAGTGAACCAAGCGTTTCCGCAAGTACAACAGACGCACCACCATGCAGCATACCCAGTGGTTGGTGTGTAAAGCTGCACACAGGCATGGTCGCGCTCAGTGAATCATCAGTGAAATCGGTATAGACGATTTGCAGATGCTCCATCATAGTATTTTTTGAGGTGGCGTTAAGAATGTCTAAGTTAATTGGCTTTTTCCAAATACTCATTTTTCGCTCTTGTCTCGTCCCGTATCGCACTGGACGATTTATCTATGAAAAGTGCGCCTAGCATAGTCCTGATCGCATCGCGACTTCAAGGTCAAACGCAAGTCTCAACGTGATCAACATAATGACTTAACGTTTCTTTACTAAGCGTTATACTATTGGTACAAAACAAAAAATATTTATATGGCCCCCGCTATGAGAACATGGATTAAAGCCTCAGTACTTTTGACCGTTGCAGGTCTAACAGCGTGTAGCTCTTCGCCCACTGGCCGTAACCAAATTTTGATGTTTTCCGACCAAGAGATGTCATCGCTCGGCGCAAAGTCATTCGACCAAATGAAGAAAGAGATACCAATCAGTAAAGACAAAAAGACCAATGCCTACGTTCAATGTGTTGCGAAACAAATCACCGACACGATTCCGCCTCAAGCAGGCTTCAAAGAATGGGAAGTGGTTGTGTTTGACAGCCCTCAGGTAAACGCCTTTGCTTTACCGGGTGGTAAAATTGGTGTTTATACCGGCTTACTGAAAGTGGCGAAAAACCAAGACCAACTTGCAACGGTCATCGGCCATGAAGTCGCACACGTTTTGGCTGATCACAGTAATGAGCGTTTGTCTCAAAGCCAGTTAGCCAATGCAGGGCTATCACTTGCTAATGTTGCAATCGGTGCGTCTGAATACAAGCAATACCAGCAGATGACGATGGCGGCGCTTGGTGTGGGAGTTCAATACGGTGTGATTCTTCCTTATGGACGAACGCAAGAATCTGAAGCCGATATTGTTGGTCTTGGGTTTATGGCAAAAGCTGGCTTCGATCCTAACCAGAGTGTCGATCTTTGGAAAAACATGAGCGTTGCAGGTGGTGCTCAACCACCAGAGTTTTTCTCAACTCACCCATCGCACAGCACTCGTATTAGAGATCTACAAGCAACCATTAAAACACTGCCAGAATCTAACGTTAAAGCACCCAAGTGTGGTTGATTCAAAACTCAAGGCACTCTAGCTAAGAACTGTCCTTAGATTGCAAACAATAAGAGCTCCATTTCGGAGCTCTTTTTATTCGTCTGTGTTTTTACTTAATGGGTCTACGTACCTAAGATCTGCAAAGGCAAGCTCAGTAAGCTGTCTCCTAACCCGGCGAAGTACCAAATGATGGCAATAAATCCTCCGACTGAAACCAAGTACCAAGCAAACGAGAACAGTTGCCCATATCGGGTTAATGGCAGTAAATGACTGTGGTGTCGGGTTCGCCATTCCATCACCACTTCTAACATCCCCATCAATAGCAAGAAACCAAGCAACGTTAAGCCGAAGGTGTAACTGATGTAGATACCGAGCAAAGCCGTGACAATACTCCCTGCCAAACCAACCCATGTATTCATTGAAAAGGTGATACTTTTAAGAACATGTCCGCCATCTAATGGCAAGATCGGCAGCAAGTTGAAGAGGTTTAGCAAGGCGTTAAACACAGCAAGGCCCGCAAAGATCATCTCCCCTGTCATCCAATATAAGACGGTGAATAGAATGCTGAGGACTAACCCAAAGAACGGTCCCATGATGGAGATAACCACATCTTGCCAACGTGTGTTTATCTTTTCATCGCTTAGCGCTAAGCCACCTAAAAATGGGATGAGGTAGATGCCTTTGATCTTCATACCAAAGTACTTCATTGCTCGGATATGGCCATATTCGTGAAAAACTAAACACGCCACCAATGCGAGGGCGAACTCAATCGAAAACAGCCATGAGTATGCCGCAAGACTTGCAGAGGCTAACGCCACTTTAATGACCTTCGCGCTTTTCAACGCCTTCATGCCGAGCGACACAATACCAATGAGACTAAAACGCTTTTCTGCCGGTGGCGGTTCTACCGGTACTTGGCGTTCGATGTCTTTTTCGTCACGAGTCCCTTCGACAACCAGTGAGTCATTTACTGTCGCTTGATACTTAAAATCAAATGGTTGCCAGTTTAGTTCACAGCTCAATTGGCAATGTAAAACATCCTCTCCAGCAGTGAGCTTGAACTCATGCTGTGTCTTGCCTGAGTCATCATCGCTCGCAGCAATCTGCGACACCAAGGTGTTATCCCAAAACAGTTGTTGCCAACCTGCCATAGAGCCTTCAAGCCTGAGCGACTTTCCTAAAAATTCAATGTGTAGTAATTCCAACGCGATTTCCAATGCGATAAACACAAAGTTCGAATTATGCCTGCAATGGCATCGAACGAAAAGCATGTTAACAACACGTATTTGATTAGCTTTTAATCATAAGATTTACAAAACAACTCTGGTCATACCATTCTTTACAAAAATATCACCATAATACATGGCCTTATTAATTGCGGTTTGACCTATGCATCAAATTTAAAACGCAATATACGTCTGATCTTTGACAAGTTAATAAACATACAATTAACATTATATTTACATTGCAGTTGTAAATCGAACCGACAGCAACTGGTGTAAAAGGCACACAACAAATACAAAGACTTCGGTCTAATATAATGACACCCTAGGAGGGTCAAGGATGAACAAGAAGCACTGCTCTCTGCTTACAATTTCAATATTGTTTGCGTGTAATGCCCAGTCTGCGGGCTTTCAGGTGGCCGAACACTCGGCTTCTGGTCTTGGTAGAGCATTTTCAGGTGAAGGCGCAGTAGCCGACAATGCGAGCGTATTAGCACGCAACCCAGCTGCAATGACACTTTTTAAAGAAGCTCAATTTTCAGGCGCGCTATCTGTCGTCGATCCTGAAGTTAACGTCTATGACACTTTCCATAAAGAACACGCGAATGACGTTGCCCCACTACAAATCGTTCCGGCTGGCTACTACATCAGCCCAATCAACGACAAATGGGCTTGGGGTATTGGCATGTTCACCACTTACGGTGTCGCGACCGATTACCCAGATGACATTTCTGCGGGTGACATGGCGGGTGATACTTCCCTACTTTCGGTTAACATTAACCCGAATATTGCTTACCGCATCAACGAACAGTTTAGCGTTGGTGGTGGTATTAACATTGTTTACGCGCATGCAGAGCTTACTCGCCACAAAGGCGCATTGGCGCCGTTATTTGGCCCAGGAAGCAAAAAATCTGACAACCTAATCGGCATGGAAGGCGATACTTTCGCTTTCGGTTGGAACATTGGTGCCCTTTACGAATTGAATGAAAACAACCGTTTTGGATTCGGTTACCGCTCCAAAGTGGATTTAGACTTCGATGAAGGTGAATTCAGCAGCTATGACTCTGGCATCGCTAATGCGTCAAAAGTCGATGGCCGTTTACAAATCTCTCTCCCATCCATTATCGAATTGTCTGCATTCCATCAATTAAATGATAAATGGGCGATCCACTACGGATGGCAACAGACAGACTGGAGCACATTTAAAGAGCTAAAAGCAACCAGCAAAGACTGTGTTGATGGCGTGTGCTTCTTTAAACCTGAGAAATATGAAGACAACAACCGTTACTCCTTCGGTGGTACATACACACTAAACAATCAATGGACACTTCGCGCTGGTATCGCCTACGACGAGCAAGCAGGTGAAGCAACATTGAGCATCCCTGATAGCGACCGTTTCTGGTACAGCGCAGGCGTGACTTATGCAATGAAAGAGAACCTAACCTTCGATGCAGGTTTCGCTTTTGTTAAGAGTAAGTCTGGTTCATTCACTGAAACCAATGCAGCAGATCAAGAGATCACATTCGACTCAGAAGGTACTGCTTACATCAGTGCTGTTCAAGTGAACTACACCTTCAAATAATCAGGATTAACGGAGTAAACCAATGAAACACACGTTTAAACTATCACTGCTTTGTTCTGCAATCCTACTTGCAGGTTGTGGTGACGATACCTCTAGCTCAGGCACATCTGATACCGTCACGTTTGAGCCAGCAGTTCAAGCGCTTCTTGACCGTAACACTTCTATCAGCTTTACACTTCAAGGTGCCAATGCAGATGTTCCTGCGCCATCTTACCTATTGATGGATACAACAGACGGAACACTTGGTCTTCCTACCGGTGGTGATGATGCTCTAACTAACCCGTTAGCGGCAATGAACACGATGGATGGTTGGTCAACATCAATGCCAATCGTGCTTAACTTTAATGGCGACGGCTTCTCAGATGGTCTTGTGACGTCTGGCGTTAGCGTTATTAAGATCAACCAGCGCTTGACTGACTGGGATGGTGCTTCAAACCCAATTGAAAAAGTGCTAACGCTTGGTACAGATTTCGTTGTGCAAGCAAGCGGCAACTCGCTTTACATCCAATTCATGAATTCTCTTGATGAATCTGGCGAATATATCTTCGCAGTGACTCAAGCGATTCAGGATGTTAACGGTAACCCTATCGGCACTTCAGGCAGCTACGCGACAGGTAAATCAAAAGAGATTGTCTACGAGACTGGTGACCTAGCTTCAGTACAAGCGGCAACAACCGCTGTAGAAGGCATTTTCGGTCTAGCAAGCGTGAACCCAGCTGACATCGTCTACTCTTCATGGTTTAGCACCCAGTCTGTCGGCGATACGCTTGCTGCAGTAAAAGGCGTGACAGCAACAGGCTTTGCTACAGGTGCAAATACGCTAAACACGGTTTACAAGAACGATGCGAATGAAGGTTCTGTAGATTTAGCAACAGCATACACAATGACGTTAGGTACAACGCAAGACTTTGTTACTGCACTAGATGCCGATGAAGACTTCAACAAGTACATCAGCGATCTGGATGCCGCTAAGACGGCAATCAAAGGTTTGTACGCTGGCGCAGCTGTCGATGTGAATGTTACTCAGGGTGTGGTGCGACTACCGCATTACCTAGAGAAAGGCGCAGATTGGAACATGCAGCCTATGGTTTCTGCAATGCCTAGCCTAGCGAAGCTAAGTGCAGCGTTGGCGGATCCTGCAGAGCAAGCGAACATGGTTCAACAGCTGTCTACTGGTGTCTTTGCTGATGATCCTGTTGATGTGACCAAGCTAGCAACCGATCCAACCGAACAGTTGAAACTGGTTGGTTCTACGCTGTTCCTATCAGACGGCACTCAACTCGACAGCGACCGCATTATTACTCGCTACTCTCCAGTACCTGTGGTTAAGTCATTAGAAGACGTGGAGTTCCTACTGTTTACGCCAGAAACTGGCACTCCTACAGATGTTGTGATTTACCAACACGGTATTACGTCAGCCAAAGAAAATGCTTATTCTTTTGCGTTCAACATGGTGAAAGCCGGTGTTGCTGTTATCGCAATTGACCTGCCTATCCACGGCACTCGTAGCTTAGATGACCAACGCTCAGCAAATGCGGATGTACTGGCTTACCTAAACCTGTCTAACCTAGCGGTAGCGCGTGATAACCTTCGCCAAAGCGTACTTGATGTTCTTGGTCTACGTGCAAGCTTAGTGGTTTCAGCGCAAGCTGGCCTCCTAGCAAGCAGCCCGCTTCAAGGCTTTAACCCAATGACGGGTTCAAAAGTGAAGATGCTTGGTCACTCATTGGGTGGCATCGTCGGTACTTCTGCTGTAGCGGCGGCGAACAACACATTAGGTAGCCCAACGGCAGACGCACTGTACACATTCAGCGGCGCATCAATTCAAAACGCAGGTGGCCAAATTGGTAACCTACTGCTTGGTTCGTCTAACTTTGGTCCACAGATCAAACACAACTTGGCTTATGCAGCATCAACTGAGTACGCGAGCTATGCTGATGCATCTTGTGCAGAACTATCAGATAAAGCGTGTTACGAAGCATTTGAGCAAGTAGCAACAGAAGCACAGTTAGCGGCACTTGAGTCTGGCTTCTCTAGCTTTATCTACGCTGCGCAGACGACGCTAGATACGGTAGATCCATTTACTAACGCGAGTGACCTAATGGCTTCAGGTTCGCTATCAACACCATTCTTTATGACAGAAGTCGATGGTGACGATACTGTGCCAAACAACGTAGCCAATGCACCGTTTGCGGGTACTGAACCTCTAGCAGCGAAACTAGGACTAACAACTGTTAACAGTTCGAACACAACCGTGTCTCCTTCTGCGAGCTTTGTACAGTTCAATGCAACGGCGACACACAGTACATTCGCTTCTCCTGGCGGTACGTTAGCGGACCTAGACCATCATGTAGAGATGCAGATGGAAAATGCTGACTTCCTAATGGACGATATGCTAACGGGTGTAACTAACACCGCTGTACTTAAGTAAGCATCGTTACCAAATCAAAGCCCAGTTTCGACTGGGCTTTTTCGTTTCTGTTCTATTCAAACCCACTCATATTTCCTCTGCTATAGTTAAAACGTTGTCTTTGTCTAACTTACTTGTTTAAAAAGGAAAACTTTATGCGCGTATTGACCGTTATTGCCACTGCACTGCTTCTTGCCGCTTGCGGCAGCAGCCAATACCTAATGTCAACGAATGAAGGGAAAATCATTACCTCTTACGGCAAGCCGGACTTAAACGAAGATACTGGCATGTACGAATACGAGGACGTGGATGGCAAAGAAATGAGCATTTCTAAAGACCAAGTTGTGCAGATTATTGAACGATAAAACAACATGCCCTCTGAAAATCAGGGGGCACTTTCCATTCATTTGGATAACTTTACCCTTCAGCAATAACATTCATCAATGCAACTGATTCATCATTCAAAGCAATCAACACCCTTATTTATATTCTAGATATTATTTGTTTAGCCAATATTTTACATCTTCACCTCTTTCAGGTTGGAATATTGTAAAATCTCGCCTTTAATTCTCTAACACCCTTTTATTTCTCAGGATAAAGTGGATAATACCGCCACCAAAAAACATTACTAAGGTGAGTCCTTATGTCTATCGAAGCTACTCTGCTTGCTCGCTGCGAGTCAAAATGTGAACTGTGTTCTTCTGAGTCTCAACTAACAGCATTTGCTGTTCCACCACACGGTAACGTGACGGTTGATACTGCTATCATGGTTTGTGATAAGTGTCTTGGTGAGATCGAAGATCCTAAAGACATTAACCACTGGCGCTGCTTGAACGACAGCATGTGGAGTCAGGTTCCTGCGGTACAAGTAACTGCATGGCGCCAACTTACTCGCCTAAACACAGAAAGCTGGGCTCAAGACGCTCTTGACATGATGTACATGGAAGAAGAGCAAATGAACTGGGCTATGAAAGGTATGTCTGCTGACGATAAAACTGTTGACTGCAACGGCACTGAACTTAAGAAAGGTGACGATGTAACAGTAATCAAAGACCTACCAGTTAAAGGTACAAACCAAGTAATCAAACAAGGTACTGTTATTCGCGGTATCAGCCTTGGTGATGACCCTAAACTTGTTTCAGGTAAGGCAAACGGTGGTCAGTCAATGTACGTGATCGCTGAGTACTGCCGTAAGAAGTAATCTCAACATTACTTTCGAATTAAACGGGGTTCCAATCGGGACCCCGTTTTCGTTTCTGATGTTCCGCACCATTCGGTTAGCTAACTCGCTACTTATCTGCCCACTTACTTGGCCTATCCTTTTCCGTTAGTCACTTTCGCTCATCGCTATTTTATTTTAAGGTTCAACTAAGAAGAATTTAGATGGATTGTAGTATGAAGAAGTTAACCATCCTTGATGGCGGTATGGGAAGAGAACTGAAACGCATGGGTGCCCCATTCTCTCAACCACTTTGGAGCGCACAAGCTCTGATTGAATCGCCAGAATTCGTTTACCAAGCGCATAACAACTTTATCCACGCTGGCGCAGAGATCATCATCGCCAACAGTTATGCCTGTGTGCCATTCCACCTTGGACAAGCCCTTTACGATCAGAAAGGCAGTGACCTAGCACGCTTTGCAGCCCAAATTGCTCGTGAATGTGCAGATAAGTCATCGACACACGTTCAAGTAGCGGGTTGTATTCCACCAGCGTTTGGTAGTTATCGACCAGATCTGTTCGAACCCAAATTAGGTGAAATCATTTTCAGGACTTTGTTTGAAGCTCAAGAGGATTACGTTGATCTTTGGTTAGCAGAGACCATTTGCAGCCTAGAAGAGCTAACGTGTTTACAAAGCGTGTTCGCAAGCAGCACCAAACCTACTGCGTATGCCTTTTCTTTAAATGATGACTCATTGGAAACCGCGCTGTTGCGTTCTGGGGAAACCGTTATCCAAGCCATTGAGCACATTGCACAAAGCGCAGATAACACCAATACCATCAGTGTTTGTTTTAACTGTTCAGTACCTGAAGTAATGGTAAGAGCTGTCAGTGATGCCAAGGAAGTTTTAAACCAACATAAGCTCGATATTGAAATTGGGGTTTACGCAAACAACTTCACCGCAATCCAATCTAACCACGAAGCCAACAGCGCATTACAATCGATGCGGGAGCTATCACCAGAAGAGTACCTAGCTTTTGCGCAAGAATGGCATCTGCGCGGAGCTACCATTATAGGTGGATGCTGCGGTATTGGACCAGAACACATCAAAGCGCTTTCGGATTGGAAGGCATCCCTCTAGTTCATTTAACGAATCTCACCCGCGACAGTCTGCACACGATTAAAGGTCCCTGGCTCAGTCACCCACGCAGCAACAGCATCAATGTTCTTGATGGGTTGATTGAGCTTAAACGTCCACTCTCCGTTCTTTGAGCGACCTTGTTGCTTCTCTAACGCGACAAAATCATGTTCTAACACTTTCCCTCGGTTTTCACCGCGCTTAACCGGTGTCGTTTCATTACTTGAGAGAAACACAATCGTTGCGTCATACGTACCATTATCTTCAAATCGTAGAGTGAATTGGTTGCCAGAGCGCTCTAGTGCTAGTGTTTGAGCTTTCTCGTTGTCATTGTTGGGTAATACACGTTTACGCCAATTGAAGAAGCCGCGCCATTCTTCGCTATCAACGACAAATGCCGGAGTATAAACACTCCCTACCGCGCCATAAGCACGATACAAACGTTGCAGTTGCGAGAATTCAGGCTTTGCAAATTTGTCTTTCCAGCCAAGATAGTCCCAATAATCAACGTGGTAAGCAACGGGAATGTACTTGCCCCACAAATCAGGGTTGGATTCAAACGTAGAAAGGTATTTGTCTGCTGGTGGACAACTTGAGCAACCTTCGGAGGTAAACAGTTCTATCACTTGTGCGGGCTGCCCTTCATGAACCCAACTTTGTGATGCTGAAAGACTGGTAATAGCAGCAAGTGCAATCGCGTTAATCATAGACAGCTCCTTTTCTTTGATACTGACTATGACCGTGCTAGCGACAGATAGCTTTCAATGCGGTTTTAGATGTGGCGATTTCAGATACAAAAATGCCGGCGATTAAGCCGGCATTTCGAATTCGCTTTCCATTCAGATTAACGGTACATACCGATGTCTTTCTGGATGTGTGCAGATAGGTCTTCTGCGTAGTAGCTGCGAGGTGCAGAGTTGTCTACGAAAAGAATATCTAGTAAGTGAGCAATCAATCCTTTGAAGTTAACCGCGTAGGTCTTCTTATCCATAGAGGTTGGTAAAGCTACATTTGTCATTTGCATTGCTTGTGCCATGATTGCCTCTCTTTAAAAGCAGTAAATTGTTTTGTTGGTTGTATATTAGTCATTTTTTCTCTGAGCAAAAAATGACAAAATTTGGTTATTCAGATTAGTTTTTCTTATAAAACAATTCCGTTACAAACCATAAGAATACAAAATCCAACTAACCGCATACTTATTCAATAAAGCGAATCTTTAGTTGAATAACTTGGATTTACACAGGTAAATCCAAGTTTATTTGCAACATTTAATTAACCAAATATTCTTTTAAAGGATTTTGAATTTACAAAATACTTAAGAGTTTTGATTAGTAATTTTAACGCTAGAGCTATTGGTTTCTTTGTTCTTATAGATAGAAGCAATAACCGCTGTCGTCATCACTGTCACTAGGAAAGTTAATGACCAAACCGTTGGGATTTCGTATTGCGTGCCAACCAGTAGCATCTTCACACCAATGAACATCATGATCACTGACAGCGCTGGTTTTAGGTACACAAACTTGTCCAACATTGCTTGCAGTACAAAGTACAGAGAACGTAAACCAAGCAGAGCGAACACGTTAGCTGCTAATACCAAGAACGGTTCACGCGTTACCGCAAAGATTGCAGGGATCGAATCCAGTGCGAACATCACGTCCATCACTGCAATCACACCAACAACGATCAGCATTGGCGTTGCAACCCACTTACCTGCTTGTTTCAAGATCAAGTGGTTACCTTGATACTCTTCTGTCACTGGTAAGAATTTACGAATGAACTGCTCTGGGTATGGGTTCACCTCTTCTTCTTCGCCTTTATCTCGCGCCAGTTTAATACCTGTCCAAATTAGGAATGCTGCGAATAGGTAAAGCACCCAATGGTATTGAGCAAGTAATTGAGCACCTACTGCGATCATGATTGCACGTAGAACTAACGCACCAATCACACCCCACAATAGAGCGCGTGGACGCAAATGCTCTGGCACCTTGTATTGCGCAAAGATGATTGCAAACACAAACAAGTTATCGACACTTAACGATTTCTCAAGCAAGTAACCAGTTAAGAACGATATGGTCGCTTTTTCGTGAGTATAAACGCTATGAGGCGCGTAATAATCCCAGAAGAAATAGATAGAGCCTGCAAAGACAAACGCTAATAAGAACCAGAATACGCTCCAACCAATTGCTTTTTTCATGGTAATCACGCCGCCACGAGTCTGATAGATATCGAGAGCGACTAAAACCAAAGTAAATAGGCCGAATACACCGTACATTGTCAGTGATTCTTGCAGTGGAACAGACTGGGATAATTGGGTGGTATTTTCGATAAGAGACATGCTTCCTCCCATGCGGAAGGACATTATTCGGGCTGACCTTCCGCAAACAATACAAACCAACAGTCACATTACCCATGTGTCTGCTAGTCAATGAATGCGTTGGTCTCGTTGAAGTGATCACATGACGAATCAAGTGACACCTTTATTTACCGGATAAGCTGATGCTTAACGAGATGACGATAAATAAACTTGCGCTAACTACTCCCCAAACGCCGCCATCATACCCCTGCTTGCGTCGATATCCAACAAAAAATCGTTATCGATAACAACAAAGTATTTTGTGAAGAATGTTTATCAACGTCATGAATTTGAAGCGGTTCAGATACAAAAAAGGAGCACTTATGCGCCCCTCATTTGTTGAATAGTTGGTCTTTAAAATCCAGTTAGCGGTACAAAGTAAACCAGTGTTGACCAAACTGCGACCCAAGCAACGACAACCGCTGCGTCAGCCCAATCTTTTTTCCACATACTCTCTTCCCTCTTAATCGCATGTGCATCAGGAAAGGAGCAAAAAGGATACCAATAACGGTTATTGATTCTTCTGCGAGTAAAGTTTGTGACCTTGGTTCAAACAGTTTGGTTCGTCCGTAAGTAATTCAATAAAGCAATCCGCCATAGAAAGGTTGCTGACAAAGCCTTCGCCTTTCATATCCAGCAATGCCTCATAGCCCTCTTTGCCTTTCATGGTATAAGCAGACGAAGCACCACGATACCATGCCTCATCGTCAATCTGACACCAACGCTTACCATCAAAAATTTCCAGATTTTTAATACGTTGGCCTTTTGGAGCGTCTGCTTGGTATTCAAAATTCAAGTTATGCGTATATGGGTAGCTGCCAGAACCGGTACCTTCAACGCCGTTGTTCAGTGCATTATTGATCGCGCCTTCTAATGCTAGGCGAACCACTTTACCCTGCACGTCATAACAACCGATTGGAACGGCAAATGGCAACAATCGTCCGGCAACATCTGCCACAGTAATATTTCCCGGATTGAGAGAAGTACGCACGCCTCCCGCATTATGAATTGCAAATTGAACGTTATGGCCACGTTTGTTAAGCGCATACAAGAAAGAGTGTGCGACTGCCGGAGCAAGTTCGCTTCCACCAAATTCATCAGGAACACGCACATGACGCTTCTTCTCTGCCACATTGGCAATCACTTGGGACTGAAGCTTACGCACTCTCGGGATGTACTTGTCGCTTAAGATCGCTTGTGTCTCTGGGTGCTTTTTACAAACGACCACGTTTGGTTGGCCATGAATAAAGTCACACGCTTCTTCAAACACGCCTTGGTCAAGCTGCTCATTTAGTGTCGAGTCCCAGAAAATGCGTCTTCCGAGTAGCAACTCATTTTGACCACTTAACATGTTCGCTTTGCCGTTTTCATCAAATTCAAGGACACAATGCCCCATGGTTAATGCGTGATAACCGGCTTGTACAACATAAGTATCATTCACTTTGACACCATAAGGGTCGTCTTCGCCCAAACCGATTGCCGTAAAGTTACCTTGTAACCTATGACTATGGCCTCCAACAATAATACCAATGCCATCCACTTGCGCTGCGAGCTCTAAATCCCCTTCATAACCTAAGTGACTCAAAAGGATGATGTTTTTAATGCCCGCCTGATGAATTTGTTCAACAGTATGTCTTGCCGTTTCAATGGCAGAGATAAATGGCGTATCGGCATCTGGGTTGGCAATGTCACTCATCTTGTCGATAGACAGGCCAAAGATGGCAACTTTCTCTCCGTCAAACTCTTTCACCAGATATTGCGCGCTTTGAGTCGTCGTATCGAAGCTCAATACGTTATTGCAATCCCCCATGCGGTGATCTTTTGTTGGCAATTCATTTGATAGGTCCCAGTTACCGGCAAGTAACGGGAAGTTGGTACGCAGACAAAACAAAGCAACGGGTTCATTACCCATATCCAGTTCATGATTGCCTAAAGCCATCGCATCGATGTTTAGTGCGTTTAATAAGTCGGCGTTTGCTTTGCCTTTGAATAACGAAAAATACAACGTGCCTTGAAAACAGTCACCAGCATGAAGAAACAACATGCCCTGACCTTGGCGCTGTGCATCATCGCGAAGCTGCTCTACGCGCGTTGCAATACGTGAAAATCCACCAGCGCTCACGTAAGGCTCTAGTGTACGTTCGTTATCAATATTGAGTTTTAGCTGTAATGACGTTGGCTCAAAGTAGGAATGAGTGTCATTGATGTGTGCCAGTTTGATTCTGACTGGCTTATGATTTTTATTCATTGTCATCTTCTCTCTTTTCATTCCTTTTAATTATTAGAACTGAATCATGACAGAATCATGAATTTTATGAAACAGAGAAATTTTCATTTCATTTTAACGTGATCAAGATTCACCTTAGGTACGAATTTGAAAGTGACTGTACGCCTAAACGGTCTGTATTCATAGGTTGATTGCTCTTAAATTTGTGAACTGAGCTTAACTAGCCTAGATCAATTTCATATATGCTTAGGAGAAGCAAAAGAACCCTCGATAATTCAAATAATTGCAAGGAGGAGTGAGATGAGACTAGAACGCATCGAAATCTCTGGGTTTAGAGGCATCAAACGCCTTTCACTCTCTTTTGACGAGCTGACAACTCTGATCGGCGAAAACACTTGGGGTAAGTCTTCCCTTCTTGATGCCCTATCCCTCGCACTGCCAGCTGATGGCTCGCTTTATCAATTTGAAATGACGGATTTTCACGTCGATTACGCCATTTCTCATCCACAGACGCAACACCTTCAAATCGTCTTGTGTTTCAAAGCTCAAGATAAGCAAGAGGTTAACGCGGGGCGTTATCGCCGGATCAAACCAACTTGGTGTGTAAATGCTGATAACGAGAACGTCATTTACTATCGCTTAAGTGCAACTCGCGATGGGCACCATATTACCACCAAGTATGCATTTTTAGACTGTGATGGTGAGCCTAAGCAGCTCCACCATTCAGAAAAGCTCGCAATTGAGTTGATGACGTTACACCCGGTGATCCGATTACGCGATTCGCGTCGATTCCCTCAGCCCAACCACATTAACGGCGAAAATAAAAACGCCCGCATTGAGAAGCGCATTAACAATACATGCCGCCGCTTGTTTGCCATGCCAGGCCATGTAAATAAAGGTGAAGTACGAAGTAGCTTAGATTCAATGCAAACCCTAGTGGAGCATTACTTCGCTTTCAGAAGCGTAAAAAAAGGCAACCCTCGAAAACCACGCGATGGACTTTTTTATGCCAGCCCTTCTTCAGACAAAGGCTTGCCGCAGTTTTTGAAAGAGACAAACAACAAACAATCACGTCTATTGTTAATGGGCTTGCTTAATGCTTACCTTCAAGCAAAAGGACCGACCGATTTAAGACGTTGTGCTCGACCGATTTTGATCATCGAAGATCCAGAAGGACGTTTGCACCCTACCCATCTATCTCGTGCTTGGAGCTTGTTGCAACTTCTTCCAATGCAGAAGATTCTAACGACAAACAGTGCCCGATTGCTTGGCTCAGTTCCTCTCGCCTCAATACGTCGTTTAATGCGCTTGTCTGACCGTACCATTGCAAAATCACTCAACACGAATCGATTCAGTGTCGATCAATTGCGTCGCATTGGCTTCCATATTCGCTTTCACCGTGCTGGCGCTTTATTTGCTCGCTGTTGGTTGCTAGTCGAGGGAGAAACCGAAGTCTGGTTATTCAACGAATTAGCACGTCAATGCGGATATGATTTGGCCGCAGAGGGCGTGCAGATTGTTGAGTTCGCTCAATCGGGATTGAAATCATTGGTCAAAGTTGCGAAGGAATTCGGCATTGACTGGCACGTGGTGACAGATGGAGACCCTGCTGGTAAGAAATACGCGCATACTGTTCGCGCACATTTGGAAAATGACCAAGAACGTCATCGATTAACAGAACTTCCAGACAGAGACATTGAGCACTTCCTTTACAACAATGGCTTTGAATTATTCTTTAAGGACATTATCAAAGTTCCTCATGATCATCCCATGCCCGCCAAGAAAGTCGTGAGTCGTGTTTTGAAAAAACAGGCTAAGCCAGATTTAGCCTTAGCGATAGTCGCAAACTGTGAAGAGAGAGGCATGGAATGCATTCCTGTTCTCCTTCGCTGGACGCTTAAACGCGTGGTAACCATGGCAAATGGCAATACGTGACAACTCGAAGACAAAAAAAAGCACACCAATTGGGTGTGCTTGTATCAAGAATCAGTAATTTTGATTAACGGTATTGAGCGGGATAAGTCTCAACACACAGCGGATACAAATAAGATCGGGGGTTCACTACTGTACTTGCTCAGCAAGCGAAGAAGTAGCGGCTGATTTCGCATGTAACCAAAGTCCTGTTGCTTTCATTAGGTAACCAAACACACCACCTAAAATCAGCGATGGCACTACAAGTTGCCAATTGCCGTCTGCAGCAAAAGTCGCGCATGAGCCAATGAAAGTACCAGGGATGTACGCCAACCAAGCTTGCTTAGCTTGAATACACATGAAAAACGCAACCACAGCAGTAATTACATAGCCAAGAATCTCTAGCCCTGCATAAGTCGAACCGTAGATGATCACCATCGCCCAGAAAACACCACTCATGTTGGTGATTAAGCTAATTCCTAAGCCTTTCAAGCCACTTGTCGGGGATGCAAAGTAACTTGTACAACCAAGAAAGCCAGCCCAAGATAACAGGCCCAGGGAGATCGCGATCCAGCCCCACACGCCAGAGAGAATGCCAGTGGTAATAGAGATTGCTAAAAGTGTTGTCATGGTATTCTTACCCGCTTGCTAGTTTCGTACCGTTATGGTTCGAAAACTGCCTTCATACATTGAAATCAGGCAGTCAATACTAGGCATATAGATCGAATACTTCGGTGATTACGATCACATTAAAGTTTATATCGTTTCATTTTTTACACGTTAAATTTGACGCAACCGATAAATCAACAGATTTCGAAAATAACAAAGTCACAATAAATTGGGCGAAACGAGCAATAAATGACAAAAAAGGCCCTGCGAGATGCAGAGCCTTTTCTAAGATACGATAATTTTGTTTCGAATATCGCTTAAAGCACTGAAGGTTTACCCTTCATCATGCGTAAGCCTTCACGCTTAATGCAATCAACCAGCGGGTTTTCCGCCATATCGGCACGCCAGATAAATGACAACGTTCGATCCATCTTTAAATCAGGTACGTTCAATGCAACCAAATCACCTGCTTCAATGTAACGCTCTACATCAAGGTATGGTAGGCACGTTAAGTATTGGCCATTCGATACTAAACTTCTAAGTACAGGCACGTGTTCATATTCGCGCCATACATCCAAATCTTCAATAAGATGGTGAATTGAACTATCAAAAATCTTGCGAGTTCCAGAGCCGTGTTCACGCAATACCCATTTTGCTTGCTCTAGTTGCGCTAGACTCACAGACGAGTTACGTGCAAATGGATGGTGAGACGCTGCAACTACGGTAAGATGGTCACGACACCAAATCTCTTGGTGTAAACGGTTGTCATCGCAGCGACCTTCAATAACGCCTAGGTCGTATTTGTAATCTAGAACACCATCAATGACTGCTTGCGTACTTTGCACGCCTAACGAAATTCGCATCTCTGGAAAGTCGTTATCAATGATACTGATAAGGTCAGGAACCAAGTGTTCTGCCGGCGTTTGACTCGCACCTAATCGAATGTGTCCACTCAGCAAATGTTGCTCATAAAATCCCATTTCGATTTGCAGTGCGTCTTGTAACAAACGCTTTGCTTTCGGCCTTAACCACATCCCCCAATGCGTTAACGCCATTTGCTTGCCTTGCCTTTCAAATAAAGGTCTGCCAAGCATTTTTTCTAACTGAGCAAGCGACATACTCGTCGCTGATTGTGTCAGAGCCAGTTTATCTGCGGCCTGGCTTACACTGCCGGTATCTGCAACTGCGTCAAAAACCGCTAATTGCTTAAGTGAGTAGCGCAAAGTTTCCTCCCTAATTGGCGAGTATTCACCATACTCTCGCAACCCCAAAAATACTGCGTTAATACGCAATGAAGTTCATTTTACCTGCCTTGAAAAACTTATCAAATAATTTGATGAGGATTCTAAATATTATCAATTTTACCTGTACCACTCGTCCGCTTAATCTGGATATGCGGTTCGGGAACACCGCAACAAAAAACAATAACACCTTCTCTTTCGAACGCATTAAATGCCTCGATTTCATTAACCAAGGAGTTTCTATGGAACCACAAACTAAGGAGTCAATATGGCGGTGACCAGCTCTCAAAATCATCAGTATTTCTCACCAAAAGAAATGATGGCTGAAGCTGAGAAGTTTGCCCTTAGCAAAGCAAACAAAACCAGCGGCATGACACTGGGTTTGGCAATTATGGCAGGCGCATTCATCGGTTTAGCATTCTTGTTTTACATCACAGTGACAACAGGTAGTGCGGACGCAGGTTGGGGGCTTAGCCGTCTTGCAGGTGGTTTAGCATTCAGTATGGGTTTGATACTCATCGTCATTTGTGGTGGTGAGTTGTTTACCAGCTCAGTGCTTTCGAGCATCTCATGGGCAAACAAACAAATCTCATTCGGCAAAATGTTGTCGATTTGGGGCAAGGTTTATGTAGGTAACTTCATCGGTGCGATGTTCCTACTTGCATTGGTAAGCGCTGCTGGCTTGTACCAGATGGATGCGGGTCAATGGGGTTTAAACGCACTAAACATTGCGCAGCACAAGCTACACCACACATTGGTACAAGCATTTGCACTGGGCATTCTATGTAACTTATTGGTTTGTCTTGCTATTTGGCTAACGTTCAGTTCTGCAAATGCAATGACAAAAGCAGCGATGACCATCATGCCAGTGGCAATGTTCGTCAGCAGTGGCTTTGAGCACTGTGTAGCAAACATGTTCATGGTACCGCTAGGCATCGTAATCGCGAATTTCGCACCAGAAACTTTCTGGACTTCGGTTGGCGTATCGGCTTCTCAATACGCAGACCTAAATGTTGGCCACTTTATCACTGCAAACTTAATTCCAGTGACTCTGGGCAACATTGTTGGCGGCGCTGTGTTAGTTGGCTTAGCTAACTGGTGTATCTACCGTCGACCAGAACTAAAAGCAGCAAAAATTTCATCCATTACAAACACTACAACACTAACGTCAGTTAAGGAAACCACTATGAAAAACGCATCAATTGTAAAAGAAATCATGAACCCGAGCCCAGTTACTCTGAGCGTAGAAATGCCAGTTTCAACTGCACTAGATACCCTATTGGACAACAATCTAATCAGTGCTCCTGTTGTTGACATCGACAATCGTTTGGTTGGTTTCTTCTCAGCGCACGACGTGATGGTTGAGTTGTGGTGCCAAGATTACATCCCAGCTCAAGAACAAAAAGTGGTAGATTTGATGAGCCGTGACGTTGTAGCGATTGACGCTGGTGACCGTTTGGTGGATGTAGTTGAGTTCCTATGTATCGATAAAGAACAACTTTACCCAACAACAAGTATGGGCATGGCGACGCGCTTTACTTCTCTTTCTCTTGAAGAGCGTGCTAAGAGCATCAAAGTAAGCAAGCCACAAGTGCTTCCTGTATTAGAAAACGGTTTGATGGTTGGTGTAGTAACACGTAACGAAGTACTAAAAGCACTACGTCCAGTTTACGGCGAACGTCTAAACCTAGTTGAAGACAAAGTACTAGAAACTGCATAAGACAATAAAAACTAGCAAGACAAGTTGGCACCAATAAAAAAGCGCTCTAATTTAAGAGTTATGCCAGTCAGTTAAGCTGACTGGCATAACTCTTTTT
>NZ_JPRD01000069.1 GCF_000817815.1 Vibrio owensii CAIM 1854 = LMG 25443
GTTCAGGCTCTGTTTGGCTTTTGTTGACGGCTTGCTTGATGCGGTCGGCTGCTGCTAGTCCTGTTTTCCAGCCTTGAAACCCGGCAGTCAGTTGTTCAATCGGGTGAAGCGCGCGAGCCATTAGAATCGAGCCTGCAATCATGCCACCTGCACTCATTGCGTTCTCGATAACCAGAAAAGCCCCCGTGCCCATAATGCCAATTTGCAGGGTCATGCGAACGAGTTTCGCCAGCGAAGTTAGGTTGATAGATGCTAGGTCAATTTTATTTCTGAACCAAAGTTTTTCAGCTAGTACCGATTGAAACTTATCAAATGTTCCCTTGTAAGCTTGTTGAGAAAGCAGGGTTTCTTGTTTGTTGAACAACTCATCGACTTTTCTGTTTGTGGCTATTTGAGTCGCATAAGTTGCTTCAAAAGATTTCTTCTTGGCATAGAAGGAAACCAGCGCAACAAACAGCACGCAAATCACAGCAATCAAACCGACTAACCCAATGATAGGGTGGAGCATAAACATGACGAGTAAAAAAAGGGGAGTCCAAGGAAGGTCGAAGGCAACAAAAAAGCTCGGAGAGGTGAGGAGCGAGCGGATCTCGTTAATATCATTAAAAACATAGCGAGCTTTTGCTTCCGACCTCGTCCCACAAATCTGATAGAGCCACTGTGCACTTTCTGATTCGAACTGAAGTGCTTTTCGTTGAGTGTACTTTTGTCTCAGAGTGTCGAGTAAGGCCTGTGAGATGAGCAAGAAAAGCGCGATTACTGTGAGTAGGAACAGCGTGTCTGTACTTCTGCTCGATAACACGCGGTCGAAGAGTTGGAGGCTGTATATTGGAACCACTAACATTAACGCATTGATCGCCGCACTGACTAACGTCATGGGGCCTAATGCTTTAAATGTAAAAGGTGACAAGTTGTTCCAACTATTTTGAACCATACTTCCCTCTCTCCATGAACTAAAGAAGTAGTAATCAGTATAGAAAGTGAAAGCTTAAGAAGTGCCTCAAAAGTGAGACGTGGAGGGAAAGCGAGGTTTCGTTTTTGAGAGAGGAAGAGTAGAGCTAATCGCTGCGAAAATGTGCTGCGATTAGCTCTTGTCATTATCTATTTGAAAGTAGACCAAATAGGGGCGTGATCTGACGGTTTTTCGATCCCACGTAGTTCGTAATCAATATCTGATTCAATACATTTCTTTGCTAACGATGGCGTTGCTAAAATCACATCAATGCGAAGGCCGCGGTTGTCATCGAAGCCGCGAGAGCGGTAATCAAACCACGAGAAACGATCGTCGACTTCTGGGTGCAAGTTACGGAAGGTATCTTCGAAGCCCCAATCTAGAAGGGTTTGCAACCATTCGCGTTCTTCTGGTTGGAATGAACATTTGCCTGTTTTCAACCAGCGTTTACGGTTTGGTTCACCAATGCCGATATCTGCGTCAATTGGACTGATGTTAATGTCGCCCATGACAATCAATTGTTCATCGTTAGAGTGGTGATCGTTCAGATAAGTCATCAAATCTTTGTAGAACTGACGTTTGTATGGGTACTTGGTTTCGTGAGCAATGTTGTCGCCTTGAGGGAAGTAACCATTTAGAACCGTTACCTTCTCTCCATTCTCATCTTCAAACGTCGCCATGATCATGCGCTTTTGATGTTCTTCATTGTCGGTTGGGAAACCTTTTTGAACGCTGATTGGCTCTTGTTTACATAGCATAGCCACGCCGTAGTGCGCTTTCTGGCCGTGAAAGTAAACTTTGTAACCCATCGCTTCGACATCTTCGATTGGAAAAGCTTCGTCGTGTACTTTGATTTCTTGAAGGCCAATAACGTCTGGTTGGTGCTTGTCGATAAGCGCTTGTAGTTGATGCAGACGCGCACGAAGTCCATTGATGTTAAAGCTAATTACTTTCATTTTTTATCCTTCTGAGAGGGCGTGTTTGAGCATGATGTTACCATCGCAAAGGCGAGCTGAAAACGGTTCTCATGTAATCAAATTGAGTTTAAAGAATTGTTAAATATGTAATTGCTATTGTGCCTGCGTATGGTTTAATGAGTCTCAAAAATGAGTTTGCTTGAATAAGGATGTTGTATGCGAACCCTATCTGTGCAGTGGAAAATCACGTTACTTTCCGGGCTTTGCCTGCTTGTTACTTCTTTATCTTTAATTGGCTTTTCAGTTTACAACGCGCTCGGCAACCAAAAATTGTTGCAACAAGAGAGTAGTGCGTCTGTTGTTGAAAAGTCGGAACAACTTCTACAAACCCGTGCGCTCTTAAATGCGACGGAAGTGTCTGAGTACCTCAACGAAGCGACATATAGAGCCGAAATGTTGGCTGCGAACGCGTTATTCTTCAAATCTAACTCAGAGGAGAATTTTGGTGCGAGTGAAGATCTTCGGTCTGCTTTGAATGAAATGATTCGACAGGCAGTGTTGCGTTTTGATGCGATACAAGCTGCGTACTTGGTGTTTAATCCGGACATGCTAGACAGTGAAGACTCAAACTACAAAAGCGCCGACTATGTAGGTTCTAATGAAGCGGGACGATTTGCAACTTATTGGTCAAAGGCAAACAACGGCGAAAATGTGCTCGCCAAGACACTCAGTGAGAAAGTGCTGAATCAGAATGAGAACGCTGAACATTTTTATTGTCCTATTTCTTCTGGCCAAACGTGTATTGCTTCACCTCGATTGAACAGCAATGACACTGGCAGTTTCCTCACGACTTCCATTTCTATTCCTTTAATTGTGGAAGGCGTTCCTATCGGCTTCTTAGGGATCGAACTTCGTTTGGATCAGTTGGCGAAGATTGCGGTCAATTCTGACCAAAGTTTGTTTGCAGGAGCCGGAAGCGTATCAATGATCAGCCTTGATGGCACATTACTCGCGTCGGATGATTCAGCAAATACCATTGGTCAACCTTTTGTTAGTTCAAACCTATCCAACGACAAGCTAACCGATTTCTTGTTTGGGGGAGAAGCGGCAGTAGAGTGGAACGCCTCAGGTGAGTGGATGACGGTTTTCTCTCCTATTCAAATTGCCAACCAGACTTGGGGGGTGATCTTTGAAATGCCGCGTTCGGCCGTATTGGCTGATGCAGACACGCTAGATACCTTGATCACGACGAACATGGAAGAAGGCATCGTCATTGAGGTTAGTGTCGGTGTTGTTCTAGTGCTAATTGGGTTAGCCACGACAGCATTATTGGCAAAAAACATTGTAAGGCCAATTCGGGAAGTCGTGCTTCGCTTGGAGGACATTGCCACGGGAGAAGGGGATCTAACCCAACGTTTGGATGTGAAATCACAGGATGAAATTGGCCAGTTATCAAACGCATTTAACCAATTTTTAGCGCGATTACAGAGCACGATAAAACAAGTGGTGGACACGTCACGACAAATGGCGGACAAAACCGAACATGCGAAGCTGGTGGTTGCGGCGACAAGAAGCAGTAGTGATGCACAATTCAAAGAAGTTGATCTCGTTGCCACTGCCGCTGAAGAGATGACGCAAACCGCGGCGCTGGTGGTGCAAAATGCGGAGGTCGCGGTGAACGCTGCTTCAGCAGCAAGCAAATCAGCCGAGAAAGGGCAGCAAGTGATTCAAGCGTCTGAACAACAAATGCAAGCGCTTCTTGCTACTATGATGAAAGCCGTTCCTGTGGTGGAAGAGTTGGCAAATAACAATGCGAGCATTACAGAAATTCTGACGGTCATTGAGGGCATCTCTGAGCAAACTAATTTATTAGCGCTTAATGCTGCTATCGAAGCCGCAAGAGCAGGTGAGCAAGGTCGTGGTTTTGCCGTGGTTGCGGATGAGGTTCGAAATTTAGCAAGTCGTACTCAAAGTTCTGTAGGGGAAATTCGAGATGTGATCGCTAGTGTCCAAACGGGCACTCAGGCGGTAGTGGGAGCTATTACAGAGGGTAACCAAAAAGCACAATCTTCAGCTGAACAAGTCAATATGGCTGTAGCAGAGTTGCAAAGTATTTTTGAGTCTATCGCTGCGATCAATGACATGAACAGTCAGATCGTCAGAGCGGCCGAAGAGCAGCAATCGGTATCAAATGAAGTGAATCAAAGTGTGGCGAATATCCGAGATCTTAGTAGCGAGATCCTCAATCAGGCTCAATCATCAGAGAGTGCTGGTTTAGAGATGGAATCGTTATCTGACCAACAACAAGCGTTGATGGCGCAGTTCAAAGTCTAATAGCTTTTGAGGCACTCTTGTCCACGCAATACAAAGGGGAGCATTGATGCTCCCTTTATTGTGTTTAAGTGTTTGTTTCCAGATAACGCTTTATTCAGCCTTAAGCTTATTTTCCAGATCGCTTTGCACAATCTTAATCGCTTTCAACGCGGTTTCTGGATCGATCTCATTGGTTTCTAGTAAGTAAATCAAATCCACAGCAAGTTTGATCTCTGCTGGCGCGTCATCTAAAGGAGAGTTTTGCTGTTCTGACATTACTGGTTCTTTTCCCTATGAGTAATTTGGTTTTCTAACTTCAGCAAAGCGGCTTCACAACGCTCTAGTCGTTGCTCTGTTGCCAACAGTACTTTTTGCGCTTCTGCGCGCGCAAAGCTCGGAGCCATCTCGACCGCTCTTTGCTTCTCTAATACCATTTCGCGTAGGCGGCGCGCCCATTCTTGGTGCTGCGCCAACTCCTGATACATTACGTTGATCGGTTTTCTAAAGTGGCTGCTGTGCTTGATTTCACTCTTACGAATCTTCGTAGTGGATATCTCACGTTGAATTGCTGTGATTTGTGCCACTAGCCTTTCAGTTAAATACTCTGCACGTAAAGCGGTAAGTTTGCCTTCGCTTTGCTCACGTATGATTGCATCAAGTGTGGCTTTGGCTTCTTTTACACATGGGGTCAGTAAACGTGAGCGACAATGAAATAAACGTTCATCAAATAGGTGGACATGGTGTTCACCACGTTGACGATCAAGCATCGCGGCTTGTTTTGACATCTGCTCTAAGTTTTCAGAAAGTTGCTTAATGTTCATGTTAATCCCACAAACCACGCATCATAAGCAAGCTTAATTGCTAGCACGCTCACGACCGTTACAAACACTGGGCGAATAAATTTAGAGCCAAATCGAATCGCAGAATGAGCACCGACAAAGGCTCCTGCCATCAAACAAACCCCCATGGTTAAGCCTAGCACCCAGTTGATATGACCTAAAACAGCAAAAGTGATAAGAGAAGTGAAGTTGCTGGTGAAGTTCATGGCTTTGGCTAAACCCGACGCCAATAAGATGTTGAGTCGATAAAGAGCCATCGAGCTTACTGTCCAAAACGCCCCTGTTCCGGGGCCAGCAAGTCCATCATAGAAGCCGATGGTAAAACCTTGCATATATTGCTTTTTGTTTAGCATTGGGCAGGGTTCAGGGGTAGGGCTCTGATGCGTTGACTGAGGCGTTTTGTGGAACACAGTGTACATTGCAGCAGCAAGAATAATCAGAGGTAACACCTTTTCTAGCCACTGCGTACTGATGGCATCGACAAACAATGTTCCTAGTGTTGCACCAATAAGGGTTGCAACAAATGCTCTCCCCCAACATTGAGGTTTAAATAGGCGCTTTTTGTAGTAGGTAAATGCAGCAGTAGAAGACGCAAAAGAGGCAGCAAGTTTGTTTGTGCCCAATGCAATATGCGGTGGAAGCCCTAACGACAACAGTGCAGGCACGGTTAGCATGCCCCCGCCACCGGCAACGGCATCAATGAATCCAGCAACAAAAGCGACTAGCGCCAACACCAACAGCATGGTTGGCTCAATCATTTCCATAAATAATTATTCTTCTAATATTCGATCTTGCGTTTAAACGGAGGAAGCGAATCAATTAATGATTGCCCGTAGCGTTTTGTTACCAAACGTCTATCAAGGATGGTCACTCTACCAGAATCCCGCTCTTTGCGCAGTAAACGACCGACACTTTGGATGAGCTTTTTACTCGCATCTGGCACGGTAATCTGCATAAACGGATTGCCACCTTTTTTCTCAATGTATTCTGAATGCGCTTGCTCTACTGGAGAGGTTGGCACACCAAATGGAATCTTGGTGATGACAAGGTTTTCTAGCAGTTCTCCCGGCAAATCAAGGCCTTCAGAGAAACTTCCTGTACCAAAAAGAACGCTGGTTTTTTGTTGATCTACGAGCTTTTTATGTTTTTTTAGAATTTCTGAGCGTGAACTTTCGCCTTGTACCTGGAGTGCCCAGCCTCGTTTGATGAAATCTGAGCTTAATGCATCCGCCACTTGGTTCATTTGCCAATAAGAGGAGAATAATACCAAGTTCGCTTTGTTGTCTTCTAAATACTTAGGCAAAATTTCAATAAGATATTCGGTAAACTGCGGCGCTTGGGGTTCGTACTTCATTGCTGGGATTAAGAGCTCTGCTTGATTCTGATAGTCAAACGGAGAAGCCAAAGCCAAAAATTGAGTGCCAGACTCCGGTTTTGCATCGACCCCAACTTGGTGGCAGAAGTAGGTGAATGAGTTTAGCGCGCGCATCGTCGCAGAAACTAACACCGCTCCAATGCATCGGCTCCAGATCTGTTGGTCGAGTTGCCACCCAATTTCTAGCGGTGAAACACTAACGATGTAATCGCCTTCTCGATCTGGGTGTTTCTCTAACCATCGAGCTAAAGGCGCGCCTTTGTCACGAGTAGGCTCTGCCATTAGGTTCCATACTTGCGCTAGGTTTTCCAAGCGCTGAATGTAAAAGCCTAATTCAGCTAAAGCAGGCTCCGCTAATCTTGACGATAATTCACCATCTTTAACGCGTTCAGCGATCAAATCGGCGATCTTAGCCACACTTTGATTCGCTTTCTTACTCAGTTGTTTTAGATCTTTAGACTGGTTTTCTAACCAAGTTGGTAGCTCGCCATGTTCAAAACGATAAACGTTCTCTTCAAACTGCGCAGGGTCAAACTGCTTGGTTAATTGGTTTAACGCAGGGATCAGTTCCTGTACCGACTCTTGTAGATCATTACGGAATCGGCCAACACGTTTTTCATCGGTTAATGAAGAAAACTTAGTGATGGATTGGTTGAGCTTTTCTAGCCATGCCGCAGCCCCTTTCAAGCTTGCTGAAGCAGAAGCATGGTCTCGCGCAACATGAGGCAGGTGATGAGCTTCATCAAATACGTAAATCGTGTTTTCAGGTTCTGGGAGAATGACTCCGCCACCTAAATCGGCATCCGCCATAACCAATGAGTGATTCGCAATGATGACATCATTTTTATCTAGCTCTGCACGGGCTTTTTGGAAAGGGCAGTTGCGGTGAGCGGGCAAGCTATTGTTACAGCTGTGCTTATCGCTGACTATCAATTGCCAAATGTGGTCATCGATCGGTTTTGGCCATGAATCTCTGTCTCCATCCCATTTACCTTGAGCAAGAGAGCGGTACATGGTTTCCAGAAGCTCGATGTCTTTCTTCTTTGGTTTAGTCTCGAACATGGCGAGTTGGCCACCATCAACGCCGCTCGCTGTTGCAAGTTTCTCTGCGCAGCAGTAGCGCTGACGACCTTTCGCCAGAATAAAAGAGAACTCTCGATCCGTAATTCGGCGGAAAAGAGGGAGGTCTTTATTCACTAACTGTTCTTGCAATGCCACGGTGGCTGTTGAAATCACCACTTTGCGATTGTTGTAAACCGCCACAGGAATCGCGGCCATCAGATAAGAAAGTGATTTACCAATGCCAGTACCTGCTTCGGCAACCAGCATACGATTTGATTTGTGGTATTGCCCGCATAGCGTTTTAGCGATCTCGGCGACGAGGTAGTTTTGTGCTCGTCTCGGAACAAAGTTATCCAGTTGAGCTTGCAAGTTTTGATAACTGGTTCGAATCGATTTTTGGATGTTACTGGTTAGCATACGGGCCTCAAATGCGTTGGTGGCGCATAGTAGCACACATCACTGGTTCTACAGTAGTTCACAAAACGGAATGCTTTTGTGCGGAATGTAGATCTTGTTCACAAAAAAATATTGAACCTAAACTAAATGAAAATAATTTCATTAGGTGAAAAATATAAAACTTCAAAAATGCCATTTCAGTAGTTTTTTATTCTAATTAAATTCTATTTAATGTAATTGAATGGTGTTTTCTATTTGTTATTAATGAATCACTAAATTACGAAAAATCAAGTTGCTAGTTTAGAACTTCATCGAATAATTTAAATATAAAATCTCAAGTGTATGTATTTAAAGGTTATTTTTATTTTTTGATGTTGTGGTTTAGAAAATTTGACAGGCAGAATAATCTTTTGCACTCTAGTGCCCAGATTTTGCAGACCAATCATTGTTACGTTTCGATAACAAGCGGTTTCAAAAATATAAAAAAAGGGAATCGGACAAGGATATCCCGAACTAAGAAAAGGCAGTGGATTAATTATGAAAAAGACTCTATTAGCACTAGCAGTTGCTGCAACAGCAACTACTGTGAATGCAGCTGAAGTATTCAAATCTGACGAAGGTTCTGTAGATTTCTACGGTCAGCTACGTCCAACTCTTCTATTCCTAGACAGCACAGACCACACTGCAGAGCTAAACACTAGCTCTTCTCGTATGGGTGTAAACGGTGTTTACGTTGTAAACGATAGCCTAAAAGTTCTAGGTGAAGTTGAAATCGGTGTAGCTCTAGGTGATAACTACGGCGCTGGTGCTGATTCAAGTGAGCGTACTGACGACACTGTGTTCGTTCGTCGCCACATCTTCGGTTTCGACATGGGCGAAATGGGTACTATCCGCTTCGGTAAAGAAGGTACTTTCGCTGATGACGTTTACGGCGCGGATTACTCTTACTTCTTCGGTGGTTCTGCACTTCTTTACGGACACGAGTGGAACAACGATTCTCAAATTAAATACGCATTCGAAAACGATGCTTTCTGGCTAAAAGCGGGTTACGCTCTAGGCGAGAAAGACAAGAACGAAGAAGTTCGTGAAGTATTCGTAGGTAAGTCTTTCGGTGACCTATCTATGCACGCTGGTATCCTTTCTTCTGTAAACAAAATTGCAGTAAACAAGGTTGCTCACGACTCAGAAAACCTATCTTTCGAAGTAACTGGTGAATACGCTCTAGGTGAGCACACTCTAGGTGCAACATACTACTACAACGAAGACGAGAACAAGATCTCAGACGAGACTGTTGATTCTCACGGTATCTCTCTAGCAGGTATGTTTGCAGTAGCTCCTAAGACAACTCTTTACTCTGGTTACGAGCTAGTAATGTCTTCTTCTGACCAAGCTGGTACTGTAGACGGTGATGATTCACGTTTCTACGCTGGTGTTGAGTACAAGTTCTCTAAATGGGCTCGCGTATTCGTTGAAGGCGCATACGTATTTGAAGAAACTTCAACTGACAACGTGAAGACAGACAGCAAAACTGACTTCGGTGTTGGTGCACGTTTCTACTGGTAATCAAAACCCAGTTTGATATTGTAAGACCCAGCTATATGCTGGGTCTTTTACTATTGGAGATAAGGATTTAATTTCTATGCAGTTATCATTAAAAGTGGCAATCACACTTTCTGTTCTAGCCAGTACAAACTTATATGCTGCAACGACCTTGGTGGTTCCTGAAGACGTAAAACTACTTGCGGTAAATATGGAGAAGCCAAAGTTGGAGGGTGGTTTGTTTTCGGATGAGAAAACAATAGAGATTCCTGACGGTACCAACCAAATTGTCTTCAAATACCAACCAGAATTTGAAATTGGCGATGATATCAAAGGGGTTTATGGCGACGCTATTATTGCTAAGTTCGATGTGAAGAATGAAGAACTAAAATTCGAGCTGCCAGAATTCAAAACTTACCGCCAAGCACAAACAAACATTTCCCCTCTAGAGTGGCAATTGCTTGACTCTAAAGGTCAGCCTATCGATCTTGTTGAAGACGTTCTTGAGTCCGATGGCGTTCAAATTGGTCGTAACTACGCTCAGGAAGCTCGTAACTATAATATTGCTGGTGGGGTAGCTGGAGTTGCTGTGACAGTTGTGACAGTTGTGACAGTAAACCAACACAGCCAAGCGGTTACTGGCGTCGAGCCTAAAGTCGTTGCTACAACTGACGCACAGTCATCAACAGCACAAGACAGCCAAATGGTTGATCTACTTAAGACGATGTACCAAAAAGCGACACCACAAGAAAAAGAAACCTTTAAGAAGTGGGTTGCTCAACAATAATCGTTATTAGTGACGACAAAAACTAAAAAAGCAGGCCTAGACCTGCTTTTTATATTTTTTGAGGTGAGCTTCTCTTGATGTTTAAAACGAGAGTTTGATTTCTCGCCACTCTCCTGGCTTTAAATCGTCAAGCACAATACCGCTCATCGAGTAGCGAACCAAACGCAGTGTTGGGAAGCCGATGTGTGCGGTCATGCGTCTTACCTGACGGTTTCTCCCCTCTATAATAGTGATTGCCAACCAAGTTGTTGGAATGTTAGCTCGAAAGCGAACTGGTGGGGTTCTATCCCAGATCTCTGGCTCTGGCATTACTTCGACTTTTGCAGGTAATGTCATACCATCTTTAAGCTCCACGCCTTTACGTAGCTTCTCTAAGTCTTCTTCAGTCGGAGCACCGTCAACCTGTACCCAGTAAGTCTTCGGTGACTTTGATTGGGGCTGCGTTAACTTTGCCTGCAAGATGCCATCATTTGTTAGCACCATTAGACCTTCGCTGTCTCTATCTAATCGACCTGCTGCGTATACGTCTTTTACTGGGATGTAGTCAGCAAGCGTTTTACGGCCATCGCCATCGGTAAATTGGCTTAACGTGTCATAAGGCTTATTAAAAATGATCACTTTACGATCTTCTGGTGCAATGCGAGGCTTAGTTGGCTTTGAAGATCGAGTAGGGCGACTAGGTCGATTTTTCGCTTGGCCATTTGAATGGTTTGGCTTACCGGAGCGTTTAAAATGGCTTGGTTTTGATTGGTTACTACGGCGACCTTTTTCATGACCCGTGCGAGATGACATGTTAACTACCTTGCAAAAATGTAAATGAACTGTGTTTGAAAGTTTTATGTTTTCTTCTAATCGGCTATCATTTGCGCGCCTAAAACTAACAAAAGCGCACAGAATAATAGACTATTTCGTGTTATTTGTTTAATGATATAGCCAAGTTGCTTTTAGTGCGGTGTTTTTGCAAAAGAACCACATGAAAGCAAACTTGGCACAAAGTGCACTCATGGATAGAGAGCCTAAGAGCTCCAAACTATAAAAAAGAGTGCAAACCGCATGTCGCGTTGGTGAGGAGGAATGCACTACTAACGTTAAGCAATGCGTAAATTCAACGAACTCAGTTGCTGAGTTGTTCAGCTTAGTTGAGTAAAAAATAGGGAAATTTCATGCCTACAGAAAAACCTACAATTATCTACACCATCACTGATGAAGCCCCGGCGTTAGCAACCTATTCATTACTACCAATCATTCAATCGTTTACTGCATCGTCTGGCATTAATGTAGATACACGTGATATTTCGTTAGCGGGTCGAATCATCGCTAACTTCCCAGAGCATTTAAAAGAAGAGCAGCGTATCGGTGACGCGCTAACAGAGTTAGGTGAATTGGCTAAGACGCCTGAAGCGAACATCATCAAGCTTCCTAATATTTCAGCGTCAATCCCGCAGCTAAAAGCAGCAATCAAAGAGCTACAAGCAAAAGGTTACGAGCTACCAAACTACCCAGAAGAGCCAAGCACTTACGAAGAAGAAGCGATCAAGGCGACTTACGACAAAATCAAAGGTAGTGCGGTTAACCCAGTTCTGCGTGAAGGTAACTCAGACCGTCGTGCACCACTTTCAGTGAAGAACTACGCGAAGAAAAACCCACACTCAATGGGCGCGTGGTCGGCAGATTCTCAATCTCATGTTTCAAGCATGGCCGACAATGATTTCTTCGGTAGTGAAAAATCGACAACCGTGTCTGGTGCAACCGAGGTTAAAATCGAATTCGCTGCGGCAGATGGTTCAGTGAAAGAGCTTAAAGCGGCATTCCCTCTACAAGACAAAGAAGTGATCGATTGTTCAGTAATGAACAAGAAGGCGCTAGTTGAGTTCTTCGAGCAAGAAATTGCAGAAGCAAAACAGCAAGACGTTCTGCTTTCTCTACATATGAAAGCAACCATGATGAAGGTATCGGACCCAGTTATCTTCGGTCACGCCGTTAAGGTTTACTACAAAGACGTATTTGCGAAATACGGTAAGCTGTTTGAAGAGCTAGGCGTTGACGTAAACAACGGTATCGGTGATGTATATGCGAAGATTGAAGCGCTACCTGCAGAACAAAAAGCAGAAATCGAAGCAGCTATTCTTGCGGTATACGAAACACAGCCAGCACTAGCTATGGTTGATTCTGATCGTGGTATTACTAACCTACATGTACCAAGTGACATCATCGTTGATGCTTCGATGCCGGCAATGCTACGTGCTTCTGGCCAAATGTGGGGACCTGATGGCAAGCAGAAAGATACCAAAGCAATGATCCCAGATCGCAGCTATGCAGGTATTTACCAAGCGGTTATCGACTTCTGTAAAGAGCATGGTGCATTTGACCCAACAACAATGGGTAGTGTGCCGAACGTGGGTCTAATGGCTCAAAAAGCGGAAGAGTATGGTTCACACGACAAGACGTTCATCCTAGATAAAGCGGGTACTGTGCGTGTTGTAGATGCTTCTGGTGCGGTGCTTCTAGAGCAAGCAGTAGAAGAAGGCGATATCTTCCGTATGTGTCAGGTGAAAGATGCGCCAATCCAAGATTGGGTGAAACTTGCGGTTACTCGTGCTCGTGCGACAGGCGCTCCAGCCGTATTCTGGCTAGATGAAGCTCGTGCTCATGACGCAGAACTGATCAAGAAAGTTAACGCATACTTACCAGAGCATGATACGTCAGGTTTAGAGATTAAGATTCTTGCACCAATCGATGCATGTAAGTTCTCTCTAGAGCGTATTAAAGAAGGTCTAGATACCATTTCAGTAACTGGTAACGTACTTCGTGACTACCTAACTGACCTGTTCCCAATCCTAGAACTTGGTACTTCTGCGAAGATGCTATCTATTGTTCCACTAATGAACGGTGGCGGTCTATTTGAGACAGGTGCAGGTGGTTCAGCACCTAAACACGTTCAACAGGTAGAAAAAGAAAACCACCTGCGTTGGGATTCTTTGGGTGAGTTCCTTGCACTAGCGGCATCGCTTGAGCACCTAAGCACCGTTGCTGGCAATGCAAAAGCACAAGTGCTTGCTGACGCACTTGATAAAGCGACGGGTGAGTTCTTAGACAACAACAAGTCGCCATCACGAAAAGTTGGTGAATTGGATAACCGCGGTAGTCACTACTACCTAGCATCTTACTGGGCAAAAGCGCTAGCAGAGCAAACGGTAGATGCTGACCTAGCGGCTGAGTTTGCACCAGTGGCAAAAGCATTGGCAGAGCAAGAAGAGGCGATCGTTTCTGAACTGAACTCTGCGCAAGGTGTGAAAGGCGAGCTAGGTGGTTACTACTCACTGGATGATGCGCTCGCGTCTACATTGATGCGCCCAAGTGCGACGTTGAACACCATTATTAACAAGTAATATATAGATGTTTCTCGCGCTACTTCAGTGGCGCGAATATAAAACCGATAAAAACAATAAACCCGCTCTTTGGCGGGTTTATTTTTCTCTTTATAAAAGCAGAACTGTGTAGTGCTTCTACAAGAGCAAATGTTTTGTCTTTCCGACAGCGCTCTAGTTATTTGGCTTGGCCTTCTACTGGCACGACGCTACTTGCGTGTGAACCTTTTGGACCTTTTTCAACCTCGTATGAGACTTGTTGGCCTGCTTTCAGTGTACGATAACCGTCCATTTGGATAGTTGAGTAGTGGGCGAAAATATCTCCTTCTTCTTCATCTGAACAGATAAACCCAAATCCTTTGGCATTGTTAAACCACTTTACTGTACCTGTAGCCATGCTTTTACATCCCTCATGCATTTTTTACTGATGTTGTTACTTCACCCAAGCTATACCTTTAACTTGGTCTCATTGTTAGCCGTTACTATTTTCGCTATTGCTAACACACGTCGAGTGAGCATATCCATATTCACCAGGATGTTAGAAAACCAACAAACCCAGAATGAGGATTTATGCATCAACACTTTCCACTGTAGTCAATGAATCTCGACAGTCAATAGTGAAAGTCAACAATCAGAAACATATTTGAAAACAAATCACTTTTGAGATTAACATTTTTGCAAACTGTTTCTGGCGCATGCGATGGCTTTTAGTCAAAAGGACTGCAAGGGTTTGATATCAAGGGAAGGGATACTAACCAAATTGCCTACATTAGAAGATTCTACTAAATGAATAAAAAGTGATGTTTTCGTGATATTTAGTTCTTTTTCCTCTGTAAGTGTGATCTTGGTGGGTTTGATGATTGTAATAACAAGGGGGGGAAACAGAGAGCATTTAAATTGATAGTTCTAACAGCAAAAAAATCGGTTCTAAGTGATAAAAATCTTTTATTTGCGCGCCTGACAGAGGTGCATTAGTCTCTATGTAAGGAAGCAAAATTTATCTATCAAATTCGAATTAGGTGCCACATCTCACTACACCGCATGGCATGCTTATGGTAGATTGTTTTTATAGGTCGAAAACATCAACCCTTTGATACGATATCTTTGAATTGCCATGAGTAAAAATTTTGAATGGGTGACTCCAGACTCTGATCTTCTGGAGCGCGAAAGTACAAAAGTTCAGCCACCAAAGCTATACAACGTTGTACTCAACAATGATGACTATACACCTATGGATTTCGTCATAGAGGTGCTTGAGCGATTTTTTTCACATGATATTGATAAAGCGACGCAAATCATGCTCAAGATCCACTATGAAGGAAAGGCAATTTGTGGCACTTACAGTGCAGAAATTGCTGAAACAAAAGTAGCGCAAGTGACGATGTACTCAAGGGAAAATGAGCATCCGCTACTATGTACTATGGAGCAAGCGTAATAAGAAGACTTGCTCGAGCAACCAAAGTTGTTCTTTCGGGAGGTACTTATGCTAAATAAAGAACTAGAGTCAAGCCTTAACGGTGCATTCGCTCGTGCACGTGACAAACGCCACGAGTTCATGACTGTCGAACACCTCCTACTTGCATTGTTGGAAAATGATGCAGCTAAGGAAGCCCTTCTAGCCTGCAAAGCGGACCTTGATGCTTTGCGTAACGAACTCGATATTTTTATCGACCAAACAACGCCGCTCATTCCTGAAAGCGATGAGACGCGCGAAACCCAGCCGACATTGAGTTTCCAGCGTGTATTACAACGCGCCGTCTTCCATGTTCAGTCGTCTGGTCGCAGTGAAGTGACTGGGGCAAATGTCCTTGTTGCGATTTTCAGCGAACAAGAATCTCACGCTGCTTACCTACTCAAAAAGAACGATATCTCTCGTTTGGACATCGTTAACTTTATCTCTCACGGCATTACTAAAGCCTCTGGCTCGAATGAAGACTCTTCTTCATCAGACTCTTTCGGCTCAGAAGCGCCAGAAGAGACCAATCCAGAAGAACGTTTGGAAAGCTTTGCAACCAATCTAAACCAAGTTGCAAAAGCGGGTAACATCGACCCACTTATTGGTCGTGACAAAGAACTAGAGCGTACAATCCAAGTACTTTGCCGTCGCCGTAAAAACAACCCATTGCTTGTGGGTGAAGCGGGCGTTGGTAAAACCGCCATCGCTGAGGGTCTAGCGTGGAGAATCGTTGAAGGACAAGTGCCTGAAGTGATTCAAAACAGCGTGATTTACTCGCTGGATATTGGCTCTCTACTCGCAGGTACCAAATACCGTGGTGACTTCGAGAAGCGTTTCAAATCGGTTCTTAAGCAGCTTGAGAAAGAAGAAGACGCAATCCTATTTATCGATGAGATTCATACTATTATCGGCGCAGGTGCAGCTTCTGGTGGTCAAGTCGATGCGGCAAACCTGATCAAGCCTCTACTAAGTAGCGGTAAGTTGCGTTGTATTGGTTCGACAACGTACCAAGAGTACAGCAATATCTTTGAGAAAGAGCGTGCACTATCTCGCCGTTTCCAAAAAATCGATGTAGTGGAACCGTCTCTCGACGATACGACTAAGATCTTGATTGGTCTGAAACCTAAGTACGAAGCTCACCACGAAGTTCGTTACACCAATAAAGCGTTGCGTGCGGCAGTAGAGCTATCGGCGAAATACATCAATGAGCGTCACTTGCCAGATAAAGCGATCGACGTTATTGATGAAGCGGGTGCGCGTAGCCGCTTAGCACCAGCAAGTCGTCGTAAGAAAACTGTTGGTGTTGCAGACATCGAAGCGATGGTCGCTAAGATGGCACGTATTCCAGAGAAATCAGTGTCGTCTTCAGACAAAGACATTCTGAAGAACCTTGATGACAAGATGAAGATGCTGGTCTTCGGTCAAGACAATGCGATTGACGCGCTTTCAGAGGCAATCAAACTGTCTCGTGCAGGTCTGGGTGTAGATAACAAGCCTGTCGGTTCATTCTTGTTTGCTGGCCCTACAGGGGTAGGTAAAACAGAGGTGACTGTTCAGCTTTCGAAGCTACTTGGCATTGAGCTTCTTCGTTTCGATATGTCTGAGTACGGTGAGCGTCATTCGGTAAGCCGTTTGATTGGTGCGCCTCCAGGTTATGTTGGTTACGATCAAGGTGGCTTACTAACCGATGCCGTGCTGAAACACCCGCACTCAGTGGTTCTGCTTGATGAAATCGAGAAAGCACACCCAGATATCTTTAACTTGCTACTACAGGTAATGGATAACGGTACGCTGACGGACAACAATGGACGCAAAGCCGATTTCCGTAACGTGATCCTTGTGATGACAACCAACGCAGGTGTTGCTGAGACTGAGAAGAAATCGATCGGTCTTATCCAACAAGATAATAGTCATGATGCGATGGCGGAAATCAAGAAGGTGTTCACACCAGAATTCCGTAACCGTCTAGACAATATTATTTGGTTCAACAGCCTAGATGAAGCGGTGATCCACCAAGTGGTCGATAAGTTCATCGTGGAACTACAAGTTCAACTGGACGCTCGTGGCGTATCAATGGAAGTATCACAAGATGCGCGTCATTGGTTAGCTCACAAAGGCTACGACAAAGCGATGGGGGCACGTCCTATGGGACGAGTGATTCAAGAGCAGCTTAAGAAACCTTTGGCGAATGAACTTCTGTTCGGCTCATTGGTGGATGGTGGTACTGTGAAAGTAACGCTAGTGAAAGACGAACTTAAGTTCGAATACTTAAGCGAGAAAGAAGCAGCACTTCACTAATTCTTTGTTGAAATCTACTTTAAAAGCGTGCGCCTAGGCGTGCGCTTTTTTGTGTCTGCAAGAATGGAACAAGTCTGTTGAGTGTATTGAAACCCCCAAAAGCAAGCTTGGTATTGAGAGCAAAAGACAGGCAATAAAAAACGAAGCCATAAGCTTCGTTTTTTATTGTATTCGAAAATCAGAGATTAACGAGCACGGAAGACGATGCGGCCTTTAGATAGGTCGTATGGAGTCATCTCTACAGTTACTTTATCACCAGTAAGAATACGGATGTAGTTCTTACGCATCTTGCCAGAGATGTGTGCAGTCACAACGTGACCGTTTTCAAGTTCAACGCGGAACATAGTGTTTGGTAGAGTGTCAAGCACAGTGCCTTGCATCTCAATTACGTCTTCTTTAGCCATTTAATCCTCTTTAGAAATTAGGCGGTATTAGCGCGCTTATTTTGCCGCTAAACAGTAATTATGTAAAGTTGGGGCGTATTCTACCCTTGCCAACGCTGATTTACTAGCCTTTGGTGTCGTTGAAAGCGAGTTTTGTAGTTCATCGCTGGACACTCATCGATCTGATAGCCCAAATATAGCCAATGTTTGCCGTTCTGTTGGCAATATTCAAGTTGGAAAAGAACCCCCAAGGTCCCAAGAGACAAAGGATAATCGGGATCAAAGAAGGTATAAAAAGCACTCGCACTGTTACCCATGATATCCGTAACCGCAACTGCGAGAAGTCGATCATTTTTATCATAGACATGCAGAAATCCGGTTGTTAACCATGTTGTTTGAGCAAATCGAGCGAACTCATCCTCACGAGGAGGGTACATGGTGCCATTTTTGTGCCGCGCAGTTATGTACCTGCTGTAAAGCTGGAACCAATCTTGGTCTAGCTCAGGCTTGAGCGTCCAACTCAGAGAATTGGCTTTATTCAACAGACGCTTTTGACTCTTGGATGGACGAAAGTCTGGCACCGCAATGCGGATTGGCTGACATGCATTGCACTGTTCACAATGAGGTTTATAGATGGTGTCGCCACTGCGACGAAAGCCATTCGCCATCAATACTTGATAGTTTTGTTCTGTATGCAAGCTGGCATCGAGTGCTACAGCCACGCGTTCTTCGCGCTCTGGCAAATAGCTGCACGGATGGTTATTGGTCAAGCCGATACGGATGTGTTGGAGATCTGTGCTCATGATACCGCGTCCTGCAAAATCTGTGGTTCAAACGTGCCCAAATCGGTGTTCTTACCTCTTAAAGATAGTAGTTTTTGTACGAAGTCGTCACGTTCAAGTTCAAATGCACCAAGTGAAGCTAAGTGTGGGTTCATTACCTGACAATCGATTAATTGACCGTGGTTTGACGCCAAATGGTCGCAGAGATACCACAATGCAATCTTAGATGCGTTGTCTTTAAGGCTAAACATCGACTCACCACAAAAAAGTTGGCCAACACTGATGCCGTATAAACCGCCAACGAGTTGATCCTCGTGCCATACTTCTACTGAGTGGCAATGGCCGCGTTTGGCGAGTTCAATATAGGACGTTTGCATATCCTTATTGAGCCAAGTTTCTTCTGCAGGACGAGTTGAAGAACATAATTGAATTACGCGTTCGGTTGCATTGTTTAGCGTTACTTTATACTGTTGTTTACGCTGAAACTTTTTTAGGCTTTTTGAAGGCTTAAATGATAAAGGATCAAAAACGGCTCTTGGAGAAGGACTCCACCAAAGAATGGGCTCACCAGGGCCATACCATGGAAAAATACCTTGGTGATAGCCGTTAAGAATGCGTTCTGGGTTGAGATCCCCACCAAAGGCCAGCAAACCGTTTGGGTCGCTCAGAGCTTCGTACGGCGATGGAAACGAATGCGAGTCATCAAGTTCAGTTAAATAGATTGTCATAAAGAAAACTTTACCAACATCAGAGCCTATAGGAGCTTATTATGAGCGGAGTAAGACTTAATATAAAACGATGGGCATGGATCATACTGTTTTTGCCATTTTTCGCCAATGCAGCCTATGAAAGAAATGTAGCAAAACCTGTAAATCAAGTGGTGTATGGCAAAGTCGATTCTGTGCGATACATTACGCAACAAGAAGTGAAACAGTCACAAAGCAATGGCTGGGAAACACTACTGGGTGCGACGATCGGCGGTTTAGTGGGTAACCAATTTGGTGGTGGTACAGGTAAAGAAGTCGCGACCGCAGTTGGGGCGCTCGCTGGCGCAGCCGTAGTGAGAAACCGTAGCAACTACGAGTACACGGTGGAATACAAGCTTGTTGAACTTTTGGTTAAAGTCGATGGCAACAAACTTATTAACGTAATTCAAGACGTTGACAATAGCATGCTGTTTAAGCGTGGAGACGATGTTCGCATCCTCTATTTTGATGACGGCGTTCGAGTGGATATCGCTTACTAAGCCAACGTTTGCACAGTAAAATCTAAGCTGACTAATTATTCAAAAATTAGCAAGGATTTACTCTGGTTTTGTGATGGTTTTTTCGTTAGTCTGAATCCACGAAGAATTGTTTAGCTCTCAAAAAACGTGAAGTGAGAGCACAAAGGATTATCAACTTTTAATGGAAAGCCTAACGTTACAACCCATCAATAAAATTCACGGGGAAGTGAACCTTCCTGGATCAAAAAGCGTTTCCAACCGAGCTCTATTGCTTGCTGCTTTAGCAAAAGGCACCACTCGTTTGACAAACCTTCTCGACAGCGATGACATTCGTCATATGTTGAACGCACTGACAAAGCTTGGCGTTCAATATCAATTGTCTGAAGATAAAACCGAGTGTGTCGTTGAAGGTCTCGGTCGTCCATTTTCTGTCTCTGAGCCTGTAGAGTTATTTTTAGGTAATGCCGGCACCGCAATGCGTCCACTTGCCGCAGCCCTATGCTTAGGTGAAGGTGAATACGTGTTGACTGGTGAACCTCGTATGAAAGAGCGTCCGATCGGTCACCTAGTGACAGCCCTTCAAGCGGCTGGTGCAGACGTTACTTACCTAGAAAACGAAAACTACCCACCACTGAAAATCGTTGGTACTGGTCTTAAATCTGGTTCTGTATCGATTGATGGTTCTATTTCTAGCCAATTCTTAACGGCATTTTTAATGTCAGCGCCTTTGGCTGAGGGTGAAATTCGCATCAATATTGAAGGCGAATTGGTTTCAAAGCCTTACATCGATATCACTTTGCATATCATGAAGCAGTTTGGTGTAGAAGTGGTCAATAACGACTACCAAGAGTTTGTTATCCCTGCAGGCCAGCATTACATCGCTCCGGGTGATTTTTTGGTCGAAGGTGATGCGTCTTCAGCTTCTTACTTCTTGGCGGCGGCGGCCATCAAAGGTGGTGAAGTGAAAGTCACAGGTATTGGTAAAAATAGTATTCAGGGTGATATCCAATTCGCTGATGCACTCGAGAAAATGGGTGCAGAAATCGAATGGGGCGATGATTACGTGATTTCACGTGTTGGTCAGCTGAAAGGTATCGACATGGATTACAACCATATACCAGATGCGGCAATGACCATCGCAACGACAGCCCTGTTTGCAGAAGGCACAACAGCGATTCGTAATGTGTACAACTGGCGCGTGAAAGAGACTGACCGTCTGTCTGCAATGGCGACTGAGCTTCGTAAAGTCGGTGCAGAAGTGGAAGAGGGTGAGGATTACATCATCGTTAAGTCTGTACCACAACTTACGCACGCTGCGATTGATACTTATGATGATCACCGTATGGCGATGTGTTTCTCTCTGGTGGCGCTAAGCGATACACCGGTGACGATTAACGATCCTAAATGTACGTCCAAGACATTCCCAGATTACTTCGATAAACTGAAAGCATTGAGCTGCTAATTCAGTTTATTGAAGCGAAAAAGCCAGAGTTGAGACTCTGGCTTTTTTATTGAATTTTGAAGCGCTTATTTGTTCAGCGTGAACTCTTTTGACAGGTGGTGCGCAAGGTACTTAAACATATTGAATACGGCTGTAGTATTGGTGGTCGGCAGACCTTTTTCATCTAAGAAGTACTCGCCTTTAAATACCAATACATCGTCTTTTTCTACTACGCTCGTTGCACGCATACCTTCGATGTAGTCATCGTGTTCTTGGATGATTTGGTTAGCGATCAAAAGAAGGTCGAACTCTTCAATGTGTTTTCTATCAGACATAACGTTCTCGTCATTCAATAAATCTTAAGTGGCAGCAGTATACCCACAAACATCATGGGTTTGCATACCTAAATCTGTGATTACGTGTTTTACCAGTATTGTCCCATGAGGTTTTACTTCTTTATATAGAAGCAACAAGGTAAGTGATTCTTATATGCAAATCGTCGCTATTTCAGCATCGTAATCTAAGGTTAGGCTCTGATCGTGAAAGAAAAAATATTTTGTGATGAGAGACAAAATTTATTGAATTCGACTAGCGGGAGGAATCTTTGCCTGCTTAGTATATGCCGCTCAAGACCTTTTGCAGAACCCTGCCTCGTCAAATTAGAAAGGCGATGAATTGTCAACCAATCGGATCTGAATTTCAAAAAAGCAGTTGATCTTCTTTTCATCTCGCACAATAGTAAAAAAAGAAGCAATGAAATAGAACATTATGCGGGTAGCTTCCTTAGGGGGCAGTTACCCGCATTATTATGAAGGACGTTAGAGTCAGTTATGGGTAAATCGCTCGTTATAGTGGAGTCACCAGCCAAGGCTAAGACGATAAATAAATACCTTGGTAAAGACTTTATTGTTAAGTCTAGTGTTGGTCACGTGCGTGATCTGCCTACGGCCGGTCAAAGCACTGGTGAGAAAAAAGCCGCTGCCATTTCTACTAAAGGAATGAGCCCGGAAGAGAAAGCGCGTGTCAAAAAAGAAAAAGACCGTAAAGCTCTAATCAAAAAAATGGGGATTAACCCATATCATGACTGGGATGCGAATTACCAAATCCTTCCAGGCAAAGAAAAAGTTGTTAGTGAACTGCAAAAATTAGCCAAAGACGCTGATTTCGTTTATCTCGCAACCGATTTGGACCGCGAGGGAGAAGCTATCGCATGGCACCTTCGTGAGATCATCGGTGGCGATGAAGAGCGATACAAACGTGTAGTTTTTAACGAGATTACTAAGAATGCAATCCAACAAGCTTTCCAGACGCCTGGTGAGCTGAATATGGATGGTGTTAACGCACAGCAAGCACGTCGATTCATGGACCGCGTAGTGGGTTTCATGGTTTCTCCATTGCTATGGAAGAAAGTTGCACGTGGCTTGTCTGCGGGTCGTGTACAGTCAGTAGCGGTAAAACTATTGGTTGAGCGTGAGCGTGAAATCAACGCTTTCATTCCAGAAGAATTCTGGGACATCAACGCAAATACACATACCAAAGATAAGACAGCATTCAAACTGCTTGTTGCGCAAAAAGATGGCGTTGCGTTTAAGCCTGTCAACGAGACAGAGACCAAAGCAGCGCTTTCGGTACTGGAAAAAGCAAGCTACGAAGTTTGTAAGCGTGAAGATCGCCCAACGAAGAGTAAGCCGTCTGCTCCATACATTACCTCAACACTTCAGCAAGCGGCGAGTACTCGCCTAGGCTACGGTGTTAAGAAGACCATGATGCTGGCTCAGCGTCTGTATGAAGCGGGTTACATCACGTATATGCGTACTGACTCAACCAATTTGAGTGCAGAAGCGGTAGATGCAGTTCGTGGCTTCATCGGTTCAGAGTATGGCGATAAATACCTTCCTGCTAACCCGCTAAGATACGGTAGCAAAGAAGGCGCACAAGAAGCACACGAAGCGATTCGTCCTTCCGATGTAGCAGTGAAAGCAGAAGACCTACAAGGTGTTGATGCTGACGCTCACAAGCTCTACTCATTGATTTGGAATCAATTTGTTGCGTGTCAAATGACACCAGCAGAATACGATTCAACCACCATCAGTGTTAAAGCTGCGGAATACACGCTGAAAGCGAAAGGCCGTATCCTTAAGTTTGATGGTTGGACTCGCGTACAACGCCCAATGGGTAAAAACGAAGACACAATTCTTCCTGCAGTTCAGTTGGGTGATAAGCTAGACCTAGAATCGCTTGAGCCTAAGCAGCACTTTACTAAGCCACCAGCGCGCTTTACAGAGGCGGCATTGGTTAAAGAACTTGAGAAGCGTGGCATTGGCCGCCCTTCTACATACGCATCGATCATCTCTACGATCCAAGATCGTGGCTATGTGAAAGTAGACCAGCGTCGTTTCTACGCAGAGAAGATGGGTGAGATTGTTACTGACCGTCTAGATGACAGCTTTAACGATCTGATGAACTACGACTTCACGGCTCGTATGGAGCAGAAGCTTGACCAAATCGCCGAAGGTGACGTGATGTGGAAAGATGTCCTAGACAGCTTCTTCACAGACTTTACGGGTGATCTTGAGAAAGCGGAACAAGACGAAAACGAAGGCGGCATGAAACTGAATCACATTGTGATGACAGATATTGAGTGTCCAACTTGTGGTCGTCCAATGGGTATTCGTACTGCGTCTACTGGTGTGTTCCTTGGCTGTTCTGGTTACGCACTGCCACCTAAAGAGCGTTGTAAGACAACCATCAACCTAGGTGACGAAGAAGGCATCATCAACGTTCTAGAAGAAGACGTGGAAACTGCAGCACTGCGTGCTAAGAAGCGTTGTCCTATCTGTGAAACAGCGATGGATGCGTACCTGATTGACGATAAACGCAAGATGCACGTTTGTGGTAACAACCCGAACTGTGAAGGCTACATCGTTGAGTATGGCGAGTTCAAAGTGAAAGGCTACGATGGCCCAGTTGTTGAGTGTGACAAGTGTGGCTCTGACATGGTTCTTAAGAACGGTCGATTCGGTAAATACATGGATTGTACGAGTGAAACGTGTAAGAACACTCGTAAGATTCTGAAGAATGGCGAAGTTGCGCCACCGAAGGAAGACCCAGTTCATTTCCCTGAACTACCATGTGAAAACTCAGACGCTTACTTTGTTCTTCGTGATGGTGCATCTGGCCTATTCATGGCGGCAAGTAACTTCCCTAAATCACGTGAGACGCGTGCGCCATTGGTTTCTGAACTGGCTCGATTTGAAGAGCGTCTTCCAGAGAAGTTCAAATACCTAACGACAGCACCAGCGGCGGATCCAGATGGTCGCCCAGCAGTGGTTCGTTTTAGCCGTAAGAGCAAAGAGAACTACGTGCGTACTGAAGATGATGGCAAACCAAGTGGTTGGACTGCGCTATTCATTGACGGTAAGTGGGAAATCACAGACAAGCGCAAGAAACCGAAAGCTTAAGTGATAAATTAGAACGAATAAGGCAGCGAATACGCTGCCTTATTTTTTGCTTGTTATTCTATAAAATATTCACATCGCCAATTATTTCCATTCAAATTTTCTCCATTCTGTTTTCATAGAACGGTCATAGTTTCATCGTATCCTGTCGCAAAACTGCGCTTGTGTAGTTAATCGGTTTGTAAATTGTTTTCACAATGTAATCGTTTGCGTCTCATAGTGTGACCAAGATACCGTATTGAGTAAGCAACATCTGTATACAACACGGAATGGCATATTTTAAATTGTAATTTAGTTCCAGTTCGATAACTTATTACACAAATAATGCAACTGTATGCGGTTATTTAGCACCAAAAATAAAAACAACCAAGGTGCGTGCGTACGAGGATGTGCAATAGCTTTTTTAGTTCGCGCTGTGAGGGTTCAAAGAAACTTATCAGTGCGGATGCAATAATGTATTCGCTTGACTCCCCGAGTTCTGCTCATTTCAAGTGAATACCAGTTCCAAGCTATAACTATATATGGAGAACAACGAATGGCTAGTGTTTTGGGAATGATTCTTGCTGGCGGTGAAGGCTCTCGCTTGAGACCTTTAACGGAATCCCGCAGTAAACCTTCGGTCCCTTTCGGCGGAAGTTACCGACTTATTGATTTCGCTCTGAATAACTTTGTAAATGCGGATTTAATGCGTATTTACGTCCTTACTCAATTCAAATCTCAATCTCTATTCCATCACTTGAAAAAGGGTTGGAACATCAATGGCATTACAGACCGTTTTATCGACCCAATTCCTGCGCAAATGCGTACGGGTAAGCGTTGGTATGAAGGTACTGCCGATGCTATCTACCAAAATTTACGTTTTATGGAATTGGCGGAACCGGATCAAGTATGTATCTTTGGTTCAGACCATATCTATAAAATGGACATTAAACAGATGCTTGCTTTCCACCAAGAAAAAGAAGCATCTTTGACTGTTTCGGCACTGCGTATGCCGCTATCGGAAGCCTCTCAATTTGGTGTTATCGAAGTGGACAGTGAAGGTCGAATGATTGGCTTTGAAGAAAAGCCTGCAAATCCAAAATCGATTCCTGGTGACCCAGAACATGCGCTTGTCTCTATGGGCAACTACATCTTTGAAGCTCAAACGCTGTTCTCAGAATTGATTGAAGACGCTGACAATGAAGCCTCTACTCACGATTTTGGTAAAGACATCATTCCTAAGATGTTCCCTCGTGGCGATGTGTTTGTGTATGACTTCAGCATGAACCGCATTACAGGTGAGAAAGAAGAAGTTTACTGGCGCGATGTAGGTACAATCGATGCGTACTGGCAAGCACATATGGATCTGCTTGAGAAAGACGCACCATTCTCTCTCTACAACCGTAAATGGCCACTGCATACTTACTACCCACCATTGCCACCTGCAACTTTCACTGACTCTGTAAATGGTCGAGTTCAGATCATCGACAGCCTAGTATGTAATGGCAGCTACGTGCGCGGTTCTCGTATTGAAAAATCAGTACTTGGTTTCCGCAGTAATATTGCTTCAGCGTGTGACATCAGCCAGTGTATTTTGCTCGGTGATGTGAAGGTCGGGGAAGGTTGTGTTCTTCGTCGCGTGATTGTAGATAAAGACGCAGATATTGCGCCGGGTACGCAAATTGGTGTAAATCTACAAGAAGATAAAAAACACTATCATGTGTCAGATGATGGCATTGTCGTAATTCCAAAAGGAGCACGTGTTGGCTACTAACAATTTGTCTGTTCTGTTTGTAGCGTCTGAAGTCGAAGGACTGATCAAAAGTGGTGGCTTGGCTGATGTAGCCAAGGCACTACCGGAAGCCCTTCAAAATCTTCAGCAAGATGTACGAATTTCTATACCTGCCTACACTGGTATTGAACAGTTGTCAGAAGCGGAAACGGTTCTGGAAACAGAGCTAACAAGTTGGCCTCATACAGCTTACCGTGTCCTTAAGTTAACGCTTGGGGATAATCCGGTTTATTTGATTGATTGTCCTCCTTATTTCAATCGTCCGTCGATGTACGCGGAAAACAACCAAGCCTACACGGATAACGGCGAGCGTTTCGCGTTTTTCAGTGCGGCTTGCTTAGACATGCTGCCAAAGCTTGGCTTCCAGCCCGATATTGTTCATGCCAATGACTGGCACACAGGCTTAGTTCCCTTCCTGCTAAAACATCGTTACGGCCACGACGCTTTCTTTGCTAATACTCGCAGTGTTATTTCAATCCATAATGCGGTGTTCAAAGGCGTGTTTAGCTATGACGATGTTCAATGTCTGCCTGAATTCCATAGCCGAAATGTGCCAGATGCTGCAGTAAGTGCAACGCACATTACTATGCTGAAAGCAGGGGTAATGAACGCAGATAAAATAAATGCTGTTAGCCCTACTTATGCCGAAGAACTGAAAACCGAGCTTGGAAGCCACGGCATGGCGTGGGAGTTTCAGCAACGTGCTAGTGATTTGGTGGGCATCCTTAATGGATGTGATTACAGTGCGTGGAATCCAGAAACCGATTCAAACTTGCCGCTTAACTACAAAGCCAATCGTCAAAGTATGGTTCGTGGTAAGAACGCATGTAAAAAAGCAATGCAAGAAAAGTTGGGACTTGAAGTATTAGATTGCGCCATGTTTGGCATGGTGTGTCGCCTAACACAGCAAAAAGGTGTGCACTATCTATTGCCTGCGTTGGCAGACTTTCTAAAACACGAGGTTCAGCTTGTTGTGGTTGGCACGGGCGATCCTATTCTCGCGGCGCAGTTACGAGATGTAGCGGCACAATTTGCGGACAAGTTTGTCTTCGTTGAAGCGTACGATAACGAATTAGCACACTTGGTTGAGGCAGGATCGGATTTCTTCCTAATGCCTTCTGAATTCGAGCCGTGTGGTTTGAACCAAATCTACAGCATGGCCTATGGCACTTTGCCAATCGTTCGTGGGGTAGGTGGCTTAAAAGACAGCGTGAATGACTACGATGTGGATCCAGCCGATGCAACGGGGTTCGTTTTCTATGAACCAACGCCGCAAGGTCTATTACTGACAATGTTGAGAGCGCTTCTGCTTTACGCACAAAATGTGACAGAAGTGAGACGTGTACAACTTCATGCTATGCAAAAAGACTTTTGTTGGCGAAAAGCGGCAGAAGAGTATTTGCAACTGTATAGAGCTGCGTTAAATTGACGCAAAATCTTTAAAAAGTGTAACGAAAGGCACCGAATGAGGTGCCTTTATTATCTTACCCTTATGGAGTGTGGTAGCATTTATCCATTCCCTTTCACAAAAAGTGTTTTTCGTACTGATACATGACTCAGCCACTTCTTTTCCACAAAACCTATTTGCACCCTACCAGTAATGAGTGGGTTGTTTTCGTACATGGTGCTGGTGGCAGTTCTTCGATCTGGTTTAAGCAAATCAAAGCGTATAAGCAGCATTTCAATTTGTTGCTCATCGATCTTCGAGGTCACGGAAAGTCCAATCAACTGTTGAAAGAGCTGATTACTAGTCGATATACCTTTACGGCTGTGACTCAAGATATTCTAAAAGTGTTGGATCACCTTAAGATCCAATCAGCACACTTTGTCGGTATGTCCTTGGGTACTATTATTGTGCGTAACTTGGCTGAACTGGCTTCAGACCGTGTTCGCTCAATGGTGTTGGGTGGCGCAGTCACTCGTTTAAATACTCGCTCACAGATATTGGTGAAATTGGGGAACCTTGGTAAACACATCCTTCCTTACATGTGGTTGTACAAGTTGTTTGCTTATATTGTGATGCCACAGAAAAACCAGCGAGAATCAAGACACTTGTTTATTCGCGAAGCCAAGAAGCTCTGCCAAAAAGAATTTAAGCGTTGGTTTACTTTGGCAGCAGATGTGAACCCATTGATGAGATATTTCAAAGATCGTGAACTACCGATTCCGACGCTGTATTTGATGGGTGATCGAGACTACATGTTCATCAAGCCAGTGAAAGAAATGGTCGCGGTGCATAAGTTGAGCGTACTGAGAGAAATACCAGATTGTGGTCATGTGTGTAATGTAGAAAGGCCCGATGACTTTAACCAACATTCCATCGAGTTCATTAAGCAGCAGAGTCTAGCGGCTTAACGCATTTATTGAAGAGATCAAAAGAGTAGGGGAGCCGTTATGGCTCCCCTATTTGATATCCACATTGCCAACACGCACCAAACTGGCCTTCGTTCTGTTCTGAACACTGTGGGCACTGCCAGTCTTGATAAGTCAATTCCGCTTGTTGACGATAATCTTCAACAATGGCAGATGCTTTTAGTTTCTGCTCCGGATGTAAAAGCCAAACATACGGGTCTGTATCATCGCTAAACGGCAACTCACCCTTTAAGCCGAACATTCCCTCACCTCTTACTTCACAAGCTATCTGTTCGGTTTTGAGAAGCTCACAGACGATATGAGCTTCTGCAGGATTTTTAGCGATGTATATCTTCATTAAGCATTTCCGTTTTGAACTTGGGCTGGGCGAACTTTATTCATAACCCATTTTGCGATGATTGGGAACAAGCCGAGCAGAGCAAACGATGCTAATACGGTTGGCGACACAATTCCCGAAAGACTGTCGATAGTGGCGAGCTGTGTACCTGCATTTAGGTAGACGGCAGTGCCTGGCAACATACCGATTTGGCTAGTTAGGTAGAATCGTGCGACTGACATTGGTGTCAGACCCATCAACAAGTTGATCAAGAAAAACGGAAATACCGGAATTAAACGTAGAGAGAAGAGGTAAAAAGCACCGTCTTTTTCTACACCTTGGTTAATGGCATTTAACTTATTACCAAACTTGCTTTGCACCCATTCACGTAATAGGTAACGGCTGCTTAAAAACGCAATGGTTGCACCGATTGTGCTGGCAAAAGACACTAACAATAAACTCGTCCAAAAACCAAACAAGGCTGCACCAAGAAGCGTTACAACCGCAGCACCAGGAATAGAAAAAGCGGTGATAGCAATGTAAGCGAAGAAATAGGTTGCGGCGGCAAACACGAAGTTTTGGTCAATGAAACTGTTTAACGCTTGTTGCTGTGCTTTTGCGTTTTCTAGCGTTAAATATTGACCAAAGTTGACACCTAAAAAGATGATGGTCGCGAGTAGGATCAGTCCTAAAATCAGTTTCTTATTCATATCAATGGCTCCGTTTGGCTTCTTAAATAATAAGACAGAATGGAGTAAGAAAAAATTTCAAAAAAAACCGCAGTGTGAAAACTGCGGTTTTTACTCAATGTCATGCTGAAATGATTGCTCTACGAGAGAGCACTCATCAACTCTTCCCGGCGAGACTGAGGTACGACGCTCCAATGTGTACCGTTGATAGCGCCTTCAAGCGCCCACAACAATTCAAGGCTTACCGTAGAGGCATGCGTATCTTGGATTGCTTTATAAGCGTTTAGGGCACCTTCTTCTTCTAGTTGCTCGACAGAGTCAATGCCTGCTTTCTTCAACATACGTTCAGTTGCAAGGCGTAGATTAGGAAGGTCTTTCAATCGGTTAGGTTTGGTGCTCGCTTGCTGTTTTTTCTCTTGCTTAGCTGTCTCTAGAGATTGCTTTGCAACTTCAATCAAGCGATCGGTCGAATCCCATAGATCATCAGAAATAGCATAGTATTTCGTAACAACTGGGAAACCACGTTTCTTGTAGACGTACGGTTTTAGTCCTTGAGTCTCGAAGTCAGATGAAGTTTGTTGGTCAGCTCGTATATGAAGTTGATTGTTCACAACTAGTGCAAACATCGTTTCATCGGCGAAGAGCCCAAAGCCGCCAAACATTGAGCGCGACTTGATATTACTAAGTGCCTCAAACAGCTTCATTGAGTCTTTGAGTATCGGTTTATCCATGATGTGTTATCTCGGTGTAATTAATATTACGCCACCAAAAATCAGGTCCGAGAGATTAGCAAATGTATGCAGACACAATGTCATTAAAGGGTAAACTCACTTAATGCATATTTGCCATCGGTAACCCCGCTACCTTCCATCTAATAAGATGGTTCAGGCCGGAGGCTTTGCGTCCCACCCTTTCGAATGGTTTGCCCTGTGCGTGACTCTTTGAGAATACTTCGTATATTGAATTAACATCACGTTTCAAATATAAAAGTGTGATCTTGGTTCAGTTAATAGCGTTAAATTGATGTGTTTTGTTTTATATTGCTGGGTACTACTTGTCATACAAAAGCTTGATGTAGGAAATGGACTACACCTTAATTAAAACAGCAACTTATCGAAGTTTAAGGTTGTATTCTTGAACTGAAATATTAAGAGAAAGTTATTTTTAGGCATTAAAAAAGCGCCCATAAGAGCGCTTTATAAAATGAGTTCGCAGATGAGGTTAGTTTAGTTTCTTAACCGTGTTGCGAACAACGATCTCTGGTTGCATCTCGAACACACGTTTCTCGTGTTCTTTGTCTTTGATGCGCTCCAAAAGGATCTCAAATGCGTTTTTACCCACACGACGTTTTGGTTGGTGGATAGTCGTTAGCGGTGGAGAAAAGTATTCTGCAAGCTCAATGTTGTCGTAACCGATCACGGATACATCATCCGGTACTTTGATACCGTTTTGCTGCAAGCGGCTCATTAAGCCTAGCGCCATTGTGTCGTTAAAACAGAAGACAGCTGTTGGGCGTTTTTCCATTGCAGTGATGTTATCTGCCGCCAGTACAGCAGTATCACATTCGAAGTTGCCTTCAAGAACCCAATCTTCATTAACTGTTAGGTTTGCTTCCGCCATTGCTCGGCGGTAACCAGCGATACGCTCTTGGCACGCTGCTTTTTCAAAATGACCGCTCAAACATGCAATGTCAGTGTGACCGTTATCGATCAGGTATTTCGTCGCGATGTAGCCGCCTTCTTCCGAGTTATCGATGATCTTATCTGCCTGTGAGCTCTCAGGGCCCCAGTCCATCACAACTTTTGGAATGTCAGAATGGCGGTCTAGCATCTCTTTTAGCTCTTCCGTCAAGTCAGAACACATTACTAGGATGCCATCTACGCGTTTCTCAGCTAGCATGCGGATGTAGTCACGTTGTTTCTCGTAGATACCGCCCGTGTTACAAAGAATTAGAGTGTAACCTTGACGGTAACAGTAACTCTCAACACCATCGATGACTTCAGAGAAGAATAGGTTGGTTGATTGAGTAACTAACATACCGATAGTACGAGTAGAGTTGCACTTCAAGCTACGAGCAACGGCGCTTGGCGCGTAATTTAGTTCATCAACCGCTTTCATTACTTTTTCTTGGGTTGCTTCTGCAACAAAGCGAGTTTTGTTAATTACGTGCGAAACCGTTGTGGTAGAAACGCCGGCTAAGCGAGCAACGTCTTTAATAGTGGCCATAAATGATGTCCTGTATCGAGCTACTGAATACCGTGAGTGAAGACAACCATACGCTTAGGGTCTTGCACAAACCGAGCAACTGCAAGAAAGGGCATTGCTGAGATATTTGGCAGTGGTTGTTCCGAATCGGTATAAAAAGATTTGTAGCAACATTTGTTGCTGATACTCATATTCCCTTCTTTTTATAAGTGAGGAATTAGTCAGCAATCATGTTAAGAAAACACAAAAACCGCTATATTTCAGCGGTTTACATATAAATCATATTTAATCGTTTGCGCTCACATTTTAGACTGATGTGGGCAGGCTGGCAATATTTTCAGCGGTTGTTTTGTGCCCTTGAGGTCACATTTTCACGGCTAAATTGGTTGGGTTTCTTTAAGCCAGATTAAAACTAAACGAATAAAATAGGGAGCCTAAATAGCAGGCTCCCTAAAATAGGCGGCAATTATTCACCAAGAAGGTAGGTGCTGTCCAGTTTACAAAATGCAATTAATAGTTGCGCAACGCTAACATAGAAGCCAAATTCGTCGAACTGCTTACATTTAGCGGCAAACTGAGGTAGCCAAGTCAAAAGATGCTTTTGGATGAAATCGTTCTGCTTTTCGAACGCTTCTTCCATGTGCTTTTCTTGCTCTAGTTCGTTAGAGCGAATAATCATATTACCCAAGAAATCCAACTCTACCGCTAGGTGGTCTGCTGGCTCTTTCAGGTTTTCATCAACTTGCACGCCAAACTCTGCCATCAGTTTTTCCATCTCTTCTGCTGGTTTGTCGTTTAGCAGACCAGATTGACCGATGTACATAGAGGCGTAAGGCAGTGCACCGTGCTTTTCTGTCTTAAGGAAAAGCTCACAAAAGTCTGCAGCCAACTCAAGTTGCGCGTCTTCACGATCCTGTAGGCGGTTAAGTGCATCAACAAGGGTATCCACAGCTGGTTTTAATGACTCATTTTCACCAAGGCCAGCCAAAAAGCTTCGAATTTCAACACTGTGGTAGCTTTCTAGTTCTTTCTCTGTCAGTTCTTTTGCGAACAGGCTAGAAAACCACCAATAGATTTCTGCGCGTTTCTCGTTAAAAGCTTTCACTTCTTGCATTTTTTTGCTCCTAAATGGTTATCCCCTAAGTGTAAACAATTAAGATGAATAGCAGTAACTATAATTGTTATCCATTATGGGAAAATATGCGCGTTTATGAATGGCTGTAAATAAGCTTGCTTTGAATCAATAAAAACGCAAAATCTTGCTTTTTAATGTATCTATGACTAGAAATGTTACTAGTTATGAATAGAATACGTCTTGGAAAATAAAAAAGACAGAAAGTGGTGTAAATGAGCTATCACGTATTAGTCGTAGAAGATGATGTAGTAACTCGTAGTAAGCTTGCGGGCTATTTCCAAAATGAAGGCTACAAAGTTAGTGAAGCAGAGAGCGGGGCAGAAATGCGCGAAGTGCTTCAAAGTGGCGATGTAGACCTGATCATGTTGGATATTAATTTGCCTGGCGAAGATGGCCTTATGCTTACGCGTGAATTACGCAGCCAATCAGATATCGGCATCATATTAGTGACAGGACGCACGGATAGCATTGACAAAATCGTTGGCCTAGAAATGGGCGCAGACGATTATGTGACAAAGCCTTTTGAACTAAGGGAATTATTGGTTCGCGTTAAGAACTTGCTGTGGCGCATTTCGGCGGCACGTAGCGGTTCGCAAAAGACAGCGAACGACACTAATGAAGAACACATTGTGCGCTTCGGTGAGTGGACGTTTGACATTCAACGTCGTGCTCTGAGCCGTAACGGTGAGCCAGTGAAACTAACCAAAGCGGAATATGAGCTATTGGTGGCACTGTCTTCGTACCCAAATCTGGTACTAAGCCGCGAGCGTATTTTGAATATGATCAGCCACCGAGTGGATGCGCCAAACGATCGTACTATCGATGTACTGATTCGACGCATGCGCGCTAAGATGGAGTTTGATCCAAAGAACCCACAAATCTTTGTGACCGTTCACGGTGAAGGCTACATGTTTGCAGGTGACTAAATCATCGCAATAAAGAAAAAGGAGAGCATCGGCTCTAATGCCGTTCAC
>NZ_JPRD01000070.1 GCF_000817815.1 Vibrio owensii CAIM 1854 = LMG 25443
ATACAAGTTGACCACGTGCAGTTAGTAGTAAAGATTCCACCAAAGGTATTGATATCCAAGTTGATGGGGGTATTTAAAGATCTCTCTCATCTTCGACCTAGAACAATTGAAGCTGAAATTGGTGATCAAATCGTATCGCTGCATGTTAGCTACGGTAATCACTGTTTTCCGATTAGAAAGGTCATGGTGAAAGACTTCCTTTTCGCCAAGAACGATTTTGGTGTGAAGAGCGTTATCATCGCAGCTTAGAACTTCCATACATGCTTGAGGAAAGATTCGTCGAATCTCATGCCATTCCTTACTACAATCATCGTAAGAATGGCGAGCAATATCATTACATAGAAATTCATGACTATGTGATCTTCTTTGAAATCACAAAGCCTGACAACACTGACAATGAGCTGAAGGTGAAAATCATCTCGGCGTATGAGCTCGATGAATAGGATGCCCCCCTCGTGGAAAAAGATTCAGAGTTCGTTGGATTTTAAGCGAGCGTTTGGCTTGACGCTCTATATTGAAGCGACCAAAACGCAGACGCTAGATGCGAAAAAAGCACCCAGTGGGTGCTTTTTCTTAATCATATCGAAAACGATATTTACTCGATTATCCCGGTCACGGCCTGGGGGGAGTCTCCTCCGACATCAACGCCCTGACAGGCTGTTCCAGTATCGCGTCGACAAGGTGATGATAGCCGTTCATAGTGGACGGTGTCAACTCAGATACCATTATTACTACAATACATCACATATTTTTTAATGTAATGGCTAATAAATCATGCCGCAATCTTTGTCATCGCCAATCCTGCTATTGATAGTCCCAATTGAATGTGCAAGCGCGTAGCTTTAAGTCCTCTAAGGGGCGGGGAGATCGTGCTTTTGATTTGACCATTGTATAGACCAATTAATTGGCCTATTATTAAGTCGTCTCTAAGGGCAATTATTAAATAAACATGGAAATGAAAATGGGAACATTTAACACGCGCAAGATCCTGACTGACTTATCAGTTGGTGTATCTGAACTCAAAAGGAACCCAATGGCGGTAATGTCCGAGTCGGAAGGACAGGCCATTGCGGTATTGAATCGCAATAAGCCCGTTTTTTACGCTGTTCCAGCCGATTTATTTGAAGACATGATGGATCTGATTGAAGACCAAGAATTGATTAAAATAATCCACGGCAGAAAAGACGAGCCTCGAATAAAGGTAAATCTGGATGACTTATGATTTGGTTTTTACGGAATCAGCATTAAAAGAGTTTAAGAAATTAGGCGGCTCAGTTAAGGCTGAGTTGGTAAAACAGCTCAAGAAGGTATGTGAGAATCCTCATCAACCTTCGAAGAAACTTAGAGGTGACTTGCAGGGTTACTACAAGATAAAACTTAGAGCTTCTGGATATCGAGCTATGTACAGCGTAATAGATGACGTTTTGGTCGTTGAAGTTATCAAGGTAGGTAAGAGAGACGACATATACAAACACTGACAAAAAGGTCGCTTAGTGTGGCCTTTTTTAGCTTTGGGATAGTGTATAAAAGAAATAGAACTGTTCTTGGCAATTTGCATTTCTTACTCTATTGTGTGTCAGGTTGCACCTTACGTATTCATGATCGTGTTTTGTCCTCTCTTAGTGCAACTTCATATGTTAAATGAGTTTCCACTAATAAAAAGGCTTGGTAATAGACCAAGCCTTTTGCAAGAAAGTTGACGTCTTAAACGTTTGTATGGATGCGGCGATACAATCACCTAGGGGTTCCACGCCTAGCTAATTAATCTTCATTGGTGTTAGTCCGGACATTAAGCTTCCACTTAACAGCACCCTGTGAAGTCGTATGTTGATGATGATTTTGGGGAGGGAAAGGATCGCCAGCGTTAGAAGTAATTTCCTTTTTACAACCGATACAACGATATATCCCCGACACAGGGACCTCACTTCCGGGACCGTATGAGTTAGTCCAATGTGCTTTATCAGCCACAGCCTTTGTTAAGTTTGAAGTATCGATATACCAAGACATACTATATCCCTTTTTAATTAAATAAGTCTAAAACACTAAACCAGCATAAAATTTATTTCATAGATGCATCACACAATTAGAGCACATAACGCTTGAAGGTAAGGAAACTCAAAGTTTCCTTACCGCCGGAAGAGCAAGTTAATTCGAAGGCAAAACAATCAGTTGTGATTGTTTTGTAGTGGTGGTGTGTTTGAGTTGAGTGGGTGATATTTCTGAAATGTTACCGTGAGCATATCTGTTCAAATTATAGATAAACTTATCCACAGGAAGGAATTAAGCTGACCTCAATTGCCCTTCCAAAACCGTCTGTCTTATCAATTCTTTGCGGCTTTCACCCGCTCCAAAACTGACGAACTCTAACCCATCTTTACAGAGCAAACATTCATAAGGATCGACGTTAGCAAGCTTCTTCAACATACTTGCATAGTAAGGTAGCGCTGGCGCGTCCTTGCTTTCCATCTCTAACGCATCGTAGACTTTTGACAGCATTTCACCACGGCGACGATTCGACAGAAAACCGTAGTAGCGGATCATCTTAAAATGCTTATTAGGGATGTGTTCTATGAGCCGGCAGATCAAATCCTCAGCGGCTAAGGTCAGTATTTGGCTGTTTTTCCCAAGCCCCGATAGAGCCAAATTTAACCAAAACTTCTATAGTTAGGCTTACTATTGCAATAATTATCTATACAGAAAACCCCTCACATTTTGAGGTGATAAAGGTCTCTACTAGCTCGCTTTTTTACTGGACTTAGAGCCTATACAGTAAGCGACGGTTTATTGTATGGATGTAAAACTCGGGGGATGGGTAAAAATACCCACATTGGAGATGCCCTACTCGACCGTAAATTCGATATCACAACTACCATCATCAACGGTGAAGAACAAACTAACCTGCATATCATTCCTGGTCGTCGTGGTGACGTCATTACCAAGCCATCTTTAGAAAGGTATGTAAAGCACAAATGCTATACATAAGAAAACTTGGTGAACATCTGAACTCTTCATTCGTCGTCATTTGTTAGCGCAAGTCCAAGATCGTACTTCGACTTTTATGTTTAATAACTAAATCTTCATAGCCTAAGAGAATTACAAACAATGAAGACATATAGAAACTAATGGTTATAGAAAATTGAAATGGTACATCTGTAAGACCAGCGACTGCATACCCCAAAGTGATAAAAACCCCAACAATAGACTGTTGTACATATAGATTATGCACACTAGATTTAGAGAATCCCAACTTCTCACTTCGAGCATATCGATAAATTATCTTCTTACATAGATAAAATGGCACAAACAACATAGATAAAATCATAATAACACCAACTAAACCATTTAAAACCCAAGCATTAATGAGTTCATTATGGTAATGCGTAAACTTCACCACATCTTGCGTTATGACACCTTGATCTAATAAAGTTTCCTTAGCCTTTCTATGGTTATCTCCATATCCAACCAATAATTTATCTTTGATTAAATAAATTCCTGCTTTCCATATTTGAAGTCGTAATCCTATAGATGAATTCATATTGCCACTTTCAATCTGCGCTATTTCATTACTAGTCCTATCCATTCGATTTTGAATCAAATTAGCATTAACTATAAGCGATGAAACTAGAATCAAAAATATGATTACAACTTTACGAATTATATCAATTTTAAGATGCATAAAAAACAAAATAATAAGGACACTGACAGAAAACACAGCTAAAGCTGTACCTCTTGATTCGCTAAAAATAATCACATTTAAAGATAATGCGAATGTAACTATCATAAGCAGTTGTATTGACCTACCTGACCTAGAAAGTAAAAAGAACAAACTTCCAACACAGGCACCAACCGATACCGAAGAATAAGGAATAGGATTAATAGACCACCATCGACCCAAATCTAAGATATAGGTACTCCAGAACGCATATCCAAAAGAAAAAACACTAGAGACCAATAGTAAAAATGGTAACTTTCTTTTAAATGCTCTAAATACATTTTTTGGTACGAAAGCAAAATATAGAAGAAAACAAGATAAGGTTCTTATCACGCTACTGCTATAGCCGTGCAACAACTTCAAGAAAAGTGAAATCACAACTAAAAAAAATAAAAACCTAACTAAATTATTACCCTTAATGTTATCAAAAATAACTTTTTTATCATGACAGAAAAAAGAAGAAAGTATAGCTAATACAACTAATATAACCTGTGTCTTTTTCGCATCAGGATAGATGAGCATCCCAGAAAAAGACCACATTAAAGGAAGAATCATTAATAAGCGGAATAAATAATTCATGCCATTTTACCAAAAAAGAATAAATTTTATCTTTTCAAAAACTCGGAATATTTCTATCTTAAGTTTATTCATTATTGTTAAATTTTCCTTTTTCTTTCTCCCCCTCCCAATGGTAGATTGAATATCAGCTCGAAAAACCAAATTAGGATTCATACTCAAAACTTTAAAAGAATGAAGCCAAACTTTTTCCATGTAATCATCAACAGGATTAATAAAATCCTTTATATTATTTATTAAACTCTCTGCGACACATGGAGATAAGATATACCCCATAGCACTAGTAGTCGGACTCGTGTACTTACCTAAAAAGAACTCTTCACTACTTCCTATAGATACTAGTTTTTTAAATTTACTATCTTTAGACGCTGAAAGTTTTATTAAGTTATCAGTAAGTTTTTCCTCCTCCAAAGTTATAGATAAATCTTTAATCAAAGAGGGGAAGTGCTCGGAAATATCAACATTATCTTCGAGTACTAAGATTGATTCGTTACTTTCATAGCATTTATTCCATAATTGATAGTGACTATGAAAACAAGCTAATTCACCTAAAGTAAGAGCATAACCTTTCAAGTCTATTGACTTTTTCTTTGCATAATTTTTCAAAAAAGATTGAGGGAGCTTCGCTACACTTGTTGCATCAAAAAACTCATATGACAAAGACATTTTTGAAAACTCTTCAGCAATTCTCAATCGTCTATCATATGAACTATCAAGACTAATTATAAATATTTTCAAACTTTAAAAACCTCAAAAGACAGAATACTACACCATATAATGCAATTGTATGTTATATACATCCTATAAGCTATGCGGATTTCTGGTATATGGAAGAGAAAGGAAGTGCCGCAAGGTATCTGGATGGCAGAAATGACAGATGGCACTTGTGACACATTCTCAACCTTCCAGAAACGCTTTGAAGCTAAGTATCCAAAGGCAACAGACTGTTTGGTGAAAGATAATCGTAAAATGCTGGCATTTTACGATTATCCAGCAGAGCACTGGGTTCATATCAGGACAACGAACCCAATAGAATCTATGTTCACTACAGTTCGTTCACGCACTAACAAGACGAAGAACTTTGAAAACAGAAAAACCACGTTGATGATGACTTACAAGTTAATGCTAAGTGTCGAGACGAAGTTGCATCGCCTACGAGGTTTTAAACTACTCGCAGATTTAGTAAAAGATGTTCACTATCATTGATAGAGTGAAAGAAATAGAGACTCATCAACAGGCTATTGCATGACCTCTTTATACTACATTTGACATTAATTCACACTAAAAATCGGTATTCATTATTACCGATTATGGTAAATAGCGAAGTTTAGGGTGATTTTTGCTAGCTCCATTCTCTGATTGCTACAGAATGACAGAAATCACCGGCCTTCCATCTCAATACCTTGTATTTCCCTCCTGAAAGTTAATTACAGTTTTCTGTAAAATGTTAAACGTTTGATCGCGTTTGTCATTTCGGGCTAATTTCAACTTGTAACCTCCAAAATTGTAGCTTTTCTAATCAAGGAAAATGTGCATGCATAAATCAAAAGCTCGAAGTCTCACGCCTCCCCAAATCAATAAAATCTTAAAACGATGTTTATTAATGTCGAATTCGCAATTGAAACGTGCGGCACTGGCATTGTCTTTTTCAACACTCAGGGTTTCAGAATTAGCACAGGTAACCATGCTTGTGATTCCTTGGAACATACCCTAAACCAAACCACCCTCCTCGTAGCAAAATACGCTCGAATGACAGATACCGCCTTAGTTGGCGGTATCTGTGTTGATGCTTGAAAGTCAATGAGTCGATTTAGAGACGCTTACGACAAACTTCAACAAGAAGGCATGAAGATCAATTCAGACGACTTAAGTCGAGCATTACCTTTACTTTTCAGCCACATAAACATGAATGGCAAGTACACGTTTACCATTCCAAAAGAAGTGAAAAATGGAGAGCTGAGAATATTGCGGGATGTGCCACAGGACACAACTGAACCCTTATCATAGTTTTTCGTTCCGTTGCACCTTAGAGCCCTATTATACCGGTGATCATTGAAGGTACTTGATTTTCTCCGAGGAGAGGATAATGCTACCAGCTATGAAAGTTACTCTGAGCAATGAACAAAAGCAGGCACTCAAAAACCAACACGGCACGACTCGTGATGGACGAGTTCGTGACCGTATAAAAGCGGTTATCCACGCTAGTAATGGTTGGAGTCCCGAGGAAATTGCTGACGCTCTCCTTACTTCATGAATCCACTGTTCGGCAACATATCAAAGATTACCTGCAATCGAATAAGCTCAAGCCTGAAAATGGCGGTTCACAAAGCGGCCCATCAAACTTAAGAGTTGATCCAGCACCTAACCGAAAATACATATCATCATTCACACGAAATTGTTGCTTATGTGCTGGAGCACTATCAGGTTCACAACAGTGTTCCTGGCATGAATAAATGGCTTCATCACAACGGTTTCAGCTACAAACAACCCAAAGGTATCCCACACAAGTTTGATGAGGATAAACAGCAAGAACTCTAAAAGCGAGTTGTGGTAAGGAGGAATCGATAATCTTTATCGATGCTGTCCATCCAACGCTTTCGACAAAAATCTCACATAGCTGGATATGAACTGGACAAGATAAAAACCTAAAAACGACAGGTAACCGTAGCCGACTTAACCTTATTGAGGGACTGAATCTATCAGAGATCGGAGCGCACGTTGTCGGCCATTACGAAAGTATTAACAGTGAAAATATTGTTCGATTTTTGTGCAAGCTGAGAGAGCGCTACCTATTAGTAAACAAGTTTCACATCATCTGAGGCGGAGCGGGGTATCATCGCAGTGATTTGGTCAAAAATGCAGCGTTCACCCTTAATATCGAGCTTCATTATCTCCCCCCATACAGCACAAATCTTAATCCCATAGAGCGGCTTTGGAAGGTGATGAACGAGAAACTCAAGGGTTCAAATTAGCTTGAACCCTGACTATCTTCGGGAGCGCTATATTTTAGAGTATTTACAAGCTTATGGAACTCGAACCGGTTTGCCAAAACAGCAGTTTATTGTTGGTATGGAGCTATTTATGGCAAAAAAAACCAATACAGAATTTTCATAAACCGACTACAACAACCAGCAAAAAACTAAGGCTGACGCAACCGCAGCTACTGACACTGAAGAAGTTGCAGATCTTAATCCAATGCCTTCTTCTACTGGATTTGATGGTTTTCTAGGCCGTTCGAGCAAATAGAAACAAAAAGCGTTTTGAAATGTCAAATCAAACATAACATTGACATTCTCTTGGTGCGAATTTGACCAAGCATTAAAATAAATGGCTAAGATCAGACACAATATCAACCACTCAGATGAACCTCTACCATATATGAAACACTTAATCCCAAACAACCACAGTAAGTACCAAGAAGGTGGTTTGTATAGTCCGGATATTACATGCAGCATGACAGTGGCCAGCATCCTATCCAAGCCAGCTCAGTTCGGTGTAGGGATTCTTTCTCAGAATCGCCACTTTTGGGGGCTCTTTAGCAAACCCCGACTTAGCGCAAGGGAGGCTAAAATTGCACCATTGCAATATTTGTCGTATGAAAACAAACGGTCAACATGTCAAACTTGGTAGAGTTTTGATGTGCGATGATTGTCGCGAGCTAATTGTTTATTACGACGATTTTCGAAACAATAAAGAATTTGAACTTTTATTTCAGGCTGGCATGTCTTTGCAGATCTTCCGGAAAACATTTCCTGAAATATGTGAGTCCAAGCAATTCCCGCAACAGCTGAAAAGCTATCGCCAATTAACTACATATACAAACCATTAAAAGACATTACAAAGCAACTTGAAGTTTTGCTCGGACTATATATCAAAGGCATTACCAATGATTAAAAGAATTTACCTAGTCTATATTACTGCATTATTAATAATAACTGCCATTACCGCAGCATGTGTTTATTGGTTATTGAATAGTGAACAAAACCGACAAGCACAAGACTTGGCTGCTGCAAACATTGCAAGCATTAAAACCAATTATAACACCACTATAAAGCGTCTTGAAACTCAAACCATTGCTATGGCTGACGTAATGTCTCTACACCCAGATGCTACGACGATCGCAAATTCAGAGCTTTTCGATCAACTAACTGCAGCAACCAACGCGCAAGATTATGTGAACGATGTGTATGTAGCAACGCCGGACGGGGAAACACTATCCGCGCAAGAGGGCGGTCATATTGATGGCTACAACGCTCGCGATCTCAATAAGTCTTGGTTTATACCTATTATGAATGGTAAATCTTTTACGGCAACACCACCACAAAAAAACTTATCGGGTGATTTTATCATTTCAGTTTCTGCTCCAATAAAAAATCACAATCAAATTACTGGTGTTCTTGCTATGGATATTGATCTAGGCAAGTACATGATGGGTAATGCTCTCGGCGAATATGCACTAGTCACAAAAGACAACATTGTTGTTGCCGCTTACGATCAATCATGGGTAGCAAAAAAACTTACTGACATACGCCCTATGTTAACTGGGATTCAATATAAAAACGCATTTACTTACGCCAATCAGAACAACGATACGTTTTTAGCGTTTAAAGATTCAGTTAACGAACAATTTGATATCTTAGCCTTTTCATCTTTGGACGAATCCATCAACAACACAAAGAAGAACATAGCTTGGCTAATTGGACTTATTATTGTGGGGGGGGCGATTTGTTGTGCTGCGTTGGGATATGTACTTAAGCGTGAACTAAAAGAATTACCAACTATTGTTAGCATCATTAAGGCAATGGCTGAAGGGCAATTTAAGGCTTTTAAGATCGAAAAATGCAACAATGAAATTGATTACATATCAGACTCATTATCTTTGATGCAAACCAATGTTGGAACAGTTATTAACCATGGAACGGACACGCTACAGGAAATACTAGCTAAGCAAGCAAACGTAAGTAACATGGTAAGCAGTGCCACTATGGAAGCACAAAATGAACTGTCAGCAGTTGAACAAGTAGCCACTGCTGCAACGGAAATGTCCGCGACCGCTGAAGAAGTAGCCAGAAACGCCTCTGACGCCGAGTGTGCAACCAACGAAGCACTGGAAGCCGTCAACCGTGGCTCAATGGCTCTGGCGCGAGCCAGCGATGCAAACGAACAAGTTAGAGCTTCTATTGTCGAAAGTATTGAAGTGGTGAGCCAGCTACGTAGATACTCAGAAGAAATTAGCTCCGTTCTGGAAATGATCAGCGCAGTATCGGAACAAACCAACTTGTTAGCATTGAATGCTGCCATTGAAGCGGCGCGAGCTGGCGAACAGGGAAGGGGCTTTGCTGTTGTTGCCGATGAAGTACGAACCCTAGCAGGTCGCACACAAGAATCCACTAATACGATTCGAGATTTTATTACCAAATTACAGGAGCAATCGAAACTTGCAGATAACCTAATGGAACACAATTCTGTTTTAATGGGTGAAACGTCTGAAGCTGGCAACGAACTAAATACGTCATTTCAAGACATTACAAGTCAAATGGAAAATATTTCAGCAATCAACTCTATGGTAGCAACTGCATCTAATGAGCAGTCTTCTGTGACACAAGATATTTCCTCACAAATCAATGGCATTAATGACAGCGTTCAAAGCAACCTAATTGCCTTCAATGAAACAGAAACGTCATGTCAGGAAAGTACTCAAATGATTAACCAAATGAACGACTCAATGTCATTCTTTAAAAATTAATGCAAGCATAAATAAAAATCGGCTTATATTAAGAAAACTCGCTTTCGCGAGTTTTTTGTATGCGCCCCATGAACCCACAGGGCGATCTTGCTAATGGTTGAAGTTCCAAGGTAGGAGTGCATCGATATCTGGCTTTGCTTTTGCTAACTCTTTCATGCACTTGACCATGTAGTCACAGAGGATAAGTCCGCTGACTTTCGCTGTCTCGATGATGCTGTAAAGCATCGCGCTCGCATCAGCGCCATTTGGTGTGTTCGAGAGTCGACCCCCGAGCTTCTCACAGAACCGTACGTGACAGTCCCCCGTAATACGGCTCTTGACCGTGTCATCAAGAAAGAGTTGACCTAGCTTCGCTAGTTGTAAGGCCGCATCATCCATATCCTTTAGATTTCGCTGGCGATTCTGTTTATAGGTACGATCAGCGTTATTAAAAATCTCTTGGATAATAGACTCAAAATAACCAGAATATCATCTTGAATTGACGCTTTTAAGCTGGCCATTAGAGCTCGTAAAATTCAAATGACTCATACGCCTCAGTGCTACCACTTTGGCTGTAGAGGCGTAGCGTGATAGTAATTGAATTCGAACGATAGGAATGTTTTTTCTTGAATTGTCAAGGAAAATGATATTTCCTGACTTCAATAAGCCTTTGTACTTCCTTGTTTATCGTTTTACTATTGGCATTAACAAGCGACGTTCTCAGCTTTTCTAAAACACTCAATCTTTGGTTTGGACGGGGAAGCAATAATTCTAACAATTGCTCTTGTTGCTCAAGAGTAAGATCAGAAACTAGGATCCACCATATGCGCTTATCTACTCTTGCTCTCAGTTTGGAGATAAATCGCTCCAAGGTAAGGGATGCCTGAAACTCAGTATGTTGTTTAAGAACTGAACAATATGGGGCTACCATGCCTTCTCGTTGAATTAAGCAACAGCTAGTAATATCTCAAGGCAATGATAAAAAAAGAGGCACAATATTTATGCCTCTGATGCTTAACGCTGGCCTGTCAGCTTCACTGGGGGAAGAGCACTAAACCGCTGGTGAGGTGCAAAACCACAACAGTGCCAAACTCAGGCAGGTGTAGTTAATCCACTTGGCAATATTGGTTTTTTGAATGACGACCAGCGATGGCAGCACGGCGAACTCCCTGCCTCCCCAATCTCGGTTTTTGAAGTCAAAACAGAGGCCAAAAACAAGAAATGGCTGGCGGTAATAATGCGAACATGGAAGAAATCCTCTGCCTGCAACGCAATGGTCAGCGAGGCCAAATGCGCCAGCAGTATCGTCGATTTGGGCAAAATATAGCGATATTCCACCAACAACAGTTACAATAACCACAGGGTGTAAACCGGCTTTAGTTGCCACGGCACTGCTGTGTCAAACAACTGCAATTGTCCGGAGTCGAGTACTTGGGTTTGCCCGGCTTAGCTGAACCAGACCAAGATGGCAGAAGACAAACAGACGGAGACAGCGAAAGATAACCACGCTTTCTTGCGCCTCTGCAGCAATAAAAAGCCTCCCGCCTGTAAAACAAAAAACACCATAAACGCTTTTTCCATCAGTGCCAAAGGAAGCAGATGGAGTAGAGCGACCACACAAAGCACGTTGAAGCCACTTTCTAACAGCAATATCCGGGTGATTTCGGCTTGGTTATCAATCGATTTGACTAAGCACCAAAATAGCACGGGTAGCAGTAGCGTTAAGATCACGGCGGAAATCACCGACGACTGCACCGCTTGGTAGAAGCTGCTGAAATAGAGCAGCACCAACAGGAAAAACAAAAGCGCAGGAAGGTGATTACGCATCGGCATGGTAAGGCTCCTCGTGACGATGGACTGCAATGCGTTTTTCAAGCGATTCCACTGGTTTCTACACATCGCTCCATGGTCACTGGTACTCGCCAGGTTTGGCGCGGTTCGGTCAGATATTCCCCGGCCAAAAAGACGTTTTGGTAGCTATCTATCTCGATAGGAATTGGCAATTGGCATCGGGGTGGGTGAGTGCGTGATCAGCCTCCCAGCAGTGTGCCACACCGTTTTCGCCGATGACAGTAGGGCCGAAGAATCGATTCGACGTTGCCTCATCGGTGTGTTTTTCTTTCCAATACAAGCCAGGCCCGACATGAAAAACCTGATATCCGGAGGTGGTGAGTAATGCGCTATTGCCAAAAATCTGAGTCACGATCTCTTGTTCAATCTGCTGTGGCGTGCAGGCGAGCAACGGCTTGTTAAATGCGGTGCCTGCAGCGATATTGAGATCGGTGGCAGTGACTGAGAGGCAGTACAGCCCGCTGGGTTCTGGCTGAGTCAGGTGATAACTCAAGCCCCACGGCGAATCAAAAACAATTCCCACGGTTTTATCGCACAAGATGTTGGGCAAGATGGCGAAGTGAAACTGAAAACCGTGGCTAAGAACGTATCGGTAGCTGAACTGCACAGCGGTCGCAGAGAGCAGCGATTGGGTGACATGAATCGGCAGCGCCAAAATAAAGTCGCCCCCCCTCAATCACCTCTCCTTGGGAGGAAAGCACATGGGTAATCTTTCCTTGCTCGCTATCTTCTATCAGCCGTTCTATCTCACAGCCGAGCCTAAACTGCACCGACTGTTGGCGTAAGTGCTCGGTTAATGGATTTATCACTGTTTTTTCGACCTATCTCCCTCTCTCAATCAAGGATTTGAGTGAGGGCGTAAAGACGCACGTTGAAACGGTGACTCTATGCAAATCGCCAGATCCGAAGATCTGGTGGCTGATTTGGTAGGCGTTCGTGTGGCAGTTAGAAGCTACGCTGCATATTTACGCGGTTCACCACTTCCAAATATTCAAAGATATGGGGGGGAATGTTTTGCAAAAATGCGGTTAAGTCGACTTCCATAGCATCGGTAAAGCCAGCGCGGCATGGGAATGGGTCGGTGTTACTCACAATAAGCAGCTTCGGTGTTTTTCCTTCCCAAATGAGTTTTGTTTCGTATTCAGGATTATCGACTACAACAACACAAGTGTTTACTTCTGAACGGAAAATCCCATCTTTGATGGTAAAGCCATTGTAAAAAGTGATTGGTGTTTTTGAAGATGTTGGGAAAGTGACTGGTGCGTCTGGCACCGAACTGCCTTCACCAGGAAAAGTAATGGCTGTGTTTGCAGAGGCAACAGATGAGGTAATGAGTGTAAGTAGGCCAAGCAATTTTATCGTTTTCATGATACTTCCTATCTTTTGGTTTGGGAACATTCCCATATTGAGGTGTATAGCACAAACGAATGAGAATGAATGCCAATTGTTTTTTTTGCAGAGTGTCACATATTATTTTTTATGTGTGCTTGATTATTGATAGTTCTAACGCAGTGAGGACTTTTCTGATTTCGGATTGGTTGTTTTTTGTCCTTTTTTGAAAAATAGACTGAGAGAAAACAGCGAAGTGTTTTTAAAGCAGTACGTTATGCCAAATTCATTCTAAATTAGAGTTGGCTAATTTAGTGGTGTTTTATGGAAGTGTCAGAGCAGAAAATAATTTATGACGTGGTAATAACAGAATTTTCCTACAAGCAATTAAGCTGTGTGTCTTACAAAGCAGACAGGCTTTGTTGCTTAATTCGACGAGAGGACATGGTAGCTCCATGTTGCTCAGTTCTTAAACAACATACTGAATTTCAGGCATACCAAGTCCTGTAAGCTTGTTCAGCGCTCTGATCATGGTGTAAGTCTCACCAACCTGAGCGTTGTAATTTCGGAGACGGCGATTTTTGCCCATCCCCTGAAATGGTAAAAAGTTTTTCTTCTCCGCTAATTAGATTTTTCGCAGAGCCGTCATCGGTACAAATAGCCGCATAGGATCACTAGTAAAAGCATGAAAAAAATCGAATCGGCGATAAAACTCTAAAGCATCTTTATCTAACACATCCAAAACTAAACCTAGTGCTGGTAGCCGTTCATCACACAACCTAACCGCATGACGTAATGCATATACTAGTGGCTTTTCACCTAAGCGATTGCCTTGGAAATTAATGTCAACAGCCAATCTAGCAAGTAACGCAACTGGCACCGGATAGCATGGAAGGATCTGTGTAGCAGGAACATCATAACGAGAGACGGTGGACGCAGCTAATGTATAGTAGGCAGCAATCGGAACTTTATTTGCTTCAGGCGCACCAAGCGGAAGAACAAATGTTCTGCTTAATCCTAACTTCGTATGTTTTTCGGCCAAGATAGCAATGCTACGCATCGAGCAAGGACGCTATTAATTCATTGATATTCTTATTATTCAGAGTGCGCTATGTTTCCCCTTCCGAAAATTATTTAACTTATCAACACTTTCATGAAAAAAGTAAAACTTGGCTTCTATGCCGTGAAATTTGGCTCAGTCGCGCTTTGCCACGGCGCATCCTTGGTTGTCACTCACGATAAAAGCACGTTGCGAGAATTGGCTCCAGTCTGCAAAGGACATGTGAACCACACTGTTTATCTGCAACATGTGTCACTTGGCGCTGAGTATGACTTTGATGCGCCAGCGTTCAATGTGCTCAAAGAGCACATTGAACTAAATAAGTTTACGCCCTGCGTTTTGGATGAAGTAGAACCCATCTTTCATCGCGTAAAACTGGCCGTCTAAGTCTTCGTTTGATTCGATACTCCAGTCGCAAAAGACGTCGTCCCCATACCCCAAAAAGATTTTATCCCACGAGCAACGAAGCTCCTGTTTGAAAAGGACAACGCTTGGGAAGGTCCTGTGGAAACATGCTCAGACCTTCAGCCTCTGGCAAATCACTTGCGTTGAACGCATGCTCGCGTGTGGTAGTAACCTGATGGGTGCCAAACACTACGACACTCCAAACTACCCGCATACTAAGGTCATCTGTCAGAGCAGCAAGACGAAGGCTTGCTGCTCTTGTGGCACTAAATCCACCGAACAATGGATATCCACTCAGCTTGATGTCATGCTTGACTGTGAGCATCAACACATCACGTTCACCATGCCGAGCGAACTCTGGCCCATCTTCGAAGCCACCCCGACACTGCTCAATGACTTATTCTCATTGGCGGCAGACACCCCTATTGAAGTGGGCGAAGAAGCATGGCCTTGAGGTTGGTATATTCGGTGCGCTCCACACCTATGGTCGCGGTCTTAGCTGGCATCCGCACATTCACTTATCCGTGACACGAGGAGGACTAGATAAGCACAACATCTGGCGACCTATCTACTTTAAAAAGAAACATGTTGAATACCATTGGCGTCGATGTTTAATCGGGTTACTCAAACGAAAATACGGTGAGCTCAACTCATCAACATCGAGTACAAACCACATTCAGGACTCTCGCCAATGGCACTTCTTCCTAGAGCGTCAATATCAGCGTTACTGGAATATCCATTTTGCAAAGAAAACGCAAGAGCTAAAACAGACGGTAAATTATCTGGGTCGATACCTGAAGCACCCACCGATATCTGCATCGAGACTGCGTCATTACAGCGGAGGAACGGTGGTGTTTAAGTATCTAGACCATCGAGATAGCAAGTACAAAACGAAGATGTTGACGCAGGAAGAGATGATATTACGGTACGTGAGTCATATCCCACAGCACCATTTTAAAATGGTGCGTTATTACGGTTTTCTGTCCAACAGAAAACGGGGACGTCTACTCCTTCTGGTGTATTTAGCTCTGGGAGAGAAAGCGGCAAAGCAACCAGAGCTGCTCACGTATGCGAAGCAATATAAAGGTTTTACGGGTAACGACCCGTATCAGTGTGTGTTGTGCTGAAGTAGAATGGTGTTTACACGTTTTACAGTGGGTTCAAAAAATAATGAGCGGTTAGATAGTCGCCGGATGAGCATGCGCGAATCGCGGTGAGGCCTATCACCAAGTGCGCCGAGCGATTGCTTCAATCAATGGAAATCGGTTTCGTGGTGGGGATGATTATCAGATAGAACAATGGAATGACTGTGCGAGGATCATTGCGAACAGCATCATTTATTATAATTCGGTGTTGTTATCTAGCCTAATTGAAAAATTTGAGAAGGAAGGAAACCAAAAAGTAGTGGAGTTGATAGCCGGTCTTTCTCCCGTTGCTTAGCTTCATCAAATCTCCCCTTTGTTTCAACCGAAAATCGATTCCTCGATACAATGCGTTGCTTACCTCTGTATCGATTAAAAACTCTAGTTAATGGACTGATATTGAGCAATCGAGGACCATCGTAGAAGGAGGAACGACAAAGACAACATAACGCCCTCATTCGTTGAGCAAATGCGGCATAAGCTGACGGACACGTTGTTTTTCCAATGTGGCTGCTGTTTGAGTACGATATCGACCTACTAAGGCGCCCCATTTTTTTCATTCGCGCCTGGCTGTCTCCGGGACGTTCATCATCTATCCACATGTTGTGCAAATCAAAGATCACGACCGTTTGAGCATGATGATATTCTAACGCGAGATGGTAAATCTTCGGATTTGTCGAAGGCAACATCAAATACACCAAACGAAGTCGCTCCGAAGGCATTCCCTGGCGAAGAAGCGAAAAATATTTTGCTACCGCAATGTCTTCGCAATCACCTTTAAAACGTCGTAACGTTTCCTCTGGTGCGGCCCAATAATCTGTTTTCCCCCCACTGCGTCATGTCTTGCGTGTAAATGATTCGATTATAAAAATCGTGAGTTATCAGCAATCGGTGTTTTATCCAAGCGATATATCGAGCTTGTGTTTCTCCGTATGTCCATAACAAACATAGCAGCATCATAATTATTCGTTTCATGTTAACGTCCATTTCACGCGTTACTTAATGAACAGTATAGGAGAGGCTATGCCTATCAACAAAAAACGGGCATGGTCTTAGTATTTTTCGTTTCGGAGTTGTTTCATTACATCTCGCATGATGCTTCCAGGGAATACTTTTGAGCAGGGAGGGCTTTGTTTGAGGCAAGTGGCGCATTGTTGTCGCATTATGGGATAACTTGATGATTCTTTTTATGAATCGGCCTACATTAGATGCATTAATATTAACAATAGTGGCTTATATTATCGAATTAGCAACAAGCGGCGGCATAGCCGCCTGAGCAAGCTCCGCTCGAAAGCAAAGAGACTTAACTTTTACAGTGTGCTGACAATTCTGCATTACCCTACTGGTCATGCACTTACGATCACTCAGACAACTTTTCTCTCGGAATGACACCTAGGCTATTTATCTCAGTAAACACATCTCTGAAATCAGAGATGTCGTTGTCGATAACCTCACCCGAATGATGGCTTGTGGTTCAGCGAGCGTGGGATCACGGCTCTATAAGTGCAAGAACTCCGGCTGTGTACCTACACCAAATATCCCAATCAAAGCCCATCGTCTCGATCTTAACACTAGGTAAACTTCGCAGTAACTTTGGCATAACCTTCCGTAGGTAGCTGCACATACCAGAATTCAGGATTTTCCGACGGAACTTAGTTACCCAAACTACGTGATATTTCGTGTAATAGGTACTATAGGATGAGGTGTAATATTGCATTTATCCATCGTACCGTCTCCAAAGGCATTCACTCACGGGTAACCCCGTGGTTTTCTGTATCCACAGAATAAAAATATAGAACTCGGCCTTAATAAAATCCGTGTAAATTTTCAAATGGTATTACTTTCCTTAAGGAAATAACCATTAGTGCCAAAAAAATCAGTAATTAAATTCTACCAATGGTGGATAGATAGCTATTGATTTATCCATCTACTTACTAACGAAAAAATGAACACAACTGCTGAGTGTGAATAATCGAAGAAATGATCTGACAAAAACTAACCGCATCTTTCATCGTCTCAATCCGATAGAAAGGCAGCTTTCCACCATTGCGATAAATAGAGATATGACGTTGCGTCACAGTGACGTCATAATAGCACTGTTTTCCGACAAAGCGTGTGCCACTGACCATAAAGCCTTCTTCTCTGACATAGTCCATTATCATTTCGAATAGTTTTTTAACCATAAAAAACACCGTTCAATAATAAGTTTGGTGCACTAATGTACTGTCAGAAAGAAACCCAAAAATCAGAATAGAGTAAAAACTCTGTCATATAAACCATCACTAATGCATATAAATGCACTTCAATTCATCTATGTAAAATGGAAGGATCACACCTTTTTTACTTTGAAGAGGCTCGACGAACTTCGGCACAAACGAGCACACGCTCTGACGACAGAGATTTATCTCTATTTGCTCAATAACGATAGCTACTGCGATGACCCCGAACACTTCACAAAGCCATAGCTCTTCTTGAGTTTCTCGATTATCGAGAACCGTTCAGGGAGTCTGACATCAAGAGAGCCGTAGCCTTCCTAAGAAACACACTCTACGTCCATCAAACTGAATCCCAACTTGCTAGCTCTTCGTCGTAGGTTCTTTATCACTCGGTCTCGATACTCTTTTTCATATTGCTCAGCACCGGGATCTTAAAACCACCAACATTGAGTCCGTAGGTTTCCATAGGCCAAGTTTTTTGGCAGTATAAAATTCACCAAAAGGCTGACGGCCATTATCCTGTACTTTAAAGGGGGGGGGGCCCACTGCGCTTTGCCAGTTCTCTGGTAATGGCCAGCAGAATTAGCAGTTTTTTTAAGAGGGAACTCTCATGAATCTATTTATCGATGAAGCTCTAGAAGCTCAAGTCAATGTATCCGAAGGATACCAAGGCGCTTGTCAGGTTATCTTTTACGGAGAAACGAAAGATCACTTTGCTGTGTTTCCTTATTTGGAAGAGGCTGAAAGTACAGTAAACCCGACTGTTGGCGGGTATTCTTTTGCGATCATCAACGAGACCACGGAAGCGGTAACACACGAAAGTGCGTTCCACTGGTTGTTTCCTGATGCGTTTATCATCGAACAACAACCCATTGTATCCATTCAACAAACCTTTGGATTAACAAGTGGCGAAATCAAAGAAATGCAGACAGAAGCCGATACGTATGTTTCGGTATTCTTCTTTTTTGAACGACTTGAGAATTATGTTCGTTGGGGGAGAAACCGTGCTGACCATATCATTCAAGCGCTTTATGGCAGAATGATCATGGCGGCAATGCTCCTCTGCGGTGAATGGTTCTGCCGTATCGAGAATGGCAGCTCTTAAAATTTGAGTGGTGATGTTTTTGGACGTGTGGAGATATTGCTGAGTCACAAACATCAACTTCGAAAAAGAAGGTTGTTTGAGAATTAATGGTTTGCGTCCTGGTGCTCTGAGCTCAAAGTGATCGATAACTTAATCATCTTCGCCATCTTCAAGACAGACCCAAGGATCATTGTTTGCATGATACTACCGTTAGGTTGGTTAAGGAGGGTTAGCGAGATGGGGTACCTACCCATCCTTCGTCGACGATATGGTGACTTCGTAGGTGGGTATAAATACTAATTTCTTGTGCAATGCGTGTTGTGCGCGTGAAATTACCTTGTTTAATGAGTATTGACAAGATTTGGTTTAAAGCTTTACGCTAGCTTAGCGTAAGCTAATCATGAAACATTTTGCTAGGCAGATAACAGATTGCCGACGTTACCACGTATTAAAAAAGCGCTTAGTTTTTAACTAGCAACGTCAAACGCTCAATTTGGCCTCCAAAAATCAGAATACGTTGAGCAATTATGGGCGTCATCAAACGATGACGCCCATTCTTTTTATCGCTTTGGAAGAGCTTACACTTCGGATGAACCAACCCATTGTTCCCTAAGTAAGCTTCCCAACCATCTGGGCTAACAGAGAAGTAATCCACACACTCCAGTGCATCATGCGTCCAACCTCGATGGGGCGGAGTGGAACGAACGCATTCCTTACCCTTTAAATCTCGGATGCTCAGTTCATCATGTTCATGGCCCAGAAGTAAATCCAGCTCATGTGAACGCCATGGGCGAGAAACGATCACGACAATTCACCACGGTCTCGATCTGGCTTACCATTCTGATCGAAAAAGCGCACTTTACACTTCGGAAAACCGCTGCATCCCCACCCAAATGAGTCTTCCTGGGCGACGCACTAAGGGGGGCCACACTGCTTACAAAGCTCGTTGGTACTCGGTTCCACTTTTTACGAGGCTTAGGGTTTAAGTTTGGTTGATCATTATCGTCTGGGAACGTCGTCTTACAATCTGGGTAATGGTTACAGGCATGAAATGGAACATGTTTGCCAGGGCGTTTAATTAGCGTACCTTGCTGGCAGGTTGGGCAAGTGGCTCCGTTGCGTTTAACGAAAGGTACTCCGTGCGTTTTGACGTGTTCGACTTGTAAATGGATGTATTGATTCACGTCACTTAAGAAAGATTCAACATTGAGCTGTTTTTTCGAAATATTATCTAAGCTGCCTTACCAAATAGCGGAGATGTCCGGTCTGACAATTTCATCTGGAAGGAGGGCGCAGAACTCCTGTGCCAGTGAGCTTTGCGCCGTATCTCGCAGGGCATTGCCCTGCTGCTGATAGGTGCTCACCGAGTTCATGTCGCCAATCGACAGATTCTGACAGGCTTCGGTGCCACCGCTCAAATTGCTGATTCATGTTGGCCATTGCAAAACATATCGACTGACCGCATGACGCAATGGTGTTGAGATTACGCAGCTGAGATTGGATGTCGCCCCATTCCATGTTCTTCAAGTTTTTGAGGTTTTGAACTTGGTATTGCACGTTCTTGACCGAGTTGAGAGTTTGCTGCACCTCTTCGACGTAACTTTGTGCCTGGTTGAGGTTGGAGGTCATCATTTGGGTAAAGCTCGCGCAGTTGACACAAAGCAATGCCGATGAATCAAATGAGACCAGCACACTGCACAAGGTCAGTGCGCTTAACGTTCGTTTCATTCGTCGTCCTCCAGGATGTGTTGTTGTTTCAGATAGGGCAGATACCAGTTTTCACCGTAATCGCTGACCAATTGACGGATGGTGTTCAGGCTCTCTTTGTCGGATGCGCCAACAAACGCCAATGCCAAATTATCCAAAGACAAGTCCACTAAGCGGCTCCCCGTGGGCTGGTGTACGTAATAGTCGCGTTTACGCTCGGCGTTCATCAAGAGCTCAATTTGTTTATCGTTCAAGCCAAATTGATGATAAGTATCGGCAATCTTCCGGCTTTAACGTTAGGTAAGAAAATCTGCGTAGGGCATGACTCTATCAATACCCCCTAAATCCCTGACTTAATGGCTACGTTGAGCGCTTGAGTGGCGAGAGCATAGGGGTGACGTTGAGGCTTTCTACGCGGCACGTCAAGCCTAGGGTGTTATTGAGCACACTGACCACAAACTCAGTGACTTCTTGCAACACTTCTCTATCAACATGGCGCAGCACAAATGTTGAAGTGTACTGACCATAGTTTAGACGCCACGCGGATACTTCGTTTTGAACCGCTTGGTATTGGGTGACCATCTCCTGCGCATCTTCATCCACTTTTGGGTCCCAATTCTTGCGCTCTTTATCGAGTAGCACCATGCCTCGCGACTGTCAAAGAAGATAAAACGTGTGCTCCAGCGAAACTCCACGTTCATCAAACTTAAGTGATACAGCATGTTGGGGA
>NZ_JPRD01000071.1 GCF_000817815.1 Vibrio owensii CAIM 1854 = LMG 25443
GTGCCGTTTGCCCAATAAAGCATTCCAATTCGAAATCAAAGAGTGGCTTAGTCCTGCGGTCAGAAGGGGTACTCAAGCGCCGTCATTGAGCGCCATCGTTACGTTTTGTTTGTTTATTCGACGCATGTGGGTGCGTAGCGTACCTCGATTCAATCCTAGTATTCTTGAGGCTTTCGCTTGATTGCCTCGACAGTGTATGACGACTTCCTCAAGCACAACATCTCGAACAAATGGCAAAAGAGCGGACACATCCGGCGTAGCGGTTCGGCTGTCACGAGTGTGTGAAAGAAGCGCATTGAGGTGCTCTAGAAAGAGTTTATTATCAATAGGTTTACAAGGCATGATGGTATTGCTGTGTTATGACGATGAATGCCCTCATTATACGACACAACTCTCAAAATACTTGGTCAAGCTTGAGACGCAATATGGCAAAATGACGTTATCTGAATGCTGAACGTTGAGAAGAGATGGGAAGACTCAATGATGCACAATTACAGCGTCGCATCGAACATATTTTAGAACGCCATCCTAACGCCTCGTCCTTAGTCGTGCGCCAGCGTCTAATGTCAAACCTAAAGCCATCACACATATATCCGCACTTAGTGCCCTTCTACGAGCAGTACCGCATTGATGACAGTGCCGATATTCAGCGCGAGCTGAAAAAAATGATGTCGATGCACTTAGGGCTGAGCATCATCGCGCAAACCTTGTCGATAGGTTGCTTTAACTACCGGCAAGTAGAAAAAGCCTTGTTAGAGTTGACGGCTGATTTTGACCATCTAGCACAAGCTCAGCGCTGTAAAGAGTTGCGCTTTGGTCATGGCGCTCCAACGGATGAACATCACCAGTCTCAAATTGTGATGACGTTACAAAGACTAGGTCACCGCTTACCCGACATTTGGCAAGTATTGCGGCAAGCCACCGAAAGTAACAAAATAGCCAAACCAAGATAACAAACGTTATCCCTCGAATTATCAGTAGCCTATCTCTATTTTGGGAGGCTCGCTATAACTTCAAAGTATGACGACAATCCCCACTTGTTGGTGCTTTAGAAGCCTCTTAAACTAGCGATGCGGCTTTTCGAGCTGTGGGTTAAAGTGAGAGCATTGAGTACAGCTATAGGGACGTACAAGGATGTGAAAAGCCGCCCACAGACTGTCTTTATCCTTTTTTGTTTTTGAGCAAAAACCGTTAATTACCGCTCATTAATCAGACGCCTTTTAGGCAGCATCGCTAATTAGGCTTTGAGTAATCAATCGTGTATCGACACGTTGGAAACGAAGTGCAGCCATAGAATGCTTTCCCTTTATTTACTCCTCGTTTAGCCACTCGTTTTACAAGGATAGACTGACAGTTTGGACACACTTTTGGTACCGGTTTCACGTCGCTCGTTGGCTTTGGTGGTTTATTTTCAAAGCTCCGTCCATCCTCAATAATATGAACCAACTCTGAGCCGTTGACCAACCACAGGCGTTTATCTTGCGCGTAAGCAATGGCTTCCGATGTAAAGTCTCCTGACGTGACGATAATCATTTTGCTTGCGTGGTGCTCTATCATGACACCGTACATTTCTCGAAGTACCTGAATGCCAACTTTCTTGGCCTTCCAGTGTTTACATTGCACTAGGCTCAATTCACCATCTTTCGTCAACCAAATATCAATGCCGCCGTCAGGCTTTTGTGAAAAAGACTGCTTCACGGTATAACCTTGATGCTTAAAGTACTCGCCGACATAAGATTCAAACTCTAGCCAGCTTAATTGGTGAAATGGCGTGGTTACTCGTCTCGAGCGGATATGTGATGTGGTCGTCCGATACCTCTGCCTTCTCTGAAATTGTTTAAAAAAAGCAATCGGCGCGGGAATGAAAAACAGCAACGCAAAATATGGGGCGAACATGGAAAGGTTTGGGGCTATAGCATGGAAAACAAAGTTGTTACTGCTGGCAGCAAGCTCTGGTAATACGTATGAAAGGGCGACATACACACCTATCGATAAAATCACACTTAACCACCACGGTGCATCCATCAAATGCCAGATGATGCCATCACTTTTCCTTGCCATTAATCTTTTCCTAAATATGCACTAAAGTGCATTTAATCATAGTTTGGGTGGTAGGCAAATCATGATGAGCATTAATCGATAAAACAATTCGTTACGGGCTCCAATTGTTCTCTTCTACTTTCTACTAATACAACTTCTCCAAAACATCGTGTCACTCCGAATATTTTTGCTTACCAACGTCACAAAACTGAACTGTTAGAGGCGCACTAAATCCGCCTATATCACTATGCAAAGTGTTAACTTTCAGATTAGAACGTTTAATCTCTCTGCCTACTCAACCAAATGCACTATTGAATACTCGTATTTTCCGTCAAATCACCACGGTGATGAGTATCATAGAGCTTGATACAGTTCGACTATTTAACATGTGGCGGTGAACCTTTTCCGCTTACCTCCTCGTTGTCATAAGAGCCGAATGGTATGGTTAATGATGTAAACTTCACCTTTGATGTTTCTGGATTCTCCGGTGCATTTAAAGTCGAAAGCTTTCGAATAACAGAGACAGTCTCTTCCCCCTTTGAAATGAATCTAACGGTATTGTCCGATGACGATGCCATCACGTTTGATGCCTTAAGTCGAAAAATGGGTGTTCTGAGCCTGTTTGGTCAAGGGGTGGGAACGGCTCGTCAGTTTAATGGCAGTATCTCTGAGCTTCGCTATTTAGGTTCTGGTCGCCGCTTCTCGCGTTATCATATTACCTTGGTTCCACACCTTTGGTTTCTCACTCAACGCCAAGACTGTCGCATCTTCCAGATGCAAACTGCGCCCGACATCATCCGTCAGGTTTTTGATGATGCAGGCATGAGCGATTACCGCTTTGAACTGTCAGCGCAATACGAAGCGAAAGAGTACGTTCTCCAGTACCGTGAGAATGACCAGCATTTTGTTCAGCGATTAATGGCAGAGCATGGCCTTTGGTACTATTTCGAGCACAGCGACGCTGGACATACCATGGTCATTGTCGATAGCAACGATGCGATACCTGAGCTCATCAGTTCACCTACTAATGCTTCTTACCTAGGACCTGTGATTTATCATGCCCAAGGAGGTGGCACGCCAGATCGAGAACACATCTTCGACCTCGAGCAAACGCATCGTACTCGCACTGGCATCGTCAGCTATGGCGATTACAACTATCTCACGCCGAAAATCCCACAAGGAAAAAGTGCGGATGAAGGCCCGAACTTTGATTTGCAGCGCTACGACTATCTTGGCCGTTATACTTCACCAGACTTAGGGCAGCAGCGTGTAACGGAGTGGATGTCCGAATACACAGTGGACAGCCATCAGATTGAAGCTGCGAGCGATATCATGCGTCTCACCGCAGGCTACAGCTTCGATATCAGCCAGCATCCTCGTTCCAACATCAACCGTGATTACCTCATGTTGACGGTGATGCACACTGGCTTTAACCCTCGTGTGCACGAAGAAGAATCGAGCGATGAGCCTACGACTTATCACAATCAGTTTGTCTGCTTACCACGAGACGTAACATTCCGTGCACCTAAAATGGCGTCACCTGTCGTTGATGGTCCTCAAACCGCGGTTGTAGTTGGTCCTGCGGGTGAAGAAATCTACACCGATGAATACGGACGCATCAAAGTTCAGTTCCATTGGGACCGCTATGCGCAAAGTGATGAACATAGTTCATGTTGGCTACGTGTTAGTCAATCAATGGCAGCACCAAACTGGGGAGCAGTGTATTTACCGCGCATTGGACATGAAGTGATTGTGACCTTCCTAGAGGGTGACCCAGACCGTCCACTGGTGACGGGCGCGGTGTACAACGGTCTACACACGCCGCCATACCCATTACCAGAAAATAAAACTCGCACCGTATTTAGAACCCAAAGCCATAAGGCTGAAGGTTACAACGAAATGTACTTTGAGGATGAGAATGACCAAGAAGAGGTACATTTCCGCGCTCAAAAAGACATGAAGACTAAAGTGCTCAATAACCGTTACCGAGATATCGGTAATGATGAAGAGTTAAACGTCGGCAACAACCAAGAAAATAATATCTTAGGCGACCGTAAGGAAGTGATTGACGGGTATAAAACCTCCATCACTAAGCAAACCTTTATGGAGCAAGTTGAGGAAGATGTTCACGTTACTTACAACGCGAATGAATCCGAGAAAATAGCCAACAACCGAGACTTGTACATCGACGGAAATCGTCAAACTTTGATTGGTAAAGACGATTCTCTGGATGTAGGGCAAGACCAAAACACGGTAATCATGGCATCGCGCTCTATTGATGTGGGGGCTGACGATACACATAGCATTGGCAATAACCTCAGTGTCGAAGTCAACGGCAATACCTCTATCCGCTCTGATGGCGAAACCGCGGTGGTCTCAGCGGATGAAATCAAGCTCTTCGTTGGCGCATCCAGCTTAGTGCTAAAGAGCAGCGG
>NZ_JPRD01000072.1 GCF_000817815.1 Vibrio owensii CAIM 1854 = LMG 25443
TTTAAGAGTGATTCGCAACGCTTGGCGTTTTCGCTTCGCTCAAGTATAGCCAAGCGTCGCTCACACCTTAATGCGGCGTTATGTATCAAAGAGGTAAAAATGAGTAATTGGGATAAAGTAACACAGCTTGTTGAGGCTAGTAAGGACTTCATCTTAACGGATGAAGAACGAAACTTAATGCTCAAAGCTGAGCAAAATGCCTATGAAAGAAACTTAAATGAGATTAAAGAAGTTTTAGATCTTGCAGAAAAAAGGCTAAATGGCCTTGGGTTCTGGGTTGAGAACCAAGTATCTGACGAAGGTATGAGGTTTAGGTTTTCTTTAGCTGGGTATTATGGGCCAGGAGGGTTTAGCACTCAGTATCATATATCTGGACCTTTGGTGTTAGGCATTATCAATCCAGCAGGTGATCCTTTCGCCAGCTTTTACTCAAATGATATAGACCAGTGTTTTTTGGTGGGTGAAGATTTTAATAAAGCTAACTTTGAAGAGTTTGTCATCAAAGAAATAGAAGCTTATTTACAGCCAGAAAACCTAATTACTAGCAAAGAGCAATATGACAGATTTAGAGCTTTACTCACAAATTAATGAAACTCTCAGTATACTTGTTTGGCCAGCTGTTACCTTGGTTGTATTGATTGCTTTTAAAAAAACAATATCGGGTTTATTGGCAAGAGCTGCAGGTTTGGAGGGGCAAGTCGGTGATGTTTCGTTTAAGTTATCTCTTCAAGAGCTAATGCAAGACAAAGTAACTGAAGCTGCGCAATTAAAAGCTGATGGTAAGGAAGAGGAGGCTGACTCCCTTATCAAAAGTAGTAGCGAGATAATTTCAAGTTTATATGGGTTATCAAATTCTGATATTGACGAGTTGATTTCACTATCGCTTGGAGAAGCGCCAAAAAGAAAGTGGGGTAAAACCCATTTGGTTAGGGCGGGCTTAGTTGAATTACAAGGCGGCAAGTTAACGAATAATGGCAAAATCTTGGTAAATAAGTACTTGAAACAAGATACATAACAAGCAATTCAAGCTGATTCGCAACGCTCGGCACTTTCGGCTTCAACTTGTTTGGTGATTATGGTGCAGTGTTTTAGTAAAGTGGCAGCGTTGCTCACAACTTAATTGGGCGTTAGGCTAAAAAGGTCAACTATGGATTTATACCGAGAATATGGCAAAGCGGCGCTCGCTGCAGCGGGATTGGAAAATAAGCTGATATTGCTGATTGCGTTGCATCGAAGTGAAAACCAAAGTGATGAAATTTTCACCAGGGAGCATGAGAAACTTCATCGTAAAACTTTAGGTGGTCTTATAAAAGAGGCTCAAAAGTCTTCAATTTTTACTGAAAGTTCAAATGAAAATTTGAAACTCATATTAGAACATCGAAATTGGATGGTCCATCATATAGCCCGAGATATGCTTGGGTATGTTGTTCAAGAAAAAGGTATGGAAAAACTAGAGTATAACTTGCGTGAGCTTGCAGCGTTTTTTAATGGAGCTTCGGAAATGTGTTGGCAAGAAATACAGAAGCTTACAAAGGATAGAGGCATAAATCAGGAACCTTTGCAAAAAGCCATAAACGAAGCTCTTGATGCTCAATTTTAGCCTAACAAAGCGTTTAAGACGGATTCACAACGCTTGACATTTTTGGTTTGTATCAGCTTAAGTGTTTACGGCACAATGGTTTAGGTTAGGTGGTCGCGTTGTTCACCACTTAACGCGGCGTTAGGTTTTCAATGGAGATCGAGACATGATAAAGAAAGCTTTCTTGGATAAGCAGGCGAATAAAGCTCAAAATGAGCGAAGAACTCCTGATTTTCTGCGTAGGTTGTGCTTTACCGTCGTTGAGAACATGTTGAAACAGCATTATTCTGACTCTTATTCTATGCGATGCCTGCAGGCTTCACTTGCTATATCCTCAATTTTGAAGAGGGTTGGTATAAAGTCGCAAGCGTACACAGGGGAAGTGTGTGTGCCGCAAGTATTTCACGACAACAAGATTGCTCCAAGGTGGAACGGCTTTTGGGGAGATGACCACCATGTTTGGCTAATGACGGAGTTTGGTGAACTTGTTGACCTCACGATTAAGTATCTACACCTTCATCCTGTGGCTAAAGGTAATAGCCAACTCGAAATGCCGGCAATTTGGTGGAGTGATGCTTCTAGATGGCCCAGTGTAATTAAATACCTTCCCCAAGGTCCAATTGCAGTAAAGTTACCTAATGAAGAAATGATTGACCTAGAAGTTTTTCAGGCAAAGGTAGATCAAAAACTAAGCCAAATTTTAAAATCTAACTCAGTACAGGAAGTCGAATTTGCCCCAGTACTACATGGTCCTGAATCAATGAATGATCTTTATGCCCAAGGAAACCCGTGGCTTGTAAAGAGCGTAGAGCTTCAAGATGGCAGGCTTCCCTATCCTCAAAGGGTTGTAGAACGTGAACGAGAGCTTTTAGCGTCGTGTGAAAAGAAAACCTAACAAAGCATTTAAGAGTNNACCTTAATGCGGCGTTATGTTTACTTGCATTTCAAAGACTTAAAAGTCTTAGGCTCAAGTTCTTTGTCCCTCAGGCAGTTTGTCCCTAGTAGACTCAGCAAATCACTATTGTCGTTCTAAGTTCTTGAATCGCTTAGGCCGCAAAACATGCCAAGGTTCGTGGGTTGCTTCATTCTCAGGTCGTGGCGGTCGGCTTCTTGTTTAACTGGTTCAAAGTCGCTTTCAGGTTCTTAGCCAATTAGCATCTCGGCTTGGCAGTTGTCTCGGCAATTGTTCATTGTTGTACGCTTTGGTTGGAAAGATAGGGCGCTTGTTGTGAATCAGTCGGGTTGCCTCATTGGGCAGGGAAGTGGGCTTACTTGTTTTAGGCTGGTCGCCTTTGTCGGTCAAGTTGGTTTCAGCCTTGTGGTTTGCTTCAGAAAACTAGCTAGAAATAGCAGTTCTTTCTCAATTAAGTCAGTAACTTGTGGTAAAACATAACAAACAATTCAACAGTGATTCGCAACGCTTGGCGCTCTCACTTCGGGTTGAGTTTAGTGTTTACGGCGCAATGTTTAAGTTCAGTGTATGCGCTGCTCACACGTTAATTGGGCGTTAGCAATCACAGTACCTCATGTTCAGTACGCAATTAAAAAGGTAGATATTTGTATGTTAGAATTTTGGACAGTCAACTTGTTACTACCTAGTGATAGTAACAAGTTGACTTTCACCACTCCATCCGGCTTATGGGAGTTAAATCAGGCTAAGAATTTCCTTGCTATTAAACAGGCAATATCTCAAGGACAGTGTGGGCATACCTATGAGTTAGATGTAAATGTATCATTATCAGGTAATGGTTCTGCTGCATGTGATGCTTGTTTAGATGACTTGATTCCAATTTTATTAGGGTCGTCTTACCTTTCTGGTTTAAGCGTTACCATTAAACATTCAAGACCTTACAGTGATGTTTCAATCTTACAACCATCAGATTATTGGCCTAGAGAAAGAGCAATGGGTACAGGTCAATTTTGTGTTGTTGATGATAAAGATTTTGTACATAAGTTAGAAGTTATTGCAAACAACTGGGGGCGAGTAAACTCAAGCGAAAAAGTAATGATACTACTACACCATTGGTTAGATGCACTTAGTTGTTGGTCATTTGAAGATTTTTACCTCAGTGCTACAACATTACTACAGATCATTGCTGCTACAGAGAAGTCAGTTACTGGTAGACATTTGTATTATTTCGATGCCGTTGTCTCCGCAAGCGCTAGGGTTGGTATTACACCATTGTCAGATGATTTTAAGAATATGAGAAATAACCTTATTCACGAGGGCAGGTTGCTTGGTGGTAGCTTTACAGGTACCAATTTAGATGATTGCGCTCAAGTCGCATCAGATTTAATGAATTGGTTTGACCAGTATATTCACGCAGTTTTTGGGTTAGGAGCGGTGTCTAATCCTCGATTTAGTAAAAATAACTTCAATAGTTTAAACTCTTACACACTGTAAGTTATTGCTAACAAAGCATTTAAGAGTGATTCCCAACGCTTGGCATTTTTCATTCCATCGTTGGGTTTTGTGTTTACGGTGGTATGTTTTAGTTTTGTGGTAGCGTTGCTCACACCTTAATGCGGCGTTATGTGAATGGGAGAGAATATGTCCTCAGAGGCAAAAAAATATATTAAGGAAACTCGAAATCAGGCTTGGGGTATTACAGCATTTCTTATTGTTACTCTGGTCGCAGTTATCGCTGTTTCACAAGGTTTCTTGCTTCCTGCTAGCGATAAACCTGAAATATGGTTTCAAAGAAGTGGGTCAATAATCGTAGTTGTGGCCTTGTTCTTAGAGTACCTAGTACAAAAACGACTAGAAGCTTTCTCAAATGGTGAAGTACCACCATGGGAAGCTGGTCGTTTATACAAAGCGTTTTACCAAAAATTGGCTGTGGTATGTGTCATATATGGTTTACTGGGAACAATGGTTTGGGGCTATGGTGACCTTATATACCTAAAATTCACATAACAAAGCATTTAAGAGTGATTCGCTACGCTTGGCAGTTTCGCTTCGCTCAAGTATAGCCAAGCGACGCTCACACCTTAATGCGGCGTTATGTGAATTGGAGAAGTTGAGTATATGAAGAAGTTCTTCGCAATATTTATAGCAGCTTTTTGCTTAGTTTCAGTCGGTGCTCTAGCGAATGACTACAAGCTCGGGCAGGCGTTTGAAAATCATCAAAGTGACCTTCAAGTTCGTGGTTCAGGAACAGTAATTCGCCTATTGCCAGATGACAACAAAGGAAGTCGACATCAAAAATTCATACTCAAATTAGATAGTAAGCAGACTTTACTAGTTGCTCATAACATCGACTTGGCACCAAGAATTCCCAATCTAAAAGTCGGCGATCGAGTTCAGTTTTACGGTGAATACGAATGGAACAAAAAGGGTGGTGTAATGCACTGGACACACCACGATCCCAACAATAGGCACCCGCATGGTTGGTTAAAGCACAACGGTAAAAAGTACGAGTAAAAACTCACATAACAAAGCGTTTAAGGCAGATTCGCAACGCTTGGCATTTTCAGTTTGCTTTGAATTTAGTGTTTACGGCACAATGGTTTAGGTTGGGTAGTCGGCGTCGCTCACTACTTAACGCGGCGTTAGTTGCCAAAGAAGAAAAAAGTAACTAAATCAGCAAGTTTAGGGCTAATTTCAGTGTGTTTTTTGGCTGGATTTTCGTGTTTGACCTTTTAGCTTTCGAGTTGGTGGAAATGCAGTTCTGGTTGGTTTATTGTTGGATTCTCTGTTTCTGAAGCTGGTTCACTCGTTGAAAGCTCGTTCTGTTATTCAGCACTTTCCAAGTGCTTTCCTTGGTGCTTACAGTCCGTTTTCTGCGGCGTTGTAAATTCCACGTGGTTTCAGTGACAGTCGCTTTGAAACTGTGCCTGATTTGAGTTTATCAAGTCACGTGAGGGCAGTGTTGGCAAAGTAGCAATAAGTTTGGAATCAAAGCGTTAGGGTAGGCAACTAACAAACAATTTAAGCAGATTCGCAACGCTCGGCATTTTTGGTTTGAATCAGCTTTAGTGATTAAGGCACAATGTTCGGGTTAAGTGGCAGCGTTGCTCACTACTTAATTGGGCGTTATGTGCTTACCCAAAAACATATAGTATAATGTTCGCTTTGTTGCTTAACTAAATTTACGATGAATATTGTTGTACATGTGCATGATGGTGTAGCAAAGCACGGCTACGAAATGGGAACTCGACAAGCATGGAAATGTGGAGATAAAGCTCACGAAGTATATCGAGTTCTAGGTGTTATCAAAGGTCAGGTAGTAAGTGTTATCGAGGACGTTACCGCTGAATTGTCTACGTTCGACAACAACCCAGAACATCATTCAGGTAGCGATGGTCGCTATATATTCTTAGGTGGGAAGTGCTGGAACGAAAAGGAAATCTTTGCTCCAGATATGCCAAAATTTATGTTCAAAAAGATTAAAGGCTTAAACCAAGGACACCGTTATTTGAGTGACGCTGAGCTTGAAGCGAGTTTGTCATAACTGGTTAGTTCGCACATAACAAACTGTTTAAGAGTGATTCGCAACGCGTGGCATTTTTACTATGCGTTGCGTTTAGTGTTTATGGTGGTATGCGGTGGCTTTGGTATTGCGTTGCTCACACCTTAACAGAGCGTTAGTGTTTACATCAAAATTTACGCAAAAATAGGGAAGTTGTATGAGTAAATCTGTCTATGTTGCTGGTAGTTTCAAGAATCTAGAAAAGATGCAGGCTATACGAGAAACTTTGGTCAATGCAGGTATTGAAACGACTATCTCTGAGCCTCTTCAAGCTAATGGTATTGATGGTTGCTTGCAGCGCATTAGAGAAGCCGACATTACCTACATTCTAAACTTTGGTGGTTACGTCGGAAAAAGTGTCGCAATGGATATTGGTTATGCTTTAGGTCTCGGCAAACCAGTTTATGCTCTTGAACATATTGAAGATCCAGACATCACTCATTTACTAACACGTGTTGTCACGCCAGGTGAGGTCATTGCTGAGCTCAGTGGAAATAGTAAAAACTAACAAACAATTTAAGAGTGATTCAGCACGCTTGGCATTTTTAGTTTGGGTTAAATTTAGTGTTTACGGTGGTCAAATTAAGTGTCGTGGTCGCGTGCTTCACACCTTAATTGGGCGTTAGCCATACTTATATTTAGGAGATTTCGATGGACAATGGATTCATATACATCATGACAAATTCGGCTATGCCAGATTTGATTAAAATTGGTATGACTGCCAGAGATTCAAGAGAACGAGCCAGAGAACTATCGAATACATCTGTTCCCTTACCTTTTAAGGTTGCTTTTGAAATATATTGTAATGACATTCGCAAAGTCGAAAGCGCTATACATCGAGAGCTAGCTGACTTTAGAGTCAACCCTAATAGAGAATTCTTTAGGTATCCTTTAGATAAGGCTATCAACCTAATTCAAGAATCCATTGGTGAAAACAGGGATAGTGAGCGTTTTCAAGCTGTAGACATAATGGAAGATCTTGTTAAAAAATATCCGGATCATCTCAAAACCGATATTGTCTCAGTTAGAATCGTCCAGCCTAAAGAACGAGTGTGGCTAGAGATCTCGACTGAAAAAATTTCTAGGGATGGCGAGCTGGTTGATCAAACTATTCGAAGAGAGGATTTGGCGTTTATTTGTAACGAGGACCCTGATGATCTCTTTTTTAAGCCTGAAGATGATGTACGAATTAATGCGTATAAATTCGTCGAAGAATATGATCCATTTTCCATAATAATGACAACAGACCTGTTTCGTGAAGAAGTATGCGAAGAGATAAATGAAAAGCACAATCCCTGCTATGCAAAGAATGGCTAACAAAGCATTTAAGAG
>NZ_JPRD01000073.1 GCF_000817815.1 Vibrio owensii CAIM 1854 = LMG 25443
AGTGAACGGCATTAGAGCAAATCTGCTCCCTTTTTGAACTTGGTAAAAGCGGCGTTAAGCGCTTGCGTAGATAACGCTGCCACCTTTAATGGTATCAATGATTTGTCGTGATAACTTTTGCGGTAGTGCTGGGCAACCCCAACTGCGGCCAAGATAGCCATTCTTCTTGATAAAAGAAGGGTTTGCGTAGTCTGCGCCATGAACCACGATGTAACGCTCACGTGCCTTGTCGTTGACACCAGATGTTAATCCATCGAGTCGCAGCGAGTATCCGTTAGAACCATAGTAAGTGGTATCAGTTAAAAACGTACCTAAAGAAGTCTTACGAGAGTTCACTACGTTAGAAAACTTTGTCGCAGTCTTTTTACCACTATTTACGCCGTGAGAAACATAGGTATTAAAGATAAGTTTTTTCTTATCTAAATCGACCACATAAAAGCGTTTTTCAGTAGAGGGTTTACTGTAGTCGATGATGGTTAATACTGGCTTTTTACGGTCATGTGCTTTTTTGTAAGCTAAAAATGCATCGTTGAATAAACTGAAGTCGATGACTCCTTCCAAATTGGCTTCTTTAAATGTCTTTTCAACAAGTTGCTTGGTAGCTTTAGTTTCCGTTGCTTTCGCTGATGAGTGGTGAGCAAAGGCAAAAGGTGAAACCGTAAGCGATGTCCATATCAATAATAAAAATAGCTTTTTCATTTGTACTAAATAAAACTCTTGGTGTAGCAAATTCAGCGATTGCGTCTTGCAGTCGTTAATACAGCATGCACATCAATTTAATTCTATTCTCAACGTTTCCTATTATGCGTAGTGACACGTATTACCGAACCATTTTTGGTATTTGGTAGAGTTCTGCCAACTAACTCGCTGAAATTAATCAACATTGAGAGGTTAATCGATGACTTTAAAAATCTTCAAGACAAATACTAGCCGATTTGGGTAATTAATAAAACTGTGTTTACCGTGATTTACTAAGCAGTGGTGCTAATAAAACGTCGTTTAATTATAAATGAAATAAAAATACCGTTTGAATTCAATGTATTTATTTCATACTTAGCATTGTGCAAAATTTTTTTAGACTGTGATCCTAGTCGTAACAAATCATTACCCAACTACAGACAATTGATAGATTAAGCGAATACCTAATTCTGCATATTCAACTAAACGTTCAGCTAGGTTGTTGTATGTGGTCAATTTATTGACTATAGCTGTTCACATCATCGAAATGATTTATGTTAGTTTGCTATAAAACTGTTATCAAAGGGCAATGAAGATGGAAGTTCATGGGTGTGTCTCATTTATCTTAGTTAAGGGCGATCAAGTGTTGCTGGAAACTAGAGCAAAGGATAAGGAATCTGATCCTGGGGCAATAGCAATACCCGGCGGTCACATGGAGTTTAACGAACCCCAACAACAAACGTTGTTTAGAGAATTGGAGGAAGAGCTCAATATCAAGCCACTTCAATTTGGTTATTTATGTTCTTTATATCACCCAACTACAGAACTGCAATTGATTCACTATTATGTGGTGACCAACTGGCAAGGTGATATTCAGAGCTTAGAAGCGGAATCCGTTAACTGGTATCCAATAATAAATGCACCAGTCTCGACGGAAGTCGATCGCGTCGCATTAAGTGAATATCTTCGATTAAATACAGCGCTAAGAACTGTGTTTAATAAATGAAGTTCCATAAATAATATTTGTGACGAGTAATAATATTTTTGATTGAATTGTAAATATCGAAAATATTCGAATTATCTTATAAAAAAATATAGCGGATAAATATTTTGCGAAAACTTGATCAAAAATAAACTTTGCTTTCAGTTGGTTATGCTAGTTTCTGCAAAGGTAAGTTGAAAAAGGGAAGTGTATGTCGAAGTGGTTAGATTGGGCAAAGCAACTACAGGCGATTGCTCAAGCAGGGGAAGCATACAGTAAAGATGCTTACGATCTGGAACGATTCAAAATGGTAGAAGACATCGCTCATCAGATGTTTGCTGACATCAGCGATAAGTCAGTTGCCGATATTCAAAACTTGTTTATCCCTGAATCGGGTTATCCAACACCCAAAGTCGACCTACGTGCTGGGGTGATAAAAGATGGCAAGATACTTCTCGTAAGAGAGCGCGAAGACGGATGGTGGACTTTGCCTGGTGGTTGGGCTGACGTGTGTGAAACGCCAAGTAGTGGGGTTGTACGCGAAGTGTTGGAGGAGTCTGGCCTCGTGGTTGCTAAACCGAAGCTGATTGCGATTCGCGACAGAGCGATGCATGACTATCAGCCGCCTTATCCATTCCACATCTATAAGATGTTCTTTTTGTGCGAATACGTTTCTGGTGAGCCTAAAGAGAACATTGAAGTTTCGGAAATCGACTTCTTCGCGCAGCATAAGATTCCACCACTTTCACAGAGCCGAGTTTTACCAAGAGATATTGAAATGGTCTTCGATGCTTTTTACAGTGAAGATTTTCAAGTACACGTCGATTAAGGAAGAAAATGAAAACGATAGGTCTAATTGGTGGTATGTCATGGGAGTCTACCGCGAACTATTACCAGATCATTAACCGTGAAGTGAAAGCGCGTTTAGGCGGTTTACATTCAGGAAAAGTCTGTCTGTACAGTGTCGATTTCGCCGAAATTGAAACACTTCAACATCAAGGTCGATGGGACGACACGGCCACGATTCTTTCTCAAGCAGCAAAATCGGTGGAAGCAGGCGGTGCGGACTTCATTCTGATTTGTACTAATACCATGCATAAAGTCGCTGACCAAATTCAGCAAGCTGTCAATGTACCGCTTGTTCATATTGCTGATGCGACCGCTGAGAAGCTGGTGGCGGATGGCATTAAGAAGGTTGGTTTGCTTGGTACACGTTTTACCATGGAGCAAGACTTTTATAAGCAGCGACTCATCGATAAATTTGGTGTTGATGTCGTCGTACCGAGTTCAGATGACCAAACGATTGTTCATGAGGTTATCTATAACGAGCTGTGCAAAGGAGAAGTTCGTGAGGATTCTCGTAAACAGTATCTCGCTATTATCGATAAGTTAGTTGAAGAGGGCGCTGAAGCGGTCATTCTTGGTTGTACTGAGATTGCGATGTTAGTTGAACCTCAACACACAGACGTGAAGCTTTACGATACAACAGAGATTCACGCTAAGGCCGCTGTGGAAGTTGCGCTGAATGAAGCGTAATTCTCTACAGAATTGGTCGACAGGATTAAATCACTCAAGGAAGAGTTATGAATTATCGATGCGGACAATGTCGCCAGTTTACGAGACAGAAGAGCAGCGCTGATATTTGCGGGGCTTGGGGTCATCCAACGGATGCGAACCGTGCAGCTTGCGATTATTTTATGCTGACGATTCGGGTTAAAGATCGAGTTGTTTCTCCTTTAAAAAGTAAAAATGGCTAAGTCGTTCTCATTAATTGAGAATTTCTTAATCAATCAGTATTAGTTGATTGATGCAAACGATTGCTCCCTTGGGAATGTATTGTATAATTTGCGTCGCGTCACACTTTGGTGGCGCGTATTACATTTCAGGATTCCCATGTTGAAGAAATCTCTTGCTCTAATGCTTGCTGCGTACTCACTTCCTTCCGTTGCAGGTTCGACCATCGGTATCGTCGGTGCGATGGATGTCGAAGTTGAAGCGCTATTGCCAAAAATCCAAAACCAACAAGTAAAGAAAATTGGTAGCCATCGCTTTTACACGGGGGAGCTTGAGGGCAAAACCGTTGTCGTGACGAAATCCGGCGTAGGTAAGGTCAATGCAGCAATGACGACCACTCTTCTGATTGAATCTTTCGGTGTCGACCAACTGATCTTCACGGGCATTGCTGGTGCTAGCGACCCTAAATTGGACCCGTTGGATGTCGTGGTTTCTACGCGTTTGGTTCAGCACGATGTTGACCTAACCGCATTCAATATGCCGAAAGGTCTACTGCCTGATTACGAAGAGCGCTACTTCTACGCAGATAAAGCACTGCAAAAATACGCATTTGATGCAGCCGTTGATACGCTTGGCAAAGAGAGTGTTTACCATGGCGTTATCGCATCTGGTGACCAGTTCATTGCAAGCAAAGTGAAAGTGACGGGTATCTACCAAGAATACAACGCAATGGCTGTGGAAATGGAAGGCGCAGCGTTAGGCCAAGTAGCAGATGCGTTCAAAGTACCTTACGTCGTTATCCGTACGATTTCAGACAAAGCGGATGGTTCGGCAGATGTTGTCTACTCAGATCTTAAAAAAGCAACGGCCGACAACTCAGCAAACATTACCCTTAATATGCTAAAGCGCATGTGAGAAAACGTTCACTAGGCTAAATTGTCTTTTGAGAACACGAAAAAGCAGCACACACGGTGCTGCTTTTTTTGTTGGGTTTCAATTGTTCTGCAATGAGCGATATAAGCCGTTAAGCTACGCAATATCAGAGCGGGTGAAAGGTTGGTCGTTAGCTGATTTCCACCATTGATCTAGCTGCTCTTTGTTCATGGGCTTACCAAACAAGTAGCCTTGCATGAAGTCACAACGATACGAAGATAGCCATTCGTGCATCACGTTATGCTCAATCCCTTCTGCCGTTACCTTTTTATTTTGCGCATGGCACAGTTCAATGATTGGTTTGATAACGTGGCCGTTGTCAGTATTCATCAAGGTGAGCAGAAATTCCCGGTCGAATTTTATTTTCTGAACAGGATACTGAACCAATTGCGTTAATGAGGTATAGCCTGAGCCAAAGTCATCAATTGCCAGCTTATAGCCAAGTTGGGCTAGTTCATCGAGCAGGGCAGTACCTTGTTGGTCTGCGGCGAAGGTTTCTGTGATTTCCAACTCAATACAGTGAGGGGGCACACCATTTTGCTTCGCTTTGTCGTGGATGAACTCGGCCATCGAGAGGGAGTTCAGCTCTGCTGATGATAGGTTAATGGATAAAATGATGTCCTTGCCAAAAATACTCTTAAGCTGGTGGTACTCTTCCATGGCGTTAGCAAACACCCAGCGGTCGATTTTCTCGAACAACCCGGTTTGTTCCGCAATAGGGATGAATTCCTTTGGTGGAATCGAACCAATTCCTCCCGCTTCCCAACGTAAGAGAACCTCCAGACCCTCGATTTCATTGGCGTGACTGTTCATGTATGGCTGGAAAACCAAATGGAACTCGTCTTCCACATTGGCTTTACGTAAAGCGCGTTCGATCTGGCTACGGCGCTGAGCTTCAATATTGAGCGCCGCCGAATAGTAAGCGTATTGGTTTTTGCCGCCGCGTTTTGCTTGGTACATCGCCGCATCTGCACTTGAAAGCAACTTGGCAATATCAGCGCCATCTCTTGGATATTGAGCAATACCAACACTTGCCGTCACCGGAAACGAATTTGTCGAAGATTGGCTCAGATTATGGATGGGTTTGAGTAACTCTGAAGCGAACATATCTGGTATGTCGGCTTTCTTTTGGTTTGTACTCAGTAGGATGGCAAACTCATCGCCAGACAAACGAGCGCCAAAGCAAGGGCTGTTGTGTTGTTGGGTAAACTTCTGGCAGACATTTTTTATATGACGAGAGAAGACTTGTAATAGCTTATCACCCAATTCGTGGCCGTATTTGTCGTTTACGTACTTGAAGTTATCTAGGTCGATGTAAACAACCCAAAGTTGCTCAGAGGGATCAGCTAACTCGCGAGTTGCCAACTCATGAAAACGATGACGGTTCGCGAGTTGAGTTAGGTGGTCTGTTTCCGCTAAGTGCTTGGTTTTATGATAGATATTATTGAGTTCTTCATACATGTCGAAGAAGCGCGAAGAGAGGCGACCAATTTCATCGTCACTGTTTAGCTTTTCAATGTTAGTGCGCTTGTTTGCTTCTATTTCGCGCAGTTGTTTGTCCAGTTTAGAAACAGGGCTGAGCACGTAACGATATAAAACTAAGACAATCAAAGTGATGGTACAAAACGACGCTATACCAAACGAAAGAGCAAGCTCCAACCAGACCTTATCGACCTTATTCCACATTAAATACTCTGCCGGTGACAAAATTGCGTGGAAATGGGGTAAGAGTTCAATAGTTTGGGCTAGGGGGATGTCTAGGTGAATCGGTTTGTCAGAAAATGTGATGACACTGTGGGTATCAAATTCGATTTCGTGTTTGATGTCATTAAATGCTTCGAGAGAGACGGAGACGACAACAAAGAACGCGTTGTGCGGATCAAAGCTGGGTGGGTGCTCGCCCGTTCGCTTATCGAACAGTTCGTACTGCAGGAGTATGCTTTGCCCACTTGAGTTGTAAATAAAGCCGGTATGGCTGGTTTTACCGTGCTGGGCATAGCTCTTTTCTACGTATTCGAGGATCTTAGGATCGACGCTGCCGTTGGACTCATAAAACTGATTCTCGGTGTAATAGAGTAGGTGTTGGTCGCCATCCAGTATTGCCATGTTCGCATCGCCATTATAACCATGGCTCAGCACTTCCACCGTTTCGTCCAATCGGTTGAATAGCTGTCGTTCTCGGTACGGGTCTTCGTGGTTAACGAAGTAATCCTGTAAAACTTCACTTTTCCCTAGGGTATAGGCGTAACTGTTGAGGAAGATATTGGCTTGACGAAATTGCCCTGCGAGCTTCTCCATTTGCAGCTGAATGTAGCTGTCTTCTCGCTTGATCAATGTGACTTTTTGAATGCTATAAATGATGTAACTCGACACCAACGCGCTAATAAGAATGACTGGCGCGACAAGCAAAACAACTCTATTGCTTAGTTTCATTATGGTTCTTCAATTTCCGTTTGTGTCCCTACAAACGTTCCCTACTTAAAGGTTCCGAACGGATGACGATAGTATTTCTGTGTTTTTCAAATTGTAAGTGGGTGATTTTCGAAAGTCAGACACCCTTACTTAATTTGTGATGCTGTGTGCGGTTTTTTACGAGATTGACCAGAAGAAGTCTCAAACTTTAGACATATTTGTACCGTTTCAAAAGCACAAAACACATTTACAGGATGAATGTGCAAATGAGTAATACACCTATGACAGTCTCCCTTTCATTGATTTTTGTTTTATCGAAACGTTTCGATGGTGAAATGTGACCCCAATATCTTTTTCTTCATCGCATAAGCTTCAATTACGGATCATTCTCACACCTTATCGATCTGCGACTGGTCAATTCTCCTTGGCGTTCTATTATTGCATCGAAACGTTTCGATGGGTGTTTTGTCAATATAGAAATTAGTCCAAGAGAGACACTCACAGTTGTATGAACGTGTAACCGAAAGGTCGATGAGATGAAAAAAAGTACCCTAATTAACTCAGAAATTTCTTACTTGGTGGCGACGCTGGGTCATACCGACGAAATCACCATTTGTGACGCGGGCTTGCCAATTCCTGATCATGTACAACGTATTGATTTAGCGTTGACTCATGGCGTACCTGGTTTCCTTGATACCGTTCGCGTGATTCTGTCTGAGTCCCAAATTGAAGGGGTCATCATTGCTGAAGAATTCGCAACAGTTAGCCCAGTTCACCACGATGCGCTGATCTCTGAACTAACCAAAGAGAGTGAGCAAACAGGTAAGCAAATCGCGATTAACTATGTATCGCATGAAGATTTTAAAGTTCGTACAGAACAGAGTCGCGCTGTTGTTAGAACAGGCGAGTGCACACCGTATGCGAACGTGATTTTCCAAGCTGGCGTGGTGTTTTAAGCCACAACTAATTGAGGACAAATTATGACTCAAGCCATTCTACAACTAAGCGACATTGAGAAAGCCTTCCCGGGTGTTAAGGCGTTGGATAAAGCCAGCCTTAATGTATACCCGGGTCGAGTGATGGCGCTGATGGGCGAGAACGGGGCAGGTAAGTCGACCTTGATGAAAGTGCTTACAGGCATCTACCACATGGATGCAGGAAGCATCAAATATCAAGGTCAGCCAGCGGCGTTTAAAGGTCCGCGTGATTCTCAAGAAGCGGGCATCAGTATCATTCACCAAGAATTGAACTTGATCCCTGAGCTGACGATTGCTGAAAACATCTATTTAGGTCGTGAATTTACCGGCACGATGGGACGTATTCAGTGGAGCAGAATGTACGAAGAAGCAGATAAGTTGCTTCAACGCCTTAACGTAAAGCACTCTTCAAAAACATTGCTTGGTGATTTAAGTCTTGGTGAGCAGCAAATGGTGGAGATTGCCAAAGCGCTGTCTTTCGAATCCAAAGTCATCATCATGGATGAACCAACGGATGCGTTGACCGACAAAGAGACGGAATCACTGTTTAAAGTGATTAACGAACTTCGCGACCAAGGTTGCGGCATCGTTTACATCTCACACCGTCTGAAAGAAATCTTCGAAATCTGTGATGACATTACTGTGTTACGTGACGGCAAGTTCATTGGCGAATGCCAAGTTAAAGACACCAACGAAGAAGGACTCATCGAAATGATGGTTGGTCGTAAGTTGGAAGAGCAATACCCGCGTATCGATGTGACGCATGGTGATGTTTGTCTTGAAGTGATTGGTTTGACGGGCTCGGGTGTTCATGACATTAGCTTCACGCTTCAACGTGGTGAAATCCTTGGTGTGTCAGGCTTGATGGGCGCGGGGCGTACAGAGTTGATGAAGGTGATTTACGGCGCGCTACCAAGTGAGCGTGGCGTCATCAACTTAGACAACAAGACCATTAACCCGGTTAGCCCACAAGATGGCTTGGCGAATGGTATTGCTTACATCTCTGAAGACCGTAAAGGCGATGGCTTGGTGCTTGGCTTATCCGTGAAGGAGAACATGTCTCTGTGTGCATTGGATAAACTTACCAAAGGCTTCCAAATCCAACATGGCGAAGAAGTCGTGGCGGTAGAAGACTTCATCAAACTGTTCAACATCAAAACGCCAACCCGAGACCAAATCATTGGTAACCTGTCTGGTGGTAACCAGCAGAAAGTGGCAATCGCAAAAGGGCTGATGACCAAACCTAAAGTTCTGATTCTGGATGAGCCAACTCGCGGCGTCGACGTGGGTGCGAAGAAAGAAATCTACCAGCTAATCAACAAATTTAAAGCCGATGGCATGAGCATCATCTTGGTTTCTTCTGAGATGCCTGAAGTGCTAGGCATGAGCGACCGCATCATGGTGATGCACGAAGGTCGAATCACGGGCGAATTTGATGCGAAAGACGCCGACCAAGAAACACTACTCGCTTGTGCCGTAGGCAAGAAGATCAATGAGGAAGCAGCATGAGTACTAATACCATGAGCAAACCAAACGAAACGGGCAGCAAGAAGCTGTTCACTAAAGAGTGGCTGATTGAACAAAAGTCACTGATTGCACTGTTATTTTTGATTGTTGTCGTGTCATTTTTGAACCCGAACTTTTTTACGGTAGACAATATTCTTAATATCCTTCGTCAAACCTCAGTTAACGCAATCATCGCGGTAGGTATGACGTTGGTTATCCTGACCGCAGGCATCGACCTAAGCGTAGGTTCTGTACTCGCACTATGTGGTGCGTTTGCCGCGAGCATGATTGCATTAGAAGTGCCTGTGCTTATCGCAGTTCCGACTGCATTGTTCGCTGGTGCAGCTTTGGGGGCGATCAGCGGTATCATCATTGCCAAAGGTAAGGTTCAAGCCTTTATCGCAACACTGGTTACCATGACGTTACTACGCGGCGTAACCATGGTTTACACCGACGGTCGTCCTATCTCTACGGGCTTTACTGACACAGCAGATGCATTTGCATGGTTTGGCACAGGTTACGCACTTGGTATCCCGGTTCCAGTTTGGTTGATGGTGATTGTCTTTGCGGCAGCTTGGTACCTACTGAACCACACTCGTTTTGGTCGCTATGTGTACGCACTTGGCGGCAACGAATCAGCAACGCGCCTTTCTGGTATCAACGTTGACCGTGTAAAAATTGGTGTATACGCCATCTGCGGTATGTTGGCGGCGCTTGCAGGCATCATCGTGACGTCTCGCCTGTCTTCGGCGCAGCCAACAGCAGGTATGGGTTATGAGCTAGATGCAATCGCAGCGGTTGTTCTTGGCGGCACCAGCTTGATGGGCGGTAAAGGTCGTATCATGGGTACATTGATTGGTGCTCTGATCATCGGCTTCCTAAACAACGCGCTGAACCTACTCGATGTTTCTTCTTACTACCAAATGATTGCGAAAGCAGTGGTTATCTTGCTAGCAGTACTGGTAGACAACAAAAACAAGTAATTGATATTTAAAATAAAGAGCTCCATTACATCCTGAATACAAACCGAGCCAGAGGACGTGTGCTGGCTCACCCTACACAAAGGACTAGAACGATGAAAAAACTCGCAACTCTTATCTCTGCTGCACTTCTTTCTTCAACCGTATCGGTAGCGGCGCACGCTCAAGATACAATGGCGATTGTAGTTTCTACATTGAATAACCCGTTCTTCGTAACGATGAAAGACGGTGCAGAAGCGAAAGCGAAAGAACTGGGATACGACTTGATTGTACTGGACTCGCAAAATGACCCGAGTAAAGAACTGTCAAACATCGAAGACCTAACGATTCGTGGCGTAAAAGCGATTCTGATTAACCCAACAGATTCAGACGCTGTGTCAAACGCGATTCGTATGGCGAACCGTTCTAAGATCCCTGTGTTGACACTAGACCGTGGTGCAAGCCGCGGTGACGTAGTGAGCCACATCGCATCTGACAACGTAGTTGGTGGCGAAATGGCTGGTCACTACATCATGGAAAAAGTAGGTGAGAAAGCGAAAGTTATCCAACTAGAAGGTATTGCCGGTACGTCTGCGGCGCGTGAGCGTGGTGAAGGCTTCATGACAGCAGTGAAGGGCAGCAACATGGAGCTACTAGCAAGCCAACCTGCTGATTTTGACCGTACTAAAGGTCTGAACGTAATGGAAAACTTGCTTGCAGCGAACCCTGACGTTCAAGCAGTATTTGCTCAGAACGATGAGATGGCACTGGGTGCGCTTCGCGCAGTTCAAGCGTCTGGTAAAGATGTACTCATCGTTGGCTTCGACGGCACTGACGACGGCATTGCAGCAGTTAACCGTGGCAAGCTAGCAGCAACTATCGCGCAGCAGCCAGATCTTATTGGTGCTTTGGGTGTAGAAACGGCCGACAAAGTATTGAAAGGCGAGAAGGTTGAGGAGTACATTCCTGTTCCGCTTAAAGTCGTGACTAAGTAAGTTTAGAGCCTGACTCAGTGATTCTTCTTTGTTGAAGATAACAGAATGACCCAATGAGTGTGTTGGGTCATTCCAAACAACAAAAGCGGTAAGTTAGAAAATTAAAACTAGTTGAATCGTAATACGCTTACGTTTTTTAAAAGAGCGTAAACCTATTACTCCTGTTCAAATATAAAGGGTTCAATCAGAACCGAGGATAACCGTATGAATAAGTTAGTGGTGTTAGGTAGTGTAAACGCTGACCATGTTCTTCAAGTGCCTTCTTTCCCTCGCCCTGGCGAGACGCTGCATGGTCGCAACTATCAAGTTATCCCAGGTGGCAAGGGTGCCAACCAAGCTGTGGCGGCAGCTCGATTAAACGCAGACATCGGTTTTATTGCGTGTGTGGGTGATGATTCGTTCGGCATCAACATTCGTGAGAACTTCAAAATGGATGGCATCGATATTGCTGGCGTGAAAATGCAGCCAAACTGTCCAACGGGCATTGCCATGATTCAAGTGGCGGACAGTGGCGAGAACAGCATTTGTATCTCAGCAGAAGCCAACGCAAAGCTGACTGCAGAGGCGATTGAGCCTGATCTAGAGCGCATTCGTCAGGCTGATTACTTGTTGATGCAACTAGAAACGCCAATGTGCGGCATCGAGAAAGCTGCGCGAATCGCGAAAGATGCCAAAACCAACGTTATTCTGAACCCAGCGCCAGCGCGTGAATTGTCTGATGAGTTACTGTCTTGCATTGATGTCATCACACCAAATGAAACGGAAGCGGAAGTACTAACAGGTGTGACGGTAACGGACGATGACAGCGCACAAGAAGCGGCAAACATCCTGCATTCGAAAGGCATTGAAATTGTCATGATCACGCTCGGTGCGAAAGGGGTGTGGTTGAGTCAAAACGGTCGCGGTGAAATCATTCCTGGTTTCCGCGTAGAAGCAACAGATACCACAGCGGCGGGCGATACGTTTAATGGGGCATTAGTCACTGGTTTATTGGAAGACTTACCTTTAGAATCAGCGATTAAGTTTGCCCACGCAGCAGCAGCGATCTCAGTAACTCGCTTTGGCGCGCAAACCTCCATTCCAACCCGAAAAGAGGTTGAGGAGTTTCTGGTTAAAAACTAATTAAGGAGTAATAACATGGCAACGATGAAAGACATCGCAAAACTGGCAGGGGTTTCCACCTCAACTGTGAGCCATGTTATTAACAAAACTCGCTTTGTCAGCGAAGAGATTTCGGAACGAGTCAACAACGCTGCCAAAGAGCTCAATTACTACGCGCCTTCAGCTTTGGCGCGTAGCCTCAAAGTCAATCGCACCAAAACCATTGGTATGCTGGTGACTACCTCAACCAACCCATTTTTCGGTGAAGTCGTAAAAGGTGTTGAGCGCAGTTGCTACCATAAAGGCTATAGCCTGATCCTGTGTAACACTGAAGGCGATAACGAACGCATGCGTGATTCCATCAATACGTTGCTACAAAAGCGAGTTGATGGTCTGATTCTAATGTGTTCATCGTTAGAAGGGGAGCGCATTGATGTATTCGAACGTTACCCTGATATTCCAGTTGTAGTGATGGATTGGGGACCAATGCTGTTCACAAGCGATAAGATCCAAGATAACTCACTTCGTGGTGGTTACTTGGCAGCCAAATACCTTATCGATTGTGGTCACAAAGAGATTGGTTGTATCACTGGACCATTAATTAAGCATCAAGCGCAAATGCGTTACGAAGGCTACAAACGCGCGATGATCGAAGCAGAGCTTGAGTTCAACGCCAACTGGATTGTTGAATCGGACTTTGAATGCGAAGGTGGTTATCAAGCCTTCAAAAAAATGGCGGAACGTGGTCCGTTACCAAGTTCTATTTTTGTTTCCAACGACATGATGGCCATGGGCGCAATTAACGCGGCAAATGAGTTGGGTATTCAAGTACCTGAGCAGCTTTCTATCATTGGTTATGACGATATCCACATCGCTAAGTTTATGTCGCCATCCCTCACCACTATTCATCAGCCTAAGTACCGTCTTGGACAAGCTGCTGTAGAGACATTGTTGCGTAAATTGGATGATAAGTCTGACGAAGCTCAGGTTGTGCAATTAGAGCCGACACTGATTGAACGTAAAAGTGTGAAGCGTCTCTCTTAGCTCAAAATTTATTCATTCTCAATAAGTTATAAACCTATACTTTTATTGAAGGTGCTTTTTATAAGGATTTAGGAAGCAACCCCACGCCTTTTGAACAATAAGCCCAACAAAATGTGATTTTTTGCGCGTAAAGTAAAAGATTTCGTGTAGAAATATTCCAAAAAGCTTATTATTAAAAGGGTCTATAAATAGATTTATAAATTATTGTAGCAAATGGAAAATTTTTATGTTCGTCAAGAGATACGCACTGCATTCAGTTAAGAGACCGTGGTTTCACCGTATCAATATTCTCTTAGTCTTATTCGTGTTTTCTTTGAGTGTTTATGAGTTGCTTGCCAATGAAGAATTCATTTACTTATTGGGTATCGCATTTACGTTCATAGCTACAGCACTATTTGCTGCGGCATCATCTTTCAAGAAGCGTTACTTGGGACATGAATCCTAAATAGTGGCGAAGGAATAAGTGTGCTTCAGGCACTTTAAAGCAAGTATTGATCTGATTTATGATCGGATACATCGAAGGGAGGACAAATGTCCTCCTTTTTGTTTGCTGCGAGGCAATAAGATGAGCACATCCCAAGCACAATAATAAAGGACATCTTCATGGACCTATTTGCCCTGTTAGACATCAATAACACCCTTGTTAATATTCCTATTGGTGGTGGCTATGCGATGAGTTGGATCGAAGCTTTTGGTACGGTTTTCGGTCTGCTTTGTATTTGGTTTGCGAGCCAAGAAAAAACCATCAACTACTTGTTCGGTTTGCTGAACGTAACACTTTTCGCCGTTATCTTTTTCCAGATTCAGCTTTACGGATTGCTTCTGCTTCAATTGTTCTTCTTCTGCGCCAACATTTATGGTTGGTATGCGTGGACAAGACCAAATGCACAAGGTGAGACACTAGAGGTGCGCTGGTTAAGCAAGCAGAAGCTCATCGCGACAGGTTCAGTAAGCATTGTTGCGATTGCGCTGTTAACCATCTATATCGACCCATTCTTTTTCGCGTTGGCTAACATTGCCGTTGATACGCTGAATGTGTTCGGTGCAGGTTTGTCTGAGCCAGTCTTAGAGCCAGATGCTTTCCCATTCTGGGATGCAACCATGACCGTGCTTTCTATCGTGGCGCAAATCTTGATGACACGTAAGTACGTTGAGAACTGGATTCTTTGGGTCGTAATCAACATCATCAGTGTTGGGATTTACGCGACACAAGGTGTGTACGCAATGTCAGTTCAATATGCGATTCTCATGTTCATCGCAGCAAACGGCACAAGAGAGTGGGCACGTAGCGCAAAACGCAACGGTGAGAAAACCCTAACTCAAGCGACAGCTCAAGGTTAAGCCAATGATGAAACAACCTCATATTGGCGTAGACAGCACCCAGATAGCACCTCGAGTGATCGTCTGTGGTGAGCCAGATCGGGCGAACCGTATTGCCGCGTTGTTTGATAACACAGAACTGGTCTCTGAAAACCGTGAGTATCGAGTGTTTACGGGAACATACCAAGGTCAACGCGTATCAGTGTGCAGTACAGGCATCGGATCACCTTCGATGATCATTGCGGTGGAAGAGCTAAAGCAGTGTGGTGTGACAAATGTGATTCGTGTGGGATCGGCTGGCGCGATGCAATCTGGCATTCAACTTGGTGAGTTGATTGTGGTTGAAGGCGCAGTAAGAGACGAAGGTGGCTCGAAAGCGTACGTTCGTTCTTCGTATCCGGCTTACGCAAGCTTTTCATTACTGAAAGCGCTGGACAGTTATTTAGCCGAAAAAGAGGCGCGCTATCATTTAGGTGTGGTTCGTTCTCATGACAGCTTCTATACCGACGAAGAAGAAGCGATCTGCGAGTACTGGAACAAGAAAGGTATTCTCGGTGCGGATATGGAAACCTCGGCTTTGTTTACTGTGGGTCGACTGCGTGGTCTGAATGTCGCCTCTATCTTGAACAATGTGGTTTTGTATCAGCAGGATGTGAAAGAAGGCGTAGGGCAGTACGTAGACGAAGCGCAAGTGATGATGGAAGGGGAGCGTTTAGCGTCTTACGCTGCTCTTGAAGCCTTAATTGCACAGAGTTAACCAGATCACAGCTTAGTTAATTTTATAAGCGGCACCTTGGTGTCGCTTTTTTATTGGCTGTCATCAAACGATTCTAGCGAGTACAATCTATTTGAGATTGTTGTCATTAAAGAGAAACTCACGTGAAAATAAGCCCTTATCCGACTGGACGTTTCAAAAGCTTTCTAGAACAGAAAAGTGCCGAGTTTCGTGACTTAATCTATCAATGCCAAATCGGCAGTCGATATTTTGACTCTGGTGAAGAGCTCCTTCGCCAAGGTGAACAACTTCAATATCTCTATGTTGTGCCAGTCGGTCGAGTTTCGATGAGCATCATTGCAGCTAATGGACGTCGTTTCCAACTGGGTGAAGCCAATTGCGATTATCACATCTATGGTGAAATGGAGTACTTCACACAAACGCCTTGCCAATGGAATGTGGTAGCTGATGAACACATGCAGGTGGATATCATCTGTATCCAAAAACTGACTGAGGCGCTGCATCAGCAACCTGACATGATGTTCTTCTTTGCTTCTGCTTTGGCGGAGGATTATCAGGATTCAATGGACATCTATACCAATCGCTTGTTACACCCAATTACTTACAACATTGCTTATGATTTGCTAGTACAAAAACAGACCAACACCTTGTTGGGCGGGTTTGACAAAGTAAACCAAGAAGCTGAAAGATTTGGCACGTCAGGACGCGTTTATCGTCGAGCGGTAAAAGATCTGATGGACAAAGGTTTGATCAGAAAAGGCGAGCAGGGGCTTGAGATTGTTGATGAAGCGGCACTAAAAACATTTCTTGATGCTTACGAATAACCCACAACGTTAGAATTCCGAAATACAATGTTGTGGGTCATCATGATCACTTTTTACTAAGAGCGACAAGCGCTTATTTCTGAATTAGAAAACACAGTGCTTAGCAAAATCGGAAGCTTCGTTAGCAGTCCAATCGCCTTTTGGTTTCTCTTTCATATCGTTACACCACGCTTCACTGCCAACTTCCGTACATGCCATTAGCTGTGCTGCTACAAATAAAACCAATGCTAACTTCTTCATTATCTAGTCCTTTTTAGTGAGTCATTTAAAAGAAGTATAAACATTCATTAAAGTGATAAATATTAATTTGATAACTTTGCGCTTACCGTCTCAAATTCGATATAGGTACAGTGTAATTTGTTGATTTATTAAGCCAATTTAGAAGTGTAACGAATGTAAAGTTATTAAATAATCGGTTGAATGCCTATGTGAGTAACGATATATTGCGAATGCGTATGATAATGGATCTCATTTAAGGCTTAGAATAATGGAAAAACTCGTCAGTGCGGCTCTTGTTTCGCTGCTAACAATCTCACCTGCTTTTGCTGCAACCGTCAAAATCGATCACTACATGGGAACGACAGAAGTCGAACAATCGCCAAAACGTGTGGTTGTGATTGGCTTTGGTCCACTCGATACACTCGACAGTTTTGGTATTGACCCTGTAGCGGTATCGAACGCCTCCCATCTTCCAAAGTACTTATCTAAGTACAGTAAAGCTCATTACAAATCGGCAGGTAGTCTGTTCGAACCAGACTTCGAAACCATCTACATGCAAAAACCAGATTTGATTTTGGTTGGTCCTCGCGGTTCGTCAAAATACGATGAGTTAAGTGAAATTGCCCCAACGGTAGTATTTGCTTCAGGCGAGAATGAAGATTACTGGCAAGGGACCAAAGCACAATGGCGAAATATTGGCAAAATCTTCAATATCGAGGATAAGGTCGAGCAAAAAATTACGAAGTTAGACGCTCAATTCAAAGCAATTCATGACTATAACCAAGCTCATAATAATGATGCGCTTACGATTCTAAGTATTGGTGACAACATCAGCGCATTTGGTGCGAAATCTCGTTTTGGGGCGATTTACACAGATTTTGGCTTTACAGAAACAGTGAAGAACCTCAAAACAGGCACGCACGGTGACGTAATCTCTTATGAGTTTATTCGCGAAGCTAATCCGAAAAATATTCTAGTTATTGATAGAAATTCACTTCACGCAAAGTCTGATCATGACCTCGCTAAAGCGCTGGATAACGATTTGGTTAAAGCGACTTCGGCTTACAAGAACAAGAAAATTACTTTTCTAGATGTTGACGCATGGTATTTAGCAATGTCCGGCGTGACCGCAACGGAAAAGATGGTGAGTGAAATTAAACACACGATCGATCTGTAAGCGAAGCTAGCTGAGGTTAACTTTGAAAAAGTTATTGCTTGTTCTTGTTGTTCTAAGCGTTGCATCGTTGTTTGTTGGGGTGGCAAATATGACACCCCAACAGTTGTTTTCAGGCGATGCAAAAGCACTAGAGCTTTTCTTTACTAGCCGGGTTCCGCGTTTATTTGCCATCCTTCTTGCGGGAGCAGGGCTAAGCATCGCTGGATTAGTGATGCAGCAAATTAGCCAAAACCGATTCGCCGCGCCTTCAACAACAGGTACGATTGAGTGTGCCATGCTTGGTTACGTAATGAGTGTGGTGTTTTTTGGTAATGGCGAACAGCTTTGGCTTGTCTTTGCTGTCTCTATCCTGGGTACCTTGATGTTCGTCCAGTTCATTCAACGTATTCAATTCAAAAGCGTCGTGTTTGTGCCACTCGTGGGCATCATCTTTGGTAACGTTGTTGACGCTGTTACTACTTTCATTGCCTACAAATACGATGCACTACAAAGCCTGTCAGCATGGAGCGTCGCAAACTTTGCAAACATTTTGCGTGGTGATTTTGAGCTGCTTTATATTGCAGTTCCCGTCGCTCTTTTAAGTTACCTATTTGCGGCACGCATTTCTGCGGTTGGCATTGGTAAAGACTTTGCAGTAAACCTTGGGCTGAACTATCAGCAAGTGGTGACGTTAGGCGTACTTTTGGTGTCGGTAATGTCAGCCAGTGTGGTGATGATCGTAGGTCAACTGCCATTTCTTGGGCTTATCGTGCCAAACTTAGTCAGTTACTTCTACGGTGATAATCTCAAACGCAATATCCCGCTTACTGCCATGTACGGGGCAATACTCGTTTTGGCGTGTGACTTGGTTAGCCGATTGATCATCTTCCCTCATGAAATGCCGATTTCAATCGTGATCAGCATCTTGGGCGGAGTGGTGTTTATCGCGATGTTGTTGCGAGGTAAGCAAAGTGCGTGATTCCAAGAAACTGTTCTTATTGGCAGCCCTCGCGCTGCTTTTTGCTTTTTTGTTTATTGGTATTGGCTTAACAGCAGATAACTACCAGTACTTTTTGTCGCGACGTGTGCCTAAAGTGTTAGCTATGGTATTGGCGGGTATTGCGATTGCTCAATCTTCGTTGGTGTTCCAAACCATTACCCACAACCGGATTCTTACTCCAAGCATCATGGGGTTTGATGCGTTGTATGTGTTAACGCAAGTACTGATTGTTTTGTTGTTTGGTGGTTTAAGCGCTCTCGTTCTGAATGTCTACATCAACTTCTCGATTGCTGTGCTGGTCATGGTGGGATTTTCGCTATTGCTGTTTGGGTTTTATTTTTCAAAAGGCGGGCGCAACCTCACCACTTTGCTATTGGTTGGGCTGATCTTTGGGCAGTTGTTTAACAACATTGCGGTGTTCTTTTCCCTTCTTATGGACCCAAATACTTTTGCGTTTGTGCAATCTAAACTGTACGCGAGTTTCAATAATGTGAAGGTGAACTTGGTGTATCTCAGTTCACCAATATTGCTCATCGCTTGCTGGTTGTTGTATCGCATGCATCGTACTTTAGATGTTTTTTGGCTAGACCAAGACAATGCTAAGAGTCTTGGGGTTGATGTCCCTAAAGTGACGCGCAATGTCTTTATTCTCTCTGCGGTTCTCATTGCCATTTCGACGGCTTTAGTCGGACCAATCATGTTCTTTGGTTTATTGGTGACAAATTTGAGCCGTGAAATGTTCCGCTCTTACCAGCATCGTACCTTGTTAATAGGTTGCTCTTTGATGGCAATTTGTGCCTTATTGTCGGGGCAATGGATTATAGAAAACGTCTTTTCATTTGAAACGACGCTGAGCGTAGTGATTAACTTTATTGGTGGTATCTACTTCTTGTATCTACTGCTGAAAAACAAAGTCGTATAAACATGATAGTTATAGATAAATTAACCAAAGCATTTGGTTCCAACAAAGTGGTTGATGGCGCGGATACCCAATTTGAGAAAGGGAAGGTGACATCGATTATTGGTCCAAACGGAGCAGGAAAGAGTACCTTGCTGTCCATGGCGTCACGATTGACCGAGCGAGATGGTGGTAGTGTCATGATCGACTGCAAAGAGATTGCAGATTGGGACACCAAAGAACTTGCGAAAAAGTTGGCGGTATTGCGTCAAGCTAACACGATTACGATGCGTTTTACCGTAAAAGAATTGGTATCGTTTGGGCGATTCCCTTATTCAAAAGGCAACTTGTCCAAAGATGACCATGCGATTATCGACCAAGCAATTGACTACTTAGATCTGAAAGAAATTCAAGATAAGTTCTTAGATGAATTGAGTGGTGGTCAACGACAGTTGGCGTTTATTGCGATGGTGATAGCCCAAGATACGGATTATGTTTTTCTCGATGAACCATTGAATAACCTTGATATCAAGCATTCGCTACAAATCATGAGAATCGTTCAACGTTTTGCGCACGATATGAATAAAGCTATGGTGGTGGTGATCCACGATATTAATTTTGCAGCTTGTTATTCCGATGAGATCCTTGCTCTGAAGAAGGGTAAAGTGGTTGCCAGTGGCAAGGTAGATGAGGTAATTCAGGCGTCCATGTTAGAAGATATCTACGAGACACCTTTTAATATCATTGAGCTTAATGGCAAGCGTATGTGTACTTACCATTAAAGCGATATTTACTAAAACAGAATTACGTTAAAACAGTACCTTATTAGAACAATAGCCCTGTAAACCGAAATAGAAATGTTGATGAGCTTACTTGGTGAGCTCATCAATGATTGGACATCGGCTCTCGGCATCGCCCGGACAAGATGAAACCCAACCTTCTAATTGCTTTTTAATTTCCAACAAGTGAGCGATTTTTTGCTCCACTTCATGAAGTTTATCCATCGTACGCGCTTTCACTTCGCTACTTTTGCGATTTGGATTATGCGCCAGTTGCACAAATTCTTTGCATTCTTGCAGTGAGAATCCCGCATTTTTTGCCCGGGAAACAAGGTTGAGCTCTTGGATGTGTTTATCAGAATATTCGCGATAACCTGAATCGCTACGAGCTGGTGACGAAATTATGCCTTTGTCTTCATACATACGAATCGATTTAGAAGACAACCCCGTTAGTTTCGCAACTGCACCAATATTCATGATGACCTCTGTATTTCAGATAACCTTTCTCGCGAGTATAACGCCAAGTGTTTGTCTTCCCAAATAGCTTTGAGAGCAAATTTATATGGATATATACCCAAGTGACTTCAAGATGCAGGATTCAGAGCGTTGTCATTGATTCGAGAGTAAGGAAAACAACGCAGTGTAATAGCCAGCTCTTTCCAAGTTGTTTGACGCAGCAATCGGGTCAATGACACGCTCCCAAAGGGCGAGCTGCCTTGGCTTGTATACTTTGTTGTCGATTCTTGATTTAGAATGACTAGATCTTTAAATCGCCGCCGCGTCTACAAACCAAGTCATTCTCGCTGAACCTAGCATCTCGAGGTTACTTGGGTATACTCAATGGTTGTTGACGACTTCATGTGGGGGAACACCAAATACTTTCTTGAAGGCGTTGGTAAAGTTTGATGGATGATGATAGCCCGCTTCGTATGCCGCTTCTGTGATAGTCACTAATCCCCGTTCCAAATGCTGGCGAGCGATCTCTAAGCGGCGATGGCGGATGTAACCATTAATGGTCATGTTAAAAGCCTGTTTGAAACGTCGTTGGAGGTTTGAAACGCTCATTGAAAACTCTTCTGCTAGACGCTCTAAGGTTAAATCTTCATCGAGATGTGTTTCTATGTAACTGACCACATTTTCTACGCGAGTGTCAGCGGAGCGATGCTGTTTTTCACATACCGCGCAGTAATCGTCAGGCATTTGCCCGATTGAGTGGGAAAGCACTTGGTAAATCAAGCTTTCGACCTCTATACGATCTTTCATATTTGTCGGAGATTCACGTTGAGTGAGAGAGCGTGCAAGCTCAATTAACGTCTCATTAAGCTCCAGTGTGTAAAAAGCTTGGTGAGTTTCAATGAAGCGCTTGTGTCCACAATTTCCCGCCATTCTCGATTCTAACCAAGGTGGTTTAATAAGAATGTTGATCTTATTCATTCTGTTATTTTGAATCAGTGAGCGGCGGAAGTTAGCGGGTTTTGCTAGGTTAACAACCACACCTTGTGGTGCTTTGTTAGCGTCAAAGTCGAATTGAAGATCGTCATAGCCAAAAGATAGCTTTCCCTCAAGAAGGATAGTAATCAGTAGGGCTGAATGGGCAGTAGAGACTATATTGGAATCGACTAATTCGATGCATCGTCCGCCATGGACAAAGATCTGGTCGTTGTATTGGTAGGAGAGAAATTTCCCTTCAGCAAGCTGAGTTTGGCTGCTTTGACCTTGCGTAACAATTATTTGTTTTTCCGTCTGCTCAAGCTTTTTGGTGAGAGCTACTTTGGCAATTTTAGTTCTTTTTTTGGTCTCTGCCGCCATTTGACGTTTCCTCATAACACCTATGCGATTTTGCATAAGTGATTCGTCTTTGTATTTATGAATTGAGATCCTATCATGTATGAGAATTATTATCATTTATATTTAGGAAGACGTTTATGGAAAGCCCTGTTCGCTCACCAATTAAGCTCTCAAGCCTATGCCTAGCAGTGGGGATGGCGCTTGCCCATCCAGCTTTAGCTCAAGATCAAGACTCTCACTTCGAAGAGGTAGTTGTGTGGGGGACGAAAGTATCCAGCAACACCGAATCAATGTTTGCTGACGATATGTCGCTCAAGCAAGCCGATCACATGTCGGATTTACTTCGTGATATTCCGGGCGTTGATGTGGGTGGTACGCACTCTGTCAACCAACGCATTACGATTCGCGGTCTTGGTGAAACCGACCTTGATATCCGTTTGGACGGAGCCTCTCAGCACGCCAACATGTTCCACCATATTGGTAACCTTACGCTTAACCCGGACATTTTGAAGTCAGCGGATATCCAAGTGGGTAATAACTCGGTAACTCAAAGTGGTCTTGGTGGGGCGGTGTACTTTGAAACCAAAGATGCACGTGATCTGCTGCGTTACGATGAAAACTTTGGTGCTCGCGTTTACGGCGGTTATGCGTCTAACGACAACCAACAAGGTTCTCTAACGCTATATGGATTGCTGTCTGAAAACGTGGACGCGATGGTCTATGGTCACTACGTAACACGTGATGACTTTAAAGATGGTGATGGTAATAAAACCTTTGGTGCGGAAGGAGATGTTTACAATATTTTAGGTAAGCTCGGCTATGAGTTTGGCGATATTCACCGACTAGAAATCTCATACGATATGTATCGTGACAGTGGTGATTACAACCCACGTCCTGATATGTCTGGTGATGCCAATAACGGTTTGTCGAGTGAGCTTCTAATTCCAACCGATTATGACCGCGACACTGTCACATTAAGTTATGAGCTTCGTGGTGAGCAACACCAAGGGGACGTCACGTTATATAACACTGAAACCGAAATCGTCCGTGATGAATCTGTCATGGCGCCGCGTTGGCCAGCAAACCGCTTATCGAAAAATACCGCGAAAAACCAGAACTTTGGCCTAAGCGCAAAATTCCAATCATTGCTCACTCTGGGGAACTTTGATCATCGCGCGACTTACGGCCTTGATTACATGGATAAGACTTCTGAAAGTTACTATGGCAGCAGCAAGTTCATGGATGAATCTGCGGTTTCTACAGCTTTGTTCGTCGAAGACCAATTCTTTATCTCGGATGCGTTTTCGATCACAGCCGGCCTACGATTTGACGACTACCAACGCAAAGCAGAAACAGGTAACAACGATTACGACGAAGTGACATGGGCACTAGCGGCAGAATGGGCAGCAACACAAGACTGGACGTTGTTTGCAAGTTCTCGCTCGCTGTTTAAAGGTCCAGAGCTAATGGAAACCTTTATTGCTTACCAAGATGTGGCTTATCTACAAGATGGTTTGAAACCAGAAACGGGACTTAACACCCAAGGTGGTGTTCGTTTCAATAAGACGTTAGATGAACACACATTTGGCGCAAACCTAACCGTGTTCCAAACCGATATCGATGACTATATTGCAGAAGCGTATCAAGGAGCGACTCAAACATACCTTATTTACAATGAAGGTGATGTCGAGATCAAAGGTTTTGAAGCAAGCGCTTTCTACGGTTACGAGAGCTTCGGAAGCAAGCTGTCTTACTCTAAGTCGGATACAAAGAACAAAGATACGGGCGGCCCAGTAGCGGGTGGTAATGGCCGTAGTATTGACATGGGTGACAGCATCGCTTTAACGCTGGATTACCAATCTGATTCGCTAGAAACCATTTTCGGCTGGAACTCAATGTTTGTGCTTGAGGAAGACAACGTGTTTGATGGCCAACCGAAGAAAGACAGTTACGATGTTCACAATTTGTACGCACAATGGGTACCTTCTAACGTTGACGGGCTATCGGTCACCTTTGGTATTGATAACGTATTTGATGAGCTCTACACATCCCACGCGTCTCGCTCAGGCACAGCAAGGGGGATTACGTTAGACGATTACGAACCTGGGCGTAACTACAAGTTGTCTGCCGCTTATCAATTCTAACTCTAAGGGCAATAACAACAACCTTAGATGTTTGGCTCTCGTACGAGAGCCTTTTTTATGAAAGGGACGAGGGACTGAAATGATCAAAGAAACCACTGTAATTGAAAGCGAGCATGCGGCGAAATATCTCGTGACTTTGTGTCGCCACTTTGCGCGTAAAGTGCCGGCGACTTGGAATGATGAAAAAGGTTTGGTGACATTTCCTGTTGGAAATACGGAGTTTAAGTTAGAAGGGGAGCGTTTACTGATAACTTGTGAGGCGGACTCTGAAGAGTCATTAGAAAAAGTGAAGGGCGTTGTATCGGTTCATGTAGAAATGTTCTCCCGCCGCGAAACACTGAAGTTGAACTGGATACGCTAACGAAAGCGAATCGGCACTCGCGACCAAAAACAAAAAAGCCCGTAAGCGTGACACTTACGGGCTTTCCAAAATCGTTTTTCCTAGGCTTCTTCAGGCGCTAGGCTTTTTTTTTCCTGCTGCATTTTAGCAAGGAAGTACACGTTAACACATGCAATAAAACCGTTAGTTAGAACTACTGGCCATGAATCGATCATCAAACCGTACGCTGTGAAAAGTGCACAGCCGATAAAGTTAAGGATACGAAGCTTAACGATATCTTTCATAGTTAGTGAAATAGCAACCATGATAGAAGCCGCGTAGCCTAGAATCTCAACCATGTTCATTTCCATTATTTGACCCTCTTAAATCTGCCGAATTTTGTCGGTACCACTTCTTCTCATCTTGAGATTAACGAGGAAGCTCCATGCCTCGAATGGTCTTGTTCGTTTTGATGGGTGAACTATAGCAATGGAAAAACCGTGATAAAAGCCTCAAATCAAGGTTAAGAGAAGGTTAGCGATTACGCAAACGTTTAGGAAAAAATTCATTGATAATTTTACTTATTATGTTGATTGATAATAGCGATGCAAACAATAGACAAAACTGAGTTGAAGGAATTAGGACAATAACATAATATTGAAAATGAGAATCATTATTAATTAAGTGTAATTTATGCCTGTTGCAATTAGCTTTCTGTTTTCATTTGCCTTGATGATGCGTACCAAACCTCATTCGTGGGGAGTGGCTATCCACGTATTAACACATGTTCTGATGCTGATTCTGATTCCTTCTGACTATGTCGTTCAGTATTTGATGGTGATGTTTTTCTCTTCACCTTTCCTTATTCGACTTTCGAAACGATCTTCAAGCTACGACATTTTGTTCGCATTTCTACCGCTTCTAATCGGTACGGGCGGATTAGTCTTAACTTCATAATTTCATGTCACTTCGTCTTTTTATTTATAAATACTAAGCTTTCATTAATAGTCTATTATTTTCATATGTTTGGTTGGTGTTTTAGTGGTTTGTTGGTGTCACATAATTGTGACTAGGTGCAGTTTTCGTATCTGACGATTAACGAAACTGCAAAATATGATTGTTTATTGACTCAATACTTAGTTAAATCAGAGTTGTGATAAACGGTGAATCATAAGCCGATAAACTAAAATAATTTATAAAGGTCTAACGAAGTGCGTTAGCCATTAGCGGGGGTCAGATGAGTACACAAGCTGTGCCGCAAGAAGTTGTAGTAGATGCTGTCAAAGGGGATGTTTACGCGCTAAGCCTTGAGGGGAAGGTGAGAGCGATAAACGTTGGGGATGTATTAGTTCCGGGTGATGTCATCATCACTGAAAACGGCGCTTCCATTGAAGTGATCGCGGAAGGCTCACTCTATCTCGTGGATGAGAATTGTGTAGCCTGCATACCGGCACCATCTTTAGAGCAACAACCGACAGACGCGGTTGTTCAAGCGCCTGTTGATGGCCAAATCAATGTCGATCCAACTGCGGCGGCTGACGCTGAGTTTGGCGCAGAAGATGTGGCTGCAATCCAACAAGCCATTTTAGAAGGCGCTGACCCTACGGCTATCCTTGAAGCTACGGCCGCGGGCCCGGCTGGTGGTGGCGGAGGTTCTGGGTCTGCAAACGCAGGCTTTGTTACTGTTGAATACAATAACCCCGAAGTATTGGCCTCAACGTTTTTTGAAACCTCAGCTCCGACTGGTAACACGGATACTGAAGATGATCCTGACGGCTTAAATGTCACTGTTTTTGCCGATGGTGGCCAATCTCTTTCTTCTCAAGTAGTAGAAGGCTCCATTTCTCTATCAAGCTACCCGCAAACCATTTCTTCCAGTGTGCAAATTGAAGCTGGTGATCTCGCACTTGATACTGCTTCATTTGTACCTGAGACGTTCTCATTAGAGTCTCTGTTAACTGATCTTAACAGTGATATTACTTCTGGTGGTCAGCCAGTAGCGTTCGTTTATGACGAAGCGCAAAATGCCATTATCGGCACCCAAGAAGGTAACGAAGTACTTCGTATCGAGATCGAAGCGACATCTTTAGGCCGTGATTTAGAGTTAGAGGTCGTTACCACGATTAGCCAGGGTATTGACCACGTCGCGTCTGTTGCTGATGGTCAAGTATCGATCGTCGGTGATCAAATCAATATCGCTTTTGATATTACAGGCGCAGATATTGGTGGTAACAGCATTCAAGCGCCTATTGATTTTACGGCAACCGTTATTGATGGCGATGATCCTGCGCCGCAAAACGTTACTTTTGAAAACGTTGAATCTTCTTCTACACCAATCACTGGCACCTTTGTTGATATTGGTAGTGATCAATTAGCAACGGTCACGTTTAATCAAGAAGGACTTAGTCAGTTCGATGGCCTACTGAGTGATAATCAGGCGACAGAAGCGGTACTCTCTGAAGACGGCAGTACTATCACCTTGTCCATTGCCGGCTCGAATGAAACCGTCTTAACCATCAGTCTGAATACTGATGGTACCTACCAATTTGAGCAATTTAAGCCGTTAGAACAAACAAACGGTGAAGATACGATTGAGCTCTCTTTACCAACCACAATCGTCGACTATGACCAAGATACGGCAAGCAACACCTTTACGATGACCATCCTTGATGGCGATAATCCAGTGATTGAAAACGTGACGGGGTTGTCTTTAGACGAGGCGGGTGTTGACCAAGGTTCACAGGAAGGCGCGGTAGTAACAAGTGGGACTGGGTCGATCACGACAGCGGTCGGTAGTGACATCATTGATCACTATGAGTTGGAACCTACAGAGTTTAATGTTGGTGGAGAACTCCAATCTCAAGGGCAAGTTGTTCAATTAGAACTAGCGTCCGAGAGTAACGGCGTACGTACTTACGAAGGCTTCATCGAGCTGGATGGTGTGCGTATTACCGTATTTGATGTGGCGATTGATGCACCTGCATTGGGCGAATACCAATTCAACTTGTATGAACAACTTGACCATACGGGTGCTAACGATGACTCGCTTACTTTCTCACTGCCAGTTTACGCGGTAGATGCGGATGGTGACCGTTCCTCTATTACCGACGGTTCGAACACACCAGAAGCAGCGCAAATTGTCATTCAAGTTCAAGATGACGTTCCTTCGATTGATGGCGTTGAGGCACTAGCGGTCGATGAAGACGATTTTTCGAATATTGGTTTCGACCAAAATGATTCCGTGGTTGCTCAAGGTCACTTCACGACAACTCAAGGTACAGACCAAGTTGTCAGCTATCGGCTAGAGAGTGGAACCGATCCACTTAATGGTTTGGAGTCGCAAGGTAGATCGATTTCTTTGACAGAAACGTCTAACCCCGACGGTAGCTTTACTTACTCGGCGACGGCTGGCGATGATTCAATTTTCAGATTACAGGTGAATGTTGATGGTTCTTACGCGTTCATCCTTGAAGGGCCGATTGATCATGTTGTTAACAATGATGAGTTGATTTTAAACTTCTCAATCGTTGTAACAGACTTTGATGACGATACTTCGATGGCGACAATCCCAGTTACTATCGTGGATGATGAACCAATGATTCCAATTACTATCGTACGTGACAAACTAACGCTCACAGACGTAGGTGTAATTCGTGTTGATGAGGACGACATAGAAACTATTGGTTCAGACCAAGTGGGGCCAATCTCTATCGATGACAAGTTTATCGCAATTCAGGGGCCAGATCGAGTCGTGGGCTATCAGCTCAATGCTTCTGCAACACCAATGGCTGGACTCACATCACAAGGCGTGGCAGTCACGCTAACTGAAACCGCAAACGGCGATGGAAGCTTTACTTATGAGGCGACTGCGGGGAGTGAAGCGGTCTTTACGCTGACAGTGAATATTGATGGCTCTTACAACTTCACGCTAGAAGGGCCAATTGATCATGCTGTTGATCGCGACGAGTTGACACTCAATTTCCCAATCATCGCGACCGACTTTGATGGCGACACCACAAACGCCACGATCTCTGTGACGGTCGTGGACGATAAGCCAGTGATTAATGACGTCGACGCCATTACCGTTGATGAAGATGATCTAGCGTCAATTGGCTCAGACCAAAACGATGATGCGTTTATGTCGGGTTCTTTCACCACAACGGAAGGCTCGGACAGCGTTGTTAAATACCAGCTTAATGCAACCGCAGATCCAGTAGCAGGGTTGACCTCTCATGGTGAGCCTGTTGTGCTTGCTGAGACAACAAATGGTGATGGCAGCTTTACTTACACTGCCACAGCAGATGGCAATGCCGTATTTGAATTGGTTGTGAAGCCAGATGGCAGCTACACCTTTACTCTGCAAGGTCCACTAGACCATGTGGTGAATAGTGACAGTCTACAAATCGACTTCCCGATTATCGCAACAGATTTTGATGGCGACACCTCATCGAAGACGTTACCTATCACCATCATTGATGATAAACCGACCATTACCGATGTTGATGCGATTACCGTTGATGAAGATGACTTAAGCACGATTGGCTCAGATCAGACTGGCCCGATTTCAATCGATGGCAACTTTACCACCACACAAGGCTCTGACCGAGTAGTGAGCTATCAGCTTGACGCGTCTGCAACACCAGTGGCTGGACTCACATCACAAGGTGTGGCAGTCACGCTAACTGAAACCGCAAATGGTGATGGCAGCTTTACTTACGAGGCGACAGCGGGTACTGAAGCGGTCTTTACGCTAACAGTGAATACTGATAGTAGCTATAACTTTACGCTTGAAGGTCCAATCGACCATGCTGTTGATAGCGATGAGTTAACGCTCAACTTCCCAATCATCGCAACAGACTTTGATGGCGATACCTCTGCTGAGACAATTCCTGTCAAGATCGTTGATGACAAACCGACACTTGGTGGCATCGAAGCAGCAAGTGTGCAAACGGTTGACGAGGACGATATCCCAACCGTCGGATCTGATGGTACGCAGTCGAACAGCATTGCAGGTAACTTCATTGCGACTGATGGCTCTGATGGCATTGTGGAGTACGGCGTTTCTGACCTAACGACGCCAGTACAAGGCCTGACCTCTGGTGGTCAATCTCTGGTTATGGTTGAAGTATCAAACGCAGGTGGTGTTTCAGTTTACGAAGCACGAATTGATGGCACGACGACACCAGTATTCCGTGTAACCCTTGATGCTTCTGATGATAGCTACACGCTCGATTTGCTTGCTCCTCTCGATCATCCAAATGCTGATGGCCAAAATAAACTGGTCATCAATTTACCGATAAACGTGACTGACTTTGATGGATACGTGTCGAACAACATCACCTTACCAATTACGGTTGTGGATGATGTTCCGACCATTGATGGTTTGCTAGCAGGCAGCGAACAAACCGTTGATGAAGATGACCTACCAGCAGGTACGGATGCTGCAAGTGCAGAAGATACTGTTATTTCAGGTACTTTTGATATCACTGAAGGTGCTGACCAAGTTGCTTCTATTCAGCTGAGTGACCTGACCACGCCTGTTGCGTCACTGACTTCAGATGGTGAAACTATCACCTTAGTTCTGTCCTCTAGCGCAAACGGCGTGAACGTATACCAAGGTGTCGCTGGCAATCCTGCTGAAGTGGTGTTCGAACTGACGTTGGATGCAACGAACAACACCTACGAGTTCGATTTACAGAAGCCGCTTGATCACCCAGATGGTAATCAGCAAAACGAGATTGTTATTAACCTCCCTGTGACGGCGACAGATAATGATGGTGATACTTCACCAGCCTTTACATTGCCAATTACCGTTGTGGACGATGTTCCAGTTGTTACCAATATTGAAAGTCTACGTGTCGACGAAGATGACTTACCTCTTGGTTCTGATGGTACTAAAGAGCCATTAACGGTATCAGGTGAGTTCGAAGTCACTAGCGCAGATGGTATTGATGCTTTCGAATTGGATCTAAGCTCAAATCCTATCCCGAATCTGAAATCGGGCGGAGAAGAGGTAACACTTTCTCAAGACGTTGGTGCATCAACTGCTGACGCGCTTGTTTATGTTGGACAAACTCCGGGTGGAGTGACGGTCTTCACGTTGACACTTCATCAAGATGGTAAATACGACTTTGAGTTATCTGGTCAGTTAGATCACGCGGTTAACTCTGATGAGATTTTGTTGAACCTACCTGTGAAGATTATAGATGGCGACAACGATACCATCACTGCGACCTTGCCAGTGACCATCGTAGATGACAAGCCAACCATTGATGCTATTAGCTCTGGTAGTACGTTGTCTGTGGATGAGGATGATATTCCAAGCCAAGGTTCGGACGACACGCCAGAATCCAATATCATTGGTGGCAACTTTGACGTTACTGATGGTGCCGATTCTATCGTTAGCTTCCAGTTGGATAGTTTAACATCGCCTGTTTCTGGCCTTACCTCAGGTGGTCAACCACTTGAATTGGTTGAGTTTTCAAATTCAAATGGTGTGATTGAGTACCGAGCTTATATACAAGGTACGACGGACACCGTCTTTAAACTGACGCTAAATGGTTCAGCAGACAGTTATGAATTTGAGCTGTTGGGTGCACTTGATCATCCTGCGGGTAACGATGAAAACTCGTTAGTCATCAACTTCCCAGTCAACGCGACCGATTTTGACGGTGATGTGTCCAATAACATTACCTTGCCGATCACAGTGGTGGACGATGTTCCTGCGATTGTGAAAGTGACAGACACTAGCCAACAAACAGTCGATGAAGATGATCTTGCTGGTGGCTCAGACACGACAAGTAGCGATTCAACGGTATTAACTGGTGGATTTGAAGTCGTTGATGGTGCGGATGAGATTGTCAGTTACCAAGTTTCTGACCTCAATGCCGTTGTGTCTGGCTTAACTTCGAACGGCAACAGCATCGAGTTGAATGTGGTGAGCTCGGTTGGTGGTGTAACCAGTTACGAAGCGGTCATTACTGGCACATCAACTAAGATCTTCACGTTGTCTCTTGATGCGAATAACGACAGTTACCAATTTGAACTATTGGGACCAATCGACCATGACGCTGTTCAAGGTGAAAACAACCTTGTCATTGATATTCCAATTACAGTGACAGATTTTGATGGTGATACGTCATCATCACTGAACCTTCCAATCACCATTGTTGATGACATTCCTGAAATTACATCAGCAGATGCTTTGGCTGTTGACGAGGATGATCTCGCTAATGGCTCTCAGGCAACCAACAAAGACAGCCTAGAAGCAACAGGCAATTTCGATACGGTAGAAGGGGCAGATACGGTTGTCTCTTACCAGTTGGATCTTACTTCTAACCCGATCCCAGGAGTCACTTCAGGTGGTCTCGCGGTAACGTTAGTTCAAACCGCGGTAAGCAACAACAACTTTACTTATCAAGGTCAAACACCGGATGGTAACTCAGTGTTCACGCTAGTTTTGAACGCTGACGGCTCTTACAAGTTTACGCTTGAGGGGGCGCTAGACCATTCAACCCAAGGCGAAGATACACTCATACTCGATCTTCCAGTCTTCGCGACCGATGTCGATGGCGATACGGCCGGCATTAACTTACCAGTGACGATTACCGATGATGTTCCAACCCTGCACGATGCGTCTATTTCACGTATTGAGGGACAAGGTAACCGTACGGTTCGCTTATTCCGAGACCCTGTAGAGGGTGATGATGATCTTGGTTCGGACGGCGCACAAGTGACGTCATTCTCGGCTGATGATTCGGGTATTTACTTCAAGCAAAACGGTGTTGACTCGGACTCTGTTGATTTAAACGGCAGTAACCAAGTTGTGTTCGTTCACAAAGTTCTTGACGGAGTGGATACCGAAATCGGTCGTTTGATTGTGCGAACCGACGGCCGCGTGTCTTTCCGTCCGAATGACGATCTTGACCATACAGAAACCGATTCGATTGATTTCACCATCAACGTTGTTGCAACCGATGGTGACGGTGATACTAGTGATGCAGATGTTGATATCTCAATCACCGACCGTAACGCACAGATTAATACGTCAACCGTCACCGCGTTCGAGGACCAAGGTCGTGGTGGTGTTGTCGCAGGCGTGGATTCTGCAAATACCCAAGATAACCTATCAACCTTGGATGTGACGCCAGCGAAAGTCGATTTGGTTATCGATTTGCATGATATCGATCGTAACGAGAGCCTAGGTGACATCACTATTCGAGATGCCAATACTCACAACGGTACGTTCTACTATCGAGACGGTAGCGGCAACTACATCGAATTAACGCCTGTCGGCAATACAGTTGTTCTTGATGCATCAAATGTCGAACAATCATTCAATGGTGAGCTTGTCTCGCTAGATAACTTGTACTTTGTACCAGATCGCCATTCCTCAACTGATGCTTCTGGTATCGATCCTCGTATCCGTGTGGAAATTCTTAACAATGGTACGCCAGACCACACCATTAATGGTCGCTTGGATATTGAAGTTGATGCCGTGGCAGATATTGCAACGTGGAACGCTAGCAGCACCTTCGATTACACCGTTGATGAAGATGGCAACAATGTTGAGTTAGACATCGAGGCGAACACGCAAGACATCAGCAACCCAGAGTCCATCGTATATGAACTTGTCTTTACCGAGGGTGGAGACAAGGCGACGTTGGTTTACTCAGATGGTACACCTATTCCTGAAGCGGGTGGCAAATACCTAGTGGATGCGAGTCGTATTGACGAGGTTGAAGTGGATCCTTCGGAGCACTTCTCTGGCCAAATTAAGCTAGATGTAACCGCGATTACGACTGAGAGTAATAACCCTCTGACGGGCAAAGAAACGGCGCGTTCTGAAACCGAAGAAATTGTGATTGACGTTAACCCTGTCGCTGACCAAGCAGACTTTGTGGTAAATCGCATCAACATTTTTGAGGATAACGCTCGAACTCAAGATACCGTCGACCCTGTGACAGACCACGATCCGCTTCAGTTGAGCGAGGTCATTACGATGAGCCCATCAGATGATATTGATGGCTCTGAAGAACTGTTTGTACGCATTGACAATTTCTCCATTGATGGTGTGACGTTGGTTTGGCTTGATACAGCAAATCCAAGCCAAATCAATGCAGTTACAGACAGTGGCGGTAATGTTCTTTACTACGAAATTCCAGAATCAAGCCTTGCTAATGTTGAAGTGCTTCCTCCATTACACAGTAACGAAGACTTCACGTTTGATGTAGAAGGTATTGTGAAAGATAACGCCTCTCTATCGGGGGGCGCCGCTCAGGACATTCGTTCTTTGGGCACGCAATCGGTGATTGTATCGGTGAAAGGTGTTGCGGATATCCCAGACATCGAACTGAACGATAAAACTGGCATTTGGAACGTGTTCGATGATGGTACCGTTCGAGGAATCGAAGCCGAAATCGATGAGAACGGTCAAGTTGATCTCGCGTTTAGCGTGGTTTCAGGAGAGCTGAAAGACAATCCCGCTGATAGTTCAGAATCCATCACGGTACTGCTGTCTAATATCCCTGATGGTGTAGAGCTGTTTGATAACGATGGTGCCTCTATCGACCTGACGTTTGTTGGATACGATGGATCAGGCCAACCGATTTACGAAGCAAACATTACCAATGCTAACGTAAACTCGGGCATCGTTATTCGACCTGAAGCGTCATCGACAGAAAATATTACCATCACAGCAACTACTATCGTGACTGAGAACGATGGTCATACGCGTGAGGTAATTGGTGAAATCCGCGTTAAAGTTGCCCCTGTGATTGATGCTCAAGACAACTATGTTGTTAGCTCTGAAGGCAACGAAGACACGCGCATTAATATTGATTGGGAGCCTACAGCAACGCAAAGCCCGGATGCGGACGAATTCTTTGCTGCTCTAACAATTAGTGGTTTCCCAAATGGCAGTACTGTTTATGTTGACGGTGTCGCGCAAACCGTGGCAGGTGGCAGCATCACGCTCACTCCGGGAACTAACGAATCAGAGCAAGACTTCTCTGCCAGAATCACTCAAGATGGCTATATTCAAGTCCAGCTTGAACAGGACTCAAGTACTGACTTTAGCTTGAGTACACAGGTGACGGTGAAAGAAATTGATGCAGAGTATGTCGACTCAGGCAATCCGGGTGAGGGCATCGCATCTACAGTGATTAACGGTACAGTCAATGTTCAAGTGAATCCGGTTGTTGAACCAGAGGACTTAACAGGTGATGTCGCTGATCAAACTCGTCTACTGGTTGAAGAATCGGGTGGTACAACAACCGATGTGGTTCGTGCTGATGCTCAAGGCCATATCGATTTCACGATTAACACCAGTGCTGGTGGTCAAGCCGGTGCCAACATCATCAAATATCAAGAGTTTGATGATTCTTCTGATGAAGTCGTGACTCAATTGGTGGTTCAATTCAGTATTACTGATCCAGAAATCTTGAATCAGCTAGTCATTGTTGGTGCATCGAATGAAGGTGGTGGGCGCTGGACGATCACTGATGAAGAAAACTTCTCGATTATTGCGCCAGCAGGTTTGGATCTTACACCTAATGATGACACCGACGACGGTGATAACAACGGTATTTCTTCAATTGGCTTGACCATCTACGCACAAGTGAACGACTTGGGTGAAGATACGATCGAAGAAGACGCAACAGTTCAACGTCAGACTGACATCACACTCGAGTTCCCAACAGATATCACGCCTCAAACCAGCGTAGCAGCTGAAATTGACCTTGATAACACGGTTCAAATTGATGGCAACGAAGACAATACTGTTGATTTGGGTACGCAATTGTCATCTAAAGTCACCACCATCAATGCTGATGGCGTAGAAGATGTCCTAACGCTTGTTATTGACCCTTCATCACCTGGTGTACCTCCGGGCCTAGTTATTGGCGGCACTGATGTTGACTTCGTTGACGGCAAATACGTGTTCCAAGCTTCGATTGATGCGAGTGGCAACATTACTGGCCTCGATGGTTTGACCCTACGTGTTGCCGAAGACTGGGCTGGTGACTTCACGCTGCCAGTTCTCTTCGTTACCACCGATACTCAATCGGGTGATGAAAACACTACGCTAGAGTCACTACCTGTTCAGATCTTGCCAGTTGCGGATGTCCCAGGTTCTTCGGGTGATCAACCTCTTGATAGCAATGTGACACCAGATGTTACAGTCGATATCACTGGTACGTTAGGCTTAGATGCTGACAAGCAACCAGTGAACGACCTTAACAATGATGTCCCAACCAACGATGGTATTGGCTACGAAGACGGCTTGATTCAACTCAACTTGAATGTCGACTTTGCTGACAACCGTAATAACTTGCAAGCGGGCAGAGAGACGCTCACCAACATTAAGCTCACGCTTGATGACACGACGTTAGGTGAGTTTGTTGACGCGAGTGGCAACCCATTAGGCACAAGTATCGAGTTCAGTGCTGCTGAAATTGCTGTGGGCGCATTGGATGAAGTGTTGTTCAAGCCGAAAGAGAATTACCCAGTCGGTGGCGGTCAAAATACCGTTCAAATTAATATCGAAGGGGAGATCACGGACACAGCAATCATCGATCAAACCACGCTTGATAACCCTGGCTACGATACCGATGTTCGCACCTTTACTGATAACGTGTCGTTTGAAATCACACCAGTGGTTGATGACATTACGATAAGTGGTGCAGATCCTTCTCAACCTATCGTTGTCACAGGCGATGAAGATACCCTTATTTCATTGACGCAGTCAGGCTCCGGCGTATCGGTGAGTCTGAACGATAATGATGGTTCAGAGCAGTTTGTGTCCTTGAAGCTTACTGGATTACCGACCGACTTTATTGTGACTTCTAGCTCTCCTGATTACACGGTGAAAAACAACGGTGGTGGTGAGTGGAGTATTCAACTAAATGATTTGACACAAACGTCCGTTGATTTGAGTTCAATTCAAATCCAACCACCGAAAAACTTCAGTGGTGAAGTTGATATTGGTATTACTGCCTTCACACAGGAAGAGTTGCTTAAAGTACCTACGGAACACACAGGTAACTTCAAAGTGATCATTGATCCAATTGGTGATGATGTTGATGTAAACCCAGATACCTTAGTTTCAGGTAATGAGGGTGAAGACATTGAAATCAATATCAATGCTCTTGTGGTCGATAACCAAGAGTCGATTGGTGATGGCGCGAATTATGAAGAGAACGATCCAGAAACACTTCGTGTAGAAATCGCGAATGTGCCAGACGGTGCAAGCATTGAACTTACCGACGGCACTGCATTTGTCGATCAAGGTGGCGGTGTGTTCGTTCTAGAGATTGATGCTCAAGATCTGGATAAAGTGGTCTTTAACTCTGGCGATCGCAACGACAACTCTTGGAATGGCACATTGGAGTTTAAAGTGCAGGCCGTTGATACTGGCTTAGATGGAAGCCAAAGCCTAGGCACGCCAAAAGAGTTCGACGTTAATGTCGAAGTAGAAGCTGTTAACGACCGCCCAGGGTTTGTTAATACAGTGGATGTTGAAACACAAGAGGATACTCCGTTACTGCTTGATGGCTTCAGCATCACAGACGTTGACGCAGTGTTAGATGATCCGAACGCAGAGTATGTGCTCAATGTTAATGTAGACAGCGGTATATTGGAGCTCAACCCTACGCTCATCGCTACTTACAACCTAACCGTGAGCGGTGATGGTACGGATTCCGTTGAGCTGAAAGGCACTGTGGCCGATCTAAACAATGCCATTGCAAACGGCCTGATTGAGTTCGATCCAGACCTGAACTTCTTTGGTGACGTTCAGGTGGACGTGACTGTTGATGACCAAGGCAATGAAGGTATTGTGATTGGTGGGGTAGATGACACCCTAAATACCAACAGCGGCAGCTTCAATATTGAAGTGACAGCGGTGAACGATACCCCAGAAACTACGCCAGTGACGCTACCGGATATTGAAGAAGACAGTGGTGTGTTCTCTATCTCTGAAGCGGATCTTATTGCGAATGCGACAGACGTAGAAAACGACAACCTCACTGTTAGCAATGTTCAGTTAACCGATCCAAGTTCGGGCAGCATTACTTTCAACAGTGGCACTGGCGAGTGGGAGTTTACTCCAGCGCCAGATTACAACGGTCCAGTCGAAATCACGTACACCATTACAGATGATGGCACGACAGATGGTGCATCTGATCCTAAATCGGCTAATGGCAGCGCGTCGTTCAATGTAACGGAAGTAAACGATGCACCAACAACATCTGAAGTGACACTTTCTGATATTGCGGAAGACAGTGCGGCGGTTGAGATTACCCAAGCTGATTTGCTGGCGAATGCCTCTGATATTGAGAACGACACGTTGACAGTGAGTAGCGTTCAATTGGTCGACCCAAGTAGCGGTACATTGGATTTCGATAACGTCTCAGGTACTTGGTCATTTACACCTGCTCCGGGCTACAACGGCACGGTGAATCTGACTTACACCATTACCGATGACGGTACGACGAATGGTGCTTCTGATCCTCAGACAGTGTCAGGAACGGCAACCTTTGAAGTCACCGAGGTGAACGATTCTCCGGTAACATCTGAGGTAACGCTGAGCAGTACGGAAGAAGATGGTGGCGCGGTGACGATTACTGCGACAGAACTTCTGAGTAATGCGAGCGACCCTGAATCGGATAACTTGACCATTAGTAATGTTGCTTTGGCAGACCCTTCGGCGGGTACGTTAACGCAAGTCAGTGCGACAGAATGGACGTTTGAACCTGCTGCAGATTTCTTTGGTGACGTTAACTTCACTTATGAAATCACAGATGACGGAACCACTAACGGTGCGCCAGACCCAATCACAATTGCTGGCACAGCAGTGTTGAATGTTGAAGCGACCAATGACGCACCTGAAATCACAGCTACGTCGGTAACGGATACGATCAACGAAGCCGATGGCCAGAAAATTACGGGTATTAGTGTAAGTGACATCGACTTCACTGGTGCACAGGCGAATGAAATCATGACGGTGACGCTAGCAGTGACTGAAGGTGACGTTCGTGTTGAGCCGCCGGCAGGTAGTGGTGTCACTGTAGGGGCGGGTATGTTTGGTGAAATTATCCTAATGGGTACACCAGATAACATTAACTCCGTTCTTGGTGCGACAGATGCTTCTGAGGGCGTATTTGTGGATGCAGGAGACGTGGATGCCGCTTCAATCACCTTATCGGTGAAAGTCGAAGACAACGGTGTGTACTTTGAAAATGCATCGGGTACAGCATTGGAGGCGAATCAAGACTTCACTATCAATGTGACCCCAGTAGCTGATGCGCCAACGCTGGGTATCGACCCTCAGTTTAACTACGTTCGCCAAATTGCTGCTAGCCAAACCGCGAGCAGTCAAGGTCTTGCGATTGTGGGTATCATGGCGGCGTTGACCGACATTGACGAGGTGCTTTCACTGGAACTAACGGGTGTACCTGCTAGTGCAGAGGTGACAAGCGGTGTTTCTCCATCAGGCATTAGCTTCGATGGCACCACTTGGACAGTACCAAGCGATGAAATTGATACGCTAGAAATTGTGGCGACAGACACCAACAGTGGTATTGGTATCGGTTCTTACGATATTTCGGTTACTGCGATATCAACAGAATCTAATGGTGATGAAGCGCAGTCTTCGCCTGTCCAAATTAGTTTGGATGTGAGCGGCGATAACGACGATATTGATCAGTCAAGCGCAACAGACGACAGCTACCTAGTTGGTGGAGACACAGGTATTAACTTAATTGGTGGGGAAGGTGACGACCTTATCGTAGGTGGCGATGGTGATGATGTGCTGATCGGTGGTCTAGGTTCAGATATTCTAACCGGTGGTGACGGCAGCGATACCTTCAAGTGGACGGTGGATTCCGTTGACGAAGGAGCAGTGGATACCATTACTGACTTTACAGTGAACGAAGACAGTATCGATTTGCGCGAGGTCATCTCTGATCTTAACAATCCGATGATTGATATGGATGATCTGCTTGGCCACATTTCGGCAGACTACGATGCGGCTACCGAGGCGGTATCGTTAAACATCACGACCGACACCAATGTGCATCAAACCATCGTGGTTGAACACTTAGGTGATGCGCTGGACTTTAACGGTCTGAGCTCGAACGAGATCGTTGAGTCATTGCTAAACAATAATGTGCTTGCCAATGGTTAACGCAGCCTAAAAGCAAAAGCGCGATAGCTCATAGAGTTATCGCGCTTTTTTGTGTCTGGTATAATTTTTTTTGTCTGATTATAAAAAGCAGTGTGCTGATTGATATTTGAAGCGATGTTTAAACGTGAATGTCGAGTAGGCTGCCGATCACTTCATTGTTCTTATCAACAACTGATGCACCGATTCGGTTATAGCTTGCAGCTTGAGTTAAGTTAACGAGCGGTTCGATTGGGTTTGAAGGCAATTCAGAGGAGACTTTATTAAAATTAAGCTCGTTGTCTTTGACGAGGTCAACTTTGTTAAACGCTAAATCGTTTTCTTTCACAAAGTCTTGTTGAATTTCATGCGCAGCACCTTCAGCCATCTTCTGCGACAGCTGAATCATATTATATCCGGACTGTATTCCTGACACTGGCATGTTAACTCTATCACCTGTTATGCTTTTGTTAGCATAGGAAGTGTTGCAATTTCGTGCAAGTTCTTTATTCGAACGGTTTGATTATGCAAACAGTTTTGAAAGCATATCGCGCTCTTCGTTAGAAAGAAGCAGGCTTTCCTTTTTTGTTAAGCGATTGACTAATGTCACGATGAAGCGACTTTAATTGGCTCGCTGTCAGCTCGTTAATCTTTTGTCTCAGTTCATTAAACTGTTGAGTGGTCATTTCGATCTCCTCACATTTCTTGGGCTTCTCCTTCATCCACCCACCTCAGCGACCTCCATGGTCACAATTAAAGAATGTTCTAATATTCTTAGGTTAGTTTTTGAATGGTGTTTTTTTGTCCGAGTAATGTCAGTAAGCTCCAAGTAACTTGTAAGACTTTTCCTATGAATCAAGGCGGTAATCATAAAGGGGGAGAATCATAGTCTACCCCTTTAATATGCCTCGTTGGTTCAAGAGGCTTGTTTAGTTCACACGAACGGCAAACTTAGAGGCAAGAGAGTGTAGCTCAGGCAACATGCGGTAGATGAGGTGCAATTGCTGAAGTACCATTCGAGCAGAATGATCATCTTCATCACACCATTGATTCAGGCGTTGTTCCAAATTGGTATCGTCGATCGACGACAAATCACACTCTTCGCTGTTGTGATGCAATTGTTGATGTAATACATCCAAATGCTGGTGAATACATCGATGAGCATCAAGAACAAGTTGGTGGATGGATTCATCGTCAATCCGAGTACGATGCGCGCCTAATGCTGAGATATAACTCAACATTGCATGATTCAACGTTAAGAAACGGAAACATTCATCCACTGCCGTTCGATATTTCCCCGGCTCCGCTAGCATGGTGCTGATCGCGGAAGACAGGTTGGCATCAGTGTTGTGTGCCTGACGACGAGCGATTCGATAGCTTAGGTTATCTTTCTTACCTATTCGATACTGGCCGATGATCTGACTCAGGTATTGCTTATTGGCATCTATCGCGTCGGACATCACTTTATGCAGGCGCTTCGACTGCCAGTCCGGCAGAATGACTAGAACGGCACCAACCGCCAATACACAGCCAATCAAGGTATCAGCAAGTCGAGGCAGCACCACGGCGTAGCCTTCGCCTAATTGGTTGAACAAGAACAACACGAGTAGGGTAATAAAGCCGGTCGCATAACCGTAATTGTTGATGCGAAACGCAAAGAACATCACCCCAGAGATGACAATGAAGACTAACTGGCTCTCTTGAGAAAGGAAGAAGGTCAGCAGGGGCACTCCAATCAACAAACCTGCGAGTGTCCCGATAACGCGGGCGGTAAGTTTTTGTCGTGTTGCGCTGTAGTTAGGTTGGCAAACAAATAGCGTAGTAAGCAGAATCCAGTAACCACGGTCAATGTCGAACGCTTGGATAATTCCGTAACCGGCTGTCAGTGCAATCGACATGCGCAGTGCGTGGCGGAACAGCATCGAGTCTTTATGTAAATTCGCTGAGATGCGTTGCCACATGGCTTTAAGCGTATGTGGATTCGTATCATCCAGCACATCTTCTTCGAGCCGCTCTGCGTCTGGGTTATTAATATTGCTGAGTTGTTTTTCTACCGTCGCTAGGTTATTGAACAGGTAAGTAAGCTGAGCCAATAAGCGTTTCCAATGACTTTGCTCTTGTTCTTCCAAGTAGCCCAGCGAGTTTTGTAGCTCTGCCAATGCAAGAATCGATTGGTCTGTGTGAGTGTACTCGTTACCTAATCGAATCGCATGAGCAATATCGCGACAAGCTTGCGCTTGAGATTCCAGTAAGTACTTAAAGCGGAACAGAACGTCTGAGCGCTCAAACTCGGTCGCCAAATCTTGGTAGCGATAGTGGCTTGAACTCACACGCTCGTGAATGTCTTGCGCAATAAAGTAAATATTAAGGAAACGGTCGCTTGGACCATCGATATGACCGCGCTTAGAACGGCTTAACAGCGTTGCTTTACAAGCATTCAGTGCATTAACGGTTGCAGCATTTAGCTTTGCCGCCTCGATGCGCATAGGCTGCGGAGTTAAGTTTGTAACAGGGTGGAACAGCTTCGCTTTGGCATCAAGGTAGTTGGCGATTTGTAAGAACACCGTTGCTAAGCTTTGTTGAACAGGTTGAAGTGGCCAGAACATCTGCCAAATCATCGACATAAAGTAGTACCACGCTGCACCAGTCAACAGCAGCAATGGTTGGAACCAAATGTTAGTGCTTTCATGAGCGCCAAGCATGGTGTAGATGGCAATCAATAAAGAGCCAAACGCGATGCTGGCGTATTTAGGCCCAATAGCGCCAAGCATAATAAAGCCGAACGTTGAGACAAACAGGCCAATGGCAAAAGCCCACGGCGTATCAAATAAAATCTCAATTGAGAAAGCGGCGACGGCGAAACAGATAAAGGTAAGGATGAGCGCTTTTATCCTGCCCGTAAAACTGTCGTCGCTCTCAGCCAAAGCGGCAGCAATCACACCCAAGATAAGAGGAGTAATCAAGGTATGTTGCTTAAAATACCAAGCAGGAATCACCACGCCTAAAAGGGTGATAAGAATTAGAATGCTGTAGTTAATGGTTTTGTTTGCCCAATATAGGCGAAGTTTTAAAGCAGCTTGCACGATGCGCCTTTCGTTGCCGGTGGAAAACAGGAGAATTTTAACAAACTCACTATAGCGTGTTTATGACCTAATTTAATAAAAAACGTCACTTGCTCAGGAAATCAACAGAATTGTCATTGACTTAACTTGTTGAGAGAGAATCATGAACGAACCGCTGTTCACAAATTCAACAGTAATGTGAATTTTAATTAAGAATACCGACAGAAGGCGATTTGTGCTTCATCCATCGCTACAATTTAACTGACTAAAATGATATAAAACGAGAACTTCTCTATCAAAAGGCGCACCTTTCATGCAGCTTACTGCCACCAATAAAGCACAGTTTTTTATTCAAAATGAGTATTACCAAGTCGAAATAAAAGAAAACAGTGTTTTATTAAGTTCAGTCGGCAGTGAAGAGCACATTCCATTTACGATCTGGAATGGCAAAGTTGGCGTTAAACGCGGTTTGCTCTGGAGCTCTCTGCAGTTTTTCGCTCATGAACAAGATGGCAAGCAACAAAGCTGGTTAGTGCAAGGTTTGCCTTGGCCACAATGTCGTAAATTTGCGGTTGAAGCGGTTCGTCAATATCAAGACTGGCACAATACTCAGTGCCGAAAGCTTGCTGAATACCTCCCTAAGTGGGAAGACGAGTTGTATCAACTCAAGCATCTTCCAGCTTATCTCTCGCACTCGAGAGTGCAAAATTGGGTCGACCAACTTAACGGTGAACTTGTTGAAATCAAAACCAGCTTGGTAGAAGCGAAAATGCGTATGCCTAAGCGAATGGCAGAGATTGAGCCATGGTTGTCTGAGACCTCTCAGACCTTGAGTGAACGTAACCATGAGTGGCTCGAGAATGAACGTCCGAACTGGGAAGTTCTGTTTAGCCGTATTGAGTCTTCACCGCTTAACCTTTCTCAGCAGCATGCAGTGCTGCTCAATGATGATCATAACCTTGTTCTTGCAGGAGCGGGTTCCGGTAAAACCAGTGTGCTGACCGCTCGTGTGGCGTATTTACTTCAGAGCCACCAAGCGCAGGCAGAAGAGTTATTGATGTTGGCATTTGGTCGTGATGCCGCAAAAGAAATGAAAGAGCGATTGGTCGATAAAGTGGGGCTTGCGGCAGAAAACGTGCGAGTGAATACTTTCCACCAACTTGGCTTACGTATCCTTAATCAAGTTGAGCCTCAACCTGTTGAAATTAGCCCGCTTGCTTTGGACGACAACCAACGTTCTGCATGGTGCATTGATTGGCTCAAGAAGCATTGGATGACGCCAACCAACTTTAAGCGTTGGCAAAAGCATTTAGATAAATGGCCAATTGCCTACTTGAAAGGCGATGATGAGCTTGGTAGCCACTCAGAAAACCCGAAACTGATTGCTTGGCTCGATAACCAACTTTCGCAGTTGGCTGCCGTTGGCTTAACTAAGAAACAAGTTCAAGAAAAGCTTGTGAATCACCAAGATTACACGCGTTTGAACAGTGAGTTAGCACTTTGTTGGCCATGTTTTAGTGCGTGGCAAAAGATGCTTAAAGAAACCAATCAGGTTGATTTTCCAACCATGATCAGCCGTGCGACAGATTACGTGACGAAAGGTAAATTCATTTCACCTTGGCGTTTCATCATGGTCGACGAATACCAAGACATCTCACCAGACCGCTTAGCGTTGATTGAAGCGTTATGTGCATCAACCGAGAAGCAAACTGGCGCGACTCTGTTTGCTGTAGGTGATGACTGGCAGGCGATTTATCAGTTCGCAGGTGCAGATGTGGATTTGACGACTGGTTTCCAAGAACGTTTTACACATTCAACTGTGCATCACTTAGACACGACGTATCGCTTCAACAACCAAATTGGTGATGTGGCGAATACCTTTGTCCAAGAGAACCCATCTCAGTTGCCGAAGACGCTTAACAGCCACAAGCAGCGTAAACAGAAGAGTGTGCATACTGCACCAAGCAACCAAGTTGAGAAGATCCTTGACCAACTGAACCAACAAGCGAAGAAAACTAAGTCGGTGCTGCTGTTAGGGCGAAACCATTATCACAAACCCGATCTATATGACGATTGGTTGAAGCGTTTCCCGAACCTTGAGATTCGCTTTATGACGTGTCATGCAAGTAAGGGCAGAGAAGCGGACTTTGTGATTATTCTGTCGGTGGATGAAGGTCAATTCCCAGCGAAGAAGAAGCAAGCACATATCGATGGGGCATTGAGTGAGTCGAAAGACAAATACCCTTATGCAGAAGAGCGTCGTTTGTTCTATGTTGCGTTGACTCGTGCGAAAGAGAAGGTTTGGATCACCCACACAGGTGCAGGTTCTGCTTTTGTACAAGAACTGGTGAATGGCGACTATCCGATTGTTACTTCAAGGTAATACCTTCCCATTACTCGGGTAAAACAAAGGCGATACTGAGTATCGCCTTTGTTGTATTTGGAAGCGCCGTTAATCGGAGTTACGTACGCTCAGCAAGATATGCTTCGTAGTCTGGTACTTCAATATCCACTTCTTGATCGATCAGCGGAGAGTTGAACAGGAATTTAGCGGTCGCACGGTTCGTTGCCACAGGAATATTCCATACGCTTGCAATACGTAGTAGGGCTTTTACATCAGGGTCATGAGGAACGGCATTCAGTGGATCCCAGAAGAACACAAGCACGTCAATGTTGCCTTCAGAAATCAAAGCGCCAAGTTGTTGGTCGCCACCCATTGGGCCACTGATCATGCTCTTGATTGCAAGGCCAGTTTCTTTGCTCAGCATGTGACCCGTTGTGCCGGTCGCGTATAAGAAGTGGCTTTGCAGCTTCTCTTTGTTCTCTTTTACCCAACGAAGCAATTCAGGTTTGCAGTTGTCGTGGGCAACCAATGCCACATGTTTGTGCGCTGGCATGGTACGAGTTGTTTTTTGCATCAAGTTATTTCCGTTTTTATGATTTTAAATTCGCTGCATCCAATAAAACACGTTTTTTGCCCATCAATCAACAGCCTTAACGCTGAATGTAGGCCTATATTCTGACGGAGATAACGAATCTTCAATTGTGTCGTCATGAAGCGTCTTTGGCGTCAGCGCTTTGATGGTCGGAGACGCGTGTTTTTCATACGGTTGATGACGCAAGTAGTGGACTGCCTGCATGACAGAAAGGCGACCTTGTTCGACCATTTTGTCTGTTGGTGCGAATAAAACTTTGTGGCGCAACAAGCCACGATAAACACCATGACTTAAGTACACAGAAACCAAACCAATCTCCTCGGTCTTTTCTGCACTGCGCAACTCGCTGATGGCAGCCTCAATCGCTACTGCGCTGCCAACAATATAATCAATGTTGCCCATATCAATGACACGTTGCACAAGGTTACGCTGAAGCTCTTTGTCGTTATCTGCCCAATACGAATCGACGATACGGATGTCGCTGTCTTTAATGGCTTCATAAAAACCAGTTGTGACAGGCTTTGTTCCACCACGGGTTCTTGGGCCAAGCAATAAAGCGATATTGGTTTTTCCTGATCCTTTCGGGTGCTTCTCTGCAAGGTATTTACCCGCTTCATAGCCCATCCAGTACCAGTCAACACCGACAACGCCTTTGAGTAACTTTGATTGTTCTTCGTCGAGGTCAAGTTGATTGACGGTGGCAAAAACAGGCGTCTTACCGACCCAACTTTGGAGATTGTGTTCGTAGGCTTGCGGATCAACGGTGCCAAGAATGATTGCATCTGCGCCCCATTGGGTACACAGGGCGAGTTGTTGTTCCTGACGCGTTTTGTTCGGGTAGCCGCCCGCTTCGAGAACACGAAGGTCAACACCGAGTTTTTCCGCTTCGGAAACCATTCCATAGTTTACTGACAACCAGTATGAATCCTTTAAATGAGGGTATATGGCACAGATTTTTTCAGCCGCAAAAGTAGGCACTGAAGCGAAAAGTGACAATGCGAGTGTAGAATGCTTGAAAATTGTGCGAAATGAACGCTGATTTATAACCATGAAATGAAGTTCGTTGGCATAGATTAAGTAAACACTGCAAAATATAACGTAATATGTCGCCGAACACGAACATTAAGGTCAGGAAAATATGTTGCTAGCTACTGCAAGCATCGGTCGAAAACTGCTGTTGTCTTTCATTGCGATGGCAATGCTGGTGATGATATCAGCATTAATCGGTGTATCAGGGTTTTCTCTGGTAGCAAAAACAGAAAGGAACGTCGTGGACAGTGCCATTCCGGCAATGCTAGAAGCTCGACAAGTTTCTGAGCTCAGTACACGAATTATTTCGTCGGTACAAATGCTCTCTAATGCTCAGAATGAGCAAGAACGTAAAGAAGCTGGGCGCGTTCTTTTTGAACAGCTCGAATCGTTACTTACGCATATTAAAGAGCTTGGCAGTGAGTCGTTTGATTCGAAGCTGCTTGAAGCATTGGAAAACAATGTACAGAACGTCATTGATAACTTAGCAGAGCTAGGCGTTACAGTCGAACGCAAGCTTTGGCTGACGAAAGAGATCGACACGCGCGTAGAAGAAATGCGTTTGCTGAGTGAAGAGCTAGAGCAGTTGACTCGTACCCAAGTGCAAAACACCAGCACGATTGCGGTCGCGAACGTAACGCACATTTATGACCTTCTTGACGCTAATAAGAAAGCGCAAGCATTCCAAGCTTTGGATGCTCTTGTTGAAGTCGATCTAGACCTGACAGAACGACTTCATGAACTGCACTTGCTTGCGTTCAAAATGCTTAACCAAATTGAAGAAGCGCGCACGCTCACCAACGTTGACCGCATCCAACAAATTCAAACTGCCTTTGAAGACAACCTGAAAATCATGAAGCGCCGCGTGCTTGCGGTAGAAGATCCGACGCGTTCAGAGCAAATGAGCCAATTGCTTACCGAGCTTGGCAAGCGTCAGGTGGTGTTTACTATTTTGCTTCAGCAGTATGAGAACAACGAGCAATCTCAGCAATTAATGCAGAAAACTCTGGAGCTCTTTTCAGAGCTAAACGGGACAGTAAACAAGCTGGTGGACGACTCTAACAAGACAACCAGAATTGCCGTTGAAAAGCTTACCAGTACGCTCAAGTTTGCACAGTGGTCACTGACGGTGATTTCCATCATCGGTTTGATTATCGTTGTACTCATCCTTTGGCGCGTGGTTTATGTTTCGGTCATCAAACGTCTGGGTGAATACTCTTCCGCATTGCTTTCGGTTGCGCAGGGTAACCTCGCAGTAGAGCTGGAAGTGAAGGGCAAAGATGAGCTGGCACACATGGGGCAGGCGATCATCACGGCGAGAAATACCGCACAAGCATTAAAAGTGGTGGCAGAAGGTGAAGCGCAAGCGAAACGTGAGTTGGAAGAGCACAAAGAACACTTAGAAGAGCTGATCGAACAGCGCACTTCTCAGTTGAAACAAGCGAACCGACGATTGAACGAAGAAGTGCTGAACCACGCAAAAGCACGCAAGCAAGCGGAACAAGCAAGCCGTGCGAAATCGGCGTTCTTGGCCACCATGAGCCATGAAATTCGTACCCCAATGAATGGTGTTCTTGGTACGGCACGTCTATTGATTGATTCTGGTTTGAACCCGATTCAAAAACGTTACGCTGAAATCATCAACCGCAGTGGTAAAACGCTTCTGGCGATTTTGAACGATGTGTTGGATTACTCGAAAATCGAAGCGGGACATTTGGAAATCCGTAGCTTAGGCTTTGATTTACACCAGATGGTTGAAGATACGTTCCAATTGATGAACGGCAAAGCACAAGAGAAAAAACTGCTGTTCTCTTACCACATTGAAAGCGATGTAGGCCGCTATTGGAAAGGTGATGTCATTCGCATCAATCAGGTGTTGAACAATCTCGTTGGTAACGCGATTAAGTTTACCGAGCAGGGTGAAATCGACATCTATGTTAGCTTGAATCCAGAAGATGAAACTCAGGTGCTATTTGAAGTTTCTGATACGGGTATCGGCATTGCCAAGAAAGATCAAAAGACGTTGTTTGATGCCTTCACTCAGGCTGAAGGCGGCATGAATCAAACTGGCGGAACCGGATTAGGTTTAGCGATCAGTCGACGCATTATCCAAGCGATGGGTGGTTGCTTGGAAGTAGACTCAGACGAGGGACACGGCAGCCGTTTCTGGTTCTCCATTCCTTTAGAGGAAAGCGAACCGGTAGAAACCGTATCGATTGCGAGTGCACGTTGTAAGATTCGAGCGAAGGTCCTTGTTGTGGAAGATAACCCCGTGAACCGTGTGGTAGCGGAAGGCTTCTTGGAGAGCATGGGACACGAAGTTATTTTGGCAGAAAATGGGTTAGAGGCGGAGCAGATCATTGACAAGCATGATTTCGACATTGCATTGGTCGATATCAACTTGCCAGATTGCAATGGTGCTGATTTAATCCACCGCCTCAAACGTATCGAGCGCAATAAGCCTTCGGATAAAGCACTCAATCCAACGCCAATGGTCGCGGTTTCTGCCCATGTATTCGCTGAAGAAGTGGAAAGCTATTTGGCGGCGGGCTTTGACGGATATCTGCCTAAGCCGATGGAAAAAGAAGCGCTTTCTGCACTCATCCAAGATATGTTGGATGGCAAACAATTACTGCTTCCCCAAAGTGGGGAGTGCCTTGCTCAGGATGAGATAATTACAACAAGTGACAACGACACTGTGTCCGTCACAACAGACCTAACAGCAGAGGAGCCAGCGATGGTTATCATCAACCCTAATGTGATTCAGTCAGACATGAAGATTTTGGGCAAAGAGAAAATGCTTCACATCATCGACCTGTTCCGACAAACCAGCGCTGATGTTTTGAGCCAAATGGAAAGTTCTGCACAAAACGGTGAAAGCCGCGCAGTAAAAGATCTCGCTCATAAACTAAAAGGCAGTGCAGGCAGTTTAGGTTTGACGGCTCTAATGAACACGTGCCAAAGCATCGAGATTGCATCAGAGTCATTAGAGGCTTACACAATGCTTCGATCGGACTTGAAAGGGCAGGTGAGTGATTCAGTGATTGCGCTGGATGAGTTAATGGCTGAATAACGTCACTCGTTTACTTTCAGCTCCACTTATATACAAAAACCTCCGGTTTGCGCCGGAGGTTTTTTTCTATTCGGTCAGATCATCTTCCCACTCGAACCGAGTGTCTAGAGCATAAGGATCATCTTCGAACGGATGTTCCATTCTGCCACGCAAGTATTCGAGTTGGTGCTCAAGCATGTTGACCGTGTCGTAATCCCCCTCTGAGCAGGCAACGTATATCTGTTGCTCGAGAGCGGCGATGTTGTCTCGGATACTCATGAGAACCCCCTTAAATCATCATCGATTCTCAAAACGATTATAGTCAAGTAAACCAAATTCGATCGGTTGTTTTGTACGATACCAATCGTGGATACGATCGCTAAATGGCCAGAACTTTTCAGAGCTTCGGCGAATAGCAAAATTATCCAGTAACTTAACGTAATCATCCTCGGATTGAAGGGTGCTAAATTGATCGACAAATTCTTTTACTTGATCTTCTTCGATAGAGAAAAACGCCGCTGGATAGCTGCCAACCACGCCTCGAACAATGGTCATGTCATCGTTCGCGAAGTCTCGATTGCTCTCTTCATCAAACAGGCTAGAAATGTTGATGTGAGCGTTGTTATGAATAAGAGTGAAAAGCTCATCTTCACCGGATTTGCTGCGCACCATCAGCATTGTGATTTGCGGTACCGTTTTTAGCCCTTCACCACGAACTTGGTTTATGCTCGCCAACTGTTGCTCATTCTCTACGGTAAGCGCGGTATCAATGATGTCGTATCGTGGCAACAAGACAGGTGATACTTGCTTGCGCAGAGTATCCAATAGCTCCGATTTAGGATCGTCGGTGTGATACACAACACTGGTCGGTTGGCTAAATGGTGCAACGTTGCGTTGTAAGAAGTCGCTTAGTTGACGCGGTTGGTCCTGATACCAACTTGAATGTTCTTGGTGGCGCATATCAGCAGGAAGTAGGGCAATAAAATTACTTTCCCCTTCAAGGCGTAAGAAGTCCATGAACATTCGGGTAATCAGCTGGTGGCCAAAGTTACCGTATACATCGAAGCCGGCAACAAGTAGGTAGTGGATACGTTCAAGCAGAGCGTAGTCCAAAACCCAAGCCGTTTTCGGTTGTTCGCCGACCAAACCTTGCACTACTGACGCGCTGTCAAAGTGACGGAAGACCGTAAGAGCTGCATTTGGATTTGTACCGTTGCCGTCCCAAATAACGTCGGTCGATAGGTGCTCACCGTTCTTAAACCACTTGTTGATGAAATCAGATTTGGCTTCTAGGTAGCGTGCTTGTTGACGCGAGTATTTCACCCAGTTGGTAACTGGAACTGTATTGCTCTCAAGCTCGCCGGGAAGTTTTAGGTTCGCTGCTTGTGAGCGATAGAACTCGTTGACTTCAGGAATGTCGGCCTTGTCTGGGTCTAGGAAGAACACCCAGAAGCGATCATTGATTACGTTTAATGCCAGCTGACCACGACATACCGGGCCTTTGATGTAAGCCATGATGGTGTTCTGAGCGTTGTCCAACATGAACTTGAAGCGCGACTTCACCGGCAAATCGATGAACGCAGTCATTGGGTTTGCAGCGATTTCAGGCTCGTAGCTTGGTAATTTCGCCACTTCGTAATCGGCATCAATGAACCATTTTTTCCAGTTCTCGATACGTTGTTTGTTCAGCGCAAACGGCATGTGCGTCTTATCGACAATAGTGCCTTGCTCAGGAATGATGCGGTAGTACACGCGCTCAACACCCGGATCATCATAAGGACGACGCGTTGTGATGCGTTTTACTGGCTCTCCCGGTGGCGTCGAAGAGCGAACGAGAGTGAAGAATCGTGGTTGTTCACCATCCAGTTCAGAAAAGAACAGGTGCGATAAGAAAAGGTGTTCGTAAATATAACGAGCGGCGAGTTGGTTTTTGCGAGAACTCTTGTTCAGCAGCGTCTCGTATTTCTGAACCTCAGCTTTTTGTTGCTCGGTAAGCGGGATATGCGCATTCATGATGCCGCCATTTTCCAGCCAAAGCATGAGCGTTTGATATTCTATCGCCGTTAGATTTGGCATTCCGAAAGGCATCCCCCATGTCGGGTTGTCTTGTTCGTATTTTTCGTACTCTTCAATCGTCGGACACGTTTGTTCACGGTCGATGGAAAAATCGAAGCCTTCTAATTGAACTTGATCAGGGAGTGGATGACGTTCCTTTTGTTGAAGCATACGAGCAATCAAACCTGCATCCATATTAGCCGCCATGCTCTGCTCACGCTCGTTGAGCACAGGATGGAAGCCAGCATCACGCCATTCTTGCGTAGTTTGCGCGTCTTCAAATAAGCGAGTTGGGGTTGCTGCAGTCAAGCGTGTGCCTTCGTAAACCAAAGCTTTGCTTGCACCACGGTCAATGCCTTCTACGGAAGAGAGTTTTAACTGACAAGGGGCATCGTAGCAGGCGTGACAAACCACACATCGATTATCGACGATAGGTTTTACTTCATATTGAAAGAAGTCCGCTTGGGGCGTCTCAAGAGCAACAGTACGCTCGCGCACTTCTTCAGGGCCAAACAGTTTATCGTAGTGTAGACCCGCATAGGTCGCACAACCTGCAAACAGAGTGGCGATACACAGTGTGAAAATTAAACGTAAATTCATTGAGTTATTTTGAGTAAATTGAATTTGCGTTAATTAAAGCAAAATAAGTCGCCAAATACCAAAAATCGGAGCAAATTGCTCCGATTTCCGGGTTGTTATTGTTAGGTCAATGCCAAAGTAAGAGACAAACCTAGAACGCGTAAGTCACGTTAAAGCGAAAGTCTCGCCCCGGGCTTGCGTAGCCTTGGGCGACAGGACTACCGGTGTACTCCATGTACGACGCATGGTCAAAGTAGTATTTGTCGAATACGTTCTTAACTGACAAGGTTAGAGATAACTCTTCGTCAGCGAGTGGCATCCAATATGCGTAAACATCGTGTACGCCGTAGCCTGGTTTTTCTGGATGAACGGTTGGATCCGCTACGTCGGTTAAACGTTCAACAAATCGAGCATTCCAACCAAACTCCAGTGTTTCCATCGGTTGATAGATCAGATCAAGCACCCAAGTGTCACCGATTGATGTGCCTAGGGTAGAGTCTTCATCCGAAAGTGGAGTGCCATTGAGCTCTGGGCGTGATTGGTTGTAGCTCAAGCGAGCTGACACATCTGAAATCGCATAGCCTAGGTAAGCAGTAATGCCTTGGTTATCTAAATCGCCAACATTGGTGTACAAGGCCCCTTGATTAGTGACGACATCTTTGATGGTGCTGTCAAAGAAGGTTAAGCCAGCAAAGAATTCGTCATACTGGTAGTTTGCGCCTAGCTCTAGATTGCGCGCTTCCTCTGGTTTACGGTTTGGATCATTTTCGCGGTAGTCGATAACAAATAACTCTTTGATTTGTTGCCCACGAAACGCTTCCGCATAGCTCGCGAATAGGTTCAAACCTTCAAAGGCGTTGTAATTGATACCAACGTTAGGGCTAAAGCCACTTGAGTCAAAGTCTTGGTCCATGTTATCGGTAAGTTCATACCAATCATAACGAGCACCTGCGGTGAGAATGAGAGCGTCTGTCAGCATCCAATCGTCTTGAACAAACAAACCGTAGACAGTGCCTTTCTCTTCATCATCCTTTTTGCCATCGTAATTGGTCTCAAATTCTGATTTGTCTTTCTTGTAATCTAGGCCGTAAACCAAAGTATGGTCGGTGAGTTTACTGGTATTAAAGATCTTTACGCCTGAAGTTTGAATTGAGCCATCGCTCGTTCCCCAACGTGGGTGATCTTTGTGGGCAAGACGACTGTCCGTGTAGTAGAAGGTCGTATCGAGATTGAATAGATCACTCGCGCTGTATTTGTGGTTTAAGGTGAACGTAGAACGGTCTGTCTCTTGGTCTAAAGGTTCGTTTTTGAAACTTGGTTGGAAGTGCGGGCGATTCAAGCGTCGTCCATCGTCATTACGATAGTCGTAGCTTACCGAGAGGTAGTGTTCGTCATTAAGTTGACCGGATAGCTTAAGGAGGGCAACTTGCTGTTCTAGCGCTGTATAAGGCTGCTCTTCACCTTTGCCATCTTGAATGTTGTCACCATCGATGTAGCCGAATGATGCCAACAAACCAAGTTGATCGGCGACTTCACCATAAAGACTTGCCGATAGTTTGTAGCCTTCATTGTTGGTGTAGTAACCACCTTTCAACATTGCACCGTAGGTTTGGTCCGCAGCGAGTAGATCGTGTGCATCTTTTGTGGTGAATTTAATTGCGCCACCAAGTGCACCAGGGCCGTCTGTTGCTCGTCCAGCGCCTGCACTCACATCGACTTGCTTAAGCAGTTCTGGCTCGATAGATAATCGACCTTGGTGGTGGAATAGGTTACCGGATTGTTCTGCACCATCGATAGAGACATTCAGCATCGTATCTTCTAGACCTCGAACGTAGATCTTTTGAGAGATGCCTGATGAGCCACCGACACTGACTTCGGCATCCTTTCGGAAAATGTCATTAAGATCTTGAGCTTGGGATTTAGCTAGTTGGTCAGAGTCTATCGAGATATCAACGCCTTCCGGTGTGTGACCGGTCACCTCGATAACTTCCATATCGTCCTTGGCGTAAGTCGTTTGTGACGCTACTAAAAGCGCGATGGTAAGTGGGCTTAGCTTAAATACGGTTGAAGCAGACACCGTAACCTCCATTGTTAATGAGAATTATTATCGAGTGAGATTTTGGTGATTCTTCCACGCTGAGTAAACGACTTTTACAACTGTTACAATCCTTGTTACGCGTGATGCTTAACGTCGTTTGGGCAAGGTAATATCCATCACTAAACCTCGCTCCGGCGCATTGTAGGCAACGATCTTGCCGCCAACGGCTTCAATGTGCCTTTTCGCTAACGCCAACCCAACACCAAAGCCCTTACGTGATGCGACTTGATTATTGGCTTTAAAGAAAGGTTTGAAAATTTGTTGATACAAACTTGGGTCGATTCCGGGCCCAGAGTCGGTAATGACGATTTGATAATGCTCGCTACTGCTTCGCACCTCAATTCTTAGCGCTTCATTGGGTTGGGTGTAACGTAAACCGTTGCGAATGACGTTTTCTAACGATTGGCTGAGTGCCATTTGGTTGGAGTCATTGATAGGTAATGGTTCGTCTTGCTGCAGGAACACGTGCCTATCGGGGTATTCAAATCGTGCATCTTCAACGATGATTTCAACCAGTTCCGCTAAGTCAAATGCTTCCGTTCTGAGGTTTGGTTGTTCGTTTTCAATCCATGCAAGGGTGAGAGTGTCTTCTGCTGTACTGCGCATCTTATGAGTGTCGCTCTTAATGCGTTGCAACATTTGCTCGCGCTCAATGTTTTTATCGACGCAGTCTATGGCCATTTCTATACGAGCGAGTGGGGTACGTATCTCATGTGACATGTCGGCGATTAAGTTTCTGTTGTGCTGAATCACATCTGATGTTCGCTCCGCCATTTTGTCGAAAGTTCGCGCGACTTGGCTTATTTCATCGTTGCCTAACTTCATGGTCTGCCCAATTCGCGCCGAATAATCCCCTTGGCTGAAAGCTTGGCTTGCTCGGTGGAACTGCTGTAATGGACGCATGACGTAACGGTACAAATACACCGTAAGTGCCAGTAAAGAGAGAAATGGAATCACAAAACGGAACAGCCAAAACGCATGGGACATGTAAGTGCCGGGGCGCATTCGGTCAGGCAGTAGAATCAGAAAATGATAACCAAAAGGAGAAAGTGGCACTTCCATGATTGGATTATCTGGAAAATCGAGGTGGATTTTCCACTCAACACTTCGACCAATGCCGTAGCCTTCCCAAAAGCGCTCGTTGAGTGGATTGCCGCCTTTTACATCTAGGTGTGATTGCAGAACCGTTGCCCAAGTAGACTCATTAGCAGCGAGTTCTTCTAACCAAGTGTCCAAACCTTGCCAATCTTGTTGGTCGATATATGTTTGTGCTGTAGAGCCCCAATCAAGGATCTGTTGACGGTGAGACTTTTTGAGGTAGCTCATCTTTTCATTAGAAAGAATGGCAGCGCTATGAATCAAAGAAAAGAAGATCACCACACCGAGAGATAAGACGACAAACAGCCGCCAGAACAACATCTTCTTCATTTGAAAATATACCCTTTACCATGCACGGTCTGGATACGGTCGTTCGACATACCTTCCGCGATAAGACGTTTGCGCACGCGGCTTAAGTGCATGTCTAGGGCTCGGTCATATTGGCTAAATTGACGCTCTAGTACGGTCTGATAAAGAAAGGGTTTACTCAGCACTTCTTCGCGGTGCTCGATTAACGTCCACAGAAGTTTAAATTGAATAGGTGTCAGCTGAATGGGGTTCATCTCAGGGCAATGATGGAGCGTTACCGTGTGAGTTTGCTTATCGAGAAGTAACTCTTTCTCACTGAGTTGCGTTGCGGAATTGGGCTGCTTGATGAGTTGGGTGCGACGTAAAATTGCTTCTATACGTAAACTCACTTCGGTGAAGTTACAGGGTTTGGTGATGTAATCATCGGCCCCGCATTTAAGACCCTGAATTCGATATTCTTCTGCACCAAATGCAGTCAGCATAACTACGGGTGTTTGTGACTGAGAACGAATGACATTAAGCACTTCGAAACCATCGAGGTTGGGGAGGTTGACATCGAGTATGACCAAATCAAAGTCTTGCTGCTGAAAAACCTTAACGGCTTCATCCCCGCAAAACATCGAGATAACTTGATAGCGTTGCTCTTTAAGTAGTCGGGTGAGTTGAAGGTTGAGATCTGGGTCATCTTCTACCAATAAGATTGAAGGAGCAGGAACGGATGAACTCGATGACCAGTTTGGCTTTGGCTGAACGGGGGCTGACGTTGGGCTAAACATGTTGACATATCACTCATTATCGATAATGACTTGGTTAAAATCAACGTGATGAATGAGAAAGCTATCAGTTATTTATAAAGAGGCTTCAAAGTGCGACTTGTTTAGAAGTTTTGCTTGAGCGGGGAAGGTCGCGACAAAAAGAAAGCCCACCTGAGTCGGTGGGCTTTTTCGGTAGTTGCAAAAGAAACTAGTTCATTTTTTTAACTTCTTGCTGAAGTTGCTCTAGCTGCTTCATCTTGCCTTGTAGGCCAAGAGATTGGTAGCTAATTGACGCTGGGTTCATCATCTGACCTTGCTGCATTGGGTAGTCTGGCAGCGTCTTGAAGAATTCACCAAGAACGTCTTGGATAGGTACGAACAACCACATGTTGTCAGCCATCCAGCGCAGGTACATACCTGATTCGTGCGGTGCTTTCTCGAATGGGTCAGCACGTAGGTGGATGATTTGTGGCCAGTTTGGAGAGAAGCGAATCGCGTTAGAGATATCACCTTCAAGAACCGCGAAGTTCAGTTTCCAGTCATTCCAACGTACCGCGTTTAGCTCGCCGTTCGCTGTGAAGTAAAGTAGTGACTCACGAGGGCCTTTCTCTTCTTTACCTTGGAAGTAGGGCATGAAGTTGTAACCGTCGATGTGTACGCGCCAGTCTTTACCGTTCGCTTTGTAGCCTTTCGCTAGCTTCTCTTTCACGTCAGGAACGCCAGCTGCAGCCATTAGTGTTGGTAGCCAGTCTTGGTGCGCCATCATTTCGTTGATCTTTGTACCCGGTTCAATTACGCCAGGCCAACGAACAAGTTGAGGTACACGCATGCCGCCTTCCCAAGTGGTACCTTTCTCACCGTGGAATGGTGTTGCACCACCGTCAGGCCATGTTACTGTTTCTGCACCGTTATCGGTTGAGTAGATAACGATGGTGTTATCAGCAACACCTAGCTCATCAAGTTTGTCTAGTAGAACGCCTACTTGGTCATCGTGCTCAAGCATACCGTCAGCGTAGATACTTACGCCTGATTTACCTTGGTATTTCTCTTGTAGACGAGTCCAAACGTGCATACGAGTGGTGTTGTGCCAGATGAAGAATGGCTTGTCTGCTTTCACGGCTTTTTCCATGAACGCCAGTGACGTTTCTAGGAATTCTTCATCCGCGTGCTCCATACGCTTACGCGTCATTGGGCCTGTATCTTCAATCTTACCGTCAGCAAAAGACTTGATTACACCACGAGGGCCGTAGTTTTTACGGAACTCAGGATCTTTCGGGTAGTAGTAAGTTTCTGGTTCTTCTTCAGCATTGAGGTGATAAAGGTTACCGAAGAACTCGTCGAAACCGTGGTTAGTTGGCAAGTGTTGGTCTTGGTCACCTAAGTGGTTCTTACCAAACTGAGCCGTCATGTAGCCTTGACCTTTAAGCAGGTCTGCAATGGTCGGTGCCCAATCAGGGATACCGTGAGTAGAGCCTGGCATACCGATTGTAAGCAAGCCAGTACGGAACGGTTCTTGGCCTGTGATAAATGCTGCACGGCCTGCAGTACAAGATTGCTGACCGTAGTGATCAGTAAATAGTGCACCCTCGTTTGCAATACGGTCGATATTCGGGGTCTCGTAACCCATCATACCTTGGTTGTATGCACTGATGTTCCAGTAACCAACATCATCACCAAAGATCGCTAGGATGTTTGGTTTGTCTGCCGCCACTGCTGCGCTTGAGGTTGCCAGTACGCCGAGACCGACAGCCAGCTTGCTCATTTGGTTAGCCATAAAAACTCCAAATTGGTTGTAAGTTGGAAAAGAAGCTTAGGTACCGCCCATGCTTCGTTGGCTATTAAGTTAATGATGCAATTGAAGAATGTCGCTTTATAGTGTTTATAACCATAAGTTATGTAGAGAAATAACTTGTTGTTTTATCAGTTGATTGTTTCGACCTTAGGATTTGTGGGGAAAACTGAAGCGAGACTCAGGTCACGTTAATCCGCTTTCTAAATGGGGATATAAGACCTTAGTTTTAACCAAAGTATAATTATGCTATTTGATTCGCATTAGTCTGTTTTGTGAGCTATACGTTTGTGTGCAGGATGCACTTTTCTATTACATACAGAGGTTTATATGACAGCGAATTATGGCGTGAAACGCCGATTAGCGATTCTTGCCGCTGCTTTTATCGGCGCGACAAGTAGCAGTATCGCAGCAGAGAAACCGAATATTCTGGTCATTTGGGGTGATGATATCGGTCAATCTAATATCAGTGCTTACACATTTGGCTTAATGGGATACAAAACACCGAACATCGATAGCATTGCAAAAGAAGGTATGATGTTCACCGACTACTATGGTGAACAATCTTGTACTGCAGGCCGTTCTACCTTCATTACCGGGCAAACGGTATTGAGAACTGGCTTGAGTAAGGTTGGCCTTCCGGGTGCAGATTTAGGTCTACAGGCTGAAGATGCAACGATTGCAGAAATGCTTAAACCACTTGGCTACATGACAGGTCAGTTTGGTAAAAACCACCTTGGCGACAAAGATGAACACCTTCCAACGAATCACGGCTTCGACGAATTTTTTGGCAACCTTTACCATTTGAACGCCGAGGAAGAACCAGAGAATGTGGACTACCCGAAAGATCCAGAATTCCGTAAGAAATTCGGTCCTCGCGGTGTTATTAAATCCTTTGCTGACGGCAAAATCGAAGATACCGGTCCTCTAACGCGTAAGCGTATGGAAACGGTGGATGGAGAAACGTTAGATGCGGCGCTTGATTTTATGGATCGAGCAGTGAAAGCAGACAAGCCTTTCTTTGTCTGGTGGAACGCAACACGTATGCACTTCCGTACGCACGTGAAAGAAGAAAACTTGGGTAAAACCGGCATCAGTTTTTATGCCGACGGTATGGTTGAACACGATAACCAAGTAGGCGAGCTGTTGAAAAAAGTGGATGACTTGGGCATCAAAGACAACACCATCGTATTCTACTCAACCGATAACGGCCCGCACATGAACTCTTGGCCAGATGCGGGTACAACGCCATTCCGTGGTGAGAAGAACACCAACTGGGAAGGTGCGTTCCGTGTTCCTGCAATGGTTCGTTGGCCTGGTAAGATTGAAGCAGGCAGCGTTTCTAACGAAATTATGCACCACATGGACTGGATGCCAACGCTCCTAGCCGCTGCGGGTGATGATCAAATCAAAGAGAAGCTGCTAAAAGGCTACACAGCAGGTGATAAGACATTTAAGAACCATCTTGATGGGTACAACTTCTTGCCTTACCTAACTGGTAAAGAAGAAAAAGGACCACGTGAAGAGATCTTCTATTTCACTGATGATGGTGATTTGAGTTCACTTCGCTTCCGCAACTGGAAGATTGTATTCCTAGAGCAGCGCGCAAAAGGAACACTACGTATCTGGGCTGAACCGTTTACACCATTACGTGTGCCTAAGATCTTCAACCTACGCATGGACCCATACGAAGTAGCGGACATCACGTCGAATACATACTATGACTGGTTGATTGATCACGCATACATGTTGGTTCCAGCACAGGCTTATGTGGGTAAATTCTTGGCAACGTTCGAAGAATTCCCACCGCGACAAAAAGCAGCAAGTTTCTCACTTGATCAGGTAATGGAGAAGTTGCAGGAAAGTCACAATAAATAGATTGATTGCAACCAAATGCGGGGCTCTTCGGAGCCTCTTTTTTTGCCTTGGCTTCAGCTTTTGTCATCATCGTTAACCCCATGTTAAACCAAGTGTCATACGGTTTCAGAGTAGAAGATGGCGTCTGGTTATTTTGCTTATATCACTGGACGAAATACCTAATTTGCTAGGCATTAAGTTTGGGTGAGATTTATTTTATGCCTATTGGTCTCATTGGTTCGTGAAATATAAATTTGTTGTGCAGGAGGCACATTACATTACTAAACAGAGGTTTATATGAGAACGAGATACGGTTTGAAACGCCGATTAGCCATTCTTACCACAGCGTTTATTGGGGCGACGAGTAGTAGTTTCGCCGCAGAGAAACCGAACATATTGGTCATTTGGGGTGATGATATTGGTCAATCGAATATCAGTGCTTATACATTTGGATTAATGGGATACAAAACGCCTAACATCGATCGCATTGCCAACGAAGGCATGATGTTTACCGATTACTACGGTGAGCAATCTTGTACCGCAGGTCGCTCGACCTTCATTACTGGACAATCGGTTCTGAGAACAGGTTTGAGTAAAGTTGGTCTTCCGGGAGCTGATTTAGGGCTACAGGCTGAAGACGCAACGATTGCTGAAATGCTTAAGCCCATGGGATATATGACAGGTCAGTTTGGTAAAAACCACTTAGGTGATAAGGACGAGCACCTTCCTACGAACCACGGGTTTGATGAGTTCTTTGGCAACCTTTACCACCTGAATGCCGAAGAAGAACCTGAGAATGTGGATTACCCGAAAGATCCGGAGTTTCGTAAGAAGTTTGGCCCTCGTGGTGTCATTAAGTCTTATGCTGACGGTAAGATTGAAGATACGGGGCCATTAACGCGCAAGCGCATGGAAACCGTTGACGAAGAGACATTAGACGCGGCGCTTGATTTTATGGACCGTGCAGTAAAGGCTGAAAAACCGTTTTTCGTTTGGTGGAATGCAACGCGAATGCACTTTCGTACTCACGTCAAAGAGGACAACCTTGGCCGCACTGGCATCAGCTTTTATGCAGACGGGATGGTTGAACATGACAACCACGTAGGCCAACTTTTGAAGAAAGTGGATGACCTAGGCATTACCGACAACACCATCGTATTCTACTCGACCGATAATGGCCCGCACATGAACTCGTGGCCTGATGCTGGTACAACGCCTTTCCGTGGAGAAAAGAACACCAACTGGGAAGGGGCATACCGTGTTCCTGCGATGGTTCGTTGGCCGGGTAAGATTGAACCAGGCACGGTTTCTAACGAAATCATGCACCACATGGACTGGATGCCAACACTACTTGCTGCGGCGGGTGATGACCAAATCAAACAAAAACTGTTGAAAGGTCATACTGCAGGGGACAAGACGTTTAAAGTCCATCTTGATGGTTACAACTTCTTGCCGTACTTAACCGGTAAAACAGAACAAGGCCCTCGTGAAGAGATCTTCTACTTCACTGATGACGGTGATTTGAGTTCACTTCGTTACCATAATTGGAAAATCGTGTTCTTAGAGCAACGTGCACAAGGCACACTTCGTCTTTGGGCAGAACCGTTTACACCACTGCGAGTACCTAAAATCTTTAACCTACGTATGGACCCATACGAAGTGGCTGATGTGACTTCTAATACATACTACGATTGGGTTCTTGACCATGCCTATATGCTGGTTCCTGCGCAAGCCTATGTCGGTAAATTCTTGGCGACGTTTGAAGAGTTCCCTCCAAGACAGAAAGCAGCTAGCTTCTCTCTTGATCAAGTAATGGAAAAGCTTCAAGAGAATCACCATCAATAGATTTATTAGTTAACAAAACGAAGGGGCTCAATGAGCCTCTTTGTGATGTCGGCTGGAAGTTTTTCTTACATTTCAGTCATTTTGCTCAAAATCTCAACTATATTTGTTTTTAGAATAAAAAGAATCACACACAAGGACAGTTATGACTCAGTGGGCATGTTGGAAGCAGGCTCTGATCGGCCTAGCAGCGCTCGTCAGTTTTTCTCTGTTTGCACAAGAAACGCTTTCTTCACAAGAACCTCTTGTTGAGCAGCAAGTCGGGACGGACACACCTAAATCAATCGATTCCTCGAAGCTTACTTATGTTGGTAGTGAAGCGTGTATTGATTGCCACAAGAAAGAAACCGAAGCGTGGCAAGGTTCTCATCACGATATGGCGATGCGTCACGCCGATGCGGAATCTGTTCTCGGTGACTTTGATGACCACACATTCACCTTTGAAGGGAAGCCAAATCGCTTCTATCGGAAAGGGGAAGAGTATTGGGTCAATATCCAAGGGGCTGATGGTGAGTGGCATGATTACAAAATCAGCTACACCTTTGCGTGGGAGCCGCTTCAACAATACATGGTGGAATTCGAAGACGGACGTGTGCAGTTGATTCCTTTCGCTTGGGATTCGAGAACCAAGCAAGAAGGCGGACAGCGCTGGTTCCATCTTTATCCCGATACCACCCCAAAAGATGAGTTCTACTGGACGAACACGGGTCAGAATTGGAACTTCATGTGTGCTGATTGCCATTCAACCAATCTGGAAAAAAACTACGATGCAACAGCCAATACGTATTCGACGACTTGGTCAGAAATCAACGTTGGCTGCGAAGCATGCCATGGCCCAGCTAGTGAGCACGTAGAGCTTGCCAAACAAGCGGAAAAATCTGGGAATACCATAGCCTCAGCGAACCATTATGGTTTTGACCGAGATTTAGGTATGGCAGTAAAAGAGTGGGTCTACGAAGAAGGGCACAGCACGCTCCAGCCAAAAGAAATCGCGATGACTCATCAAGTACAAACCTGTGCGCAGTGCCACAGTCGTCGTACACAGTTAAATGAAAGTGCAGACCACGTTAAAGGCTCCTTCCTAGATAAATATCGCCTCAGCTTAATTACACCAGAGCTCTATTATCACGATGGTCAAATCTACGATGAAGATTACGTTTATGGCTCATTTTTACAGTCAGCCATGGCAGAGAAAGGCGTAACCTGTACCAACTGTCACGATCCTCATACCGCAGAGTTAAAAATCCCTGAGGAAGCGGTTTGTGCTCAGTGCCATATTGCGTCTGACTACATGCCGGAGAATCACACCTTCCATGAGGCAAATACCGAGGCGTCCAAATGCACCACTTGCCACATGCCTGAAACGACTTACATGCAAGTCGACCCGCGTCGTGACCACAGTTGGCATGTGCCACGTCCGGATCTAAGCCAACACATCAATACGCCAAACGTCTGTACATCATGTCATGAAGACGAAACCAATCAGTGGGCGGATCAGAAAATAGGTGAGTGGTTCCCGAATTCGAAATACCGCAATCAACAACACTTTGCCGTGGCATTCTACGCCGATTCTATTGGTCATCGTGGTGCGCCTGATGCGTTAGCGTATTCTGCTCAAGACTCATCGTTGAGTGACATTATTCGTGCCTCCGCACTGGAGCGTATGGGTGGCAATACCGGTCAAAATACCTTGGTATCTCTAGCTCGCACGGTGAAGCATGAAAGTGACATGATTCGCCTCGGGGCTGTTGCTGGGTCTTCTGGTTATGAGTTCAGTGACCGCTGGCAAATCCTCGAACCATTATTGAGCGATCCAGTCTTATCTGTGCGTGCAGAAGCCGCAGGTGCACTGGTTCGCCATTATCCGGAAATGAATCCTCTGCAGCGTGACAAGATCAAACAGCCATTGGAAGACTACATGGCAATCCAACGCTTTAATGCTGACCGAGGCTTTGGGCGAACGAACCTAGCGAATGTCTATCGAGACCTTGGTGACACAGACAAAGCCATTGCGTCTTACCAAAAGGCGATTGAAATAGAACCTTACTTCGAGAACAGCTATGCAAACTTAGCCGATTTGTATCGTGCACAGGGCAACGACAAAAAAGCATTAGAAACCCTGATGGCAGGGATTGAAGCTCAGCCGAAATCGAGTGCTTTGCCATACAGTGCGGGTTTAGCTTGGTTGCGAGTGGGTGATAGTGTGAAAGCCAACCAATACTTAAAACAAGCGGCGGAAACCGCAGAGCGAAACCCACAGTATTGGTATGTTTATGGGCTCGCTCTGGAGAAATCAGACGTGCTTTCGGCCAGCAAAGCGTTGAACACCGCTTACAAAGTAGGTGGCAACCCACAGCACTTGTTTGCGGAATGTGAGGTGCTGGCTAGAAACTACAAAGACGGCTCTGTTGCATTTGCTTTTGAGCAGTGTTTGAAGCAACTAGGAGAGTTTGCGCCAGCTGATGTGATTCAGCGTTTAAGAGCTTCTATAAATCAATAGGAGCAGCATGGGCAAACTCAAGTTGTTGCTTGACCTGTTCCCTTAAGCGCTGATGAGCAGGATTGTGCTCATCGCGCTTGTGATACACAAATTTATAAGGAATATGGTCGATTTCTATCGGGCACTCAAGGACCTGTAACTTGAGTGCCTTACTCCATTTCATCGCAAACGAACGAGAGACTACACCTAAGCAATCTCGCTGTGCTACGTACATTGCCATACCTGCTAACGATGACGTTACGAGCTCTACATTTCGCTCCTGAATCGGCTCTTTTGCCAGCTGTTCGAAGCCAGAAGTGTTATTCCATTTACCTGAAAACATACAGTGATTTTCGCGATAAAAATCTTCTCGACTCAACGTTCCTTGGATTCTTGGGTGACTTTGACGACAGATGATCATTGCGGGTTCATGGTAGGCGTTTTCAATCACGAAAGAAGAGTCTTTGGTGATGATGGTATCAATCACCAAGTCCATTTTTTGCTGACGAATTTGTTCAAACAACAAGTATTTTTCCGGTGGAGACTCGTGGAAAACCACGTTTTCAATCGGATTTAAACTGTGGAGTAAGGTTTCGGAGCAGCAGACTTGAAAAGTGGTTCTTTCTGAAATGGCGTTGTCTACGATGCTCACTGCCTGACGAAACTGCGGCATGAGTTGATACGCGGTCGAAGTAGGGGCGATCCCTCGTCCTTGTTTGACGAAAAGCTGTTTTCCGACCACTTGTTCGAGCCGTTTAATCGAAGCGCTCACCGCAGGTTGCGTAAGGCCTAAATGGTCGGCCGCTTTGGTGTAGGACTGATACTCAGCCACCACCAAAAAAGTTTGAATCAAGTTTAAGTCCATCTTCTTACCCATAAACTAAATTTATATATCAACGTATCTGAACTCTATTTATCCGTCAAATAACAAGTTTTATCTTAATCAAATCTTGGTATCTGATTTTCTACCAAGATTAGCAGCAACGGATTTATGGAGCCCTTTTATGGCAAACCACGATAAAAAACGCGGCAAGAAGCTGGTATTAAACGCTTGCACGCTTGCGATTGGAGCGGCATCAGCGACCGCTTATTCGGCAGAACAACCTAACATTCTCGTTATCTTTGGTGACGATGTCGGTTACTGGAACTTGAGTGCATACAACGGTGGCATGCTCGCTTACAGCACACCAAACATTGATAGCATTGCAAGAGACGGTGCTAAGTTTACCAACTTCTACGCTCAGCAAAGCTCAACCGCAGGTCGCTCTGCGTTCATCACGGGACAAATGCCAAAACGTACGGGCTTGTCTAAGGTAGGTTTGCCAGGAGCAAAAGAAGGGATTTCTGAGAAAGATCCAACTATTGCGACACTTCTACGTGATCTTGGTTACGCAACGGGCCAATTTGGTAAAAACCACCTTGGCGACCGCGATGAACACTTGCCGACCAACCACGGTTTCGACGAATTCTTTGGCAACCTTTACCACTTAAATGCGGAAGAAGAGCCGGAGAACGTCGACTACCCACAAGATCCTGAATTCAAGAAGAAGTTCGGTCCTCGTGGTGTGATCCATTCTTATGCGGATGGCAAGATTGAAGACACCGGCCCGTTGACGCGCAAACGCATGGAAACGGTTGATGACGAGTTCCTAGATGAAGCTGAGAAGTTTATCGAGAAACAAGTCAAAGCCGACAAGCCATTCTTTACATGGTTTAACACCACGCGCATGCACAACTTCACGCACGTTCCAGACGACTACAAAGGTAAAACAGGCGCAGGTTTCTACGCCGATGGTGTGAAGCAACACGATGATCAAATTGGCCACTTGCTCAATAAGATTAAAGAGCTTGGCGTCGATGACAACACCATCATTGTTTACACCACAGATAACGGCCCAATGATCAACTTGTGGCCTGATGCGGGTATGACGCCATTCCGTAGTGAGAAAAACACCGGTTGGGAAGGTGGCTTCCGCGTTCCTGCAGTAATTAAGTGGCCAGGTCATATCCAAGCGGGCACGACGTTTAACGGCATTATGTCTTTGGAAGATTTCTTACCAACATTGGTGGCTGCGGCGGGCAACAGCAACGTCAAAGAAGAGCTGTTGAAAGGCAAGAAAGTGGGCGATATGAACTACAACGTTCACTTAGACGGTTACAACCAACTGCCATACCTAACCGGTAAAACGGACAAGTCTGCTCGTAACGAGTTTGTTTACTGGAGTGATGACGGCGATTTACTGGCTCTACGCTACGGTAAGTACAAATACCACTTCATGATCCAAGAAAACGAAACCGGTTTGGATATCTGGAAGAAACCATTTACCAAACTCCGTGTACCACAAATCTATGATTTGAGTATCGACCCATTTGAGCGTGGCGATACTGGTATGGGTTACGACCGTTGGATGTACGAACGTTCATTCTTGATGATGCCTGCGGTTGAAAAAGTAAAAGAGGTCATGGAAACCTTCAAAGAGTACCCGCCGCGTATGGCTCCGGGCTCGTTTGTTCCGAAATAACGTTTTGTCCATAGGTCGATAGACCCTAGTTATTGTCCTTAAATACAGCGCCCAACTTGGGCGCTGACTTTCTTCTGCTTTCGAGATCGTTCTTTATGAAAAAACAAACTCATATTCATACCACTCAAATGGCATTAACTCCCCTCAAAACGGCGTTTGCATCAAACAGTGAAAAAGTTGAACGACGTTTTCACGTGATGGCGAAACCGGGCGGGGCGAAATGCAATATCGATTGTCAGTACTGTTTTTATCTGCATAAAGATGAATTACTCAATCAAGGTACTCAGCCAAAAATGGATGATGCAACACTTGAGGCATTCATAAAGAGCTATATCGAAAGCCAAGACGGTGACGAGATTGTGTTTTCTTGGCAGGGTGGTGAGCCAACACTGTTGGGTTTGGATTACTTCAAGAAGATCGTCGAACTGCAGAACAAATACGCTAAGCCGGGCGTTCGCATCGAAAACGACCTTCAAACCAATGGCCTGTTATTAAACGAGGCTTGGTGTCAGTTTCTGCATGACTATGGTTTTCTGGTTGGTCTATCGATAGATGGTCCTGAATTTATCCACGATAAATACCGCAAAACCCGAAGTGGAAAACCGACCTTTCAACGCGTCATGCAAGCCGTTGATTTGATGAAGCGTCATAATGTGTCATTCAATGCTTTGGTGACAGTAAACCGCTTTAACGCCAAATATCCGCTCGAAGTGTATCGCTTTCTCACTCAAGAACTCGGCGTCACTTATATCCAATTCACACCTTGTGTTGAACCTCGCTCTTTCACTCAAACCGCTCCCCATTTTTGGAAAGAAAACATGTCGCCAAAACTTGGCAGCGAATTAGCAAAGCCGGGGCATTTGATGTCGGTCGTTACGGATTGGTCGGTCGATGCAGAAGAGTGGGGCGAGTTTCTGATTGCTGTATTTGAAGAATGGGTGAACAACGATCTTGGCAGAGTCTTGGTCAACCTGTTCGAAACCGCCGTCGCGCAAGTGATGGGGATGCCTTCGCAGTTGTGTGTTAGTGCAGAGTTCTGCGGCAAGGGTCTAGCGATTGAACACAATGGAGACGTGTTTAGCTGTGATCACTACGTTTATCCGGAATACCAGCTGGCTAACATTCATGACCGATCTCTGAATGAAATTGCAATCTCGACTCGTCAATACAGCTTTGGCATGGCGAAAAAGTCTTCTTTGCCGCAATACTGCCTTGATTGCCCATATTTGAAGTATTGCTGGGGAGAATGCCCAAAAAATCGGCTACTTACCGCGCCGAATGGTGAGGCTGGTCTAAACTACTTGTGTCCGGGAATAAAAATGTTCTTTGACCATTCGCTGCCAATTCTGGTTGGCATATCAAGGTTAATAAAGTCTTACAACTCAGGTGAATATAGCGAATATAACCTTTAGTTATTACTTTCAGTCTTATACTCAACTTTTAACGCTCAGGCTCCCGTAAACTCAATAGGTAGACTATGAACCACGCACAACAAGCCATTAATGAATTAATCGAACAAACTGAAAAAAGCGTCATTGGACAAAGCCATGTGGTTCAGGCTTTGGTGATAGGGTTACTGACCAATGGTCACGTACTTTTAGAGGGCTTACCGGGAACGGCAAAAACGCGCTCGGTAAAGTCGCTTGCGAACCTTCTTAACACCAGCTTTGGTCGTATTCAGTTTACTCCCGACTTATTACCTTCAGACGTAACGGGTACCGAAGTGTACCAAGAGTTGGATGGTAAGCCTCAGTTGCACTTCCAACCGGGACCAATTTTCAACAGCATTGTGTTGGCGGATGAGGTAAACCGTGCTCCGGCTAAAGTACAAGCTGCCCTGCTAGAAGCAATGGCAGAAGGTACGATTACGGTGGGTGATAAGACCCACGTCTTGCCTGAGTTGTTTATGGTGCTTGCAACGCAAAACCCAGTTGAACAAGAGGGTACTTACCCATTGCCAGAAGCGCAGATGGACCGCTTCATTATGAAAGTGACCGTCGACTACCCAGAAGATGAAGCAGAGCGTGACATTATTCGCTTGGTGCGTAGCGAAGAGTTGGGTTCAGAAATCAGTAGCGAATTAGTGACGCCACAACACATTGAACCAGAGCTCGTTATTGAAGCGCGACGCCAATTACCAAACATTACTGTTTCCGATTTGGTCGAGAACTACATTGTGGCGCTAGTCATGGCGACACGTAAACCAGAGCGTTACGCCGATTCCCAGCTACAAAAATGGATTGAAATCGGCTCAAGTCCTCGCGCTTCAATTGCGTTAGACAAATGTGCGCGCGCTTATGCGTGGCTACAAGGGCGTGACCATGTAACGCCTGATGATGTGCGTGCAATGGTGCCATCGGTGCTGGGACATCGCTTCTCACTTTCTTACGATGCACTTGCCGATGGTGTTGATCATCAACGTGTGGTGCAAGAGTTGCTTGATTGTGTAGAAATCGGATAAGCGGGAGGGACTATGGCAAAGCCAACGCTTGCTCCTCAATCCCAAGGGCTCGACCCTCGCTTGTATTGCGATTACTCACGATTGGTGCGTTTACAAGCCCAAGCCGAATCCTTCAGCTTACTGCCTCATTTAAAAGCGGGCAGTGTGCTTTCTGGTCGTCATAGCTCATTGTTCCGCGGACGTGGTTTGAACTTTGAAGAACTGCGTCACTACCAACTAGGGGACGACATCCGAAACCTAGATTGGAAAGTCACCATGCGCACAGGTAAGCCTCATGTGCGCAGTTACACCGAAGAAAAAGACCGTAATGTGATTGTCTGTGTTGACCAGCGCAGTGCGATGTTTTTCGCCTCTACCGAGGTCATGAAATCTGTGGTCGCTGCTGAAGTTGCGGCTATGTGTGGTTGGCGAGTATTGAAAGACGGTGACCGAGTCAGATTTGTTATCGCCTCTGACTCCGTTCTATATCACAGCAAAGCTCAGCGTTCCCAAAACGATTTGCTCGCTCAACTGAAACGACTCTCTCAAGCCAATCAGCGCTTAAATGTGGACTCGTTAGATTCAGACAAAGTGACGTTCAGTAAATGGATTGAGCTCATTAAACGGATGAAGCTAAAACAATCCACGCTGATTTTCATCAGTGATTGGCGCGATTGCGAAGAGCACCATCTTGATCATCTTAAGCAGCTTCAACAGCATAACGATGTTCTCGCGGTGATGGTAAGCGATCCTTTAGAGCAGTCGCTTCCTCAAGATTTGGCGAAAGTGAAATGGGTGATTGGTGATGGTCGTTACCAGCTAAACCTAGACAGTAAAGCCAAAGTCGATGCAGCCAGCGCCAGCTTGGTTGAGAAAGCTCAGTTACAACGTCAATCACTGGCACAACTCATGGCGATCAAAAAGCTGCCTCATATCGAAATCGATACAACAGGTGACCACATTACTCAATTCCAAAAACTCGTTGGAGGTCGATAAATGACAGACTTACACACGCCTCCAAGCACGTATATTCTGCGTGAGCTGCATGACGTCGCGGTGCCAGAAAGCGTCAGCTGGGTGCCGCAAACCATTGGTTGGAAGATCCTTGCAATTGTGGGTGCGATTGTACTCATGTATGTCGGCTACCGACTGGCACACCATTGGTGGGATAACCGTTACCGTAAAGAAGCCATTGAAGCGATTTTTCGTTTGACCCCAGATGATGCCAGCATGCCGAAAGCGCTGTTCTCGATTCTGAAAATCGTATTGATTCATCTTGATAGCTCTCATGCTCGCTTGTTTGATACTGCGTTCCTGCGCAAGTTAGATGAGCTTAACCCTAAGCATAAAATGTTTGATGACGAAGTCTCGAAGCGATGGCTGCAAAGTATCGTTGACCCAAGTATTGAACTGGAAAAAACAGAGCGTTTACAACTTCTTGAACGCGCAACTGAGTGGGTGAAAGAGCACAATGAGAACGCTCACAACATTGAAAAGCGCACGCTTGCCTACAAAGCGCGTGCATTAAAAGGAGGTCGCCATGGGTGATCTTCTTGCCTCATGGCTGGGCATGAGCAGCTTTGAATTTGAGCATCCGCTTTGGTTCATCATCTTGCCGCTGCCTTTAGTGGTGTATTTCCTCGTCCCAGCTTACCGCACCAAACAAATGGCCATCAAAGTGCCGTTCTTTAGTCAGCTTGTGGACGCCATTGGTGAAACCCCATCAGAAGGGGCAAGCCAACTCACTCCGAGCTGGTGGCAGCGCGCAACGCTCATCATCTCTTGGCTTTTGGTCGTGACAGCAATGGCAAAGCCGACAGTGCTTGGCGAGCCACAGGTGCGTGAAAGCTTAGGCCGAGATGTTATGGTCGTCGTCGATTTGTCTGGCTCAATGGCAGAGCAAGACTTCACGTCCAAAACCGGTGAAAAGATCTCTCGTCTCCATGCAGCCAAAGAAGTTTTGAGTGACTTTGCCAAAACGCGCAAAGGCGACCGCTTAGGTCTGATCTTGTTCGGTGACGCAGCATTTGTGCAAACCCCGTTCACGCCCGATCAAAAAGTGTGGCTAGAGCTACTTAACCAAACGGACGTGGCGATGGCTGGGCAAAGCACTCACTTAGGTGATGCAATTGGTTTGGCGATTAAGGTGTTTGAGCAAAGTGAAAAGTCGCGTACCGACGTGGAAGAGAACAAAGAGAAAGTCGCCATTGTTCTAACGGATGGTAATGATACCGGAAGCTTCGTTGAGCCGATTGATGCTGCGAAAGTAGCGAAAGCCAAAGATGTACGTATCCACGTGATTGCCATGGGTGATCCACAAACCGTGGGTGAAACTGCACTAGATATGAATACGATCAAACGTATTGCGAAAGAATCCGGTGGTGAGGCGTTTGAAGCGCTCAACCGTGACGAACTTGCTAAAGCCTATGATGAGATTGGTAAGTTAGAGCCACAGCTTTATGAAAGTACCACTTACCGTCCTAAGCAAAGTTTGCATCATTACTTAATGGCTTTGGTGGTTGCGATGTACCTAACCGCGTTCTCGTTAGCGACATTTAAGCGTCGTCGACTATCAGTGAACAGTGAAGCTTCTACACAAACAGACAACGTAGAAGGAGAGCGCCATGTTTGATTCTCCTTTCTCTAGCATGGGGCTAGAACAGTTTGTCACACAGTTCCATTTCATTCGTCCAATGTGGCTATTGGCGTTCATCCCAATGTTTCTTTTGCTTTGGTTAAGATGGCGAGAAGAATCCAAACCAAGCTGGAAAGATATTCTTCCTGAGCATTTACGCAAAGCCTTAACGATTGGCGACTATGGTTGGCGAAAACAACTGCCGCTCAAGCTGCTTATGGTGATAGTGGCGATTGCCATCATCATCTGTGCGGGACCTTCTTGGGAGCGCCAAGCTTCACCGTTTGGCGAAGATAAAGCCTCCATGCTGGTGGTGTTGGATAACAACGATTCGATGTTGCAAAAAGACCTTCCGCCAAGCCGTTTGGAACGTTCTAAGCAAAAGATCCGTGACCTCTTGGCCGCACGAAAAGGTGGCAGCACTGGGTTGGTTGTGTATGCGGGTTCTGCTCATGTCGCGATGCCTGTGACACAAGACAGCAAAGTATTCGAACCGTTTCTAGCGGCGATAACACCAGAAATCATGCCAGTTGAAGGTAAACTTGCTGAAATGGCGTTGCCTTTGATTGACCAACAATTACAAGGCCAACCGGGTTCTACGGTTCTGTTGGTTACAGATGGCGTCAATCCGGCGACCATTACCGCTTACAAAAACTATTTTGCTGGCAAGCCTTATCAATTGCTTATCTTGGCAGCGGGTAACTCGGACATTGTTTCTAACAACCCGGTCGATTTGGACTCGTTAAATAATCTTGCCAGCGCGACAGGTGGACGCCTTGTTGAAGTGACGGTCGACAACAGCGACATAGAGAAGCTGAATCGTTTTGTTGAGCGAAACATGCAACTCAATGGCGAATCATCCATGCCTTGGAAAGATATGGGCTATCAACTGCTGTTCCCAATTGCTCTCATGATGATGCTTTGGTTCCGCAAAGGCTGGTTAGTGCAATGGTGTGTGGTGGCGATGGTATCAACGTCTTTGTTTATGACGCCAAAAGCCATGGCGGAAACGGTCTCGCTCAAGGCGGATAAGCCTGAAGTGGTGCAAGAGGTAACCGTCTGGGATAAAGCGTCTCAATGGTGGTGGGATTTATGGCTCACCCCAAATCAACAAGGGCAACGTTTGTTCAACAAAAACGAATACCTTGAGGCAGCAAAGCACTTTACGGATCCGTTGCGTAAAGGGACGGCTTATTACTACGCAGGCGAATACAAACTGGCTCATACCGCTTTCTTGGAGATGCAAAACGATCCATCAGATGCGGTAAAAGACTATGGGTTGTACAACGCTGCGAGTGCGTTGGCACGTCAACGTGAGTACTTGGCCGCGCGTAATTTGTTGCAAACACTGGCAGACAAAGACACCTTGAGTGAGCAATTGCGACCAGACGTCGAGCACAACCTAAAAGTCATTGGTGGCATTGTCGAAGAGATTAATCGCACCAGTGAAAGCCAAGCGGGGACAACAGACGGACCCGAAGAGTCGTTTGAACTGGGTGACAACCCGCAAACGGCAGATGGGGCAGACGAAAAAACCGCTGCTGAATTAATGCTGAAAGAGAAACTCAATGCGAACGAAATCCTTGGTAGTCAAGAACTGGCGGATAAGTGGTTAAAACGCGTAGAAGCCGATCCTAAGTACTTCTTGCGCGCTAAATTCCAAATTCAACTGCGTGAGCCCGTGAAAACGGAGCCGCAGTCACAACCGCAACCACAACAAGAAGAGGAGCAAGCACAATGATGAATGCATTCAAACTTGGCGCTGACTCCGTGGTTGGGCGTTTAAGCAGTATCTTGATGATGTTTACCTTGTTTTTTACTGGCTTGGCGAACGCACAAGATATCCAAGACTTGCAGCGCAGCAATGATGTCGAGTTATTAGCGTGGGTTGGCAAGCAGGGGACAGGAGCAGATACGAAAGAAGCGCCTAAGTTCAGTGTGAATGAGCAGGTGATCTTGTACATCGAAGTTGCAACGCCTCGTTGGTTCACTGGTGGTACACGCATTGGCAGCGTAGAAATCCCCAACGTGATTGCAAAGCAGCGTAACCAATTAGCAACCAACTATACCGAGCGCAAAGGAGGGCAAACGTGGTCTCGTCAGCGTTGGGAAATAACCTTGTATCCGCAAGCCTCGGGGCAGTTTGTGATTCCACCTGTCGCCGTTGGTGTGCAAGTCTCTGCGCCTGATGGCTCGAAAGTGGCTGGTACGCTTTATACGCAGCCAATTAAGTTCGAAGCGTCTATGCCTTCTGGGTTGCTCAGTGATGAATCTGCATGGTTTACCGCGACTAAGGTGAGTGTGGATCAGAAATGGGCAACGTCTAACGATGAGCTGAAAGTCGGTGATGCAATCACTCGCACCATAACGATCAATGCACAAGACAGTTTGTCAGTATTGCTTCCAGACTTGTTATCCAATGATTCTACTGCCAGTTATCAAGCATACCCTCAACCAAACCGCTTAGACGATAAGCAAACGCGTGGCGATTACCAATCGAGTCGTATCGAAGAAAGCGTGTATGTGATTCAACAAGGCGGTGAGTTCACCTTGCCTGAACACAAGTTCCAATGGTGGAATAGCAAGAGTAAACAGCTGGAAACGGTGGTGATTGAGGGTAAGACCTTCAAAGCCAAGCATACATTTAAATCCTTTGTTAGAGCTTATTCTGGCTGGTTGATTGGCTGCGCAGTGACGCTATTTGTTCTCGTTATCGCCGCCTTGAGCATTCACCGTTATTATCGTTCTCGTCCTACGCCGCCATGGTTAGTGTTCAGACGAATGGTGAAAGCGAATCGATGGGGCGCTGCTCGAGCAAGCTTGTATAAGCAGCTGAGAAGCAATACGGGTGGCCTTGAAATGAGTAAAGCCAGTGACACTGATATTTGGCAGAAGCGTTCACAGCGCCTACAAGAGGGGCAGGAGGACGCAAGCTTGATGAATGCGCTTTGGAAAGGGATACAAGCGCTGAAGCCAAAACGCCTTAAGTGGGCGATACCAAAGGCCTTGCCGCAACTCGATAAGCAGGCAAGTAATAAGAAATAAAAACGAAAAAGGACGCTGATTCAGCGTCCTTTTTTTTGTTCTTTTCAATCGCAATAAGTAAATGGGATGTCTATTTTAACGTGCTACAACTGACGTAAAGAAATAATATATTTCAAATATATTTAATTCTTATCTTTTAAGCTTCTATTTAAAAGATATTTCATTGCGATATTAAACAGGTTTATTAGTCGGTTATATATTTACAACTGCTATATTTGAAAATATATACCCTAAAATCACTTTAATTCCTTTCTGATGGAGTGTCACTTCCATGTGACAAGCTTTTCGTCTTAACCCTGATAAAGACGGCTTAATCAATGTATATTTCATTTTTGGTTTGTTCAAATAAAATAACACTTCAAAAATGGAATGATAATTTGCAAGTTTTTCGATTTAGATTATTAAAATTATCGGTGTATATTTCTGGGGAAACGGAAATACGGAGTGATTCCGTTTTGATTTTTAAATATGTGAATAATAATTATCAGATTAAATTTAATTCTGTGTATTAAATTTATCTTAATATAATTCGTCGTCACTAGGCAGCTTTATTTTGTGAAGTTTAATTATCAGAAGTTTAATTCGAAATTATTTTAAAGGGTGATTTATGGAAGCTAATATTCACGACGATCCAATATTGGTGGCAGGCAAGAGGATTCTGATTGCTCAAGCAACTTTGGGTCTGGTATTCATCGCGTATGAGTACATGCGAAGCGGCTCTCTCAGTGCTGAGTCAGCGATTACTGGGGTGCTTATCGCGATTCTTCCATCTCTGTTCGGCATGGTATTCGCGTCCATTAAATCTAGGGTGAAACCAGAAGAGAGTTTGCGTGACCTCATGCATCTGAGTCGAAATATCAAAGTCATTTACACCATTGTGATGTTTGTTTTGACGTTTCGATTTATGGCTCTTCGCAACATCGTGGTCCTGATAGGCTTTTGTGTGACGATGTTTGGTCACTTCTTAACGCCGCTGTTCAGAGACCGCTTCGAAAGGAAGGCATAAATGGAGACTGTCCAGTCCGCTCATGAATATATTGAGCACCACCTGACCTTTCTCACCGCCGGCGACGGTTGGTTTGGAATTAACCTTGATTCCATGATCATGGTCTGGCTGACGGGGCTCGTTTTCATCCTTTCATTCCGTTATGCGGTGACGAAAGGAACGAAAGGAGTACCAGGACGATTCCAGTGTTTGATCGAGATAATATTTGAGTTCGTCGATGATATCGTAAAAGAAATATTTCAAGCCAAGGACAAGTTAATTGGTCCTTTAGCACTGACAATATTTGTTTGGGTGTTATTAATGAATGCCGTGGATTTGTTACCGATTGATTTAATTCCTGCACTTACTCGTGCTGTAGGGGTTGAACACTTCCGTGACTTACCATCTGCCGACGTCAATATTACGATGTCGATGGCATTAGGCGTATTTATTTTGGTGTTGGGTTATACGTTTAAAAACAAAGGCGTGAAAGGTTTTATTAAAGAGTTAACTACTCAACCATTTTCACATCCGTTGTTATATCCAGTGAACTTAGTTCTTGAATTGGTAACGTTAATTTCTAAACCAATATCTTTAGGTCTTCGATTGTTTGGCAATATGTATGCAGGTGAAATGATCTTCATTCTAATTGCATTAATGCCGTGGTGGATGCAATGGGCACTAAGTGTTCCTTGGGCACTGTTCCACATTCTTATTGTTGTTCTTCAAGCGTTTATTTTTATGGTATTGACCGTGGTTTATCTCGGCATGGCTGTTGAAGAGCATTAATTTCAAAAATCTTGTTTCTTAATTAAAAAATTCAATTCTAGGAGTTGTTATGGATATCGTTAGCGCAGTTCTTTACGTGGCGGGTGCACTACTGATCGGTCTTGGTGCAGCGGGTGCCGCAGCAGGTATCGGTAACCTTGCAGGTAAATACCTTGAAGGTGTGGCTCGTCAACCTGATTTGACCCCAATGCTTCGTACTCAGTTCTTCATCATGATGGGTCTTGTGGACGCGGTGCCAATGATCGGTGTAGGTATCGGCTTGTACATCATCTTCGCTGTAGCGTAATTCGAATTAATAATTTTCATAACGTTATAGAAGAGAGGGTGCTATGAACTTAAATGCCTCAATGTTTGGTCAGGCGATCTCCTTCGTGATTTTCGTTTGGCTGTGCATGAAATATGTCTGGCCACCACTTGTAAAACTGCTTGATGAGCGTCGTGCTGAAATTGCCCAAGGTCTTGAGCAAACAGAAAAAGCAGCACAAGAGTTAGAGCTGGCAAAAGCGAATGGTGAAGCGCTACTGACAGAAGCTCGCTCAAAAGCTCAAGCCATCATCAACCAAGGTAAGCAACGTCAAGAACAGATGGTTGCGGAAGCGGTTGATCTGGCAAATCAAGAGAAAGCGCGCATTGTCGCAGAAGGCAAAGCAGAAGTGGAAAGCGAACGCAGCAAAGTTCGCCAAGAGCTGAAAGATGAAATGGCGGATCTGGTGATTGAAAGCGCCAGCAAGCTGATTAATCGCAATCTGGATAGCTCGGCTAACCGCGACTTGGTGAACCGCTTCATCAACGAAATGTAGGAGGGCACATGTCCGAATTGACAGTGGTAGCTCAACCCTACGCAAAAGCGGCGTTTGATTACGCACGCGACGCAGAATGCTTGGACGATTGGCAACAAATGTTTGCGATTACCCAAGTGGTCTTGGAACAACCTAACACACTTCTGGTCTTGAATGACCTTGATGAAGACGGTTCTGAACAACCATTGTTGGATCTGATTCTTCATGCTGGTGGTGAATGGTTGAATCAAAACTTCGAGAATTTTCTTCGCATTATGGAAGAGAACAAGCGCCTAAAAGCGCTCAGTGAAGTAAATGTTCAGTTCCAAGAGATGAAAGCGGATTACGAACGAACCATGACAGTAACAGTGCGTGTTTCAGAACCTCTGGATGAGGAACAGATGGCAAGGCTTAAACAAGCGTTAACCGAAAAGTACGGTAGAGTCATCACACTAGAAACACAACTGGATCCATCCCTTGTAGGTGGTGTGGTGATCACAGCAGGGCAGACCGTGTATGACGGCAGTGTCCTCACCAACCTAAGCCGATTGGCGACCAACCTACATGTGTAACGGGGTATAGAAATGCAATTAAATTCAAATGAAATCAGTGAATTAATCAGAGAGCGAATTGTTAACTTCAACCTCGAAAGTGAAGCGAGAAATGAAGGTACTATCGTCTCTGTGAGTGACGGCATCATCACAATTCACGGTCTTGCAGACGTTATGCAAGGCGAGATGCTAGAACTGCCAGATAACCGCTTTGCGTTGGCACTGAACTTAGAGCGTCATTCCGTCGGTGCCGTTGTGATGGGCCCATATGCGGACTTGTCAGAAGGAATGAAAGTAAAAGGCACAGGTCGTATTCTTGAAGTGCCAGTCGGTAACGGTTTGCTAGGTCGTGTAGTGAACACGCTAGGTCAACCAATCGATGGTAAAGGCGCAGTGTCATTCGATCGTATGGACCCAGTTGAGGTGATTGCCCCTGGTGTTATCGACCGTAAGTCTGTCGACCAGCCAATCCAAACCGGTTACAAAGCGGTAGACTCCATGGTGCCAATCGGTCGTGGTCAACGTGAGTTGATCATCGGTGACCGTCAGACAGGTAAAACCGCGATGGCGATTGATGCCATCATCAACCAAAAAGAACTGGGCGTTAAATGTATTTACGTCGCAATTGGTCAAAAAGCATCGACCATTGCCAACGTGGTTCGCAAACTAGAAGAGCACGGCGCACTAGAAAACACCATTGTGGTGGTAGCGTCAGCATCAGAAGCGGCAGCGCTGCAATACCTAGCGCCATACGCAGGTTGTACCATGGGCGAATACTTCCGCGACCGTGGTGAAGATGCGCTGATTGTCTATGATGATCTATCAAAACAAGCGGTGGCTTACCGTCAAATCTCACTACTTCTAAAACGCCCACCAGGTCGTGAAGCCTTCCCGGGTGATGTTTTCTACCTCCACTCACGCCTACTAGAACGTGCAGCACGTGTTAACGAAGAATACGTAGAGCGATTCACTAACGGTGAAGTAAAAGGCAAAACAGGTTCTCTAACTGCACTGCCAATCATCGAAACCCAAGCGGGTGACGTATCGGCGTTCGTACCAACCAACGTAATCTCGATTACCGATGGTCAAATCTTCCTACAAACTCAGCTATTCAACTCAGGCTTACGTCCGGCGGTTGACCCAGGTATTTCGGTATCTCGTGTAGGTGGTGCAGCGCAAACCAAAGTGATCAAGAAACTGTCGGGTGGTATTCGTACCGCGTTGGCGCAATACCGTGAATTGGCCGCATTTGCTCAGTTCTCTTCTGACCTAGATGAAGCGACACGTCGTCAGCTTGACCACGGTGAGAAAGTAACGGAACTCATGAAGCAGAAACAGTACGCACCAATGACGGTTGCTGAGCAAGCACTGGCGATCTTTGCAGCAGAGAAAGGTTACCTCACGGATGTCGCGCTAAACCAAATCTCTCGTTTTGAAGAAGAGTTGATGGCATTTGGTCGTACAAACGCGCAGCCGCTACTGGACAAGATCAACCAATCCGGTGATTACAACGACGAGATCGAGAGTGAGCTACACAGCTTGCTGAAAGAGTTCACTGCGCTGCAATCGTAGGACCACTAACAGGAGTCCGTTATGGCAAATACCAAAGAGATTCGCACCAAAATTGCTAGCGTGAGTAGCACGCAAAAGATTACGAGTGCGATGCAAATGGTCGCCGCCAGCAAGATGCGCAAAGTGCAGGAGAACATGCAGGCGTCCCGTCCTTACGCGGAGAACATGCGTAAGGTTATCGGTCACGTCTCGTCCGGTACGCTGGAGTACAGTCATCCTTTCCTTCAAGAACGTGAAGTGAAGCGAGTGGCTTACATCATCATCTCATCCGATCGAGGTTTGTGTGGTGGCCTGAACAGTAACTTGTTCAAAAAAGTATTGGCAGAAATGCAGGACTGGCAAGAGAAGGGCGTTGAAGTAGATACGACGCTCATTGGTTCGAAAGCAATCAGCTTTTTCCAGTCCCTCGGGAAAGTAATGGCACAGACTTCTGGCCTTGGTGATGCACCAAAACTGGAAGATATGTTGGGTGCGGTTAATGCCATGATGGAGCATTACTCCGAAGGCAAAATCGACCGCTTGTTCCTTGTTTACAACCAGTTTGTAAACACCATGGTGCAAAAACCAACGGTATTGCAAATGCTGCCGTTCCCGAAAGAAGACATTTCACGTGATAAAGAGGCTCGTTGGGATTACCTCTACGAGCAGTCTCCTCAAGACATTCTCAACCACCTGATTCAACGTTATGTGGAATCACTGGTTTATCAGGGTGTGGTTGAGAGTATCGCTTGTGAACAAGCCGCGCGGATGATGGCAATGTCTGCCGCGACTGATAACGCAGCGCAACTGATTGAAGACCTACAGTTGGTTTACAACAAAGCGCGTCAAGCGGCGATTACTCAAGAGTTGAGTGAAATTGTATCCGGCGCACAAGCGGTTTAGAGAGAGAATTTGAGGTTTAAATTATGAGTATTGGCAAAATCGTCAAAGTCATCGGTGCGGTGGTCGACGTCGAGTTCGAACAAGGCAAAGGCCCAAAAGTTTACGATGCACTGAAAATCAACGATGGCAGCGATGGCTCACTGATGCTGGAAGTTCAGCAACAGTTGGGCGGCGGTGTGGTTCGCTGTATCGCAATGGGGTCTTCGGATGGCCTTAAACGTGGCCTAGAAGTGGAATCTACGGGCAACCCAATCACGGTACCTGTGGGTGAAGAAACCCTAGGTCGTATCATGAACGTGTTGGGTCATCCAATCGATGAATGTGGTCCAATCGGTGAGCAAGTGTCTTACGAGATCCACCGTGATGCACCAAGCTACGAAGAGCAATCTAACAGCACTGCGCTACTAGAAACGGGCGTTAAAGTTATCGACTTGATTTGTCCGTTCGCGAAGGGCGGTAAGATCGGTCTGTTCGGTGGTGCGGGTGTAGGTAAGACGGTAAACATGATGGAGCTTATCAATAACATTGCTAAAGCTCACTCAGGTTTGTCGGTATTTACCGGTGTAGGTGAACGTACTCGTGAGGGTAACGACTTCTACTACGAAATGAAGGAAGCGGGCGTTCTCGACAAAGTAGCCATGGTTTACGGTCAGATGAACGAGCCACCGGGTAACCGTCTACGTGTTGCGCTAACAGGCTTGACCATCGCAGAACGTTTCCGTGATGAAGGTCGTGACGTACTGTTGTTCGTGGATAACATTTACCGTTACACCTTGGCAGGTACTGAGGTATCGGCATTGCTTGGTCGTATGCCATCTGCGGTAGGTTACCAACCAACACTGGCAGAAGAGATGGGTGTGCTTCAAGAGCGTATCACGTCGACTAAGAATGGTTCTATCACGTCTATCCAAGCGGTTTACGTACCAGCGGATGACTTGACCGACCCATCGCCAGCAACCACGTTTGCGCACTTGGATGCGACCGTTGTTCTGTCTCGTAACATCGCTGCTTTGGGTCTGTACCCAGCGATTGACCCATTGGATTCAACATCACGTCAGCTTGATCCTCAAGTGGTTGGTCAAGAGCACTACGATGTGGCGCGTAAAGTTCAGCAAACGCTGCAACGTTACAAAGAGCTAAAAGACATCATTGCCATCCTAGGTATGGATGAACTGTCTGAAGAAGATAAGCGCTTGGTATCTCGTGCTCGTAAAGTTGAACGTTTCCTAACTCAGCCTTACCACGTAGCTGAAGTGTTTACGGGTCAACCGGGTGTATTCGTTCCACTAAAAGACACCATTGCAGGCTTTAAAGCGCTGCTTGATGGTCAGTACGATGACATCCCAGAGCAGGCATTTATGTACTGCGGCAACATCGACGAAGTGCTTGAAAAAGCGAAAAAACTGTAAAGCGCGGGAGGCAATATGGCCATAGCGGTTTCACAAAATACGTTTCAGCTGAATGTGGTAAGTGCAGAGGGCACACTTTACTCAGGTCCAGCGCACGCTATCGCGGTAGCAGGTGCGGATGGTGAGTTAGGTATTCGTCCGGGTCACTCACCGCTGATCAGTAAAATCAAGCCGGGTGTTGCTCGTATTACGGGTGACTTGTCGAAGCCTGAAGAGATTCTGTATGTCTCTGGTGGTTTGATCGAAGTCCAACCTGATGTGGTTACTGTGCTAGCGGATACTGCGCTTCACGGTAAAGACATCGACAAAGCAAGGGCGGAAGAAGCTCGCAGAGCGGCGGAAGAAAACATTCGCGCGCATGTGGACGACATCAGCTTTGCACAGGCACACATGGAGTTGAACAAGGCATTGGCGCAACTTCGTGCAGTAGAACTAACGATGAGAATTCGTTAGTCACTTTTTCGGAATGCGGTCTGAAGAGTGGTAATCAACGGGGCAACTTCGGTTCGCCCCGTTTTATTTTTAGTGAAAATCATAAAGGGATTGATTTGTTTGGAGAGGCCAAACGTAAGAGCTTTGCAAACACTTTTATATAGCGAGGAAAGCATGCTGGCGTTAGAATCCATCACCCAAATTTTGAATAACGAGTATCAGATCCAAATGAGCCAACAATTTATGCTTCGTGCGTTGGAAGTGTCACGCAACGCGCTGCCTGCTTGTCAACCAAACCCACCTGTCGGTTGCGTGCTGGTAAAAGACGGTGAAATCGTGTCAGAAGGGCATACACAGGCGATTGGCGGCAATCATGCAGAAGTTGAAGCTCTCAAAGCTTACAGCGGCGATTTAAGTGACGTGACTGCGTACGTAACACTAGAGCCGTGTTCGTTTGTTGGACGTACACCAGCTTGCGCAAAAACCTTAGTGACTTGCGGCATCAAAAAAGTGGTGGTTGCCATGTTAGATCCTGACCCACGTAACGCTGGTCGTGGTATCGACATCCTAAAAGAAGGCGGCGTAGAAGTAGAAATTGGTTTGTGTGGAGAAGAGGTGAGTGCCTTTTTAACCCCTTACCTAGGAAAATCCTGAGCGATTTTCAGAATATTCTTCGTCAATGCAGGGTTAAAACTCGCGAAAACATGCATAGACGCTCAAATCCGGTGTTCTGAGTCGTTAACTATCATACTGTTAGCTAAAATAAGACCATGTCCTGTTTTATGTTTGCAAAATGAAGAGCACCGATTTAAACCTTATCCCAATTTTTGTGGCGATTTACGAAGAGCAGAACCTGTCTAAGGCCGCTGCTCGTCTTGATATCAGCCAACCTGCGGTGAGCAAAGCACTGGCTCGTCTGCGTGATATCTACGATGAACCACTTTTCCACAGAAGTACTTCTGGTGTAGAGCCAACCAGCTTTGCGATGGATATCTATCCCGCAATGGTTGCTGCGTTAAAAAACTTCACCTCTACGCTTTCCGCTTCTAGCAGTTTCGATCCTAAAGTTTCTAACCGCATTTTTTCGATCGCCTGTGTATCTGTAGCGAGCTATGAGTTGATGCCACAACTGATGCGTCAAATCCGCGAGCAAGCCCCTAATATCGGGTTGGAAGTGCATCCGCTGTTTACCGAAGATTACGAAAGCGACTTACGTCTACAAAGATACGATTTGATCATCGGTTTGCCGCCACGTGGGCGAACGGTATTAAAAATGGACCCAATCTTTTCTGAGCGTTTGATGGTGGTATGCAGCTCTGAGCACCCGCGCATTCAAGATTCCTGTTCGGTTGAGCAATTTTTGGCGGAAGAACACGTTGTTGTATCTCGTTGGCACGCTCGCAATAGTTTGTTAACGGGTGAAGACATTGAAGATTTGGCGAGTCGCAACATTGTGTATCGTGCGGCGGGTGCAATGGAAATGTTGCCAGTGATCAACGGCAGTGAATACATCGGTATGTTGCCACTGTCGACCATCGAACACTTCTCAAAAACCTATGACATCAAAGCCGTGCCGTTGCCTTTCAATGACAGTGTGCATGACCTTTGTGCGATCTGGCACTCTAGCCGCAGTAATGAAAGCGCGCATCAATGGTTAAGAGCTCAGCTAAAACAAGCGGGTAAAACGATTCGATAACGAGGAGCGAGCATGAAGACAATACGTGCCATTCTAAACGGTAAGAAAGCCGGAACCCCTGAACTTTGCAACGAGATCATGCGAATGCGAGAGCAGGGTGTAGATTTGCAAGTTCGTGTGACTTGGGAATCAGCGGATATGGAGCGTTTAGTTAAAGAAGCGGTCCATGAAGGCATTAGACGTATTGTTGTCGCGGGTGGTGATGGAACTGTGAATGAAGCAGTCACAGCGCTCAACCAGATTGACGCGAATGCTCGGCCTGAATTGGCCATTATCCCAATGGGGACGGCGAATGATTTCGCGACGGCAACAAAAATCCCAACTACGATTCGAGAGTCCATCGAGCTCGCGGTTAATGGTGACGCCGTTGCGGTAGATAGCGTTCAAGCCAACGACCGTTATTTTATGAACATTGCAGCAGCAGGTTTTGGTGCAGAGATTACCGCAGAGACGCCCGTAGAGCTGAAGAACTTTTTAGGTGGTGGCGCTTACACATTAACAGGACTAGTAAAAGCGCTAGGCTTTAAACCTTATGATGGCTCGTTGACGATAGAACAGGGCAGCTATCAGGGAGAAATTCTCGTTGGCGCGTTTTGTAATAGTCGTTTAGCTGGTGGCGGACAGGAGCTCGCGCCAAACGCACTTATTGATGATGGTTTAATGGACATTACTTTGGTGCATCCATTCTTGCCTCATGAGCTACCTCAAGTGATTGATGAAATTCAAAATCCAACTGAGACTGGGCAGTTTGTTAAGCATACTCAGGCGAGTTGGTTGGAGATTGATTTTCCTAAAACGCTACCATTGAACTTAGACGGCGAGCCTTACCGTTCTAATAAGATTCGATTTGATGTCAAACCACAAAGCATTCGCTTGGTGCTTCCGCCACATTGCCCTTGCTTGAGTGTTCACTAGAAAAACGAAAAGCCACCGCTGACGGTGGCTTTTGCTTAATTGGAACAAGGGATAATCGCTAGTGCTTAAAGTTTCTGAATGGTATCGACTTCAATTTGAGTTTTCGTCCATTCCGAATCCACTTCACCACGGATAGCAACTTGATCTTTTGGTGACACGTCTTGCCCCATCCAGTCTTCGTTGTCGATCTCCACTTGGATTTCACCCGTATTGTCTTTAAATAGGTAAGTCTCATTGCCCAACGCTTGCACAATGTTACCCGTTAACAACACATAGCTGTCATCAGCCGCTTTTTGTGCTTCTTTGACGGTATTGATTGCAGCGGTTTCAGGACCGGTAAAGGCAGCCAATGCTGAGCCTGAAAGTAGGGCGAGCATTGACGCAAGAATCAGTTTTTTCATGCTAATGGCTTCCTAATTTAGAAATAGTAAGTAGAACCTACGTTGATTGATGCTGTGTTTGCGTAGCTATCAAGTTGGTACTTCGCGTTTGCACCGATGGTCAATTGAGGGAAGATTTTGTATTCCGCGCCAACAGAGAACACGGCACCCAACTCGTTATTCTTTTCTGTGCTGTGGAAAAGTGTTTTGCTCATTTCCACATCGTCATTTGAAACCAGTTCGTGCTCTTCGTACTTACCGGCTTTCGATTCGTATTGTGTGTAGCTCAGACCCGCTTTTACTTTGGTGGTCCATTTGTCGTTTAATGCGTAGCTAAACACAGGAGCAAGAGTGATTTGTTTTGCTTTGATGGATGAATCCCATTCCATTTCACGGTGGTAGTCTTTTCCATCAATATTCTGGATGCCTAGGTTCTTTGAGCGGCTATCTTCTAGTTCAAATTGGTTGTAACCCAGTTCTACCGCCCAAGAGTCGTTAATAGAGTAGCCAACAAAGCCACCAAAAATACCGTCTTCCAATTCAGGGTTTAGATTCACACCGTCAGCGTCAAAAGATGTTTCAAAATCGTGGTCGGTGGTGCCGAATCCATACTCCAAACCCACGTAAGGCGCTGCGGCTACCGAAAATGAGCTTGCTGCTAGAATCGTCAGGACTGTTCTTTTCATTCTGTTTTTACCTCTTCGTTTTGATGGGAGGCATTGTGTGTGAAGAGTCGTGAAGTGATCGTGAAGAAAAGGCTAACGATTGAAAATGAATAAAAAAACTCCCCAAGAAGGGGAGCTTTAAAGAAGTCGTCATGGTGTTAGTAGACAGTGCACCATTCGTTTTTCATGTCGATAAGATGCCAGTTATCGCGTTGGTTGGCTTCATCCATCGCTTTATCTAAGTGGCCGACGCTAGATTTACGGTCGTATTTCCACTCACGGTCTTCATCGGTGTGGTGAACGATCATCGCCATCGAGTTTGGCTGACTGGTTGCCCACTGCATCATCGCGTGGTCACCGTCTGAGTTACCAATTGCGAGAACAGGTTTCTTACCGATGATGTGTTGAATGTTTTCCACTTTACCGGCTTTGTCATCAATCGTTAGGATCTCACCTAACTTAGTCACAGTTGGTTTACCGTCGTTGTAGTCGTACTTGTATTTTAGTGCGCTACCAATGATTTGTTCTTCAGGAATGCCATACACTTCTGGTGCCCAAACACGCATAAAGTCCACGCCGCCACCAGAGACGATGTAGGTCTTAAAGCCGTGTTCTTGAAGATAGGTCACCATTTCACGCATTGGCTTGTAAGTCAGCTCGGTATACGCCTTACCAAAACGTGGGTCTTTCGCAGCTTTCAGCCACTGTGCGACCTTCTCTTGGTATTCTTCAACCGTCATGCCGCTGTGCGTGACTTTAACGATCTCAAGTAGTGCTTTTTCACCGCCCTTAAAAACGCCTTCGATATCATCGTTCAATACTGATTTGAACGGCTCTTGCGTCTTCCACTCTGGGTGGTCTTTTGCCATGATTTTCACTTCGTCTAGCGCATAGGCCAGCTGGAAGTAGAAAGGCTTCTCTGACCATAACGTACCGTCGTTATCGAACACGGCAATACGGTCTTGCTCAGGGATGAAGGTCGATTTAGTTGTATCCAAAGATTGGTCAACGTAGTTTACGATGGCGGTCTTACTCGCTCCATCTTTCCAAGAAGGTAGCAAGCTTGGGTCGCAATCTAAAGCCATCGCTGAGAACGATAAACCAGATAAGACTGCAAGGGCACAGATGTGTTTCTTCATATTATTATTTACCTAAGTTTGAATGTATTGCTTGTATACATTTGAGGTGAAATGAGAACAACGTGGATTTAGCCTCTTTCCCTAACCATTTCCCTAACCAAGAGACGTGTTAATTGGTAAGAATGCGCAAAGGGGCAGTAACGTCGCTTCTCATGCGTAATCGTGCTTAATCAGCATCTTTAGCAAGGCGAAGTCCCATGTCCGACATAATTATAGACTGGCTTGCGAAATCTCGACGGAAATTCTCTGATTCATCAGAATCATAGGCAAAGCTGCCGCCTCGTACGGACTTGTGTGCTAGGCCGGCTTTTTCGTCTTTAGCGTTGTTTGGGTTCTCGGCTGGGCCATAACGGTAGAAAGTATCGTCATACGCGTCGATCACGAACTCACCAACGTTACCTGTCATGTCATACAGACCAAGTTCATTAGGTTGTTTTTGCCCAACGGGGTGAGCTTGGTTTTTGGAGTTGTCGGCATACCACGCCACATCAGCAATGTTGTTCGAGCCTGCGTAAGTGAAACCTTGGCTCTTGTTACCGCCTTTTGCGGCAAACTCCCATTCCGCTTCTGTCGGTAAGCGGTAGTTTTCACCGGTCAGCTCGTTCAACTTCTCAATGAAGTAATTCGCCTGTTGCCAGCTCAAGTTGTTAACCGGGATGTCTGCACCTTGGAAGTAACTCATTGAAGAACCCATGACAGATTCAAACAACTCTTGAGTGACCTCGAATTTGGAAATGTAGAAGCCGTCTACCTTTACTTCACGTGCTGGGGTTTCTGCCTTCTTGGCGGAGTCGCTGTCCGATCCCATGACAAATGAACCGCCTTCAACCAACACCATGTCTTGATCAATGTTGAGCGCGATAGGGTGCGGTGATTGAGTCGCACAACCACTCATTAATACGCTGAATGATAGAATGGAAAGTGCGGTTAACGATTTGCTTTTAAATGATTTCATCAATAGTTTCTCGCCAAAAAAGTCACGATAAATATTAGCAATAAACGCTATGAAAAAAGGTTATAAACGGTATAACAAGCCTCTTGTATTAATGGGATTTATGATTAGGTCATCAAGGTGAGAATGGCACGCTTATGAGCGTTCTCAGCTGCATTTCATAACGAAAAAGGTGACGTATGCACATTACTCAAGGTCCTCAGTTCAACGGTAAAGCCTCTAAGCGTTTACATGTCATGGCAAAGCCTATTGGGGCGGCTTGTAACATTGATTGCACTTACTGCTATTACCTCAGCAAACAGGACTTACTTGAGTACAAAAAAGGCTGCACGCCTGTGATGGATGAAGAGACGTTAGAAACCTACATTCGTCAGTACATTGAAGGACAGAACACGCCGGAAATCATCTTCTCCTGGCAGGGGGGTGAACCAACGATGTTGGGCTTGGATTACTTTAAAAAGATTGTTGAGTTTCAATCTAAGTACAAGCCTGAAGGCGTGGTCATTTCTAACGACTTACAAACCAATGGCACGTTGCTCAACGACGATTGGTGTGCATTTCTAAAAGCAAATAACTTCTTGGTCGGTTTGAGTATCGACGGGCCAGAAATGATGCACAACGCTTACCGAACCAACCGCGCAGGTCGTGGCACATTTAATCAAGTGATGAAGGCTGTTGAACTGCTGCACAAACACGAAGTGAAGTTCGCAACGCTGACTTGTGTAAACAATCTAACTAGCCGTAATCCTCTTGAGGTGTACCGATTCCTGCGTGATGAAGTGCGTTCTCCTCAAATGCAGTTTATTCCCATCGTGGAACAGAAAACGTTCCGTACTACCGCACCTCAAACATGGGACCCGCAAGAGCAGCTGAAACAAGGCGACAAGCGTCTTATTCCTGGTCACAAAGACTCTGTGGTTGAGCCATGGTGTGTGGCAGACGAGGCGTGGGGTAACTTCCTTATCGCGATTTTTGATGAGTGGATTCAACACGACATTGGCAAGGTGTTTGTTCAGTACTTTGAAGCGAGTGTAGAGACTTGGATGGGGCGCAAAAACCCACTTTGTACACTGGGCGAGATTTGCGGCAAAGGCTTGGCAATGGAACCAAACGGTGACGTTTTCGCTTGTGACCATTACGTTTACCCAGAATACAAGATTGGCAACATCCACCACGAAAAGTTAGACACCTTGGCGTATGGTCCTGAACAACAAAAGTTTGGCTTTGCCAAGACTCGCTCGCTAACCAAGCAGTGCCAACAGTGTGATTACCAATTTGCTTGCTACGGCGAGTGTCCGAAAAACCGTTTCATTCGCACTAAAGACGGTGAACCTGGGTTGAACTACCTATGTGCAGGTTGGAAAAAGTTCTTCTCTCATGCTGATAAGGCAATGGCATACATTCTTCGTGCAACGGGTAACCCTGTGGCACATGGCAAATACAGTGATGCAGTGTTACGCCAACAAGCGGCGAAGCGTCCTGTATTCGAAACCAAATTTTAAGGGGATTGATATGACATTCTCAAAAACGTTATTAGCCATCGCTCTAGGCGTCACCGTAAGCCAATCTGTTGCAGCGCAGGATGAGACCTTGCTAGCACCGGACCAAGTTTCTTCTGCGAGCGTGACAAGTGCAGAGGAAACCCATTCAGCGCAGATGTCGCCGCAACAAGTGGTTGCGAAGTGGTCTTATCAAGCACAAGACGTGAAACAACCAGTAGAAAAGCGCATTGAAGCGTTGCATGAGTTGGCAAAATACCCAAGTCAAAACGCGCTGGTGGCAGTTGCACGCAGCCTTCAAGATCAAGACCCAGCGGTTCGTGAAGCCGCGATTGTCGGAGCAGAACCTTACACGATTGAACATCGCTGGCGCATGATTGAGCCACTATTGAGTGATCCAGAGGCGATGGTCCGTATTACTGCTGCGACCAACTTAGTGCGTGACTTTTCTAACGTGAGCAGCGAGCAACAGCAAACGCTGGAAGCGCCGGTTGCAGAACTGATCAGCTACTTAGAGCACAAGAAAGATGACGGCTCGAAACTGCTGTTAGCGGATGTCTATCGTTGGCACCATGAATGGGATAAAGCAGATAGAATCTATCAATTTTTGGTGACCAATCAGCCGGAGAATCCACAAATCTGGCTAAGTTTGGCTGACAACTACCGAGCGCAGCAACGCGATGCTGATGCGGTCAAGACGTTGGACTCTGCAATCAAACTTCACCCTGACAATGCGTCTTTGCACTATTCGAAAGCGCTGACACTAGTACGTTTGGATGAGAAGAAGAATGCAGCGACAGAAATCGAAAAAGCGGCCAACATGGCAAAAGATAACAGCTACTACTGGTATCTCAATGGCGTATTGCAAGAAGACTACAACCTAGACAAATCGGTGAAGTCTTTTGAACAAGCGTATTTGATCTCTGGTGCTCCAGAGCAACTTTACGCGGTTTGCGACATTTATGTTCGTTACGACAACCCGAAAACGGACGAGTGCTTGGGCGAACTAGAGAAAGTCGCACCAAGCTACGTGATTGATCAATTGAAAGAGAAGAAAGGGCAGAAGAACGCCAAAGTAAGTAGCTAAGACCATTCTGGCTCTTTTCTAAGCTTGTGCTGTTACATAACAGACTGAGAACGGTACATTGAGGCGATTGAACTCCTTGATCCAACGCCATTGGTTATCTTGGAGTTTATCGCCCGGACCTTTCACTTCTATCCATTCAAACTTCCCATCTTTAAAAGCAATCAAGTCCGGCATACCGTTTCGATAGAGTTTTAGGTCGCTTAATTGCACGTTAAACAGTTCGACCAACAGGGCATTAGGGATGTGTTCAAGAGCAAGGGATATCAGCTCTTCGTTCACGTATGCCCAGCTGACGAAGGGATTGCTGATCCCAACTTTATCTCTGTATGTATCAAACAACGCCGGTTTATTCCCTTGTTGAACTTGCACAAGTGCATTGTCGATAAGCTGCTTTCTTTTATCGGCAAAATCGGCGTGATACAAATCCAATGGTCGATGTTGATAAGCGTTAATGAATGCACCTTCTATCGGTGCAAAAATCGCATCCCACAAGGTCAATCCTAACAAGCTGTTGAGTAGGGTATTCTCGGAATAGAAAACGGTCCAACCTAAACTTTCGAAATGCGCTTTGGTTGCCAGCTCCACACGTTGTTGGGACAGATCCAATTCGATGTGGTATTCGCTGCATTTTGGCTTGGTGGCTCTCGGGACTTTCAAGCCTTGTTTACGTTTAACGCGTTGTTCGAGCTTCTGTGCTACCTCAAACTCAGAGACATCGATAGGGTGGGTGAGCATTTCCGTGACAATGTCACTAAATAAATCGTTTTGTTCTAGCTTGTCGTAAATGCGAGCACGACGCTCTCGGCTTGGCGCGAGTGTGGTCGTCTCAAACAGCGCAATTGCAATCTCAAGTTCGTTTATGCGTTCGTAATCACGGGCAATGTCGTTAATCATGTGCTCGCGTTTACGATCGACGTAGCGATGTTCAACCTTTTCTGGCATTGCTTCGATAAGAATATCGAGGTTCGCTTTTTGTTTTCTGTCGCATTGCCAATAAAGGTTGGAGAGTTGGCTGAGTTCAATAAGCCGATCGATTTGCTCTCTACTCTCGAAGAATCGACGCGCTTTACTTAACTGGTATTGTTCGAATTGGTGTAAGCCTAAGTCATCAAGCACGAACTGACTGAGGTCTTGATGGGTATTAGCAAAAAACAGCGTCAGCAAAACATCAATCATGTGTGCGGAGTTAAGCTTAATCACCGTGAAATCCAGAGCCTCAAATAGCTCGAAACGCTCTTCACTTAGACATGCCACTAATGCCTCTTTCTTGAGAGATTTAGGATGCTCAGGATAGAGCGTGACGATCTCTGGCTTGGTCAGTAGATTCGCTGCTAACTCCCGTATCGTTAGGTCAGGGGAGAGCGAGACAAAACCATGAGTTGCCAATTCATCCAAAGCCCACTGGATGTTCTCAATTTCTTGATAGTTGAGTTTGTCGCTACGAAACCAGCACCCTTTACGGCTGTATAGGCGTACAAGAAGGCACTGTGCAGGCTTGCTTAAGCTCTTAAACGCGGATAGCCATTGGTGTTCATCTTCGCTAAGTAAATCGCTGTACCACTTGGTAGCGTGCTGTGTGAGCTTAAAGAAGTTATCGAGATAGTAATCTGGCGCGAGTTCGACGGTGTTTTCCATAACCAACTAACAATAAAAAAGGCTTAACCCATAGGTTAAGCCTTTTTCGAATCAATTTCTGCAGATCTATTAGATAAATAGAACTGGACTGGCGATTAAGCGTTTTTCAGTTGTGCTACTTTCGCTTCAGTCAGTGGTTTAGTGATGAACGCTAGTACGATACACACTGCCATCATTACTGCTGAGATAGTGTAAGCAAGACCGTAGCCGTCACCGTTAGTCATTGAGAAACCAACAACAGCTGCACCGATTGCACCACCGATACCCCATGCTGTGTAAAGCACGCCGTAGTTAGTACCGTAGTTCTTCAGACCGTAGAATTCAGCCGTTAGAGTAGGGAATACTGCTAGAAGCGTACCGTAACCTACTGCTGCGATTGCTGTACCGATGATTAGCGTGAACTCAGTTTTGAACGTTGCGAACAGAACCATGTTGATGCCCTGTAGAACGAACGCTAGAAGAAGAGTACGTACGCCACCGATCTTGTCTGCAAGCATACCTGCTGCTACACGACCGCCTGAGTTAAATACCGCAAGGATAGACGCTAGGTAAACCGCGTTTGGTAGGTTCGCTTGAACGCTTGCGATAGTTGTGATGTTACCGATGATCATAAGACCAACAGAAGCTGCGAACGCGTACATGATCCATAGAGAGTAGAACTGTGGCGTTTTAAGCATTGCTTTCCAAGTTAGGTCGTCAGACTTCTTCACAACCTTAGGTGCTTGACCTTCTTTTACTTTAGGTTCAGCTGGCGTGTAGTCTGCTGGTGGGTTGTTGATTGTTGCTGCTAGAGGAACAGCGATAGCAAGGATGCCAACACCAAGAACTAAGAAGCTTGTTTGGATGCCCATGCTGTCGATCAGCGCAGAAGTCACAGGAGCTAGGTAGATAGCTGCTAGACCGAAACCTGCTGCGATGATGCCGTTAACCATACCTTTTTTAGATGCGTGGAACCACTTCATTGCAGAAGGAGAAAGACACGCGTAACCAAAACCGATACCTGCACCAGTGATCACACCGAAAGTGATGTTCAGCATTAGTGGTGAGTTAACAAAACCAGAAGCGATCATGCCTAGACCAGTTAGAACAGTACCTAGGATTAGGATCAAACGTGGACCCATACGGTCTTGAAGAATACCTGCAACAAGAAGACAGATAGAGAAAGTAATAGTTGCAGTCGCGTAAGGTGCAGATGCTTCTGCTGCGCTCCAGCCTGACTCAGTCACTAGTGCTTTGTTGAATACACTCCAAGCATACAGGATGCCAAGACAAAGGTTGATACAGAATCCTGCTAACAGGATGCGCATAGCTTTATCAATCTTGCTCATTTTTGTTCTCAGTAATACCTCTTGGCAGATAGCAAAGAGGGGTCGGTTTAAAGATAGGGTTTACTCAAAATAAGTTTGCGTTTTTCAACACATAACGTAATGAGCGCGGATTATAACCAATAAATGTGTGATTGGAATCTCTTTTTACCCCTGTAGCTAAAAATAATTTGAAACATTAAAAATGATTGTAATGAGGGCGTTTTATATATGACGAAAATGTTGATCTAACGTAAAGAAGCTTTGGTTTGGTAGTGAGATCCTAAGTGAAACAAGGTTGATAGCTCGAACATGGGTGTTTGGCTCACAGTTTAAGCAAAAAGTTTCAAAATGTTTAAGTGTTAATGTTCTGTAACAAAAGTGGCCAAAATAGAGACTGCTTTTTGTAAGTGCAGGATCTAAAGGGTTTATAAATTCGAGAATGTTAACCGCTTGTAATAACTAGATTCAAAAGGAAGGGTTGAACACAAAGTGAGCAAAAAATGTGCTTGTAATTGCTAAATAGATAAGCAAAATAGGGCGCAAAATGAGTTTTCATTAATGAAAGGATGCTTTTCTCTACTTGTAGTGAGGTGACTTATGAAATTGTTCCTATTACTTATGGCTTCTGTTTCTGCAGGTGTCGCATCAGCAGATCACATCCATTCATTCATGCTAGGTCTTTCTATTGCATCGCTTGCAGTAGGTAGCTGCTACTTCTTCGCATTCCGTAGTTCGCGTTTCCCACAGCTTGCTTTGTTCTTACTGATCTGTGGCATGTTGTCTAAATTGACGATTACTGTGGTCGGTGTGATGTGGGGTATGTCAGCTGAGCTGATTACGTCTCCAATCGTATTTGCTTTGTCTTACCTGTTCTTCTCACTAGCAGTAACCTACCTATGGTTCAGCTACCGTCAAAGCATCACCAAGATTCCTGAGCGCTTCAAAGCGGCTTAATCAAAGTAATCAATTGATGAACACAAAAACGCCAGCGATTATCGCTGGCGTTTTGCTTTCTGTGTTTAAAGCGTCACAGTCAGCGGAGGCTCTGGTACTTCCAAAAAGCATGCTATCACTCGATACAATTCACCTTCTGCAACGGTGATCTTCCCATCCGATTCAATGGCCAAGCGGCATGCTTTAACGAACTGACGTCGTTGAACGGGTTTCAGTTGCAACAACAGCTCTAGTGCAGCGCGGCTCAAGCGCCAATTCTTGTTTGCAGGCTCTAACGTTACTTCCGCGAAACCTAAAGATGTTAGGGCTGAATTAAATGCAAGTTGCGCCGCTTGTGGTTCTGAGTGACTGACCCAAGCTAGCTCCCTCAGTAACCAATGTACACTTTCTTCCAGTTGCTTAAGGGTTTTGTTCTGGCGAGTAAACCCAAAAGGTGCGATGAGCTGCTTCTCAAGTAAATTAATGACGCACCACTCACCGAGAGAGTAATGATTGTCAGTTTGTGATAATTCACGCAGCACTTCACACAACCGGTTCTTTTGGCCTTCACTGAGTGCTTTTAGGGCAGGGACCGCTAATTCCAAAAGAGGAAGGCGCAAATGCGTTGGCAGCTCGTAATCTAACCAAGGTAATAACTTTGCGTGCGACACCATTGGAATATGACCTTTGATCATCTCACGCTGCACTTTGCTTCCATCAAAAATTAGCAGCAATGCAATAAAACGAGCGCTATAAGGTTCACGTGCTATGTCGACCAAGTCTTGTGGCAATTGGCTAATGAGCTGTTTCCCTGTCTCACTTAACTCTGAGGAAGTTGGCGCGACACTCTGTGGCTCAACGTTCTGGGTACTTAAGTCTTGGGTACTCAAGCCGGCATCCGACGCAAATCCACTGACTTGTCCATTACCGAAAGTTGCTCCTTGACTACGACTTTTACTCAAAAAGCTGCCATCCCAATTAGGCTCAATCCGGCGAATCCTTTCTTCAAGTGGTGGGTGAGTAGCAAATAAACCAGTAAAGCCAGATAAGTTGCTCTGACCAAACATCATATGGCTCATTTGGCTGCTTGCTTTGGCGTTAAGATAAGACCCAGCGTTGCAACCACCTATCTTTTTTAAAGCGCCAGCGATGCCTTGATCGTTACGGGTAAACTGAACCGCACTCGCATCGGCTAAGAACTCCCTTTGTCTTGAGATTGCCGCTTTGATCATTGAACCAAACAAAGTGCCAACCCAGCCTAGAATCAAGCAGACAATCGCTATCAACATAATGACGGCAAAGCCTTTATCTGAATCGGAAGAGCTTCTTGAGACGCGACTGGTGTGGTGTGTGTTGTCTAACACCAGATGACCGAAATGGGCAATGCAAGTGATGCCGAAGAGTACCCCGATTAAACGTGTGTTCAGGCGCATGTCTCCGTTTAAGATGTGGCTGAACTCATGAGCAATCACGCCTTGTAATTCATCACGTGTGAAGGTGTCTAGTGCGCCTTGTGTAACACCGATTACAGCATCATCAATACTCATACCTGCAGCAAACGCGTTGATGCCTCGTTCTTCTTGCATCACATAAACAGGAGGAACGGGAATCCCTGACGCGATCGCCATTTCTTCTACCACGTTAAGAAGTCGCCTGTGTTTGGCGTCTATCGTGTTGGAGGAAATCAGCTTACCACCAATGCTTTCCGCAACGCCTCGGCCACCGTTCGAAGATAAGTCAGATAGGCGAATCATCGAACTTATTGCTACGATCAACACGACACCCGCAAAGCACAGTAAGACATAGCTAATGGCCGTGTTTTGATCAAATGGCTCACCCGTCACCCCATAGTAAATACCAATCGATAGGACGCTGACCAAACCCGTAATGACAAATACCGCTAAGGAAAACAGAAACACCAAAAGCCCGGTGCGTTGTCGCGCGGTATCTTGATGGTCAAAGAAATTCATTAGAACTCAACCTTAGGTGCTTCTTGGATGGCTTCAGTGTCTGCAAATTCCAACAACTTGCCGTCTTGGAAACCAAACATATTGGCAAACAAGACTGGTGGGAAAGTTTGCTTGTAGGTGTTGTAGCTGGTGACTGCATCATTAAAGGCTTGGCGAGCAAAAGCGACTTTATTCTCTGTGCTAGTCAGCTCTTCTTGCAGTTGGCTCATGGTTTCGTTGGCTTTCAGTTCTGGATACGCCTCTACAACCACATTTAACTTGCCTAGCGCATTTTGTAGCATGCCTTCTGCTTGTGCTAATTGGCTGATGGCGGCGTCGCTGTCTGGCGCATCACTGGCTGCTTTTAAACCAGTGATTGCTTGGTTTCGAGCTTGAATTACTCGCTCAAACGTTTCTTTCTCATGCTCCATATAGCCTTTTGCGGTGCTAACAAGGTTTGGGATCAAGTCGTAACGTCGTTTCAACTGTACTTCAATCTGAGCAAAGCTGTTTTTAAAGCGATTACGTAGCGTCACTAGCTTGTTGTAAATGCTGACCGCAAACACCGCGATAAGCAAAATGATGACGATAAAAACAATAAGTGAAGTCATAGTAAGTTCCATTTTGTGAATGTATGAGATTTTTATATAAGCTGTTGAGATAGTAAGCAAATCAGACTGCTGAGAATGTGGAGCACTTTGAAAATATGGAACGCATTGCTTAATAAAACGCACTACCTAATAAAACGAAGGACTGGTGAATGAAGAAGAGAAGGGCGTAAGAGAAGAGTCGTAGAATAAAAAAGGCTCGACATAGAAGCCGAGCCTTTGTTGATTGACGCGATGTAACCGCAGTTTATGCCGTCATTGGTACAAGCACCATAGTACCGATGATTACAGTAATCAGACCTGCCAGAACTGGCACTGATGTACGTTTTACTACTTCGAACGGACTGATGTTTGCCATACCAGAAGTCGCAACGATTACACCAGATACTGGCGAGATAGTACGGCCTAGGTTAGATGCTTGTAGCATTGGGATGATTAGGAACGCAGGGTTAAGACCCATCTTCGCAGCCAGTGAAGGAGCAAGCTCTACGAATGCGTAGAATGGAGCGTTACCAGAACCCGTCGCAATCGCAGCAGCAACAGTTAGACCGGTTAGAATAAGCATTAGCGCGATACCGCCAGCGCCTGCGTTGTCTGCAAGGTGTAGTAGGTTATCGATAGCACCAATTGACATAAGACCTTGCGCGAATACACCCGCTGCAACCAACAGCATTACCACGCCTTTAAACGCATCTGCCATGCCCGCATAACAAGAATCAAGATCCTCAAGCGACTTCTTACCGTCAAACTTGTTCACCACATAGTGAATCACAGCACCCAAGAAGATAGAACCTACCACGATAGTGTAGATGTCTAGAGTCAGGCCAGGAATCGTGCGACCGTTGAATAGGAATACACCGATGATTGGTAGGAAAGGAAGAACCGCATAGAACGCTGGTGCATCTGCTTTGATCTCAGATACGTCAATCTTTTCCATTGGCGTGTTGTCTTTCTTATCTAGGTATTTGTTCCAGAAGAATGCCGCTGCAGCCATTACGATGATCGCACAAATAGACACAGGCAGTACGGTTTGAACCGCGAACACGTCAAGCGCTAGGCCTGATTTTTCTGCCGCGATAACCACGTCACCAGAAGTTGGTGAAAGGATGATTGCCGCCGGTGAAGCACACACTGCTACCGCAGCAGGGCGGGAGATACCCATTGCTGTCATCATTGGGAATAGGGTAGCCATTAATAGCACGCCTAGACCGGTTGCTGAACTCACGGCAAGAGACATCAAACATGCCACGATGTAAGCCGCTACCAAAAGGACGTATGGAGACTTGATAACAGAAAGCGGTTTAGAGAACTGTTTTACTACTACATTGTTTGCGCCGATGTGTGTCATGTAAGACGCGAAGCCACAAAGTAGCATGATTTGCATACCAAGGCCGCCGCCACGGTATTGAAGCATGTATTTTACGTACTCTAGTGCGTCCGTCACCATATTACCCGTTGAGGTTACTTTTGATGGCAGAACGTCATGGCCAAGCAGACCAGTCATAAGAAGCAAACTAATACCTGCGGTTAATAACACGCCAGCGGCTTTGTAGCCTTTGACAATGAAATAACCCACAGCAATGGTCACTACCAAGCCAATTAAGAGCTCTAACATAGGGTTGTCTCCAGATATTATGAAAAAAAGAAAGAAACTGTTTCAGTTTATGTCAGAGAATTTACAGAATTCTTTCCTGTGGCACGAGACTAAATTAGAGCTAGCATGATCTAAAACAAATAATAGATTAATAAATAATTGCGTTGGATTATATTGTTTAAATTACGTTCTTCAGGTGTTATGTACTGGTTTTGTTGTTTTTAAAGAAACGAAAATATGAACAATTTGTCGAATAAAAATCGTACGAAATGATTAAAAAGTGGGAAAAGCGATAGTTCGAGCTAGATCACGTTAAAGGGGCTTGATTGAACAAAAAAGCTCCGAATGAACGGAGCTTTTGTTTTGACGTCTTTATATTGAAGCGCGAGTTACACGTTATGCGTAGCGTCGCACCAAGAGGTTCCAACTGCGTTGTTGACGTTCAAATTCTTCCTTAATTTGTTCGTATTTCAGCTTTGATACGGAACGTTCGTACTTTTTCACTACGGTTGCTGTTTTCTCACCAAGCACTTCTTTTCGCGCTTCATAATATTCTTGCATGTGGTGTACGAGTGCATCGAATTCCTGCTGAAGTTGGTCACGAATCGATTGGCTATTCGGTTTCGTTTCTAACTTTTCTTTTGCCTTTTTCAGCAACTGAGTTGCACGCGCTTTTTCGATACGGAAGGTCGATGTCGTACGAAGTTTGGTTGTTAACCCAAGCCAAGAGCACGATTTGATCAACCATTTAGTCGGGTCGTAATGCCACCAGTACACACCATTTCGGTAATCGTTTTCAAAGATGTGGTGGAAGTTATGATAACCCTCACCAAAAGTGAAGAAGGCTAAGATGCCATTATCACGAGCAGTGTTTTTGTCGGTGAAAGTCTGCTTACCCCAAACATGCGCCAACGAATTGATGAAGAACGTGGTGTGATGACTCAAGAACAGGCGCGCGGCACCAACGATCAGGAACATTCCCCAGATATCACCATAGATAAGACCTAGTGCAAGAGGGAAGCCAATATTAGTCGCAATGGCCAAAGGAACGTAATACTTGTGCTGCCATGCAACGATCTTGTCTCGCTTCAAATCACGACAGTTTGTGTACTCGTTCTCTTTTGACTTGTTGTAATCGCGAAGCATCCAACCAATATGCGAGTACCAAAATCCGCGTTTCGCTGAGTACGGGTCTTTGTCATTGTCATCAACATGTTTGTGGTGAACACGATGATCAGAAGACCAATGCATTGCACTGTTTTGAAGAGAGAAAGCACCACCGATGGCAAAGATGAATCGTAAAACTGGGTGGGCTTCATAGGTTTTGTGGCTCCACAGACGGTGATAACCCGCGGTAATGGAGAGATTGGTAAAACTAAAGGCGATGATACCCCAGATCAGATGTTCCCAACCTAATCCGTAGTGGTATGCATACCAAGGCAATACAACAAAAGTCAGAATAAAACTGGCAGAAAATATCAATAGATTCAACCAGATAATGGGCGGTTTATTATGCGTCACGATGTGTCCCTAACTTTGAGCTAACAACTGTTCGCTAGAATATCAGCGTACACGTGTAAGTCAAACTAAAGTTAGACGACTTTGTTTCGAGTTGTGACAGTTATATCGCTAAGGTCAAACTCGCAATAATCTGGTGTAGTCAGTGGGATTTTTTGCTTTTAAACGAATAATGAGTAGTATTAATCAATGAGCTGTGGCTATAGATTTGTAAAATCTGCCAAAAATATGTAGTTAAAGAGGTGGAAAATGCCAAAGCTCGTTAGAGAAGCAATAAAAGAACATAGGAATACGTAATGGAATTACGATTAGCGGAATATAAGGATTATGAACGCATCGCTCAGTTGCACGTGGACAGTTGGAAGCGTCACTACCGTGGTATGCTAAGTGATGGTTACCTTGATAGCGAAGCCATCGACGACAAATTGTTGATTTGGCAAACTCGCTTAACCAACCCACCATTTAACCAGCATGTTGTGTTAGCCGAAGAGGGTGGGCTTCTTCTTGGTTTTGTTTGTGTGTTTGGTAATCATGATTTTGAACGCGGCAGTTTTATTGAAGCGCTTCATGTGGATGACAGTTATCGCGGTCGCGGGATCGGGAAGCAACTTCTATTAGCGGTTGCAGAATGGCAACAACAGTACTTTAAAGACAGTGGTTTGTACCTTGAAGTGATTTCTCAAAATGAACCAGCAATCCAGTTCTACCAGCATATTGGTGGACAAGAATGCCAAGAACGCAACTGGAAAGCGCCGGGTGGTGGTGAAGTCCTTGAGAAAGTGTTCCGTTGGTCAAATGCACAATCACTGGTTAACGGCATAGAAGAAAACGTGGTTTACTCGTAACGGTTCTAAATAGAAGCCTAATTCAGAAAAGAGCAGCGATGTGCTGCTCTTTTTAGTTCGTGCCACTCTAAAAGCGTAATCCCATCGCTTTTAATTCATGTTCACATTGTTCTGCATGTTTAAATTGAATTGCCGCTAACCCTACCTCTCGTGCTCCTTCAACGTTATAAGGCATATCATCAAGGAACACAGTTTCTTGCGCGAGGAGTTGATGGGTTTCCAACAAGCTTTGATAAATCTCTGGCTGAGGCTTTAACAATCCCAGTTCTGCTGATACCGTCGCGCCTTCAAATAGTGGCCAAAAGTCGTAAGTGGCTTTGAGGAATTCAACGATCTCTACCACGTTGTCGGTCAGTGCGAACACGTTATATCCTGCGGCTTTGATGCGTTTAAGAAGCTCGACACTGCCATACATCAGTAATTGGGAGTGTTTCACGTAATAAAAGAAACGTTCGACTTCGCTATGTGAAAGTGCTTTTTCTGATTGATATCGCTGTTTGGCTTGTGCTTCAGTAATAAGCCCTTTGTTCAAATCTAACCAGATTGTGCTCATAAACAAGTCTTTGGCTAACGCCTCGGCGTCGACATCATTGCCAAATGTCAGCCTTACAATTTCTAAAGGCGACCATCTCACTAACACATTACCTACATCGAATACGACATTTTTAACTGCCATTGATTGCATAGGTGTCCTTGTTTGATAAGTTGAATAGGAGAGAGGGGGTTGCTTCGCTGTGTGTATGTTGCACGGCATTCATGTACAAGGCTTTGCGTTACATCCCATTTTCTGTTGAATTAACAATCAAATTTGCCTAGCTATTAGTTTCATGAATATAAAGCGCTGAATTTAAAGTAGAGCGTCGCGAAATATTTGATTAATGTCTCACTGCTTATGTGCGTTAACTAATATATAATTGGAAAGCAAATATAAACAAAACAATGCAAAACACAAAATCAGTAAACGCTAGGCTCAGTAGATAAAGTAAATATGGACGCGATTCGCAAAGTATATCAGTACGCAGAACCCAATCTTACCCTTGTAGGATGGATGGGTTTTGTCGGCTTTCCAATTTACTACGTGGTCTGGGCGTTTATGTTCCCACAGCCATACGAAAACCTGCCACTTCGTGTCCTTTGCTCGATTTTATTCTTCGGTATCATTTATCGTAACCGCGTGCCATTTGAATGGCGTCGGTTTTTACCTGCTTGTTATCAAGTCGCCATAACGCTCTGCTTACCCTGTTTCTTCTTTTACATGTTGCTGATGAACAACTGGTCGAATGTATGGGTAATGTCGTTTATGTCGGCGATATTTCTTCATATTCTGCTCGTCCATATCACTTGGGTGATGTTTGCTCAGACCTTTTCCGGTATTGGGCTTGCGACATTCTTCGCTTGGATAGCGCAAGGGTTCCACCTCGAACTCACAATGGATTGGACGCATGTGCCAATCTTCTTGT
>NZ_JPRD01000074.1 GCF_000817815.1 Vibrio owensii CAIM 1854 = LMG 25443
GGAGTCCATACATCGAACAGGATAAAACTTGATGCATAACAACTCGCTATGCACGGCTTGAAACTTATATCGGCCTTCCCCTACAAAACTAGAGAAAATTCTCACAAATTAATGCAAATGCGATGTAACAGACTGTCGAACAAGGTAATTCACGCTTTTCAATGGCTTGCAATCACTTTACTCGCCCCAATATTGAAAAGATAAATTACACGGACGTACTGGAACTTTTCCCCTTGAGAAAGTGACCAATACTCAAAACAAGAATCATATGGATACCAGAGAGTCCAAAAAATGCACAAAACAAACTTCGAAACTCTTCAAAGCTACTTAGAGTCTCAGATCATTGGTCAGCATGATCTGGTAAAACAATTACTTATTGCTCTACTTGCCGATGGACATATCTTGGTTGAAGGTCCTCCAGGATTGGCTAAGACCCGTGCGGTGAAATCTCTATCGGATTGTGTGGAAGGTGATTTCCACCGTATTCAGTTCACACCAGACCTACTGCCAGCCGACTTGACGGGTACCGATATCTTCCGTCCAGAAACGGGCGAATTTACTTTCCAGTCTGGTCCTATTTTCAACTCACTGATCCTTGCTGATGAGATCAACCGTGCGCCAGCTAAAGTGCAAGCCGCGATGCTTGAAGCCATGGCTGAGAAGCAAGTGACAGCAGGACGAAACACATACGCACTCCCAGAGCTATTTTTGGTGATGGCGACTCAAAACCCAATTGAGCAAGAAGGTACTTACCCGCTGCCAGAAGCGCAGCTTGACCGTTTCTTGTTGCACCTTGATGTGGATTATCCAGATGCGGAACACGAGTTGGCTATTTTGCGCATCAACCGTGGTGAGGCAAAAGGCGAAGCGACGATTGAACGTCCAAGCTTGAGCCAAGAAGACATCTTCACCGCTCGCAAAGAAGTGCTCAACATTCACATGGCAGACGCAATCGAGCAGTACATCGTTCGTCTTGTGATGGCGACTCGACAACCAAGCGATTACGACTCAGAGCTTGCGAAATGGCTATCTATGGGGGTAAGCCCGCGTGCGACGATCGCCCTTGACCGTTGTGCTCGTGCTCATGCGTGGCTGGCAGGTCGTGACTTCGTTTCACCAGAAGACGTTCAAGCCATGGCTTACCCTGTGCTACGTCACCGTCTGCTGCTTAGCTACCACGCTCAGGCAGAAGGCATTACAGCCAATCAGGTTATCGACAAGCTTCTTAGCCTTGTAGGTAGCGCATAACGTAGGTAGGTGACATGTCTGCATCATATGCATTGCCACCTCATGCGAATGGGGTGACATTAACCCTTGAAGAGCTGCTTCAATATCGCACTCAATCGGTTCGTTGGTTGCCACCAGCACAGAGTATTTGGTCGCAAATGAGTGGTAACCATACCAGCCGTCAAAAAGGTCGTGGCATGGACTTTATGGAAGTGCGCCAATACCAAGCGGGTGATGACATTCGCAGCATTGATTGGCGAGTCACGGCTCGAACGGGAAAAGCGCACACCAAGTTGTTTGCTGAAGACAAAGAGCAAGCGGTGATTTTGTACATCGACTTGAGCCCAAGCATGCACTTTGGTTCGCAATATGTATTGAAGTCAGTTCAACTGGCGCATTTCGCTAGCGTCTTGATTTGGCTGACGTTAGCCAAGAAAGACCGCATCGGCGCGGTGATAGATGATGGTTCCCAGTGTATTGAGTTCCGCCCTTCTTCTCTTCAAAAACAAGGGCTGAGAATTCTTGACGCGATAGTGAATACTCACAACCAATTGCTTACGAATCAACAAGCTGACAGCACACGCATGCTGCCTTACATGACCGCAATTGAAACGCTACACAACCTGACGCCGAAAGGCAGTGAACTCATTCTGCTGAGCGACTTTGCTCAAGTGGAAGAGAAAGAGTTGGTTCAACTACGTCGGTTAAAGCAACACAACAGCGTTCGCGCGGTTCAATTCTATGATCCCTTAGAGCGAGGAGAAACTGACTTCCGAGGCCAAGCGAAAGCATCCGATGGTCATCGAAGTCAGTGGTTTAACTTCGGATCTAAAGGGGAACGCCAAGAATTGGAGTCTCACTTCGTTAAGCATCAACAAGCCATTAAACAGCAGTGTCATTCAATGGCAATTCCATTTAACAGTCTGTCGAGCGGGTTACCGCTAGTTCAGCAGTTAAGCTAGTCAAAGCAACAACATACAAATCATTCAAGCAGTAGTAATAATAATGACAACGAATAATCAAAGCCTAAACCTTGAACCTTTAATCCTACCGAATGCACCTGATTGGTTCCCACTTGCTTGGGGATGGTGGGCTGTTCTGGGCGGTGTAGTTCTCTCCATCTTAATCGTCGTACTGTACTTAAGATGGCGTACAAAGCGTCTTGTTGCTAAGAAGACCGCATTGAAATTATTGACCAACCCGATCACACCACACACACCGTCTTCTGCATTAGAGGTTCTTCGTCAAGCGGCTTTGAGTTACTTCCCTCGTGAAGAAATCGCGCCATTAACAGGCTCTGCTTGGTACGAGTTTCTTGATAGCTACACCAAAGAAACTAGATTTGTCGATAAACAACAACAGTGGCAAGCGGCGCTGTATCAAAAGTCTGGTCAAGAGCAGCATCAAGCCTTAATTGATGATTGCGCTTTCTGGATTGAAACCGCATTGCCACCAAAGAAAAAGGCAAAAACTCGTGACTGAGGCAACTCTCGTTTCGAGCCTCTCTCAGTGGTTGAACATTGAGTTTGTCTGGTGGTGGGCATTATTGTTACTGCCTCTACCTTGGCTGATTTATAAGTTCTTCCCTGAAGAGACTCAGCAAGCTGAAATTAAGCTGGCGTACCTGCCAGACAATAAACACAGCAACAAACCAAAACAGGTCGTGCAAAAATTCCTGTCTATTGGCGTCTGGGCTCTGTTGGTTGTCGCTTGTGCTCGCCCAGTTTGGTACGGCGATCCGGTTGAGTTCCAACCGAAATACCGCGACATGATGTTAGTGGTCGACTTATCTGGCTCTATGCAGAAAGAAGACATGAACGACAACGGTGAATACATAGACCGCCTAACCGCCGTCAAAAGAGTCTTATCTGATTTCGTAGAAAAACGCCAAGGTGATCGATTAGGTGTGGTTCTATTTGGTGATCATGCATATCTACAAACACCGCTGACCGCTGACCGTAAAACCGTGATGCAACAGATCAATCAAACCGTCATTGGCTTGGTTGGCCAGCGCACCGCGATTGGTGATGGTATCGGCTTAGGCACCAAAACCTTTGTAGACAGTGACGCACCACAACGCGTGATGATCTTGCTCAGTGATGGTAGCAATACTGCTGGTGTACTTGATCCGCTTGAAGCCGCTGAAATCGCTAAAAAGTACAACGCAACCATCTACACCGTAGGTGTGGGCGCTGGTGAAATGATGGTGAAAGACTTCTTCATGACGCGCAAAGTCAATACTGCCTCAGACCTTGATGAGCAAACGCTGACCAAGATTGCAGAGATGACAGGTGGTAAGTACTTCCGAGCGCGTGATGCTAAAGAACTTGAAACGATCTACGACACCATTAATCAACTAGAGCCAGTTTCAAGCGATACGCAAACTTGGCGTCCTCAGTCGGAATGGTTCCCTTACCCACTAGGTGCTGCCCTTGTGCTTTCCGTGTTCCTGTTTGTTCTAAGGAGAAAACATGGCTGAGTTTACTTTCCTAAATCCTTATTGGTTGTTGGGTTTGCTCGTCATTCCTGTCGTTCTTGCGATTAACAGCCAATACAGAACCAAAAAGTCATCGTTGATTGCGCCCCATTTAGCCAAAATGCTCGGTCATTCAGTGAATACCAAGCATTACTTCGCCATTTGGGGATTAGCATGGGCGATCGCTTGTATTGCTCTAGCAGGTCCAAGTTGGCAATCCAACACTCGCCCGAGCTTTGAACTAAGCCAAAACCGAGTGTTAGTTCTGGATATGTCGCGCTCTATGTACGCAACGGATGTGAAGCCAAATCGCCTGTCACAAACCCGCTATAAAGCGTTGGATTTATTGCCGAAATGGAAAGAAGGCTCAACAGGTTTGGTCGCGTACGCGGGCGATGCTTATACGTTAAGTCCACTGACGACAGATTCCAGCACACTCGCTGGCATCATCGAAAACTTGTCTCCTGAGTTAATGCCTTATCAAGGATCCAACTTACCATCAGCGATTGAAACCGCGCTTAGCCAGTTTACTCAAGCGGGTGTCAATCAAGGTGACATCGTCGTGCTGGCAGATAATTTGGATGACTCCGAATTGTCTCGCTCGTTAGCGTTATTAAACGGTAAAGACTTTCGTGTGTCAGTACTCGCTATCGGCACATCAACTGGCGCACCAATTGCTCTTCCGGATGGTTCTTTAATGAAAAGTCGACAAGGCAACACCGTGGTAGCGAAGACTAACCTGAAAAACTTACAGAAGTTAGCCAAGGATACCGGCGGATTATTTGTGCCAATTCAACACAATAACCGTGATGTTGAGAACATTGCCGCGTTTACCAATAACGCGAGCAACAACCTTGCCGCCAAGCAAAGTGGCGACGTGAAAACCGACTCTCGCTTGAACGGCGGTTTCTGGTTGCTACCTCTGTTGTTGATTCCTGTTGCCCTACTCTTCCGACGCGGCATGATTTGGGTACTGGTCGCGACCGTGTTACCGATGAGTTGGACACCGGAAGCAGAAGCCAATGCGTTTTTGAATCAAAACCAACAAGGCGAACAGCTTTATCAACAAGGTGAATACGAAAAAGCCCAAAGTACCTTCACTGATCCTAACTGGAAAGGTGCAGCAAGCTACCAAGCTGGGGATTACGAAAGTGCGATCGAAGCGTTCTCCAATAATCCAAGCCTTGATGGCCGTTACAACTTGGCAAACGCACTTGCTAAGAACGGACAGCTTGAGGATGCGGCGGAGCTCTATAAAAACGTAATTCAAGAAAAGCCTGACTTTGAAGCTGCGAAAAAGAACCTGTCGGTTGTAGAGGAGAAACTGAAGCAACAGCAGCAACAGCAG
>NZ_JPRD01000075.1 GCF_000817815.1 Vibrio owensii CAIM 1854 = LMG 25443
ATCCGTGGACCTCGGTTCGATTCCGGGAGGCGCCTCCATTCTTTTCGAAAGCTCGTCATTATGACGGGCTTTCTTCGTTTTAGCGCAATGGAAATCGACGCGCGTTAATCCCTCTTTCTGCTGTTTACTTATTATCTCCTCCCTGATTATTTGATCGAGATTCAATAATTGCACTCAATTGGTTATTGATTTTATAAATGTTACACATCTCAATAATTGTAGAGGGTGATTGGTGATAATTTCTCCACGATTGTAGTCCGAACTTTTTGTTGTACAACAGACGGTTAGTTGGATTTCTTCTACCTGTCTTGCGGCTCTCTAAGTTCGGGCTTCGTCCTAAAACGTGAGAGAAAAATAATGAAAACATTCAACCTTAAACCCACACTTTTACCTTTAACTTTGCTGCTCAGTTCGCCGGTAATGGCGGCTCAAAATGGAACCATGATGCAGTATTTCCATTGGTATGTGCCAAATGACGGTGCACTCTGGACACAAGTAGAAAACAACGCGCCAGCACTATCGGACAACGGCTTTACCGCGTTATGGCTACCGCCTGCCTATAAAGGTGCTGGTGGCAGCAACGACGTCGGTTATGGCGTTTACGATATGTATGACTTGGGGGAGTTTGATCAAAAAGGATCGGTGCGAACCAAATACGGTACTAAAGACCAATACCTCGATGCCATCAAAGCGGCACACGCAAACAACATTCAAATTTATGGTGATGTGGTGTTTAACCACCGTGGCGGTGCGGATGGTAAATCGTGGGTCGACACCAAGCGAGTCGATTGGAACAACCGAAATATTGAGCTCGGCGACAAGTGGATTGAAGCATGGGTCGAATTTAGCTTCCCGGGGCGTAACGACAAATACTCAGATTTCCATTGGACGTGGTATCACTTTGATGGGGTCGACTGGGACGACGCAGGTAAAGAAAAAGCGATCTTCAAATTCAAAGGCGATGGCAAAGCATGGGATTGGGAAGTCAGTTCTGAAAAAGGCAACTACGACTATCTCATGTACGCAGATTTAGACATGGACCACCCAGAAGTGAAGCAAGAGCTAAAAGACTGGGGCGAGTGGTACCTAAACATGACGGGTGTGGATGGTTTCCGAATGGACGCGGTTAAACACATCAAATACCAGTACCTACAAGAATGGATCGATTACTTGCGTTGGAAGACAGGCAAAGAACTGTTTACTGTGGGTGAGTACTGGAACTACGACGTGAACAATCTGCACAACTTTATCACTAAGACCTCTGGCAGCATGTCATTGTTTGATGCACCGCTACACATGAACTTCTATAACGCTTCACGCTCGGGTGGTAACTTCGATATGCGCCGTATCATGGATGGCACCTTGATGAAGGACAACCCAGTGAAAGCGGTAACATTGGTCGAGAACCATGATACGCAACCACTGCAAGCGCTGGAGTCTCCGGTGGATTGGTGGTTTAAGCCTCTTGCGTACGCGTTCATTTTGCTTCGTGAAGAAGGTTATCCGTCAGTGTTCTACGCGGATTACTACGGCGCACAATACAGCGATAAAGGACACGACATCAATATGGTGAAAGTGCCGTACATTGAGCAGTTGGTGAAAGCCCGTAAAGATTATGCTTATGGCAAGCAGCACTCCTACCTTGATCACTGGGATGTGATTGGTTGGACACGAGAAGGGGATGCGGAACACCCGAACTCAATGGCGGTTATCATGAGTGATGGCCCTGGCGGAACAAAATGGATGTACACAGGTTCACCGAGTACGCGTTACGTCGATAAGTTAGGTATTCGTACCGAAGAAGTCTGGACTGACGCCAACGGTTGGGCAGAGTTCCCAGTGAACGGTGGTTCAGTTTCTGTTTGGGTCGGCGTTAAATAATCAGGCTCGCAGAATTGCAGGTGTGACCAATTTCGAAAATAGTGCGCATTTAATCAATGTCTTGTTTGATATTCATGAAACATATGCGTAACTTTATACCTGAGCATTATCAGTAGGCAGATTAAGGAAAGGAATCTATGGCTGACGTTTTGATTGTTGCGATTGTATTCGGTGCAATATTTGGTGGTGGTATCGTTAAGCTGATTCTCAATCATCGAAAAGAAGTAAGAGCGCTCGAAATTTCTGAGCGTAAGCAGATGAATAAAGAAGAGCGAGATGGTCTTAATAAACAAATAGAAGACCTAAAACAGCGCGTCGAAGTATTAGAGCGTATCGTTACTGACAACAAATACCAACTTGATAAAGAAATTGCGTCTTTGTAATTCTGAACCAAGAAGAAAGAGCCAGTTTAATTCTGGCTCTTTTTGTATCTGCTCCTTTTTCCTGATTGCGCGAAGCAATGGATTACCGCTCATCAAAGAAGTCTTTGTTTCGAATGTACTTACTCATCAAGTGGTAAGAAAAAGGGCGTATCAACCAACTTACCAAAGAGCGTCCAAGCCGCATCAACGTTGGTGTGTTCTCGTAAATCCTACCGTTATAAAGCCAAAGCATTTTGCCTACATGCCAGTAGAGAAAAGGTACCGGAGGCATAAAGGTAACAATGTCGATGTCGCAACAGATTCGATAGGTTTTGTGTCCTAACTTATATCGCTTTTTGAATGCCCAATCACCAATTGCTGGCTGACCAAACGTTACTACTCGCTTGATGCTTTTGGGGTACTTTCGTTCGATATAATCGGCAAACACGCTACCAATCGCGCCGCCCGATGAATGTCCAGTAATGGTGATGCGTTTGCCTTGTAGAATCAGCGGTACGACGGTGGCTTCTAGTCGTTCAATCACGCTCAAACCAAGACGGTCCTCATTTCGAGAGGGTTGGCTTTCTTGAAATAACAAATGGTAGAAACCTGCATGGATGCGATAGTTAAGTCCAAGGCGCTTGCAGCTACGAGTCCACATGGCAAAGTTCAAAAGCCAATCGCTAATGCTGTGTGAGCCCTTGATGACAACAACGACTTCTGTGCGCTTTTTACTCCATAAAACACGAATCATGGTTTTGCCAAACTCGTTTTTAATGATGCGCTGTCCATTAGGATCGAACCCATAGCGGGTCTGTTTAAAGACTCTGGGGTAGGCAAGGTTGCAGAGTACGGCGTAGCGTTCGTATTGGTATCGTTTTAGAGGCTTCACGTTGTTGTTCTTTGTCTTAGTTAATTTCAAACTCTAGACGTCAAATATGAAAAGAACATGAACCTGTATGGAAAGGCAAAATAAACAGCTCAGCCTATAGCGTTTATTTTTATGGCTTGGGCATAAACTAAGCATAAATGGTGAGAGCATCGCTTCTCTTTATCTCACGTTTGAAGGTTTTTAAGTCAGCGAAAATCGCCAGCTTGGCGGATTGATGGTCTTTTTCTACCAATGTTAATAGCTGACCAATCGCCTTACGCTGTGGCTTGGTGAATTGCTTATCGTTTTGTTGCTTACGAAAGAAGTCGAGCTGATTGGAAGTATCGTTAAACGCACCGAGGCGGTCTTGAAGTTGCTTCAACTGTTTTACATTCGCTCTGTGCTGTATTCCAAGGTGGCCTTTGTGAGGAACATACAAAGGAGCAAAGTATTCAAGCAAGTAACGGAGCTTCTTACATTCAATCCTCAATTGATGAACTTCACCATCGTTGCTTTTTCTGTGCAAGCCTTTACATGCATTGCTTACCAACTTGTAGTGGTGGAGGATCCTTTTGTTCGAACAAACAACAATGGATTGGACATTGTCCGCCTCATATTGAGATGCTCGGCGAAGGCTGTTTTCAATCATGACGCAGGTTTTGAGATAGCAATCAGAGGCGAGCCATTGCCTAACCGATGTGAGTGCTTCGATTTGTTGCGTTTCAATCACGTCAAAAACCGACGCTAATTTGTCGCTGTGTTCTGGTGCTCTATTTAAGTAATGCTCTCTATCGATGAGAAACACATCTAAGTCGCGTAATGTGTTGGTCTGCTTCATGAGTAACTTTAAGTGGGGCTTGAGCAGTTTGAATTCAAAGGGGCAGAAATTAGCCTTAAGAAGCAGCAGTAGAGAGCGAATGCGTCGTAAAGTGACTCGATACTGATGGTTAAACTCAGGTTCCGTTTCGGCAACCACGCCTTTTTCGAGTGTTCTTGCGTAGTCGAATTCATGCATTAGATGACGGGGTAAAAGAAAGCTCAGATCCGAATCTGCACTCAATCTAAAGTCAGCAACCTTCTTGTTGAGAAGCTTCATCGCCATCCTCCCACATCAAACATGGTTTAATTTTAGGAGGTGACGACTAGTTCTACCTATTTCAGCCAACAAATATTCCGGCTACTTGGCGGCTTGGTGAAGGAATTCAAGCTGTTGCTTTTCTTTATCACTCATTTCATAAGGCTCATCGGATAGGGTATTCGAATCAAATGATCCAATAGGATAAGACTCTGCTTTACTTTGGCCATACTGTGCTTTTTCACCTGGGAAACCAGACATGCGTTCTATCATGATGTCACGAAGTTCATACTCGGCTCTGCCATTGGGTAATACATTGTGGAACGCTTTTAGCTCGACGGTTTGTTCTCCTTCAGCAAGTTGTTTCTTTTGTACTAAAGAGGCGACTGCCGATCCGCTTGATTGATATAAACTGCCACGAACTCGATAGATTCCCGCTTTGTCGACTTGAACCGTAATAGGAATCACCATGTCGGAATTATTCGATGATGCTTGGTCTACATTGATAATGCTAGCTACAGAGTGATAAAGGCGTAAATCCGCACTGATGACATCTTCACCTTGCTCAAAGCTAATCCGTGCCACCAATCTTAATTCTTGTGGCCAGTTTGCTTCTGGTGTTATTTGCCAACCATTCTCTTGAACAGGAAGAGTGGTGAGGGTTTGCTGGCTTTCTACGTCAATAATGTCGAGTGACGCGGTCACGTAGTTTGCCGATGATTTTAAGCGAACATCAATCTTGTCTGGATAAAAATGACGATATTTGTCCAAGCTTAATGCTGCTTTGGCTTCTCCATTCAACACTGGAACAGAGACCTCTTCAAAATGATTCCAGTCCAGATACGGGCTGTTCTTATCGGTGATGGGAGTAGAGTAGGTTGGATACTGTAAGACCTTTTCGTGACGTTCTGCGATCAAAGATAAGTCATGGGATGAAACCATATCTTCAATCACATCGACGCTGTCTTCTTCGGGAGGTAATGACGAGTTTTCCAGAATGATGGTTTCGCTCTGTGTTGGCTTGGGTAAAGCAGCCGTTTGATTCTGCTGGGCTTGTTGTTGCTTCGCGGAGTCGTCGTCTTGATTTTGTTGCGATAGAAACAACGCCGTAGCCCCAATCAAAACGAAAGCCGCAATGGCAATTGGCTTTTTGTTACTCATAATCCATCTCTTGCATCGTGCTTTGTGTGAGAAGAGCCAAGCATGAAACTTGGCTCGTTGGTTTGCTTATTACGACGCTTTACAGGCCGACAGCGATTTCCGACATGGTGTCGTTTTGAGAACCTTGAACGTAAATGTATTTGTTTCCAAACCATCCATTCTCTTGGTAGCTGTCAACGCTTACCGATTTTCCATCCGCTAAGGCAATCGACGTATTACTGGAGGTGACTTTACCTTTGTGTTTCGACCCAATGACTTCGCTGTGGCTATAACCGTTACCCATGATGAACGAGTAGTGGTTTGGCATAAAGCTAGCCACTCCTTTACTTTGAGAAGCCATTTTTCCGTCCATAGCTAGATTAGTAGAACAGCTATCGAAACTGCCTGAGCTTGAAGCGCCACATGATGAATGCGCCGCTACAACACCATCGTCTTTTCCGGGCAAGAAGCTTGCGGTCGCTTTTAGGTAGTCGCTGCCGTTACCAACAAAACGAATTCGAGGGATACGGTGGTCTGGTAACATCGCTATTTGGCGAGCGTTTGACACTTTTAGATCATTCAATACACCGGTGTTGTTTTTTGATGGCATATCGCCAAGCCAGAGTGAAATCGCATAACGCATTGCACTGTTTGTCCAGCCACCACCTTCAGTGATGTTAATAACGATATCGCCCAGCTCTGATCCACCACCAGCACCTGCAAAGTCGAAAGTCGCGACAATGTTGAGTGGAGAGAGCCCAGCGTTAGTTAACCAGTTTTCTTGGTTGTCGAGCAGATGTCTTGCAACTAGATCGCCAGTTGAGTGGGTTACCAAGACGCAGCCCGGCTGGCAAGTCCCGTTTCTTGAGAGCTCTTGCAGTTTCGGCCATACATAATCACTAGCAATTTTCCCTTCAACTCGTTCATGAGAGGGCCAATCAATGCGAGCATCGGCATACTGCATCCAATAATCTTTCCAATAATCCGCACCTTCGGTTTCAACTTGCGATGACGCAGGTTTAGTTTGCAGTTGATCGGCTTGAAATCCGTGGATGAGGACAACTTTGTAATCACCAATAGCTGCGTTGGAAGCGGTAGGTAAAGCCATTGCCACTGCGAGTGCGGCTAGTTTTGTCATTTTATTCATGATGTTATCAACCTTTGAATGTTTAGTTTCGCCAAAAATAGCGAAGTGGTAATAAGCAAAATACAAACATCAAAATCACTTTTGCTCGAAAGGTATGATTAACGGGATGAATAATAACGATCAACACATCCGATCAGTGAAGTGTTACCGGAGTACAATAATGATAATTTTAATTCCTATAAATGAGATTGCTTGCGGGAGTAATTTATAAAGTTGTTGATAGATTTCTCTTTTTAATCTTTCTGACATTAACTAGAAAGAAAAGCGATGATTGAGTAACAGCAGTTGAAGAGCAGGGTTGGAATGGTTTGATGTGTTTAGGGAATGATCGAATTGACTGAAGAGTGCTCGTCTGAGTCTGCTTTTTAACCGCATGAATAAAAAAGATAAAATTTGTTGTTGACCTAGAATCTTAATCCGTTAAAGTACGCCTCGTTCTCACGGCGAAGGTCGTTAGAGCAGGTGGTGTTACCATCGCA
>NZ_JPRD01000076.1 GCF_000817815.1 Vibrio owensii CAIM 1854 = LMG 25443
GCCCACACAGATTGATAGGTTCTTATTTTTAAAGAGCTTTTCTAACATTTTCAGCAACTTAGTTGCTCGTCGTTAGGGGTGCGTATCTTACTTCACACCGTGAGAGAGTCAAGCATTTTTTTCAAATTCTTTTTTCTCTCTTCCCGACTCGCTGTGTGACTTTCGTCTCACTCCGTGTCGGTGGATGCGCAGTATAGGGGGTTGAGAAATTAGCACAAGCGTTTTTTGCAAAAAAACTTTCAACCGCGCAAATAACAAGCATTCTGCATAGATACTCAACGATCTTGTCTAATATTTCGGGTTGCAGAGGATCTTTTCATGATGAAACACCTGACTTCTGCATTAAAAGATCGCCTATTTCTTTGTGATTTCGGTTGCTGATCTTATCTCTCTTGGTTCTTTTTTCTCTTTCTACCTATATAAAGATGAAAAAAAAGAGCAGAACGATGACGAACTGCTCTTTTGGTCTTTGCTTTTTATTTGGGGTACTTCAGGTGAAGTCTTGGAAAAGTGTTTCTTCTATATATAGAAGAAAAGATCAGAGCATCCTTGCCCTTCTCTTTACGACAGATTAGTTAGGGGTATATCTAAATGTCGTTATTGTTCGATGACGCATTGAGCTCGTAAGAGTGGAGCATGCTTGCATTCCCAATGACGTCATCTTCGAGAGGAACTTAGTTCTTCAATACTTTTACGGTGTAGCTACCATCTTTTTGTTGGTATAGACCGTGGATGTCGGTTTCGAAACCTGGGTAATGCGCACCGATCTCACAAAGCATCTCTAGGAAGTCCAGCACAGGGCGAGACTCTTGAGTCACCATTTCACCAGGAAGTACTAGTGGCACACCTGGAGGGTAAGGAAGGATCATGTTCGCACTTACGCGACCAACCATTTCTTCCAGTTTGATTTCTTCTACGTTACCGCGAAGCTCTTCTTGCCATGCTGCGTGTGGTGTTACTTTCATTTCTGGAAGAACATCGAACGCTTTGTACATTAGCTCTGGTAGGTTGTATTTCTTAGTTAGGTCATGAATTGCTTGTGCTAGTTCTTGAACGCGCATGCCTTCATAAAAGCTTGGATCTTCGTTGTATAGCGAAGGTAGGAAGCTCTTAATGGTTAGGTTCAAGTCGTAGCCACGTTTAAATTCAGTTAGACCGCGTAGCAATTGCATTGCTTTTGATTTGTCGATACCGATTGAGAATAGGAACAACAAGTTGTATGGACCTGTTTTCTCTACCACGATGCCGCGCTCGTCTAGGAATTTAGCCACCAGCGAAGCAGGAATACCTGATTCTTCTAGTTCGCCTTCTTTATTCATCCCTGGAGTCAGTAGCGTTACTTTGATTGGGTCAAGATACATGTGGTTATCATCCATGTTCTTGAAGCCGTGCCATGTGTCGCTAGGGTCTAGTTTCCAACATTCTGTGGTATCGATGTTTTCTGGTTGCCATACATCGAAGAACCAGCTGTCGCTTTCTGCTTCTAGACGTTTGATCTCTTTACGGAAGCGGATTGCGCGATCGATAGAGTCTTGCATCAACTTCTTACCAGTGTTGCCGCGCATCATTGCCGCTGCAGTTTCAGTAGAAGCAACAATGCCGTACTGAGGTGAAGTTGAAGTGTGCATCATGAAGGCTTCGTTGAAAGATTCTTTATCAAAGTCACCTTTCACGTGAATCATTGAAGCTTGTGAGAATGCCGCCAACAGTTTGTGTGTTGATTGTGTCTCGTAGAACACTTTGCCTGGCATCGCTTCACCACTCATACCACATTTACCTTCGTAAATTGGGTTGAAGTTAGTGTAAGGCACCCAAGCACTGTCGAAGTGGATGTGTTTACAATCTAGCGACTCTTTGATGAATTGCGTGTTGTACAGCAGACCATCGTAAGTTGAGTTAGTCACTACTGCGTAAGTTGGTGCTGTTGCACCTGGTGTTTTCGCCACTTTCTCTGCAATGACATCGCGGCTGAATTCGCTTTGTGGAATACCACCAAGGATGCCGTATGCGTTACGAGTTGGGCGGAAGTAGATTGGTGTCACGTCGCTCATCATCATTAGGTGAGTCAGAGATTTGTGACAGTTACGGTCAATCAGTACTGTGCTGCCCGCAGGTGCTGAGTACATGCCAACAATTTTGTTCGATGTAGACGTACCGTTCGTTACGATGTACGAGCTGTCTGCATTGAATGTACGTGCGATGTATTCTTCTGCATCTTTATGTGGACCTGAGTGGTCTAGTAGAGAACCTAGTTCAGGCATTGAAATTGATACGTCCGCTTTGAATGTGTTTGGACCGTAAAAATCGTAGAAGATGCTACCAGCAGGGCTTTTCTGGAATGCAGTACCGCCCATGTGACCTGGAGTACAGAAGGTGTATTTACCTTCTTCTACGTATTTGAATAGCGCTTTAGTGAATGGAGGCATGATGGCATCTTTGTATGCCTCAGTCGCTTGGTTGATTTTGATAGCGATGTCGTCAGCCATACCTAAAGCGTACTCGAAGAAGCTCACGTTTAGACGTAGGTCTGTTAGTGAAATGTCTAGAGTAGACTGTTCGTTAGCAAATGCGTGAACAGGCAGTTTTTCGTTGATTTGGCTGATACGTTCACATAGCTCAAGTGAGTATTTATCCCAGTCGAACAGCACACCGCAAATGCGTGGGTTCATCTCAATCATTTTGATCAAGTCTTTATCATCTACTGGGTAAACCACTTCGTAGCCCGCTTTCTCAAGAGCAGCGTGAAGTTGACGAACTGGCTCTTCTTTAAAGAACACACCCATGTGGTTCAAGATAGCGAATATATTCATTTGGACATCTCCAAGGCGAATGAGGACGCTCTTTGCCATTTACAGGCAATGAGTAAGGTGAGCGCCGCGTGAATTTGGGTTTATGGGCTGGCACCGTAGTGCCAGCGTTTTGGGGATTAGTTGCTTGCTTGGGCAGGCATGTCGTCAGCGTGCATTTTCACGTACTGAGCAAGACCTGCTTTTTTGCTGTAGAACATCAAGATAACTAGAGAAACGATGAAGGTTGCTGTTAGCGTACCGCCCTCTGCACCCGCTAGTGCGATGAAGCAGAACAGACAAGCCACACCAGAGAACAGCATTACGAAGCCGTTACGTGTTGTCATACCTTCGAAGCGAATCAAGTTAATGCTTGAGTAGAAGTAAGGCAGCATAGTTAGTAGAACTGCGTCAGTCGTTAGCTGGTTGAACAGGTCTGATGCGTGTGCTGTTTTAGAGCTGAAGAACATCAGTACAACCATTAACGCAGTCATCTTGATTGACGCAAGGATTAGACCTTTCTTAGGCACACCGTTTTTATCAGTTTCACCGTAGATTTTAGGGAAGTTGCCGTCGTTTGCTGCGCGTTTACCCGCTTCACCTACTAGCATCATCCAAGAACCTAGCGAAGTGAAACATGCTAGTGCTGTAAATGCTGATACGAATGGCGCTGTCCAGCTACCGAATAGCTCAGTTGTTGCTAGTGCAAATGGCGCACCTGATGCCGCAACTTCTGACGCAGGGAACATGCCGCTGATCATTTGAGTTGATAGGATGTAAATCACACCTGCGATACCAGTACCCAACATAGTTGCTAGTGGTACAGTACGTTTAGGGTTTTCTACCATACCAGTCGATACCGCTGCTGATTCCACACCTACGAATGACCATAGACAGATAAGAACCGCTGTTACTACCGCGTGGCTGTCAGTACCTGCTGATACGTTCCAGTTTTGGCTGTAAAGCGCAGTATCGAAGTGCGTCCAACCAAATGCGGCTGTACCAACAACTGGGATAAGGATAAGAACTAGACCAAGCGTACATAGACGGCTTACCCAGCTACCACCAAGTAGGTTGACGAAAGTGAAGATCCATACCGATGCAATCGTCGCAATACCTGCTGGGATTGGGTTATTAAGCACAGGGAAGAATACTGAAAGGTAAGAAACACCTGTAATGGCAATAGCCAGGTTACCAATCCAGTTCGCGTGGTAATAAAGAACGCCCGTTTGGAAACCAAATACCGGAGACACTTCGCCAGCATAAGCGATAGGACCACCTTCTTGTGGGTTTTTGGTTGCCAGACGAGCGTAAACGAACGCCAGACTCAGTGCACCGACCAAACAGATCAGCCAACTGAAGATTGAAACAGAGCCTACAGAGGCAAGACTAGAAGGTAATAGTGCAATACCACTACCCATCATGTTACCGGCTACGACCCCCGTACAGGCAATAAGGCCGATTTTTTTCGCATTCGATGACATAACATCTCCAAATCTATTCTACTCGAGTCAACATGACTCAAACTGAATGGTTATTAGCGAGATGCTATGAGGAAGAACCTGCTCGACCTTGCTAAATTTCGAAGTGAAGACTACGCCCAAAAACTGGGAAAAAAATAAACTTGGGGTTATCAATAAAACAATTAGCCCATCGGTATAAAGTTGAGATAAACCTGATAAACTAAAAAACATAAAGCCAGCATATACAGTAACTTAAGATAAAAAACTAAAGCACTCATGTCGAAAAGCTAAAAACATCAACCTCAACAAATTTTCCATCAACCTTATCAACCGCTATCAACATCAAGCTAACCCTATCCTGATTACCCGAACTGTTGATGCAGACTTTTCCTACCCTTATTGACCAATTGACTTACATCAAACTTCCCCTCCTCTTTTACTCAGCGATGCATAAGTACAAGCGTTATTACACATAAACAACTGCATATTTGTGATCGGTTTTAAACACGCAAGGCTAAGGCCGAAACCCAAAAGTTCGATATGAAGCGGCACTAAGACTGGAAGTAAGAAGCAGAATGCCAAGGTGGTGAGAATAGAGAATAGAGAAT
>NZ_JPRD01000077.1 GCF_000817815.1 Vibrio owensii CAIM 1854 = LMG 25443
GTCCGCTCCGCCACTTATTTCGAAGACCTCGCTTTTGCGAGGTTTTTTTGAATCTACAATGTGATAAGCTGTAGTTTCTACAGGGGTGTAGCTCCAATTGGCAGAGCAGCGGATTCCAAATCCGCGTGTTGGGAGTTCGAATCTCTCCACCCCTGCCATATTTAAGGCTCTAGTCGAAAGACTAGAGCCTTTTTCGTATCTGGAGAAAAGAATTCCAGCCTATTGGAAGAGCAACGGATTCCTCTAATATCAAAATAGTGAGTGTTGGGAATTAGGTCGCCAGCCCGCCTTAATCTTTGAGTCCAACCTGCGAAATACTTGAGGCTCTAGCAGAAATGCCGGAGTCTTTTTGTTTCTGCCTCTTTCCTTGGTTGCTCTTTACCTGAAACCGCAAAATGAACCGAATCCTTGGGGTTATCGTTTAGTCCTCCCGCGTAAAGTGCTCAAGTCTCTCGATAGAAAGGTCGAAGCTAGGAAATACTAAACGTCTGCTTACTCGTTGGCTCGTCTAACTATTCCTTTCTAAAGTAATTTGAGGCCATAGGTTAATGGTCTTTTTAGGGCAGGGGTAAGTGGACAGCAACGTTCTTTGGTGTTGCTGAGATAGGGTAGAGTGCTTACTGTTTGCTCTCTATAGTGGTTTACTAAACCCTGATTAAGTAACAAAAAAAGCCCAGTATTTTCATACTGGGCTTGCTTATCACTTAAGTAAACGTCTTAAAGAATACGTTTAAGCACGCCATCTGCTTTAATTCGTGTGATCTTACGAACCAGCTTCTGAACGCTTACTGGATAGTCTGCAACTTTTTCTAATTGTCTATATGTACAGATAAGCTGAGTATGTTCAAGAATGTTTGCTACTTCTTGCTCAAACTTGTCAGTCATCTTCGCGTAGTTATCTTGTACTAATAGACCATTTTCTAGGTCTAGAGACCATGCACGAGGATTCAAGTTATTACCTGTCATCAGCATGTAGCGTTTATCAACCCAGATGCCTTTTAGGTGGAAGCTATTGTTGTCATGCTTCCAAAGGTGGATAGACAGTTTACGTGCAGCAATGCTTGCCTCGTTGGCTTTCGCAAATCGACGTAAGTTGAGTTCGTATAGATATGGTAGGCCACCTATGGTCTTGAACTCTTCTTCCGGAGAGATATAGAAGTCGTTTGCCGTTTTATCACCCACTACGATAGTCACTTTTACACCACGCTTCATTGCGCGTTTCACTTCGCGATTAATCGCTTTAGGGAAGTTAAAGTAAGGGGTGCAGATGAAAATCTCGTTCTGGGCAGCAGCAAGCAGCTTAACGATTTTTTGATTAAGTAAATTACGACGTTTTCCTAGACCTACAAGCGGTGTGACTTTTACATCTTCTTCGCTAGCTAGCTCAGTTTCGAACTCATAGTTAGCACGTGCTAATGAAGAACGAAGTTGGCGGATGTCTGCTTTGATTTCTTTTGTTTCAGGCTTATCTTTGCCTGCTAGGTCGTTGACTGCAGGGTGAGCGATCATTTCGTCTTGGATGAATCTCACCATAGAGTCAGCTAATGTTTTGTGCTGAATGACATGGTAGCGGTCGAAGCGGTAACGATCGTTGTAGTGTAAATACACGTTATTGAGGCTAGCGCCGCTGTAAATCACGGTGTCATCAACGATAAAGCCTTTAAGGTGAAGTACTCCAAAGACTTCCCTTCCACGCACTGGAATTCCGTAGACGGGAATTGAGTGTTGGTATTTCTTTGCGAACGCTTTGTAAAGTGCTGCGTTGCCTTCTGATGACTCTGCACCAATAAGACCTCGTTGCGCTCGGTGCCAATCTACACAGATATTGATGTCCAATCCAGGATTGCGCTGTTTCGCTTCATAGAGCGCTGTGAAGATTTCACGGCCAGCTTCATCATCTTCCAGATATAGAGCGACTAGGTAAATTCGCGACGTTGCTTTGCTGATCGCATCAAGAAGACGAGTTCTGAAAGTCTCTGCAGCATGCAGAACTTCGAAGTCTTCAGGCTTAACAGCGAGACTTGGCAACTGTTCGAATGGGTTCCTACTTACTATCATACCGGTGTGAGTACCTTAATTAAGTGCAATATTGCGAACCTGATATTTTACCAAAGATATGAATTCTATGGCTACAAAACCACGCTGTTTGGAGTGTCAGAAGTAATGAATTGCATTGGAATGAGATCTTTACCACTGTCTACATAGCGCAGATACGCCATTTTTAGAGAGTTGGGAAGTGCAGAGCTATCAATGGTTTTGAATCCGTGTTGAGTGTAATAGTGTTCTAAATGGTTAAAAGCAAAGCAATAATCGCCATCGTTGAAAACTGTGTTTTCACAATGAGTAAGCAAGGTATTCCCTACGCCTGTCCCTCTGTATTCCGGGATCACGAGCATACCTGTCAATAAGCGTGATTGCTCAATGGTCTTCAGTCTTAGTAAAGCAATGATACTGCCCTCTAAGGTGGCGGTTACGATCAATTCGTCTCGCTTTGCTCTCCCTGCGGGGTAATGAGCTTTGTACAACCTCTTGATGAGAGGCAGTTTGATCGGATTTAACACTTCTATGATTAATGAGCTAGGTATTGTCACTGCGGCTAAAAGATAACTAATGTAGAATGTTCATAGTTTAAGAGAATCTCATCTGGCGTTGCAAATCCACTATGGAAATTAAGAAACACGCGAGCCTTAAGGCTTTTCACACATTTGGTATAGAACAAACTTGTGCGTATTTAGCGATCGTTGAATCTGTTGACGACGTTATACAACTCTTCCAAGACAAAGCTTATCAGGACATACCTAAGCTCTTCTTAGGTAAAGGCAGTAATATGCTGTTCACTCAGCACTATGAAGGCATGGTGATAATCAACCGTTTAATGGGTAAAACCGTGACTGAAACGGATGAGCATTACTTACTGCATATTGAGGGGGGAGAAGATTGGCCTGATTTGGTCGAATGGAGTGTTAAGCAAGAGATGGGCGGCATGGAAAACCTTGCGCTTATCCCAGGGTGCGCGGGTTCGGCGCCAATTCAAAATATTGGTGCTTATGGTTTAGAGCTACAAGATATATGTGAATATGTCGACATTCTTGATTTGACCAGTTTTGATACCAAACGAATGAGTGGCGAAGAGTGCTTGTTTGGTTATCGCGACTCTATCTTCAAGCATGAACTATATGAGAAGTGTTTTATTACTGCGGTTGGTCTCAAGTTGCCTAAGCAATGGCAAGCTATTAATCAATATGGCCCTCTACAAAGTATTCCAGAAGAAGAGCTCACCCCACTCGCTATTTTTGAACGTGTTTGCCAAGTGCGCATGGAAAAATTACCGGATCCTGCAAAAGTGGGCAATGCGGGTAGTTTCTTCAAAAATCCCGTGATCAGCCAAGATCATTATGATCAACTCATTCAGAAACATAGCAACATGGTGGCTTACCCAGCAAAAGAGGGGATGAAGGTTGCGGCTGGTTGGTTGATTGACCAATGTGGGCTCAAAGGCGTGTCAGTCAATGGGGCCCAAGTGAACCCATTGCAAGCTTTAGTATTAACCAATGTAGATAATTGCAGTGCTAGCGATGTGGTCGAGTTGGCTTCTTTAGTGAAGAAGACAGTTTGGGATAAATACCAAATTGAACTAGAGCATGAAGTCCGCTTTATGAATAGCAAGGGTGAGACCAATCTGGCTGAGATTGAGGCAATGCAATGAGAAAAGAACACTCAGTAAAATTGCATATTCTCAAGGCGATCAGTGACGGAGATTTCCATTCAGGAGAAGCGCTAGGGCAGGAATTAGGTATCTCTCGAGCTGCCATTGCTAAGCATATCAAAGGGCTTAATGACTGGGGGGTGGATATTTACCGTATCCAAGGGCGAGGCTATCAGCTAGCCCAGCCTTTGCAGTTGCTCGATGAGACTCAATTGCAAGCCAAAGTAGAGACGCCAATAGAGTTGATCTCGGTTATTGACTCTACTAACCAATACTTGCTTGATAAAGTGAATGAGTCAGACAAAGGGCGAGTTTGTCTTGCAGAGTATCAGGCAAAAGGGCGAGGAAGGCGTGGACGCCAGTGGATATCTCCCTTTGGAACAAACCTTTACTTATCGATGTACTGGCGATTGGATGCTGGTATGGCTGCAGCGATGGGCTTGAGCTTGGTTGTTGGTATCGCTGCTGTAGAGGCAATAGAAAGCCTTGGTATCGTTGGCGTCAAATTGAAGTGGCCGAATGACATCTATTACCAAGATAAGAAATTGGCGGGCATTTTGGTGGAAATGTCGGGTCAGGCCGGTGGAGCAGCGCATTTGGTGATCGGCATGGGGTTAAATATCGGAATGCCAGATATGCAGCCAGAAATTGATCAACCTTGGACGACTCTGAACCAAGTGAGTGATGGTGTTTTGATTGACCGCACTCAGCTAGCGATAAAGCTAATCGAGCATTGGAAGAACGCGCTAGAAGAATATGAAATGGCAGGACTGGCAGGTTTTGTTGACCGCTGGAATCGTTTAGATAATTTTATTGGACGCTCAGTTAAGCTGCTGATGGGGCCAAGAGAGATTCATGGAGTAGTGAAAGGCATCGACCAGCAAGGTGGGGTAGTGCTTGAAACTGAAAATGGATTGGAGACCTATGTTGGCGGAGAGATCTCCTTAAGAAAAAATGACTAGCCCCGTCATTAAGGATAAGGTTACTTTCTCAAAGAAACCTTATCCACCAAATGGCTTGGGCCTTTATGCAGAATCAAATGAGCTCTTTCACGAGTTGGAAGGATATTGTGTTCTAAGTTCAACCCGTTGATTGAATGCCATATGTCTTTAGCTTTATTTTTCGCCTCGTCTACAGATAGCTGGGTATAGTGGCTAAAGTAAGAGCCTGGCTTAGTAAAGGCACCTCTACGAAACTTCAAGAATCTTTCTATATACCATTGCTCAATGGTGTCTGTTTCTGCATCCACATAGATAGAAAAATCTAAGAAGTCAGAAACAAATACGCGATGCGGGTCGTGCGGATAATCCATACCGCTCTGTAAAACGTTCAGCCCTTCAATGATTAACACATCAGGACGATCCACCTTTTTCTTTTCGTCTGTAATGTCGTAAGTGATATGCGAATAGACAGGCACTTCTAAGTTAGGCTGGCCAGCTTTTACATCAGAAACGAATTCTACCAAGCGTTTAATATCGTAAGACTCGGGAAAGCCTTTACGATGCATGATGCCTTTATCTTCTAATACTTTCTTTGGATATAAGAAACCGTCTGTTGTCACTAAGGCGACTTTAGGGTGGTTCTCCCAGCGAGAAAGCAGGGCTTTAAGAAGTCTCGCTGTCGTGCTTTTTCCTACAGCAACACTTCCCGCAATGCCAATGACGAATGGTGGAGCGTGCTCTTCCGTATTCAGGAATTCCTGTAGGACGGAGTTTCGACTTTGACGGGCTTGAACGTATAAATTCAATAGACGAGACAAAGGAAGGTAGATCTCTACCGCTTCCTCCATAGTGAGGTTTTCATTAATGCCTTGAAGCGCTTTTAAGTCGTCTTCAGAGAGTGTCATTGGAACAGAATTGCGTAACTCTGCCCATTCCGCACGGTCAAATGACAAAAATGGACTCATGGATCTCTTTTATCCTTGGTTTCATAGAGAGCAAGAACATACAACAAGCTCCGAGCAAAGCAAACGACAAAGCTCGAAAGTTTGCTTTAAAAAGCGAGGTTTGTATGATTTTGCAGCAATCGATTCTAAAAAGTCGAATTTTACGATTTTTTTTAAAATAGCTATTGCAACCTAGAAAATCATTCAATAGAATGCGCACCACTTATGCCGACTTAGCTCAGTAGGTAGAGCAACTGACTTGTAATCAGTAGGTCACCAGTTCGATTCCGGTAGTCGGCACCATTCTTTCCTGTTTCATTAGAAGCAATTGTAGTAAGAATGGCATGAAATTTTGGAGGGGTTCCCGAGTGGCCAAAGGGAGCAGACTGTAAATCTGCCGGCACTGCCTTCGATGGTTCGAATCCGTCCCCCTCCACCATATTCTTTAGGAAATAGCTCTCAGAGTTACGTGTTGCGGGCATCGTATAATGGCTATTACCTCAGCCTTCCAAGCTGATGATGCGGGTTCGATTCCCGCTGCCCGCTCCACTCTAATTTGAGTGCTGATATAGCTCAGGTGGTAGAGCGCATCCTTGGTAAGGATGAGGTCGGCAGTTCGAGTCTGCCTATCAGCACCAGCTCTTAAAGTTATTTCCTTTTGATATAAGATTTACCAATTATCTTTTTTGGTTGCGTGGTCAATTCGGGCCACCTAAATCCGTACCTAGAGGGACTACTCATGTCTAAAGAAAAATTTGAACGTGTAAAACCGCACGTAAACGTTGGTACTATCGGCCACGTTGACCACGGTAAAACTACTCTAACAGCTGCTATCTGTACAACACTTGC
>NZ_JPRD01000078.1 GCF_000817815.1 Vibrio owensii CAIM 1854 = LMG 25443
CTTCTGCTTCTGCTTCTGCTAGGACAGCCTCAACGTTCTCTGGTTCTTGTTCAACCGTTGTTTTTTCTTCTGCTTGCTCGGCAACGTCTTCTGTTGGTTGTTGCTCGGCGGCAGGTGCTTCCACTGCTTCTTCTTTTACTGATTCTTCAGTTGTCGGTTTTTGGCTTTGCTCTTCATCACCAAAACCTAGCCACGAAAGTAATCCGCGCTTCTTTTTTTCCGTCATCTGGGGCTATCCTAGATTGTCTTCTTATCTATTAATGACTCTTTTCTGACAAGATTATTATCTTTACTGAAAAGGCGAATGACAAAGTTATGAAAACTTTCCAATTAGGTGAATCTAATCTTATTAGTGTTACACTCTGTCATCTTGAATATTCTGGGCTGTATCCAAGCTCAAAGCTTGGGCGATTGGATATAGTATCACTTTATTAGCGGTCAAAAAATCTATGGTAAGACGTCGCCAGCAAAACTCATCACAAAAAAAGCCAACAACAGGCTTTGTGCGCATTATTAGTGGCTTATGGAGAGGCAGAAAGCTCCCTGTTCATGATGCAGAAGGCTTACGCCCAACCACGGATCGCGTAAAAGAAACTCTGTTTAACTGGTTGGCTCAAGATGTCCCACAAGCGAAGTGTCTTGATTTGTTCGCTGGCTCAGGTGGCCTTGGCTTCGAATCCGCTTCTCGCCAAGCCGAACTTGTGACTATGATTGAGCTAAACCCACAAGCATTTCAGCAACTGCAAAAAAATGTGTCCTCTTTGAATGCCAATAACATTCACGTTGTGAACACCGACGCTATCAGCTTTTTGAAGCAACCGGGGACACCGCACCACGTAGTATTCATCGATCCGCCGTTCCGCAAAGGATTATTGGATGAAACCGTGACCTTGCTGGAGCAAAACGGCTGGCTTGCTGAAGATGCGATGATTTATATTGAAACGGAAAAAGAGCTAAGCATTGCTGGGCTGCCAGAAAGCTGGCGCTTGCACCGTGAAAAAACGGCAGGCCAAGTGAGTTATCGTTTATACGAACGCTCACCAGCTTAAAGCCTCGATTTAAAAGGATAGTTAAATGAAAGCACTATTGATACTGGCTAAAGCGGCCATCGCCTTCGTATGGTTCGTGTTAATCCTCAACGTCTTTATGCCATTCCCTGGTAAAGCGGCGATTGCGTTGTACATCATGACCGCTTTCTTGTTCATCATGCACGGTCTGCAAATGGCCATCTTTATTGGTGCATTTGGTGACAAGATTAAGATGAGCGCATGGGAAAAGTATTCGATTTTGATTTTTGGCATCTTTGCTCTGCTCGACATTCGCCGCAAGCATATGATGTAAAAGTCTCAGATAAACAAAAGCCGCTCACAAGAGCGGCTTTTTTGTATTTGTTTGGCGCTAGCCTAGGTAGCTTTTCACACCATCAAGGAACATTTGGGTAGAAATCATGACCAACAGCAAGCCCATCAATCGCTCGACGGCTTTTAAGCCACGTTCACCCAAAATACGGTGGAAGAAACTGTAGAACATCAAGATAAAGAACGTCGCCCCCCACGCAATCAATACCGCGGCGGAAAGCTCCATAATTTTGTCTGGGTGTTGAGAGGAAAGTAAAAGCAACGCTGCAATCACAGATGGCCCCGCAATCATCGGAATCGCCATCGGCACAATAAACGGCTCTTCACCCGCGGCAAGCCCGGTAATGCTGCCTGCGCTTGGGAAAATCATCTTAATCGCGATGATAAACAGGATGATACCGCCAGAAATACTCAAGGTTTCAGGCTGAACATGAAGGAAGCTCATGATGCTTTGTCCTGCGAACAAGAACAACATCAAAATCATCAAGGCGAACAGCAACTCTCTGATCAATACCTTGCGGCGACGCTTCGCATCAAGGTGTTTAAGAATGGAGAGCACAATCGGCAAGTTACCGAGCGGATCCATAATAAGAAACAGCATGGTCGCTGCAGAAAGAATGTCCATGTTCTGACCTCGACGGAAAAATTGGCGGCCAGTATAACAAAGTGATTGAGTGAATATATGGTTGAAGGCGAAATGAATGTATCGCCTTCATTGATGATGGGTTAGCCGCCGCCTAGTGATTACAAACGCGCGCCATATTGACGACAAACTTACCTTCCAGTTCGCGTACTTTTTCACGCTTTAGTAAAAACTCTAGCAATGCATCTAAGTCTAGATCATTCAGCTTGCAGGTATGAAAACGCACTTCACTACCGAAGTGAGCCGCTAGCTCATCACGATTCATTGGGGTTTCACGAAGTAAGTTCAGTAAGTTGTGAGCATGAATTTCAGTCATTATCGACTCCAGTCATTAAATGGAATCCACCCAGTTTACTCAAAACGTAGCCGCTGACTTTGACCTAAGTTAGTAAATGATAGAGGCAACAATAAGTGCATGAGCCAAGAAGTAACTGCCACTTACCCAAACATACGCTCGCTTCATCGGTTTACGATATCCATGTATCGCATAGGCTAAGGCGGAATAAATCATGACTAGAGTGCCACTAAAGCCGAGAGCATTGGCAAAACTCGGCACTTGTAACCATACCTCTCCTGCTGCCCAGGCTAACTGAACCAACATGATACCCATGATAACGACAGGAAAAACCATGGAATCTAGTTGAGGGAGTAACAAGAAGAAGGCGACGATACTCGCTGCAAGAAGCAAAGCTAATAGCCACCAAACGATGTCACCATTGAGCTGAACCCAGAACGATTTGCTGTAACAGATTTGCGCCAGTAGATAACCAGCAAAATAGAGAGGTTTTCGAGATTTAAACGAATGGAGGGTATCGGCGAACATTGAAACCAATAAGCCACCAGCAATCCAGTAGGTGTGAGGTGCCGAAGCCCCCTCCGTGAGCGCCAGAACCAGCAGCAATAGCAGAGTAAAGATTTTAAATGCCAGAGACTGTGTCGGATTGGCCTGCTTTGCCCCCAACACGGAATATACTCCTGATAGCCCTATCGCTAACCAACTCCACATGCCGATACACCTTTCACGTAATCTCGCCGCTAGTCTAGGTAGACCAATCTTGATGTAAAGACACAATCAGTGAAAGTTGGATCTCGATAGCGAATCACGACGTTTTGTAAACGGATCTTACTCAATTAGTGATTATCGTTTTTCTCACAATTATTGAGCCCAGCTATCTGACTTTGAATGTTATGGATAATTTCATCAAAAGACCTAACCTTCAGAAATTGAAAAACAAACCGCCAATCTGTTCGCCATACAACCGTTATGAGCAAATAACCGACACAAAAGCTAGATCCACCACCTCTGACCACTCAGAAAGGTAAAAACACCGTCCCATAACAAGATAAACAACTATTGGCTCAACAATTGTGTAGAGTAAAAATTCAAACAATCACACTTAACTACCTGATATAACAAAGCATAATCCAGAAAAACAATAAAAACCTAACCTTAGCTATTGTGGATTAAAGCTAAACCCTTTTGGTGCTGAGATTTTCTCATTGAATAGGAAAAAGCGAACAAGATGGACGTCCATAAATGTGAGCCTCATTAGCATAAAAGCTAATTTTCTCAACTTTTGAGAAATTCAGTAAAAATAGCCAACCAACCTCCCCACTGACACAAGAAACACTATTTCATCATAAGATTACTCATATTTAACACATAAAAATCATACACTTAAAAGACAAAAGAAGATAAAAACAACAAGTCGAACACTTAAAGAACAGCACAAAAAACACAGTTTTATTAGTCAATTAAGGGTAAAAACACTTAAGTTAAGTGCGAGTTTTGAAAACTTTTTCGCTTTGAAGTTGATCAAAGCTCAAAAACAGTGCTATATTATTTACATCGAGTTCATCAATGATTTTAGAGGTAGTGTTATGATTTCTTCTTCTCAAAAACAAGGGCTGGTAATGATTGCAGTGGTTGTTGGTTTAATGACACTGCCAATGATGTACTAAGTTACTGTTTCCAATAAAAAAGGGACGCTTTCGCGTCCCTTTTTTATTATTCAAATTTTACTGTCTACAAATGCTTAACTAGAATGTCCCAATGCATGTAGTAAAAGCCGAGCGCAGCAAGCGTTATCAAGGCCATTAACAAAATCGCCGCTCGCCAAATAAAGCGTGAACTTCTCGGTGTCAGCTCTTTTTCGCATGCATCACATGCCGCTAAAAAGCCTTTTCGATCGTCCAGTTTATAATCCTCTTCGTGAACAACCTTATTCCGCACTGTTGCGATAAAACGCAACTTTGCTACCACATCATGTGGTAAGCGCTCCTCGCAGCTAGTGATCAATTGATGTAGCCCTTTCCCTTCTGCATGGTATTGTGTGCGCAGAAGTTTTTCGATCGTTCGGGTACGCATGACTACTTTCTCAATATCTGACATCGTAACCCTCCTTACTGACCTTTCCTTTGTCCGTCATTTCATTCTTCTATAAATTTAGAGCTTTTTCGAGCGGTTAGGTGCAAATTTCCTTTTAAATTGTGCTCTTGCACGCATATAAAATGTGAAGTGCGCCGAATAAAATCTACGACACTTTTACTAGATCACGAATAATTTATCTCAACTCATAGTTTAATCAGGGAGTTCTGTAAAATAGGCACCAATGAAACATTGGAGGTTATCATGCCAATCTCACTTATTTTGGCTCTGTTCGCCCTGATCGCACTCGGTGCATGGGCATTTTTCCGCTTCTATAGCAAACATTACTTTGGTGAAGACGCGCCAGAACAAAGCGCGCAAGTGACCATCTTAGACAAGCAAGCCATAGAAGTTCCGGATGCCGAGTTAGGTCAAGACAACCAAGAATATTGGATCTACGTTCAACGTGGCGCTATTGGCCCTAAGCGCGAATTCCAAATCGGTGTGCACTATTACCACGCGCTGAATCCTGGTGATAAAGGCACACTGACCTACCGTGGCGACAAGTTTTTACACTTCGCCCTAAAACGCTAACCTACGGCAACAGCCAACGAGTCTTGGCGGATTTCGAGAATAGATAGCTCATCCCCAAGGCTCCTGCACCACTCAAAACAATCCACACCGGAATCACCCACGCAGGGTGACCTTCATACCAACCAAACGCTTTCATCGGCCACAAAAAGATTGGATGTAACAAATAAATCCCTAAGCTGTGCTGACTAATAAAGCTCACTACTTTTTGTGTCTTCGGTGCCAAACCTTCACCGAAGTAGCGACATAACATAAAGATCATTGATGCCGCTAAAATCACATTCAATGTTTTGTAAGAGAACCAGCGCCCTACGGTGTATTTATCCAATTCCAAACTGTTGGTCACCACCATGGTGAAAGTCACGGCCAAAGCGACTAACCCTAAGCCAGTAAAGATCGAAACGGTAGAGCGACTGAGAGGCATCTTTTTAAATAGCACATAGCCGAGCGGCAAATACCCCATGTAAAGCCAGTATTGATTGCTCCAAGGACCATCAATCTTAAATAGGAACAAAGTGCTGGTCAGCAGCCAAACAGCAAGATACGCATAGAGAACGTTATCATCGCAATTGCGGACCACCCATTGGAATAACGGAATAACAAAATAGAGCGGGATAAAGTAGTAGAAGAATCCAAGGTGGTAGTAAGTCGCATGATGTGGGCTATTACCAACGACTTCTTTGACGGTCTCGAAATCAAAACCTTGCGCTGTCCAACCGGATAGATAGGCGTAGAACATCGACCAAACCAAGAAAGGCACCAACACTTTACCCAAACGCCGTTTAACGTAGTACTTGGCATCAAAAGGACGCGTATCACTGAGCATCAGCGCACCAGTGATCAAAATGAATACGGGCACCGCCCAGCGAGTCACACTGTTTACGCCTACCGCTGTCAACCATTGGTCAAATGGAATCACTCCCAACTCATTACGATATGGCGCTAACACATGAATGGCAATCACCGCGACCGCAGCGACACAACGTAATAAGTCGAAAAACAGAACCCTTTCTCTCATACCCTTACCTACTTTGATTGGCTTTACGTCTATAGCATAGGGTAATTTTCATCCAGTGAAATAGTTAACAATCTGTTTTTGCTTATTTTTAACTCAGCGATGACGCACCAATATCATTGATTTGCACAATGGTTAGCGATAAATCCTATTGTACAAATAGGATCAGCACCCCTAAGCTTTCTCGGATATGAAACAGATTTAACCGTTTTATTCCATTAGGATGCTGGACAGATTATTAAGAGAGGTCTTTATGAAGAAAACATTATTAGCGTCACTGGTTTGTGTAGTGGCTTTAGCTGGATGTAATCAAAAGGAAGAGACCGTGGCACCATCGCAACCGGAAGCGAACCCTATCTGCAGCGCTGAAAACCTTGCTGGCGGCTGGTCAAAAGGTGAAGTAACACCTGAAGCTCAGCAAGCACTCGACTTTGTACTTGGTCAGATGAATACCGCGGCTAAGCTAAAAGAGATCTTAAGCGTACGAACTCAAGTGGTGAATGGTCTTAACTATGCCATTGAATTCGAAATGGACAATGGTGAAGTGTGGAACACCATCGTTTACCGCTCACTGAAAGGTGATATGGAAATGACGCAACCTGCACAACAAGGTCGTCTTTGCCCATAAGCAAGACTTGCTGATTTGCGATACTGAATCGTAAAAACAAAATGGCTCCCAATATGGAGCCATTTTTTATTTCTAAGTCGTAAGCCGATTTAAGCCGTAGCCACTTTGGCCTTTGGTAGCTTGATAGAAATTAGCGTTGTTAGTGCTAAGAAAGCAAATGACACCCACAGACATGCCGCTAGACCCGCTTCTTGGTAAATCCAACCAGACAGAACCGTACCGATCAAACGTCCCATCGCATTCGCCATATAGTAGAAGCCAACATCCAGTGATACTCCATCGCCTTTCGCATAACTAACGATCAGGTAAGAGTGCAGAGATGAGTTCACCGCGAACACAGCGCCGAAAATCATCAAGCCCACCACAATAACAAGCTCTGGTTGCCAACCGATTTGCACGCCATAAGCAATCGCACCGGTGATGACGGCAAGGATACCTGCCCAAATTAATGCCGCGCTGCCATCTGGCACTCGACCTTGCGCTTTGCCGGTAATACGAGGCGCAAAACCTTGAACGAATCCGTAAGCAATCACCCAAGCTGCAAGGAAGCCGCCTACCATCAGGTGATCCCAACCAAACACGCTGCCAAGATAAATCGGAAGTGCAACAACAAACCACACATCACGAGCGCCAAATAGGAACATACGTGCAGCGGAAAGAATGTTCACCGATTCTGACTTAGAGAAAATTTGACGGAACTTAGGTTTGCTCTTCGCCTTACCCATATCCGCTTCTAGCCAGATCAAGCTGCATACAAACACAACAGCCAGCACACTTGCCATGATGACCATCGAAGTTTGGAAACCAAACGCCGACAACAGCAAACCACCAACGAAGAAGCCCGCACCTTTCAGCGCATTCTTCGAGCCCGTTAAGATCGCAACCCACTTATAAAGTGCACCTTGCTGCTCGTCTGGCACCAAAGTTTTGATCGCGCTCTTGGCACTCATCTTATTTAAGTCTTTGGCAATACCTGAAATTGCCTGCGCCGCCATTACCCAAGGAATGGTCAACCAGGCATTGGGCACTGCCAACATCAGCAAGGCAAAAATCTGCATCCCTAAGCCGACGTTCATGGTTTTGTTCAAACCAAGTCGAGCACCTAGCCAGCCACCAACCAAGTTGGTCACTACGCCAAAAAATTCATAGAAAAGGAACAGCGAAGCAATGGCTAAGCTTGAGTAGCCTAAGTCATGGAAGTAAAGCACCACCAGCATACGGAGTGCACCATCCGTCACAGTGAAGTTCCAATAGTTGAACGTCACCAGCATATACTGACGGATACTTTTACTTAGTTTTGAAATCATAACGACCTCAGATGTACAGCGTTTAGAGCATTTAGATCATGATGTTCCAAATGCTCTATGACCTGAACACCAGCATTGAGTCACCTCAATACTGGCGCTAAATTGTGAAACAAGAACTGATGAGAAATCTAAACATTATTTATTAATAAACAATAATTTAAATATAGAATCAGTAAGCAAGAATCACATAAATTGGTAAGCCATTACGGCATAAAGAGAGCTTTTAGATCATGATGTTCCAAAAGCTCTATAAGCTGATCAAGCGTTTTGAGCCACACGCTCGATGTACTCAACTTGTACTGGTTTAGTGAAAGCACCAGGACGCAGCGCTTGCACTTCACGTACGATGTCTTCTAGCGCCCAATCTTTCTCTAGCAGTAGGTGCGCAGCGAACAAACCTGTGCGACCAGAGCCACCCATACAGTGCATGGCAACCTTGCCACCTTGAGCAAGAATCGAGTGAAGTTCAGGACTCGCTTGTGACCATTTTGCCGCGAACTCTTCGCCCGGAGCACAGTCATCTTCAATCTCAATTTGGAACCATTTCATGCCCAATTGTTGAGTCAATTCACCCAACGCAGACACGTCTTTTGCTGCTAGTTCAGCATTATCAAGGGCAGTAACAATCGCTTCTACGCCTTGCGCTTTTAGCTGCTCTAACGAAGCTTGCAGTTCAACACCTTTGGTACCAGGACATGGAGTCAGTACCAAAGCGCCCGTTTCTAAATCTAATTGCCATGTAGGATGAGACATCTTAAAACTCCTTATGCCATACCAACGTTACGAACCAATTCTGCAGTACGCGTCGCGTAACCCATTTCGTTATCGTACCAAGCGTAAATCTTCACCATACGAGAACCCACAACCATGGTTGATTGCGCATCAACGATAGTTGAACGTTGGTCGCCTTTGTAATCGATAGAAACCAATGGACGCTCTTCAAAGCCAAGGATGCCTTTTAGCTCGCCTTCAGAAGCTTCTTTCAGTAGTGCATTAACCTCTTCAACCGTGGTATCACGTTTCACATCAAAAATGATGTCAGTGAGTGAGGCGTTTGCCAGAGGAACACGAACCGCGTGACCGTTAATCTTGTCTTTCAACTCTGGGAAGATTTCAACAATCGCTTTCGCACTGCCCGTTGTGGTTGGGATCAGGCTCATGCCACATGCACGTGCACGACGTAGGTCTTTGTGCGGCGCATCCAGAATCGTTTGTGTGTTAGTTAAATCATGAATCGTTGTGAATGACGATTGTTCAATGCCCAGTTTCTCGTGAATCACTTTCACTACTGGTGCAATACAGTTCGTTGTACAAGACGCTGCGGTTACGATGCGGTGCTGCGCTGGGTCGAAGATGTGGTCGTTCACACCCACTACGATGTTAGCTACGCCGTCTTCTTTTACTGGTGCGCTAACAACAACACGTTTTACGCCTTGTTCTAGGTATTTGTTTAGGAATGAGGTTTTGCGATGAACGCCCGTTGCTTCAATCACAACATCACATTGACCCCAGTTCACAGCATCGATATCACGCTCTTGTGAAGTCGTGATGCGCTTACCATTGATCACCATGTCTGTGCCTTCAACTTGCACTGCATGGTTCCAACAACCTTGGACTGAATCGAACTCAAGTAAGTGGCCAAGAGTCGCTGCATCACCCGCTACATCGTTGATGTGTACGAACTCTAGCTCTGGCCAATCAAACGCTGCGCGTAATGCCAAACGACCAATTCGACCGAAACCGTTAATACCTACTTTAATCGTCATAATCTTCTACCTTTAAGCTTTCGCTGGTTAACAGCACGCTGCACGAGCTTTGTCTTGCAAACGTGAAATATCGTCTTGGTACTCTTGCTTTAAGCAGTTCGAGGCCACCAAGTCATCAATCAATTTTTGCATCCATCCCGGTAATTGATCTGACAGCTCGTAGTACACCCATTGCCCCTGGCGTTTATCAACTAAAATACCATTTGATCTTAGCTGAGCCAGATGGCGAGAAATCTTTGGTTGGCTTTCTTGTAGCGCATGGGCTAAATCACCAACACAGGTTTCCCCTTCACGAACCACCAGCATTAAGCAACGCACACGAGTCTCGTCGGAAAGAAGTTTGAAGAACTGATGTGGAAGCATACTTACATACCTATATATGGATATGCGTATATAGTTATGTAAAAATAAGATGCCGTCAAGCGATTGTGCTCGACTGTAATAAAAGTTTAATATTTGATCAGATTAGGCGCCAGAAAAGGTCTGACTCCAGCGAACGGCTTCGCCAAGTTCAGACTTCACGTCATCGACAGAAAGACCGAGTTGCTGGGAGAATTGCTCCACACCTGCCCAGTCTGCACGCTCGTAGCACTCTTCAATTGCCAGTAACGCGCCGTATTCACCTTGGCGATGCAACAAAGCTTGCTGCACGGAAGGACTTAACGGTAACTGGCCAACTAAAGATTCGACAGACAAATCGAGCATGGCATCGAGAATCGACAACAAGCCAACCATAAAACCCTGCTCGTTGAGATGCGAAAGAGGTTGATAGCGCGACATGGCTTCGCAGAATTGAGCGCGTTGCAAAGATAAGTTGTACAACTCACGCGGCTTCTTACTGGAGATATAAGACGCCACCACCAGCGAGACAAACATTTTGAGCTTCTCTTGCCCAAGGTAAATCAAAGCTTGGCGGAATGAAGTAATGGTCACTTCTAATGTGGTCGATTGTGTGTTCACAAAACGCAGTAACTTGTACGACAGCGTGACATCTTGAGTAATGATGTTTTCAATCCGGTCGAAGTCAGGATCGGGAACACACACTTCTCTAAATAACTTGAGCGCCAGTACTTGCTCAGGGCTCACGTATTTAGTCTGCATCACTTCGGGCTTACTGAAAAAGTAGCCTTGGAAGAATTTAAAGCCCGCCTCTTTGGTCGCTTCAAACTCAGCTTCGGTTTCGACCCGCTCAGCTAAGAAGTGGTATTTGGTGCGCTTTTTGGTGTGCTTCTTAACTAAATCACACGCATTTTTCAGCCCCATCGCCATGATGTCGAGTTTCACGATATGAACATAAGGCAGAAAACGACGCCATTCGTCAGTCAAAGTGAAATCATCGAGCGCGATCAAGTAGCCTTCACGGTACAGTTCACGAATGGCTTCAAGCAGTTCATCGGTTGGTTGGCAGGTTTCGAGTACCTCAACCACGATTTTGTTTTTCGGCAAGCTTCTTGGCAGCCGACGCAGCAAACTTTGGTGAGGAAAATTGATGAAGCATCGCGAAGATGCAATCAGAGGATTGGTTCCGACAGAGAGAAAGTTCTCTACTATCAATCGGTATGTCGCCCTGTTTGAATCGATGTGTGCAGGATAGGCATTACTTTCACCATCGCGGAACAACAACTCATATCCCAGCGTCTGTCTTTTTCGATTAAAGATAGGCTGGCGGGCGACATACGCATTTTTCATTCGAAATTATTGTGCTTTTTATAATTTGTTACTTAGCTGCCGCTAATAATGCACCACATCCCATGAACATTGAACCGAATACTTTATTAATTTTGCCCATGATCTTATCTGAGCGAATAAAGCGTCCCATTTGAGCGGCCAAACTGGTGTAACCCAGCATCACAAACGCATCAATGGTTACTGTGGTCACACCCAATACCAACAGCTGAGTCAATTGGTCTTTCGCTGGGTCGATAAACTGTGGAAACAGTGCCACCAAGAAGACGATCGATTTTGGGTTTGTCAGGTTAATAAGAATGGCTTTGTACAACAGAGAAGTGCCTGACATGGCTTTGTGGCTCTCGGTTGCAACCAAACCAGACGTATCACGCCACTTTTGAATGCCAAGCCACACAAGGTAAGCCGCACCCACCCACTTGATCACGGTAAATGCCGTTGCAGATTGCGCGACCAACGCACCGATACCAGCACCAACCAGAGCAATATGAATCGCCAAACCGATTTGTAAACCAACGATAGCACCTAATGACTTGCGCGTGCCGTAACTCAAACCATTGCTGATTGAGTTGACGGTACCAGATCCCGGAGCCAGACTAAAAACGATTGCTGTTACCACATAGGCTAACCAAACGTGGGTATCCATTGCATTTCCTCAATAATTCTTCGATGATACATCGCGTAAACAACGTATCTTCAGGTAATCGACTAATGGCTATTAACCATTCACCTTTGACTTATACTCAAGAGACTTTATTTGAGCAAGCAATAGGTGGTCCGATCGCAGCACTTTGGCAAGAACGCCAAGAAGGCTTTGTAAAAGGGACAGAGAAAAAGAAAATCTACTGGTGCAAACTCACCAATCCTGAGCACACAAAAGCCGTGCTGATCGTTAACGGTCGCATTGAAGCTTCCTGGAAATACCAAGAACTGTTCTACGACCTGTACCGACAAGGTTATGACGTGTATTCGTTTGACCACCGAGGACAAGGTTTATCAGATCGCCTAATTCCAGACTCAGACATGGGTCACGTCTATGACTTTAATGATTACATTGAAGATATGGAATTGGTGCTGCAGCAGCTTGATTTAAGCGGATACCAACAGCGCTTTATCATTGCTCACTCAATGGGCGGCGCGATCGCCACACGCTACCTGCAAACGCATCCAGAACACAACTTTGATGGTTTGATTCTGAGTTCTCCAATGTTTGGTATCAACCTACCTTGGTATCTCAGCCCTATCGCGATTCCGGTCAGTCAAATCTTAGCGGCAGTTTCGACAAAACCTAGCTATGCTCCGGGACATAAGGCGTATTACACAAAACCGTTTGAAGATAACCCCCTTAGCCAAAGCTACGATCGCTATCATTGGTTCCGTGGTTTATACAACGACAAACCCGAACTGCAAGTCGGTGGGCCAAGCACCCGCTGGGTTTGGCAAGGTTTAATGGCTGCCAAGCAATGTATTTTGCTGACACGCCAAATTAAAGTTCCGGTTTTATTGGTTCAGTCAGGCAACGATCGCATCGTGAGTAACGCCGCACAGCAACGCTTTATCGATAAGCTAAGTAAGACCAACCCCAATGCCAGCCTAGTTTCGATTGCTGGTGCAGAGCACGAAATTTTGTTCGAAAAAGACCAGTATCGTAACCAAGCTCTGGACGCTGTCTTTTCCTTTATGCGTACTCAAAGCGCATAAAATGAATTAAAGAGGAAATACGAGGTCTGCGATTTACCCTCTTTTTCCTCCTTATTTTGGCGTAAACTTCATCATGTTCCCCGCACTCGGAGCAGTACGACCTAGTCAATCTACTGCGCTCCGTGTGCAATCAACCTGTTCTACTCTATCCGAACCGTTTACGAGGGCTTCATGAGCACATCGCTACCTTGCAAAGAGATCACTAAAATCGTTGCCTCAGATCTGGATGGCACTTTACTCGCACCAAACCACCAGCTAAGCGCTTACTCGAAAGAGACGCTCAAAGCGCTGCATGAACAAGGCTACACATTTGTCTTTGCAACGGGTCGCCACCACGTAGACGTCGCAAGCATTCGTCGCACGGTAGGTATTCCGGCTTACATGATCACTTCAAACGGTGCACGTGTGCACGACCAGAATGATCAAGAGATGTACAGCCAGAACGTACCGGAAGATTTGGTGCAGCCAGTGATCGACACGATCAAAACGGATCCTGAAATACTTATCCACATGTACCAAAACGACGACTGGTTGCTGAACAAAGACGATGAACAACTGCGTGATTTCCACGAAGAGTTCACTTACAAGTTGTACGACCAAAACAATGCGCCAACTGACGGCATTGCAAAAGTGTTCTTCACCCACCCAGCGCAAGACCATGAACACCTTGTTACCTTCGAAACTAAACTGCGTGAACAATTTGGCGATCGACTAAACATCGCCTTCTCAACACCTTGGTGTCTGGAAGTAATGAGTGCGGGCGTTTCTAAAGGTGACGCTCTAAAAGCAGTGGCAGAATCAATTGGTTTGACACTAGAAAACACTATTGCGTTTGGTGACGGCATGAACGACGTAGAAATGCTATCCATGGCGGGTAAAGGTTTGGTGATGGGCACCTCTCACGAGAAAGTGATGAAAGCACTACCAAACAATGAAGTCATCGGCAGCAACGCCGACGATGCGGTTGCACACTACCTACAAGATCATCTGCTATAACCTGTATTGGCTATCAACAGTAGGTTATCGGCAAAATCACAAAGGGCTGCACTATGCAGCCCTTTTCTTTTATCGCTGACTCGGCAGTTTCTCTTTGCCGAGGATTGCTTGCCACTCTTCTTCGCTAACCGGCATGATCGATAAGCGATTGCCGCGTTTCACCAATGACATGTTTTCTAACTCTGGCATCGCCTTCATGACCGACAACGGAATCAAGCGTTCGGTCTTACGCACAAACTCAATATCCACCATTATCCAACGCGGATTTTCTGGGTCAGATTTCGGGTCGTAATAATCACTCTCTAGGTCAAACTGGAAATGATCGGGATACGCTTCACGGGTCACTTTGGCAATACCTGCCACTCCTACGTTCTTGCAAGAGGAATGGTAAATCAGCACCAAGTCACCCAATTTAACTTGGTCGCGCATCATATTACGCGCCTGATAATTACGAACTCCCTCCCAACATGAAACCTTTTGGGTTCGAAGCGTGTCAATAGAAAAGGTATCTGGTTCTGTTTTAAATAACCAATATGCCATAATGCCATCCGATGCAGATTGAGTAATGAGGAAGATATAACATGAAGGCTTTGAAAAACCCAGTGGCATTAGCCACACTGCTGGTCCTGCAAGCATGTAGCATGCAACCACAGCAGTCCGATGCAGACGCACCAACAACTCCGCCTGCGTCCTTGGATAAGCCAGAAACCATCTTGCCTCAAACCTTTATGCTGCGTGGTGAAGTCGTGATTGGGCATGAAAGCCAGTACATCACACCTTGTGGTAGCGACAAACAATACTGGCTGCAACTGTCACCACAACAGCTGCAACGAGCCATCGCATTAACCAATGAACCTTATCAAACCATGTATGGAGAAGTGATTGGTCACCTCAATCCACCTGGTGTTGATGGTTTCTCTGCAGACTTCGACGCGAACTTCGTGGTAGAACAAGTAAACTTCCTCACCACAGAAAACCCACAACGCTACAAACAAACCAGTAAACCAACACGAGTTTTCGGTAACGAGCCATCATGGTCAGCCAGCTTTGAAGGCAACACACTCAAGTTCCAGCAAATGGGCAAGTCGACACAAACGCTCGAAATCGACAGCAGCAAACTGCAACCTCGCCAACGTACCTACCAACTTAACGATGGTGAACTGCGCATGACCGAGAACTTGTGTTCAGACACCATGAGCAACTCTCTCTACGGCTGGAAAGCGACACTAGAGCATGACGATAAAACCTACCAAGGTTGCGGTATGGCGGCCAACGTAGACTCAACACTCAAGTGGGTGAACACTTACGTGGCAACATCAACCCAGTCGCAAGGGTTCGAAGTACAGATGACACTCAACAGCGACCACAGTGCTATCACCAAATACAGCTATTCAGACGGGCAACCGCCATTGATTGAACGCGGCTACTGGCAGCAACTGAGCCCATCGCAAGTGCAAGTATTGATGACTCACCACCAGCAACAACGCTTAATGACCGAGCGCCTATTTACTCGCGAAGGCAACCAGCTGAAAGCAGTCAAAGAGAAAGTGGGCAATTTGGTTTATCCCATTGCCGATGGGGGTTTAGTGCTATATCCAGCAACAGTGCGTCACTCAGGCATTGAGCAAGAAGCACCTGAACGCGGTAGTGCGCCAATTGCAGCTGCGGACATTCCATCCAGTGCCGAATTTAATTCAAAAGTGGATGCGGCGGTACGTAACTACTTTTTCATTAATCAAACCAACCCAAGCAATAACCAATACCGTTGGCTGACCTACGATCTGAATGGCGATGGTGATGAAGAATTACTAGTGCAACTTGATTGGTGTGGCTCTGGCGGTTGTACTCTGCTGATATTCGAAAACCACGAGAAAGAGTGGCGTTTCAATAGCCGCATGACGCTAGTGCAAAGCCCAATTATGCTTGGTCAACAAACCTCGCACGGCTGGCGTGACCTGATTTTCAATGTCAGCGGTGGCGGCGCAACGCCGGGGCAACACGTGATGCAATACACAGGCGTGAGCTACCCAATCAACCCAAGCTTGGCGCCAAAAGCGAACAAAGAACAAGTCAGCGGCGTGCGTCTGTTCTCAGATGGCATCAGCCCTGTTCGTGATGGGGTGCGCTTGTAATGGCGCAGCCTTGTCCACATTGTGGCTTCCAGTTCAACTGCATCTGTTCACTGCTGCCTGAGTTAAGCAGTGAACAATCGCTGATGCTGTTAATGCACCCTAATGAACTGACGCGCGATACTAACACTGGCAAACTGCTCGCCCAGTGCCAACTGAATGTCACTCAAGTCGTTTGGGACCGAAAAACGCCACCAGCAGAGTTGTTAGAAACGCTAGCGAATCCAAGCCTGCTGCCAGTACTGCTATTCCCAAGTGAAGAGAGCCTAACGCTTGAACAAGTACAGCAACAAAGTACCGAGCAAGACAGACAACCGTTGTACATCATTCTTGATGCGACTTGGCAAGAGGCGCGCAAGATGATCAATAAAAGCCGATGGCTAGAGGGCGTCGCTATGATGGGCTTAGCCACTCAAGCCGATTCCCAATATCAACTGCGTCGCAACCAGCAAGAAGGTAATCTATGTACCTTTGAAGTAGCTGCGCAATTGCTGGGGCAACTCGGTGAAGAGCAAAACCAGCAACAGATGCTGGACTTCTTCGAGCAATACCTTCCTCGTTTCCAAGCCGAGAAAAGTGGTCACGAGTTCAAAGTCTAACATTCTTAAGAATCAAAAAAACGCAGCTCTAACGCTAATGCCGTTCACTTAAGG
>NZ_JPRD01000008.1 GCF_000817815.1 Vibrio owensii CAIM 1854 = LMG 25443
CAACGCGTGGCATTTTCACTATGCGTTGATTTTAGTGATTAAGGTGGTTTGCGGCAGCTTAGGTATTGCGTTGCTCACCCCTTAGCAGGGCGTTAGCATTATTTAGCAGGAAATTTCCAAATGGAAAAAATCTTCGAATTAGATTTATCAGACAAAAGAAAACCAAAGTTTGAGCTATACCGAGAGATTAGCCCTTCAGACTACGATATCTATGAAAAAGATATAGAAAACTGGTTTGCAGAAAATTTGAACGTACTTTTCACAGATGCTGACTCCGTGTTTATCTTGTCCCAAGAATCCAAAGGGGAGAAGCAAGCAGATATACTTGGTATTGACTCCCAAGGTAATTTGATAATTATCGAATTAAAAAGAGGACTTGCCGATCGAACTACCGTTGGACAGGTATTAGATTATGCCTCCACGTTATCCACTTGGGAGTATGAGAACTTTAACGCTCGGTACAAGTCTTATACAAACAACGGAACTGAATTAATTGACGAATATCGTAAATTCGTTGACTCCCAAGATTTTTCGAAGGATGAGTTGTGTAAGAAGCAAAGATTATTCATTGTTGCTCCACATTTTGAAGAAGAAATATCTCGAATAGTGCATTGGTTAAGCAGTTACGATCTACCAATTGATGTTGCGCCTTTTACATTGTATCTAAAAGGGGACGAACTACTCCTAAAAGTTAATCAGATCAATGTCGAACCATTATCTTTTGGGTGTAAATGGGGAGGCGATTGGTTTTTTAATACCAATGAAACCTATAGCCGGGGCGCATATAAAAATATGCTAGAGCACTCTTGCATTGCAATTTATGGCTACTCTAACCCAGAAGAAATGCTTTCGGCACCTAATGATGGAGATCGTGTTTTCTTTTATAGAAATGGTGTCGGGATTATTGCAATCGGTGAGTTTGAATCAACTATTGAGCCCAGCAATAGTATTTTTGGTAAGAAAGATGAAGGCGAGTATATAAGGAAAGTCAAAAATATAGTCGAAGTTCCGAATGGCATTAGTGCTTCAGAAGTTAGAGGTTTAGGATATAACTTACCAGTAAGAAGTACTTTGTGTAAAATTTACAATGATAAAGTGGCAGATTTAATTGTGCGTAGAGCGAAAGCATAATGCTAACAAAGCATTTAAGAGTGATTCGCAACGCGTGGCATTTTTACTATGCGTTGTGTTTAGTGTTTAAGGTGGCATGCGGAAGCATCGGTATTGCGTTGCTCACACCTTAATGCGGCGTTAGGGGCTTGAAGGAAAAGGTAAGCATGGAAATTGCTTTTCAGCAGATAAACATTGATGATTTCGAATTGTGCGTTGCTGCGAGAAAAGATGCATACTTTTGTAGTTTTGGGCATTACGATGGTTTCGACGACTTCATCAGTGGTTATCGTGAACGAGTATTAGACCGGTTAGCAACATCAGGATGGTTCTATATCCATATATTTGTGGATGGTCAGTTTGCAGGGCAGCTAGAGTTTCGTAGCTTTTCACCCGAGCCGGAGACTGGCTATGTGTATCTCATTTACTTAAAGCCAAATTTTCGTGGTTCAGGGCTCGCTGCAAAATTGAAGGATTATATTGTAAGCACGTTGAGTACAGCGGGTTGTTTGCGTGCAGTACTTTCAGTAAGCCGAACTAACCATCGAGCTCTCACATTCTATAAGCGCCATGGTTGGGAGTTCGTGCGCAAGAATCCCAAGCACGATGAAACAGACTTTTACCAACTTTGGCTACGCACCTAACAAACTGTTCAAGAGGGACTCGCAACGCGTGGCATTTTCACAATGCGTTGGTTTTAGTGTTTAAGGTGGTCTGCGGCGGCTTTGGTATTGCGTTGCTCACCCCTTAACAGAGTGTTAGCCGTCATGGAGCTTGCTATACTCAAAGTGATAGAATAGTATCACTTTAGTATTCCTTTGGAGCAGCTCTCATGAAAGTAGAACTAGTTACATCACTTAAACGTCAAGCAACTAAGATCCTCGCCGATCTCCACGACACCAAAGAACCAGTGTTAATTACTGAACATGGTAAGCCATCGGCATATCTGGTTGATGTTGATGATTACGAGTTTATGCAAAATCGCTTGGCGATTCTGGAGGGGATTGCACGAGGTGAACGTGCATTAGCTGACGGTAAAGTGGTGAGTCACGATAAAGCCAAGGACAAAATGTCAAAATGGCTGAAATAATCTGGACTGAGCCAGCGTTATCTGACCTCAACGATATCGCTGAATATATCGCACTTGAAAATATCGTAGCTGCAAAGCAGTTAGTGCAAACGATCTTCTCCAAAGTCGAACGCCTGCAAACTTTCCCAGAGTCAGGTCGTATTCCATCCGAGCTAGAACATTTAAGTTATCGTGAAGTTGTCGTTAATCCATGTCGTGTTTTCTATAAACAAGACGGTGACAAAGTGTTTATTCTGTTTGTTATGCGTGCAGAGAGAGATTTGCGTAAGTTCCTGTTGAGTAAGCAGTAACCTTTAGGAATGAGCGGCTAACAAACTGTTTAAGAGCGATTCGCAACGCGTGGCATTTTTACTATGCGTTGGTTTTAATGATTAAGGTGGTATGCGGGAGCTTTGGTATTGCGTTGCTCACACCTTAACAGGGCGTTAGAGCGCAGGAGAAAAAAGTATGAACATGACCGATATAGTTGAATACATTTCATATCTTATTGCCGGCATTATTATCGCTCCCTTCGGCTTTATGTTGTTTAAAGAATTCATCGGTAAAGATCGCAAGACGGCCACAAATGAAGTCAAATCTACGGTAGGAGACGACTCGAGAAAGTTCCTGGGCGGTAGATATAGTGATGCAGTTGTAGGTCAGTTTGTCGAGTTTAAACTGATAATAGCGATAGGTTTGCCAGTAGTTCTATTTCTAGAGATCTCTTCCTTGGTAAATTCTCTTTTGAAAGTTCTGTTCAACCTTTGAGTTACGCTCTAACAAACTGTTCAAGAGGGATTCGCAACGCGTGGCATTTTCACTATGCGTTGGTTTTAGTGTTTAAGGTGGTATGTGGCGGCTTTTGTATTGCGTTGCTCACCTCTTAACAGGGCGCTATGTTTAAGTTTAGTTTTATCAAAATAAAAGGTTTTTATGGGAGTTAGTTCGAATTCAATAATTCACTTTACCGATAGCTTAGATGCTATTAAAGGGATTATAAAAAATAGTTTTAAACTAAAGTATTGTCGAGAGTATATATACATTGGTGATGATTCCTATGTGGATATATTAGTGCCAATGGTCAGTTTTTGTGATATTCCGCTGTCTGAGATAAAAGAGCATATAGATAAGTATGGTTCGTATGGAGTAGGGCTAACAAAGGAATGGGCAAGAAAGAATCATCTTAATCCCGTTTTGTATATAGATAAGAACTCTTTTTTAAATAAAACTCTGGGTTCTGCGGTAGAGTCATATATTATAAGTAAGCATCAAGGAAAGAATCCACTACACGCTTTACCCATCGAAGATCGTCCAGTTATTGATATATTGAGATATGTTAAAAATTACCAAGAGGATTTAAAAAGAAAAGAAGAAACAATTCCAGATTATCGGTTTTATGACGAGCGCGAATGGAGATATGTTCCAGATGTAAATGAAGATATAGGATTTTGCTTCGATAGGGATAAATTGGAGGGGTTTGAAGACGTATATGCTGATAGTCAAGAAAAACTAAGCGATCTAAAGTTATCATTCAGTCCTGAAGATATTAGCTATATCATAATAAATGATGACAGTGAAATTCATGAGATATTACGGTTTTTGAAAGAGACTATGGGAGGAGAGTTTTCTTATAAATCAATCGAAAGGTTGTCAACAAGGATTTTGACTGTAGCTCAAATAAAAGGTGATTTTTAAACATAACAAACTGTTCAAGAGGGATTCGCAACGCGTGGCATTTTCACTATGCGTTGGTTTAAGTGATTAAGGTGGTATGCGGCGGCATCGGTATTGCGTTGCTCACCCCTTAACAGGGCGTTATAAAGCAGAGGAACATCAGTGAAACTTGGTAGAAATGAGCCATGTTGGTGTGGCTCAAAGAAAAAATACAAACGTTGTCATTTAGGGCGTGATAAACAAGCTCCTGTTGATAAAGGTACGATAATGAAAGAGATGAATAGCTTCAACTCAAAAAAATTTTGTAGCGTACCAGAATCGATGAAATCTGAATGTTCAAAGAAAATCATCAAAGCGCATTCAGTATCAAAAAGCTCCTCCCTAAAATCTATAGCAGCAGATGGACATGTTTATACTACCTTCAAAACAAATCATGACTTCTCTATGTCTAAAAGAGTCCGTCCAAAGAAAGTAGGTATTAACCAAGCCTCAGTGTTTACTGGTTTCTGCTCAACTCACGACAAAGACATATTCGCTCCGATTGAAGACAATGCGTTTGATAAAAGTCCATACCATTGTTTTCTTGTGACATATCGATCTTTATGCCGAGAACTTTTTGTAAAAGAGAGCGCTGCAAATACATTTAGCTTTGCCCAAGAGTTAGATAAAGGTAAATCTCTTAGTGAACAAGTCATGATACAACAAATGGCTAAATACTATGGTTCAAATAATGATCTTACAATGGGAGACCTGCGGTACCTGAAGCAGAAGCTTGATCACATGTTTACGGCTGCTGCCTTTGATGACTTACATCACTTAGTCGTGGAACTTGAATTACCTCCGCGGGTTATGACCAGTGCGGTACTGGGGTATACGGTTGGCTTCGATGGTGAACTGCTTCAAACGATATCTAATGATCCCAAGGATGTACCAGATTATGTGTTCATTAACTCTTTTGCTTCTGAAAACAAAGGGTACATTGTCTTGTCGTGGTTGAAAGAGCATTCAAGAAGCAATTTAAAATTTGTTAACCAACTCCTTCAGACAGGTTCTGTTTCAAACTCACTTTCTATTTTCACCTTCGCAATGGTTGAAAATATTTACATATCACCAGAGTGGTGGGAAAGTCTAAACGAAGCAGAGCAAGAAAAAATTTGTGCTATTTATGCTCAAGGCGCTACCGAGCATACAGACAATAATGTGTTAGTTGGAATTCCGGTCTTGGATGAAAACCCTCTAATAAACACGGTCACAGTTGGGGAGTTTGCTTTGTAACAAAGCATTTAAGAGTGATTCGCAACGCTTGGCAGTTTCGCTTCGTTCAAGTATAGCCAAGCGCTGCTCACACCTTAATGCGGCGTTATATTGCCATTGGAGATTTGCGTGGAAATTGATGATTTAATTTATTCTATTCGTGAAATCATTTCCGATGTTGCTATTGAGACTGAGCAAGATTCAGTTCTGTATTCTATTGTTTCGGTTGATAATAGTGCAGACTACAACTCTGTCATATATAGCTTGTACATGCTAGAAGATACTCAGTTGGCAAAACATGCCTTTCTTATCCGCTGTGAATCTTTGTCAATTGGTGAGCTCTACCTTTATTTCTACGGGGTTTTTAATGCTATTTATATGCAGCAACAAGCTTTGTTAGTAATTCTTCGAAAAATGGGTATAGAGTTTAATCCTAAGGCACTTCGGGATTGTACGATCTTTGACCTTCGCAATAGCTTTGCTGCTCATGGTGCAAATCGCGGAGGGCGGGATGTCAAAGAGCATAGTTTCATTCTCGATCGTCACGCATTGCAGACAGGCAAAGTTAGCGGTTACTCGGCGAATCACGAAAGTGGCTTTATGTCTCATGATTATCACATTAGTGATTTGATAAGTGATTGAGATATAACCTTATTAGCTCATATTGAGTTGATCCATGATAGGGTCAGAGAAAATAGTAAGCTGACAATATAACAAATTGTTCAAGAGTGATTCGGCACGCGTGGCATTTTTACTATGCGTTGGTTTTGGTGATTAAGGTGGTATACGGCGGCTTTGGTATTGCGTTGCTCACCCCTTAACAGGCTACATGGATTCCCCCGGTTGCCAAACATCCGCTAAACTTCAAGTGATGGGTTTTGGACTGCCGCTCTACATTCGGCCTACTTGTCAATGAGTTTGTGTTCATCGTGGCCCTGATGACTTGCGCGACTGCGGTGCCTTATTCGTTAGACGACATCTAGTGTGTCCGCCGCGTTAACAGGCTCTCCGCAAGTGGTCTTAACCTATCTCCATCATTAGCGTCTGCAATGACCCGGTGGGTTTAACTCTTAATAACGCTGCTTAGGCTTTAAGAGGCTAAGCAGCGTAGTTCTCATATTCGGTTTGATTGTGGAGTAAAGACCAGATGATGTGAGCATTTTTCGCGGCAAGTGCCACAATCGCTCGGTTTAGTCCTCGTCTTTCCTTTATTTGGCGACACCACTGACTCAACCTATCTTGTTTATCACCAATCGTGGTAATGACAGCTCGAGCACCGTGAACGAGTAAGGTACGAATATACTTGTCGCCATGCTTCGTTATCCTCCCTAACCTATTCTTTCCTCCTGTAGAGAACTGTTTAGGGACAAGACCTAGCCAAGCTGCGAGGTCTCGACTCTTATCAAATTGACTGCCATCACCAATCGCCGCAATGATGGCGGTTGCGGTCTGTGGCCCCACGCCTCGAACCTTCAGAAGTCTTTTCGTATTGTCATGTTGTTTTGCCATAGACTGAAACGTAGTTTCTGTGCCTTCAATTTGTTGGTTAAGGTTTTTTAGGTGCGAATATGCTTCGTTGATAATTTGTCGCGCTTGATGTGGAAGTTGATTTTCAGCATCTTCTAGAATATGTGGAACTTGCTTCATCAGAGAAGCTCTTCCTGTAGGCATGACAACCCCAAATTCAGACAATATGGCGCGTATCCGGTTCATCAATGCAGTTCTTTCTCGAACCCAGTGCTCTCGCATGCGGTGAATTGCCAGGACGGCTTGTTGTTCAGGCGATTTTATGGGGACAAATCGAGTAGATGGTCTCTGGACAGCTTCGCAAATAGCAGCGGCATCATTCAGGTCGTTTTTTCCTTTTATTCGGTAGGGGGCAAACATATTTGGCTGCCATAATACGACAGTCATGACCGAGTTGATTGAATGTTCTTGCCCAATAATGAGCGCCACCGCAAGCTTCTAACCCTATACGCATAGAAGGCAGTTTTGCTATGGTATTAAGCAACTTAGAGCGTGTGACATTCTTGTGAAGAATGACTTTGCCATGCTGGTTAATAGCATGAACGCTGAAGTGATTTTTAGCGAGATCGATACCGCAATAAGATAGATTAGACATGGAGCCTCCAGTAATAGTGTTGATCACTTGAGTGTAGCAGATCTTCGGGAGGGGGAATCCATGTCATTCGTTATGCAGATTATCAAATAAAGAGTAATTAAATGGAAAACGGTGCAAATACTATTGGTACGTTATTAGGTTGGAATGATCTAGGCTTGTTTGCGTTAATATTTGCCACATTGTAGGTCATAATAGGTTTTTGGTTGCAATCACGAATTCGATATTCGATTAAAAATGAGTACGATCAAAAAATCGAACAGCTAAAAGTTGACTTCAACTTTAGCATCAAAAAGAGAGAAGAGGCTGCTTTAGTAACTGATTTGTTAGCAGAGTGGATTGGTCGTCCAGAAGATTGTAAAATGCTCAACAAATTACTTTGGGAGGCATCTCTTTGGCTACCTGACGAAGAAGCTTTAGAGATAAACAAGCTTCTCGCTCATGAAGGGGATATTACTACTAAGAAAATGATAATTAAAGTTCGTAAAATTATTCAAGGTGGAGAAACGAAAGTTACAGCTGATGATTTGACTAGTTTTGCGAACAAATCTGCATAACAAACTGTTTAAGAGTGATGCGCAACGCGTTGCATTTTTACTATGCGTTAGGTTTAGTGGTTAAGGTGGTATGCGATGGTGTCGGTATAGCATTGCCCCACACTTCAACAAGGCCCTATATCTCAGGAGAAAATATGAAGATAGAGGTGCATGAAATATCACCCCATGAAAAGGAATTGATTCAAAACTTGCTGCAATTTTACGAGTACGAATTCTCAATATATGAAGAAGATGATGTTGATGAGAAAGGCTATTTCGAGATTGCAGATATTGATGAATACTTCGATATTAAAGAATACACGCCATTACTAGTTCGAGTCTCAGGGCTACCAGCTGGTTTTGTCATTGTTAATTCAGACCCAAATGCTGAACAAGGGAGATACCTCATTGAAGAGTTCTTCATAATGAAGAGGTTCCAGCAAAAGGGCGTGGGGAGTGATGTGGCAAGTCAGGTTTTTGATATGTTCGCCAAGATTGGGTTGTTAGGGTGATAAGTGAAAACGTAAAAGGTCAATCATTCTGGAAGAAGGTAAATAGGCCATTACACTGATGGGGACTTTTCTGTTGAGGTTTTCAACGATGAATCGTGGGAAGGCCCGATATATACATTTAGTAAGCCAAAGTAAGGAATACGTCACTCGTGGCTTAATATAATAGAGCGTCCTAGCGATGGACGGACAAGCGTTAACGGGATTTTTATATGCTAAACATTCGGCAAGCTCATACCGGAGATATAAGCACCTTAAAGAAGTTACAGTTTCAACTTCATGAATACCATCAAGCGAATTTACCAAATGACTTCTTATCACCTGATGAAATAGAACAAAACATCGATTTACATAAAATCATCGAAAGTGAAAGCTCGATTTTTCTTGTTGTTGAAAATGAAGAGCATTTAGTGGGTTTTATTTTTGGTGAGCTATGGGATCGCAAGTCTTGGACTTTAAGGCAGCGTAAGATTGCAAGTATTGAACAGATTTCGGTGGATTTAAGCTTTAGAAATCAAGGCGTCGGGCTGAGGCTAATCGAAGCATTTGAGGAGCTGGCGATTTCTAAAGGTGGGGAAGAGCTTTGGTTAGAAGTTTACTCTTTCAATGAAGCCGCATTGAGTTTGTATCGCAAAGCCGGTATAGAACCCAAAATCCAAATTGGCCAAAAGGCGTTAGTCCGATAATTCAATGAATAAATGATGTCATGAGCCTGTTGAGATAGGTATTTCCCATGCTCGTTGTGAGGTACAACCTCTGAGACTCCTGTCGCGGAATGGTTCTCCACTCTTATCGTGAAAGAGCTGGTACGTCTGTGTTCGATGTATAACAATGCATTGAAGAACTTATGGAAAAGTATCGTTGATAATCTGAGTATTAATGTCTTCGATACAAACAAGGATGACACATGGACATTTTGATTTTTTGTTTAATCGTTGCTGCTTTGCTTCCTTATATTGCAAAAATACCCCTTGCAGTTGCTATGCACAAAGCTGGTGGCTACGACAATAACTATCCTCGTGAACAACAGGCTGAATTGAAAGGATTTGGTGCTAGGGCGTTAGCCGCGCATCAAAATGCTTTTGAATCTTTAATAGTATTTGCCTCTGCGGTTGTTGTTGCTATATCGACCGACACTATCAACGTGAATGTTCAGTTCCTAGCGTTGACACATATTGTCTTCAGAGTTGCCTACCATGTGCTTTATTTATTGAACTTGGGCATTTTGCGTTCGATATCTTGGGCAATTGCGATGGGCTGCGCGTTTGGCATTATGGGGCAATGTCTTTCTGGTTAATCGTTCGAGAAGAATCATATTGAATTAAAGAAAAACGGCCCGTCAGGGGAGTTGGGCCGTTACAAGTGTAAAGCTGATTAACGTTCAGGAGTCGTTAACAGTCTCACTGCGCTGTCTACCGCATTGTCGATACCTTGTCGGCTCTCCAACTTACCAGAACTTGCCGGGCCAAGTGCGCATGCGTAAAGAGCAAGCTGCTTATCAAATGGCAAATCCAATTGCTCATAGAGATTTTGGCGAATCTTTGCGTGGTGTTCTGGTTCTTGGTTAGCAAGGTTGACAAGCGTGTCGTAAATAAGCGTTTTCATATAATTCCTTTTTTATTGCACGGGGTGCATATGTATTGTATTCGATTACAATCAGAAATTAAGAAGCACCAATCACAGAAAAATGGTCTGATATAAATTCGCTAAGCGAAGTAACTTCGATATAGCAGGAATTTAAAATTCAATAATATAAATGAAACTCTGTGTTGGTTGTTTTGCTGATTCTACGCACGTCAATGCTATGAAAAAGAGCACTAATTTTGCGAGGCGAATGGTCTGAATTCAGGCTCTAAAAAGCTTACTTTCTTGTAGCCTAAATGGTTTAGTGATTGTCTTTTGTTATTCACGAATCCGTTAACAAAAGCAGATGAAAAATGCACAAGTTTGATTTTGAGAACTTCGTATAGTGAGAAAAAAAGAGCGGTCAATCGCTCCTTTTTCTATTTGTGGAAGTACTAACCATCCAGGCGCTTAAACACATCGTTAATCAGGCGCTCTCGGTCATTTATTGCTCTGTCGAGAAAGTCTTTTGGTGCGTTCGTTTCTGGAGCGTACTTACTACTCCAAATCATCATTTCTAGAAGAATAGGCAGCATATCCTTGCCTTTTTGTGTCAGAGAGTAGACCTTTTTTCGCTTGTCAGAAGGGTCTACCTGTTTCTGAACTAATCCTTCTTTTTCAAGATTTTCCAAGCGACTCGACAAAATGTTTGTGGCGACTTTTTCTTCTGAGCCTTGTAGCTCGGAGAAAGAGTGTTTACCAAAAAACATCAGATCTCTCAGCACAAGCAGGCTCCATTTATCACCAACGATATCCAGAACATTGGAAATAGGGCAGTCGGAGCGTCTAGACATGATATTCCTCGATTTAATCTTTAAAACTGTGGTTATGATAATTCACTTGCATTTTGCAAGCAAATTATTTAACTTGCAAAATGCAAGCTAAGTTAAAGCCACGAGGAAGTGGGCGACGAGAACCGAAATTGGAGTAACTTATGACTAATTCAAAAATTGAGTTTGAATCCTTTATTAAGGCTCATTGGAGTCAGGAAGACAAAGCGAATGCAGAGGCGGCGTTGACGTTTGTACAGCAGATAATGAACGATCATAACTTTGACGCCATCCGAGAGCGCTTCAAAGGTAAAAACTATAAACAGCACAATCGCAATATTACAGATGGTATCGAAGGCGTTATCAAAACCATGAGTGATTTGGTGAAAAATGCACCAGAGTTTAGTTACGATGTGAAGCACGTTTTTGTTGATGGAACACACGTCATTGTGCATTCTCATGCCACGCTTAAGGCAGCACATCGTGGTGATGATTCAAAAGGGATGAACATCATCGATACATGGAAAGTGGAAGATAGTGAATTAGTAGAACATTGGGATGCAGTTCAAGGAATCAGCATGGACATGCGACTGTATAACCTGTTTGCTGGTGGTAAGGTACGGAATACAAATGGGGTGTTTTAAAACGCTCGTATTTCCGTTTCCGAAGATGGAGTGTAAAGGGTTTAAGTTCGTGCGTTAACTCTCCATTCTGTTCATCACAAAGCATGTATTTAAAGGATTAAAAGAGCACTCGTATGGAGAAACATTGCGTCGTTCTTGGCGGAGGTGGTTGGATGATGGGAGAGATCCCAAGCCAACTCGACCAGTACATCTTGTCTTTAACAGGCAAGAAGAACCCCAAAATCTGTTATCTCTCAACTGCTACTGGCGATGCGGAAGAGGTCATCACCCGCTTCCACAATGCTAAGTTGAGCGAACACCTCACGCACTTTCCTCTGTTCAAGTTAGAGAAAGGCTGGCGAACCAAGTTGTTCGAGCAAGATGTGATTTACGTTGGCGGTGGCAATACCCGTTCTATGTTGGCTCTCTGGAAAGAGTGGGGCATCGATGACATTCTCAAAGAGTGTTACAACCGCGGCATCATACTTTGCGGGATGAGTGCTGGCGCTATTTGTTGGTTCGATTATGGGATTACCGATAGCGATCCAGAGGCTTACACCATCATCAAAGGGCTCGGTCTTTTGAAAGGTTTAGCATCTGCTCATTTTGTTGAGAACGACGAGAAACATGACCTGTTTGAGCGCTTTGCTCATAGCCATCTTGATGTGATCTGCTACGGCATCAGTGATTATGCCGCCCTGCATTTTGTCGATGGTAATCCAAGCAAAGCCATATATAGCGATGAGAATGCTCAAATCACAATCCGAAATGACAATGATGAGATTTCAAAGAGATAAGCCCAGCTTAGATGCGCTTACACGACTGTGCAAAAGCGGGAGTAGATGTCTTCTATTTTGGCTTCGAAGGCAGCCAAAGGCATTACAATGGCAACAAATTTTGTTATCTGACAGCTTAAGAGTGCTGGGCAACTACCAAACTTCAATAAACATCGGAGAGCGTGTCTCGAAAAGCGCTTTGAGTAACAAGCATCAGTTTTGGGCTTTGCACGTTTTGGCAACATCAAAACAGTACATGGGCGACTATGATGAAGCGATAAGCTTGTTCATACAAAGTCAGGCGTCTGCCACTGAGCTGTATTTGAGCTTTAGTTATCAGCATTTGGGCAAGTTGTATGTCGAGCAGGGGCGATTGAAGGAGGCAGAAGCGCTGTTTAATGAAGCACTTAACATCAGGCGAAAATACGATAAGCCGCTTCTGGAGTCATCGACGTTAAAAGCGCTCCAAGGATTGGAAGAGTTAAGGAAGAAGAGTACAAGGAACGTATATGAACCGTTTTTCATTGCCATTGTATTGCTAAGTGGACCTTCCGTGTTACCTATTAGCCTAGAAGCATTCTTCCTCGTTGAGCTCGTTGGCTTTCTAGGAATATGGTCAATCTGTTCCAGCTATGTATATGCTATCTGTGCTCACCCTTATACACGACGCTTTTGGGCATGTTTTACAAGTCCGGAGCAGCATTGGCTTACTCATTTTCCAATGATAGAACTGAAACGTCGTCCGTCTCTCCTCATTCACATGCTGCCATATCGAAGCGTTGTAGTGTGGTCCATCCCTATACTGGTTAGTGTTCAGCTTATGGCAGGTTTTCGCTTTTAGTACAGATTTGTGACCGGTTAGAAAGAGGCGATGTAATTGAACTAAATATCAGTCTGTTTCTAATTGCTAGTCTCTCCAAACTCTTTATATGTCCTTTTGACTAACTTATCGCTAGTGGTTTGATGAGGGCATAGGCGACTCAGGGAGGAGAGTAATGGAAGCACATTGGAAAGTAATAGAAGCCTTAGCGAATGGCACGAACCCGATAACAGGAGAGGCGCTGCCAAGTGAATCTCTCTACAACGAGCCTATCGTTATTCGAGCAATGTTTGTTGTTTTGCAAGATTTAAAGCAATCATCAAAAGTGAACAAAACCAAAAGAACCATTGAGCAAAGACAGCGAGAAAATGAATCGAATGGTTTACCAAAGAACGCAGGATTGCCTTGGACACCGGATCAGCGCGAGCGTTTATCTGAGCAGTTTTCCTCTGGTACAGAAATAACCTCGCTCGCAGAAGAGCATGGTAGAACCCGTAATGCCATAACCGCGGAGCTAAAAAAGCAAGGGCTGATAGAAGCTTAACGTTTCAATAAACAGCTTCGTAAATAAAGAAAGCCCCGCAAATAGTGCGGGGCTTTGTAGCGACAACCATGCGTTAAGAAGGGTCGATACCTTTGATGCTTTCGACTTTCTCTTTTCTATCTCTCGATACTTTTCCTAAAACTAGGCGATAGCTGGCGTCAAACTTGGTTTGTTTCGCTCAACGACGCTAATTGAAATCGCTAGGAACAGAATATCTTTCACAAGGAAAAAGTTCGCAATCAAAACACCGTCGGAAACTTTCCAAGTATTTGGTGTCGTAACTAGGAAGCTCAGTGTCGCGAGGAAGATAACGCTTGCAGCAATACCAGAGTAGTAAGCAACCGTTGGCTTTTTCAATCCAACCAATAGGCCGAGTGCGACGATGATTTCGGTTAAGCCAATGATATTAGATACGGCTTGAACGGAAATGATGCCATATAGCCAAGACATGGCCGGGTGATTAACCACCAAAGGTTCAATTAATTTGGCTTCAGTTGGGGTGAATTTATAAATACCCAACCAGATAAGAACAAGGGCAACGCCAAATACGCCAAGGTAGTAACCAAATTGTGTCGGTTTTTGGGAAACAGATGATGCATGCATAATAACTTCTCCTATAAAAGCATGTTTTCAAATGACCGACAGTTGAATTATAAAATTCTTGAATTTATGGTTATATAAAATAACTAATGTCTATATAGCAAAAAGACGAAGAATAAAAAGGATTGGCTTAGATGGAATTTATTCCTGTAGATTTATCACGTCATTTGGATTTGTGTATCGCGTTTCGAAAAGACGCTTATGAGGTCAGTTTTGGCCATCAGGATGGGTTTGATATTCAAGAAATCACTTCTTGGTTTCAATCGATCGTCAATGACAACGAAGCGGGATTCTTCCATGTCATCAAAGATGGTCAAATCATCGGGCAACTGGAGTGCCGACATCCGGTTTTGGACGATGAAGGGCTGCGATTTGGTTACATCAACCTGTTTTACTTGAAGCCAGAATTCCGCAATCAAGGACTAGGGGAGCAGTTACAAGACTTCTTATTGAAGCGTTTTATTGATGGTGGTTGTGCCTACGCCAGATTACGCTACATTCCGGGCAATGATGCCGGTGAACGTTTTTATCGAAAACATGGCTGGTATCCAGTGGGAGAGCCAAGTGGGCGAGGGCAACTCATGCAGATTGATTTATTAAGAGGCATTGGATGATTATCCGTGAATTTCGTGAGCAAGATGCCCCGATACTGTGGGCTCTTTTCTACAACACTATCCGCAACATTAATCTTAGAGATTACACCGAGCAACAAGTGAAAGCTTGGGCGCCGGACGAATTTGATGCACAACTGTGGCTAAAGAAAATGACCGCTATCCAGCCTTTTGTCGCTGAGCTAGATGGCGTCATCATTGGCTACAGCGATGTTCAGCCAAGTGGGTTAGTCGATCACTTTTTCTGCCATCATGAATACCAAGGCCAAGGTGTAGGACGTGCATTGATGACTCATGTAATCAAACAAGCAGCAGCAAAAGGGCTGGATAAGATCTATTCAGAAGTGAGTATTACCGCTCGTCCTTTCTATGAGCACATGGGTTTTACTGTTGTGAACGAGCAGAAAATCGAAGTGCGTGGTGCAACGTTAACCAACTATGTAATGGAAAGGCACTTAGACAAAAAGGATGTGTGATCAATAAATAATCCTCGCTCAATTAGTGAGCTTGAACACAGATACCGCATGTTTTCTGCGGTGAATAAGAGTTCATTGATCTAACACCAGAATTCCTCCTCAAAAGCGCGCGCATAATTTCTCTTCGGAGTGGCGAAAGGAAGCCAGTTAAAACAGCTCCTTACGTCAGTTATCTCACGGCAAACCATCTCAGGAAGAGAAGTAGTACTATGCGCCCTTATCTCAAATACATCATCCCAACGGTGATCCCTTTGCTCATTTTGCTGATGCCATTGTCAGCGTTTCCATTTGAAGGTATGACCATCATTCAGCAGCGCGTTATCGCGATATTTTTGCTCGCTGCACTTTGTTGGGTATTTGAACCGATCCCAATTTACGCCACCTCTGTGGTGATCATCGTGCTTGAGTTGTTGCTCGTTTCCAACAAGGGCATCATTTTCTTTCGGCTTGATGAGGGAGAGCCTCATTTTGGTGAGTTGCTGCAATACAGTGACATCATGGCGACGTTCGCCAGCCCAATCATCATGCTGTTCTTAGGTGGATTCTTCCTCGCGATGGCGGCAACCAAGTATCGATTGGATGTGAACTTGGCGCGCGTACTGCTTAAGCCGTTCGGACAAAACCCGAAATACGTCATGCTGGGTTTAATGCTGATTACCGCAATCTTCTCGATGTTCATGTCGAACACAGCAACGACGGCTATGATGTTGTCAATCTTGACGCCGGTTATCGCGGTGTTTGGCCCGAAAGATCCAGGACGCATTGCGTTTGCGTTGTGTATCCCTGTCGCCGCAAACATCGGCGGTATTGGTACTCCAATTGGTACGCCACCAAACGCGATTGCATTGAAATACCTAGTGGGTGACAACCTTATTACCTTCGGTGAATGGATGGTGTTTGGCGTACCGTTTGTCATTGTGATGATGGCGCTAGCATGGTTCCTGATCGATTTTCTCTACAAAGCTGAGACGACCAACATTGACCTCAACATCAAGAGTAAATTCTTGAAAACGCCGAAAGCCATCATTGTTTACATCACGTTTGCGGGCACGATTCTGCTTTGGTTGATGGGCTCGGCGCACGGCATGAACTCATACACGGTAGCTTTGATTCCGGTCGCGGTATTTTCACTGACGGGCATCATTAACAAAGAAGATCTTAAGAAGATTTCTTGGGATGTGCTTTGGTTGGTATCAGGCGGTATCGCGCTAGGTCTAGCACTTGATAAAACAGGTTTGGCGAGGCTGGTGGTTCACAGCATTCCATTTGATGAATTCTCGCCTTATGTGGTGCTGTTCGGTGCGGCATTCCTATGTTTGCTGATGGCGAACTTTATGTCTCATACCGCGACAGCGAACTTGCTGATGCCAATTATGGCGGCGCTCGGGACTTCAATGGCATCGTTAACACCTCTCGGTGGTGAAGTGACGCTGATCCTAGTTGTGACCTTTGCGGCATCGCTTGGTATGTCTCTGCCAATCAGTACGCCACCAAACGCGTTGGCTCACGCTACAGGCCATGTGCAAAGCAATCAAATGGCGCGCGTTGGTGTCGTGTTAGGTGTGGTTGGTGTGTTGCTGAGTTTCTTGATGGTGTGGATCCTTCACACCGTAGGGCACATTGGTTAAGCCATGTACGAGAGCAAATTAGATACGCTGGTAGAGCGTTATTTCAATCATATCGAGCGTCGCATAACGGTGTCGGCAGGCTCGGTATTGATTGAGCAAGACGGCTACAACGAGCGGCTCTATTACGTATTGTCTGGCGATCTTGCTGGTTATTTCTCTGAGGATGGCAAAAAGCAGACTCAGGTGTTTGCGGCATCGAAGGGCGCGTTTATTGGTGTGCACAGTTTCTTCTCTGGAACGTGGACCGCCTCTTCAACGGTGATTGCACAAACGGACGTTGAGTTAGCGTGGATTGAGCGTAATACACCTGCGGTGGAAGCAGGTAAATACGGCCCTTTAACCGCGCAGTTTATGCCGGTAATGGTTAACGAGCTTTCTCGCCGTCAACGCCGAGCGATGCAAGAAGCGTTGGGCAAAGAGAAGGCATTGCAAAAACTGCACACCGCAGAGCAAATGACGACACTTGGCCAACTTGCAGCAGGTATTGCGCATGAGCTTAACAATGCCATTGGTGTGGTAAGCAGTAAGTCAGAGCGCTTGGAATCGGTGATCATGGGATTGCTTGAAGAGGTGCATCCTGAGGCGAGTCAGTTTTTTGATTTTGGATTGATGCAAGGGCAAAAAATCTCTTCAAGTGAAGCAAGAACACGAGGACGACACTTCGAGAAATATTACGGTCTGCCGAAAGATTTAGCCCGTGAGTTAGCTCGCGCTGTCCCGACCGATTACCTTAACGAGCATTGGTTAAAGCGCCCAGAAGAAGCGATTCGTTACTGGCAGATGGGACGTGATTTGCACGATCTGCGCATTGCTTCAAAACACACCGTTGGCATCGTGAAATCAGTGAAGCAGTTAGGCCGTACAGACATAGACAAAGAAGAAGGGCTCAGAGTCAACGACTCAATAAACCAAGCGCTTGCGTTGCTACAAAGCGATTTAAGGCGTGTCAGTGTACGTTTTAGTCCGGCTGATTTACCTTTGTTTGTAGGCTCGCAAACCGAACTGGTGCAAATTTGGGTCAACATTTTAAAGAACGCTTGCGATGCGATGAGAGAAACGGACTCGCCAGCGATAGAGATACAAACGCGTGTGAGCAAAAATAAGATCTTAGTAACCATTGCAAACAACGGTCCTGAGATTAACGAAGCGACACGCAGAAAGATTTTCCGACCAAACTTCACGACCAAGAAAGGTGGCTTGTCGTTTGGCTTAGGGCTAGGGCTGTCGATCGTGAAGCGAATTGTGGCGGGCTATAACGGTTCGATTGCAGTGAAAAGCGACAGCGAAAAAACCATATTTAGAATTAAACTACCGGTAGAGGACGAACATGGACAAGCTTAATTTAATTTGCGTTGATGACCAGCGAGAGGTGTTAAGCGCGGTTCTGCAAGACTTACAGTCGTTAAGCCAGTGGCTCAACATTGAAGATTGCGAGTCTGCCGATGAAGTACTTGAATTAATGGATGAGTTAGACGCGGAAGGTGAGATGATTGCGTTAATCATTTCTGACCACGTGATGCCGGGTAAAACCGGTGTTGAGCTGCTAACTGAGATCTCCAAAGACAGTCGATTCATCCGTACGCGCAAAGTGCTGCTTACCGGGCAGGCGACGCACACGGACACCATCAATGCGATTAATTCCGCGGGTATTGACCGTTACTTCGAAAAACCGTGGCAGGCAGAGCAATTGGTGGAGTGTGTGAGAAACTTGGTGACGAAGTACATCTTCGATATGGGCTTAGACTACACCGAATACCACGAGCACTTGGATCAGAATGTTGTGTTTGACCGTCTGAGATAACCGCTAAAAACGATACAAACTGAGCTAGAAAACTCGCTAGCTCAGTTAGATTTTGTCGTTGTTTGAAGCTATTGGTTTAAAAAGAAACTACTGGCTTAAAGTGTATCGACTGGCACTGGCCACTGATAGTGGTTTCGAGAACCAATAACCTTGCAGATAATCCACGCCCATTTCCGCAAAGAAATCACACATCTTCGCGTCTTCAATGCCCTCAATCACCACTTCGATATTCTGTTCGCGACACATGGTGATCAAGAATTTCAAATACTCATGTGACGAACGGTTGGTGAGGGTTTTCCACGCCATCGATTTATCGATCTTAATTTGCGTCATTGGCAAATCAAAGAAGCAGTTTAACGAGCTGTATCCTGCACCAAAATCATCTAAGGAGAGGGCGAAACCAAGCTCTCGCAACGTATTTAATGGCGCAATGGCGGCTTGGTTATTGTCCAGAATAAAGGTCTCGGTCAGCTCAAGCACAATGGCTTGCGGCTCTATGCCGACCTCGTCTGTCATCGCTTTGATTTTGCTCGGGAACTCGCTATTGAGAAGCTGTAAAACAGACACGTTCACATTCACGCGAACTTGATTTTGATAGCGTTCGCGATAGCTCTTAATGAACTGACATGCCTTCTCAAACACCTGGTAGCCAAGCTCGACAATCAAACCTTTGTTTTCCGCTACAGGGATAAACTCATCCGGGTAGATTTCGCCAAACTCTTTGCTGCGCCACCGTACCAGAGATTCAAAACTCACCACTTGCAGATCGGATGCACTGACGATTGGCTGAAATTTTACGCTCAGCGTTCTTTCTTCCAGGGCGTTTTTCAAACCTTGCTCAATAAAGAAATAACGGTCCACTGCATACTGCGTTTTCTGGCTGTATACCGCGATGCGATCTTTGTTCTTTTCGTTCGCGTATTGGCATGTGCGGGCTGCTTTACGGACGATCTCTTCGGCAGAATGTTCTGGGTCAACACAAGGGTATAAGCCGATGCTGATGTTGCTGCCGAGGTACTGTCCTTCTTCCACGACTGCTTCGTGATAGTTTTGCTTAATGGTCTGAGCGTAGGCTTGAAGCGCTTCCAACGGCACATCATCGAGCACGAGGATGGCAAAGTCATCATCGTGAACCCGATAAACGGTGCAGTTAGGGGAAGGGAGGTGGCTTAAGGTTTGCAGCAATTTCTCAACCAAGCCGTCGACAAGCTCACTGCCGTACTGGTTGAGGTAAGATTTGATCTCTTCAATCTGAATGTAAAAAATCGATGCGTGAGTGCTTTGAGATTTCACTAACTCATTAATATTCAGCAGCAGGTGCGCGCGGTTTGCCATACCAGACGCGTTGTCATGGAAGGCGACCTGATGGATGTAGCTTTCCATCAGCTTTCGCTCAGAAATGTCTCTGTGGCTGCCAACCATGTAATGACCTTGTTCTGTTTCTTTGGTCATTGCGACGCCTTCAATCCAAACGTATTGACCATTTGGTTTGCGCAGGCGGTAGGTTGTCGTTACACGTGTATTGTCGGTATTGATGTGGGCGTCAACGCGTTTAGACAGGCGTTCTCTGTCTAATGGATGCACCAAATCTAACCATCTATCGAGGTTAATGCGGCCCGCATTGATGCCAAATTGCTCATAGAAGCGCTGGTTGTAGAAAACCATGGTGCCAAACTCATCCATGTAGAAGAGTCCTTCACTGAACACATCGAAGATATGGATGAAGCGTTGTTCAACGATCTGCAAAAACTCGCGATCGTGCTCAGAAATGGTTTGATCAACCTTGTTGGTCAAGATACTGCCTCCGCAATCCAAATTGCTGTGGAGATAAGTATATAAGTCGGGCTACACGCAAATGACATATTTTTGAAGTTTGTCCTTTTACACTGCAAACGAAGCTAGTCGAATCAGATTGGCAGTCTGTTGTGTTAATGAGCTTAAAGAGTTTCTGTGTAATAGAGTAATTATTAGAATAATGCGACTAATAATCGGTATTTATAAAACTTTGGTCAACAGTAAATACTATTTGTATTAAGTAGTTATTGATTCAACACCCAAATTATCGAAATTCTTACCACTTGTGATGATTATTTGAGCTAAGCCCATAAATTAAAAGTGGTTTATTGAACGGTGAACGTCTCATATATTGACTGAATGCTCATTAATTTTAAATGATAGCGAATTCTTATAACAGTGAATGGTCAGATCTCTTATAATGCGTCTGCTAAATAACAGGTGTTAAAAGTTTCGCGATATGCAGTACAAACCAGAAGACTCAATAAAGATAGCCATTGCAGATGTAAGTATCGGTATGTTCGTGACTGCAATCGAACAAAATAAACGCGTTAACCTCGCCAATGCGGGACGTGTTTCCACTGCGCAGGGCATTCAAAAGCTGCAAGCAAGTGGGGTGAAGTTCGTTTGGGTCGACCAGAAACTTTCTGCTCAAGAGTGCGTGTTCAAACCTGTTGAAGAAGAACACGATGTCACCTTAGCAGCCTCTGAGGTTATGACTACGCCAAAAATTCAACGCGCGTTTCGTTCTCGCGAAGCGCAGCATAAACGTGCCAAAAAACTGATTGCGGAAGCGAAGTGTTTGGCGCAAAAACTGCTCAACCAAACCTTTGAAGGCAAGGTCATTGAAGTCAACGAGATTGAATCGTGGGCGGATGACATGATCGACAGCGTCTTTATCGACTCTGACGCGCTTCAGTGTGTGTCGGCGCTGCGGCAAAAAGACAGCTATTTGCTTGAGCATTCAGTGAACGTCGCTTGTTTGCTGGTTTCTTTCGGTAAGCATTTGGGCCTCGATAAAGACACGCTCAAACAGTTGGCGATTGGTGGCATTATTCATGATGTGGGTAAAATCAAAGTCGATGACGAGATCTTACATAAGCCAGCGCGTTTAACGCCGGAAGAATTTGAGCACATGAAGCTGCACCAAGTGTTCGCAGGTGAAATCATTCTTGGCGTAAAAGGCCTGAGTGATGTCAGCCGAGATGTGTGTTTGATGCACCATGAGAAGCTCGACGGTACCGGTTATCCGTTGGGTTTGTCTGGCGACCAGATCCCAATGCACGGGCGCATGAGCTGTATCGTGGATATCTACGATGCGTTAACGGCAGACCGCGTCTACAAAAAGGGCATGAGTTCGGCTGAAGCATTCAAAATCTTGTTGAGTTTGACGCCATTCCATCTCGACCCAGATTTAGTGTACAAATTCATCAACTGCATCGGTGTTTACCCAGTGGGTTCGATTGTTCAATTAAGCGATGGTCGAGTCGGCATTGTTTGGACATCCAGCGACTCGCAGCCGCTAAAACCAATCGTGAAGTGCTTCTACTCGCGCAAATACAAGCGTTACATCGATGTGGCGATGGTGGATTTGAAAAACAGCTCTCACTCGATAGAGAAAGCCATCGCACCTTCATCGTTAGAAGTAGACCCAAAACCTTTCTATGACTAACGTACAGTGACTGCTTATTTGATGCGATCTGCGAATGATCTTGTCGAATAAGTAATCACTTTACATGGTTGCATATTCCCAGTATGTTGAATGCATAACTAAACAGCTCAAAGTAGGTTAGGGGAGAGATAAACAGAGGTTTGTTACTCTGATTTCTGACCCTGACTTCCTGCCCTGGCTTCTAAATCAGAGCGCTCATTGAGGATCTCGATTAACTTTGAGCTTGTTCAGTTGTGGTTAGAATGATGTGGTGTTTTGCTCTATTGCGTTTCATGGATCGAAGCGAGAGTAAGACAGCTATTCCACGTGATTCGCTTATTCATCAGCACATTGGAAAGGAGCGCCAATGCAACTCGATACTTGGATCTATTACACCCTCGCAATACTTGTCCTGACTGCTTCTCCTGGCCCGAGTTCGCTACTTTGTTTGAGCAAAGGTGTGAGCAACGGGTTTCGCCACGCCTTTATGACCGCACTTGGTAGCCTAGCTGCGATTACTATTATTCTTACCCTGTCTTTCACTGGTCTTGGTGTTGTGATTGCTTCTTCGGAGCTGGTCTTTAACATCATCAAATGGTGTGGCGCGGCGTATCTTATTTGGCTTGGTATCCAAGCGTTGCGATCAAAACAAACCGATTTCTCACAAGCAAAACCAGAACAAGCAGCGTCCGATTATTTAAGTGCATTTACCAGCGGCTTCATTGTCGGTTCGAGCAACCCTAAAGCGATCGTATTCTTCACGGCACTGTTTCCTCAGTTTATTGATCCTTCTGTATCGCTATTCTCTCAGTACATCATTTTTGCTAGCACGTTTGTGGTGTTCGAACTGAGTTGGTTAACCTTTTATGGCTTGTTGGGTGTGAAGACATCGGACTGGTTATTTGCAAAAGGGAGAGCTAAGTTGTTCAACCGTCTGACTGGCGGCGTATTCATCAGCGCAGGTGTTGCTTTGTCGACCGCGCATCGAAGCTAAATGACAGCAGGTTAAGCTAAGTTATTAAATCTTAGGCTAAATTAGAAAAACCTTATTTCCAAAATGGAAATCGGCGTTTTGGTTTTTTTCATTAGTGGCAAAGACTCTTGGCGCGTAGAATTCAACGCGTCCCTTCAAGATTGATTTGAAATGAACAAATAATTTGAGGGGCGTATTCGTTGTATTTTCTCCAGGAACATCTTAGATGACTCAAAGCCTTTCTGATCTTCAGCAGCGTTTCCTTGCTATCGCGACTGATAGCAACTTGTCTCCAAAACAGAAATCAAACTTTCTTGCTTTGGAAGCCGAAGCCACTATTCCATATATGACCGTCTCTGACGAGGTAAGCCAAGCAATGCAGCAAGGCGTCATATGTGACATGTTTGAAGGTCACGCGCCGTTTAAGCCGCGCTATGTTTTGCCAGATTACGCAAAATTTCTTTCTCAAGGTTCTGAATACTTGGAGTTAGCTCCAGCAGAAGATTTCGATGATGCGATCAACATGTTGACCATCATTTACCATCATGTGCCTTCGGTAACCAACATTCCGGTTTACCTTGGTCAACTTGATGACGTGCTAATGCCTTACGTTGGTGAACTCACTGACGAGCAAATCTACAAAAAGCTAAAACACTTCTGGATCATGCTTGATCGCACGTTGCCAGATGCGTTTATGCACGTGAATATTGGCCCGACGGACAACATCATTTGTCGTACGATTTTGAAAGTAGACGCCGAGCTAAAACAGATCGCGCCAAACTTAACCTTCATGTACGACGAAACCGTCACTCCAGACGATTTGCTAAAGCAAGCAACACAAAACATTTGTGAGTGCAGCAAGCCACATATCGCGAACTACCCAATGCACGCGAACGCGTACGAAGGTGGTCGTTTTGGTATCGTGAGCTGCTACAACTCTCTGCCATTGGCTGGTGGTTCAAACACGTTAGTGCGTATGAACCTAAAAGAAGCAGCAAACCGTGCAGATAATCGTGAAGACTTCTTCAACAACGTGCTGCCAGAATATCACGGCTTGATGGTTGAGCTGATGGACGCACGCGCTCTACATTTGCATGAAAAGTCTGAGTTCTTCAAAGGCTTCTTAACGCAAGAAGGCCTGATTGAAGAATCTCGCTTTGCGCCAATGTATGGCATCTACGGTATGGCAGAAGCGGTAAACGTATTGCTAGAGAAAGAGGGCAATGCAAGCCGTTACGGCCAAGATGCAACGGCAAACGAGCTTGGTCACGCTATCTCGGCAAAACTGTCTGAATTGGTAGAAAGCACGCCTGTGAAGTTTGGTCTAGAAGGCAAAGCGCTACTGCACGCACAAGGCGGTATCAGCCTAGATTTGGATGTAACGCCGGGCGTTCGTATTCCTTACGGTAACGAGCCAGATCCCGTGTCTTACGTGCAAGCAACAGCAGGCCACCACCAATACTACCGTTCTGGTATCAGCGACATTCTGACCATCGACGAAACCGTGAAATCAAACCCAGAAGCGATGTTCAACCTGTGTAAAGGTGCATTGAATGCTGGCTATCGCGAGTTCACGGCAAACGTTGCGTCAAACGACTTGGTTCGCGTAACGGGTTACATGGTGAAACTGTCTGATATCGCGAAATACGATGCAGAAGGTTCACGTACCAATACCACATTCCTAGGTGCAGAAGCGGCGAAGAACACCGGTATTTTAGAGCGTTCACCACGTGTGGTGAGCCACGAAATGTCACCGACTTACGCTAAGTAATTGGTGACGGATAAGAATAAGATGGCTAGACGATCGGAACACCTCTTGGCTAAGGTAACTCGTATCCTTCCGTTCTCTTGTGTTGATGGACCGGGAAACCGTCTAGTCATCTTTCTACAGGGTTGTAACTATCAGTGCATCAACTGCCACAACCCGCACACCATCAATCACTGCAATCATTGTGGTGATTGTGTGAGTGAGTGTCCGGCTGGCGCACTGAAGTTCGACGAAAGCAACAACGTTGTTTGGCTTAAAGAGGAGTGCACCCACTGCGACCATTGTATAGAGATATGTCAGCACCAATCTAATCCAAAAATTACTGACTACTCTGTGGAGGCAATGCTCGATTTGATACGCCAACAGCGCTTTTTCATTAGCGGTGTTACTGTATCCGGTGGGGAATCTACCTTACAGCTTCCTTTCATTACTGAGCTGTTTAAAGGGATCAAACACGATCCTGAATTGCAGCATCTTACTTGTTTCATCGATAGCAATGGTTCTTTATCCACCGCAGGTTGGGAAAGAGTGTTGCCGTACATGGATGGCGCGATGATTGACCTTAAATCGTGGCAAAGCGAAACGCACCATTGGTTGGTCGGGCGAGATAACCACCGTGTATTCCAAACCATTCAGTATTTAGCGCAAGCAGGCAAGTTGTACGAAGTGCGTTTGCTTCATATTCCGGGTAAAAGCGATTTAGATACGGAAGTTGCAACGGTGGGGCATTATCTGCAAGCGTTGCCAGCATCGGTCAACATCCGTTTGAATGCCTTTCAGCATCACGGTGTAACGGGTGAAGCTCTGGAATGGGAGAAATGCTCCCAAGATGAAATGGAACGCTTTCACGCTCAATTAAGTCAATTTGTCAGTAGACCAATGACCATGCCATCGGTCTACGTGTAGCGCAGTAAAGATAAAAAGGCTTAGAGTTTATTCACTCTCGGCTTTCGACATCCACCAAGGGTCTCACAAGCCTTAAGCACTTGTTGTTGTAGCCATCTTAAAGCGGGATCGTTCAGGCTCGCTTTATTCCACACCAAACTATACGCCACTTGTCCGTACTCAAACGGCAAAGGTCTCTCTACCAACCCCTTAGCTTGCAGTGCCATTCGCGCCCAAAGTTTTGAGCAAGTGAACAGGTAATCAGAGTGGTGGCACATTACCGCTGCCGACCCAAAATCTGCCACGTGCATGGCGACGCTGCGTTTAGCGTATCGCTGAGTTAGGTTCTGCTCAAAGTAAGGCTGGGATAGGTCTTTATCGTGAATACCAATGTGTCTCGCACACAAGTAGTTCTCGACCGACAGCTCTTCTTTCACTAGCGGGTTATTGCTGCCCATCAAACAGATCATTTCGTCTTCTAGAATTGTCTGCCAAACCAAATCTTTGTTGTGCGTAGGTGGTTGGCTGATGTCGTGCGGCAGAATCATAAAATCGACCTGACCACGGATCAGAGAATCAAAACTCATTTGTTCTTTGGCATACACGTTGAGTTGTGCGCGACTCCCCATTTGCTGAGATAAGTCTTGCAGCATAGGTGCGAAGATCTCAAACGTGCTTTCACGCATTGCCAAAGAAAAGCGACCTTCGTAATACGCGGGATTAAACGAGCCTTGGTAAAGCAAACCGTTCATGCTGGAAAGAATGCCATGAACAGAAGGGCCGATGTTCAAAGCAAATGGAGTCGGGACTAAACGAGTGCCATCGCGGTAGAAAAGGTCGTCTTTAAGAATGTCGCGCAGTTGGCTGAGCGTTTTGCTCACGCTGGAAGGGGTCACGCAGAGCTGTTCCGCCGCTTGAGTCACGCTGTGTGTCGTGAGCAGCATGTGCAATACAGTAAGGTGTTTAAGGCTAATGCGTGAGAGTGTTATGTAATCCATTCGCAAGGCTAATTCGTGTGATTTTTCTCAGTATATCAAAATATTATTATGAAACATTTTTTTACGATTGTTGAAGCACGTAAAAAGAGGCGTTTCAATTCGAGCTCGATGCAATAGTTTGGCTCAACTCGGCACTTGATGGGGTGAGTATGGCTTATAACCCTTAGAGGACGAAAGATGCTTTACACAAGCCTGACAAAATAAGGGATTGCGTACAAAGGGAGGAGGTGATTTACTCGCGTTTCCTAAGTAACAGAGGTTTTAAAAACTTAATGGACGACCCCTTTAGTCGACTGAACAATTCACTGTATGGCTTCCAATCACCGGAGGCGTACTCATGTTAGAACTTTTCATGCAACCAGAAGCGTGGGCTATCTTCGCTACCTTGTTTGCTCTTGAAGTAGTCTTAGGCGTTGATAACGTCGTATTCATCTCCGTTCTGTGTGAACGATTGCCACAGCACCAGCGTAAACTTGCCCGAAACCTAGGTATTGGCCTAGCGGTGATGGCGCGTATTGTTTTGGTGTTCTCGATCTCTTGGATCATGCAACTTACTCAGCCGTTAATCAGCTTCAGTGACTACGCGTTTACTGGTCGTGATTTGATTATGATTGCGGGTGGTGCATTCCTACTGGCGAAAAGCTTGAAAGAGTTGTGGAGTTGGTTAACCCACACTGAGCACGGTCACTCGACTCATGTTCGTACTGGTCTGGCTGTGGTTTTACTTCAGATTGTCGCGGTTGATGCTGTGTTCTCGATGGACTCGGTGATTACTGCGGTTGGTCTAACAAGCGAAGTACCAATCATGGTGGCGGCGATCATTTCGTCAGCGATTGTGATGGTGTTGACGGCGGAGAAAATCAACAACCTAGTGACGCGTTACCCGGGCTTTAAGACCCTTGCTCTACTATTCCTAGTATTGCTAGGTGGTCTGTTGATGGCAGAAGGTTTTGCTATTCACATCAACAAAGGTTACGTGTATTTCGCGATGGCGTTTGGTCTAGTGTTGGAAATGTGTCATATCCAACTTAAGAAAAAGCAACGCCCAGTGATTCAACGAATTCGTCCAATCCAACCTCGTTCTATTGCGCTTCAAACGCGCTAATTGAAACGCAAACAGTAGACCTAAATAGCCGCTCACACGAGCGGCTTTTTTACGTCTGAATCTTGTTACTTAAGTAGATTTGTCGTCTCGATAAAAAACGGAATTTGTTGTTGTAGCACGGATTTCTTATATAGACCGCCCAAACCCACACGAGTGAACAAAATAGAATGAATAAATTGATCGACGCGTTATCGACGCACGGATACTACATCTGGGATGATTTTATTTCTCAAGAGGAAGTGGCTGAGCTGCGTGACTGTATTCCTGACGATTGGAAGAAAGCACGTATTGGTCGTAACGACGACGTGACTCGTATTGAAACCATTCGTAGCGATAAGATCCAATGGTTGAAGCGTGACATGGGTGCGCCAGTGGCGTCTTTCCTAGACAAGATGGAAGAGATTCGTTTAGAAGCAAACCGCTACTTTTTCCTAGGCTTGTTCGAGTACGAAGCGCACTTCGCGAAATACGAAAAAGGTGACTTCTACCAAAAACACCTCGATTGCTTCAAAGGCAATGAAAACCGCCGTCTAACTACGGTGTTCTACATGAACGAATCGTGGAGCGAAGAAGACGCTGGTGAGTTAGTGGTATACGATTTGAATGATAATGAGATCGCGAAGATTCCGCCGCGTTCAGGTCGTCTGTTTGTATTCTTGTCTGAGCAATTCCCACACGAAGTATTGCCGACAAACGCGGAGCGATTCAGCATCGCAGGTTGGTTCCGTATCAACGGTGTGAAAGACAACCAGTTAGACATCGCACACTAAGCCATCTACACGTGCTTATTTGCAGTGTTTACATGCTTTCAAAACAACAAAGGGACGCCGAACTGGTGTCCCTTTGTTTATTCTGCTTACTGACTTTGTTTGGCGCTAAACTTCTGTGGAGAGCTGATAGCACGCCTGCATGTCGGCAGATAAAACCTGATAAACATCGGAGCACAGTTTGCCTGCTTCAACCTGTTCATCCATGATGTCGGCAATCTCTTGCTGCGTCATGCGGCCTCGATATGGGCGATCTTGAGAAAGCGCTTGAAAGACATCGACAACGGCAATGATACGAGAAGGCACATCCAACGCCTCCGCTGTTTTATGATAAGGGTAACCAGAGCCGTCTAAACGTTCATGATGGTTGGAAGCCCATTCAGCGATTTTCGCATTCGGGAATACCTTGTGCAGGGCTAGTTCAGTATCAATAGTATGGCGCTTGATGCGTGTGTATTCTTGCTTGTCCAGTGGGCCTTCTTTGTGAAGGATCTCATCAGGGGTTTTGAGCTTGCCAATATCATGAACCAGTCCCGCAATAAAAATCATCTCTTGCTCGTGTTCATCCAACCCCATTTTCTTCGCTAAGTAACGAGACAGTTCTGCCACTTTTTGAGAGTGCTGATAAGTAAAAGGACTCTTGGCATCCACAATACGCGCTAAGAACAACCCTAAGCTGTTCATGTCTTCGATGGTGAGTTGCTTCTGCAGCCAATCAATGTTCTCAAACTGAAGTCCAATGGTTTCTATGTGTTCAGATTCCATCGCAAACCAAAATGCATCCGTCATGATCAGCTTAACCATGGCATCGCACATATGTGGGTTAAACAGTGTGCCTGCGTTAGCCATAACACACTCGGCAATCAACTCTTCGTGCAAAGTAACCAAGTCGCTATGACAGTTGGAAACGTAATGCGCGCGCATAAAATCGAGACGATCAGAAAGATAGAGTAGAGCTGCGACGTCTTTTTCAAATGCTGGAATATCGATGTGTTCGAGATCGATCCAATGAGTGTGGTGATAAAGTATCGGGGTTGAAAATTGGGTGAGTAATCGACACTGCTTAAGCGTGTGGTAGCCACGAATACAGTGCGCTTTGGCGTCTTGAGGAACGAGCTGTTCGAGCAACATCATGTGCTCGCGAGTTTCTGAGACACCACAATCATGAACCATGCCAGCAAAGTAACAGAACTCTGCTTTTTTAATGTCCCAACCAAGAGTGAGTGCACATTGATATGCGATGTACGCGACTCGATGACTGTGATGCGTATCATCAACACCTACGTAATCTAACGCGCGTGCCACCCAGATGAGGGCCTGTTTTAGATCGACTTCAAATCCCGAGGCAGATTGGGAGTAGGAAGATTGCTTCATTGTTAATACCGACGTTTCTACTGCCTATGCGTTGATTATTATGTTGTTTTTAAGGGAATGCGGCAGCGAACTGGAACCTAAAAACACGTGCATAAGGCTTAGTTATAGTTATGCCGAGAATGATACTGGTTGTCGCACGTAAATTTCATCCGTAGCTCGGAACTATCGATCATTTATTTGAACTACGTATTGATTTGGAAAGAATTTTCTCACTTCGATTGACATCTTTTGAAAACCCCTTAAATAGTGATTTAAAGTATTCTCATTATCATGTTTGTAGTAAAAGGTAAGTTATGAAAAGAGTCGTAGTGTGGGGCGCAAGCAGCGGTCTTGGTTTGGCAATTGCACAATATTTTGCAGAGAAAGGTGCTGAAGTTGTCGGTGTGGCGAGAAATCCAGACAAAAGCCCAGAATTAAAGGCGATTTGTCAGGCAACGTTTGCATGTGATGCCACGATTGCTGAAGAGGTTGATCGCGTTGTTGAGCAGCTTAATCAAGAAGATATCATCATCAGCACGATGGGCAGTTTCCGTGCAGACATCCCAGTAGATTACCTTGGTCATCGTCACCTTATCGATACTGTCTGTAAAGCATCACTCAAGCGTTTTGTTTTGGTGACGTCACTTGGTTGCGGTGATAGCTGGAAATACCTTTCTGACCGTTCTAAAGCGGGTTTTGGCGGAGTTGTGCGTGAGAAGTCATTGGCGGAAGCATGGTTACAAACCAGTGACTTGGATTACACCATCATTCGACCAGGTGGCTTGAAAGATGGCGAAGTGACAGGCAATGGTGTGTTGGTTGAACCTAAAGAAGTGCATGGTTTGGTATACCGTCAAGAAGTGGCTCGTTTACTGTTTGAGATGCTGGAAAATGGTCAAGGAAGCGGTGAGATCTTCCATTGTATCGACCCAGAGCTGACTTACTAAGCTCACACGATAAACTGAATAATCCGCAGGGGCAGAACTTAGGCGCTGTCCCTGCTTTCGTTTGAATAGAGTACGACTTGGTCACGCCCTAGATCTTTTGCGGCATACAAGGCTTCGTCTGATTCATCTAACAGGCGGTTTGGGTCTATGATGTCGGCTTGTGCGCGCTCTGAAAGGCTAATACCAATGGAGATGGTTAGATACTTGATGGTTGGTTCATCATGATGAATGATTTCCAATTGTTTAACCCGCCCGCGGAGTTGGTTGCCTCGCGCTAACGCTTCTCTCGCATCATGCACAGGAGCGAGAACTACAAACTCTTCCCCGCCTAATCGCAAAGCGTAGCCATGCGTTTGCACCGCGAACGATTCTAAAGTCTTGGCGACTTTTTGTAGCGCTTTGTCTCCTTGTAAATGCCCTCGGTGATCGTTGAACTCTTTAAAATGGTCGATATCAATAAAGAAGCAGGCGATGAACATCTTGTTGGATTGATAGCACAACGAGCGGAAGGAGGCTTCAAGCGAACGACGGTTATACAGACCGGTTAAAGGATCGTGCTTCACCATGTCATCCAGCTCTCTGTTCTTGCGGACCACTTTGTCGACAAGATGGCTAAAGGCGCGTGCTAAATCTCCGATTTCATCTTTCCTTTTAGTGTTCGGGACTTGAAACAGGCTGATGGTTTCAAAGTTCTGGCGCATAAAGGTCGACAGATTATTGATTGGCGATGAGATGTGGTAAGACAGTAAAAGTAACAATGGATATGAGATCGCCATGCCGAGGACGATTTCGCGAATTGAATCCACCACAAATTCATCACGAATCTCACGCACCAATTCGATGTCATACAGCAGTTCTATGTTGCCTTGAATGTCACCAGTTAATGGCAAAGTGATGTAGAGAATGTCTTTCTCAAAGCTCAGGTGACTTTTACCGATTACTCGACAAGGATAGAGATCGAGAGTGAAATCTTCTTCGAGTTCCTTGCTCATATAATACTGCTCACGTGCGTCATTGAGACGAGCCAATAAATACTTCACTTTCACATTGGCTTGGGAACCGGTTTTCTTGACCGAGGTGAGCCTAGCGATGCGCTGGTCTAGGTCTTGTTCGAAGGTCGGAGGGTAGTCTGAACGCCAGATTTCTTTTGCGTCACGATTGTAAGTAACAGACACGGGAGAATTCGTCACGGAGGAATAACCGTTAACGTACAAATAACGCAAGTCGGTGTGCATCTCTAGCTCATCTTTAAAGCTGGGCAGCATGAGATTGGCGTAGTTACCGCCATGCACCGCATCACTGACATGATGAACCAGTGCGCTTGCGCTTTGCTCGCGAGACACGATCGTCGTTTTGATGATGGTATCCATTGAGTTATGAAAATTGTAATAACCCAAACCACCTATCATGAGAATGACGAGAACAAAGTGCGAGAGGAAGATCTTTATTCTTATTGATGTTCCCACGTAATGAACTACTCGTTAAACACATCAATGATGGGTACGGCACATGTCCCATTGATGCAAATGTCCTTATATCCGTTATGACAGCGGTAGCACGTTTCAATCCTCAATGACGGATGACGATCTGATATGTCGTTTCCCTGCCGATCATAACTCCCGTAAAGCACTTCACCAGCAAGATGCTCGGTGACAAAAATAATGTTTTCTTCTTCGTAAACTGCAACTGCCGTTAAGCCATCGGAATAGGGGCCGTGCTTTTTGTAAGCATCTACTTTGTGTTTCGGAACATAAATACTCAGGTTGGTGCCTTTACCTTGATTCGTCCAGTTGTACATCTTGACGGTCTCTTGAACAAACGTGGGCGTATCTGGCGGCAATACCACGTCTCGCCCAGGGATAACACTTTGTTTAACAAGCACAAGTTTGTCGAGGTTTTCTGGGAAGCTCGCCAATGAGCCCGCAAAAACGGATCCTGAAAAGACCAACAAAGCAAATGGCTTGTATCCCATGGCTCGTCCTCAACCATTAGTACTTAAGTTATAGAATAGTAGATAAATATTGGTTTGGTCGGCTTAGGAGCGTAGATGGATGAATACGGAATTCTGTGAACCCACTATCTCGAATTGAAGAAAAAAGCATCTAGAATGAATACTCAAAAACAAAAGGACTTTGTATGTTGAAACATCTGCTTTATCGCGGTTACACCAATGGACTGAAGGTGGCCGCTTACGTTCTTCCTCTGCCGAAACCAACGTTATTTTCAGGCCCCGGTAGCATTCATGAACTCACGGAAGCTATCGCCGATCTCGGATTTAAAAAGCTGCTCCTTGTCACCGACGAAGGTCTAGTAACAATAGGAATGGCAGAGCAAGTAGCAGAAAGTGCCAGAACGAGAGGTTTAGACGTCGCACTTTATGCAGAGGTAAAACCGGACCCTACTTATGATCAAGTTGAACGTGGATTAAATGTCTACCTAGAATCCGGTTGTGATGCGATTTTGGCGCTCGGCGGGGGTTCTGCAATGGATTGTGCCAAAGTGATTGCGGCCAGAGTGACCAACAAGAAATCCATCAAGAGATTGGCCGGCTTGTTTCGCGTGTGGAGAACACCTGCGCCATTATTTGTGATTCCCACAACGTCAGGCACTGGTTCTGAAGTTACCGTCGCGGCGGTCGTTTCCGAGCCTGATACTCACCACAAAACCCCTCTAATGGATCCGAAGTTAGTACCTTTGATGGCAGCGCTAGATGCCAATCTACTCGTTGGTTTGCCTGCAAAGATAACGGCTGACACCGGTATAGATGCTCTGACTCATGCGATTGAAGCCTACATATCCCGCAACGCGACGACGGAAACTAAAGCGTATTCCGTTGCTGCTATTAAACTCATATTCCAATATCTCCCTCGTGCCGTAGAAGAGGGCAGCGATATTCAAGCTAGGCAAAAAATGGCGATGGCGTCTTACTATGCAGGCCTTGCCTTTACCAAAGCGAGTCTTGGTTATGTACACGCGTTCGCGCATAACCTAGGTGCCAAGTACGGCCTGCCTCATGGAATGGCAAATGGTCTTGCTTTGCTGCCTGTGCTCCGGTTCTCTTTCTCTGAGATTGAGCTACAACTTACCGCGCTAAGCGAAGCGTTAATCGATGCGCAAAGTGAAGCTATGCCAAATGCACAAGCGTTCCTCGACAGGTTGGAAGGGCTGTACAACGAGATTGGCATCGAACAAACGTCATCTCTGTTGAAAACCTCTGACACTGACGCGTTGGTGACTTTGATACTTAAAGAAGCGCATTGGAATTATCCAGTGCCTAAGTTCATGAATGAAGAAGAGTGCGCCCAATTGCTTGCGGAAATCAGAGTTTAATCGTTGTTGTATAAAATTATTTACACGTGTGGATTTTTATCCTTACACTTTGCTTGATCTTATTATAAAGATCCTACAGAATCGTCATCATTCCAAATATGGTGTTAGGTTTGGTGTGCTGTAGCCCGATCTGGTGCTGATAAATCTTATTAAGCTGTAAAGATAAATATACAATGAGTCGATCTAAAGTGTTTGGTAGCACCCTGATTATTGCAGGGACTACGATTGGTGCTGGTATGCTGGCGCTTCCTCTTGCGTCTGCAGGTATTGGTTTCTCAACCTCTCTTATTATCATGTTGGGATTGTGGGCATTAATGGCGTTTACGGCGCTATTGATGCTTGAGCTTCACCAATATGCGGACAGCAGTGCAACCCTTCATACTTTGGCGAAGCAAATCCTTGGCCAGAAGGGTAAGTGGGTTGCGAGCTTTGCGATGCTGTTCTTGTTCTACTCATTGTGTGCCGCTTACATTGCTGGTGGCGGTGCTCAGTTTGGTGACCGTCTAACAGAGTGGTTTGGACTGGATATTTCAGGTTCGACTTCTACCATCATCTTTACTCTTATCGTCACTATGGTTGTGACGGTTGGTACAGGAACGGTAGACAAGGTTAACCGCGTGCTTTTTGGCCTAAAGATGGTGACGATGATCGCTGTGCTGTCTTTCCTTGCGCCAAACGTGACCGAATCTTACTTACTGAGCATGCCAATTGAACAAGGCCTTATCGTTGCAGCAATTCCAGTCATCTTCACCTCTTTTGGTTTTCACGGCAGTATTCCTGCGATTGTGAACTACCTAGATGGCGACACCTCGTCTCTACGTAAAGCCATCATCGTTGGTTCTACGATTCCTTTGGTTATTTACATCTTCTGGCAAATCGTGACGCTTGGTGTTGTGAGCCAAGATACACTAATTGAAAACGGCGGCTTAAGTGCGCTTATCGGTCAATTGTCTCAAACGGTTCACCAATCAAACCTTGGTAGCGTAGTGGGTGTATTTGCTGACCTTGCTCTTTTGACGTCTTTCCTTGGTGTGAGCTTAGGTCTGTTTGAATTCTTGGGCGATACCATTAAAGGCGACAGTGAAAAACCAAACCGTCTGGTTGCTGCTGTAATTACTTTCACACCGCCATTAGGTTTTGCATTGTTCTACCCACAAGGTTTCATCATGGCTCTGGGCTACGCAGCTATTGCTTTGGCTATTCTTGCTATCTTCTTACCATTGGTGATGGTGTTGAAAGTGCGCCGCTCTGATGAGTTTACAGGAGAATACCGCGTGGCAGGTGGTCAGGGAGCACTATTAGTAACGGGCATTGCAGGTACGGGAATTGTGATAGCGCAGCTACTCATTACTCTGGGCGTGCTTCCTGCGCTGGGTTAATCACCAAGCTGATAGATAACGAACAACTCATCATGTATTGAAAAGCCAGTGTACGAAAGTGCGCTGGTTTTTTTGATCTGGATTAAATTACCGTAGAATATTCGGTGAAAAGATTGGCGAAAATCTGTTTTTATTTCGTACACTTAAGTTGTGGTATGTCGTTAATTTAGGTGGAGAAAAGCCGCTCTAATCACATCAAATACGCTGACTTTCATGAGCCTTTTCTTCTGGTTTCTCTACTTGGTGTGGAGGTGAAGTATGGCGCACCGGAGCTTTTACCCGTTTGCAAAACCGCTCAATGAGCAAATGCAAACACTGAAGAATAGGATGCAGGCACATTTACCGTGTGTCGATAGGGTGTCTTTTGCAAAATACCACCCAAAACAAGGCATGCTAAAATCCTTTGCTGAGAGTGAGTTCGACACTTGGTGTTTGGCTCATCATGAAGCGCCACTTCGTAAACTTCATAATTTAAGCATTGCTGCTGACAATGCCATTCCTCGTCTTGTTAACGATCTCTACGACATCAACCACTGTCCGCGCATTCAAACCTTATTGAAAGAAGGTTATCACTCATCTGTTGCGGTCCCTTGTTACGATCGCCAAACCTTTACTGGCTTCGTCTTTCTCAATTCGATTCAACCGAATGCGTTCAGTGCAGAAGCTTTGAATGGGTTAAAGCCTTACTTTGAAATGGTTCAGTTCGCGGTGGAGTCGGAAGACCATGTCGTTAACGCTATCGAGCTGTTAGCGGAAAGAATGCAGTGCTTGATGCCAGGTTATTCACCAGAGGTTTACTCGCACAGCAAACGAATGGGCATGTACGCTCAATTGATTGCCACCCAACTTGCTGATACATACCAATTCAGTGACGAGGTTGTGGAGCAAATCGGCATGTTCACTCGTTATCATGCTTTGAGCGATATTAAGCTTCCGGCAGATATCGTGTGCAATCGTCGCTGTGTGAATGCAGAACAAGAAGCGCTGTTAACGGAGCACATTGAGCAATGTGTGGAATCAGCCGATAACATTGTGGCAAGAATCGGTAATCCGGTTCATCCGAGTGTCACTTTGTTCCAACAAATCATTTCTTACCAACATGAAAACCTAGATGGCTCTGGTTATCCGCATGGGCTTGAGCATTCAGGTATTCCAATCGCTGCGCAAATAGCAGCCGTCGCCAATGTGTTTGATGTCATGACCACCCATCATCCATATCGTCAAGCGTGGTCAATTCCGTATGCCTTGTTAGAACTAGAGAAACGTGTGTATCAAGGCTTGTTATCCCGAGAGTGCGTGAATGCCTTGCGCGAACATCAAGGCTATCTAAAACAGATCATTCATAAGTACCCAGAGCACTACGCTGGTATGGGTTTAATGTGAGAGTAGAGGAGCAAACCGTGAAGGGAATCAAAATATTGACTAGGAGGTCAGAATAAATAATACTGTACATGTATACAGTAACTCGTTTGGAGGTGAAGTATGTTGTGGGAAACCCTAGAAAGAGTAAACCGCTTACGCCAACAAGCACTTGCGAATGCTGAATTCGTAGAGTCTGCAAAGGAACATGAAGAAGCTTTGCAAGACCAAGAGTATCATTACCAACCAAGAAAGCGTTCAGCCAAGGACAAACAAGGTAAGAAGTCACTGGCCGATATCTATAAAGAAGTAGAGTTTGGCGCTGACGCTCGTCATTAACTGGTTTAACAATGCTGCGACTCTCATCCTACTTTTCTCACCGTCGCAGGTCGTCCGTCAGCGAGCGCTGTACAATTGCAACGCTCGCTGCGTTAATAACAATCCCGATTTAATCTCTTCGTGACAATGTCACTATTAACGTATCGAAAGCATAAAAAAATCCCCCGAACAGTCGGGGGATTTTTTAGAAATCTGCTTTGCGTACGTAATGGGGGTTTTTGTACTTTTTCTCGGGACCAAAAGTAGAAACCACCAATTTATTCCATAACGCTTTATCAAACTCGCCTTTAGGAATCGAAGGATAGAGGGTTTCTTCCTCTTCTCTTGCAAAGTTCATGTACTGCTTTTTCTTGATTTGGTTGTACTTCTTAGCAATTTGATTGTGCTTTCTTACCCATTCAAGTTTGTACTCACGCAGAACTTTTTCACCTTTCTCTGCATCCATACGAGACAAGAAAAGACGCTTGTACGACACTTTTCTATCCAGCATGGTACGCATGACGGTTTGAATGTACTTACCGTGATGAGTAATGGTGATGTCATTCTCATCAATAGGCGTGATGCACCAGCTCTTTGGCAAAAAGCTTGGTTTCTTAAATTGCTTATTACGTTCCATCAGCACCTGATGAAGAACTAAATCAGATGTGCCGCGGAAAGTCTTTTGCCACTTAGCGATTCGAATTTGTAACGAACCTGGCAAGCGATAGATGTTAGTAAACTTATCTTGGTCCATGGACTTCAGTCATGAAATTAATATGCAATAGAAAACAGTCCGACATGAGCTGTGAGCGAAACGAAAAACACTTTAGCGGGGATAGCTCGTGTCGATAATTAACGCGATTTTACAACGACCTCGCGGATAATAGCGAGGGGTTATGTCAATAATAGGTAAGAAATAAAGAAATTGTTTAGATTATGAATGGAACTTTCGTATAAGAAAAGCCCGCAGCATAGCTAACGGGCTTCAAGTCAGTGGTAGTGCATTATGCAGACTGTTTAAACAGCTTCCTCGAATTGCTTGTCGTCTTCCTCTTCGATTTGCTGAATATGGCGATTGGCTTGCTGAAGTTGATACATCTGTGCATATCGACCATTTTGTTTTAACAGCGCCCTGTGTGTACCACTTTCAACTAAATCTCCGTGATGAAGAACGATGATTTGGTCGGCATCCAAAATCGTCGATAGGCGGTGAGCTATTACAACAAGCGTCATGTCTTGACGAAGCACTTCAAGGCTTTTTTGAATTAACGCTTCTGTACCCGAGTCGATGTTTGCCGTTGCCTCATCCAAAATCAGAATCTTAGGCTTAGCGACAAGTACACGTGCGAGCGCAAGCAATTGTTTTTGACCTGCCGAAAGGTTTGTTTCACCTTGACCAAGTTGTGTATCTAATCCGTTCGGGTAACGACGAATCTGTTCGACAAGGCCGACTTTTTCCAGCGCATCCCAAATCTGCTCATCTTCGACCGTTCTGCCCAGAGAGATGTTCTCACGCACGCTGGCTGGGAGGATATGTGGGTCTTGCTGTACCATCGCAACGTCTTTACGCAGCACGTCTTTGCCTAAAGATTTTAATGGACGCCCGTCAATCCGTAGTTCACCGATTTCGGTTGGATAGAACCCCATGAGCAAAGAAGCGAGTGTGCTTTTACCGCTACCGGTGTGGCCAACAAGCGCAATAAAATCTTGATGCGACGCTTTCAGGGAAATGTCCTTCAATACGTCTTGTTTGCCATCGTAGCTGAAAGTCAGGTTGTTAAGCTCAATCGCACCTGTTTGCAGTGGCTTATGGTCATCGCCGTATGTTTGCTCTTGCGCATCGATCAACTCGAATACACGCTCACTCGATACCAATGCTTGCTGAAGCAATGCCAACTGCTGTGTCATCTCAATCAAAGGCTCGGTCACGCGCGCTAGGTAACTGATGAAAGCGTACAGAACACCCACGCCAATCAGCTCGACACCATTGAAGCCAAAGATAGCGACAAGAGAGAGTAGGGCAAGGCCTGCGAGCAAATCCATCAGAGGGCGCAATAGGTAGCCATTCAAACGAATCACTTTCTTCGAGGCAACCAGATGGTCGTCAGTGAGGCCGTTAAACTGTTTGTTGAAGCGCTCTTCTTGCAGCATTAACTGCACCACACTCATACCTTGAATGGATTCGCTTAAATTGGCGTTAATGTCTGTCAGTAGGTCACGCATGTTTCGATAGCTTTCTGTACTGAGCTTTTTGAACAAGTACATAAAGCCGATTACGATTGGCAGCAGCACCAACACGACGATGGTTAGCTTCCAACTCATGTAAAACATGACGCCCAACATTACCAAGATCATTACTGCGTTTTTCACCACAGTGGCGATCAATAACTCATAAAACTGTTGCAGCGATTCCGTATCGTTGGTGATACGAGAAACCAACTTACCCGCAGGAGTGTAATCAAATGCCGATAAAGGCTGCTTGATCACGCCAGAGAAAACCTGTTTACGAATCGTTTTGATCGTGTTGGTTGCCACAATACTAAATTGCAATGATTGGAAGTATTGAAACACCGCTGAGATAAGCTGCAAGGCAATGTAACCTGCGGCAAGTGAGATCAATATGTCACGCGAGTAATCACCTTTCGCGATGTGTTCATCAATAAAATATTGAATCAGCCAAGGTCCGCCAGCACTGGCTAACGCCGCGATAAACAGTAGCGCCAAGCCTTTTAGCATCGGCTTTGGCTGTGACAATGGGTAAGACATTAACCGTTTAAACGTTGTCGATTGCTTCATGATTAGTCCTCCATTGCCTGTTCTAGTTTCTGGTACTGGTACATCTCCGCATACCAACCCTCACGTTCCAGAAGTGCTCCATGCTGGCCACGTTCTGCTATGTGTCCGTGATTCAACACCACAATCTCTTCTGCCGCTTCTAGAGCAGTGAGACGGTGGGCAATGACAATCAATGATTGCTCTCGATAGTAAGTCTCTAAGTTCTTTAGAATCTGGTGTTCGGTACGTCCATCAACAGCGGATAGGGCATCGTCCAATACCAACACTTGGGCATTAAGCAGCATGGCGCGTGCAATGGCGATACGCTGTTTCTGACCTCCAGAAAGGGTAATGCCTTTTTCGCCCACTTCTGTTTGGTAGCCTTCAGGAAACTTCTCAATATCGTCGTGGATACAAGCCAGTTTCGCCGCTCGATAAACGTCTTCTTTTGATGCGCTAGGGTTGCCCAGAGCGATATTGTCGAAGATAGATTTAGAGAACAAAAACGGGCTTTGATTAACAACAGCAAAACGGTCTCGCCACTCTGGCAGGACAGCGTCCTTGATTTTGACATCACCAAACTGAATCGTACCGTTATCCATATCGTGTTGGCGAAGCAGTAAGGTGAGTAAGGTTGATTTACCACTGCCAACTGGGCCTGCAATGCCGAGCATTTTTCCTGGCTCAAGGGTGATGTGAACATCAGTTAGTGCTGGTGGCAGATCTTTAGACCAGTGGAACTCGTCAATTTTGATCTGCAAAGGCAAAGGTTGAGTGCCCAATGACGTTTCACCACTGACGATCTCTGGCTTTTCATCGAAGATTTCTTGCAGACGGTTCCACGCAGCAGAGCCTCTTTCCAAGATGTTAAATAGGAACGCGAATGCCAGCATAGGCCAGATCATAAGACCCAAATACATAGTAAATGCGGTCAAATCCCCAAGTGTGATATCACCTTGGTCAACTAAGTAGGCACCAGACGCCACGCTCAAAAAGAAAGACATACCAATAGTCAGCTGAATGGCTGGATCAAAGCGCGCATCGACACGGGCAACGGCAATGTTCTTCTCGCCTGTATCATCCACAACCTCTTCAAAACGTTGCTGCTCTTGGTTTTCTAACCCGAAAGCACGCAGCATACGTACGCCATTTAGTGACTCTTGAGTCATGTCTGACATCGTAGAAAAGGCTTCTTGTGCGATTTTGAATCGTTTATGCAGAATACGAACGATGAAGAAGATGATGATGGCAAGAAACGGCATCGGCAATAATGCCATTGCAGTCAGCTTCCAACTGATTTGCGTCACCATGATGATCAGTACCGCGATGCCAGTGATCAGAGAATCGGCAGCAGTTAACACACCTTCACCTGCGGTCATAACAATGTTGCGAACATCGTTCGTACCACGAGCCATCAGGTCGCCAGTTTTGTATCGTTCAAAGAATCGAGGGGGCTGAGTAGAGACATGACGATAAAGGCGATTACGCAAAATGGTGCCTAGTTCCCAACTCGCGCCAAATAACCAGATCCGCCACAGTATTCGACAGCCATATATCGCAAAAAACAGCACAATAAGGCCCAATAACCACATCACTAAGGTACTGGTTTCGAGGGTATTATCGACCACACCATCGACAATAATACCGACCGCTTTGGGAGGAACAAGCTGAAGGGCGGAAATGACGGCAAATAGCAGGATGGACCCCACATATTGTTTCCATTTTAGTTGGAAATACCAACGCAGCTGCCAGAATATTCTCATTTCGCCTCCTGCTTAAATTATTGAATTTGTTATGGAACCATTATTGAGCGAATTGATGAGTTTACAAGCATAATTTTTGAGCGAAATGAAAAACAACACAATGTGTCGATTTTATAGAGGCTCGATGAATAGCCGCCTTATGTATTGCTGAAAGGGGAGGATGTAACAAGATATTGTGAAATTAATGTTAATTGCAGTTTTGAGGGGTTCCGTCTCAAACAGAAAGGAAAGCTTCAAAAGTATCACTCTTGAAGCTTATTTTTACCGGTTTTAGCAGTCTCTGGTTTGAATTCCGTACTTTATTTGACCACCTGCTGTTTTCGGATAATAGACTTCTACGTAGCAAAGGTTGAATATGTCGACAGGCTTATTAGCAAAGCCAATTAAGAAGTAGGGTTCATCTTCATCGTCCACTCCGTACCAACGATTGATAGTCAGTTTTGGGTCAAACCCGGCGAGCTCTTTTGCTGGAATCACATTCTTGATATATCCGTAGTAGCCAATCAGATCGTTGACGCCATCGTTATTCAAATCAATGTTCATCAGTTCACCAGCGTCGACGTTCTCTTGCGATTGGAGCACCGCTTTTGCATAGACTTGATTGTTGGCTGTCATCAGCGCCTCACGAGCACCATACAAGACAGCAATGCGGGCATCCTTCTGGATACCAAGAAATTTTGGGAGCGCAACGACACTTACCACCCCAAGAATGACGATACAAACCACCAATTCTATCAGTGTAAAACCTTTGGTATTACGCACAGCCAACCTCCGAATATGTATTTTTATAGTCTGCTATTCTGGAGCAAAATTATGGCTGGAAAGGTATTGAAAAAGAATGAAGTTATGCGATGAATGATTCGGTTCTAATATATAAAACAAGTTGCTTAAAATTGCACTCGGAATTTATTCAATCTCACACAAAAAGTAAGTGTAATCTCAATAAGAAAAAGCCCCAATCCTTTGAAGGTATGGGGCTTTAAATCATCACTTTATGAGGTGCTTGTGGCGGCGTGTGAGCCTTGTTTGAAAACAAAACGCCAAATGAAAAGAACCACGGTTATGTAAGCTAGACCAACGCCAAGCGCTTGCCAGTGCATGCCGTTATACATCGCGATTGGCATCAAAGAGATGATGAAGATGTCAGTGATTGAGCCTGGGACATAAGCGATGGCGTAATCATCAAGTACCTTGCTACGCATCTTTGGATCAACGATACGAAGTAGAGCAATACCCATAGCTACCGTACCGGTTAACCAACCCCAAGAGAAGATGCCTTTCTCAAACCAATTCTCACCCATGATTCGTGGTGCTACCCAAAAGATTAACCAAAGTGTGAAACTTACACCGCCAATTGCTAGTACTACCATAGGCATTAAGTACTGGGCTAAGACGGTAATCTTGATGGCTGAGATACCAAAGATAATCAAATAATCGGTACTGATGCCCGCAGCGTGTTTGAATGCACCGTCACAAAGATAGCGTGAAGCTTTGGTTTGTTTCGCGATGATTCGCACAAGCATGCCGCCAAGGAAGCCAGTTACAAACGTCGGGATCTGTACCTTATCGTGGAAAGAAGACAAGTAGTTGGCGGCGACATAAGAGAAAGCGGTTACGACAACCACTAGCGCAGCGTGAATCGCGAAAGAATCAACTGACAGGGAAGACATGGTGTCTTTCATTACCGGTTCTTGATCATCAGGCTTAACAAGGCCTTTGCGTTCGTGTTCGTCCATGCTATCGAATGTCGTAAAACTACGAATCCAACCCATCTTCAATGCAAATTGCAGCATGAGCATGCCGACAGAAATTGAGATGAAGATACCCACGGTTGCGAAGGTTAAACCTAGTGTGAAGCCATCTTCCCAGCCAAGCCCCGTGAAAATTTCACCAACAACAGAGGCTGAACCGTGACCGCCCATAAAGCCTGCAGACATTGTCACACCAAAGCCGGGATTAATCTCTGGCCAAAAGAAGGTAGTGATCGCGAGACCAAACATTGCTGCAAATAACCACTGTGAAACAGAAGCGATTTGGTTGAATGCCCACAATGAGCCAGCGCGTTGTGCGACGGTTTTAGGTGATGGAACATCCGTTGCCAGACTTAACGCAGAAAAAAGTGCAGCAGTTAACAGGCTTGCGTTAGCGGTAAAGGTATCGGTCCAAGGCAGTACGTCTAGCAGGGCTGGTCCAAAAATTAGGCCGAATAATCCCGCGAGAACCGCCGATGGAATGTACATACGTTGCAGTAATGGCGTGTGAACGCGAATGACTTTTGCCAAAATCAATAGTAAGCCAGCAATGGCTAAGTCAGTCAGCATTAGACCTTTAGGCATTTTATCCTCCAGTAAATGCAGTCAAGGGGTAGCGTCCTTGTGACCAACCTTGATTGAAAAATCGCTCCCAACGAAAAAAGTCACATACGTGACCAAAAGTGTTGAGAAATCAATGTCGTTTTCATAAGCAAAGGAATGTGCTTATGCAGTTTGAAATGAGTGCAAATGTCGTGATTGCGCACGAACTTGAAGAGAAATTAGATTAAATTTCTCGATGTTATTTTGATAGTTCACTCAGGAAAGGCGGCAATCCTAGTCACTTTGTCAGAGCAATGCAATTGATGGGAATCAACAAATGATGTTCACTAAATGAGCGTTCTTTACTAACGACATGAAAAATAAAGATAATTAGCAAGAAATAATATTTGTTGTATCGACAACAAAAGTTGATTGAGTGGTTAAATTGTCGCCGCTTTATGGTGTGGCGTTAGGATTCACATGCGAAAGAACAAAATCAACCAAGGTGCGGTTTTTAAGGGAAAGCTGTTTTGAACGGTAAAGCAGGTGGATCGGTTTTGGCTTGGGAGCATGTTGCTGGAGAATTTCTACCAAGGCACCAGATTGGATTTCCTGTTCAACTAAGATCTTTGGTTGCAGAAGAACACCAGAGCCTTTTAACGCGGCAAACTTAAGTACATCGCCATTATTAGACGTTAATCGGGTGTTGCTGTTTCCAAAGGTATTAGATGGCATGTTCACCACTTGTTGGCTTTCTCCTTGGTGATACTGAAACCCCAAACAATGATGATGTTCAAGGTCATCAAGCGATTGGATAGGGGCATGTTGCTCAAGGTAAGAGGGTGAGGCGCAGTAAGTCATGTGGTATTCACCCAATTTTCTCGCGACTAACGACGAATCGACCAATTCACCGATTCGAATAATCACGTCAGCTTCGCTTCGATATGGGTCAATCAAATTGTTGTCCAACATCAGCTCAACGTTCAAATCGGGAAATTCAGCTAAGAAGTCAGCCACGATAGGAGCAATGACCTTTTTGCCATACGTGACAGGGCAGTTAACTTTCACTGTTCCGGTTGGACGGTTAATCAGCGTCTGGATTAGGTTCTCTGCGTTGGTGATGTCTTCAATAATGCGGTGGCATTCTTGATAGTAGAGTCTGCCAGCTTCGGTTAAGGACTGTTTACGCGTGGTGCGATGAATCAGCTGTGTACCTAAGCTTTGCTCAAGAAAGCTCACGTGCTTGCCAACCATGGTCGGTGAAATATCAAAGTGGTGTGCAGCATTACGAAAGCTGCCATGTTCGACCACGTAAGCGAAAACTTTCATGCTTGTTAACTTATCCATTGCACACCTAGAGTTGATAAAGAAATAACTAAAGCAGAGTTTATCAATCAAATGAGGTTAATTACAGTGGACGTATGATTAAGAATGGAGAAAGAGATCCATCATGAGCGAGATGATTTTTGTTACCGCCGAACTGAAAATGAATGCCGATAAGCCAAGACAACAAGTGGTTGAAGCCATTGAACAATTTTGCCTTGATATGCAAAGCGAAGCGGGGTGCTTGCAAGCGAATTCGACCTACGATTCTAAAGATCCACAACGTGTGATTCTTTGGGAGCGATATGAAAACCGCGCCGCGATTGAAGCGCATTTTGCTATGCCGCATACACAAGCGTTTATTGCGGCTGAAATGGCAGAGTTAGTTCAAGCATTCGAAACCCAAGCTCAATAGGAGAGGCGAACATGAAATGGGGCATTTTAGGCACAAGCTTTATCTCAGGTGTCATGGCTGAGGCAATCCAAGGCGATGACAAGAGTGAATTGTACGCGGTTGCTGGGCGTTCGGAGCAGAACTTAAAGGCATTCGCTGAGCAGTATGGCATCGAGAATACGTTCACCGATTACGATGCGTTGATTGCCGATGAGCAAGTCGACATTATTTACATCGCATTGCCAAATCACCTTCATCATGACTTTATCGTTAAAGCGGCAGAGCAGGGGAAAGCGATCCTGTGTGAAAAGTCACTCTCGGTAGATATGGAAAAAACCGAGTTGGCACTAAAAGCAGTCGAAACGCACAAGGTATTCTTTGCTGAAGGTTTGATGTACTTGCATCACCCGTTGATCAGCGAGTTGGTTTCGGTGCTTAAATCGGGAGAGGTTGGTGAACTTCGCTCCATCCATACGTCTTATATTGCGTCGATTGCGCAGTTTGTTAATCCAGACAGTAAAGGTGCTTTGTATAATTTAGGTTGTTACCCAATGTCATTGGTGCATTTGGTGGTGAAAACCATGTTGGGTGAACAAACCTTTGAGAACCGTTCAATGACAGCGATTGGTCGACAAGGTAACGATGGGAATATCTGTGAATCGAGTTTGATGATGCAATTCGGTGAGCAGCAAACGGCGAGCGTACACACTGCCGAAGATCATGGATTGAAACACCAGTTCACCATTCTGGGTAGTAAAGGGTGTATTACGTTAGATTCGAACCCATGGCTACCAACGCAAGAAAACCAGTTTAGTGTGGAAATTTACGAGACGTCGAAGCGTGAAGTGTCTGTTCCGGCAGCTGGGGACGCTTTCTTCTATCAAGTGCGCAATATTCGCCAAGCGGTTGAAGCAGGGCGTATCTCATTAGAGAACCCTTGTGCAACATGGGAAGACTCTCACCGTATTATGCAGCTGCTGACTGAGTGGGAATCACTGGCTTCAAAGTAAGTCTGTACTTGAACCAATGAACATAAAAACGGCGCACTAAATCCAATATTTGGTGCGCCGTTTTGTTTTGGGTTCAGTCTCTGTTAAATGCGATTATCGCCGGTGCTGAACGCAATGATTTGGCTGATCTCAGACAGACTTCTACCACTTTCTTGTTGCCATTGAACAAACGCTTTGTTGGTGGCATCGAGCGATTTTTTCGTATCTTTGCCACCTTCAATGATCTTGCAATTACGCAGGTAAGCTTCAACGTCGCTAGACAAGATGAAGGTATCAACGCCCATTTGACGCAGTGTGTAAGGGCCTGTATTTCCACCTAGGCGATTACCGCGTTTCTTCAAATATGCCCACAAGTCGGTGATTTTCTCTTGCGGCCAATCGGCAACCATTTTGCCAAACGAGCCGTATTCGATTTTTGCTTCGTGGATCATACGAGCGTTGGCAGGAATCGACATGACTTTAGTGAGGTGGCGAATAATGCGTTTATCTGTTGCTTTGGTTTCCCATTGCTCGTCTGACAGCATCAACAGCGGCTCAATCTTAAACCCAAAGAACACTTCTTCGAAGTTCGGCCACTTGTTGCGAACAACGCTCCACGAAATCCCACTTTGGAATACCTTCATCGAAAAAGCGGCCAGCCAACGGTCGTCGGGAATCGCTGCCAATTCTTCTTTGCTTAGTGGATGAGACAAAAGCGCTTCAAGTTGATCTTCACCACCTTTACGCTCGGCAGCGCGCTGATAAATCGCGTCAAATTTTTCGATACTCATAAAAGAAGTTAGTCCTAGTTTATGTCGATATTTGCGAAACATACTACGCTTAAGTGGCTGAATCGTAAATTGATGGAGTGTCACAAATGAAGAAGGTCACATTAACGTTTGTCGGAGAAGGTTCGGATCGTATTGCGGAAAAATTCTATGCGTGGATGACGGACGGTGGGTTGGAAGACAGCATGATTGAGAATTTATCTGACCGTGAAATCTCAGTGGTCGGCATCAGTGATATGGATAATGAAACGCGTGATGTGGTGATCAATACGGAAATGAACTAACGAGTCGTCTTTGGTCAGCTAGTAGAATCAGACAAAACAAAGCCCTTCACGAGAAGGGCTTTGTTGCGTTTATAAGCGTGAGAGCCTAGTTATTTACCAGCGTCAGACCGCTTGGTAGTGCGTCACCAAAGATACGCTTCGATTCGCTCTCAGAAAGCTCTTTGACTTCTTCAACCAGTGATACCCAAGATTCAGGCACCTTGCTTTGCTTCAGCTTGGTGAGAACTTGCTCACGGTAGTCGTCTGAGATATCAAATAGGCGGTCGCCTGTCTTACGACAAATCATTACGGCTGCGAAAGCGATCATTGGCTCTTTCTGCCAGTTCTGTTCCAACAGCTTAGGTAACCATTGTTCCGCTTGTTCACGAGGAATGACGTTATGCTGGCTGCCATACAAAGGCGTACGCGATGCCAAGCGACCCATAGCCCACCAGTGCGCTTGTTCGAACTGGTTATGGTTGATGGCTTTGCTCAAGAACCACGTAGCCAATAGAACCTTGTCTTCGACTTCTAAATGCTCCAGAGAAGCAGACAAGCGCACCATAGACTCGTAACCCATATCTTGTGCCGCTTTAGCGGATTGTGGGTTTTTCATCGCGCCAGGGTGTAGGTATTTCGCGATGTCCGCCAAGATAGTCTCTTGTTGCTCTTGGCTTAAACCACCTGCGATACGACGCCAGAATACCCACCAGTCAGTCCAACCTTGATGGTTCTTAAACTGAATGTTTTGCTGGTAGAGACCCCAAACTTGCTCAATGCGCCATGAGTCGGTTGGATCGCCAAAGCCCGGACGCAGTGCAAAACCTGCTAAACGAAGCCAGTTTTTCTCGTGCTGTTCAGAGCGGCGGCGACGCTTACGACCTTGTGCAAAGGTATCAAACAGTTGACGTAGGGTCGTGAAATCCCACTCGTCACGTTTGCCCAGTTTCTTCTCAAGATCTTTGGCTAAGGTTTTGATCTCTTTGCTTTCTGCGCTTTTCTTGTTACCGCTGTAAAGGCGAGCGATCAGCTCCTTACATTCGTTCAGTTTAGGGTGAAGCTTAACTTGCTCGCTGTCATCGGTTTGCTTGTTACGAACTTCGAATTCCAGCTCCCAACGTTTGCTGTCATCTTCTGCGCTGACACATTCCATCTTAAGTGTGCCGACTTCAGTCAACTGACACGCCAGCTGTACTTCTACGCGCTCTTTTTGGTTGGCTTTCAGTTCGGCGCCTTCACCTTCAAGTGTGGTGATATAAGGCGGCAGAGGGGCAAACAAGTCGGGGTCAACGTCAACCATGACGCCGTTTTGAATAGCGGTGTTATTGGTTAAGGTGTCGTGGGTAGAAGTCAGCAGGTTAAAGCGAACTGGTTCACCTAGAGTAAGCGAGAAACGACGACCACTTAAGCGGATCTCGTGACCTTCTTCTGTACCTTTTGCAAGCAAACAGAGCGCTTTGCCCATCTTGTTCTTCTCTTGAAGGTGCAAGAAGTAAGAACGCGCTGCACCACCACCAATTTTTAGCTGTGCACCACGACGTGCTTTACCAAACGCAACAGCACCTAATGCAACAGACCAATCTGGATGTGGGTTATCTAATACCGTAACCGGAGCGCCGCGCCAATCGGACAGTAGGGTAGTGACACGCTCAGTCACAAGTTCACTATTGAACACACCACCGTTGAGTAGCAAACCGACTGGAATGGCATTTTGTTTGTCGTCTTCAATGCCAAGAGCGGCACGAGCAACTTGTTGGTGTTGAGTTAAGAACTCGGCAACGTGCTTGCTCACTGCTGGGTCAGCAACGTATGGAAGACCAAACTCGACAACCGCGCTGCGACGTTTGTCTGGTACTTCACTGAAATCAGAAAGCGGGAAGAAGCCATCCAAAGCGATTTGGTGCACTTCTTGTTTGCTCAGCCCAATACTCTTTGTTCCGCCAAGAAGTTTCGAGCCGCTGCCCAGCATGGTGATCTTCACTTCTTCAGGTGCACTCGCTGAAAGCAGGTTTTCTTTCGCTTTACGCGTTTGCTGAATTAGCTTAGTCAGGCTTGCTGCAGTGAGCTTCTTACTTTGGTTGAAGCGGCTTTCCGCAAGGTGTGCTAATGCTAAATCGAGGTTGTCACCGCCTAGCATCAAGTGCTCGCCGACACCAATACGGTCAAGGGCTAGTTCATCTTGAGAAGAGAAACTGGCTTCAATCAAGCTCAAGTCGGTAGTACCACCGCCCACATCACACACCAGAATCAGCGGTAACTCTTTGAGCTCATCAGCTGCGGTTTGCTGGTGGCGTGCGTACCAGTCGTAACATACGGCTTGTGGCTCTTCGAGCAGAACGATTTTCTTTAAACCTGCCAACTCAGCGGCTTCAAGCGTGAGCTTACGAGCGGTTTCATCGAACGACGCTGGAACGGTCACAACCACATCTTGGTCTTCTAGCTTATTGCTAGGGTGACGGTAATTCCATGCTTGACGAATGTGGTTGAGGTAGCTTGCGCTGGCAATGACGGGGGATACTTTATCTACATCTTGTGCACCAGCCCAAGGAAGAATGTCTGAGCTACGATCCACGGCTTGGTGCGATAGCCAGCTTTTAGCACTGGATACCTGACGTCCTTCCACCTTAGCGCCTAATTCACGAGCCCATTCACCCACGATCACATTACTAATGTCGCCAGAGACAGGTTCGTTTTCCCAAGGAAGTGTTAGGTCAGAAGGGGAGATTTGACCAACCGCTGGGTGATAGCGAAAAGAGGGCAGTAATGGTTTACGAACCACTTCACCCGGACCAATCAATTGGTCGATGTCGAATAGGGATACTTCGGATTGTTCAAGGTTGTCGGTGATTTCACAGTACGCCACCACAGTGTTTGTGGTGCCAAGGTCAATACCAACAAGAAAACGAGGAGATGCCATACAAACCTTCGTGTATTTAAAAACGGCACCCGATTGGATGCCGTTTGATTTCTATTTATTCTTCTTCGTTTGAGTTGCTTTTCGCGTCTTCGCGCACATCGAACTCAACATGCCATTTTTGACCGTTATCAGCGGCAATGGCTTCTAAGTAAAGCGTACCAAGCTCTGTGACGCGAGAGGCTAGGGTTACCGGAACCACTTCACCTTCACGACGACCTTCAGATACAGGCAGCGTTACTTGGATTTCTGGAAGCTCTTCAAGCTCTTCTGGTGCCCAGTAGTCTAGGTGAGTACCTGCTAGGTCATCACGACGAACCGTTGAGCCGAAGAATTGGAAGTTAACCGGCTGACCGATGATCAAACCAAACTCTTGGCTTGGTACGTCAACGCTTGAACCTTCTTCCATACCAAATGGTGCAACACACAGTGCTTCCATTGGAGGCGCCATGCCCGGAATCGCTGGCATCGCACTTTCGATACCTACGTAGTACGCCGAAGCAATACCACCACGGATACGAACGCCTTGACCACGACGTACAGAGCCGTAGTAAGCCGCACCGCTAGCAACCGCAAGGTCTAGATCCACACCTGTTAGGCGTTTCGCCATTTCTGCATCTGCTTCAATTAGCCATTCGTTGATCGTGTCTTCTAGACGAGTTGCTAGAAGTTTCGATTTCAGAACACCACCGTTGAATAGGATTGCGGTTGGCTTGATGAAGTCAGCTGATTGGGCTGCATCCGCACCTGGCATACCAGGCATGTTAGCGAATGGGTTGAAGTCTTGAGCTGCTGCTTCTGCGCCATTTCCTGAAGCAGAAAGGGCATTAGCTTGCTTAGACAAGAATGCAGCAATGTGACGAGTGATGCCTGCATCTTGTGCGTAAGGCAGACCCATTTGCGTTAGTGCACCACGGTTACGTTGAACAGGGTGGTCCGTAATCGCAACTTGAGGGAAGAAGCCGTCAACCAGTGTTTGTTGTACTTCTTCTTGAGTCAGTTCTGTTTTCAGCGTTGCGCCAAGCAGTTTAGAACCACGGCTTGGTACTACAATTGGCACTGATTGAAGTTCGCTGTCGTTCAATAGCGCTTCTTTCGCGTCACGACATGCGTGTGTCATTGCCTGAACTTGCCATGGCTGTAGCTCTTTGCCTTCTTGCGCTAGCTTCATCTTCAAGCGGTACGCAAGTGCAAGGTCCATGTTGTCACCGCCAAGTAGGATGTGTTCACCTACCGCGATGCGGTTCAGAGTTAGGTTGCCGTCGTCTTCAGTTACTTCAACCAAAGAAAGGTCGGTTGTACCACCACCGATATCGACCACAAGTACGATGTCGCCAACTTCAACTTCGTCGCGCCATTTGTCGTTACTGTTGTCGATCCAGTTGTAAAGCGCAGCTTGTGGCTCTTCTAGAAGCGTTAGGTGTACAAAACCAACGTTGCGTGCTGCTTCTGCTGTTAGATCGCGAGCAGCAGGATCAAAAGAAGCAGGAACCGTAATAGTCACGTCTTGATCGGCAAGGTTGTGATTTGGGTTCGCGTGATTCCAAGCGTCTTTTAGGTGCTCTAGGTAAAGCTCTGTCGCACGAAGAGGGGATACTTTTTCCACTTCTTCTGGGCTACCTGCTGGCAGGAAAGCATCACGACGGTTTACACCAGCGTGGCAAAGCCAAGATTTCGCACTTGCAACAAGACGAATTGGCGTTTTCGAACCTAGGTTACGTGCAATTGCACCAACCAGAGCTTTTGGCTCGCTCGACCACGGAAGAACGCGTGATTGCGGGTTCATTTCGTGCTCGTGCGGCTGGTATAGGAAAGAGCCTAATTGGCTACGAGTTTCTACCGTACCCGGCGCAGTAAGCTGCGGGATAGGCATCACTTCAACGCGAGCGTCTTCGTCGTGAGTATCAACAAAAGACATGACACAGTGTGTTGTACCTAAGTCGATACCGACACTGAATTTAGGCGTCTGTTGAGTTTCAACAGACGCTTCTTGAGAATGGTTTTCTTGGTTCATGTGTTCCATTACAGCTCAACCTCAGCTGGAGCGATCACAGATGCATCGTAGTTCTCAGCCAGTTTAGGCAACGTCATTGATGTTGCTTTCCAACCTTTGTGAACTAGCGTGCCGTTGAATGGCGCACTGCCTGTTACGTTGCCAGTTAGGCGGATTTCTTGTGGGTTGAAGCCTTCTTCAACCGTAATGCGAGTTTCTTCGTCTTCGTTACGAACGTGCGCTAGCGTCACGTAGTCGTTAAGTACTTTCTGACCGCCAGTGTGGATTACGCGAGCGGCCGCGCCTACTTCTTCATCAGAGAATGACGTTAGGTCTTCTTTTAAGAAGTCAATTAGGCGAGCTTCTTGTTGCATGATAGAAAGCAGCTGCATTGCAGAGTCCGTTGATGCAGTTGCAAGTTTTGATTCAACTTCTACAACACGCTCTACGACTTTCTCTACTTCCACTACTTTTTCTACTTCAACGATCTTCTCAACTGGCTTCTCAACCTCGACGATTTTCTCGACCGGTTTTTCTACCACTTTCTCGACCACTTTTGATTTGCGCGATACCGCGATCAGAAGAAGCAAAACACTCGAAGCTGCCAAACCAGCATGCAGCATATCGAACGTTTGAGGAATTAGGTTCAAATCAATGTTCATGACGTTTTTTCTCTTTCTATTGATTTATTGGTGCTCAGTATTGGCTCATGTGTTTACTAAAAGGATCGTCTTTGCGACCTGCACCAAGTTTAGACATTAAAATGATGGTGGATGGTAGCATATTCAAGGCTTAAGACTGTAATAATTCGTGAATATACCGCATGATTAGCATGAAAAATCAACGATTAGACGGAGCGGCAAACGTTGTTGCTTGATGTTTACCCACATGTGGCGCAGTATTTCCATCATTATCGAAGCATTGCACGCAAAAAACGTGGAACACGAAATGACATATAGCACGGCTCAACAGAGCATTTTCAAACGATATTCTGCTTCTATTGTAGCCTTTATTACGGTCATTATCGTTACCGCTGGCATGGTTGGTGTTGCCTATAAAATTCAACAGCGTTACACCATGACCATCTTTGATACCTTGGCTGACCGCCAAGCGGAGTCTCTTAAACTTGCCGTAGAAAACGATCTTGAGTTCATCGGTGCAGGTGCGAACTTTTTTCATTCCGTTGATAAGTCTTACTGGACGCAATTTCCTTACTATGCGAAGCAAGTAGTGGGCAGCTCAGAGAGTTTGATTGCTTTACAATGGATGCAACGTGTTGAGCCGAGTGAGTTAGAAAGTTACCTCGCTAAGACACGTCAAACTTTCCCAGACTTTCAGATCTTTACCGTACCCAAGGATGGCGAGAAGACATTCGGATACATCCTTAAAGACGATGCACCTGCTTACGTGGCAACTGATATTTATCCAAGAACCGCAACCAACCTGTCTTTGCTCGGCTTTTATTCCTCACGTCTGCGTTTTGAGTTGATCCTAGATGACATCATTACTCATGACAGAGCCAACATTTCAGACAAAGTTCGTCTATTACAAGATGGCTACGACCAGTCATTAGAGAAAACCGGTTTATTGGTTTATCACCCAGTATTCAGCTTCGACAAACAAGAATTGCTTGGTGTCGTTGTTGGGGTAGTGCGCAGCACGGCTTACTTCGATCAACTGATCACAAAGACGGCAACGGAATTGGATATGTCCGTCAAGGTTGAAGATAAGGGGTTTGATGCTTACGACGATCCTCTGTTGTTTAAGAGTGAAAACTGGAACGCTTTAAACGGTAAGATCATCAGCCGTACTATTCATTTGCCAAACCGAGATTGGGTCATCGAATTTAAACTTTCGGAATCCGTATCTGCGTGGGAGCGTTCAGTACTGTATGGTACAGGCATCGCGGGTTTGGTTATCGCCTTCTTGATTAGCTATATCGTTAATCTACAGTCGCGTGAGAAGGAACGCCTTGCGGTGATGCTCGACAATAAAACGGTGGAGCTAAAGCGCATGGCAGAGTTAGATCCATTGACCCAATTACTGAACCGACGCGTATTTAACGATAACTTACTGCACTACATTAATAGTGACGTTAAGTTTTCTTTAGTGGGCTTCGATATTGACCGTTTTAAGCTTATTAACGACAAATATGGGCACTTGGCCGGTGATGAAGCGTTATTGCACGTAACCAAGTTGGTGAACGCAAATCTACTTGATGGTGACCGCTTTTACCGTGCCGGTGGTGATGAGTTCTGCATTTTATCGCGAGTGACGGACAAAGAAGAGTTGGCCGTCTACTTAGATAAGCTGCGTGGGATAGTGGCGAGCTCTCCGTTTGAGTACGAAAGTACGCCAATCATTTGTTCGCTGAGCATCGGTGCTGCGGTGCACAAAGATGAAGATCCTGAGAGTTTGTTCCACAAAATGGACGTGCAGCTCTACCAAAGTAAGGAAAATGGTCGAAACTCTGTATCGATCGGCGATTAATTCAGCGAGCAAATTCGAGTTTTGAGATTGGTTACGGTAGAATCTCACGCTTTCAAATTTACGTTAGGAATCAAGACAAACTATGAACCATAACCGTATCGTCTGCTTCGATTTAGAAATGTGCTGCTGGAATGAAAACGGCGTGGGTCGCACGGGCGAGATCATTGAAGTTGGTTTGGCTGAAATAGATTTGTCTAAAGGTGAAATCGTAAAGCGCGCGCAATACTACGTGAAACCAGAACACGATGAAGTTTCTCTGTTCTGCGCCGAGTTAACGGGTATCACACCGCGTAAGATTGAAAAGCAAGGTCGACCACTAGAAGAAGTTCTCAAATCGATGCTGAAGAACTTTGGCGGACGCAATAAGATTTACGCATCATGGGGACGTGATGACCTTATCTTGCTTGAAGAGTGCCAACAAAAAGGTATTGATGCACCATTCACCGAGTTCATTAACCTAGCAACCTTGTACCGCATTCAAAACCGTCTTAAAGAAAAACGTATTGGACACAGAGCAGCGCAAGAAGCCAAAGGTATCGAGTGGGAAGGTCGTCAGCATTCCGGTTATGTGGATGCATACAACTTGGCGAAACTTGCACTGACCATGCTATAAGCTTCTGTTTTCATAAATCTTTCATTGGATTTCAGTCTGCTCGTCATAAGCCAGCTCTAAATTAGTTATTAATAAATAACAACAATGTTGGCTAGACTCTTGCGGAGATGACGATGTTTGATTCGGGCAAATCCAGACTAGAGATATAAAAAACGCGCTCATGTAGCGCGTTTTTTATTGGTTCTTATTTTTGTTGAGGCTGTATTTTATTGAGGTAGCGCTTTACTGAGACTGTAGTTTTGCTCGGATAAAGTCGCTGTGGTCGACGTAGAGTAGCTCTGCTGTTTTGCGAATTACGGCATCTTCCAATGGGTCAATTTCACCGTCAGCGTACGCCACTTCCCACATACTCTTAATCAGTTCATAGCGGGTTTCTTGTGAAAGTTCACGCAGTTGAGACGTAAAGTCATAAAGGGAAGTCGATTCACTCGATCGGTTCTGAGCCTGATTCAGTAGTGTGTCGGTCTCTTCTTCCGTTAGGGAAAGCAATTTCATGATCAAAGAGCGTTTGGTTGCTTGCTCTCTTTCATCGATTTGATGGTCCGCACCAGCCACTTCACAAAGCAAGCAGGCTATCGCCATATTGGGTGACAGCGTGTTGGATTGGCTAAGGTCCGAGCCTTCTATAAGTTGTTTAAATAATGAAGTAAGCGAATTAAACATGTTGAGCACCAAGCTGTTATCTATTTATTTAAAATGGTAATGGATTGAGCAAATCTCAAGGTCTTGATGAAATTTGATCAAGATCTCATACGATTGAGATGACATTTTTGCTCAATACAGTATTTGACCGCCAAAAAGCGGATTTATTCCTCAACCTTTGTCGGCGGGAAATCGATTGAATCGCCTTCACTCGTTAAGATACTGATATTATTTGGCTTTCCGTCTTTATCCAATCTCAGCTCGCCAATCGCACTTTGGTTCACGAGTCGATAAAAATTGTGGTTGCTTGGTGCGCGTTTAAAAATCTTCAAACGCTTACGTTTGGTAAACAAGTTCAATGGCGAGCGAGGGCTATACAGCAGACGATCCATTGCATCACATGCGCTCAGAAGTTGCGCTGGAAACTGGTTCTTAATCCCACTACACGTAATCTGATAGATGTTTGGACTATTACGGCGAAAACGCAATTTGATGTCATAGGCGAAAGAGTAGTGTACATCACCAGAGAGAATCACGAAGTTAGTTGGGGTTTTGGTGTGAGTGAAAATACTGATCAAGGTATTCGCACTGCCCGGATGCGCCATCCAGTTTTCCGCGTCAATCAACAACGGCTGACCAAAACTGGTCATGATACGTTGCAGCGTCTCAATAAACTTCACACCAAACATGGGTGCAGCAGAAACGATGATCACTTTGTCTTGATGCATCAACTCTTGTTGGAATTCAATCAAGGCTTCCCAATCCATCAAGCCCGACGGTTTATTCATGCGTGATTCTGAACGCCAACGACGAGTACGTGTATCCAGTACCACCACTTTTGGTGAGGTGTGAATCGTGTAGTGCCAATCTTCAAAACGATAGAGGTACTTTATGAACTCGTCTTGAGATTCTGAAGTCAGCTCTTCAAAGTAACGGCGCGCATGCTCCATAAACGGGGCGTTGAATTTTTCTGGCGCGTTTCCCCAACCTTGGCATAGCCAGTAAGCGATCAGGCTGTTACCGATGATGCGATGTGAGAAGAGGTTCTCATTGGCTGCTTTTTCCCAGCCAACCGTTAGGTTCCAATCGTCGGTCACGTCATGGTCATCAAAGATCATATAAGTAGGAACGTGAGCGAGTAAATGCTGGACTTTATCCAAGCCTTCGACAAACGCATCAATATGGACTTTCTCATCACGCCAATGTTGTTGCCATTTCGGCTCTAACGCTTTTCCGCCCGTTATAAATTCTCTTTCCAATAAACGTTCACGATTGACTAACGTCCAAGGTACTGGAGACCAAACGAGTAGGTACATCGCAAACAGCTCGGCAAAACTGATGAGGTGGTTTTCGCATTCACGTGAACTGAAAATAGGGGTGCCACGATGAGGGAAGAACTTGCTAAGTAAGCTGCCATCGTCCACGTAGTGGGGCAGAATGTTATCTCGACCATAAAAGCAATCTGGGCTTTGATACAGTTCTTGCGTGTTTTTGATCGGTGCTTGCGCGAACTCTTCATCAGGCAAGCCTAGTAACTCGACCAATTGCTCAATCGCATCCAGCATTGGACCGGCTACATGATCGGCATAGATTTGGTCACCGCTCATGATGAGCATATCAGGGCGGTCTTCTATCGGCTGGCTAGCAACTTTTGCGTCAGCTTGAACTAGTGTGTCTTTACTAAAATGATGTGGGTTACGACATGAGCCATGCAGGACATAATCGGCTTTTTTAATGATTAGGAACTCCACACCTTGCGCTGAATCTGTGTCTTCACCGTAGACTAGGTGGGGCATCAACTCGGTTAACAAACCGGATTGGGTATGGATTTGATAGCGCAATGCTTGATGGGTAGGAAACTCACCTTGCAGCGTGAGCATGCAAACCCAAGCGCGTTTACCAACTTGTAATAGATGCTCTGCCGATACTGGTTGAGAGTAATATTGCGCCCCAGTGGTTACATCGTTGATTTCAATCAAGCCTTCAAGAGGTTGCGTCGTCACCAACCAAATGTTCACTTCCGTTGCGGTGACTTTTCTTAAAATCGGACCGGCAACAATCAGAGGAAGAGAGGAAAGTTCGTTGGTGTTGAGCGATGTTGGCAAAGCGGTTCCTTAATATTTTGAATCAGTGTTCTGAATCTTCTTCGAGTATTTCGATAACTTGCGAACTACTAAGTTCATGTCCCATCAGAAATAAACCTAACATAGCATCGGCTTTAGATGCACTGTCGCTGTCTTCATCGAGAATTTGCTGTAGACGAGTACGGATCAGGTCGATTTCATGATCAACAAAACCGCGACCTTCTTCTTCGCCTTGGCCATCTTCTGGTGCGTTATCGAAATGCATAAACAGCATGTCACCATCAAGAGTGGTGCTTTCCAAGCGTTCTGGTAGCCATTCTTCACCCATCACGATATCGGGGTCGCTACCTTCCGGCAAGTTGTTGATTATGGAGATGAGTTCGGATGCTTTCACGATAAACTGCGGCTTTGGTCATTGGTTTTCTATTGTATCGGCGAATCTGGCAAAAATCTAAATCTCATTGCTGAGAGAAGAGAGAATTTTGACCGTTTCGTGTTTGATTGCGTGCAGAGTAATCAACCAATGAAAAAGAGCTCGTTTCCGAGCTCTTTGTTAAAGGGGGAGGCTGGGTTTATTGGCAGCTGCCTTCAAAAGTCCATAGCCAATAGTTATCGAATGGATTCGCCCCCCAGTTGTCTTGTGAGGCGACAAAGTGATTGCCCCAGTATTTCACCGCCGTGCCCGCAGGGTAGTAATAGTAAGGAGACCACTCTTCTAGGTCTGCACACTGATCTTGTGGAACTGGCTCTGGTTGTGGCGCTTCTAACTCTGCGCTCACTGCCACATAAACGTCCGATGAACCTTGCGTGTTCGCCGCGAGTACGTAGATATCTGCTCCTTTAATACCACTGAAACCGCAATACTCGTGGTTACCTTGGTTAGTCGAAACGCAGTCGTAGTCAGAAAGTGTTGCTGGACGGTCGATTGCAACATACATGTCGACATTGCCATAGCCATTGTAAGTTTGCACCCATACCTCATCAGCCGGAGACTGACGCAAGACAAACTGTTGTTCGCCATTCGGTGTGATTTCAACAGGTGTTGGCATATTGATTTCCAACTCTGTCGTCCCTTGCTCTGGATCAGGATTCGGTGTTGGCGTTGGTTGTGAATCGCCGCAGTTCATTATTTGCACCCCAACTTCTGCGAACGCTGAGGTTACTGCAGAGCCATCATATCCAAGTTTTTGTGCTGCTTTACAAACGCCTTCCGCACCTTGTTGGAAGTTCGAGTTAGGTTGCCAGTAAAGTTGGTTGGCCGTCGCATAAGCAACAAATGCTTTCTTGATGTCCCAACTTGGGCTCATTGCCAAATGGTAGAAGGCTTTGTTGAAAATGCCTGAGCTGTGGTGCACATCGATGCCATTGTAGTATTGGTTGATATGGTCGATCGAGGAACCGTCATGGCTTGGGTTGATGAAGTAACGCATAGCTGGCGAGTATTTCATAACGTGTTCGCCCATCTTCCAATTAAAGCTGCCATGCACATATTGGCTAAGTGCTGCAGCGGCGACATCGGAAAAGGACTCATTCATTCCGCCCGACATACCACGATATTCCAACCCAGAGTTTTGCTCGGTAAAGCCATGGCTAACCTCATGAGCAATAACGTCCCACGTTGCCAGTGGGTACATTGAGTTATTGCCGTCACCAAAGGTCATTTGGCGACCATCCCAAAAAGCATTCCCGTAGTTCGAACCGTAGTGAACTCGCATGGTTAGCTTTTGACGAATAGGACGCGCACCAATCCAATCTTGGTACATATCAAACACGCGTTGACCAAAATAGTGCGCATCATTCATTGGAGCGTAGGCGCCATTTACTTCTCGATAGTTATTCACGTTACAGTCAAAACGATGAACTTGGCCACCCCATTGTTGGTTGTTCATGTTGAGGGTTATGACGTTTTCACTGTCCATTTGGCAGTATTGATTAACTTGGAATCCACCAAACTTGGTGTTGGGACCAAAGTAATAACGGCCGCTTTTGCGGTTGCCTCCCGGTCCTTCGGCTTCCAAAAACGCGATCCCATCCCATTGGTCGACGATCTCGCCTGATTTTGCGTCCACCAAAGTGATAGGGCGGGAAGGGCGGAAATTCTTAATCTGGATTGCATCGACTTTGTAAATCAACCGCGCGGTTTGTTGCTCATCTAACCAGACCATTAGCTCTGCCTGAGCGTCATCACTTGGCGAGTTTTCATTACTTGGAGATGTGCTTGCGGCGACACCTTGACGGTTGCCCGTTGCGATCTCAATGGCTTGCTTGCCACTGATCATAGGTAGGGTTGAATCAATATCGCTCTCAATGCCGACAACAACATCACCATCGACAGGTTGAGCAAATCCTCGAGTAGAGAGATCGGCTACAACGGAGTGTCCGTAAACCGGTATGCCGTAATGGAGTTGCTGTTTGCGAATCAAAATTTGATTACCGATTTCGACTCGATTGATGTCTCGATAACTCAGCTTAGTGTTCGCCGCGGAATAAGACGCTCGTTGTGTGTTATTGAGTGCCGTAGATAGATCCGTTTGTGAATGGTCCAGAATTTGTGCTGCATGTGAAGCAAAAGCGAAGGGCGCAAGCGTTAATAAAGTGACGTTTCGCATAGTTTACCTTTTATTATGTGTATTTATTTGCATAAGGAATGCGAGTGCAGAGTAAAGATAATTAAGCGATATGTTTAAGTGCAATTAATTGAATATTTGACGTTAATTCAAAATAAATTTATAAATTGTTCAAGGTTTGTACTGTGATATGAAGGTAGACGGAGTCTTGTAGGAATTTTTACCCGATCTTAGACCAAAGTCAGATATACTCTTTTTCAATCGAGACCTTCTCAAATTACAGTGACATAGGAGAGCTATGAAACACCTAGTAGGAGCATCGTTAGTATGTTCTGGTTTATTGCTGAGCGGTTCGGCGTTGGCTGAAACAAAGCACGCGGAGCAAGAGTGGGGCATTGCGGCAATGTACCGAACGGCATCGATCCCGTTTTATACAGCCAATGATGACTCAACGGTGAGCACGTTTGTGCCAATGATGTTCTTTGAAAACGAACACTTGTACATCGACGGTATCGAAGGCGGTGTGTTCTTATTTGATGAGAGCGATTCTAACTGGCGTACCAGCGCCATCATGCGATTACGCTTTGTTGATATTCCTAAATCCATTCAAAATGCGTTTGAAGGGGATCGTGTCGATTTCGGTGGCCAAATTCGTTATAACTTCGATGAAAACTGGCGCGCTGAATTTGAAGTCATGACGGATGACGAATTTCAATTTCACTCTAACTACCGCATCGCTGCGAACTATGAATTGGGCGATTGGGAGTTAGAACCCTCTTTTACCATTCGTTATAAAGATGCCGACTTCAACAGTTCGTACTACTCATTTAAAGATTCAACAGGTGAGAAAATTGGTGCGGGTATTGATGCGAACTTGGGTATCAAAGCACGTTACCACGTAATTTCTAACCTGTATCTATTGGGTGAAACCAGCATCACGCGTCTGGATAGTGAGGCGTATAACAGCCAAATCGTAGAAGACCGTTACCAAGGTGAAGTGTTCGTCGGCTTTGGCTTCTTCAACGATAAAGGCAAAGAGCGTAAGTCTGATTTGCGTAATCGCCCGTATCTTCGAATTGCACATGGCTGGGCAACACCTTCGAACATGGGTGACATCTTTAAGTTCAATGCTGAGAAAGATGAATACAATAACCAACTGACGTCTTTCTTCTACGGGCATCCGCTGACTGACGAGCTATTTGGCTTACCTCTAGATATCTATCTAACCCCAGGTCTTGTTCACCATTGGTCGTCAGACGTGCAATCTTCTAGCACTGAATATGTGATGGCGATTAAAGCGTATTACACCTTTAATTGGCCTACGAAATGGCGTTTTGGTGTTGCAGAAGGTATGTCTTACATCGATAACATTACCTATATCGAAGGGACAGAGATGGAAGAGAAGGGTTATACACCAAGCAACCTGCTCAACTATCTCGATTTCTCATTGGATGTAAACGTCGGTGACCTGTTCAACCAAAAAGATTGGGAGAACATGTGGGTCGGTTACTCACTGCATCACCGCAGTGCGATCTTCGAGAACGCATCACAGTTTGGTCGTATCAAAGGCGGCAGTAACTACAATACGATCTACTTCCAGTACGATTTTTAAGCTCAGCTGAAAACAAATATAAATAAGCCTCATCTTGACATGAGGCTTATTTATTTCCTGTTAATTGGTAATTATTCTTATTTCTATTCTTCTGTATTTGTAATTGTTATCCATTCAATTTAAAAACTATTCTAATATTTAATTGAATTGACACCTCTCTGACCTATTAATATTTCATTCATATAAAACGTTGGAATGAAATATAAGATTGCATTTTGTATTTTTTAATAATTGACTGTGGTCAAGATTATCACCCCTTAAATCTACAAGGATATTAATAGTGGCGGGTGGCCATGCCTTAGTTGCTCAAGGCTTGTGCTATCTAGCTTAATTGATGGTTTTGTAGAAATGTTGCTTTGATTTGCCTTGTGTATTAATTAAAGCGAAATTAGATATTTTCAATGAATGCCTATTTTGAAAATACAATCTCTATGTCTTTTATTTCTAACGAGTGTTCTTTCCCCACTTAAAGCCATTAATTAAGCGCCACGACCAAATTCAAAAACGTAATTTAGGAAAAAACCATGAGTCAAAATGGTAAGTTTAATATTACTCGGCGTGATGCTTTAAAGGGCGGCTCTGCACTTGGCGCTTTGGCGTTAGCAGGAAACGCGCTTTCTCTCCCGTTTGCAACTAAAGCGGTTGCCAAAGAAACACCAGCAAAACCAAACGAAAAAATTGTCTGGTCGGCATGTACCGTAAACTGTGGTTCTCGTTGTCCACTTCGTATGCACGTGGTCGACGGTGAAATCAAATGGGTAGAAACCGATAACACGGGTGATGATGTGTACAACCACAATCACCAAGTTCGCGCTTGTTTGCGTGGTCGCTCTATGCGTCGCCGTGTTTACTCACCAGACCGTTTGAAATACCCACTTCTTCGCGTTGGTAAGCGTGGTGAAGGTAAGTTCAAACGTATCACTTGGGATGAAGCCTTTGACCTCATTGGTGATAACCTAAAACGCATCATTAAAGACCACGGTAACGATGCGGTGTACCTAAACTACGGTACAGGTACGCTTGGTGGTACAGTAACTAAGAGTTGGGATCCGAGCGCGACATTGGTTGCACGTATGATGAACCTTTGTGGTGGTTACCTAAATCACTACGGTGACTACTCTGCAGCAAACATCGAATGTATGTCAGAGTACTTCTACGGTTCATTCGTTGATAACAACTCGATTGATGATGTTCAAAACGCAGACCTATGTCTGATGTTTGGTAACAACCCAGCAGAAACCCGTATGTCCGGTGGTGGTCAGGTTCACAACTATGTGGATGCGAAAAACATCAGTCACACTCGCACGATTTGTATCGACCCTCGTTACACTGACACCGCTGCAGGCCGTGAAGACCAATGGATTCCTATCAAGCACGGTACAGATGCAGCTTTAATTGCAGCCATCGCCCATGTATTGATTACGGAAGACAAAGTCGATCAAGACTTCCTTGATCGCTACTGTGTGGGTTATGACCGTAAAACGCTTCCTGCATCAGCGCCAGAAAACGGCAGCTACAAAGATTACATCATGGGTACTGGCCCAGATGGCATCGAGAAAACCCCAGAGTGGGCACAGCCTATCACGGGCATTCCAGCGGATGTGATTTTGAAACTTGCACGTGAAGTTGGCGATGCTAAACGCATTTACATTACCCAAGGTTGGGGTCTACAACGCTCAGCGAATGGTGAGCAAGCGTGTAAAGCGGTAATGATGTTGTCATTGCTACGTGGTCAAGTTGGCTTGCAAGGTGGTGGTACTGGTGCTCGTGAGGGTAACCACTCATACCCATTCCAACGCTTCCCGAAAGTGCCAAACCCGATCAGCGCTTCTATCCCAATGTTCCTTTGGACAGACGCGATTTACCGCGGTACGGAAATGACAGATTTGACCGACGGCATTAAAGGCGTTCAGAAGCTACAAAACAACATCAAGTTCATCTGGAACTACGCAGGTAACTGTCTGATTAACCAACACTCAGACATCAACCGCACACACGAAATTCTTCAAGATGAAAAAGCGTGTGAAATGATTGTGGTGATCGATAACCACATGACGTCTTCTGCGAAGTATGCCGATATCGTATTGCCAGACTGTACAACGTCAGAGCAATCGGATTTCTGTATGGATGGTGCGGCTGCATCAATGCCTTACTTCATCTTTGCGAGCCAAGCGATTAAACCTCGTTTCGAATGCAAACCTATCTACGACATTATGTCTGGTGTGGCAAAACGCATGGGCGTGTTTGATGAGTTTACTGAAGGTCGCACTCAAGAAGAGTGGCTGCAATGGATGTACGCTCAGACCGTTAAACAAAATAACGATCCAAACTTGCCGTCTTACGATGAGATGAGAAAGCAGGGCATCTATAAGAAGCAATTCGACCGTCCACACGTGGCGTACGAAGACTTCCGTCGTGACCCAGAAGCGAACCCATTACCATCGCCATCGGGCAAGATTGAAATCTACTCAGAGACGTTAGCGAAGATCAACGAAGAGTGGGAACTGGACGAAGATGAATCTATCAAGCCATTACCAGAATACGTTTCGACGTTTAATGGCTGGGACTCTCCTGATCGTAAAGAGTACCCACTTCAGTTAACGGGTTTCCACTACAAAGCTCGTGCGCACTCTACGTACGGCAACGTCGACATCCTAAAAGCAGCGGCACCACAGGAACTTTGGATCAACCCGATTGATGCAGCGTCACGCAACATCGATAACGGTGACTTGGTTAGCGTGCGCAGCAAGTTCGGTGAAATGAACGTTCGCGTAAAAGTAACCCCACGCATCATGCCACACATCGTTGGCTTAGGTGAGGGCGCATGGTACTCACCAAATGGTAAAGGTGTTGACCAAGCGGGTTCAATTAACGTGCTGACGACACAACGTCCAAGCCCGTTGGCAAAATCAAACCCGAGCCATACCAACCTCGTTGAAGTGACGCTAATTAAGAAAATGGGGGCTAAATAATGAGCACAGCGAAGCAGTATGGCTTTTACATTGATTCAAGCAAATGTACTGGCTGCAAAACATGTCAGCTCTCTTGTAAAGACAACAAAGATCTGGGTATCGACCGCAACTTCCGTCGTGTTTACGAATACGTAGGCGGCAACTGGACAGAAGAAAACGGCGCGTTCCGTCAAAACGTGTTCGCGTACTACCTATCGATCTCTTGTAACCACTGTACTAACCCTGCGTGTACCAAGGTTTGTCCATCAGGTGCAATGCACAAGCGTGAAGAAGATGGCTTTGTTGTTGTTGATGAAAGCGTGTGTATCGGCTGTAAATCTTGTCACATGGCGTGTCCTTACGGCGCACCTCAATACAGCGAAGAAAAAGGTCACATGACTAAGTGTGATGGCTGTTACGAACGTGTCGCAGAAGGCTTAATGCCAGTGTGTGTTGATAGCTGTCCATTGCGTGCGATTGAGTTTGGTCCAATTGATGAGCTACGCGCGAAATACGGTTCAAACGCGGATGTGGCACCACTGCCAGATTCTCGCATTACGAGCCCGAACTTGATCGTGAAGCTAAATCCAAATGGTCGTCCAACCAATGACCGCACTGGTTTCCTACAGAATCCAAGAGAGGTGAAATAATGTTATACGAAGCACCATTAGTTGCCTTTACGGTTCTTGCTCAAACAGCGGTTGGCGCACACCTAACGGTTAATGCGTTCGAGAAATTCGGCAAGCCACCACGCGTGACAGAACCTCGTATGAACATCGCACGTTTCGCAATTTTGGTTGTAATGGGATTGGGTTTCTTGTTCTCAACCACTCACTTGGGTAGCCCACTTCGTGCCTTCAACGCATTAAACCGTGTGGGTAGTGCGGCGCTATCTAACGAGATCTTAACGGGTGCAAGCTTTCTGTCTCTAGCGGGTTTGTACTGGTTGCTGACGATTCTAAAAATCGGTAGCGAAGGCGTTCGTAAAATCGTGAACTGGTTGTCTATCGCCGTTGGCGTGATTTTCATGTTCGCGATGGCAAATGTTTACCAAATCGAAACGGTACCAGCATGGTACTCACCAATGACAACGGTTGCGTTTTGGTTCACGGTCGTGACTTCAGGTCTGATGTTTGGTTACACGCTGATCAACGTATTGGACGTGACGGCTGAGAAAACCAATCGTCGCCTAATGTGGGCTGGTGTAAGCCTGATTGCGCTGAACCTAGCGTTCTCAGTAATGCAGACGATTTACTTCGCAGGTATCTCAACGGCGATTCACAGTGGCTTGGATCAAATCACAATGCTATCTGGCTATGTTGCTGGTCATGTGTTGTTGCTTGTGGTTGCTGCTGCTCTTTGGGTATTCGCTGAGTTGTTTACCGCAGAAGGTCGTCAGAAGAACTTGCTGGTTATCGCGGCATTCGTTGCTTTGTTCGTCGCAGAGATTCTGGGTCGCAACGTGTTCTACGGCATGCACTTTACATCTGGTCTGTACTGATAGCCGTTATTTGTGCTGATAAACATTATTTGTACTGATAACAATTAGCAGAGTGGGGCGAGTGTTCGTCCCACCTCTTTTCCGTTTCACTTAATCGAAGAATAAAGACAACAGTCATCAAAGGTACTTCATGCAAATTTCTCAACTTGAACCACAAGATACCAGCATCGTTCTTAAGCTGTTTGGTGCACTGTTTTACTACCAGCCAAAAGATTACTCGGCGGCAAATCTCGATACGTTGCTGAGCAATACTGATACGCCAATCGAAGCGCTCAATGACATGCTACGCAGCTTTCAAAACGAGAGCGAAGAGGCTCTGCAAATGGAGCACGATCGCATGTTTGCCGGTATTGGTGAGATGCCAGCGCCACCTTGGGGTTCGGCTTATCTGGATAAAGAAGCGGTGTTGTTTGGTGAATCAACCATTGAATATCGTTACTTCTTGCAGCGTTGTGGTTTTGCTTTGGAATCTGACCAACGTGAGCCAGAAGACCAGATCGGCTTGATGCTGATGGTGTTAGGCATGTTGATTGAAACTGAACAGCAAAAACTGGCGGCTGAAATGCTACGCGAACACTTGATGACGTGGTTTGGCTTTTTCAACAAACGCTTCAAAAAAGCCGTGACACTGACGCCTTACTCAAAACTGTCGAACCTTACTGAAGAATTACTTCAGTCCTTGAGCGATCAATACCAAGTCGTTATACCAGCAAAAAGAGATTACTCGGATGCGCCAGTCTGAATCGGTTGATCTAAGCAAGCGACGTCTGTTTTCGTTCCGTCGCGCGCCAGTGGAACAAGCTCAAGAGCCTCGTGTTAAAGCGAGACCGCCGTATGCGGTGGAAGAGTCTATGTTCACTCGGTTGTGTGATGGATGCGGAAAGTGCGCTTCTGCATGTCCGAGCCAAATCATAGAAATGGTCGATGGCGTTGCCGCGTTAGACATCAGTTACTCGGCATGTGATTTATGCGGCGCGTGTAAGTCGGCGTGTCCTACATTGGCACTTTCAAACCAAACAGAGTTTACAGGCTTGATAGCAACTATCTCGAACAGCTGCGAAAACTTATACGGTTATTGTGGTAGTTGTGAGGACAGTTGCCCATATGATGCTTTGCAATGGCAAGATGATATCAAACCTAATATTGACGCTGCAAAATGCAAAGGTTGCGGACAATGCGCGCAAAGCTGCTACAACAGCATGATCAGCTTTGACTTAAAACGATAAAAAAGGGATTGGCGCGAACCAATCCCTTTTTGTTTATACTCAATTCTATTTAATCTTACGCCAAGGTTGCCAATTGGCTTTGCGCAGCTGAAATGCCTTTCGCTGCTGCGTCATCACCCATGTTTAGCGCTTCTGCGTAAACAAACTCCACATCCGTGATACCAACAAAGCCCAATACTGTGCGTAAGTATGGAGTCATGCTGTCAGTTGGTGAGTCTTTATGAAGACCGCCACGAGTGGTGACTACGATTGCTTTCTTACCTTCAATCAGACCTTGAACGCCATTTTCTGTGTATTTGAATGTCACGCCTGCACGAGCAATCAAATCAATCCAGTTTTTAAGCTGAGTTGGAATCGTAAAGTTGTACATTGGTGCTGCGATAACCAAAGTATCCGCTGCTTTGATTTCTTCAATTAAGGTATCAGACAGGTCAACCACCGCTTGTTGCTCTTGTGAAAGATCCTCTGTTGCACGTAGTGCTGTCGCAACGGAAAAGTCTAAAACTGGCAGTGGATTTGCAGCTAAGTCACGAACAGTTAGCTTATCTTGGTCTACATTTTTGATGAAGTCTTCAACCAGTTTGTTTGATTGAGAGTAATCGCCAAGGATGCTTGATTTAAGAGCTAGTACACGAGACATATGGATTTCCTTTAATAAGTGCTTTCGGCTATGTGATGCATTATAGGCAATGCCCATCGACTCAAAACCCGATGGATTCGCTTAAGTTGTTCGAAAAAATTGAATGATTGCTTGAAGCTGCTTTCCGTTATCTTGTTCTAGCCCTTATGTGCTACAATCCGCGCAGTTTTATGTAATGAAAAGAATAGGAAACGCTTTGACTTCGTCACAGCCCCCAAAAAAGAATCCCGCTGAAGAGCAAGCGACACCGTCAAATGGTGCGCAAAATGCCAAAGCGAAGCAGGCTAATGCATCTCAAGCACAAGCTTCTCAGAATGCTACGCCTCAGGCTCAAGTAAATAACGCGGCGTCACTACGCAAGGCACTTAACCAGTGCATGATGCGTGATCGCTTCCGCTTGAGTAAACGAATCTCTGGTGCAAGCAAAATCAAAAAAGACGCAGCACGTAACGCTGTGTTTGATGAAATCGCATTAGACATCGCCAAATCCATGATGGTTGTGGAGCAACGTAGTAGCTACAAACCAACGATTGAATACCCTGAAATCCTGCCTGTCAGCCAAAAACGCGACGACATTGCGAAAGCGATCGAAGAAAACCAAGTGGTTATCGTTGCAGGTGAGACCGGTTCAGGTAAAACCACTCAGCTACCAAAAATCTGTGCTGAGCTTGGTCGTGGTAAATTTGGTCTGATTGGTCATACTCAGCCTCGTCGTCTTGCGGCGCGTTCGGTTGCGAACCGTATTGCCGAAGAGATGGAAACCAAGCTTGGTGAGTTTGTTGGTTATAAGGTTCGATTCAACGATCAGATCTCTGAAAATACCCAAATCAAATTGATGACGGACGGTATCTTGCTGGCTGAAATTCAGCATGATCGTTTCTTGAATCAATACGACACCATCATTATCGATGAAGCGCACGAGCGCAGTCTTAACATCGATTTCATCTTGGGCTATTTGAAAGAGTTGCTACCACGTCGTCCTGATCTGAAAGTGATCATTACGTCGGCAACCATCGACCCTGAGCGTTTTTCAAAACACTTCAACAATGCCCCAATCATTGAAGTGTCAGGTCGTACTTACCCAGTAGAAACGCGTTACCGCCCACTAAGTGGTGATGACGATAATGATCGCGATCAACTTGAAGGTATCTTCGAAGCGGTAGACGAACTGTGCGATGAAGGTTTAGGTGACATCCTGATCTTCATGAACGGTGAGCGTGAAATCCGTGATACCGCGGATGCACTGTCTAAACGTAATCTGAAGAGCACGGAAATTGTGCCGCTTTACGCGCGTTTGTCGGCGGGTGAGCAGAACAAGATTTTCCAACCTCATGCTGGTCGTCGAATTGTACTGGCAACCAACGTAGCAGAAACCTCGTTGACGGTTCCGGGCATCAAGTACGTTATCGACCCAGGTACGGCGCGTATCAGCCGATACAGTTACCGTACTAAGGTTCAGCGTCTTCCAATCGAGCCAGTTTCTCAGGCGAGTGCGAACCAGCGTAAAGGTCGTTGTGGTCGTGTGGAAGAGGGTATCTGTATCCGCTTGTACTCAGAGGAAGATTTTGAGTCACGTCCGGAGTTTACCGATCCTGAGATCCTGCGTACCAACCTAGCGTCGGTTATCTTGCAGATGACGGCACTTGGTTTGGGCGATATTCAAGCCTTCCCGTTTGTGGAAGCACCTGACAAACGCAACATTCAAGACGGTGTCCGCCTTCTAGAAGAGTTAGGGGCAATCAATTCTGATGCGAAAGAATCGAAGAAACGTCTAACTAGCATTGGCCGTCAACTTGCACGCCTTCCAATCGACCCACGTTTAGCACGTATGGTCTTGGAATCACCAAAGCAAGGCGCATTAAAAGAAGTGATGATTATTGCGGCAGCATTGTCGATTCAAGACCCGCGCGAGCGTCCAAGTGACAAGCAGCAATCATCAGATGACAAACACAAACGTTTCTTCCATGAAGACTCAGATTTTCTGACGTTTGTGAACCTGTGGAACTACATCCAGAAGCAGCAAAAAGCGCTGACGGGCAACCAGTTCCGCAAGCAATGTAAACAAGATTACTTGAACTACTTGCGCGTGCGTGAGTGGCAAGATGTGTACTTCCAAATTCACCAGTCGATGCGTGAAATGGAATTCAAACTGAACGATGAGCCTGCGTCTTACCATGGCGTACACAGTTCAATCCTAGTCGGTTTGTTGTCACACATCGGTATGAAAGACCAAGAGAAGAATGAATACCAAGGCGCGCGTAACGCTCGCTTCCATATCTTCCCTGCATCAGGTCTATTCAAGAAGCAGCCTAAGTGGATCATGTCTGCTGAATTGGTGGAAACCTCAAAACTTTGGGGTCGCATCATCGCGAAGATTCAACCTGAGTGGATTGAACCATTAGCGAAGCACCTGATTAAGCGCAGTTACAGCGAGCCGCATTGGTCGAAGAAACGTGCAGCAGTCATGGCACACGAGAAAGTGATGCTTTACGGCGTGCCAATTGTGCCGAAGCGTTTGGTGAACTACGGCAGTATCGATCCAACCGTCAGTCGTGAGCTATTCATTCGTAGTGCGCTGGTGGAAGGTGAGTGGGAAACCAAGCACGCGTTCTTCAAGCAAAACCGTAAGCTTCTTCAAGAAGTGGAAGAGCTTGAACACAAATCTCGTCGCCGTGACATCTTGGTGGATGACGATGAACTGTTTGATTTCTACGACCAACGCGTTGGCACTGAAGTTGTCTCTGGCAAACACTTCGATACATGGTGGAAGAAAGCGTCGAAAGACAACAAAGAACTGCTGAACTTCGAGAAAGAGATGCTGTTCAAGGGCGATGCAAGCCACGTTACCGATTTGGATTACCCGAACTTCTGGCATCAAAACAACCTGAAACTTAAGCTGAGCTACCAGTTTGAGCCGGGCGATGACAGTGACGGTGTGACAGTTCACTTACCGCTGCCGATCTTGAACCAAGTCGAGCCTGCGGGTTTTGACTGGCAGATCCCAGGTTTACGCCATGAGCTTGTAGTGAGCTTGATTAAATCGCTGCCGAAGACAGTTCGTAAGAACTTTGTTCCTGCGCCAAACTATGCCGATGCTTTCTTAGCTCGTGCAACACCAATGGAAGCGCCACTGCTTGACTCATTAGAGAAAGAGCTGCGCCGAATGACGGGTGTGGAAGTTCTGCGCGAAGATTGGAATATGGATCAAATTCCGGAGCACTTGAAGGTGACTTTCCGCGCGGTTGACCATAGAAATCGCAAGTTGAAGGAAAATAAAGACCTTCACGAATTGAAAGAGAGCTTGAAAGACAAAGTTCAAGAAACCCTTTCAAAAGTTGCGGATGACGACATCGAGCAAGAAGGTCTGCATACGTGGAGCTTTGGCGAACTCCCTAAGGTATACCAACAAAAACGCGGTGGTTACGACGTTAAAGCGTACCCAGCGATTGTGGATGCCAAAGACAGTGTTGAAATCAAACTGTACGAGACCGAATACGAGCAGGTCACGGCAATGCAAGCGGGTCAGCGTCGTCTTATCTTGCTGAATGTGCCGTCGCCAATTAAATACCTGCACTCTAACTTACCGAACAAGTCGAAGTTGGGTCTGTACTTTAACCCTTACGGTAAAGTGCTGGATCTGATTGATGACTGTATCGCGTGTGGTGTCGATAAGCTTATCGAAGAGCAGGGCGGTTTGGTTTGGGAGCCAGAGAAGTTTGATGCACTGAAAGAACACGTTCGTGCTGAGCTTGGTGATACGGTGGTGGACATTGCACAGCAAGTGGAAACTATCCTGACGACCGCTTTCAACATCAATAAGAAGTTGAAAGGTAAGATCGATTTCACCATGGCGTTCGCGTTATCGGACATCAAAGCACAAGTCGAAGGGTTGATCTTCAAGGGCTTCGCGACAGAATGTGGCTGGAAACGCCTGCCAGATATTCTTCGCTACATGCGTGCGATTGAGCGTCGTATGGAGAAGCTGCCGATCGATCCAAACAAAGACCGTTTGCACATGCTGAAAGTGGAATCAGTGACGAGCGACTACAAAGAGCTGCTCAACAAAATTCCGAAAGGCATGGTGATTCCTGAGAACGTAAAAGAGATCCGTTGGATGATCGAAGAGCTTCGAGTGAGCTTCTTCGCTCAACAATTGGGGACTCCGTACCCAGTTTCTGATAAACGTATCAAAAATGCGATTGATGCTTGCTAAGCGATCGGTACAATAGCGGCAGTTTTTTTCTTGTGGGGTTTGCTGAGTAATCAATGGTTTGTCCAGTGGCAAGCTCGATTGGTACAGTAATTGCAGTTATTCACCTACAAGTGATTTTAAGTCACAAGGGAGGCAATGGTTCGCCTCCCTTGTGTTTGCAGTACCAACCTCTGCTTGATGCAGAAGTGGGTAATAATAAAGAGTAAAGGTTGATGATGAAGAAAACTCTATTGGCAGTGGCACTTCTAAGTGCTTCTTCTGCAGCAATGGCAGATTCATGGATTTATGGTGGTGCTTCTGTAGGTCAGTCTGACTACAAAGGCGAAACAGACACGTCTTACTCTGTACACGTAGGTACAGGTATTCTGCCAATCATCGGTATCGAAGCGGGTGTTACTCAACACGGTGAATTCAAGATCGCTGGTCAAGAAACTAAACTGACTTCTTACTACGCTGCGCTTAAACCAAGCATCGACTTCGGTCCTCTGCATGTTTACGCGAAAGGCGGTATCCACCAGTGGGATAAGAAAGTTTCTGGCGGCAAAGACGACGATGATGTGGATCTAATGTACGGTGTAGGTGCGGAATACTTCATTTTCGGCCCTATGTCTGTTGGCGCAAGCTACATGAACTACACAGCGGGCAAAGACGACATCGGTACGTTCTCTCTAAACGCGACACTACACTTCCTATAATCGTCGAACATTTCGAAGATTTATTTGATAAACACCGGCAACGCGCCGGTGTTTTTTTGTCTGTAAATCACACAAATAGACATTGAACAGAAATTATTCATTTGTTGTTCTTAAAACCCGCCACATTTTGAATATAGTATTTACCTAGATACATAAGGAACGCGATGCAGTTCGCGTGATGTTCCGTTCAGGAATCGAACAGGAAAGGTATAACTATGAAAACAAAACTCTCGTTATTGGCTTTGGCGCTATGCTCAACATCTGCACTTGCTGACTCTTGGCTTTATGCTGGTGGTCAAATTGGTCAATCAGACATCGATAGCGAAAACGACACCACTTATGGCATTCATGTTGGTACGGGGATCTTGCCGCTGATTGGTATTGAAGTGGGCTATTTCAACCATGGCCAAGTGGATTTAAATCTTGCTGGTAACCGAGGTGATGTAGATTTCTCTTCTTTCTACTTAGCCGCAAAGCCAAGTATCGACTTTGGTCCTCTGCACGTTTACGCGAAAGGTGGTATTAACGCGTTTAACGTCGAATACAATGGCAATCTGAGTAGCTTGGACAAAGACGATGGCGTGTCTTACATGTACGGTGTTGGTGCGGAATACTTCTTGTTAGACAACATTTCTGTCGGTGCAAGTTATCAAGCGTTTGGTGTTGATATCGATGGGGACAGCGATACAGTAAGTAGCATCACAGGTAACGTGACGTTCCACTTCTTATAATATGGCTTCAGACAGAGTCGTTGGAATCGTAAGATTTGGTTTGATTTGAATATGAACAATGAGAAAAGCCCGCCGTTATTTTGAATAAAGTAACGGCGGGCTTTTTGTTTAGTCCTGAATCGGATTAGGTCGGCATTGTATGTTGGTTAGAGGGACAAACTTGTCGTCTTTCTCGTAATAAACGCCACATTCCTCTTCACGAAGTTGCAAGGTGTATTGATCGGGCAATTCTGTTTCTGCGCCGTTCAATGGCATGTTGTAACTCTCCATCAATTGCCCAGAAACAACCAACAAATGTGAGTTTGTTTCGAAGGTATTTGACGCAATTTTTGGTGGCACTTGGTTGCCTTGAATTGTCGTGATCGCTTGTTGGATCTCAGTCACTGTGTCTGCAGACGTTTTAATGCTTAGTGCATTGACTGCATCATCGCTGTGACCTGAAGAAGAGCAACCCATTAGCATCACGCTGATACCCGCTCCGGTAATTATTGCTTTTGTTCTAGTTAATTTTGACATGAATAGCCTCTTGTCGAAGTGGATCAATCCCTTTATCAAGTGGAGTGCCACCTAGCATAGGCATCGCTCTTGGAGCTGCCGCCACAGCTGGCGCAGGAGGACAAGTACCTTCTGTAACCATGTAATTTAGTGCAGCTGAAAGCATGCCTTCAGAGGGATCTCCTAATGGTTTGCTTAAATCATCTGCCACAACACAGCCTTCCACTTTGTCATCTATACCAATAGTAGACGATACAAGATTTTTTGCTGTAGGTGTAAAGCCATCGGCAAAATCGCCAAATCCTTTAGCATTCGAAGACTTAAACTGAATGGTGTAGTACATGTTGCCGCAGTTTTGCTCTGGCGAGAAGCCGTATGGCTTACCCGTTGTCGTGGTACCAATTTGAACCACTTCGACATCAATACCACGAAGACCATTGATGAGAAGTTCACTTGAAGACGCGGTGTTGTCAGTAGTCAGAACATAAACGCGTTTCGCACTTAATGTTGGTAGGGCAATGTCAGTCAAGATACCTTTACCCCAATCAATTTCAGTATCGACAAAGTTATAAACGTTATTTTCTACCTTGCCAGAGTTCATGATCTTGTCGTTGTAAATCAGTTCAGCGAAGGTGGCATTAGGATGTGTGCCTGCCAACATGTAGCCGACCTGCGCAGACTGCCAAACTAAGCCGCCACCGTTGTAGCGTAAATCCATCACGATCTCTTCAACGTTTGCCGCTGACAACTGATTAAACGCATCGATAAGCGGCTGTTGCGCAGTCACTTCAAAAGCGTTGTATTGCATGTAGCCGACTTTTGTTCCGTTGTTGTCGATGACTTTTACATTACGAACTGGGCTAGTTGCGACATCTGCTGATGTCAGAGTCACCACCTTCGGAGCGCCATCAACGGTTTCAAACGTGAAGGTGTAGTTTTGACCTAGCGTAGGAGAGAAAAGCGTATTGTTGATGAAATCAATCTCAGAGCTCGAAGAGGTGTTCACAACATCAACATTATTGATTTTCAATAGCTTGTCACCACGAGCAACGCCACTTGAAGATGCTGGAGAGTTATCTTCTGTGTAAGAAATGATGATTTCTCGTGGTTCATAGCTTTGAACAAATTTCCAGTTAAAGCCGAAACCAGCAACAAGACCCGCTTGTTGTGATTTCATGAAATCGTCGTAAGAGCGAGTGAAGTGGAATCGATCCTTGTATTGGCCAGAAGCCGTTCTTTCTGTCGTTACCAGCGAATCAAAATAAGCCGCAACGGTAGGGAAGTTGTCCGGGTTGATATCTGGGATCTCGTCATACCAAAGATAGGTATCATTACTGAACGCACGTAAGAACATTTTTTCTTGCAGTGCTGAACCTATTTGGTCTGGATAATAATCCCCTGTGTATGGGTCAATACCTGTTCTAGCGATGCTACATTTATTCGCAAACTCGCTAGCCGGGGTAGAGAAGTCTCCTGCTGACCAGGTTATGTTATTGCCGACTGCAGTGCTAGAGCTATTTCCATTGTCACCGCCGCCTCCACAGCCTTGTAACAATAGAAGAGGGAGAGTTGCCACCAACGCTGTGTTCTTATACTTCAACATAAATTTCCTTATTTCTGTGACATTTATAGATTTGAATTGTTTTTAATAAATTGCCTATAAGCCACTCGAATGTATAGATCTTGTTCGTTGCTGTGCAAACACTAAGCAAATTAGTGTGATTGGTGTCATATAAATTAGAGTAAAAATTCAGTTTACTAATTTAGTTAAATCTAAAAATTCATTAATAAATAGCAAGTTAGTGCTATTTTTGACGCGAAAATTCACGATGACACTTCTGTAATTTTAGACGATTGAAAGTGGCTTCAGAAAAGCATTGAACGACAGAAGAATGCTAGGCAAACAGTCCGAGCATGACGAGAGTCGACGCTTTGTGGTCGACTCTTTGAGTTTATGGAGTTAAGAAATTTGATCGAGTTGGTACTGATACTTTCGCTCTAAGGCTTCATTGCCCGCAGCGCGTTCTAATTCCACCATTAAGCGGAGAGAGGGTTTCTTGACCCCGTACATTTGGTTAAAACGCATCAAGCGAATACGAGCATCGGTGTAGTTTCCGCTGTCGATCTCTAACTTAGCTAATTGAAGGATAGATTTAGGACGGTGAGGGTCATGGTCGATAGCGCGAGTGAAGTAGTACTTTGCTTTTTCAGCTTGATTCGACTTTAGTGCACAAAATCCGGCGTTCTCGTAACTAGCAGGGATAAGGTAATAGTAAGGCTGCTCGATCGCACGATTGAACATTTTATCTGCTTGGCTGTATTCACCTTGTTTACACAGGAAGGTGCCGTAATTGTTCAGTACGTTACCATTTTTGGGATGCTGGCGAAGAGAGCGTTTGTACATCTGTGCTGCTTTGGAATCTTCACCTACGGTTTCGTAGTAATGCGCCATCGAAAGCTGAGCTCGATAGTAGCTAGGTGCGTGGGTAAGGGCTTGCTGCAGATTATCGTGTGCTCGGATCATACTGCCACTCTCTAAATAGCCGAGACCGAGAGCGATTCGTGACTCTGCCATAGAAACCGGATCGGCTTTCACAACTGGACTGTTTCCATCTTCATTGACGGTGACACACCCAACCAAACCTAGCTGGCTTGCTAACACTAATGCACCGAGTTTTCCAAGCTTCATATATATGCCCCACATCCCTGATTCACACAGCATGATATGAATTACGATGCAAAAGCCTATTGGGGAAAAAATACTATGCGATCAGGTTAGCAAACTGATACAAAAAAGCCGCCAGTTGGCGGCTTAGTTCACACTCTAAATTCAGGCAGTTAGTCGTCTTTGGTGAAGGCGTCTTCGCTGAAATGATCCAGATCGTACGGCGTTTGTTGGTAAACGCAATAGTTCAACCAGTTAGAGAACAACAAGTGTCCATGGCTGCGCCAACTCGCACAAGGTGGATTGTCTGGGTTGTTGTTCGGGTAGTAATTGATTGGAATGGCAGGTTCCATCCCTTCGCCCAAATCTCGAATGTATTCATTATGGAGTGTGTGAGAGTCATATTCTGGGTGACCAGTGACAAACACATTACGTTTGTCTTTTGTGGTTGCTAGATAAACACCTGCGACATCGGACGTTGCGAGAATATCGAGGTCCGTATGTTCTTCTAAAAACTCCGGCGAGAAATCTGCATAACGAGAATGAGGTGCTAGGAACGTATCATCGAAACCACGTAGAAGAGGGTGGTACTGATGATGGATAGAGTGATGGTACACGCCCGATAGCTTTTCTTTGCGTGTTTTCTTTGGCAGGTTGTATAGAAGCTTCAAACCCGCTTGTGCAGCCCAGCAAACATAAAGTGTGGACGTGACGTGATCTTTTGCCCACTCCATAATGGTCTTCAAGTGATCCCAATAAATCACATCTTCAAACTGGACCAAACCTAATGGAGCACCAGTAATGATAAGGCCGTCGAAGTTCTTGCCTTTTACCATTTCAAATTGACGATAAAATGTGTCTAGGTGCTCCGTTGGTGTGTTCTTACTTGGGCGATTATCGATTCGTAACAGTTCCACGTTCACTTGAAGTGGGCTATTAGAAAGTAGGCGAAGAAACTGAGTTTCTGTCTCAATCTTCTTTGGCATCAAATTGAGAATAAGCACTCGCAATGGACGGATTTCCTGACTCGCCGCTCGACTTTCGCTCATCACAAAGATGTTCTCTGTCCTTAATACATCGCTAGCGGGTAACTGATCTGGAATTCTAATTGGCACGGCTTTCTCTCCCTAAGCTTAACTTTTTAGACGTCTATACTTCTAAAGCTAACGTAATTACTGACGGATGTCGACATGAAATGTGACTTTGAACCTGATTTCTTTTGTTCCTACTTTCATCTCACACAGGAGCCAAACATACAAAAGAGACTCTACATATGAGAATGGCGCTCTTTAGAATAAAAAACCTAAGTCGAACTGTTCTAATTTTAAATATTCCAATCACTTATTTTCAGTAAGTGAATACTTGATTGCGCTAATAATCCGGAAGGTTAAATTATGCCGATGTAAGATAATTAAAATTATTAATTCATTTAATTTAGTTGGATTATATTCTAAATCTTGTTTTTATGTGATGCGTTGTTAAAGGTTATGACAAGTTACTTTGTCTTTTATCGAATGATATGCTAACAACTAATTTTTAATATCTGTAATTTGGCTGTGTACGATTGAAATTGATGAAGTAATAAATTAAAGTTTGAATTTATAGAAAATAACATCTCCTATAAAGATATTGTAGGAAAAAACCGAATAATGGTCTTGTTCGCAAGCTGAGTCGGTAGAGAACGCTGAGTTTTCTTGAAGTTTAATCAGTGTGGGGCAGGAGGTCTAAGCGCTAGAGGCCAATGAACTTGGATCTTATCATCAACACCTACTTACGTTGTTAGACACCGTTTTCAACGCTCTTATATCACCATTAGGATGAGCCTTAGATAAGAACTCTATTTAGATATTGTGTGATTTAAAGCGAACAAAGATTGATAAGATTAAATTAGAAATAAAATATAGGCTTGTAAGTTTAGTTCTGAGATATAAACATATCAATGACAAAGTTTTTGATTCTTAACGTTGGAGCTATTTTGATGATTGAGAATCATATATTATGCATCATTCATTAACACGTCAGTTAGTGTAGGTGGTTTATTAAAAGGTGATAGCAGGAATAATATAATGATATTGAAACTATTTCTGTTGATGCAGTGAAAACTCACCTTGTTGATATAAACCGGAAAAAGCCCAGCGTTCGCTGGGCTTTTTTTTATGTGTCTTATGCCAGTTGGTCATTACCTTCGATCAAGTAGTGATTACTGATTGAACCTGCGGTTCTAGCGTTTAGGTGAGGCACATACTCTGGGTCATTCATAAAGTCGAGTGCTGCTTGGCGAGAAGGCCATTCGATGATAATGCGAAGCGCCGGTGCTTCACCATTGCCTTCTAGTTGTTCATGCACGTTAGTTCGTGCGATGTACTTGCCACCGTGTTTTTCCACCAGTGCGTTCGAGACGCTGACATAAGCAGGTACCCAGTCTTGGGTTGTAGGGGTTACATCTAATACTGAATAGTAAGTCACGGTATGCTCCTTGATTGCACGTTAGCCGATGAAATTTAGCTTAATGCAGTCTGGTCATTTCGATAAGAGAGAGCGGAATCGAAACACTTTTTAGATTCCATTGAAAATCCAAATTGATTAGGGGTTATTACTCAATTGGTATGAATTATCGACTCAAACTGACGCTCTGCAATTGTGATTGCGGCAAGATTTCTGAGTACATTTTTGTGTAACGAATACGGTAGCGTTTGAAGAGAATTATGAGATCGAGTTAGTATAAATTTTGAGCCTTAATACCAATAAAGATACTAATTGGCTCGCCAGCACGTACTTAAATACGTTGTATGGAAAATCATCGTCAGTGGAGGACATTATGTTCGGTATGTTTAAAAGAAAAGAGACCATTCAGAGCATTGCACATCAAGTTCCTAACGTCTTGCTTAGGGAGTTTGGCGATAAGGACGTTTATCTGCCAGACGAAGTCGACAAAGCGTTGGCCGAACTTGGGCACGACAAAATGGAAGACATGATGCGTTATCAATACGCTTACGGCATGTTTACCAGTTTGGCGAGCTATGAGCAGTTAGGTTTAACCGAAGAGCTTGGTAATTACGGCCACTTCCAGCGTGAGGTTGGTAAAATGCTTCTCAACACACCAGAACCGATTGATATGCATATCTACTTTGAGCTTTCACAGCAGCATCATTTTAACCATGCTAAAGCGGATGTTGGCAATGAAGCGACTGTGGTCGATAGTGCAGATGGTGGCTTAATAGTGGCAGAAAGGGCATTCCAAATTCACTTTCTCGCTGACTTCCCCCATGAGTCTGATCTTATTGCACAATGGTACTTTGATGAGTGGGCTTACACTGTTCCTGGTGTGACGCCCACTCAAGTTCGCGAGAAGGTTTTACTCAAAGCCAATAGCCGCCATGCATTTCCACTTTCACTTGTGGTTCATGATGAAAACAATGACCTTGTAGCAGTCGCTGAACTCAAGATCCGAGAGAACATTCATTTCCCAGAGTATGAGCACTGGTTAGGTGGAGTCTACGTCGATGCCTCATCACGCGGTAAAGGTTATGCTGCTGCGCTGGTCGTTCGTGCACAAAATCACGTGTTTCAACTTGGCATTCCAAAATTGTTTTTGCAATGCGAACCGCATAATGAAGCTTTATATCTGAAATACGGTTTCCGTCCTCTACATAACGCTTCACACAACGGAGTCCAGACCATCATTATGGTTTGGGAGTCATCCGAGCTAAGTTCTTGATATCTTTCATCCCCCCCACGTTAGTGCAATTTAAATCGCCATTCGCTAAAAAATAATAGGTTATAAGTAACAATGTGCATATTTTGACGTTGGTCAAAAATGTGCCACTTTCTCCGTCGTTTTTATTCAACGTGTTCAATACTCATTTGAAGTTGGATGTCGAGTTTTGGAATGAAGATCATGGAGAGAGATATGCGAAAGTGGCTAGGTGCACTCACGCTCACTGGGTTATCAGCGTGCAGTTTATCTGAAGATATCTACATGGAAGGGCGAACACTTTACTTTAATGGCGAAATAACCGCGGAGAGCGTGCGAGAAGCCATCGAGCTTGCCAACGTTCAACCGCATGGTGTTGTTGCCTTGATGATAGACAGCGACTCAGGCGAGTATCGACCAGCGATGGAACTAGGACGCTGGGTTTACAACAATCAGGTTCATTTAATCGTCAATGGAACGTGCGCTTCTGCTTGTGCGAACTATGTTCTAACAGCGGCACCGAGTACTTTGGTTATGAAAGGCTCAGAAGTGCTTTGGTTTGGTGGCGCGATGCAAGATGAATGGGACACCGATGGCTTTGATCAACAAGAACTTGAACAATGGCATCAATCCTTAAGTTTGTGGCGTCAGCACGAAGAAGCCTTTTTTGCACTGGTTGCGGTAAATCCAAAGATCACCATGTTTGGGCACTTGAACAAACGTGAAAAATTACACAAAGCAGGTTGCGATACCAGCAACGCAGCTTGGATGTATCACATTGATGATATGCAAAAGTTGGGGTTGGACAACATCGTTTATGCGGATCCAGATTCGTTACTTACAGCCAGAAATGACGCGTCTGCCTGCGTGATTAATTTGGAAGAGACCGACTTCTAACTGCGATTATTACGCTGGTGTAAATGTGAGTTGCATCACTTTTTATAGCGTACTGACGGATTTTGATTATAATGCGCCGCTCAGAGATTCGATATGTCATCGAGTTCAGGTTAATTGAGCGTTGTTTGCCTTATGTTCAAAATGCTTGTTTCTATGCCTCCACTGGTTGCGCTGTCTATTGCTATCGTGTGTGAGGTGATTGCGACTTCTTCTATTCCAAAGACAGAACAGTTTACTAAGTTGATGCCGAGCACCGTGGTTATCATCGGTTATGGTATCGCTTTTTTCCTACTGTCTGTGACCGTAAAAAGCATGCCAGTTGGTATTGTATATGCGATCTGGAGCGGGGCGGGGATTGTACTTGTGGCTGCTGTCGGTTACTTCCTGTACGGACAAAAACTCGACCTTGCTGCACTCGTCGGTATTGGTTTCATTCTTACTGGCGTTATGATTGTGAACTTGCTGTCTAAGACTGTTGGTCACTAATCCATAGATTTACCAACAAAAAGCCGCGAATAGTTCGCGGCTTTTTGCTATCTGAAGAAACACTCTTTGGTTATGTAAAGAAACATGGATGCGATTAATTCGCCATCGCCTCAATCAATTGGCCTTCTCGGCGACGCTTACGATTTCGGTACATTACGGCACCAATTGCTGGCAAACTGAAGGCGATAAAGCCCAGGATCAAAGCAGATGCGCCTGTTTGAGTGCTGATACCTGCTGGCACATCGAATGAAACGAAGATGGTCACCAGACAGCTAACCAAGCCAAGTGTTGCCACCAACATCATACCGAACTTGCCGCCAGGTACGCGGAACGGACGCTGAATATCGGCGTGTTTACGGCGTGAGACCAAGAAGCTAACGAAGATACAGATGTACATTACCATGTAGAGTTGAGTCATCAGAATATTCAACAGCCACATACCTTGGTTCACGTTTGGCACCAAGATGAACACCAAAGAAAGCACACTTACAATCGCGCCTTGCAGCAACAGAAGTGGAACTGGCGCTTGGTTCTTGTTCTCTTTTGATAATGTCAGCGGCATGAAATGGTCTTTCGCAGCGACATGTAAGCTCTTAGTTGGTGCAATGATCCAGTTATTCAGGCTCGCTAAGCTACCAAACACAATCGCGAGCGCGATAACTGGTAGCATGAATGACATGTTCAAATCATCGAAGAACGCTTTGAACGCCAGAATAACCCCTTCGCTCAAGCTTGAATGATCGCTCGATACTACGGAAGAGATCGAAAGCGAACACGCGGTTAGAGAGACCAGAATCAACACGGTTGAAGCAATAAGTGCTTTTGGATAAGTCTTTTGCGGGTTATCGACTTCACTCGCGTAAGAGGTAGTGATCTCAAGCCCTGTTAGAGAAAGCACAACCGCGGTAAAGCCTGCACCAATGCCATCTTGTGAGAAATCAGGTAACCAGTCGGATGCATGACGAAGTGAAATATGCGATTCACTTGGATTGGTGTACGCCCAGTAGCCGCCTAAGCCGATGATCAGCAGGATAGGGAAGATAAGCCCAAGCGTACCGAACACATTCGTAATGAGCGAAGACAAACGCAGACCGAAGATATTCACCAAAGTCAGCGCCCAGAAAATCACGTTAATCATGATCAACATAAAGATGTTGTTCTGGGCTAGTTCAGGGAAGAAAGGATACGCACCGGTTGCGACGATAAACGAGATGAGAGGTGGGTAGTACACGATGTTCTCAGCATACTGATACCACACGGTCGCAAAGCCAAAGTTTGGACCTAACGTCTCTTTACCCCACAAATACACACCGCCTTGTTGCGGGTAGGTGGTACTCAATTCTGCACACACTAATGCCGTAGGGACGAAGAAGCAAAGACCTGCCAGCAAGAAGAAAGAGATGGCGTGACTACCAAATAAGGCGGCACCCGGAATGTTCCTTATGCTGTCGACGGAAGTAACCGTAATCATGATGACAGAAAAGACACTGAGTTTGACGGCGGATTTGGCGATATTGCTCATTCGATACCTTTAATGATTGAGCCACGTGTCTCGGAGGGAGAACCCGCGTGCTACAAGTAAGACGGGCGTATTGTAGGGCTGCACGAATCTGCCGGTATATAGCCAAAAATGGTATGTATTTACTCAAAAATGAACCGAAATCTCAGTGGTTTAATCGTAATCAATTTAAACGTTTGCTCTGGTCAAAAAACGCAAGATTGCGTTAAAAAATGCATATTAAGAAATGTGTTTATAGCGAATTATTTATTACCAGAATCCTAGAAATTTGGTCGAAATACGCCATTGTTTGACTCTAACCTTGGGGGAAGGTCTAGATTGAGGGCAGTTAGAGTGATTTAGAAAGCGGAGAAAACCATGGGATGTTGTAATCAAGCGCCAAAAGGTGGCACCGGAAAACTCTCTTATTTGCTGGGATTGGTTGCGGTGTTATTTGTCGGGATCTTAGTATTGGCCGCGGTTTTTGGCTAATAGAGCAGTATTAAAAAACACGCCCTAGAGCGTGTTTTTGTGTCTGTCATTGGGTGCTAAAAACGGGTGTTAGCTAACCCAATACCAAAGAAGATAAACAGCCCACCACTCACGTAGTTCAGCCACTTACTGGTTTTGGAAGAAGTGAGCAGTGCTTTCACTTTGGTGGCAAAGAAGATCACAAACAAAAACCAACTCGCGACGATGCTTGCCTGTAGCGCACCCAACATCATGCTTTGCTCCAGAATGTGTTCAGGTTGCACAAACTGAGGGAAGATAGATAGGTAAAACAACACGATTTTTGGGTTAAGAAGATTGGTCAGTAATCCTTTCGCAAAGGCTTGTTTCAGCGTCTGCTCTTCTATCTTGCGGTCGAGCTTTAGCTTTTGATCTGCCAGCTTAAGGCCACTTTTCAAGTTATTGATCCCCAGCCATACCAAGTAAGCGACACCCATCCACTTTAAAATATTAAATGCTAATGCGGACTGAGAAAGCAGCAAACTTAACCCCTTCGCAGATACAAACGCATGAATCAGAAAGCCTAGCGCCACGCCAAGGATATTGGCTATCGCGAAGCGGCGACTCTGCGTCAGGGCTGTAAACAAAATCAGCAAAGCGTTAGGGCCGGGTATCACGGCCAGAAAGAAAACGATGCCGCCAAACGCCAACAAGGTATCGAAGTTCATACTTGTTCCAATTACAGAGAATGTCTCATAGCTATTATGGTGAGACTTTACACCCACATGTGTTGAAAAACAAACGATTAGAGTGCGACGTCATCGTCAGTTTTGACCGGATAAAAACGCTTCGATATAAGACTTTTTCTCTCTTATAAAATCGATAAACAGTTGCGACTTCTGCGGTAAGTGTTTTCTGTCCTGATATACCAAGAGCATGGTTTTATCTTGAGGAACCCAATCATCCAAAATCACTGTAAGCTGTTGGGTTTGCAATTCTTGGTAGAGCATAGACTTTGGCAGATAACAAACGCCTGCACCGTCTAAGCAAAGTTGTTTGCTAACAAAGAAATCATCGGTTGTGACGCTGCCAGCTTCGGTCACTTCTACCACTTCATCTTTCAGGCTAAATCGCCAAGGTAAAAAGTATCCCTCCACGTGATTGCGGATGCACGGCGCTGCATTCAATTGACGCGGGTGTTCGAACTTGGGGAGAGCGCTAGCCAGAGCACTCGAAATAGCCAAAACATACTTCACGGGAGAGAGCGAAATCGCCACCAAAGAAGAGTCGCTCAACGGGCCTAAACGAAAGGCAAAGTCCAAACTCTGTTTCGTCATATCTTGATATCGATTAGACGAAGCAAGGTTGATCTTAATCGTTGGATAGCGTGCTTGAAACTCCGCAAATAGGGAGGCGAGTAGGTTCTGACTAAGTGCACGAGGTGCAGTAATATTGAGTGTGCCAATCGGCTTGCTCGCGGCATCTTCCGCTTCATGATAAAGCTCGCTGACCGTATCTGAGATTAACTGAGCTTTGGGCAGGACTTGTTGCCCGAGTTCGGTGAGTGACAATGATCGAGTGGAGCGATTGATCAACTTGCCGCCAAGCTCTGCTTCCAACTGCTGAATCTTTCTACTCACGGTTGTTGTCGGCACATTGAGTTGCCTTGCCGCTTCAGCAAAGCTATTGAGCTCAATGACGCGCGCAAATAAAGGCAAGGCTGATATCTCTTTCATGTTAACTCTATTTTTCTTCATCCCGAATGTGGGATAGTGAAGCCCAGATTAACTATCTAGTCAATTTTTACGGGATTAACTAAAGTTACTCCATACCGCAGCGGCATGCTGCAAACACAGAACATACGCTCAATCTCGGTAGGAGAACATCATGGACATTCTAGTTTTAGGCGCAACAGGTAACACAGGCTCAGAAGTGGTTCGTCAACTACAACAAACAGGCGCAGATTTTGGTGTCATGGTAAGAAATACCAACTCAACAGCAACCATGAATCTTCAGCCAGAACAAGTTCGTGAGGGTAACTTTACCGACGTTGCTGCGATGGAAAAAGCGATGCAGGGTGTAAAACGTATTTACGTCTCTATGCCGATTCATCAAGACAACAAGCTTTGGGTGGAGAACGTCATTGCGGCGGCAAAAGCAGCAAATGTTGAGCACGTTGTTAAGCTATCGGGCATGGGGGCTAAGAGTGATGCGGGTTCAGAAATCATTCGTACCCATGTAGTCACCGATGATTTAGTCAAAGCATCAGGCTTGGCTTGGACCATTATTCAGCCAAACTCTTTTTTCCAGAACCTCTTTGGTAGCTTAGCGACCATCAATGCAATGGGTAAATTCTTCTTACCGCTTGGTGATGCAAAACAAAGCGTGGTGGATATTCGCGATGTAGCGGCAGTGATTGTTGAATCGCTTATCGGAGAAGGTCACGATGGCCAAACTTATTTACTCTCTGGTCCTGAGGCTCTAACTTTTGCACAGCAAGCGGAAGTGATCTCTCAAGCGTCAGGCAAGCCAATCGAATATGTGGCTATTTCTGAACAAGACGCGGCCGCAGCGATGAAAGAAGCAGGAATGGATGAATGGTTTACCAATGCGTTGGCTGAAATCATGGCTTGGTTCGGAACGGGGGCTTACACAGAAGTGACAGACACCGTTGAGCGAGTGACTGGTAAACCAGCACGTAACTTCAATGACTTTGCGAACGAATTTGCGCATGCGATTGAGAAATAACATCCTAAGAATTTAATGACAGGGGAGCCAAGTGCTCCCTTTGTCGTTTTTTGAATGTGAGATTTCAAACATGTTTATCTTCTCTAAAGCTTTATAATCATCAAGAGATTATCAAATAGGATTAGATAATATGTTGCTTGAAGATCTTCAAGTAGTGCTCAAAGTCGCTGAGTTTCGTAGCATCACAGGAGCCGCGACCGCATTAGATATGAGAACCGCCACGGCCAGTGCGGCGGTAAAAAGAGTAGAGGCTTCTTTAGGGGCTGAGTTATTTGTGCGAACCACGCGCCATTTGCGTTTATCCAGTGCGGGTGAGCGTTATCTTCCTCAGTGTGAAAAAGCACTCGAACTGTTAGAACACGCGAAACAGAACATGCGTGAAGATCTCGACATTATTGATGGGGAAGTGCGAATCGCGCTTTCTTCCGATTTAGGACGAAACTTAGTTACTCCTTGGCTCGATGAGTTTATGGACAGTTATCCGCAGGTGACGCTGAGAAGCAACATCAGTGATAGCAACGTGGACTTCTATCGAGACTCTGTCGATATGGCACTGCGTTACGGTGCACCGACAGATTCCAGCATGTATGGGTTTAAAATCTGCAATGTGCCAAGGTTATTATGCGCAACACCAGAATATCTTGCGGAACATGGAACGCCTAAGCACCCACAAGACTTAATCGAACATAATGGTTTGTTGTATCAACTCCACGATACGTTGCAGGATGTTTGGGGGTTTAGTGACGGTGATAGTGAACACAAGGTCAAACTCAAAGGCAATCGAGCTTCCAATGACGGCGATTTAGTCCGACGTTGGTGTGTCTCTGGAAAGGGCTTGGCTATCAAATCGTGTTTGGATATGTCGCAAGATTTGCTCAAAGGCAACGTAGTGAATGTCATGAGTGAATACAAACCAACACCAACGGAACTGTGGCTGATTTGTCCGAGCAGACAATCAATTACGCCAACCGTAAGATTGTTGCGCGATCTGTTCAGAGAAAAAACTAAAGTCATTCTTACTGATCTGGTGGAAAGTGGTTTATTGGAACAAAGCGTACTTAAAAACTGACTCAACAAGGGAGCCTTTTCGCTCCCTTTTTCCTTTTATTGGGCGATAGACGAGAGAGACACTCTCGGGACGCTCACTCTTTCAAAATTCATTTCTCGAAACGCAACTACTCGCTGCGGCGGAACTACCGCTTGCCATCAGTACAGTAAGCCGCATTTTTATTACAATTCGACGAAAATCACGGCATTTTTCTTAGATTTGATAAAGTCGCCCGCAATCTCCGAAAGTTCTTATTGTGTAGCGTATCAAAGAGCCCTACACTCCGCGCGCTTTAGTTTTTAATAAGCACAGTCAATGATAATAACTTTTCGTATTTATCGTTGTTTTTAAGGATTTTTATAGACAAATTCGTCTGATGACACACTCATGAACAAGCACAAAGCACCAAAATTCAAGGCAGAATTTTTGGCACCTCGCTACTGGGGTACATTGATCATTATTAGCATCATGTACCTTCTTAGCCTCCTTCCATTTCGTGTACAACTCGCGCTCGGAAGCGGAATTGGTCGCATTGCGATGCGATTAATGAAAAAACGACAAGTCACGATCAAACGTAATTTAGAGCTGTGTTTTCCAGACATGAGCGACCAAGAGCGTGAGACGATAATAAAAGAAAACATCGATAACGCGGGTATCGCACTGTTTGAAACCGCGATGGCGTGGTTTTGGTCAGATAAACGTGTCAGCAAACATGTCAACATCGAAGGGATGGAACATATCGAAGCGTTAGAACAACAAGGTAAAGGTGTTCTGATGTTAGCAGTGCATTCCATGAATCTAGAACTCGGTGCGCGAGCATTTGGGATCCAAAAGTCGGGTTCTGGTGTTTACCGCCCAAACAACAACCCATGTTTTGACTACTTCCAATACAAAGGACGCTCTCGCTCGAATCGTACTTTGATTGATCGTAAAAATGTAAAGGGCATGCTGGAAGCACTGAAGACAGGCCAGCGTGTTTGGTATGCTCCTGATCACGACTATGGAACACGTCGATCGACGTTTGCGCCTTTGTTTGCGGTAAAGCGTGCCTGTACAACAACGGGAACCAGTTTGCTGGTGGATGCAACGGATTGTGCCATTGTGCCATTTACTATGGTTCGTGAAAGCAATGGGCAATACACTTTAACCATTAGCGCTCCAGTTGAAGGCTTTCCAAAAAACGATCCAGACCAAGCCGCTGCGTTCGTAAACAAGATCGTTGAGAAGTCGATCATGGCATGCCCTGGGCAGTACATGTGGCTGCATCGTCGCTTTAAAACTCGTCCGGATGGCGAATGCTGTTTGTATAAACCCCAACTTGTACCTGCGATGTAATCTACGAGCCCAGACATTTGTTCTGGGCTTTATTTTATCTGTCGATTCATTTCTGATTGATTGATTGATTGATTGATTGATTGTTTGTTTGCCACAATAGCGACGTTTGATGACCAAGGATGAACCATGCTGACAGGATTGAACCACATTACGATAGCGGTGAGTGATTTAGAATGCTCGCTCGGTTTCTATATCAACGCGCTCGGTTTTAAGGGACACGTGAAGTGGAAACAAGGCGCGTATCTTTCTTTAGGTGATCTCTGGCTTTGTTTATCGGTTGATAAGCCAGACGAGAAGAGTGATTACTCCCACATCGCTTTTTCTATCTTACAGCAAGACTTCACTGACTTTTCTTATAAGCTTATTGAACTCGATATTGCTCAGTGGAAAGAGAACAAGAGTGAAGGGGATTCGTTGTATCTTCTCGATCCTGATGGGCACAAATTAGAAATCCACAGTGGTGATTTGTACTCGCGATTAGAGAGCATAAAGCATCAACCTTATGAAGGTTTAGAGTGGTTGTAGGAGCGTTTAGATGAGATTATTTTTCGCTCTTACGTTTGATCAACGCAGTAAGTCACAGCTCAAGCAGATCCAAGATAGGCTTCAACAACATGTGATAGAAGGGCGCTATACTTGCGTCGATAATTTTCATATTACGTTGGCTTTTATCGGTGAATCGACAGAAAAAGAAACGCAGCGTCTTATTGATATTCTTCATCAACTTAGCTGCCGTTGTGAGGAGATTACGGTCGATCACCTAGGTTCATTTCGCCAAAGTGGCAGGCAACTGGCTTGGTTAGGGATTAAAGATAATTTAGCGGTTACAACACTGCAAAACGAACTCATAGAGGCATTAGAACAGCATGGCTTTGTGACGGAGTCACGTGACTATGTTCCTCACATCACACTTGCTCGCCACGTCGATAAACAAGCACCACTTGATGCTGTTGAGATATCACCTTTACCACTCCCTATTTACTCAATCGCCTTAATGGAAAGCAAAACGGTTGATGGAAAGCTCGTTTATCACGCGCTAAAAGAAGTAGTTTGCTAGCACTTTCTATACATTAGTTCAGCCAGTAATCAATAATGGCTGAACTGACTTCTAAATGATTCCCGTTTTTTAGCTTGGCTTTTTCAACAGGTTTTCTGCCAGTTTCCCAGCGACAAGTTGGAACGCTTCTAGCTCTTCCTCAGACACATTTAACGTCATCTTTTGAAAGATCTCAGCATCGACGGCTTTGATCTTCGACAACACTTCATTGCCTTTCTCGGTGGTCAACAAACACTGGCTGCGTTTATCTTCTGGATTCGGTCTCTTCTCAATAAAGCCTTCTTCAATCAATGTCTTAATTAAGCGTGTGATTTGTGCTTTATCTCGGTTTAAGAAGTTCACCACATCCATTGCCGTACATGGTGACTGTTTGCTAATGATTTTTATCACCCGGACATGCATAGGTGCGATAGGGAGTTCTAGTTGCTCAATTTGCTCGTGCAGTTGACGCTTTAAGACGTGCACAAGATGGAACAGATTATCCAGCGATTTTGGATTCGACATGTAACACTCCAAACAAAGGTGGTTGACATTATCAACTAAATAACTATAGTTGACATTATCAACTTAATTGAGAGTAACTTCAAGAGCGAGAATTGAATGACAGAATCCTTGACCATGTCGAATGAACTGACACAACCGGCGAAGACGCCACTGATTCATAAAATTGCTGTTGTATTAGGGATGATGACACTAATGGGAGGGACGCTGACAGGCGTGATGACTTACATGAACGTAGGCTATTCCGATTCTTTCTTCAGCGATTGGCTGCGCTCATTCTTGATGGCGATTGTCGTCCTTATGCCAACGGGTATGGTGATGATGACGCTAATGACCAAACTGGTTGGCAAACTATTTAGCCGCGCCAGTGAAAAGCAGAAGAACCTTGTGGTTGGTGTCTTTATGGCGCTGATTATGGAATCCGTTATGGCGTTTATCACCGCCGCTAACAACATAGGGTTTGAGGACGTATCCGTATTTGGATCTGCTTGGTTAAAAGGACTTTTCGCTGCGTTACCTGTAGCAATGGTGTTGATGACCATTACATCCATGACCATCAAGCCAAAGATTGAACGCTTTCTAAAAAGCGAGTGAATATTGATTGGAGAAATGAGATGAGAAAAGACAACCACTACCGCATTACTATTGAAGAAGTAAACGTAGAGGAAGGCCGTGAAGCAAAAAGCTTGAGCTTTGAAGTTCAAGATCGCGAAGACATGTTGAACATCGTAGATAAGATCGGCCAGGGCAGCGGGCTAGAACCTGCAGATGCGACACGCGTTGGTGTTGCACTTCGTCTGCTTGGTCCTGTGATGATGAAAGATCGCAAGCATCCGTTATTTGCTGATTTCATGCCACACTTCAGAAACTTCATGCAAAACATGAAGAGTACGGTGAAGCGTAATCTAGCTTAATTATAAGCTTCTGAGCGCTTTGAGTAGACTCTAGCGCAAACAAAAAGGCTGGTATTAAACCAGCCTTTTTTCGTGTGATGACTTGGCGAAAGTTATTTACCCAAGTATCGGCTTTCTAGATGTGCTTTGAAGTGTTTCGCGTTTAACACTTCACCTGTTGCCTGCGTCACCAAGTCATCGGTCGAGAACAGGCTGCCTTTGCTCCAGATATTGTCTGATAACCAAGTAAAGATTGGCGACAGATCGCCAGAGCGAATCGCACTATCTACGTCCACGGTTTTCTGCATTGCCGCCATAAACTGCGCCGCGTACATTGCGCCAAGCGTGTATGATGGGAAGTAACCAAAGGCGCCATCTGTCCAGTGGATATCTTGCATACAACCGTTCTTAAAGTTGCCTTCTGTCGATAGACCCAAATAAGCCTTCATCTTCTCATTCCACAACTCTGGAACGTCAGTGTGCTTGATCACGCCGTTCATTAAGTCGCGTTCAATCTCGTAACGTAGGATAACGTGAGCAGGGTACGTCAGTTCGTCAGCGTCAACGCGGATAAAGCCTTTTTCTACGTGCGTGTAGATTTTCGACAAGTTGTCTTGGGCGAACTCAGGACCTTCAAAATGGTTAGAAGCCAGACGAGCAAGGTGCTCAACAAATGCTTGGCTGCGACCCACTTGCATCTCGAAAAACAGAGATTGAGACTCATGGATGCCCATTGAACGAGCTTGGCCAGCCATTGTGCCTGCTAACGATTTTGGAAGACCTTGCTCATAACGCGCGTGACCTGTTTCATGCACGATGCCCATCAATGATTGTACGAATTCTTTTTCATCGTAACGGGTGGTAATACGGACGTCGGTAGGAACGCCACCACAGAACGGGTGAACACTTTCATCAAGGCGGCCATGTTCGAAGTCGAATTGAAGCAGCTTCATGACTTCCAAACCCAGTGCTTTTTGCTTTTCAGCAGGGTAATGACCGTTCGGAAGCAGGATGTTGTTGGCTTTTTGCTTTTCGATGGCTTCATCAATCATTGATGGTAACCAGGTTTTCACGTCCGCAAATAGCACGTCTAGAGACGCAGACGTTGTGCCTGGTTCGTACAGTTCTAGCATTGCGTCGTAAGGTGACGTGCCGGTCGCTTCTGCGCGAATTTGAGCTTCTTCTTGAGAAAGCTTAACCACTTCAGCCCAGTTCTTTTCGAAGCCAACCCAATCGTCATTGCCACGTTGGGTACGCCAAGCATGCTCACATTTAGAGCCTGCTAGTGACTGTGCTTGCACCAAAGATTCAGGCAGCAGGTTTGCTTGTTGCCAATCGCGTTTCATTTCACGCAGTACGGCTTGATCTTGCGTTGATAATGACTCTTCTTCTGCTTGTGCAAACAGGTCACCTAAATGAGGTTGAGTCATAAGAGAGTGCATATGCACCTCTAGTTCAGCCATCGCGTTAGAGCGGGCTTCCGCACCACCTGCTGGCATGACGGCAGCTTGATCCCAACCTACGATTGCAGATAGGTGACCAAAGTTAGATACTTTTTTTGAATGTTCGACGAGTTTTTGAAATGCGCTCATGTGACTACTCTTTGTTATGTTCTTTCCTTAAACGCCCCAAATGGGGTCCTTGAACGTACGTTCATATCTCTCGACACCGATGCAGAGAAAAAGGCAGCATCAAGACAATGCCGATAGAGAAGTGTGTCTAATTTACGATTTATTAACAAATAATGCAGGTCTATTGTGCACAAATTCAGTCACTTGTATAGCACACCGCAAAAGTTGCTTGCGAATCAAGCGGATTGACGGTATTGATGGGTGATACACAACAACTTACTAAAAGAATATGGATATTTTAAATTTTGAGGCATTTCTTATTGCCATTACGATTTTGACGCTCACGCCGGGATTGGACACCGCATTGGTGATTCGCAATACAAGCCGCGCAGGTCTTAAAGATGGTTGTACAACCAGCTTGGGGATCTGTTTCGGGCTATTTGTTCATGCGCTGTTTTCTGCCGTAGGTATTTCTGCCGTTCTTGCTCAATCTGCTGAACTGTTCCAAATGGTGAAAATGGTGGGCGCCGCTTACCTAATTTGGCTTGGTTTGAGCAGCCTACGTGCACTGATGAAGACAAATGGCGGCATTGCGGTTTCTGAGCAAGCGCATCAAGCTTACAGTGGCAAACGCTCGTTCCGCGAAGGTTTCCTTTCTAATGTATTGAACCCAAAAACCGCCGTGTTTTATCTCGCTTTCTTGCCTCAGTTTGTTAACCCTGAAGGTTCTCCGTTGTTACAATCAATGATGATGGCTTCAATCCACTTTATTATTGCGATGGTATGGCAATGTGGTTTGGCTGGCGCTTTGAACTCAGCAAAAACACTCTTGAAAAACGCGAGCTTCATGAAGTGGATGGAAGGGGCAACGGGTGCTGTGCTTGTGGCGCTTGGTATTAAACTACTTGTAGAAAAACCAGCCTAATGCGTGTTCTTATTCGAATTGTCATCGCTTTAGTTCTTTTCATCGTCGCCTTAGTCGGAGTTGTCGCATGGAAGACGGTTCCCCAGTTGAACTTCGCCGAGAAAGGAATGAGGTGGGATTGGCACTGGGCTTACTTTGAGCCGTTTTCCAATGGCATCCAAGCCACGCGCACACAAGATACCAAACAGTTACTGTTACGTCGCGTTTACTTAAAAGAGTCAACCGCAGTATTTGTAGGAACCACACTAGACAACAAATTCGAGATTGATGTGGTTAACCAAGAAGCGTGTAAGCCTGAGAGCAGTAAATGGGTGTCTGTTTCGGTGAATGGTCAGCCGATGTCTCATGTTCCTATGCTTTGTGAAGATTCGGGAGAGAGCTACATTTATCGCTTTGTTGGCAGTAAGCTAAGAAGCCTAGAGTTTGGTATTGAAGATGACTTCATTCGCGAAGACTTCAGTCAATGGCCGATTTCTGAGATAAAAGCGGACCAGTTCAAGCAGCAACACTCTTCTTTCTTTAATAAGCAAGGTGATGGTGAAGAGCACCAATGGTTGCGAGATTAAGTTTCTGGTGAAACTTTGAATAGAACAAAAAGAGACAAGCGTCGATGCTTGTCTCTTTTTATTTGTCTGGAGGTTGAGTGCTACATAAGCATGAAGCTTTTTACTCTAACCACTTAATCACGTTATCCCACAGGATTGGGTCAACGTTCCTTGCGTCAACCAACTCTTTGTCCATGAAAGGTTTTTGATACACTTCGGACTCGCTCATGATGCCTAGTGTTTTGAACTGGCGGAAGAAGCGCAAAAGACGCATAACGCGATCGAGCCTTTCGTCTTGATGAACACATCGGTTGATGACAAAACCAATTTTGATTTGGCGAGACTTAAAGATGTGTTTCTCGATTAGCGTGTTGATGAATGGCAACGATGCATGCAAATCAATAGGTGACGGTTGCATTGGTATGACTATGTAATCGACGTATCTAAGGTAACGCACTAAGTCGCTCTCTGAGAAGTTGGCCGGAGAATCGATCACCACGTAATCTGTCGCGTTACTGACCTTAAGCGTTACAGCAATATTAGACAAACTGCGAAGGGAAGGGTTATAGCTCTGATTCGGTAGTGCATCGATGCCATCGGCCCAGCGATTGGTAGATTGCTGTTTATCGAAATCTATCAATTCTACCGTATGTCCATTTCCGATGAGTTTGCTGGCCAAACTGGCAGAGAAAGTCGACTTTCCCACACCACCTTTGAGATTTAAGACGATGATCTTTTTCGCTTTTGAGTAAGCGATACTGGTTTGGCGTTGTTTTACAAGCGGCAGCAAACTGTTTTCCCCAAATTACTAAATCAGGGCATTATGTACAATTTGTTAACTTAATTGGTTGGCATCCCATAAAATCATTCCTTGCTAATGCTTATTCTGAAGCTCGTTTTCCCTTATTTCATCAGTGCTCAAAGCAAAGAGTGTTCTGAAATTAGTAAAAAAGCCCGCGATGGGGAGTCGCGGGCAAGTTGTTGGTGATTCGTTGTTATTATTATTGAGTGTTAGTTTGCTGCCTGAACGGTCATCTCTGCACCTTCAAACCCAAGTGCGCTTAGCTCATTAGCATCAAAGTTGGTGGTAACTTCTACATCGCCCACGCGCTGAGTGTTACCTTGCGGCAAATCGTTCGCTGAGCGCGTGCTGATTCCAAGAGGACTCGCTTGGCCAATTTCAATGGTGCCTGCGTATTGAGACTCCGCATAAAAATCACCGGATACGTACGAGTAGAAAGGTCGTAAGCTCGCGCCTGTGGCGTATTGCATGCTGCTCAAACCTGCTTCTTTGATTGCCCAACTCCAATCCCACCATTTCACTTCACCCGGAATGTAGCGGTGATCCCATTGGTAACGAATATCCGCCGATTTATCGCTGCCACGTCCCATGGTAAAGGTGTGGCTTCGGTATGGACGATTGTCTGGGTGTGTATGCCATGCGTTGCCGCCCCAACGAAGGAATCCGTAGAAGTTCACGTCATAGCTAACGTCGGCATTGAATCGATATGGGTAAGAGATGGTAGAGCGGTACAACTCAACACGGACTGGCAACTCAGAGTTCGCAGGCACCATTGGGCGAGCTTGTAGTGTCACTTGCTCGCTGGTGGATGCGCCGTTTGAGTTTGAGAAGCTTTGGTTTGCTTCAAGCGTAATACTCAGTTTGGTGTTACCAACCAATGGCCATTTGAACTCGTTTTCTGTCTTCACTTGTTGGGCGAAACCGTAACTGTTGGTCTTCGACCAGTTGGTAGACTCGTCCAGTTTCAAATCCACTACGATTTGCTGCGGTGTGTTACTGTAGTTTCTCGCCATGGCGGTGATGGTTTTAACAAGCTCGCGATCCGATTCAACCACATCACCATGCCAGAAGTTTTTATCGTTTAGTGTGTAGGTAAAGTTGTCGACGGTGATTTTGGTTTTTTCACCACAACGGTAACCACTGCAAGAGCCACTGTTGTTACCTTGAATCACCCAGCGATCGCCCACGCGGTCAACTTTCATGTCTTCACCCACGTATTGGCTATTGTTGCCGCCAACCCATGCGTAACCAAGATTATGCGCAAGATAACTTAATGGGCGAACAAAGGCAGAGCGATCGGTGACTAGCTCATATTGAACATCAATTTCATCGCCTTCAGGAATCGCACGAGCTGGATAGTTCGGGATTTCTGATTGTGCTTCGTCTGGGTAACAGAAGGTTTTGCCATTCGGAGTATCACGTTTAATTAATCCATGATAACCCGGTCCCATGATCACCCAATCGCCTTTGAGGCCCGTGATCTGCCATTGACCCATACGAGCAAGTAGGGCACTTTTTTGCTCTTCAGCTTCATATCGGTCAAGTGGACGATAACCTGCTCGGCAGACATCTTCACCTAACTGGTCGAAGACGATTTGGTCTGGATATATCTTTGCATTTACACCACTTGCGAATGTAGACAGGATGGCGGCGGACAATAAACTAATGTTGATGTTTCGCATGAACGTTCCCTCATGGCTGTATTTTTATTTGTTTTATGTGCCCCGATCTCGAGGACAGGTTTACTGTTCCATGCTGATAGGATTGATAGTACTGAAAATAGTTGAAATATTATTACTGTAACGAATCAGTGAGTTGTATTATTGCATCTGTCATTTTCAACTAATGAAATCGATTGCCTTTTGAAAATAAGAGCAATAGCAGGTGGGTATATTCATGAAAGATTAAAATAGAATATTTACTCAATGACGAGGCTGGATATTGTCAGAATGAATTTGGAAATGATTTATACGATTTTAACGAAACTTACACCTCAATTTATATAAGCAGAATCTAATGAATAAGTTTTTTAAATTTAATAGTACAGACTTAAACATTAGTAATAATTAAATTTACTCATACTTAATTAGAAATAAATGAAGTAATAGGGAGTGAAGCCTTGTAATGAGTGACTTTTAAGCGAATAAAACTCACTCATCACAAGGCGAATATCAAAAGGGTTATTTCAAGCGAAAAGTTTATCGCTTAGCCAACAGTTTAGTGCGGCCAGTTTGTTTATCTCGGATAAGAGAGAAGGTTTCAGTTTGAAGCAGTACTTCGATATCAAAATAGATAGGGTCATCGTTTAGCACAAGATAGGGCGAAAGAAACGAATCATTTAACGCAGGGCGAATTTCTTGCACCGATAGCAGATTCATTTTGCCAGAGACTGACAAGCTCGTATCTGAATAAGGGCGTGACTTGCCCTTAAAGCTAAGGATGATGGGGTTCGACATTGATTCGTCTTGTAACGAAGCGATATGAGTGATAACGCGGTGATTGACCCGGGTTAAGCCATCAATCCGAACAGTGTGCTCATGAGGAAGAATATCGACCACACTGTGGTGATAGCGTTTATCTTCGGTATCGTGATAGCAAGGTAGCTTCCAAGCGCCGAAAAAGACCACGCAAGAGAGGGCTACGGCAATATACGCCTTCATTGGCTTTCCTCCGCAATAAACTGACCAATCGCTTGAGAGGCTTGTTCGAACTGACCTGCCGTATAGAACACATTGATGGATTTTCGCGTGTGCTTATTCAACCAAGACAACTCAGAGAACTGTTTGTTTTCCTCGATATAAACCACGCAATGACACTGATGTTGAGCCAGCAAATGTTCAAGCTGCGTTGATAACTGCGTATTGGGATCGGTGTACACCTCTAATGTCCCAACAGTGTGTTCATTTAAGGCTTTGTTGCGTTGAGGGTGACTGTATTTGCTATGAAACTTACTCGCACTTACTAGACTGGCCGCAAATAGAATGCCCAGTGAAACGATATAGCACGCTAAGTTTTTATAGTTGGTTTCATGTTTGTTCGGCAGTGGTGGTGTTGGCTGCTGCACTGATTTCTGTTGTACTTTTTCATCTGGTGGAGTCGCAGCGACAAGGCATTCGTTCAGCAAGATGCCTTCAACTAAACGATACCCGACCTTAGGGACAGTAACGATAGGGGACTCATTTATTCCCACTTTGGTAAAGGTCTGCCTGAGAACACTGATGCTCTTCGCCAACGAAGTTTCACCAATGTATTCGTTCCCCCACGCAAATTGCACAATGTCTCGCTTTTCAACAACTGCGGGGGAATGTTCGAGAAGCAAAGTGAGGATTTGTGATTCACGATACCCAATTTTTACCGTTTTATTGCTGTTAGAAAGCGTGTTTTTAATAGGGTTATATAAGATCATACGATTATTTTTGTTTTTATTATAAAGCGAAAGAGACGAGTAGAAAGAACCACTCATCTCTGTTATATGAATAAAGATTAAAATTAGGTCACTTTTATTTTGATGGTTTTAATAGTTAGCTACCTATTGATAGAAGAAACCATAATCATAGTAAAACATCAACTTTGTGCCATGTTAATCTTTCATTTAGTGATATAGCTTCAATGAAAGAGCCAAAATAATCACACAGCAATAATATGGTTTAGGGTTTACTAAATAACAGTGATGCTGACATTTAATTTAATATTGTCACACATATCATTATAAGTTTAATTATTTGATAACTTGGTAGGAATTATTAGCCGAGTGGAAAATAAAAAGTGAAGAGTTAAATAGAATGAAAGGAATAACGAGAAAGGGGTAGATAAAAAAGCCCGCTGAGTCAGCGGGCTTAAAGTTTCTAGCTTGGATTATGCTTTCACTGCATCAAAATCATCCGATTGAGATGACGGCTTGAAGAAGAGTTTTGTTTCTTCCAACACTACATGGCGCAGAGCGATCAAACCAATAAGGTTAGGAATTGCCATCAGACCGTTTACGATATCGGCCAGTAGCCAAATCATATCAAGGTGAAGGAACGCGCCAGATGCTACCAAACCAACGAAAATCAGTTTGTATGGAAGCACAGCTTTGGTACCGAATAGGAACACAACGCAACGCTCACCGTAGTAGTTCCAGCCAAGAATGGTGGTAAACGCGAAGAACATAAGACCGATAGACACCAGCATTGGGCCTAATGTCTCTGCGTTCAAACCAACGGCAAATGCGTGTGTTGTCATCGCTGCACCTGCAAGGTCACTTTGCCATGCACCCGTAAGGATCAAAGCAAGACCTGTCATGGTACAAATGATGATGGTATCGAAGAAGGTACCCGTCATTGAAATTAGGCCTTGTTTAACACAAGAATCCGTTTTCGCTGCTGCGGCTGCCATTGGCGCACTACCCAAACCTGATTCGTTTGAGAATACACCACGTGCGATACCAGACTGGATTGCCAGCATAATACTTGCACCCAAGAAACCACCAGTTGCTGCGGTTGAAGTGAATGCAGACACCAACACCAACTCAACTGCGTTTAGCAATTGGTCCGCATTCATGATGATCACACTCAAACACGCTAGCACATAAAATAGAGCCATTGCTGGAACCACTTTACCTGCTACGCTCGCAATCGACTTTATACCACCCAATGTAACGAATGCCACTAGCAGTGTCAGGATGAAAGCCGACAGCTCACGGTTTACACCAAGAGAAATCTCGCTTGCATCAAGAATCGCATTTACTTGTGGGAAGGTACCGATACCAAAACAGGCAACGCCCAATGCAAATACCGCGAACATGATAGCCAGCGCTTTCGAGCCAACACCATATTGCAGGTAGTACATAGGACCACCAATCATTTGGCCTTTGTCGTCAACACGACGGTATTTCACCGCAAGAAGACACTCAGCGTATTTGGTTGCCATACCGAATAGGGCAGCAAGCCACATCCAGAATAGGGCACCAGGGCCACCAAGTTTGATTGCGGTAGCAACACCAACGATGTTACCTGTACCAATGGTTGCAGACAGCGCAGTACATAGCGCTGCAAAACTAGAAACGTCACCCTGTTTATCAGATGACTTATCTTTACTGAATACCATCGCTAACGCAGTTGGTAGATGTTTAAATTGGATCAAGCCTAGGCTAAAAGTGAAGTAAACACCGGTACCCACGAGCAAAAGCAGCAGTGGTGGACCCCAGACAAAGTTATCAATGGTTTGAAGTAAAGATTGTAGGTCGTTCATGATTTCCCCTTAATAAAACAACTAATAAGGAGAAGAGGGAAAGGACGAGATCAAAGATCTCGAATAGCCATGCTATTCAAAATAAGGCGGGAACGCCAAATAGTTAGGTTGTTACTTTCCACTCCTCTGTCCTTTTGCCTGAGAGTTTCACCCCGCACACATGTGCAGGACTTGCTCCTTCGGCGACCGATTTAACGGTTCTCTCCAGAGGTTCCTCCAACTACAGTCCCCGCTACCAAGGTAGCACCTGAAATAGTTAATTCTTCGGCGAGTTACTCTAACCAAATGTTAAAATTTGGTTAATAACCACTCTCCTGCAGTCTTCATCGGAACATTTACTCAATCAAATGAGTAAAGGTTAGTTAATGATGCTGGTCACCATTAACGTGTGAACTCTATCATGTTTTGTTACCATTTCAACACCCAAATGAAGATTTATTTTCAACACATTATGCGGGTTTTGTTGTCTTAGTTTCATAGACTTGCTGATTAATTGAACAAATAACTCTCTATGTTGGTCATTCTTGGTATGTATGGAAGGGGAGAGACCAATGGTAGGATTTGATGAGAGTTCTCTAGGCTGGTGATAAGTTGTTCAGTTTAGAACAGAAAATTGATCAAAACGGGAGCAATCGCTTCAAAATCTACGCTAAGTTGACCGTAAGCTACGTAGAAATAGGTTACAATGATTCCTTGCGCAACTGTCTATGGAATCGGATAAGTTCTTATTATTGGACAAGGAGACGGTATGACCAGATTGTTAGCCATAGCGGTATTGATTGGAGTAGCGTTTGTGCTATTTCGTTATCGTACCAATGAAAAAGTCCAAAAGGCGACCGTGATTACCTTGATCGGCGCATTCTTAATTTATACCGCGTCAATCATGATTGCGGAACTCACTCGCTAGCAAACCAGTAGAGTCCTTGGAGTAAGATACGGTGACTTCTCAAAATAATATTGAAGACCAAGACGAAGTAGTTGTCATTGAGGAGCGCGATAAGCGTACTCACATTTATATCGCGATTGCGGCCGTATTAGGTTTAGCGTTCGGTGGTTTGGCTGGTTCTGCAATGACAGCAAGCAAGTGGGAGTCGACCTATCAAGTGCTGGAAGAAAAGTACCAAGCACTGGCACAAGACAAAACGAACTTGGTCTCTCAAGTAAAAGCACGTGAAGCGGGCTTAGATAAAGAAATCGACGCTAAAGTCGCGACACTGTTGGCAGAGAAAGAAGAAGCGCACAAAGCGGAACTCAAAGCACTTCAAGAGCAACTGACTGAAGTGGAGAAAGTGAACTTGTCGCTTGAGTCTCAAGTGAAAGAACAGAAAGCAACGTTGAACACGACCAAGAGCGAGAACGACAAACTTAACCGTCAAGCAGACATGCAAGCGACCATGTTTGAACGTTCACGTGAAGTGTTCCGTAAAGAGCTGCAAATCTCCCAAGAGCTTGAGTCACTAGAGAAAGAACGCCAAGCGCTGTTACCGAAAATCGAAACGCTGAAGAAAGAGTGTGATGTTTTCTTAGAAGGTAAGTCTTGGGATGTGAAATCTGACGCCTGTGACAAACACGATGAAGCGAATTCACGACTCAGCCAAGTTGACCAGCTCATCGAAGTTCACAAGATGGACTTGAAACAGATTAAAGAAATCACTGAAGACATGGGGCTGTAGCGTCAAAGCGTAGAGCGATTACGATCTTCAGATTTTTAAAACAATATTTTCAAAGATTCAGAAACAAAAAAGGAGCTCAATGAGCTCCTTTTTTATGTGCGATTTTCGCTAGAACTATTTTTTGCTACAACAACTACCTAGGATTAGATGCGAGATGCATCGTAGCCTGAAGCCAACAGCAATTCACGCTCGTGCTTGATCAACTGAGCACGATCTTCAATCAGTTCGTTAAGTGCTTGAGAAGGTTTACCCGCCAGCGTTTTAAATGCATCAAACGTCTCAGCACTGTCGATTTCATCAATCATGCTGCTGATGACGTTACGCGCTTCGCAAGGGTTATCATCGGTGGTGAAGTACTCTACTTGTTTTGCCGCAGACTTCATTTCGGTTAGCAGTTCTAACGGGCTACTTTCTTTTGCCACTGCCATGTAATTATCAAGTACACGCTTCGCATACAACAATTCTTTTAGTGGGATATCTCGGCCACTTACAATCAGCGATTCATTAAGGATCATACTTGAGCTCATTGGCATTCCTTTTTTATCAATAATTCAAACTTCTTGGGCATTCGCTTGAGTCTAATTTATTGAAGTCTGAATGGGAATGCCTAAAAAGCACATTATTAAACGATTTTTCTGACTATTTACGCCTTGCTAGTGACTAAGTACGCAAATTGCGTGTTTAGTAGAATCTTCAGAAGATAGGTCAGTCAGGTGTTATGAGTGTTCGATTGCTCTCTGAGTGGATCAAATGTGGCGTTATCGGTTCTCAATATTCAACATTAATTCATGAAGAAGCGACCTGGCGTCACCCCAAAGCTTTGTTTGAATAGATGATTAAAAGCACTCACGCTGGTAAAACCGCACTCCATTGCAACGGTGGTGACCGGTAGGTTTTGCGCCAACAATGTAAGAGAGTGGAACAATCTCGCTTGTTGACGATACTCGATGAAAGACATGCCAACTTCGTTGCGAAACAAGCGGCTCAAAGTGCGACTGCTAACGTTAATTTCTTCTGCCCACTGTTTTAAGGAACGATTATCCGCAGGCTCATCCAATAGTGAGTTACAAACCTGTCCAAGCTTGGCATTGTTGGGAAGAGGGATCTGAATAGACGCTTGCGGCGCGACTTTCAGCTGATCCAACAGAACTTGAACAATATGCCAATACGCCTTTGTACTTGCTGAATCGGCTGGTTGCTCTGAAAGGTGAATGATCATCTCACGCAGCATTGGCGACACGTTGAGAACATCACTCTGGTTTGGCAGTTCAGTGTCGATGCTCGGCAACAAGTAGACGTTTTTCATTGCCGCATCGCCATACATGTACACCTTGTGGCTCTCATGCGCCGGGATCCACACCGCTCTTTGAGGTGGAACCACCCATAGCTTAGATTCTGTCTCGACCGCCATCACACCACTGCTAGCGTACACCAATTGGTTGTGCTGATGGCAATGCCAATCAATGACGTGTCCATTGGGGTAGTGCTTGGGAATGACCACCGCTTCTAAGCAATTGATCCTGTCGTCCAAACTGATGGCTTTGATGTTTTGGCTCATTTGAGCAGTAACCTGTCTTGATAGAATCTATACGCCAAATGCTAGCCAGATAAACTGAGCTTGTCATTAATTAGCTATCCGTTATTTGGTTTGGAGTCGAGATGAACCGTTCCTTTCACTCAGGTGTCCTCAATGTGGGCCATGCGCTTAATCATTATTTCTTGCTCATTTTTCCTTCTGTCGTACTAACGCTGCATAAAGAATGGGACATGAGTTACGCAGAGCTGCTCCAAGTGGGGAGCGGGGCAATGCTGGTTTATGGTGTGATGTCCTTGCCTGCTGGTTGGTTGGCGGATCGTTGGAGCCGAAAAGGCATGATGCTCGTGTTCTACTTCGGGATGGGTACCTCTGCGTTTCTTACCACTCTCGCGCAAACGCCATGGCAAATGGGATTGGGGCTTTGTGCCATAGCCTTGTTTGCCGCGATTTATCATCCCGTCGGTATCGCACTTATCTTTAGCTCTGCAAACAAAACCGGCAGGGCTATCGCGGTAAATGGATTAGCAGGTAACTTAGGTTTGGCGTTTGCTGCAATAGGAACCGCTTTGTTGTGCCAATGGTTCTCTTGGCAAGCCGCATTTTATGTTCCAGGCCTTGTGTGTTTACTAACTGGCATCGTGTACTGGTATGCATCGAAAGGTGTTACTGATATCGAACATGCGAAACGTCGATGTGACGACGTAACGATGTCTTTGCGACAACTCAAAGTGCTGTTCGCTTGTGCTGCGGTGGTTGTCTTCTTTGGTGGTTTGGTCTTTCAATCTACGACGACCTCGTTACCTAAAATTATGGATGCACAATTTAGCCAATCATTGAGCCTTTCAAGCACATTAACCACATCGATTTTTGTTTGTGCTGCGTTCATTCAGCTTGTTGTGGGTGAGTTGCTCGATCGCGTTGATATCAAGAAGCTGCTCGCCTGCATTGCTGGTGGGCAACTGTTATTCCTCCTATTAGCGACGGTTACTCATGAATGGTCATTGGTTCTTGTGTTTATTGGTTTGATGCTGTGTACATACGCGCAAATACCAGTGAACGATTGGCTTATTGGCCGTTATTCCGATGTGAAATGGCGCTCGAGAATCTACGCCGTTAAGTACACATTAAGCTTTAGTACTGGACCTATCGCGTATTGGCTTATCGCAGCGACTTATTCTCATACACAAGAGTTTGCATTGATGTATTTCATCCTTGCTGGTGGGATGGGGCTTGCATCACTGAGCGCAATGATGATGCCTTCCTCACGTAAGCACACCGAAGAACAACCTGACTTCGCACAGTGACTTTGAACGTATTTTGATTTGTGCAAATTCTGCATAAGTGATGTACCGCGCGTGTGGTTTTTCCGTTTCGAGCGCTCCCTATAATGCTCCTCAATCGCTAAGGCGAATCGAATGATATGAGGAAAGCAATATGAGCGACCAATTCCAAAATGCAGTACTTGACGACCAAGCATTGATCTCAGGTTTGAAATCCATCAACGAAACGTGGGGTGACTTAACGGTTCGTGTTGCTGGTAAAGTATGGGGCCTGCCACTTATCGACCAAAAAACCAAAGCACTTATCACGATTGCCATCGACCAAATGGCATTGAATGTTACGGGTGATGGTAATCCATTTGGTGCTCACGTTGATATGGCGTTGAAGCAAGGCGCAACTTACGAAGAAATTGAAGAGCTGATCGTCTTTGCTTCTGCATACACAGGCTTCAACAAAGGTGCGACCACCATGGGAGCACTGAACAAAGTACGTCACGATCGAGGAGACATCTAATGGCAATTCCAGGATTAAAAAAACCAGATCACATTGGTTTTACTGTACCGAATTTGAATCAAGCGATTGCGTTCTTCCGTCAGCATTTTGATTTTGAACTGGCATACGAGTTTGGGCCTTTCGCATCGGATGATGACTGGATGACGCAGCATTTGAATGTTGATGCTCGCGCACAAATTACCAAGATTGCCGTGATGAGTGCGAAAGGTATCAATCTGGAGATCTTCGAATACGCAGACAACATCGAGCGTCGTTATGAAGCACCAAACAATGCCGATATCGGCGGTCACCACCTTGCATTTTATGTCGATGATATGGATGCGGCAGTGGCTTATCTAAAAGAGCACGGCATCAAGGTGTTGGGAGAACCTTCTGTGATGACAGATGGCCCAACAGCAGGTGAAAGCTGGGTTTACTTTATGTCGCCTTGGGGCATGCAGCTTGAGTTGGTGTCTTACCCGAATGGGAAGGCGTACCAACGTAACAGCTCTGTGGCTTTGTTTGATCCACGATGAATATTCTGTTTGTTTTCTTGGTCGTGGTGTCAGGAATGGGCCTGTCGTTTGAGGCAGGTCTTCTTGGCCCACTGGGTGAGCAAGTAGGGCACTTATGGGCAACGTTGAGCATCTTCGCTGTAGGCGCAGCTCTGCTTTGGCTGATTCGCCTGTTCGTTCCTACTCACCATCAGGTTGAATGGCACACAATTCCGAAGTGGCAGCTTATTGGTGGCTTTCTTGGGCCTATCTATGTGGTGGTGCTCACGTTGTCGACTCCATTATTAGGTGTGGCAATGACCATGATTTGTGTGTTGTTTGGTCAAATCGTTAAGAGCTTTGCGATCGATTACTTTGGCTGGTTTGGTATGGATAAAAAGCCAACTAACCCACTAAGAATGCTTGGTCTTGGCTTTATTTTACTCGCGCTGTGCTGCGTGTACATGGGAGCGCAATGATGGTTTTTGTCATCTTACTGGCGATTATTTCAGGCATGGCGTTGAGTGCTCAAGCGGCTATCAACGGCAAATTAGGCGCAAAAGTGGGCGTGATTCAAAGTTCATTTTTAACCTTTGGTGTCGGTACGATTGTCACCGCCTTGCTGATTTTCTTTTTCGAACCAGCACAAAGTACAACTTTGTTGTCCGTGCCTAAATGGCAATTAACGGGGGCGTTATTTGGCATTGTCTACATGGTGGTAATGGTCGCTTCAGTACCGAGAATCGGAGTGGCGATCGCAACCGTCGCCACCATTTTAGGGCAAATGATCATGAGCTTAGTGATTGATACGCAAGGTTGGCTAGGAAATACGCCTATCGAGCTAAATTACTGGCGCGTGGCTGCAATGCTGAGCATCGCAGGGGCGTTGGTCTGCATCTATTTATCGAACAAAAAGCAGGAGCAATAAAGTGGCGAACAAAACTCTTATCGTATTTTTTAATCTTAAGCCGACCACATCGGAAGCCGAGTATTTGAATTGGGCAAAGGCTGTTGATCTTCCAACCGTAAATCAACTCAATAGTGTGTCTTCGTTTGAAGTGTTTAAAGGCGAAACCTTGTTTGGTCAGAACCAAGCATCGCCTTGGCAATATTTTGAAGTGATCAATATCGAGTCAGAATCCGCGTTTGCGGAAGACATCCAAACAGACGTGATGCAGGCGGTGGTTGAGCAGTTTCAGCAGTTCACTCAAGATGCACACTTTGTGGCGACGACCAATATTCGTGATTTGAATTCGTGAACGGTAAAAACGTACTGGTTAGAAACATGACTTCGCATGTGGCATTAGCTCGCTAGTTTGGCCATTCAAAAAGGTAAGTAATTTGATTGCTTGCCTTTTTCTCGTTTTGACCGTTACGCTTAGATCGATTGATATGGAGATACTCTGTGAATTACGACGTTTCGTTGCTTGAGATAAAGCTGTTTTTGATGACCACTCAGTTTGGTAACTTTTCTGAGGTTGCTCGCAGGCAGGACATGACGCCTTCTTCGGTATCGCGAAAAATGGCGCATCTAGAAGAGAAGGTAGGCACAAAACTACTGCATCGACACACTCGCTCTATCTCATTAACGGATGAAGGCACTGCGTTTGCCAAGTACTGTGCGGAAGTGATTCAGCAGTACGAGTTGGTTGTTGAACGCATTGAGCAAAGAGCAGACACGCCTCGTGGAATGGTAAAAATCAGTGCGCCGGTCGCATTTGGACGGCAGCACATTGCGCCTTACCTCTCTGAACTGCTTGAGCGTTACCCGCTGATCCAAATTGAGATGCAGCAGACGGATCATTTTGTTGACCCAGCAGCAGATTCGATTGACTTGCTGATTCGTATTGGCGTTCCTCAAGATTCTTCCATGAGAATGAAACGCTTTGGGAATCAACATTATTTGATGGCGGCCAGCCCAAGCTACCTCAAAGTGCATGGTGAGCCTCAATCACCGCAAGAGTTAGCGCAACACAATTGTTTGGTGTTCAAAGGCACCAAAGGGCTACAACGTTGGTTTATTGGTAAAGATAAAGAGAAGCTGGAAGCGTTTGATGTGAGTGGGTCACTCTACAGCAACAATGCTGAAACGTTAGTATCGGCCGCGGTTGGGGGCTCGGGGATTGTTGTGTTTCCGAGTTGGTTAATTGGCGAAAAGATCAAATCAGGCAAATTGAAAGCCATCATGATCGAACATCAAGTCTCGACCTCTTCAGAAGAGCAGATCATCAGTGCGCTGTATTTGGAGACTGACAACTTGGCGGCGAAGGTTAGGGTAGTGATTGATTTCTTGTCGGAAAAATTCGGCACACCTTGTTACTGGGACAAGCTGTAAACACAATAAACCGAACAAGAAAAAGGAGCGCATTGAGCGCTCCTTTGTTGTTTTTATTGTATTGCTTTTGAGTTGTACCAGTCGTTTTGGTATGCCTTAGAGGCAAACAAAGCGTTGGCCTTAGCGCGTTCAACGATTGTTGGATCCACTTCAATAGGCTTCATTGTTTGGTTATCGAAGTTGTACTGCATGGTCGATACCTTTTCGCCCGGCGAGAACACAACGAGATTGTCTCGGGTTAAGTAACCAAAGTTCTTGTCGTATTGCATCATGGCACGTTCGTCTTTGCGTGCGAGAGGCTTAGTAAGATCACGGCCAATCATCGGCGTTTTCGCATCCACACCAATCAAAGAAAGGAGCGTAGGTGGCATATCTAGGTTATTGGCAATACGGTCGTCTTTACGTGGCTTAATGTCTTTACCAAGAATCAATGCTGGGATGTGGAAGTGCTTCACTGGCACTAAGTTAGCTCCGGATACACGGGCATCGTGGTCAGCAATGATGATGAAGACCGTGTCGTCCCAGTAAGATGATTTCTTCGCTTTATCAAAGAAAGTACCAATCGCGTAATCAGAATATTTCACCGCATTATTACGCGTCATGTATTCAGAGTCGTAAGGCTCAATCTTACCTTGAGGGTATTCGTAAGGGCTGTGGTTGCTCGAACTAAATACCAAGCTAAAGAAAGGTTTACCGGTTTTTGATAGACGTTCGAACTCTTGATCTGCCTTGGTGTAAAGGTCTTCATCACTCACACCCCAAGAACCAACAAACGATGGGTTTTCGTAGTCTTTCTCTTCGATGATTTGGTCAAAGCCGTTACCAAAGAAGAAGGTCTTCATGTTGTCGAAATTCGCTTCACCACCATAAATGAATTCTGTGTGATAGCCATTGGCTTTCAGAAGATCTGCAATCGTAAAGAAGTTGGTTTGACTCTTACTCAGCTTTACAACCGCACGGGATGGCGATGGTGGGAAACCCGTTGTCACCGCTTCAATACCGCGAACAGAGCGAGTACCGGTTGCGTACAGTTGAGTAAAGCTCCAGCCTTCCGTCATTAGCTTGTCGACGTTTGGAGTCAGTGGTAGCCCGCCCAGTGAACCCACGAACTGCGCTCCTAAACTCTCTTGCAGCAAGATAACCAAGTTCTTTGGCTTGCCTTGATAGCTCGCTTCGTTGCTGTTCATGGTTGGCAGAACTGACGGATCAAAATTCGACTTAGCAGAAGAAGCACGAACGAGGTCTAGCATCTTCTGGCTATCCATTTTTCCGTAGAACTCTTCCGCGCTCTTTTCTGATTTCATATTGTTTACAGCAAACAACAGAGAGTATGAGGAGTTTAGTGCCAAATCATTCATCAGTGGGTCGTTAGAAAATGCCACCATTGCAGGGTTTAGAGGGCGATGTCCCAAAGAAGAACGTGCACCTGCAACACCAATTAGAACCACTAAAATGGCAAGAACAGGACGCCATTTCCAGTTTACTTGTTGTGCGTTGTCGGTGAGCTTTTTACTCCATTTCCAACCAAGGAAAAGGGTAAGCGCTGTGCCTACAGCACCAATAAAGAGCTCTAGTTTGTAACCAGTCCAAAGCATGCTGAACACTTCTTTTGGATAAATCAGGTATTCAACAAACAAGCGGTTTGGGCGTAGGTCGTATTCTTGAATAAACGGAGCAGTGGCCAATTCCATGTAAACCAAGATCCACAAACCTGCGACCATCCAACAACGTAGAACCCACTTCCAGCATTCGCCGACCTTACCTTGAACAGGCAATAGAGCAGAAAGTAAGCCCGGAAGAATGAACAGCCAGCAGATAGTGGCAAAGTCTACGCGTAGGCCCTGACCCAAAATATAGATAAGGTCGTTAAAAGATTCGATTCGGTCAGAGAGCCAAATGGCGAGTAAAATCCGCGAAACGGAAAGAAAAGCAAGTGAAAATAGCGCAAATACAGCAATAGGCTGCAAAGGCCCAAATGCGGGCTTCTTCATAAATATTCCCTAATTTACTGATGTAACTGATTTTTATGGCGTGTCTTTTATCAAAGAAAACGTGAAACAAACGTGAAATATAAGGCTTATTTATAAATTTAATTGTAATGATTAGTACGGCTTTGTAAGGGGGAGTAATGCCATACGGCATGCGCAGTTCGGTTTGTCGCCACGAAACGCGTCAAAATCGTAGGGTTGATTTCTATAGATTTCTTATTTAGGGTGTTGGGTATGAACTATTTAGCTATTTCTATCTCAACCAACTGTTGTTGTTGCACCTCCCAAGACGTGCGGCGGCTTTCGCGTAGCTATTAGTTAGCAAAAGATCATACAGACATATTAAAGGCCGCCGATGTTTTCATCCGCGGCCTTTTTGCATTTAAAGGAATAACAATATGAGCCAGTCAAAATTACAACTATTCAATACACTGGGGCGTACCCTTGAGCCGTTCAATACCATCGAATCCGGTAAGGTTGGTTTGTACGCTTGTGGCCCAACGGTGTACGACTACGCGCATGCAGGCAACTTAAGAACCTATCTTTTTGTAGATGTACTAAGGCGCACGCTTGAGCTCAACGGTTACGACGTAAACCACGTTATGAACATCACAGATGTTGGTCACTTGGTGTCTGATGCCGATACCGGTGAAGATAAAATGGAGAAGGGCGCGAGAAAGCAGAACAAGTCTGCTTGGGAGATCGCAAAGTATTTTGAAGACGCGTTTTTAGATGATCTCACTAGCCTCAACATCACCAAGCCTTCCATCATTTGTCGCGCGACTGAACACATACAAGAGCAGATTGAATTCGTCCAAGAGCTTGAACAAAAGGGCTTTACCTATCAAACCTCCGATGGCGTTTATTTTGATTCGGCCAAACTTCCAGATTATGGAAAACTTGCCAAACTGGACCGTGAGGGGTTAGAAGCGGGGATTCGCGTCGAAATGGCAGAGAAAAAGAGTCCAACCGATTTCGCTCTCTGGAAGTTTAGCGGCGACACACCAAGACAAATGGAATGGGAAAGCCCTTGGGGAGTGGGTTTTCCGGGTTGGCACATTGAATGTTCTGCGATGGCAGAGAAGTACCTTGGGGAGGTGTTCGATATTCATGTTGGTGGGGAAGACCACATCCCAGTTCACCACACCAACGAAATTGCCCAATGCCAAGCAAAGAATGGACACGTTCAAGCGAATTACTGGCTGCATGGCTTCTTCCTTCAATTGAACAAAGAGAAGATCTCCAAGTCCGGTACGTCACTTCGTCTTGATGCGTTAATCGAGAAAGGCTATGACCCGCTGGCTTACCGTTACTTGGTGCTGACCAGTCATTATCGCAGTCATTTGAGCTTTACGTGGGAGAGCTTGGATGCCGCACAAACAGCTTTAAAGCGCCTGAAAGCGAAAGTGTCGACACTACCAGAAGGTGGCAAAGTGGACCAAACGTATGTTGAGCGTTTTATGTCACTCATCAATAACGATTTAGCCATGCCACAAGCGATCGCATTGATGTGGGAGTTACTCGGAAGTGCATTAAACGATGCAGATAAAAAGGCAACGGCACGCTACTTTGACCGCGTGTTTGGTTTGGAGCTTGATAAAGTAGAAGAAGAGGAAATCCCTCGTGAGATCTTGGAATTGGTAGAGTTGCGCTTGCAAATGAAAAAGCAGAAGGAATACCAACAAGCTGACGAAATCCGCCAGAAAGTTGCCGAACTCGGTTATAGAATCAACGATGCTGGTGATGGCTCAACGGTAAGTAAACAAGGCTAGCAAGCTGGAAAACTGGAAAACAAAAAGGCTCACTGCGATAGTGAGCCTTTCTTATTGAAACGATAAATGCTCTCGTAGTTATTGAATCGCTAACTCAGGTTGTGAAGCCGTATTCGTTTCTGCGGTTTGGTTGTACTTCTTAATTACCAGCGTCAAGCGAATCAGCATTGCAATTGCAGCGGTGGTTAAGCCGGTCACGATACCAATCCAGAAGCCTTCTTCGCCCATTGCAGGAACGATTTCATCTGTGATACCCAGTAACATACCAAGTGGAAGCGCCAAGCCCCAGTAGGCTAGAATCGCCAGAATCATCGGGATCTTAGTATCTTTGTAGCCACGCAGAGCGCCGTTTGCAGAGGTCTGTAGCGCGTCGCTGAACTGGTACATTGCAGTAAACATCAACAGAGTAGCCGCCGTTGCGGAAACTACCGGATCTGTGGTGTACAAACGAATGATCCATTCTGGGAACAACAGGAAGAAGCCGACTGAAATCAGCGACAGTAGCGCTGCGGTAATAATGCCAACCAAGCTACGGTGTGAAGCTGTTTCAAGCTTTTGTTCACCCAAGGCATGACCAACGCGAATCGTGATACCAAAGGAAAGGCTCATTGGGATCATGTAAGTCATGCTAGAGATGTTCAGTGCAATCTGTGCTGCGGCAACGTTCTCTGCACCAATACGACCAATCAATAGCGCAATCACCGCAAAGATGCTGCCACAAACCGCAATGTTCAAACCAATCGGCATACCGAGTTTGAACAGCTGTTTGATCTCTTGCCATATCGGCTTTAGCTCAGCGAAGTGCAGAATGTTTTTGTAGTGATGATGGCGTTTGATGTAGCTAAACAGTAGGGCAGACATCAGCCAATAAACCAAGCTCGTAGCCCAGCCACAACCAACCGCACCCAATGCAGGCATGCCGAATTTACCGTAAATAAGAATGTAGTTAACAGGGATGTTTACCAGCAAACCAATCACCGAAATCAGCATGGGCGCGCGAGTGTTGTTCATCCCTTCGCAGAAGCCATTCAAGGTGTAGAAAAGCGCAATGCCCGGAACACCAAATGCCAATGCAACCACGTAATCACTGGCGATAGGAATGATCTCAGGCGCAACGCCTAAGCCAACCAGAATGCTTTCACCAAGCAGCAAGTAAACAATCAAAATTGCGCTAACGAACGCCGACAACCAAAGCATCTGAATAAACGCGATACGCACATTATCCAAACTTTGTGCGCCGCGGTGGTAAGCCACGACAGGCGTTAATGCCATGATGATACCGCGAAGCAATAGCGAAACGGGTAGCCATAAACTGGTGCCAAGAGCGATCGCAGCTAGGTCGGCAGCACTCACTTGGCCTGCCATTGTCGTATCAATAAAGCCCATCGACTGAGTAGCAAGCTGCATCAGAATGATAGGGATCGATAGGTGTAACAAAGCGCCCGATTCTTTAAAAAAGCGAGAAAAAGAGGAAGGTTTGTTTTGCATGGATGTAATTAAACACCAATATCAATGCACCAGTGGAAGCAGGATGGCGTTGTGCATTGTAGGGTGTGCCGCGTAGGCACGCGCAATATACGGACTTTTGTTATGAGGTTCAATGTGTAATTTAGATCACAAGAAAACGATTGCTTTGGCTGTTGAATGTATTATTTGCTTTATGAATACATTGCGTTATTTACTGGTTGTTTTTAGATGAAAACAAGCAATTTTCGACACGCTCGTTTCAATAATAATCAGTCATTATTCCGCTTTTCGATGGTTACAAATCTTTTTATCTGACGTCTCGATTTATTTATTGTGTGATTATTTTCTTGGTGATATTTATCGCCTTAGTTTAGGCAATGCATGGAATAAAGAATGGAAGCCGAGCAATTAGAAGTACTCAATTTCATTAGCCAATACCCACCTTTTGATGACTTACCGGAAGAGCATCTAAGAAACATCGCAATGAATGCTGAAGTCGCGTATTACCGCGCAGGGACGGACATTCTCAAGAAAGGCGATGACATTCGTGATTTGTACATGATCCGCAGTGGTGTCGTGGAAATCTTCCGCCGCAAAGGCGAGTTGTACAACCGTATCGACGCTGGTGGCTTGTTTGGACAAATGGGGTTGTTGATGAACAACCGTGTCCGTATGCCAGCCAAAGCGATAGAAGACACCTTGGTTTACTGCATTCCAGAGAAGATCTTCACTGAGCTATGTGACGAGTTTGAAAACTTCGCCGATTTCATGGAATTGGAAGACAGTGCGAGGCTGCGCACTGCGGTATCAAACCACTCAGATGGGAATGACTTCACCACAGCGAAAGCGCGCAAGATCTTAAGCCGTGAGCCAGTAACGTTAGAAGCCAGTGCTACAGTGCGCGAGGCGGCAATCTTGATGGCGGAAGAGGGCGTTACTGCGCTTTTGATTGTCCGCGCGCAAGAAGATATTACTGAAGACGACGATGACCAACTGCTGGGTATCTTGACCGAGAAAGATCTATGCGTTCGCGTTTTAGCTGAAGGACGAGACAGCGACATTCCTGTGAGTGAAGTGATGAGCTACGACGTTGTGTCGCTTGATTACAGCGCTTACGTGTTTGAAGCCATGCTGACAATGCTGCGTTACAACGTTCATCATCTACCAATCTTAAAAGACAAAAAGCCGATTGGCGTGATCAGCATGACGGATATCGTTCGTTATGAATCGCAAAACAGCTTGTTGCTTGTGAGCTCTATCTTCCAACAAAACTCGGTAGAAGATCTAAAAGCGGTATCTAAACAAGTTAAAGACTGCTTTGTCCGAATGGTAAGTGAAGACGCAAATGCTCACATGGTTGGACGAGCAATGTCGGTGATCGGCAGCAGCTTCAAACAAAGACTGGCAGAGTTAGCAGAGCAAGAATTAGGTCCTGCGCCAATCCCTTATTGCTTATTGGCGATGGGCTCTATGGCGCGTGATGAACAGCTTATCGTCACAGACCAAGATAACGCGCTGATTCTGGATAACAGCTACGACCCAGCACTGCATGGCGACTACTTTGCTCAGCTCGCAAAATTCATTTGTGATGGGTTAGCCGAATGCGGGTACACCTACTGTACTGGCTACATCATGGCGACCAACCCAGAATGGCGCAAAACGCGTTCAGAATGGGAAGAGTGCTTTGCGAACTGGATTGATGATCCAACGCCAGAGCGACTTCTGAACAGCAGTATTTTCTTCGACCTACTTGGCGTACATGGGCGTGTGAAATGGGCAGAGCAATTGAGCGGCTTCATTGTGCGTCGTGCTAAGAAGAACAATCGATTCTTAGCTTGTATGGCTTACAACGCGATTCGTCGCACGCCGCCGCTTGGTTTCTTCAAAGACTTTGTGATGGAGAAAGACGGTCGTCACCGCAATTCCATCAACCTGAAGCGTCGAGGCACTGCGCCAATGGCGGATCTGATTCGTGTACACGCCTTGGCGATTGGCTCCCGTTCGCAAAACTCATTTGAACGTCTAGATGACATCAACAATGCGGGCATCTTACCGAAAGGCCGTGGTATGGACTTAAAAGATGCGATGGAGTTGATCTACATGGTGCGAATCCGACATCAAGCGCTGGATATCGAAAACGGGGAAGAGCCGGATAACAACATCGAGCCAGAAGAAATGTCGGAGTTTGAGCGTCGCAACTTAAAAGCCGCTTTCCAAATCCTAAGCAACGCGCAGAACTACATTAAGTTCCGTTACCAGAGAAGTGGCAAATGATGTGGTTTTCAAAACAAAAGCAAGATATCACTGATTTGCTTGATACCAGCCAGACACCTGATTGGCCAATCTTCTTCGAGCAACTAGCCGAGCAAGCGAACGATACTCGATTAAAACGTTATTACTCTACGCCTATTGTGAATGGTGATACGCCATTAAAAGAGGTACCGTTTGTCTCCGTCGATTTTGAGACCACGGGTTTAAACGCCGAGGAAGACGCCATTCTCACCATAGGTTTGGTGCCATTTACGCTAGGGCGAGTGCAGTGCAGCGGTTCTCGTCATTGGGTGGTGAATCCAAATCGAGAACTGAATGAAGAATCAGTGGTGATTCACGGCATTACCGACTCAGAAGTGAAGAATGCACCGCAACTTGAACAAATTCTGGATGCCATTCTTGATGAGTTAGCCGGAAAGATTGTGGTGGTGCACTACAAAAATATCGAGCGTCAATTCTTCAATAATGCGTTGTTAAACAGCGTGGGTGAGGGGATTCAATTTCCAGTCGTTGATACGTTGGACATTGAATACGCGATTCAACGTCGTGAATGTGAAGGTTGGTTAAACAAACTCAAAGGTAAAAAGCCGGGTTCTGTACGACTTGGCCACGCGCGTGAGCGTTACCATTTGCCTGCTTATCAACCACACCATGCGCTGACCGATGCTCTTGCCACCGCTGAGTTGCTTCAAGCCCAGTTGCAATATCACTTTGATGGTGACATGCCACTGTCCGTGATATGGCAATAACTCATCCACATCATCTATGAATTGGCGATAAATTTTATTAGTCGTCCTGATAACAAAATGCAATGCGATATCAGGGCGATTAACGCTAAAATTACAAAGTAGAGCAACCCTTCTAAAAGCGACGCAACGATCGCAAATAAGCTTTGCAGTAAGTGACGCAAGAAAGCCATCACTCAAAGTCCTACACAGATTTTAATTTGGTCACGTATTTTAAGGAGATAAATCGTGAGCACCGACAACAATGGCGGTATCCAACGCCCCGACGGTAAAGTGAACCCGATCGATACTGATTACCAGATCGGTCAGGATAACGTCGCGCTAAAAGTAGGTCCTTTTGGACTTGATATTCACAACCGTGTGTTCGCTATTTCAGGTATGTCGATCATCCTGTTCGTAGTGTTAACACTGACATTCAGACAACAAGTTGAGCCGTTTTTCGCGGGTCTACGTGGTTGGCTTGTTTCTAACCTTGATTGGTTCTTCCTATCTGCGGGCAACGTGTTTGTCGTAGTGTGTTTGCTCCTGATCGTAACGCCACTTGGTCGCGTTCGTATCGGCGGTACAGAAGCAACTCCGGATTACACGTACGCAGGTTGGCTAGCGATGCTGTTCGCGGCTGGTATGGGTATCGGTCTGGTATTCTTCGGCGTATCTGAGCCTATGTCTCACTTCAGTGCTGCTCTTGGCGGTGTGAACGTTGAGAATGGTGTTCGTACTGACTGGGCTCCACTAGGCGCAGCAGAAGGTGATACATCAGCGGCGTCTGCACTTGGTATGGCAGCAACGATTTACCACTGGGCACTTCACCCTTGGTCAATCTACGCACTGTTGGCACTTGGTTTGGCGATCTTCTCGTTCAACAAGGGCTTACCTCTAACGATGCGTTCTATTTTCTATCCTCTTTTTGGCGAGCGCGTTTGGGGTTGGACTGGTCACATTATTGATATCCTAGCGGTAGTTGCGACGGTATTCGGTCTTGCAACGTCTCTTGGCTACGGTGCATCACAAGCAGCAACAGGTCTAAACTTCCTGTTCGGTGTACCAATGACAGATATGACGCAAGTTGTGATTATCGTGATCATCACAGCACTTGCTTTGATCTCGGTAGTTGCTGGTCTGGATAGCGGTGTAAAACGCCTGTCTGAAATCAACATGGGTTTAGCGGCGCTATTGCTTTTGTTCGTGATCGTCGTAGGTCCAACACTCGCAATCATGACTGGTTTCTTCGAGAATATCATGTCTTACCTAGCGAACGTTCCAGCGCTTTCAATGCCATTCGGCCGCGAAGACGTGAACTACTCTCAAGGTTGGACGGCGTTCTACTGGGCTTGGTGGATTTCATGGTCACCATTCGTAGGTATGTTTATCGCGCGTGTATCTCGTGGTCGTTCAGTTCGTGAGTTCATCGTGTGTGTAATCCTGATCCCATCAACCGTGTGTGTATTATGGATGACGGCATTCGGTGGTACGGCGATCAGCCAATATGTGAACGATGGTTACCAAGCGGTATTTGACGCAGAGCTTCCACTTAAACTGTTCGCGATGCTAGATGTGATGCCTCTTTCTCAAATCACGTCTATCGTAGGTATTATTCTGGTTGTGGTGTTCTTTATCACGTCAGCGGACTCTGGCTCTCTTGTAATCGATACGATTGCAGCGGGCGGTAAAGTGGATGCACCAACACCTCAACGTGTGTTCTGGTGTACGTTCGAAGGCTTAGTTGCAATCGCACTAATGCTTGGTGGTGGTCTAGCGGCTGCACAAGCGATGGCGGTAACAACCGGTCTGCCATTCACTATCGTATTGTTGGTTGCAACGGTATCTCTAGTGAAAGGTTTGATGGATGAGCCTCGCCCAACATCAAAATCAATGAAGAAAGCGAAAGCGTAATTTAAGCTTCCTTCATAACAATAAAAAAACGGCATGCTTCGGCGTGCCGTTTTCTTATCTGAATTCTTCATCTTTAGCCATCAATCGGCTGCCATTTTCTTCCCGCTCGAAACAATTCCCCAGTGCGAAATTGACGATGTTTTGCTCATTTGGCTTCAATTTATTTTTTATCCTATAAATACATTAGAGCTCAAACTATTTTTAAAGTCATGCTCATTTGGCCTTAGTGCGACATAGATCAAATAAGTAGGGTTTTTAGGCGGCTTTGTTTGATTTCTATGCACAATCAGTGTGCATAATAAAAAGGAAATTTAATTAGTGTACGAAGGATATGTATCTACACATGATTACCTCAGCCCCTTGGGTTATGTATCCAGAGATTGGAGAAGACCCAAGCAAAAAATGGATTTTTCGTGAACCTGTCGTGTCTGATGGCGACGATATTTATGGTTTGATCGCAGATTGTCCTCCGCTCGATATGAACTCTTCATATTGTAATTTTCTTCAATCTAGTCATTTCAGCAAAACTTGTATTTTGGTCGAGCACAAAGGCGAGATTGCAGGGTTTGTTTCTGGCTATCAGAAGCCGGATGAGCCTAACGTGCTGTTCATTTGGCAAGTTGCGGTTGCCCCTCGTTTCAGAGGAAACGGCTTGGCGTCTCAAATGCTTGAACGCTTACTAAAGCGAGAAGGACTCGAAGGCATAAACGCTATCGAAACCACAATCACTAAATCCAATGATGCATCTTGGGCGTTATTTAAAAAGCTCGATGCACAGCATGGAAACGCCGGCGAAGTGACGACTTTCTTGGATGAAAAGGATCATTTCAAAGGCAAGCACGATACCGAGTATCTGTATCGTATTCCCCTCAAGTAATCCCCACAAAATAGGAATCAAATAACGGTCTCATCATGGATATTTTCAAAAAGCAGGAATCCAACGTACGTTCATACTCAAACAGTTTTCCAGTCGTCTTTCGTAAAGCAAAAGGTACCTGGTTAGAAACAGAACAAGGCGAACGCTACCTCGATTTCCTTGCTGGAGCGGGATCTCTAAATTACGGCCATAACAATCCAGTACTTAAGCAAGCGCTCCTTGAGTACATTGAAATGGATGGCATTACACATGGCTTGGACATGCATTCAGAAGCCAAAGCCGCTTTTCTTGAAGCACTGAATCAATACATTCTTGAACCAAGAGGGCTGGATTACAAAGTCCAGTTCACAGGCCCAACCGGAACCAATGCCGTAGAAGCTGCAATCAAGTTGGCAAAAAAAGTGAAGGGACGCAGCAGTATCGTTGCCTTCACAAACGGTTTCCATGGTTGTACGGCTGGCGCTTTAGCTGCAACGGGCAACCAACATCATCGCCAAGGAGCGGGTTCTAGTTTAAACAACGTTACTCGTATTCCTTTCGAAGGTTACGCAGATATTGATGGCCTCAAATTGTTTGAAACCATGTTGTCAGATAACTCGGCAGGCATGGATAAACCAGCTGCTGTTTTATTAGAGACGGTGCAAGGTGAAGGTGGCCTTAACGTTGCGTCTAACCAATGGTTGCAGCGTCTCAGCAAGCTTTGCAAAGCTCACGATATCTTATTGATTGTTGACGACATTCAAGCAGGCTGCGGTCGAACTGGCACTTTCTTTAGCTTCGAGCCAGCGGGCATTAAACCAGATATGGTAACGCTGTCAAAATCGATTGGCGGTTATGGTTTACCAATGGCCATCGTTTTATTAAAACCTGAGTTGGATAAATGGAAACCAGCCGAACATAACGGCACATTCCGTGGCAACAATCATGCGTTTGTGACAGCAGCGAAAGCAATTGAAACATATTGGTCAAATGACCGTTTTGAAGCGCACATCAAGCGTTGTTCGAACATGGTTGATGAAGTCATTCAACGATCGGTAAAACGATTCCCTGAGATGTTTGTACAGCGTAAAGGTCGCGGGATGATGATTGGTATCGAATGTAAGAACGGTGAAATCTCTGGTGATATTGCAAAAGCGTGTTTTGAGAACGGAATGGTGATTGAAACCGCAGGACCAAATGATGAAGTGGTGAAGTTCTTTTGCCCATTGACCATTTCCGAATCCGAACTTACCCAAGGGCTTAATATCTTCGAGGGCTCGGTAGAAGCCATCGCAAGCAAACTTTTCAAACAAGCATCATAGCAAGGAAAGAATTATGATCGTTAGAACACTCGATGAGTGTCGCAATAGCGAAAGACGAGTTGTGTCTGATAACTGGGAAAGTGTCCGTATGTTATTGAAAGACGACAATATGGGCTTCTCATTCCACATCACGACAATATACGGAGGAACCGAAACACACATTCATTATCAGAACCATTTGGAATCTGTATTTTGCATGAGTGGAGAAGGGGAAATTGAAGTCGTTGGCGGCGAAACTTACCCAATCAAACCGGGTACGCTATACATCCTAGACAAGCATGACGAGCATTACCTACGCGCCTATAAAAATAAAGAAATGGTCATGGCGTGTGTGTTCAATCCCCCAATCACGGGTGCGGAAGTTCACGACGAAAATGGTGTTTATCCTCTGGTGGACTAGCCCACTGATGTTTTAGAGGGGTGATGTTTCACCCCTTTTTCTTATCCATTCTTTTAAATTACCAATCATTAAGGCCCCCTCATGACATTTACCGTAGAAAAAATCGGCGGTACATCTATGACAGCATTCGATGCTGTACTCGACAACATTCTTCTTCGTCCACAAAACCCATATAACCGTATTTTTGTTGTTTCTGCTTATGGCGGAATGACAGACGCTCTATTGGAATGCAAAAAAACCAGTAAGCCAGGTGTCTATCAGCTCATCTCTAAACGAGATGAAACTTGGCAAGACGCGCTAGCGTATGTTGAAAGCCGTATGCTGCTGACAAACGAACATATTTTTGCCGATCCGATGAATCGTATGCGCGCGGACAAGTTCATTCGTTCTCGCATTTCAGAAGCAAAAATATGCGTAACCAATATCCTAGAAACTTGCCAATACGGGCAGTTTTCTCTGCGCCAGTACTTACCGCAAATTCGTGAGTTTCTCTCATCAATTGGTGAAGCACACAGTGCTTATAACACCGCCTTAAAGCTAAAGAACATGGGTATTAACTCGACCTTTGTTGACCTATCCGGTTGGGATAACCAACAACCTCGCAGTTTAGATGAGACGATACGTGAAGCGTTTGAAGAAATAGATGTGACTCAAGAGCTGCCAATTGTGACGGGTTATGCGTATTGCAAAGAAGGGCTGATGCACACTTATGATCGAGGTTACAGCGAAATGACCTTTAGCCGAATTGCTGCAACAACCAAGGCCGACTTAGCGATAATTCATAAGGAGTACCATTTAAGCTCTGCAGACCCAAGGGTTGTTGGTGTTGAGCGTGTCAATCCAATTGGAACGACCAATTATGATGTGGCCGATCAGTTAGCGAATCTTGGTATGGAAGCGATTCACCCAAATGCAGCGGCAGGACTGCGTGAAAGTGGGATTGAATTACAGATCAAAAATACGTTTGAACCAGAGCATAATGGGACACTGATCTCTGCTGATTACCGCCCAGAAAGCGACCGCATTGAAATCATTGCCGGTAAGCAGAAAGTATTTGCGCTTCATCTATTTGATCAAACCATGGTTGGAAAGGTAGACAACGTCAGCTACGAGTTGATGGAGATAATCGCTGATGCTCGCGTCAATCTCATAGGGAAGGAGATGAACGCAAACTCTATCACCTATTATCTAGGCGGCAGTGCGGAGAGCTTAAACAAGGTGCGCTACAAAGTAGAGAAACGCTACCCACAAGCCTCGATTAATGGACGCATGGTAGCGCTCATCTCTGCAATCGGTTCTCAAATCGATACCAATAAGACGTTAGCTAAAGGCGTTTTTGCACTGATGAATCGCGACGTGACACCCATTGCTCTTCACTCATCAATGAGAAACGTTAACGTGCAGTTTGTTGTGAGTGACGATGAGTATAAAGAAGCGATTTGTGCGTTACATGAAGAGTTCTTTGAACAAGACAGCGATACAAGTAAGTCGGCGAATGTTGCTTAATCGATTTGCCTAATGATGATGCAGTTTCAAATGCGGTTAATCGCTATTTGAAACTGCTTAACTGAATACATATTTTAAACTTCGCATGATAGTGGAGAATACAAGAGTAAATAATGACTTTGAGCGTCGTTTATCGATCAGTTCTTCTATCACCACTGTATCGTCTTTCGTTAACCTTGATCGCCAAATTAAGCACCAAATGATCCTTACTCGATAACTCCGATTTTTAACGGTAATTGGAGCGTTTCTAAACGCGATAATACAAAGCCGTTTTGAATAGAGGATCTCTTCGCCAATTCGCAAGGTAAATCTCGTCGACAGGCGGTGGTATTCTGCTGTGACGAGTATGCCATCGACATAATGCGATTGTGTTTGAACGGTTTTGAATCCCATCTTGATCTATCCTTAGACCTCTCACTTAACACTACTAATCAATATCTTACTGTAAGCTCGTCCAAAAAATTTGATTACATTGAATTTCTTCATAAAAGCAGAGGTTATGCATGTGGGGTGATATGCAATTGGTAGGGGTAACAGTAAGAAGGTGAGACTGAAAAAGTCATAGATTCGATAGATAAAACTTTGTTGAAGCGGCTTGATAAGCAGCAAAGGAGCCAAACAAGGCTCCTTTAAAGTATCTCATTTCACCAACTTAGATATTTGGACGTGCCGTCTCGTTGGTTGATGGTGGCAGATGAGGTAACGTCACCTCTGGTTGGTCACCCGTTAATGAGCGTAAGAACTCAGTGATTTTGACTGACTCTTCTTTCGTCAGTTTCTGACCAAGCTGAAGGTCAGCCATCATTGCTACTGCTTCTTCTAGATCCCAAACCGAACCGTCGTGGAAGTACGGGTAGGTGAGTTCGATGTTACGAAGTGTCGGTACTTTAAAGACAAACTTATCGAAATCATTACCCGTGATCGCCTTACGCCCAACATCTGGGTTATCCGTTGCAAACGGCTTCACTAAGCCCATCTTTTGGTACATTTGACCACCGGCGAGAGGGCCGCTGTGACACGCTGTACAACCTTTCGCTTTAAACAAGTTGTAGCCTTCGACCTGCGCTGTTGTTAAGGCGTTATCGTCGCCCTTCAACCAAAGATCGAACGGTGCGTTTGGCGTGCGTAAAGTTTGTTCAAAGGTCGCAATTGCATCAGTCACGTTATCAATGGTGATCGTTTCACTGCCGTAGGCTTGTTTAAACCACTCGCGATATTGAGGAATCGACTTGAGCGTGTCGATCGCAAGCTGGTGGCTAAAGGCCATTTCGAGTGGGTTTTCGATCGGGCCAGCCGCTTGTTCTTGCAAATCTTTGGCTCGTCCATTCCAGAACTGAACAAAGTTCAAATCCGAATTAAACACCGTTGGTGAGTTGATAGGGCCAATTGCCCATTTATGACCAATAGAGCTTGGTAAGTTATCGACGCCACCTTTTGCGATGTTATGGCAAGAGTTACAAGAAATGGTGTTGGAGGCGGATAAACGAGGTTCAAACCACAACGTTTTACCCAGTTCTACTTTCCTCGCATCAAGTCCAGCAACTGGTTCGATCACCTTGATGGGTTCTGCGGATTGGCGCTCTGCGTAGGCACCGAAAGATAGGACTGACAAGACGCTCACTGCTATAAGAGTTTTCATAATAACTTCCTTTTTAAGTGATTTTACACTCTCACTAGGGCGGCGTACTTCTTATTGGTACGCTCTGGAAGTCACGGTATAGCAATCGTTTTATTCGATAAAATGCAAAAAATCGATGGTTTTTATGGCAAAAAACGATGTTAAAAACGCACAAACTTTGCACGATTTGATTTTGCTAGCTTCCCAAGCAGTTGGTCACCTTTCATTTACAAATATGCAAAGAATATAAACGACAGGTTCGTTGATTTAGGTCAATTATGCAATCAAGTGAACCTTAGCAGGCGAAAAACCTAAGATATAGGAGAAGCCCGGTTTTTATTGCGTAAATTATCGGTAAGGGGAGGGTATATAACAGGCAATAAGTCAGGTGTGTAGAATTATTCTATTTTAGGGATTTTGCTCTAAGTCTAAATGAATCTTTGCATTTCAATTTCAATAAAGCTTGGTTATTGATCATGTTTCTGAGTATGTGAATTATTATCAATTATGCATATGATTGCTCATTGTCTAGTTTGATTTGTGTAACGTCACTGCAGCACGTATTGAGCGTACTACGCTGATTGTCTGTGTTTTCGTGTTGACAGTTTGGTACTAGGTAAAATTCAACAAGACTATGATTTCAAGGAACATTTTATGTTAAAGAAACTACTAAGTTGTTGTATCACCTCGGCACTCTGTTTTCATTCTTCTATCGCTTTTTCGCAATCTAATGAGATTGCGGACAGTGCAGAGTTACAACAAGCTCCCGACACATTGCCTGCCACTTTGATGCTTGCTCCGGACGACATCGCCATTGCAGATCGCTACATAGTGGTATTTCAACAACCGCAAATGATGGCGAGCAACTCACCGGAATTCGAGCAATTCACGCAACAGTCTGTAGACCGCATGTCTGGTTTGTATTCGATACAAGTGGAGTCGGTTTTTGACCACTCGATCAGTGGATTTGTCGCTAACTTGAGTCCTGAGCAACTAAAAGATCTGCGTTCTGATCCTCGTGTGGATTATATCGAGCAGGACAGAATCCTATCGCTTGACCCAATAGTCTCGGCAGACGCAAATCAAACCAACGCCATTTGGGGGCTAGACCGAATCGACCAACGCAACTTGCCACTCGATAACAACTACAGTGCCAACTTTGATGGGACTGGGGTAACGGCTTATGTTATCGATACTGGTGTGAACAACGCGCATGTTGAGTTCGGTGGTCGCTCGGTCTCAGGGTATGACTTTGTCGATAACGATGCAGATGCAAGTGACTGTAATGGGCACGGCACACACGTAGCGGGCACCATTGGCGGCAGCTTGTATGGTGTTGCGAAAAACGTCAACCTTGTCGGCGTGAGAGTATTGAGCTGTAGCGGTTCGGGTTCTACATCTGGTGTTATCGCCGGTGTGGATTGGGTGGCTGCGAATGCTTCTGGACCTTCAGTCGCCAACATGAGTTTAGGTGGCGGTCAATCTGTCGCGCTCGATAGTGCGGTGCAAAGTGCGGTTCAATCAGGTGTCAGCTTTATGCTTGCAGCAGGTAACTCCAATGCCGATGCGTGTAACTACTCTCCAGCGCGCGTTGCTACTGGTGTCACTGTCGGCTCGACCACTAGCACGGATGCACGTTCGAGTTTTTCAAACTGGGGCAGTTGTGTGGATGTATTTGCGCCAGGCTCACAAATCAAATCTGCATGGTATGACGGTGGTTACAAAACCATTAGTGGTACTTCGATGGCGACGCCACATGTAGCGGGTGTAGCAGCACTGTATCTTCAAGAAAACAGTTCGTTGTCGCCAAGCCAAGTGGAAGCCTTGATCGTTAGCCGCGCAACAAGCGGAAAGGTGACGGATACAAGAGGCAGCGTGAACAAGCTACTTTATAGCTTAACCGATGCTGATTGTGGGCAAGACTGTGGTGGCCCTGATCCAACACCGGACCCAGAAGGCAAGTTAACCTCGGGTGTGCCAGTGAGCGGTTTAAGTGGTTCAACCGGTCAAGTCGCGTATTACTATGTTGATGTAGAAGCGGGGCAGCGCTTAACAGTGCAGATGTATGGTGGCAGTGGTGATGCGGACTTGTATCTCCGTTTTGGTGCAAAACCAGCATTGAATGCATGGGATTGCCGACCTTTCAAATACGGTAACAATGAAACATGTACGGTCAGCGCAACACAAAGTGGACGCTACCACGTCATGATCCAAGGTTACTCAAACTATAGCGGTGTCAGCATTCAAGCGAGCTACTAGTTATTCTTCTCGTTATCAGAAGAGAACAAAGCCCACTTTTCGTTGGGCTTTTCTTTTGGGAATACTGTGCATAGGGATTACTGAGCTTCATAGGAGAAGTTATTCAAACGCATCGGTCTTTTGCTTCAAGAACTCAATCAGAGTGCGAACTCGGAGCGGCATCAAGGCTTTCTCTTGGTACACCGCATAAATCGGAATCTCTAAATCGTGCACATCGGGTAGGATGCGAACTAAATCTCCTCGCGCTAATTCTTCCTTCATCATAAAGCTTGGCATGATGGCAAACCCAAGATGATTCAAAACAAACTCTTTGACTGTCGCAGCGGTTCTCACTTGCACTTTAGGGCTGTGAACCAAGCGCGTGACCTGACCTTGGTTGTTGGTCATCGTGAGTTGCTTGTCACCGTGAACGATATGGTGGCTAATCCAATCTAGCGAGAGAAGATCTTCCGGTGTCGATACCGTTTCCACCTTGCTGAGATAGGTTGGCGTAGCGCAAATCATGTCGCGAAAATAGCCCAGTCTAACCGCATATAAACTCGAATCTTCTAAAGCAGAAGAGGCACGCAGAGCAATGTCGCAGCGAGATTCAATCAGATTGCTGTAACTGTCGCTCTCAATAATATCGAGTTTGATTTCCGGATAGAGGTGTAAGAACTCACTCAATATATCAACTAAAGCTGAGCTAGGTGTGGAGATACGAATTGTCCCACTTGGGATTTGATTGGCATCTTGTGTTTCTGCGTTAGCTTCTGAGGCGATATCACCAATCAGTTTACACTTTTCGTAGTAGCGTAAACCTGCATCAGTCAATGAAAGGGAGCGTGTCGTGCGATGCAACAGACGAGTATTCAACGCTTGCTCTAGTTTAGAGACGATTTGTGAGACGCGCGCTTTGCCAATATCAAGATCGTCAGCTGCTTGAGTAAAGGATTGTTTCTCTGCCACTTTGGCAAAGACCATCATGTCATCGAGTGAGATCATACCGATTACTTTCCAAAAGCTATTTAGTATTGTTTAGTCAGAGTTAACAATTAGTTTAATCAAAGGCTAATTATCTATCAATCATCAAACGATATAGTGTCTCCATCGACAGCGGGAAGCCAAAACAACTTGGTCATTTCCGCCTTATTCAGAAAGAAATAATGTAAGAATTGAATGGAGAAACCATCATGTCAGATCGCAAAATTCTAGTAACAGGCGCATCAGGTAAACTAGGTTCACAAGTGGTAAAAGCATTGCTTGAAGACCTCAATGTACAACCAAGCCAATTGATTGTGACCACTCGCAATGCAGGCAAACTGCAAGCGTTAACAAGCCAAGGTGTGGATGTTCGCGAAGCAGATTTTTCAAGCCCAGAGTCACTAGAGAAAGCCTTCCAAGGAGCAGACAGTATGCTATTGATCAGCATCGACGCCTCTGGTCCTCGCACTCAAGCACACTTGAATGCTGTCGCGGCAGCAGAAAAAGTAGGGGTGAGCCACATTGCTTACACGTCGATGCCTTCTGCAGAGAGCTCGCCAGTGATGTTCGCTCATGAGCATGAAGCTACCGAGAATGCGATTAAACAAAGCAGTATCGCTAATGCGACAATCATGCGTAACAACTGGTACTTCGAGAACTTGGCAGAATACTTTGCGAGCATTCTACAATCGGGTCATTGGTTGACGTCGGCATCAGAAGGGCGCTCTGCACAACTATCGCGCAAAGATCTCGCTTTTGCTGCGGCATCTGCTCTCGTGAAACCAGCGCAAGGCAAAGTGGTATTGCCAATGAACGGTGCGCAATCTCTAACGCACGCAGAAATGGCGAAAGTGATAGATAAAGTTCTCGGTACATCGATCAACATGGTTAACCTGTCTGACGAAGATTACCAAGCACAGCTTGAGTCGTTTGAGTTGCCTGCTCCCATCGTAGAGTTGTGTGTGACGATGGATAAACACAATCGCGGAAACTACTCAGATGGTACAAGTGAAGCGTTTGAAGAACTGACAGGCAAGCAACCTCAGAGCTTCGAAGCTTGGTTAGAAGAGAACAAAGCAGAGCTGCAAAAACTAACGAATGCTTAAGCTTATTTGAAACCACCAAGGGACTCGTTTGAGTCCCTTTTTAAATATTAGAGCCTATTAACTATTACTTAGTTTATTAATGAAAAATAAATTAGATAATACTTATTTAATTGCGAGCTAAATTATTTATTACTCATGATAAATTAGAGTAAATATACAATAATTTATATTTAGTGGTATTTACCGTACTCATTACTATTATATAGAAGATAAAATAATGTGATTTTCCCCTTCATAATGAGCTTTTAATTAGTAATAATATCTTATTGAGCGGTTACTTCATCACCACTATTTATTCTAAGTGTCAAATTTATCATATTGTAACAAATTCTTACATTTGATAATTAGGGCCAACTTAATGCGATATCAATCTTCTCCAAGTGACCACACAGAACAAGTACAACAAACTGTTCAAGAACGCGCTACCCAACAGCGTTTAGCTCGTAATGAAGAGCTAAAAGTGACACAAGCAGACAATAAACGCTGGGCAGCAAATCGAGAAAGAGTCATTGCTGAACGCAGCAACGAAAACACCGACGTAGCGCTAACACCATTAAAAGAAAATAAGAAAAAGAGTGGACTCAGTTCTTTGTTGTGCGCGAAACCGAATTTTTCCAAGCTACCAACCAAGACCGTTGCTTATTGTTGGGTTAATACAAAAGCAGAAAGTGGTGAAGACAATATTATTCCAAGTGTTGAAAAGGAACATGGTCTACTGAACGTCATTAGTAATGCCAAAATTACCCCAAAGGTAAAACACGTTATATATGTTGATAGACGTACTAAAGGGCGAACTTGTTACGACTCACGCGTCGAGCTTCCGGATAATGTTAAGTTCGTTTCAGTGAATGAATTGCTGAAGAAGAAAAACATGGAGACGCCAGTCATTGCCGAGAAGATGACGGAATTGTATGAGGCAAGCATCAATCACGGTAGCCCAGCTTTTGTAAAGAATATGGTCTCTTTACTGGCTTTAAATGCCGGAGATTACTTCTTCGATATCGGTGTCAGCATCAAGCCCGATGGTAATTTAGCTAAGCACCTCAATGGTGAGAGCAAGTTTTCTGGCGGTGCGGTAGGTAACGGAAGTTATTTGATGGGTGGACACAATAAAGAGGATATTGAGACGGTTGTTGAGTACCTCTACGAAATGTATACCTGTCAAAGGCCACCAACGGTACATCCCAAGAAAGCAGTAGAGGTGTTAGAAAGCCTCGATAAATCGTTGTCACCGGCAGATGTAATCAGCGCAGTAACAAGCAACTCGAAATTAGACGAAAAAATCACGCCAGCGGACTTCGTTACTTACTCTCGTAAGATGGAGCAGGGATTTGCTGAGCGAGGCGTTAAGACTACAGAATGCGAATATGCTCGTCACACGGACGTTGTCTTTGGCAACAACATTGCAGTACTCACTACTAAAGTGAAAACGGGCTTTAGGAGCGGAACAGACTTCGTTAATACCCATAAGATGAGCCACATTCACAAAACCAAAGTGGAAGCGCATCACGTGCCGGTTTTATAAAGTACGCAGAAGAGTAATGACCTCATCCCCCTAGGTACGGCGCCAAAAACAAAAACGCCCACACTTATTCAAAAGTATGGGCGTTTATCTTTCTAATCCAAAATTCGTTATTACTTCACTGCTTCCACTTCCAACATCGACGCTTGAGTCGCAGACAAGTTTTGTTTTACATAACTTGTTAACTGTAACCATACAAACAAGCCTGCTAGAACGTTAGCAATTGTCGCCGCGATGACGATAGTAAAAATGTCACCCTGTAACGAACCAATGGCAATCGCTGGGATGTATAGAACCACCAATCTTACAAAGCAAACGAATAGGGCAGTTTTTGGTTTACCTAATGCGTTGAAGATGGAAGTCACAACCATACACAAACCTAAAGGGCCGTAGCTAAACGGAATCACCCAAAGTGCTAGCTTTAACCAGTCTTGCATTGTGTCGTCCGCCGATAGTAGAGGAACAACGATTGGTAAACTCACCACTAACAAAGTTGCGATGGCCAAGTGGAACAAAATCACAAAGCGAGACGCTGATTGAACGAGCGCTTGGATTGAATCAAAACGTTCCGCACCAAGTTCGCGGCCAATCATCGGCGGCAAAGACATGGTGAGTGCCAGAGTGAAGATCAGCAAGAAGCTTTCTACTCGGTTTAATAAACTCCAAAATGCGATTTCGTTAGTACCAAGATGAGCGATGAACATAACTGTCACGAAAGCACTGACTGACGGTAATATCTGATTCATCATGGTTGGAATCGTGGTTTTGATCAGCAGCGCGACATCGTCTTTGCTAGCTAAAGCCGAAGAGAAAGGTGCGAACCATTGTCGACCTTTAGCTTTGTGCATCATGTAACTCGCGCTGATGGCAAAGCCAAGCATCGATGCTAATGCAGCACCCGCAATCCCCATGTTTAGAACGAACATAAAGATCGGATCGAGCACGAGGTTGATAAGGCTTGCGATAACAAAGACTGAACCAGTGACTTTAGTATCACCGTTAGCACGATAAACACAGGTCATCAAATACAGCACGGCACTGGATAGTGCGCTTAACAACCATAGGCCCCAGAACTGACCAAATAACGTTTCGAGCTGTTGATATTGTGCACCGCTGTCTTTCACAGAGACAAACGCAGAGAACACGCTCTGCTCCATCAACCACAACGCAAGTCCAATCAGTGCGATAAAAGCGCTGCCGACTAGCAACGCAAGTGAAGCGATGTTTGTCGCGCGTTGCGTATTATTTGCACCAAAAGCATGTGAGATGATCGACGTTGCTGCGACACCAATGCCGACTTGAATGCCAATGAAGCCAGCTTGGAACGGCATGGTGATACCTTGCACAGTTAGCTCGTTCACGCCAAGCATGCCGATAAACACTGCGTCGATCAGTTGTACTGACATGATCGCAAAAAGGCCGACAGTCAGCGGCAGTGTTTTTTCGAGAACGGATTTTAAGGTCGAGGAAATCGCTATCATCACAAGGCTCTTGATTCGAAAGTTCGGGAACAGTGCCAGTATAGAGTTGCGATTGTTAATGATAAGAGGGCTAATCCCTAAATCAGTTTTTAGATTTGGTTAATAATCCAAATCAGCCAGCGTATTTGTGTTGTGTGTTCGTCTGGTTATACTCAACGTATCTTTCTGAAAATAACCGTATTCGTTAGCTAATCTGATATGAAAAACAGCCTCAGTATTCGAGCTTATACCAAGCAATTACAGAGCCATTCACACGGGGATTATCATCAATTGGTGCTGCCAATCCACGGCAATATTGCGATTGAGATGACAAACTTTGTCGGTAAGGTCACCGTCGGTGAGTGTGTCGTGATTCCTGCTGGCACTGAGCATGGATTCAAAGCCGATGAAATGGCGCGTTTTATTGTCGCGGACTTGGACGTTTTGCCAGAGCACTTTCTTACGGAACAATTGGCAGTGTTTTCTGTTACGCCACCACTGTTAAGCTATCTTCATTTTGTAGAAAAACAGTTGCAGCACCAAGTTGATAGTGGGTTAGAGAGCTCGATTTTGAATGTGTTCTCGATGCTTTTAGAGCAGCAAACTCACGCATAGCCTGTTGACCCAAGGATTCGAGCAGTACAAAGCCATATTGCTGAAAACATGGATACGGCTTTGTCTATCGATGAGTTGGCTAAGATAGCTTGTTTGAGCCCGACTCAATTTAAAAAGCGATTTAAAGAGAGCCTTGGCGTCAGCACATTGCAGTACATCACCGAGTTGCGAATGGAAAAAGCCAAAGCTTTGCTCACGCATACCGACTTACCAGTTCAACTGATTGCCGAGCGGGTCGGGTACACCGATTTATCTGCGTTCAGTCGTCGCTTTTCAATTCATTTTGGTTTGTCGCCACGCGAGCTAGTCCGTCAATAACGTCTCATTAAACGATTGTTGCGTCCTTTCTGCAAAGTTATGTCTTCTTAATCAACGTATCCTTTTCTCTATGGAAAATCATTATAGAGAAATAAAGCATGTCATCTGTTGCGATTCAATCGACAAGCCAATATCAAGCGGGCGCACTGGCGATCTTGTTCGCTTCTTTGTTGTGGGGAACGACAGGCACAGCCGCGAGTTTTGCTCATCAAGTCAGTCCGTTAGCCATTGGCGCTTTTGCTATGGGCTTTGGTGGTGTTATTCAAGCAATGTTATCTTGGCGTAGCATCCGTCATCAACTCCATCAGATTTTGCTGTTTAAGTTAGCGTTAGCAATAAGTAGTGTTGCATTAGCTGTATATCCTTTGGCGTTTTACCCGTCGATGAAGCTTTCTGGTGTTGCCGTTGGTACCGTTATCTCAATTGCCAGTGCGCCTTTCTTTACTGTTTTAATGGAGTGTCTTTTTAGCAAAGGTAAGCGCGTTTCTGTTCAATGGTGGGTGAGTTTTGTATTTGGTGTGGTGGGCATCATGATGTTAGTCATGGCGAAATCGGGTGGGGTGGTTGAATCAGACCAAACCTCTTATCTATTTGGCATCGTTTTGGGACTAATAGCAGGGTTAAGTTACGCCATTTATTCGTGGGTCGCCAAGCGAATGATTGATAGCGGAATCAAATCCCAAGCGGCGTTAGGTAGTATCTTTGCTGGTGGTGCTATGTTGTTATTGCCTAGCTTAGCGTTTACCGGAGAGAACCTATTCACCGGCGTCACGAACGCTTCTGTTTCAGTCTATATGGCGATCGTTCCAATGTGTTTAGGTTATTTCGCGTATGGTTATGGATTAAGGCACGTTGATGTTAGCAGTGCAAACCTTCTCACGTTATTTGAACCTGTTGTTGCGGCGGTGTTGGCGGTTTGGATTGTTGGGGAGAAGATTGCTGTCTCTGGTTGGATTGGCGTTGGATTGATTGGTGTATGCCTGATTCTTCAAACCTTAGATAAAGAGGCGAACAAACCAAAACAGATGACATGATTTCCTCGCGAATAAGGTTCCCAAACTAACGGACATCGATGAAAAGCGGCAACTCGTATGCATATCGGTTTTTCGTTTTCAATGAAATAGAACTGCCATTGCTACGGTCTGTCTTAATCAACGTATTACCAGTTCGCTATTTACTAAAAGTATGAACACATTCGGGGAAGATTATGTGGATTAAGAAGAATCATCGCTGGGCTTTATCTGAAAACGAAGCGACGCCAGAGTCCGTTTACAAGGAACGTCGTGAAATACTGAAAAAGCTTGGCATTGCGGTTGTCGGTATGCCACTCGCTGCGAATGCACAAGCGGGTATTTTGGATATCTTCTCGTCAAAGGAAAAGCCAGTCTCAGACAATCGAATTGACCTTAACGCGGCAAAGCCACAACAATACCAAGCGGATCTTTCTCTTACTCCTGAAAGTAAAGTTTTGAAATACAATAACTTCTATGAGTTTGGTACCGATAAGTCTGATCCCGCGAAAAACTCTTCTGAGTTCGTGTCTGACCCATGGACAGTTGAGGTCGATGGCTTGGTGAATAACCCAATTAAGCTCGACTACGATGACATCTTTAACAAGTTCACACTAGAAGAGCGAATCTATCGCTTACGTTGTGTCGAAGCATGGTCAATGAACATTCCGTGGATTGGTTTTCCTCTAGCTGACATCATCAAAATGGCGGACCCAAAAAGTAGCGCGAAATACGTGGCTTTTGAAACTCTCTACGATCCAAAACAGTTCCCGGCCCAAGGCTCCTTTAGCAGTATTGAATATCCTTACGTCGAAGGGCTTCGCCTCGATGAAGCAATGAACCCGCTCGCGCTGATTTCTGTGGGTTTATACGGTAAGACGCTTGCACCACAAAACGGTGCGCCACTTCGCCTAGTTGTACCTTGGAAGTACGGATTCAAAAGCATCAAGTCTATTGTTCGAATTCGTTTAACCGACCGAGAGCCGCCAACAACGTGGAATCGTTTAGCGCCAAATGAATACGGTTTTTATGCCAATGTGAATCCGAATGTCGACCATCCACGCTGGAGCCAAGCAAGCGAGCGCTTCATCGGTGAGGGCAGTGTGCTCAGCACTCGTAGACAGCCAACATTGATGTTCAACGGCTACGAGGAAGAGGTGGCACATCTCTATAAGAATATGGATCTGAGGAAGTTCTATTGAGAAAGCTGACGCCAAAACACATCATTGCGCTTAAGGTCCTTATCCATCTTGTCTCTTTAGGCTTTTTAGGTCTACTGGTTATTGCGATTAATACCGACAACTTAGGTGGCGACCCTGTTCAAGGCATTATCCATTACACAGGTATTAGCGCGCTGAATACGCTGTTTATTACCTTGTTAGTTTCTCCACTTGCGCGTTGGACCAAGCAGGGATTGTTAGTTCGAGTTAGGAGATTGCTCGGGCTCTACAGCTTTTTCTGGGCAGTGCTTCATTTGGTTGCTTTTGCTGTGCTCGATTTAGGATTAGATTGGAGTTTACTTGCCTCTGAAATCGTCAAACGCCCTTATTTGACCGTTGGTGCAGCAGTGTGGGTGATCTTGTTACTTCTGGCGGTGACTTCGACTCAATCCATTCAACGCAAGATGGGGCCTAAATGGCAAAAGCTGCATAACTGGGTTTACTTGGCCGCGATACTGGCGCCGATTCATTTCTATTGGTCGGTGAAGTCAGAGGTAGCAGAGCCAACGATTTATATCTTAATCGCCATTGGTTTGTTGCTGGTGCGCTGGAAGACATTGAAGCAGCGAGTGTTTCGAAAAATGTTATCCAGTTGATACGCTGTTAGACTAATTGCGATAAATGAAGCGACAGACTAAAAGGGGCTACGTGAGCCCCTTTCTTAATTAGATAAATTGCCGCTAACCCAAGCTTTCTGTTGCTGTTGGCTCACCACGCTTCCACACCTTCCGTTCGCTCTCGCCAAAGACCTTAGGGTAGTTCTATCCAATCCCACGGCAACGCTCATACCATTAGCCTGAACCCTACGACTAATGTCTAACTACCTGAGACTATTTGTATTTTTTCGTTTGGTATAAGGTACTAGCAACTGAATTTTAAGAGTTCATAAAGATCAGTCATCGAGTTCTTGTAGCAGAGAATTTATAGACAACGACTCGCTTAATCTTCGTTTAGTGAGTAAACAACGTTGGTTGGAAAAACACACCTTAGAGTGTGAACGAAAGGAATCACAATGAGCAGCACTTTAGAGTCCGTACATATTGGAACAGATAAGCCTAAAGCCAGTGAGGATGAACTCACTTATGAACAACAACATAAACCTAGCTCGGAATTTGAGTCCCGAGAACAATATTTAGAGCACGAGTTGCAAATCATGGCGCCTAAACGTTGGCGTCCCAATTTACCGTTTAAAGATTATCGTTTTGAGGTAGAAGACACCATTCCAGCGATGGCTGCGACCATTGGTAAAGTCGTTATGGTGGGGGCGATCGCAGCAACCTTTGCTGGGGCGCTAGGGTTGAATGAAGGCTTTATTTTAGAAAACGTTCGTTATGAACTGCTCATCGCCTCTGTTTTCATTATTCTTTTCTCAGGTTTTCTATTACCGACCGCAAACCTTGAAGCAATGTGCAAGATTTTTTTGTCCTAATTTTCTCACTTTCCACTTAAACCCTTACACCATAAGACTTCAACAACGATTTTTTTATGACTTTCCATAAAAAAGTCACTTTGTCATAGTTTTTGTCATAAAAACGTCCTTATCAAGCTATTCCGTAGAAAAAGTCATAAAAATGATTCGCAAATACTAGTCTAACGCCCACACAGTTCGAGTGAACCTATCAGTATACCTCTTTGAACAGTTTAACCATTAAGAAATGCAAGCAGAGTATGAGGCTTGTTGATATGAGTTAAAGAAAGGTCAATGCAATATAGCGGTGATAGCATAGAAGAACCCATACTTGGATTCGTACAAGTACACTCATTATTTTATGATTTTCTAGCTCGAAGAGCTTCCATTGACTCGGTCATGAATGCAGCCCTAATTTAGAAAGGCTGCAATCAAAGTGAGAGCATTCAACTCCAGAATCGAGTTAGTTGCATATCAATAACTTTTTGAGCTTTTTCAGGACAAAAATCTTCAACAACATATTTTTCTAAGTCAAGTAGGCATGATAAAGAAGATTGCATAACATCAGAAGAAATTATAGCGTATCCACCCCACTCATGTTCGAGCCATAACTTAAGTAATTTGTGAGTTTCGATGATATACACGGTTTCGTTTTTTCCGGAGTAAGTACCCTCTCGAAGCAGTTGTGCATAGTGCTTTCCATCGATAGGCTGAGGTACACATACGTCAAGGAAATTTTTATCAAAGCCAATAAACTCGTCTATTGCACCTAAATTAACCCCTTCGTAAGTGGGAAAATCAGGTGAGTGCCACAACACATAGTAAGAGCAATCGAGAGTCGGTGAGCTAAGCGTAGATATTTCTTTGAAAAGCTTTGTAGCGATATTGTGAACACTCTCTCTGCTTAGGCTATTTAAGTAAGATTTTAGGTGGTGTCGATTGTCAAAACCTAAGGTTTTGATATGGTAATCAATAGTTTGACAATGAGTTAGGTTCTCGACGGGGCTGGTTTGAGCAAGGCGCTTGATCCCAGCATAGATTTCATCGGTCGTAAACATGATGTTTTTCGCATTTCTAGGCATACAACAAGTTTCAGTCGTAACACATGCTGCTTGAGTTCTAGCCAAAAAAGGAAATGAACAGATAAAAGACTTTTCCCAATTGCAGCAGGGAGGCGCCTAACCGACGCGGAGGATAGCCTAGGAAGTCTCAATTGTCTACTGCGTACATCCTCAAGCGTACAATCATTGTACAATTAGGCAAGCAAGCGAAGGAACTAAGGAACTGCCACTGTATCAGTTGAAAAAAGAAATGAAGGCTATCAAAGGTTAACTGTTGCTTTAAGGTGATTTAGTCTAAATGCTATTTGTCAGTTTCGTTCGCTCGGTGTGACTAGAGCTAACAAGTTGTCCTAAATCGGTTCTGCTTCAAAGTGAGCTAGATTAAATATTCTACAGAACCTAGGTGTTTGGGCTTTCCTACAAAATCTAATGCCAAATTTTGATTGATTTTCATATTTTGGATAAGACGCACTATTAAAAAGTTATAGCACGCTGGCGCTTTTTACATTTTTTCTCTAAATTTTAGTGGTTTATGATAAGTTAATCGAAAGTTAGGCAGGTAGAAAAAACAGATAGCCTATTATTAAAAATGTTAAGTGCACGAGAGGCTTTATGGCACAAAAAGAATGTATTTTCTGTGGTAACCAAGGTGGGATGTCAAAAGAACATCTTTGGCCAAATTGGTTGAATAAACTAACTGAAAAAGATGCGGATGCTAAATACCAAGAAGGTGCAGCTTACGGGTTAGGCAATACCGTGGACAACAAATTTAAAATGAATGTGCGCTCTGGCGATGTAATGACTAAAAAATATCGAGTTGTTTGTCGTACCTGCAATGGCGGTTGGATGAGTTCTATTGAAGAAAGTGTTAAGCCTATCTTATTGGAAGCTTTTGGTGATTGTGATAAATTTCTTACAAATAATGATTTAAAAGAGCTAGTTACTTGGCTAGTTATGAAAAACATAGTCGCAGAGCAAACCGATAATGAATCTGTTGTAACGAGCAAAGAGGAATGCCACTTGTTCGAGCGTAATCGAGGCTTTCCTAAACACTATCGAGTTTATGCCGCAAGGCATAGCTTAGATACTACCGCACTGTATAGTCGAGAGACCGCTTTTCTAAAAACACACCCAGACGCACCAAATGAACTAGATGGGCTGCATAGGAATACACAAGTCACTACATTAGTTATTGGCAAGGTCGTATTTTTTATCATTTGCTGCAAAGAACCATCTCTAAATATTTGTCATGACTTTAAATTAAATCGCTTAACTAGGCTTTATCCGGAGCGACCAAAGAAGACTGGTAAAAAATTTAAACATTTGAAGATATTATCTGAGCAACAATTTGTGTCAGTGGCTAAAGCATTGTCTTTGTATATCGAGTCAGAAAGAGTTGAAATCGTTCGAAAGTCCACTTAACAACTGCTTAAGATTGACGGCTACCTTTGGAATTTTGTAGCTCGAAAATGCTCCCAAGTGTGTTAGTGAAAAATACAAGTTTTAACAGTGCATTTTTGACAGAGTTTATTAATTGGTGAACACTATTAAAGTGTCTATCCTTTTGTCATTATACTGTTCAAGGTTTGCCCAGAAGTATAGCGAATGTGCTCAGATAGTTGTTTTTCAGCATCAGTTGGCTAGGGTTCATCAATAGAAGGGTAATCTAAACTCGAATTACCCTTCAGTTTTAAGGCTATGCTGGCTTATTCGGCATGAGGTTTCAATTCAACATTTCTGTATCTAAAACGATTTGTTGGGATAAATTCTTTCCTCTGCATCAAGTTGACGATTTTGACACTCTCATTGTGCTTTAAATACTTGTAAGTGAAGTATCGAGCAACTTTATCCTCATGCGTTGATAAAATCACCTGTCTATCCTTAAAGTCATTTCTTAGAACCTCGACTAGGGACGACATGTTAATGTCATCCATAGTTTGGACAGGATCATCTATCAGTACACTAGAAAACCGAGAAGAGTATACTTTGTGCAAAGCTAATGTTAGAGATATGACTATTGCCGAGATCTGTCCAGAGCTCATCGTATTTAGAATATCATGGTCACTTTCCCAGTTAGACACCAACCGGACGTTTTTAAGCTCTTCGTTGCCTGTAGGATCTTTTATGAATATCCCATGCCCTAGACCTGCTTGGTGAGATTGAAGAATCTTTCCTGAGTAGATATAGAATGGAATCTCAATTTCTGTTATTAGCTTTTTTCTGTACTGTTTAATTTTAGTCTTGACGACCCCTACAAGATCATTCACTTCAACCTCAGCTTTATCGAGTAAAGCTTTAGTACTTATTAACTTGGCGAGTTTTTCTGCCACTTCTTTCAGTGAGCTAAAGTATAGCCCTTTAATATATCGTTTTTTACTCTCCAATTGTTCTTCTTGTATCTCAGCTGTTCGAGCCTGCTTAGACTGAAAATAGTCAACATAGATACGGTCGAAAACACCGTTCACATTCGATTCGTAATAACCTTCCGGGGCAGTGCCAACAACAGAACGGATACGTTCAGATAAAAGGTTAGAAGCTTCCCTTATATAATTGCTACCGCCTGATACAGGGAAAGAAGACGCTAATAGGTCATCAAACTGTATACCTTCTTTCAGAAGCCATTCTCGCAGACTATTGAATCTGCTCTCCAAGTTGCGTGCTTTTGATAACGCGAGTAGCTCCTCCTGAGACGGAGAAGGGTTTTGTTCGATGTAATCAGAACACATTTGAACTAAAGGTAGAACGAACTTAGCATTAAATTCTTCTCTCGCCTTGATTAGAGCTTTGTCTTGCCCAGTCAACTCTTGTTTAAGTAAGTCACCATGTTTGGCAATAGCATCACTGAGAGCTGTGTGGCTCTTATAGTCATGACCACATAACATGCAAGCAGATTCCTCAGGCACGTTACTTAAACCACTTTGCATAGCTTTATGATGGGTAACTAGTTCAGAGTATATCGAGTTCAAGCCAACAGATTTTTTCTCCAACTTGATCAGTTCATCGAGCTGATACTTGAAAGTTTCAATATCTTTGAATGCTAATAGTTCTAGAATGACATTAATATTTTCATTTACTGCTATCTTTTCTAAACTATTCGAGTTCAGTTCAAGTAGAAAACTCCTAATTATACCGTTCTCATTTGACTTTTGAACATACCTATCATAGTTACTAATGCTATTCACATACCCAATATACAGTTGGATAACTTCTTTTTGCGCTATAGCGTTTTCAAATCGTAGATTGCGAAAGAAGAAGTTCTTATGTGTTAAGAAATCTTTAAGATATTCGATTTCCTTAAGAGCATTGTTTAACTTTTCTTCATTTAGGTCTGGAATGTTTTCAGCATCCCAAAATGCGAAGTCTTTGCTCTCCTGAAGCCAAGGTAAAATAAAAAAGTGAGCTTCCAAACCTTCAGTTTGTGCACTAGTTTCCGCATCAATGTTGTAACGTGTTTTAAGTTGCTCAATTTGAGCGGATTTTTTTCGTTTCCGAGCCGTTATTTTTCCTAGTATTTCGACTAATTTCTTTAGTTTTTCATCGGCATCACGCGTGTTACCAAACAGTTGAGCAAGTTCTTCTGCTCGTTGTGTTTCGTTCTTTGACTTGAGGAACCTTGAAGTCTCTTCTTGTTGAACGTAGTGAAAGAGTAAAAAATCACGTTTAAAGTCACTACTTTGAAAATATCTATCTAGTTGATTCTGATTAGAAGGAATAAAAGCGCCATCAACAATTTCATATATATCCCATAGCTCTTGAAATCTAGAAATTTTCTTTGCACTATTTGGTATAGTTCGTTTTAGTTGCCTGATAAAAGTTCTGGTACTCCCTTCATTATCACTAAACTCTAGTTCAATCTTTACATTATCTCGGCCTTGATGAGCGACAACAATGTCTGAAGGGTTCTGACGCCCCTCAAGTGATATAAGACGTGTTAAGTTTCCAGTCAAGCCGAGTTCAATACCATCGAATACCGAGGTCTTTCCGTAACCATTAGGACCATCGAGCAATATGAGGCGTTGATCCGCAAAGTTAATGGTATAGGGGTCTTCTCCAAATATTTTGAAATTAGTGAAAGTAACTTTACTAAGTTTAATCACGAGCTTGCCCCCCATATACCTTCAACTTTTTCTTCTATGGTGTCTTCTTCCCATGACTCGGAATTTTCGGTTAGGTTCTTATATATACTTAACTGGCTAGGGGAAAGCGATAGTTCTATATCATCAATTAAGTTAGCCAATTGTTGCTCTTGTGGTAAGTAGCTAATAAAAGGTAGCTTTAAGATTGATTTTAATAGTAAAGAATAATAGTCTTTCTGCGTTTTGTTGTTGTTTTTGAATTGTAAGAAGCTCATTCCACCATTTTCATTTATGACACTATTAATTACTTCTTCATTCAAAGAACTTAACTGATTTCTATCTATGTAGTCCTGAAAATCTATTAGTTCATCCTCTGTATAAGTGATCACATTCTTTTTAAAGTTGTATTGGTCTTCTTCTATCATTAGGATAGTGGTTCTGTTCACTTGATCTTCTTTATGGCAAAGAATAAGGGTGCAGTTCTTCTCAAACTCTTGCCCTACAAAACCACTTATGATGATTTGGTCAAACCAATCCTGTGTATGATGTTCAAGAAACTGTTTTGCAGCCTCATTAGATTGCTCATGAAGTTTAACTACTAGAAAGTATTCTTGCCGATGGTTATCCACGCGAGGTTTAAACAGATTTAGTTCCGCTAACTCTTGATGTAGAGGTATGTCAGTCTCCTGATACCCATTACTATTGAGGATAATGTTTATTATTTTATTCATGAACTTAGTGCAGCCTTTGCGTTTGATATTGGTACTAAAGATATATTACTTAACATATCATCCCTCTTCGAACGAGGGTCCTCATCATCTCCAATTGGAGCTTCAGTATGGGTTATTGATTTAGGTGAAAATAAATGAATGTCAGAGCCATCATAGATAATATTCTCGACTTCAAATAGAAATTCCCACATATTGCTATTCAATATTATTTTCTTTTCAACATGAGTAAGTGGTATCCCATTCATTATTGTGCTGGGGATAAACCTTTTAATTGGTAAAGAAGTCGTTTCATACGTAATTTGACACTTTTCTTTTACATTGGATATGCACTTGTAATCCAACTCATGGAGTATTTTAATTAGTACAAATCGAATGCCATTTTCATCAACTTTTAAAGCGTTTTCGGTATTGTTCAATTCCTGTAGATTTATATGAGGGCAGAAGTGTCTATAGTAATTCCACAACTCTAATGGTTCTAAATTCAACAGGATGTTTTTGGCTTCTTTTAAGTTACATTTATCATCTACTTCTTCATAGGAATCAGGATCGTTGATGTATTCGTCAAGTAAATGGGCAAACTGTTCTTTGAAAACGCATGATAAGTAATGTAGTCCTATATCTTCGTGATCTTGAATAGCAGCGTCAATGATTTCAACGAAGCTTATAGATATCTTATCAGTCCCTTGCTTGGCTTTATGTCGATCAATTATATGTTTGTCCATCATACCCAAAAAGTAATGTAATGTTTGTTCAACACGTTGTTGAGTATTTATTAGATTCCTTGATGATAGTAATTTCGATATTTCAGATTTTATTTTTTCATTGATAGAATTGAGGTCACAAAAGCTATTGCCGTCATCGTAAACATAAGCCTCTAAACGTGAAATCGCATTGTTTTGGTTTAGAACTATGTCAGTTAACGTGGAACATATATCTGTTGCCGAGTCACTAGGAAATGCTGATCTAATGATTGCTGCGGGCTTTGGTCTGCTAGGAGCGTCAGATATAGCCTTTTCAATGATAGTGTTGCCGACTTTAGGGTTTGCCCCTCTATATTGGTCTATTATCGATTGAATATCATCTCTCAACGAGTCGATTATACAAGTAAAACTTGCCTTCGGATTAATTTGCTTCCAAGTATGGATCTTCCCCAAAACATTTGGGTTTTTTGATAGTTCTAAAGTAATCTCCAGCAGGGCATCCGAATATTTGCTGTATGAGGAGGTGTTGTAGGCTTTCACTTGATGAAAAGAAACAAAAGTACCATTGTCACGTACCTCAAAGTCCTCATTGTCTTCTAACACCAAGCTCAGCTTTGATAAATCAGTTTGTACTGGTAATGCGTTGATTTGCAGTAAAGTGTAGTAAAGAGCAACCTTGCCTTGATAGTTAAACCCGCTCCAAGAAGGCGATGCATCAAAAGCCATCTAAGGACTCCTATATCACATTGTATGAATCTCATTTCTAGTGGATAGTATCTTGTTGACAGCTGGATTCTTTTGGCTGTGAAACCAATGACTCTACAACCGCTACACATGTAACCACGAGAACTAGTTGTCGAATATAACACAGGACGCATATTTCAATACTTGATTTAGCTCCTATATTACGAAAATGTGCGTACTAAAAATGCCATTGCTTCAGTAGGTTAGAGTCTAGAGGTCCTTATGAACAGATCTTTGGCTTCTAGCGATGTAATCTCATGACTTGTTGTGCGAGACGTATCTTAACTCATCTAATCAGGTGGCTAAATTCACTTGCTACTACAGATGAGTTTTCTAACCCAATATGGTTGTGTCAGTGCAATATCATTAACACGATAATGTCCATCAACGAGCTGATCGATAATTGGGCGCACAATGTGACATTTTGACTCATTTATGTCTCATTCCTTTTGGGCGGTTAACCAGATACAGTATGTCCCTCTCTGCTATTGACCTAAATTTTCTAATGCATGAATATGTCTTTGGTTGATTATTAGTTCGAAGGTTTGTAATGCTACAGATATGTTCAGGGAAAATGTTTCAAGGGGAAGTAGAGTATAGAAATAATCTACGGGGTGTACTTTATACAAATTTACGGCTTAACCGAGATAACAGACTGGAAACTGATGCTGGCTCCTTGTTGTCCACGTCAAACTTAGGACAATCAAATACTATTATTTATGAGCTAGAAGAGCTAATTGAAGGCAACGGTCATAGTGCTGGAGTGCTCATCTCACATGGGGTTGACCCATATATACTGGACTTTTCTGCTATTCTTTCATTTGCTTTGAACTGTACAGCCTCACCTAGCTATTCTCTTACTGATAGGTTGCTTGGCGAGCAACGTGGTATTTCTACACATTCAACACCAAAGCAAATCGTCAAGCGGGTGTTTGACAAAGATGTTTTCTGTAATGAAAAAGACGAAGAACACTTACTAGCATTTATAAAACAACTAATAGGTCTAAAAAGGAATACCTACCTCGGAGTAATGAGTTCTATTCGAACCTATGTTACGGGAATGCAGCGTATAGCTGACGACTTCGAATTAGCTTATACGTTATTGGTTGCTTCTATAGAATCTCTTGCACAAAACTTCGACGGTCATAAAGCATCTTGGTTGGATTATGATCAGAGAAAAAGAAGGCTTGTTGATTCAGCTTTAGCAGATGCAGATGAAACAACCTCAGAAAAAGTGAGGGCAGCGCTTCTAGATATTGAGCATACATCTCTGAGCCGTCGATTTAGGGATTTTTCTCTAGAAAATATTAGTCCTTCTTACTACCGAGAAGAAGCAACTGATGTTCTAAACCCTATATCGAGAAATGACTTAGCTAAAGCCTTATCAAATGCTTACCAAGCTCGATCGCAATATGTTCATAATTTAAGAAAACTTCCAGACCAATTAATCACAACTGATTCGTATACAGAAACATGCAGAATTAATAAAAAGACTTGGCTTACTATCCAAGGGCTATCAAGGCTTGCAAGACACGTAATAACATCGTTTATTATGCAGCAACCCACGGTTGAAAGTGAAGTATATGATTATTCTCTTGAGAGGTCTGGAATAGTGCAAATGCCAATGGCACCTCAATATTGGGTTGGAAGAGCTAACTTATATCAAGGTGCAGGTAGCATGAAACTAGAAGGATTTTTGTCTCAAATATCTTACCAAATGACCATAGATCCTAAAGGTGTGGTTACAGATTTAACTGAGTTGTTAACGGTAGTTGAAGGGAAAATAAATGAGCTTAAAAAAGGTGACAAATTGTCGTTCATAGCTCTTTATATTATTTTTAATGGCTTTGTTTCAGAATCCCAGCGAATGGAGAATTCTGATAGCTTCATTTCCGCCCATGAGAAGCTACTATCAGCCCCAAGTGCTGAAGCGCTAGTTGTGAACCTCCTTTTTAACGTTGTACCAGCTTGGGACATGACTGCTCACTATGAATGTTTAATTATGTATTTCAGAGAGAGGGATAACAAACTAAAATTCCGCTGTCCCAAGTTGTTTGAAGCTGGAATCATACTCCAATTAGCAGAACGCTATCGCTCATCTGGGGATTACTCTTCCGCTATTGATTTGGTTGAAATGGCAGTAGAGAACTACCCGGAGCACACCTCTCTTCGGCAGTTTGAGATTGAATTTAAGCTAGATAACCATCCAATAGAATGGACTGAAATTTTACTACCTAAAAAAGAAGAACAAGTAAATCGATAGTTATTGGTTCAGTGGGAGGTTTGGTCTCATATGTTTGGTGTTGTGATGTATTTTTGCTAATCCTACATTGGTGAGCTAAAGCAAAGATCTTGGCTCACTTTCGTTCAGATATGCGCTATACCTCCACAGAGATAGTACTCATTTGGACAATGATCGCCTTTGTGCTATTGGTCTAAAACACTTTTTTGCCATTGTGTCCCAGCGTCAATTGAGCCCAGTCTCCTTAAGGGCAGGTATAATTTTTAGTTACTACTTAGTGGTTGTTTTGTACTGGCTTGCTAACATCAAAGGAATGATTAATCATTAGCAATGGTAGGAGTGCACAATGAAAGTTTATGGACAAAGCGATAGAGGTCGTTGATGGAGAAGAGCTTGCGGAAACTGGAAGATCTTGATGTTAGTTTCAATGACTATGAGGTAGGGCCAGAGCGATACGTACGCGCAACATGGGAGATGCATATTCATCGCCATTACGTGCTACGCGAAAACCTGTCTGAGCAGTTCATCCAGAAGTTCAACCAGATTAATTGTTCACTCGGTATATCATTGATAACAATTAATCTAGGTGAGCACTGGGAGGACTATAGGTGGTCAAAGACATTGAATACTGCTATTAGAGAGAGTAGTTACCCCGTGTGGATCTGGTTCTATGGTGTCGATGCTCTGCGAGATTCAGCCTACGCAGGTTGGTTACGTACTCGGCTAACTGTTCGGCGCATAGAGAACCTGCGTGTCGTTTTCGTTGTTGAAACACTTGATGATTTTCGGGCGGTGTTTTGCGATAACAGGGAGCCGTTCTACCAGTCAACGATGTTACTCCAGACGGATTAAATCATGCCGCACTCTCATTTCCCTCCTCCAACATCACATTCCGAAGGATGCGTCTTTAGAAGAATTGACAAGTCATCCTGTAAACACTGTTGAACTCGCGGATTCTGATTTTTGCTGAATTGAACTTGAAAGGGGGTCTCTGTCAGATTTGATTCAACCTTGACTTGGGAAATAGCAGATTGTGTCCTGATCAATCCAGTGTGGTATAGGGGGGATTATTCCGCCCCTATACGGTGTTTACTTGATTACTTTTATTGGTGAGAGACCATTCTTGTTTTGCTCTTCTTCTACAGCATGTAACGCATCATTGAACATGCCTTGCCTTTTGTCTTCTGGAATCAAATCAAAAATGGCAAACATCATATTTTGGTGGTGGGATAGCTGCTCTTTCATAGCAACAGTGACACGCTCAATCTCTCCCTGATATTGTCTTTTAAGCTTATTTGACTTGATTCTTTTGGATCTCTCTTTAGTCAACTCTTGCTCATAGTGCTGAATCAACTCAGGCTCAGCCGCCTCCGTGTTCTTAATCAAGTCATCTTTCGATTTGGTTATGGTTGCCTTTTTGATTGCAGCTTTGATATCGGGGTGCCTGCGCAGAGAGCCAACAGACATCCCAGCCTCTCTCTCGACAGAGTAATTATTTAGCTTCAACTTGCCTTTATTGGCTAAATCTTTTAGTTCCGGGTTGCTAGGTTTACCATTCAAGATACGCTGAATTGCATCGTAGTATTTTTGTTGTTTAACTGTATTCATGTAAGCACCTTAAAATGTAGTCACAAGCGGCTCAATTGTTTTCGGTAGTTCATAACGTTCATAAGGAAAGTCTAGTTGCGCCATAACGGCTTCAGCAGATCGGATGTCAACAATAAGTTTACTTAGTAAACTATGATTCAAAGTCCCTTCATCGTCTGATAATGAGATGAGAGCCATTGCTCTCATTCTCCGACTTTCCACATATGCAACATCTTCGATTACGTCAAATTCACAATCAACACACTCAGATAAGTCAATGTTCATCCTCATTCCACAACTAGAATTTGTACACCACATGCTAGGTGCTATTGCATGTAGGTGCCTTCGACCTGCTTCTAACTCCTTGCGCCAGTATGCAGAGTCTAACTTTTCCGTTTCGACGCCTTTTCTATATAGGTTCATTCCGAATCCGCCACCCAATCGCTCTTTGTTTGCTATTCTACTGTGAATTCTGCTTAGAATTTTAGCTTGTCTCTGCACCCTCTCAGCCTTTACTTCCTCGTTAAACGGAGAGATAGCGCCCTTATGAGCGTTTCTCGCATACCATCGAGTCATCGCTAGGGAATAATGAGAGAACTGTTGCTTTAATTGTGGATACGAACAAAGTTCATATCCAATCAGGTAGTAAGCTAGCGAACGCCTAAATGAGTGCAATTCAGGAGGAAAGGTTTCTCCTAATTTGTAGTTTTGCCCAACACCCTCTGATTCGTTTAGGTCATCAATATCATTTTGAGTTAATACCCATGAAACGCCTTTGTAGCCTGTAGAAGCATCGCCTCTTAAATAGGCTCTTAATGCATTACCAGAAGTATCTTTTGGGGAAACACGCCACCGCCATGGTCGGGCATACGAGTAGAACAAAGAACCTACGGAAGTTATTCCATACTTTTCATATATCGGCTGTTGTAACGCCACCCAAATATCAAATGCCTTTTTTCCCTCGGATGTGGTTACAAATGTATCCTCAATGGTTTGGTTGTTCATTGTTATTTTTGATTGTCTCGTCGTGAAGATATCAATCTCTTGATCACCAACGGATACTGGTTGCATCCCGTATAAAGGGTGAACGCGATATAGTTCGTCCATTCTCATACCTGAAAATGCAAGCAAAAGAGTCTGACACTTCATGCATGCAGTCTGGAACCACGACTTAAGCTCTCCATGGGTTGCAAACACTTTGTTACCGACTTTACCACCATCGATGTGTTTTTTTAAAAGCGAAGATGTGTTTTCGTAAACAACGACCTCATCCCAAACTGCGTCCCATTCTTTACTACTGTAATCGTCTGCAACGGGAATCCCAGCAGCGTTAAAGGCTGCGAGGGTTTCATGATAGTTAGATACATAGGACCCTCTTAGCTCTCCTTTACGGTATCTAGCTTTAATGTCGTCTTTAACGGATTCAACCCCGTTGAAGTATCTTAGTGCTAGCTTTTTGATATCAGCTAAGTGTCTATGCATGAATTCAACTTCAGCAATCATGTCGCTTGTTAGTTTCGAATATAGTCTAATTGGGTAAACAGAAAAGCCCTCACCATTTTCGCCACTAGCTTGAGCTTGTACAGCAGCGCTTCTGTACAATGTTTCATTCTGCTTTGAAACATTGATGCCAAAAGAGACGTAGTGTTTTGCATCTACCAAAGCAGATATCGCTTTGGTAAACCTTTTTATCCCAGCGTGAGAGGTACTTCCGAGGAGATCAAACAGTTCTCTTACATTTCTATTGTCAATCTCAGAAAAAGACCTCATGCCCATATTAACCATTGGAACAGTCAGCTTTCTAATACCGTCAAGCTTTGACACAAGTGTGTCTGCCGACAACTTGGCTTTAACATAAAATATAGAGCAAAGTATGATTGATTTTAGTTCACGCTTCAGAGTCAAAGGCATGGCTATTCTTGGTATTTTGGGACTTCTAATGTTCTTTTCGTTAGGGTACGAAAAGAATAGCCTTGCTTGTTGCGGACACGCCAGTGCCTCTAAGCTAAAGTCCCAACAATCATCGCCAAACGAAATTAACGGTTCTCCATTAACATCAAAGAAAATCGGTAGTGAGTCTAACTTTTGCCAGTCCCCAGCGAGCAAAGAGTCTTTTAATTCTCCTTGAATATATCCTCGTAACTGGACTATCTGCTCTGTGTGAAGCCTGATGTTTTCTTCGGAAATGTTTAGTTTTGAGTAATCGAAAGCGAGCACTACATCACCTCTGCAAACTGTTTGATTATTGGGTGAATACCATGTTGAATCAGTATGTCTTCGGCCTTGGAGACCGTGACGCAAGAAATATCACTCTTGTCCAATGCTTCCCTGAGACTGTTAGCGCGCTTAATGAGACGCTCTCCATCTGTAGGGTAGAAATCAGCTATGCCCTCGATACTCTCTATGAACGAAAGGTATTTATAAACAGATTCCACGCTATCGACTATTCGCGCTGATTTACATTCTGAGCACTTATCGTACTGAAAGCATGAGATGTTGACCTCTTGGATTCCTAGTTTGTCTGCTTGTCGCTTAGAAGCCCTGTGGTAGTCTCTTGTTTTTCCTAAAAACTCAGATTCACCTGCACAAGCTATTCCGTTAATGTTTAAAGTTAATTTTGATTTTAAGAATTCATCATGGGCTAGAACCTCGATGCCAAGTCTCTCTTTAACTAGCTCCTTAGCTTCGTCAACACTAGCACCCTCAATGATTTCTTTTAAAATTGCCAGTGATTGGGACATAATCAGGTTATTATGTTCTGGATCTCCACCCATGTAGTTTTGCTCTGCGGTCTTGATGTTATTCCCCAAAATCTCCGAGATTGTCGAACTATCATCAATTGACTGAGAATAAAGATTACTTGTCGTGGCCCTCAATCGCTGAGGATTTAAATTGATAAAATAATCTCCGATAGATAACCCGAGTCGTGCTAGTGTTCTCTGTTGAAAATAGCTTAGCTCTGCCCATTGATATGTATTGCTTTTCGCACCGATGGGGATTAGGTAAGCGGGCTTAGCCTTGCGATTGTTTTGACTGTTCACTGGTTTGTTGTACCTGTGAGCTACAGATATCAGTACATTGATAAAACGACGGTAGGTTTCATCAACCTCAACTACTTGCTCCTCTTTACCTCCGTCATACCAATATGTGATATCAAACTTGCCGTTCTCTTTTTTTTCACCCAGTTGGATAGGCAGCAAAATCCCTTTAACAGGCGCATCGACTATAGTCGTTAGCCCCAATATCCCCAATGTTACAGCTTTTAGTCTCCAGCCTTTTGAATATGTCACAGGGCGTTTTATATCAACCCCCATTACAACACCATACGGAGTGTTTGAACGCCTAAACTCCTTATACTCACCATCATCAATAAACTTAAGGAAAGTGTTTGTTAAGTGGTTTGCAAGTAAGAACCTACGCTTTGTTAGCATGTTAAGCTTGACTGCAACATAGTGACCAGAATTCGGTCTTAAGTCCAAAGTGGTTCCATCACCTCTTAACTCATAAAACAACTTCGAGTTTTGTTTTCCGCTATACAAGCTCGATAGCTCAAGGATTAACTTAAGGAACTTAACGCCATCTTTTTTCTCGATTTCAGCATCAAAGGTATCCTCACTACTGACAGTTGATGAGACTGTTTTGTTTGAGCGAGGCTTAAAGCCACGAATGGTTACAAACTGCCTTGTTCGCTTGTCAGAGGTGTCTTCATTTATTGTAATGGGGTGACAAACCTCTCTTGCAACCGAATCATTGAAGGATGTGTAGTAGCAAAATAGTGCATAGCCGATGTGCATCGTTAAGTTGAAGGCCGAATTACTGTTCGATAGGTCAGCAGGGATATGTTCGGTGAGCCGAACCCCTCTTTCATAACCAAGATCCAGTGTCACATAGTCAAGTTCTATATTTTCTAGTTTTGCGGCAACAAGAGGAACTGCTAATGAAAAGAAGCCGCGAATCAACTTGGCAACAATCTGTTCTTCATCCGATACAGGATATGGTTTTGTACTCAACCCTCCGCTCGCATTCCATTGGGGGATGGAATCCCAACATAAGGTGGTGTCAAAACCACATCGTTCAAGAGCATTTAAGAGTGTCGATTGTATTGTTTGAGCAGTGGACTCAGAAATACCCATTCGTTCACCGTCATCGTACATAAAGGTGAATGGCTTAGGGTTAGCACCCACCGAAACTAATTCAGAAAGGAACCCTCCGTGACCAAGGTAAGAATCAACACCTTCTGCATCAAACGGATGTAAGTCGTGTTCAATGCAGTAACGGATGTATCTTGCTAACCCCCTAGTTGTAACCTCAATGGTATCTTTCCGAAGCGCTTTTTGGCTAAAGTTTTGCTTGATGTTTTCTATGTATTTTCTCAGCCCTTTTTTAGCCAAATGTTCAATAGCCTCAAATCCTTCTATGTCTCTAAAGTTGAGAATAAAGCTCTCTATTTTTATGATAAGGTCAGCATTCTGAGGTACTATTTTCAAAGCTCGCGTGCCTTGTTGAACGCTATGTTGTTGGGAAGATTCTTTACCCCCAAGAATTTTGGCAATCTTACTTCTAGCCATTATTTTTATACCCTCGTTCAAAGTGACGAGCACGTTCATTTTTTACTTTTGCATTTGCAAGTAATACTTCATGCCGCTTGATTAATTTGACGTATTTCATTGTCGTAACCGTTGACTCGTGCCCTAACAAAGCTGCCAACCTTTCTAGATGAATCAGTACAGATGATGGATCGCCTCTTGATTTATTCAATAAGTAGTTAGTAGCGAACGTTGATCGCATATCATGAGGCGTAAAGTACCAATCGTCATAACCAGAGTAGCTTCGGATGTTGTTCCTAAGAACTGTAAAGAACACGGACAATGAACTGCGAGAGAAGGGTTTGCCTTTGTTCGATACAAACAGTCTGCCGTGTGATACAGCGCCATCATTGGTGTTGTACGCTTCAAGCTGATTTAATCTGTTCGAAGAATGTTTATATTCATATAGCTTCTGAGCAAGCTCAGTTGGAATCACTATTGTTCTAATTTTGTCATTTTTAGTTTTACACCCATTAAGAGACTTACCAATGGTTGCCATAACAGGATAGTGCAGCCCATTCTTAACCATTGGCTTTTTGATACAAGCCTCAGGAAAGCTTAATAGTTCACTAGTTCGTAAACCTGTTTGTATAGCCATTTCACACATCAGGCTCTTTACGTTTTTGTGCCGAGCAAGTTCGTCCTCAAACACTGTTAACTCCGACAGAAGCATCGGTTTCAATTCATCACCTTCAGGCTTTGATTGTACTTTAGGTAAAGATTGCATCAGGTCTGTTGTCTGCACTTCAATCATTCGGTTTTTGTTAGTGTGTGATAAAAGGTAAGCGTCTTGGTTTCTGTACGGATAAGCTTTAACCCACCGAAAATTAAAGGGTTTACAGAAGTCTGTTATTGGTAACAAACCAGTGCGGTGCAACCATTTGTAGAATGAAATCAATTGACCAATGTATGTTCTTGCTGTGCTTAAAGAGACCAAGCCATCATATTCAATAACATTGCCCGTTTCAGGATCGGTGAAGTACTTCGGAATTATTTGCTGTGTGTTGGGGTCAACTTCTTTTAGGTTTTCGACTAAAAACTCTTTGAACTTCCATAGCACGCCCTCTCTTGGATTAGCAGACAAAGAGTAATATTGCAGACCCTTACTCTCTAACCACTGAAGATAAAGCAGTAGAGCACCAGCGGCAGTGTTACAGTCACTAGCAGGTTTGCTTCTTCCCTCACCATAAGACAGCTTATTGTGAAGCCAAATGTTGAATGGGTACATTGGCTTACCTTCTGGATCAAGCAAGAGTCGAGCAATCTTTGTCGTGGGGTTCTTTTGATATTTTAGAGTCGGCTTTGCTTCTCCAGTGTCAGCATTGACTTGAACATCTAATTCAGGAAAGAGTTGAACTTCAATATCAATAGTTCGGTAGGATAGTCCTGTTACTGTCACCAACTTTGGTAGTTTTGTATCTTCCATAACAACTTTAACGTAAACCTCTCATAGAGTGTATTAGTATCATAGTCATAAAATAGCATCGTTGATTTTGCACATTGCTATGTCATAAAACACTTTACACATTATCGCGGGTACACACGGCCCGCTCATCCCATTAATTCCTATCGTCGTTGCAGCTGGAGGGCACCCAATGGCCTTTGGTCTGCTGATTGGCGCTTTTGGCATACTGTTAGCCATCAGTAAAGGTGGCAGCATGTTGGCAAATCTCACCAGTAAAGGCGTGTGTGGTGGTTTATTGCTCTACCTTGGCTTTGTTGGAACCGTCTCTCAAGTCAAAAAGCTGTTCGCGTGGGCAGAGGGAATAGGGATGAGCCACATTGCTTTTGTTGTGATCTTTTGCACCATTATTTTATATGCATTACTGGAACACTTTCGTAAGCGTTGGCTAGCGGTTCCTCTTAGTTGCTTGCTAGGCGGTACGTTAGCTTTTGCTATGGGCGCTCCGTTTTCTTTTCAAACCGAGCCCGGCTTACCCAATATGAACCCTATGTATTGGTGGGGGGAAGATACGGGTTGGATGCTAGGTTTACCTACGATTGAGCATTTCATGGTGGTATTGCCTTTTGCTATTTTAGCCGTAGCCATGTGGTCGCCTGATTTTTTAGGGCATCAAGTGTTTCAAAAAATCAGCTATCCAAAACGTACAGAAAAAGTACATATGAACATCGACGATACCATGACCACCGCTTCCATTCGTCAGACGTTCGGTTCTCTGCTCGGTGGTACTAACTTTACGTCTTCTTGGGGAACTTACATCGTTCCGGCGGCGATCGCTAAACGTCCAATTCCAGCTGGCGCTTTGCTGACGGCGCTGTTTTGTATCATCGCCGCTGTTTGGGGCTACCCAATGGACTTAGCGATCTGGCAACCTGTACTTTGTGTTGCGCTCATTGTTGGGGTATTTGTTCCATTGCTAGAAGCAGGAATGGAAATGACGCGTGAGGGTAAAACCACTCAATCGGCGGCGATTGTTGTATTTTCTTCAGCGCTCGTTAACCCTGCATTTGGCTGGTCCCTCACTATGCTGCTAGATAACTTAGGCTTAGTCGGCTGTAAAGAACGTAGTGGGGAGCTAAGTAAAATGAGCCGTTGGGTGTTGCCTGGCATTATGTTTATTGTACTAACAAGCGTAATGGCATTGGTGGGCTTACTTCCGGGGATTCCAGCGATTATTCCAAGTTTCCGTTAGAGAGGTTCGTAGTACGATTTATGGGTTGAAGAACCTTTTTCTAACCTGATAGAAACGGTTTAGTTCTGTTGATCTAAACCGTTTTTTGTCCAAAACCCTCATAGGGTGAATTCTTACCCGTGGTACTTTCTAACTCGAAAATGCCCCATTCCTTGTTGACGAAAGAAAATCCACACACTCTCACATTTATAGTTTTCCGTAGATTTCCTAATGCCAATCGTGAGGTGTGTAGAAATACCTCATTTTGTCGTAGTCTTTCGTTACTGCTATAACCGCGCTCGTATGTGTTATAGAGTGCTTCGATTGACTTGTTGTTTACTTCTGCACCTTCATCTAAGTGACTAAGAATTTTCAATAATTCCGCAGTAGTCGGGATAGCCATATTTTCCCTCTATAATGAAAAATCTTCTAAGCTACATTGGCATTACTGAGTAATCTTTTTGTATTCTTTTATCAAAAGTTCTCAGCATCTTTTATTCCCTATCCTTTCAGGCATTAACAAAATCCATTAGTTTTGATATTCGCTAATTACCCCAATTTCCTATCACATAATTACAGTCTGAATAATCTTACACTACTTAACACTCAGCGCTGAAAATTAAGTTACTAAAGTCACTATCACATTACTTCTGTCTGCAGACTGATTCAATTGAGCAAAACTAGACTCCAAGCTCAATCATACATCGACAAAATGCAATCAACTGATATGAATCCAATTGCAGCTCATGAAATGGCATAATAAATTTGACTTTTATGTTTCGATTAAACAATACTTGAATCGCTATCTAACTTATTAAAATAAAAGGAATTAACTATGAGTGGTATAAGCGGAAAAGCTTCGTTCGATGTAAAGTACAATGATGAGAAATATGAATTTGCGACTGAGATTCCAGAAAAATCCAGCCCTGACAATCCTCTAGAAGTATCGTTAACTCCTGAGGGTAAAGAACCTGTTTTATCTCTGGAGTATGGAGATGAAGACAACTTTGAAATTTCTGCATCATTACCAACCATGTTTGGGCAAGAAGGTGGATTTCAAATAGGGAATTTTTCTCTTGAGCTCAAGAAAGGTGCAGTAAAAGCCCAAGAAGATAATGAAAATAATCAAAGTAAGAAGATCTCAGAACATGAAGACACGGACAAAAAAGATGAAAAAACCGATCAAGATGACACGGGCAAAAAAGAAGATGATGAAGCGGCTTGATTGGCAAGCGTTATAGGATAAAAAGGGCTTCAAATTGGATAATATCAGTTTTTCATTCGATATTGGCTTCCTAGATGAGGTTGCCAGTATAGAGGTCGATACAGCACAAAACTCCCCCGGCTTGAAAATTGTTCACCCTGAAACCGGCGCAGTTATTTTTTCTATAAGAGAGGGGGATTCTGAAAATGAGTACGGTACTGAAATCGAGTTTGAAATCCCTTTTGTATCTAAACACACGCTAAAAATCACGGGCGAGGTACAAGGTGACTGATGTACTAGATCAGTTTAATACCGTATGCGACTGCTTTTTTCAGCGTGACATTTCGGATTCCCCCGCAAGCAGTGACAAGTTAAGTGGTATTATTTCCTGCGATGTAAAAACAGGTAATGTATTAACGACAGTCGCTTTAGAAGTCGGAAAAGAATATTCTGGGCATAGCGACCCTATAATTATGATCCGTCCGCAACTTGTGAACGATGACATGAATGTATCTTCCATCATTTCATTCTTTACAGGGGAGTCATATTCCTTTCCGAGGTGGTGTGAATTCCTAGATATATCTATCCGAGAACTCCAACTGAAATTTCATTGTGGTCACCTTGCCCTAATTGCCTCTGCTGAGCTAGCTGATAGTAAGGTTGCATACCCTTTTCCCGGAGCACTCTTCAAGATCACTTTATGTGCAGAGTTTATTCCGGCGAGTACGTTGAAGGTTTGTATACTGGCTTCTGTCGAAGACCCAAATGATCCCAATCAAATGGTTTTTATCAGTTACTGCAAAGGTGATGACTGGGCGCCGAAACGAAGAAATCTAGACCAAAATGAACCCCCATCGAAGCTTCCACCGCTTCCAATATCGCTCATTCCTGTTTTTGCTCCTGATTTGTGTAATATAAAAGGCAAAGCCAATGAACTAATAAATATACTAGATCAAGCAATAAATGCCGCATCGTCTGCTGGATACCAGCTAGTATCCACTTTACAAGCCTTGGTCTCTATTGGAGCGTCTGTGGCGGAACTTTCGGAATCACTCATTCGCAACAACACCTCACTAACTCTGCTCCAAATTTGCAACCTACTGATTCCTATAAATGGACTCAATACTACCGAACCTGGTTTTCTTGGAGACATATTACGGGGAGCTGAAGCCGCTACTACAGATGCGCCGAATGAAGATCAGCTCGCCGAGTTAATGGCTAACGGTGTCTGCGATATCAAAACATTGTCCAATGCCCTGATTCTTGCCAAACAGACAGGCTCCGCCACTCTTACAAACAAGGAGCGCGATGAAATTGTAAAAGAATGCCAACATGCAGCCGAGCGTGTACTTAAAACAAGCAAGACAGCAAGTGGGTTGGTTGAGGAAGCGAATAATATTCTGGGTACGGATACTGTAAATTCATTGAAATCAGGGAATGCACCTATTACTCAAGAAAGCGTAGAGGAAGCTATAAAATCACAACTCAAGGATGGGCTAGTAAATGGAATATCAGACTCAGTTGTTGGAACTGACGTAGCAGCGGAAGCTGCTGAGGTTGCAGTTGAAGCGACCGAAGGTTCAGAAGTGATTGGAGCTGTTACTGAGATGGCTGAAGCTTTATTAGTTTTCTTATTATAGTTTAAAAACATTTAACAACATATTATAGGCAATGAAGAGAGCCTATAACAGCAAGATAAATTAAAAGGATAGATATATGGAATCAATAATACATTTTGAGAATGACTCGAACAGTAATCAAGAATGGAGTGCGCAGGGGCGACTAATTTTTATCCTGAAGTGATAACCCCTGGTGGAGGTGAAACTATTACATATGTACATCCACTACCTAATCATTTTGATATATCAGTGGCTGTTAATCAAAATGATTATTTGGAGAATGAGGAAATAGTTCAAAAAGGAGGACATGGAGGTGCGGTAATAAGATATCGAGATGGCGATTGGAGTCTGCATCCAGAGGGTAGTCCATTTTACTTCGAGGTAGAGGAAGGTGAACGCTTCAGCGTAACATTAAGATGTATTTTTATTGTACCCTCAGATAATTCATAAAATATCACCGATCCTTGGTTATAAAGCAGATAAGTTGATAACTCAAAGATCACATGAATTAAATGTAATTGGCCTAATAGCAATAAACTAAATAATCAAAGGATAAACTATGCCAAATCCAGTTAGCAAAGACCAAACTGTAGTAGCGGTCAATAAAGTGCTCGAAGCAATGGATCCGGAGGGAGGTATCGAAAACCTCGATACAGATGAACTGTCAAATAAGGACTGGTCGTGCAATTTCTTTTCACCGTCTGTCCTAGAGGAGGTCTGTAAAGAGGTTGGAAAAAAAGCGGAGGATCTTGATTCAAAAAATTATAAAACTGACGCAGTTTTGCCAGACAACTTCGACGATAAAGCCTTCGTGAACATATCCATGATGGGTGAACCATCATCTTTGAATCACAATTTCAACATCTTGGTGGCGGACAATACTGTATATCTCATACAGACCTATGTCGATCAAACGGTGAAAATTGTTCAACGCTTCAATATTGAAACATTCATGCAGAACTGGAAAAATTTATCAAGCAATAACAACGGCTGGGCAGCGGCCTACGAAACCCTATTCGGCGTGAAACCAGGTGTTGAATCGGCGGACACTTGGATGGATGTGCAATATGTAACTAAGTGAATAATATAACAAAGTGGCACTGTTTTTTAGCTCTTATTTTACCTGTTGAATCCATACATAGTTACTAAGTTCGCTACGAAGAAGGTGGAGAAGCAGGAGAGAAAGGCTTTGTTGCGTAATTCAGTTAAGAGACAGTGCTACTCCGTTTTGTATATTTCTTAGTCAATGCGATAAGTTTCAGGCATATCTAACCCAGTAAGCTTGTTTAACGCTTTTATCATCACGTAAGTTTCACCTACCTGTGCATTGTAATTTCTTAAGCTCAATCGTCCTCCTAGCAATTGTTTAACTCGATACATCGCTGTTTCTGAGAGTGAACGTTTATGATGTCCATAGCGCTCTTTCCAATACTTATTTGAGCCGTATAACTTCTGGCAACCCACGGCGAGATTTCGATGGTGACCACGCTCCCAGAAGGCTGCCCTTCTTTTGGGGGAGGCTCCCTTATGTAGTGGATGAGAAAGTATGCCCACTCGATTAGAAGGCTTTACCATACATCTAATAATTTATCATAAGCTAAATTAGCAAAGTCACTGATACGCTTGTGTCCAAAAACTAGCCAACGACTCTTCTACTCAATTCAGTCACTACAGTATCCGAGCAAACAAAAAGGGGCTACGTGAGCCCCTTTCTTTATTGGATAAACAGTCGTTAACCTAAGCTTTTTGTTACTACTGGTTTGGTATTGCGTTTGGCAATCCAGTAAGCAACGCCACCCCAAAGTACCGTCAGAACCCAAAGTGCGGTCCAGTGTTTTGCGACTTGTTGCCATGTTGCGCCCATTTGGTTGAGTGCTAAAAAGCCTTTGATTGCCCAAGTGCTTGGGCTCAAGTCTGCAAACCAAAGCAGCGGGGCTGGGATCGACTCAACTGGCCAAATAAAGCCTGCCAAGAAGATTAATGGCATTGAGCTAACCAGCACGACCAATGTCACCAGCTCGCGTCTTGGTAGCAAGTATCCGAGCCACAAACCTAAACCACAACAACCAAGTAAGAATGGCAATAACAAGGTGAGTAGCTCACCTGCGTTGGCAACATGGTTGACGTTCAAGCGTTCAAAACTGAAGCCAAAGTAGTAGGCGCTGAGTAGGTAGTAGATAGCTACGAAGACCAAGGTTCTGGCAAGTAGCAGAGCGCCTGTTGGCACCTGAGACCAATAACCGCGACCATGACGTTGCGTACCTGTCTGCAAGCCGACGGCCATGATCAATGTTTGTTGAAGAATCAATACAAATACCGCTGGCACTACGTATTCGATGTAGCCCATGGTTGGGTTGAAGGTTGGCTTCATGTTCAGCTTAATCGCGGAGTAATCATGGCTCGCCATACTCAGTGGCACGCCATCGATCACCATCTTGCTTACTTTAACTTGAGCGCCAAGCGTACCGCCTGCTGTTGCCAAGCCTTCTACTACGGTGCCGTAGACTAAGAAGTAAGAAGCGTCGGCGGCATAAGCCAGAGTAGGGCTGCTGCCAAGCATCAAGTCTTTATAGAAGTGTTCTGGAATCACCAAAAAGCCGGTGATTTCACGGTTAAGGAATGCTTGTTTTGCATCTGCAATCGTGTGTAATCGTGTCACGACTTTAACCTGAGGCGTCGCGTCGACCATGCGCTCTAGGGTTAAACTTGTTTGGCTACCATCGAGGTTCACAATCGCAATCGGCTGCTCTCTTGGCGTTTGTTGCGCGTATGGAAGCGGGTACAAGAATGAGTAAAACACCACGCCACCAAAGACAGTCAGTACCACGACAGGATTGGTCATCACTGAGCGAAGTTCTGTTTTGATCAGTTGCCACAGTGTCATACTGCCTCCTGTTTGCTATCTGTTGAGGACGAGCTATTTAACAAAGCTGTATTACGATGTTTTGCTAATAACGCTGCCGTCATCAGTAGCGGGATAATGTACCCAACCATCGGCCAGAGTGAGCCAATTGACTGTGTCGCACTCGCGCCGTAGCTTGCTTGATCCACTTGAACTTCGATGTAATGTGTAATTGGCAGTAATCCTCGCCATGCTTGCGCTAACGCGTTCATGTCGGAAACCGGGAAGGTTATCCCCATAAATGCAAAGCTCGGTGCGGTAAATGCGCCAGCAAAGCTCATCGCACGTGCTGGGTCCATCGATAGGAAGAAGAACAACGCTCCCATGATGATGCATGCGATAGTCGTTACGAACTGCGCTAATAACATCACTAAGTAACTGCCTTCCATCGGCCAATCAAGCACCACATAAAACCAAACTAAGAACAGTGCACTTTGTGCCATAAAGACAGGAATGTACTGGCTTAGAATTTTGCTTAGTCGAGTGAAAGGGCGATCGCCTAAGAACGCGAAGCTGTTGTTGCCATTTCCATAAAGACGAAAATGCGCTGCGAGGATCAAAATGGTGCTGACCACGACACAGATCTGCCAGATCGCCGGAACAATCGCTGTTACCAAAAACTGAGCGTAGTTGGTGTTGCGGTTGAACAAGGCCGTAATCTGAGTCGAAATTGGCACGGCTTGGCCAATAGCAGCAAGTGTTGTGGTGTTGCCTTTTGCTAGGTTACCCATTGTTTCTAGCTGAGCATCAAAATACCCTTGAGACTGCGCGACCGCCGAGTTGATCAGTTTTGCAACCAAAATGTATTGGCTGTTGAAGAAGACCGATAGCTGCGGTTGCCGATGCAAAAGAATGTCTTGGTCAAATTGAGGGGGAATCACAGCATAAGCGTAGATATCACCCTCGATCATTGCGTTCTTCGCTTCTGTTGAACTGGTGTAGTGGTAATCAACAGAAAGAGTGGAAGAGGCATCAAGAGACTGAATCATCTTGCGTGACAATTGCGAGTGCTGCAAATCAACCACACCAATCGGGAGATCTCTGGCAATACCTGCAGAGAACACGCCCCAAATAGTGACGGCCAATAAGATCGGCACCCATGTCAGGCAAGATAACAACCATTTATCGCGCCGCAGGATTTGTCGTTGTGAGATTTGAATCGTCATAGTTTTAAACCAACGCGATTACAGCTCAACCACAACACTCATGCCCATGCGTAGCTCAGGCTCTGGTTGGGTAGGGCGAGCTTCCACTTCAAATGTGCGAAGATCAAAACCTTTCGATGCGTCTGTCGCGCGCCATGTAGCAAAATCACCCATTACGGCAACGTGAGTCACTTTAAATTCAACGTCTTTATCCAGTGCTGGTAGGTAAGCTTTGAAAGTCGTGCCTTTGGTGAAGTGTTTGAGCAAATTTTCGCGTACGTTCAGTGTCGCCCAAGAATCTTGGGTATCAATAACCGTCACAACCGGGAAGCCTTGAGGTGCCAGTTCGCCGCTTTGCAATAGAACTTGAGAGACTTCACCATCAAACCAGCTGAAGATTTGCGTGTCTTTTGCGTACGCTTTTACTTCCGCTACTGCGCCAGCCGCCATGCGTGCTTTCTCTGCTGCAGCGACTTTGGTTTCGCTACGCGCGCCTTCTTTCGCCATGTTGTACATTTGGAATGCTGCGCTTTCGGTGTATTTCGATGCTTGCCATTGCGTCATCGCTTCATCGCGTTTTTGCTCTGCGACTACGCCATCTTTATAAAGGTTGTTTACACGTTGGTAGGTCTTTTCCATCAAATCTGCCGCCGCTTTCGCTTTCAACCATTGGTCTTTTGCGGCTTGAATTTGTTGCTCACGTGCGCCTTTTTCTGCTTCTAATGCTAGTGCGCCAGCGGCTTTTTCACCCGCTTTTGCTTGTTCCAATTTTGCTTCGATTTCTGGGCTGTGAAGGGTAAAGATCAACTGACCTTTTTCGACATCATCGCCTTTACGCACCATGACTTCATCAATACGACCTGGGACTTTAGAAGAGATGCTGTATTGCTGCGCTTCAATCAACCCTTGTAGACGTGCTGGTTCCGGTTGATACGCTTGGTAGAACTGGTAACCAACCCAAGAAGCGACGCCCAAAGCACAAAGTGATAGTAGAGCGGGTTTTAGAGATTTTGCTGCCATGACTTATTTTGCCTCTTTGGATGCTGATGCTGGAACGTAAGCAGTATGTTGGTATTGAGCGAAGCTGTTCATTTCGCTGCTCAGTGCTAATAGTTTGGTTAAAGAAATCAGATAACGGAAACGTGCTGCTGATTGCTGTGTCTCTACGCTGGCGACATACAGTTGCGCGTCAACGACATCCAAAGAGGACGATAAGCCCTGAGTGAAGGCTTTTTCGCGCAAGCGTAGGTTCTCGTCTGCAAGGGCGATACTCGATTCTAGCCCCTGCACTTCATCAATGGCTTGTTGTGCTTCGAGATACGTTTTTTGTACCAGAAGTGACAAATCTTGCTTCGCTTGAGATTTTAGCGCATCGACTTGCGTGACCATGCTTTGCGCCGCTTTTACTTTCTCGCTACGACCAGTGGATTCGATAAGCGGAATATTTACGCCGACGCCAACTAACCAATCCGGTTTCATTTGGCTGGCAAGGGAGTCATCTTCATACAGGCTGTAATCACCGTATAGGTAAACTTCTGGGTAGTATTTGCCTTTTTCAGCTTTGATTAGACTTGATGCTTGTTTGTGTTTGGCATCCAACAAATCTAAGCCCGGGTAGGTCAGCAGTGTTTGATCAACAAATGCGCTCAACGGCGGCAGGTTATTGTTGATAAACAGCGTTTCTGAAGGTTCTACAGAATCGTTCTGCGCTAAGATCTTGCCAAGAGCCGCTTGCGCGATACTCAGATCACTGGCTGCTTTGCGTGTTTCGACTTTGGCTTTGTCTAATGAGGCTTCGGCTTGAAGGCGTTCAACGCGAGCGATTTGGCCTTGTTCTTCCATCTTAATCGCAAAGTCGCGGTGTTTGGTTAAGCCTTTCTCTACTGCTTGGCGCGTTGCCAACACTTCTTTTGCTAGGACCACGGAGAAGTAGTATTTGGAGAGATCTTCAAAGCGCGCTTGTTGCTCCATCGCGAGCTGGCTTTTCGCCTCGTCTGTTTTACCTTCTGCTGCTGATTGAGCGGCATTGATTCGACCACCAGTGAAGATTGGCCAAATAGCACGAATAGAAGAGGAGAAGATGTCACGCTCTGTGATCGTCGATGTGGTATTCGCAAGCGCACTAAAAATAGGTTGGAAAACAGGTGGCACGCTAATGTGTTGCCCAGTGCTATCGAGAATCTGCTGCCCGGACAAGGTGACGTCTGTATCTAAACGCGTGTAGTTCGCGCCGATGCTTACTTGCGGTAAGTTGAGGTTATCTGTCGCGCTTTGTTGGTATTCGTAACTTTCTACGTTGGCACGTTGCGCTTTAAGGGAATAGTTGTTTTCTAACAACAATTTCCATGCATCATCGAATGTGATGGGAGCAGAGTGACAGGCAAGAGAAATCGAGCTGCTGAGAATGCCCAAAATCCAGAACTTTCCGGTTTGTTTCATAGTGGCTACTTTGCTTTAGAGTATTAGCTCTAATATAAAGTATTCATTAGAAAGTGTTAAGTGATTGGATAAAAGAATTGTTGGAGAAATGTTGCGCCCAATTAAGTGGGGCTTAGTTGGGCGCAGCGTTATTACGTGTTTTCTACTGTTTCACTTCATGGAAGGGCAGTGAAATTCTGCTCTCCACTCAAGCTGACGAGAACCTCGCATTGTATTCAGCAAGTCTTTACCACTCATCTGTGGGAATGACAGCAGCACCTTAAGATCTGCGGAGCTAGCATCACTCTTTTCATAAGCTCTGACGTGTGTAAACGTTGAATACATATTCTCTGACAGCATGGCCTTATTCAGGCAAATTCCAAATGTATCGCGTTCCATGTTTTGGTGTTCCTTCTAACTATAAAAGCACCTCTGTTTATAGTTATTGCAGTGCAGATGGTGTCTAAGTGTTTGTCCTACGGTCAGTGTTTGTATTTTTATCAATGTATCTTCAAATTTTCTGACGCAAGTGTTGAGCGTTAAATAGACTTCCAGTTGGCTGCTTTCTTTGTTCGAAGCTCTAGTAGGCTTCTTGACTAAAAATTATACGACGGAAAGTCTAAAAACGCCTCAAAAACCGCTCAAATTGGTGTGATCATGTTCAAGATTTGGATGGCAATTTATGTATGATGTTGAATAAATAACAACATTATTTGGCTGGCGATATGATTTGTTTTTGATATTTCATGGCGGCTATAAATTGAGCGTTGAGACTGCGGTTAAACGCGCCGTGATTGAAAGTGACGAAGACGTCGAGTTGTGCCGTTTCACGCAAGTTGGAAACGTTGCTGTTTTTTGCGGGGTGTCAGAGTTTTAATCAACAATGGTCGCTAAATTAGACTCAAGTAATCCCATTGCATTTCTTCGCTTCTCTCATTTTTAAGCGCTAAAGGTACCAGTTTCATGACCACGAATTCTTATAATTTCACCACAACGTTAGATCGAAAAAACAGCTTTGCTGCGAAGACAAACCACCAGATAGTCAAAGATTTTTTAGGGGTGAATTATTACGATGACACCATTTCCCTCTGGGGGGCGGATATGGATTTTGAGTGTGCGCCAGCAATAACTCGCGCGCTGACTAATCGAGCGATGCAAGGCACTTTGGGTTATACACAGCAGACTGAACCGTATTATAACAGCGTCATCAATTGGTATGGCCGACGTCATAATATGTCGATTGAGCAGGATTGGATTGTGTACAGTGCCGGAACCGTTTCTGCGGTTCGTAATGTGATTCGAGCCTTCAGTAAAGAAGGGGAAGGCGTCATTATTCAGCCTCCGGTGTATTACCCGTTCCAATTGCAGATTCAAGAGACCAACCGTGAAGTCGTGCGAAACCATCTGATTAAAGATCAGAACAACCAATACAGCATTGATTTGGTGGACTTTGAAGAAAAGTGCAAAGACCCGAACAACAAGATCTTTATTTACTGCAACCCTCACAACCCGACTGGCAATATTTGGTCTGCGGAAGTCACGCAGTCTCTTCTTAAGATTTGTGCAGACAACGATGTGCTGTTTTTCTCGGATGAAATACACGCGGATTTGATTCGCAAAGACAGCTCGTTTACTTCTGCCCTTAACTTGGAACACAGTGAAAATAGCATCATCGCAACGGCGGTAAACAAAACGTTTAACGTCGCTGGGCTACATATTACTAACTTGGTCATCAAGAACGCATCGCATAGGGAGACATTGAACAACTACACAGGAAAGGTAGGCATGTCTCCGTTTGCATTGGACGCGACGATTGCTGCATTCAACGAAGAAGAGCAGTGGGTAGAAGAGGTCAATAACGTTATCGACACGAATTTGGCTTTGATGGCGTCTTTCATTGAACAACGCATTCCAAAAAGCCAATTTTATGTCCCTGAAGCGACTTATCTGGCGTGGCTAGATTTCTCTGAGTTTGGGTTAGAAGAAGCTGACTTGCTCAATCTACTGGCTGATGAAGCCCACTTGGTTCTCGAAGGTGGCAGCATGTTCGGCGAAATGGGACGAGGCTTTATTCGTATGAATGTGGCTTGTCCGACTGCGGTGATTGAGGAAGCACTGGAGCGTTTAGAGCGCGTTTTTGCTTCTCGATAAAAACCAACAAGGTCAGGTGAGATACATGATCGCCTGACCGCTTATCTTTCTGTTTCTGCGTTTTATTCCATCAAGTTTTTCTCCCACTTTTGAAGTGCTTGTGCTTCTGCTCGATTAGTTATTAATCGGAAACACACGAGATCATTTCGTTCGTTCACAGATTTGTCATTTAGTAAAAGCCTCATTGTTAACTCAGTGTTAATTTAGAATGTGTCTCCACAATGACGTGGAATGTTCACAACGGTAAGGGATGTATCAATGAGTTGGAGTTCGATCAGCTTTCGTAAGCGCATGCTCATTATTATGACGTTATCGGGTTTGATTGAACTTCTTATCCTTGTGGCTGCGGGCTTTACTTACCTTAAATTCGATCAAGAACAAGAGATGGGTGAGAAAGCGCTAGGCGTGGCGCGTTTCTTATCGACATCCCACATTGTCATCGAGATGATCGAATCTCAAAACCCTGAACCATACCAACAGCGATTTCGTGAAATGACCGATGCGTTAGGTGCTGCGTTTATTGTTATCGGCGATAAAAATGGCGTGCGTCTGATTCACCCCGTCGACGAACGTATTGGTAAGCCGATGAAAGGCGGTGATAACCAGAGGGCGCTGGTGGAAGGGAAGTCCTATATCTCTACGGCTCAAGGTTCTTTGGGCTACTCCGTGCGTGGTAAAGCAGCGATTTTTGACCAGCAAGGCAACATCATTGGGGTGGTTTCTGTCGGTTATCTATTGGAGCGTCTGCAAGACCGCATCGAGCCGTTTCTTGCTTTTCTAATTGTAATGGCACTGGTTGTGGTTGCAGCCAATGCCGTGGTCTCTAATTATGCGTCACGTAAGTTCCAACGAGCGATCATGGGCTTTGAGCCGGAAGAGATTGGTCGTTTATACGGTGAATTGGATGTGACTATGAGCACCATTAAAGAAGGGGTGCTCAGTGTTGATGCGCAAGGTGTATTACGCTCAATCAACCGTAGCGCATGCCAAATTCTAGGCATCGACCGAGAAGCCGCGCTCAACAAACCGTTGACCGATACGCTCCGAGATAGCGATTTGTATACGGTGTTAGAAACAGGACAAGAAGATCACGACATCGAGATCTTCCTCAATCACAAACGCTTAATCGCGAACCGTTCACCGATCTTTGTGGATGGCAAAATCGTCGGTGCCGTATCGAGCTTCCGTTTGCGTGATGAAATCAACGAACTCACTGAGCAACTTTCGCAAACCAAAGAGTACGCGGATTTGCTTCGCTCACAAACGCATGAACATAGAAACAAGCTCAACACCATTAGCGGCTTGGTTCAAATGGGTGAGCTAGAAGCGGTGCAGCAGCTTATTGGACAAGAGACGGCGCATTACCAAGCGATGATTGAGTTCTTGCGGGACACCATTAAAGATCCGCTTATCGCTGGCATGCTTTTAGGCAAAACAGAACGTGCTCGTGAGCTTGGCTTACAACTGGTGGTAGAAGAAGGCAGTCGCCTAGAACCGTTACCGGAATGGCTCAACGCCGAAGATTTGGTGACCATTCTTGGCAATCTTGTCGATAACGCATTTGACGCAACTTTGTCTTCTATTCGTGTTGAATCTGCGTTTGCGTTAGAGCGTCGCAGTATTGATGTGTCTATCAGTGATTACGGAAACGAAGTGATTTTAGAGGTGGTCGACCAAGGTTGTGGGCTACCGGAAAACATTGAGCCACAAGAGCTCTTGAAAAAGGGCATTTCAACCAAGTCTCGCCAGAATAGAGGGGTAGGACTACACCTTGTGAATCAACTGGCGACGCGTTATCACGGTTATGTTGAGATGCTACCAAATACAGAACATGGAACGAGAATTACCGTGTATTTGCCTAAGGAAGAACAAGTATGAATACGGCAACGCGAGTCATGATCATCGAGGATGATATTGCCATTGCAGAGCTTCACCACAAGTATCTGAGTCAACTCTCCGGTTTGGAAGTGGTGGGCATAGCAACGACACGGATGGAAGCAGAAATGCAGTTAGAGATCCTTAAACCAGACCTGTTACTGATGGATGTTTATCTACCAGACGGAACGGGCTTGGAGATTCTCAATACGCTGCGCTCAAACAATCAAACTTGTGACGTGATTTTAATTACCGCGGCGAGAGATGTGGACACGCTTCAACAAGCGATGCGAGGCGGGGTCGTTGATTATCTACTCAAGCCCGTTATGTTCCCTCGATTAGAGGCGGCATTGCAAAAGTACATCTCTCAACGCCAACAGCTGAACGTAGCAGAAAGCTTAGACCAGAACTTGGTTGATAAGATGTTGCAATCAAATACAGGGTCAGACAATGCGCCACAACGCTTACCAAAAGGAATCGATGGCGTAACTTTAGACAAGATTCGTGCTTTGTTTGTTGGAGAAGGCATGTTTACGGCGGACGAAGCAGGCGAGCAGATTGGTGCTAGCCGAACAACTGCCAGACGTTATCTTGAATACCTGATCAGTTCGGGTGAACTGGAAGCCGACTTAAACTATGGCACAGTAGGGCGACCAGAGCGCAGCTATAAAAAAGTGATAAGGTAATCATTGTCGTTTTAACTCATAAAGTGGTGGCTTTTGTCTAGCCATCCTTTCATTTCTAAGTATTAACCACTATCTCCCTGCCTACTTCCCGATAGAACGCTCGGTTATAATTCATTAGGTATCATTCTCAACGAGTTGCGAATTGAGGAGTAAACTCCAACTGAATCGCATTACTTATGTAATGGATTGCAAATTTGAACATTTATTCTTCAATTTAGAGTTTTTGCTTAAATTTTATAACTCTCAAGTACTTATTGATTTTTTCTTATTATTCAATGCTTTGTTGCGTATCGTGTAAATTATTTAAACGTTTGCACCGCCAAGTGTTGATGTAAATCAAATAGTCGTAGACAATACGCCCCCGTGTCGGAAATCTCCTCCGCAGAGTGCAAGGTTGTACTCGAGAGACATAAGCGTTCTAAACGACCTACAAATGTTGAAATCCAGACTATGTTTAAGGAGCTCAGCAGTTGCAGTGATTTGGGACTATAGGCTTTACCTATCAACGTAATAGGTAAGACCAATTTTCTATTTTGGGGTGCCATTGATAGGGTTGGCTCAATCCTTTTAGCCGTATCCGGGCACACAATAAGTACCTCGTTTTTAAGGGAAAGATGATGGTAATACCAGAAAACAGCAGCATCGTTATTTTTGGTGCTTCAGGCGACCTTACATACCGTAAGTTAATTCCTGCTCTATACCACCTCTATGCGAACAAACAGCTTCCAGAGAATTTTGCCATTCTTGGCGTAAGTCGTACTAAATACAGCGACGATTCTTACCGCGAAAAGCTGAAAAAATCGCTTCAGGAAATGGAGAAAACTGAGCCAGAAACGCTTAATGCATTTATCAACCACCTGCATTACCAAGCAATCAATACTTCTGACACACAAGATTACAGCAAGTTGGCGACTCGTTTAGACCAACTGGCAGACGAATACCAATTCGAACAACGTAATACGCTTTTCTATCTTGCGACGCCACCAAGCCTTTACAGCGTGATCCCTGCAAGCCTTGCAGCACACGGTCTGAACAACGAGGAAGATGGTTGGAAACGTCTGATCATCGAGAAACCTTTTGGTTACGATCTTGAATCAGCGCGTACGTTGGACAAAGAAATCCACGAGCACTTCCAAGAGCATCAAATCTACCGTATCGACCACTACCTAGGTAAAGAAACGGTTCAAAACCTTCTTGTACTTCGTTTCTCTAACGCTATGTTTGAGCCATTGTGGAACCGTAACTTCATTGATTACGTGGAAATCACAGGCGCAGAATTCTTAGGCGTAGAAGAACGTGGCGGTTACTACGATGGTTCAGGTGCGGTGCGCGACATGTTCCAAAACCACTTGCTACAAGTACTAGCAATGGTTGGTATGGAACCACCTGCACAAATCAATGCTGACGCGATGCGTGATGAAGTCGTGAAAGTGCTTCAGTGTCTTAAACCACTGGATGAAGACGCACTTCGCAACGACCTTGTATTGGGTCAGTACACGGCGTCTGAAGTTCGTGGTCAACAACTTCCAGGTTACCGTGAAGAGAACGGCGTAGCAGACGATTCTCGTACTGAGACTTACATCGGCCTGAAAGCTTACATCAATAACTGGCGTTGGAATGGCGTGCCTTTCTACGTTCGTACAGGTAAGCGTCTACCGACTCGCGTTACTGAGGTGGTTATCCACTTTAAACAGACACCACACCCAGTGTTTGGTCAAAACGCACCAGAGAACAAACTGATTATTCGTATTCAGCCAGACGAAGGCATCCAAATGAGCTTTGGTCTGAAAGAGCCGGGTGCAGGCTTTAAAGCGAAGGAAGTGAAAATGAACTTCCACTACGCTGATCTGCAAGAAACCCAAATGCTAACTGCTTATGAGCGTCTACTTCTTGATGCCCTAAACGGTGATGCAACGCTATTTGCTCGTAGCGATGCGGTTGAAGCGTGTTGGAAATACGTGCAACCAATTCTAGATTTCAAGCAAGACCCACAAGCGCTATTCGGATACGCATGTGGTACATGGGGACCAAAAGAAGCGGACGACTTGCTACAACGAGCTAACCGCGCATGGCGCTTCCCTTGTAAAAACCTAACAGATACGGACTACTGCGAACTATGATCAACCATAAGATCTACCAAACAGCAGAGCAGGTAGTAGAAAGCCTTGCTAACGACATGAAAGCGTTTAGCGAAATGGGCCGACCTGTTCACATCTCTCTTTCTGGCGGCAGCACACCTAAAATGCTGTTTAAGCTATTGGCAACAGAAGCTTACGCGACGTCAATTCAGTGGCAAAACCTGCACTTCTGGTGGGGTGATGAGCGCTGTGTTGCTCCTGATGATGCAGAAAGCAACTACGGTGAAGCAAATACGCTACTATTTAGCCAAGTAAGCATTCCTGCTGAGAACATCCACCGCATTCGTGGTGAAGACGAGCCAGAAGTTGAAGCACAACGCTTTGCGAAAGAGATGGCAGAAGTGATTCCAACTGAAAATGGCACTCCTGTGTTTGATTGGATCTTACTTGGTGTTGGCGCAGACGGTCATACCGCATCGCTGTTCCCAGGTCAGACAAACTACGATGATGAGAACCTATCAGTATTGGCGTCTCATCCTGAGTCTGGTCAGATTCGTGTATCGAAAACGGCACGTGTACTAGAAGCAGCGAAGCGCATCAGTTACTTGGTACTTGGCGCTGGTAAAGCAGACATTATCGAAGAGATTAACAGCTCACCAGCACGCGTACTTCCATATCCGGCAGCGAAGATCCAAGCGAAAGCGGGTCTGACGGAATGGTATTTAGATTTAGACGCAGCGGCAAAAATCGCTTAATGCGGCCGCTGGTCGAATAAAAGACAATTGGAGAGAAACAATGAAAGGTGATATCGGTGTAATCGGCCTTGCTGTAATGGGTCAAAACCTTATCCTAAACATGAACGACCACGGCTTTAAAGTTGTGGCTCACAACCGTACTGCTGCTAAAGTAGACGAGTTCCTGGAAGGTCCAGCGAAAGGCACAAACATCATCGGTGCATACTCTCTAGAAGAACTAGTAGAGAAGCTAGAAACACCACGTAAAGTGATGCTTATGGTTCGTGCAGGTGACGTTGTTGACACGTTCATTGACAACCTAATTCCGCTTCTAGACGAAGGCGACATCATCATCGACGGTGGTAACACTAACTACCCAGATACAAACCGTCGCGTAGCACATTGCCGTGAGAAAGGCATTCACTTCATCGGTACTGGTGTATCTGGTGGTGAAGAAGGTGCACGTTTTGGTCCTTCAATCATGCCTGGCGGTGCGGCTGAAGCTTGGGAAGCGGTTAAGCCAATCTTCCAAGGTATCTCTGCAAAAACTGACGCTGGCGAGCCATGTTGTGACTGGGTTGGTAACGACGGTGCTGGTCACTTCGTTAAGATGGTACACAACGGCATCGAATACGGCGACATGCAGCTTATCACTGAAGCTTACCAGTTCATGAAAGACGGTCTTGGTATGTCTGCAGACGAGATGCAAGCAGTATTCGCTGACTGGAACAAGACTGAACTAGACAGCTACCTTGTTGAAATCACGGCTGACATCCTTGGCTACAAAGATGAAGACGGTGAGCCTCTAGTTGAGAAGATCCTAGACACAGCAGGCCAAAAAGGTACTGGTAAATGGACTGGTATCAACGCACTAGACCTAGGTATTCCACTAACGCTTATCTCTGAGTCTGTATTCTCTCGTTGTCTATCTGCACTGAAAGACCAACGTGTTGAAGCTGAGTCTCTATTCGGTAAGACAATCACTCCAGTTGAAGGCGACAAGCAAGAGTGGGTTGATGCACTACGTCAAGCGCTACTAGCTTCTAAGATCATCTCTTACGCTCAAGGCTTCATGCTAATGCGCGAAGCGTCTAACGAGAACGGTTGGGACCTAAACTACGGTAACGTAGCTCTAATGTGGCGTGGTGGTTGTATCATCCGTTCTGCGTTCCTAGGCAACATCCGTGATGCGTACGAAGCGAACCCAGATATCGCATTCCTAGGTTCTGATGAGTACTTCAAAAACATCCTACAAGGCAGCCTAGCAGCATGGCGTAAAGTAGCAGCGAAATCTCTAGAGTCTGGCATCCCAATGCCATGTACGATTTCTGCGCTATCTTTCCTAGACGGTTACACAACAGCTCGTCTACCAGCAAACCTGCTTCAAGCTCAACGTGACTACTTCGGTGCTCACACTTACGAGCGTATCGACCGTCCACGTGGTGAATTCTTCCACACTAACTGGACTGGTACAGGCGGCGACACAGCGTCTACAACTTACGACGTTTAATCCCCGGTCAGTAAGCTGATCAAAGCAAAAGGATGCCCAAGTGGCATCCTTTTTTATTACCTGCAATTCGTGAGAGAGATACTACTAAAACTAACAGTTTCACAATGGTTTGAAGTCAAACGCAGTTCTCACAAATGGAGAAGAACCTTTCAGCACTCTCCTTAAAATACTTCTCAACATCAGGTTTGGGAATAAGAGTATGGCAAGCGATAGATTTCAGTGTTTGAGCAAGAGAAACAAAAGTCAAAGAGATCAATGTCTAAAGTCTTTAGACATGCATGAAGTAGATATTTATGTACTAGACCAAAAGGGACTCGTCGATCTTTGGTTATTTGAAAAGAAAATGAAAGGGTTAAATGAACAGCAAATAACCGACTTAATAACGGGAATGGAGTTGGTAGAGGTTATCAGTGCAAAGGGAAGTTTAATACATGACTTATCTGCGTTTTATCTCTTAGCTGAGGACCTTAAGAAAGGTGGTTCAATACTAGGGAAGTATGAAATCACAAAGAAGGGAGCACAAAGTTATATTAGTTTTTCTGGCAACCATAAATTACGTAGTATTATCAAACAGTCAAGGTATTTATCCTCGAATGCAAAGATGCTGGCTTTGGGGATAGGAAAACTTGGCTTAAAGGCTGCTGCAAAAGGTGGTGTGATCTTAACGGTTATTTATTCTGTGCCTTTCAGAACACTAGAACTTGCTCTCAAAAAAGACTACTTACTGTCTAACTGGGTTGTAAATGTTTCAACTGATATTGTAATAGCCGCTATTTCTGGAGTACTGGGCTATTTCGCTGGTGTAATGATTTCTGCTGTGACAACTACGGTATTAGTGCCAATAGGATTCGGTATCGCTGTCGCAGCAATCTTCGGATTATTTTTAGAGTATTTGGAGGGCGAATACCTAGTTAAAAAGAGACTGATCGCTCAGTTAAACAGTTTTGTTGAGGCTCAAGTAAAACATGAAAGCGATATGAAGATTCAAAGATATAAATCAGCTCGAGCTATGAATCAGTTTCTAAGGTTTAACAATGGATGATACGCCAAGCATAAAAAAAGTTAGCCTGGTCGCTCTTGTTATCAGCTTGATTACCTGTGGCATTGCTTTTACGTTGCTCAGTGATCATTTCGAATCTCTAAGCTTACAGGTTCAATTAGCTAAGCAATATCAAATAATCTACATTAATACGCGCTATGTAATCGTTATTGGCGCTAGTATCACTATTCTTGTAAGTTGTGTTTATGCCATATACAAAGCAAAGATAGGCAAAGCCGTGTCGACGGCATTAAGTCGTTCGCTTGAAGTTATGTTGTTGTCAGCAATAGCTCTAGCGTGGCCCGCTTCTCTTATAGAGCAAGAAAGATTAATTTCACTCGCGACAGGTCAAGGCTACTATGAATGCCCGTTATTTTCTTTAGCATCGAGTAAGCCGAGCATTGAGGTAATGGTCAGAGAGCCTGAGTTATGTCGAGATGAGACGATGTTGACTATGACCGAAGACGGCAACTTATATCAACTTGATGAAATAAATGCTTATCTGAAGTCTAGGAGCATTGTTCATTAGTACTCAAAGAGCGCCTAAGCGCTCTTTTCTTTTACATTGCCTTTTGGGTGATGGCCGAATCTGTCATTCAAGTAGAGCAATCCACTGACGAAAAGTGCCACAACGGAAACCGTAAAGAGGGCATACATACTTAATACCCAAGCGAATGTGGCTGTCAGAAAGGCAATGAAGGAAAACATTCTGCTGAATGACATTACATGACCTAATTTTTTACTTTTCATAACGCCTCCCAGAGCTTAGTGGGTAGAGCCAGAGTACTTTCACTCCGCATTTGTATTGTCTCTTTTTTGCTCAGAAGATACCCAAAAAGTAGGCTAAATATTTCTCAAAAAAGATTAAATATTGACCTGGTAGACAGTTTTTAATAGCCAATTGTTGTGAGTTTCATTGCATAGCATTTTGGACAGCATTTTTGATTCTGTTGAGCGTCAAAAATGATTTTTATCTTTGACTAAAGTAAATGCATCCCAACTGAAAACGCAGGAAACTCTTATGTTAAAGACTCAACTTAAACGTGTCGCATTGATTACCAGCCTATTGGTTTCATCATCAGTGATGGCAAGCTCTGGCGCTTACAACACTGACATTCCATCAAGCATCATGACACCTGATAAGGTTGAAACCAGCATTGGTACTCTGAATTTCAAGGATGGCGTGCCAAGCCAACAAACCATGGATACGCTGTACGACAATCTCGATACCATGCGTGCGACAGAAGTGTTTATGAACGCGATTCCTATGGCCTCTATGGAAGCACTGAGAGTCGGGCATGAGAAGATGAGTCTAACCAGTTCAAATCAGGTGATGCTGTTTGATGATCTGATGGACTCAAACCCGCTATTTTTAACGGGTAACACAGACACGGTTTACGCATCGGCGTTTCTTGATTTAGAACGTGATGGTCCAACGGTTGTGGAAATCCCGCCGGGCATGGGGCCAACCACAGTCAATGATGCTTTCTTCCGTTTCGTGACCGATATGGGCGTTGTAGGCCCAGATAAAGGTAAGGGTGGCAAATACCTCATCTTGCCACCAAATTACGATGGTCCAGTACCTGAGGGTTACCATGTCTCCCAATCGACAAGTTATACCAACTGGTTTATTGCGCGTGGCTTCCTGAAAGATGGTAAGACGGATGCCGCGGTTAACTCATACCACACAGGTTTGAAGATTTACCCACTGGCGAAGAAAGGCGAACAACCGAAGATGGAATTCATCTCTGGTAGTGGTAAGTCTTTCAATACTATCCATGCGAACGACGACCATTTCTATGATGAAATCAAAACGGTGATCGACAAAGAGCCGATTGAATTCATCGACCCAGAAATGCGTGGTTTGATTGCGACCATCGGTATTCAGAAGGGCAAACCATTTGCACCGGATGCTCGCATGCAAAAGATCCTTGAAGATGGTGCTGCTATTGGTAATGCAACGGCACGTGCTCTGATGTTTAACCCACGCACCGAGAATGCATATATTTGGAACGACCGTAACTGGAAGACCGCATTTATTGGCAACGACTACCAGTGGTTAATTGAAGAAGGTAACGGTGGACGAAACTTAGACGCACGTACCTATTTCTTCTACATGGCAACGGTTAACACGCCTGCAATGGCATTGAAGATGGTTGGTAAAGGATCGAAATACGCGATTGTCGATAAGTCTGCACAAGGCGAGTACTTTGATGGCGGCAAGAATTACAAGCTGACGATTCCAGCCAATGTGCCAGCGAAGAACTTCTGGTCTGTGGTGGCTTACGATACGCAAACACGTTCGGAGCTACAAACGAGCCAACCGTTCCCAAGTAAGAACGACAAACGTGATGAGATGATTGCTAACTCAGATGGCTCGATAGATTTGTACTTTGGCCCGAAAGCACCAAAAGGCAAAGAAGCAAACTGGATTCAAACCGTACCCAATAAAGGTTGGTTCACCATCTTGCGTGTATATGGTCCACTAGAACCTTGGTACGACGGTACTTGGAAGCCAAGTGATATCACTGAGGTTAAATAAGATAAGAGCTTAAGTCCTAGAAGCTGAAGAAGTAAGCCGACCTGTTTATTGGTCGGCTTTTTTGTATTCGTTGACGATGTGGCAATTGAATTTAGTGGTTTATCTAAGTGCTTGTTTAATAAATACTTCTACTTGCGCGATGATTGGATGTTGGTAGAAGGCACGATGGTACTGAATGCCAACGTCAAACATCATGGGTTTACCTTCCAATTTCAAAGGCAATCGACGAATGCCTGCGGGTAGCTCTTGGTCATCGATATACATTCCAACAAATACATACGGGCTGACTTTGACACAATTTAGCGCAGCACTCATGGAGGAGACCGTCAGTTTTTGTTCTAGATTCACGCCAGTCAACTTACGCATTCGCTCGTAATAAGCGCTCACATCGAGCGATCCCATTGAGACGCGCACAGTATCTAGGTTCTCCATATCGCTCAGCTCAATTTCTTGTTGTTGACTGAGTGGGTGTTGATCATTGACGTAAGCGAAAATCGGCACTGAGCTGACTTTGCGTTCTACCATCCTTTCATTGAGTTCATTCGGAAAACCACCAATACCAATCGCGACAGCACCACGTTTGGGGTTTTCTATGCTTTCAATCGACCAATCAATAAAGGCGATCTTAGGCTTTTGCTCTTCTGTTGTGAGGGCGGTGACCAAAGGAATCGTCAACATGGCAGAAAGAGGATTGATAATGCTGAATAGGTATTCGTTCGCATGCTGATTCGCATTGTAGCTTTGTGCCATTTGCGGTATCTGCTCAAGTTGTTCTAACGGCTCGCTTATGGCTTCACATAGCTGCTGGCAAAGGAGAGTGGGGGTGTAGAATCCTTTCTCTGCATTGAACAGTTCGTTATCAAATCGCTGGCGACATTCGGCGAGCTGTCGAGTAAAAGTCGCTTTGCTGATGTCGAGGGTGTGACACACTTTTGCCTGCGTTTTCTGCTGGCTGAGCAGATAAAGAAAGCGATACAAATTTAAATCAATGGTATTTTTCACGAAGTAAGCGCCTCAAAACATTGAGCTTTAAGTATCAACGCCTCTCATCCTCTGTTCCAATAAAATCTGCATCATTTTTTTCTTTTGTGACATAGAGTTAGCTCGTAAGGGTATGGTGTATCAATACTGATATCGAAACTAAGATTACGTAAAAGATGAAAAACAGTGTTAGGTAAGCCCTTGATCTCCTCCTATAATTAGCTTGCATATGGAGGATGTTTAGTAGACAAACATACTCTATTTTTTGAAACCTACAACAAGGAACCGGCATAAGTCGTTTTTGCTGGTGTTGTTTACATTTACCAAGAAGGTGATTTAACACTATTAATTGAGGTTCTTACGATGACTCTTAACAAGTACTTTGTTTTCATTCCGGCAGATATGGATCAGGAAACGCACAAGGAACAGAAAGTGAATTCTGAAACGGAAACTCAACGTCAGGCATTAGTAAAACAGGCGCAGCAAGAAGGCGGACTGTAAGGCTAGGTTTCAAAATAAGAAGAGCACCCAAAGAGGTGCTCTTTTTTTATCTCTTACATTTCATTATTTCAGCATACCAAGGCTCTTGAGTTTGCGATAAATGGTATTGCGACTCAGACCCAGCATGCGCGAGGTTTTACTGATGTTGCCTTGGTTTGCTTGGTAGGTTTTCACCAACTTATCTTCCACAGTCGTACGCATGTCTCTGGTTTTTGACGTATCCACTTCTCCGATAACGCTTGCTTGGCTCAGCTTTTTGGCAAGATGGTTAGGTACGTGGCTAAGCTCGAGTTGCGCTTCTCCTTGCGCCATTAAGGCTGACACTTTGATTAAGCTGTCGAGCTCACGCAGATTCCCCGGCCAACCATAGCCCAACATTAATGACAGCAGGTGAGGGCAAATGCTTTGTTCAGACTCGGCGTGACGACGATGAATGTTTTCAATCAGTGCTTGTTTGTCGCTACGCTCTTGGAAACGAGGCAATTCGACGATGAGTCCGTTTAGGCGGTAATAAAGATCCTGACGAAACTCACCTTGTTCAACCAAGAGCTCTAAGTCTTTGTGTGTAGCGGCGATGATTTGTGTATCCACTTGGATGGTTTGGTTAGAGCCGACAGGCAACACGGTTTTGTCTTGGAGCACATGCAGCAGTCGGCTTTGCGCTTCTAATGGTAAGTCTGCGATTTCATCTAAGAACAAGATGCCTTTGTGCGCTTGACGGATCTTACCTTGGTAGCCTTTGTTGTTTGCTCCGGTGAATGCGCCTGCAACATAACCAAACAGTTCGGATTCGACCAAGTCTTTCGGCAGCGCACCGCAGTTCACGGAAACCAAGGGGCCGTTTTTTCTCTGGCTGTTTTTATGCAGAGCTTTAACAAACTCATTTTTACCTACGCCCGTTTCGCCAAGGATCAACAAGCTAATGTCTTTATCGATAACGCGATTGGCTTGCTGCCAACAGTGCTCGACGGTGGTATCGCCGTAATGCAGGTCATTCGAGGCAGAAATGGCACGGGATGATGTTTTTCGCTCCGATAGTGGCTGAGTTTTGAAGACTAAAGATTGGTTACTGGCAGAATCGTCAAGTATGGAGGCAAGTTGTTGTCCAACAACATTGGTTTGATCCAGCAGTTGTGAGGCAACTTGGTTATGAGCCAGAATCTGACCCTCTTCATTGGCGATGATGATGCCTTGCCAACCGCTATTCAGTAGACCTTGCTCACAAGCTAAATCAACTCGAATGTGCCCTTGAGGGATTTGGTTGAGTAGTTGGTTCTCCACTTGTTGAACCATGTTTTGCACTAAAACCTGTGTTGAAAAGTCATGCTTCTTTTGTTCACTGGTGATGTCCAGAACCCCAATTAAGTTACCCAAATGATCAAAGATAGGGCTTGCTGAACAACTGATGAAACGGTGATGTTGTATGAAGTGCTGGTCACCAATCACAGAGACCGGTTTTGCTTCCACTAATGCTGTACCAATGGCATTCGTACCTTTTAGCTTTTCTTGCCAGCATGCACCAGAACTGAGAGCAATCTCGGTCAACTTTTCGCGGAATTTAGGTTGTCCCCAGCTACCGATGATCACGCCATCTGCATCGGTCAAGATTAGGCGACTGTCGCTGTGCGCAAACAACTGGTTAAACAGGGGCAGAGCGAATTGTTTGACCGCATCGATTAGGAAATTTAGCTGGTGGCGTCTGTCTTCAAGAAACGCGGAAGTTACGCGAATATCGTCTGGCCGACGTCGCTGTTTTAAACCGGCTTGCTCACTTCTATCCCATGAAGTGGAAAGCCAATTGCTGTTGGTAATGTGTTGAAGTTCCATGACTGTACCATTTTGTCACAGTGAGGGTGTGCCATTTTGGAACACTTGAACACTGGTGTTCACACCATACATCCGCTCAAACGTCACTCACTTGGTTTGTTATCGCTTGGTAATCATAGTTTTACATTTAATTAACAACAAGACGCGCGTTGTTGGCATGTGACTTGAGTAATGAAGTGAACAAAACAACAGAGTTGAACACTCGGTTGTTTAAAACAAAAAACTGAACGAGAACAAAAGGAAGAGTTATGATTTATGCACAGCCAGGTAGTGAAAATGCCATCGTTAATTTCAAATCGCATTACGACAACTACATCGGTGGCGAATGGGTAAAACCAACGGGTGGTGAATACTTTGACAATACATCGCCAATCAATGGTCAAGCGTATTGTAAGGTGGCTCGTTCCGGAGAAGCAGACATCAACCTTGCACTGGATGCTGCACATGGCATAAGAGCGCAATGGGCGAAAACCAGTGTGACTGAACGTTCGAACATCCTACTTAAGATTGCAGATCGCATTGAGCAACACCTTGAAGAGTTGGCTGTGGCAGAAACATGGGAAAACGGCAAACCCGTCCGTGAAACGCTAGCAGCAGACTTGCCTTTGGTCGTCGACCATTTCCGCTACTTTGCAGGTTGTATCCGCGCTCAAGAAGGCAGTGCGGCTGAGTTAGATGAGCATACCGCAAGTTATCACTTCCCTGAGCCGATTGGGGTAGTTGGGCAGATCATCCCTTGGAACTTCCCAATGTTGATGGCGGCTTGGAAGTTGGCTCCAGCATTGGCTGCGGGCTGTTGTGTCGTGCTAAAACCTGCCGAACAAACGCCGACTTCGATTCTCGTTCTGATGGAGAAAATCGGTGATCTTCTGCCTGCTGGCGTAGTGAACGTAGTCAATGGCTTTGGCTCAGAAGCAGGGCAAGCACTAGCGACCAGTAACCGAATCGCTAAGTTGGCATTTACGGGTTCAACAGAAGTCGGTAACCATATTCTGAAATGTGCCGCAGAGAACCTTATTCCATCGACGGTTGAGCTTGGTGGTAAATCTCCAAATATCTACTTCCCAGATGTGTTTGATCATGAAGACGAATACCTAGATAAGTGTATTGAAGGCACTTTGCTTGCGTTCTTCAACCAAGGCGAGGTGTGTACCTGTCCATCACGTGTGTTAGTGCATGAGTCTGTGTACGACAAGTTTATCGCTAAAGTTGCGGAGCGCGCGCAGACAATCAAGCAGGGTAACCCACTCGATACCGATACTCAGGTTGGCGCTCAAGCCTCGCAAGAGCAGTTCGATAAGATCCTGAGTTACCTAGAAATCGGTCGTCAAGAAGGCGCGAAAGTCGTGTTTGGTGGCGATGTAGCGAAACAAGAAAACGACTTGGAGCAGGGCTACTACATTCAACCGACTTTGTTACAAGGTCACAACAAGATGCGCGTATTCCAAGAAGAGATCTTCGGCCCAGTCATCGCAGTGACCACCTTCAAAGATGAAGCGGAAGCACTAGCGATTGCCAATGACACGGAATATGGCTTGGGTGCAGGTGTGTGGACGCGAGACCAAAACCTCGCTTATCGCATGGGACGAAACATCGAAGCAGGGCGCATTTGGATTAACTGCTATCACGCATATCCTGCACATGCTGCGTTTGGTGGTTACAAGAAATCAGGTATCGGCCGTGAAACCCATAAGATGATGCTCGATCACTATCAGAATACGAAAAACCTACTCATTAGCTACGACGTCAACCCGCTAGGCTTCTTCTAAACAAAACGCCTTTTAAGGCAACAGAAAAAGCAGTAAAACAAAGCCCCGAATTTTCGGGGCTTTTTATGATCACTTATGCGGTCGCGCAAGGGTAATCGGTGTAACCTTTTTCATCACCGCCGTAGAAGGTGGAATGCGCATCGTAACCAACTGGCGTTAGCTCGATGCCGTTTTCCACGCGGTAGACGAAGTCTGGGTTAGTGATGAACGGTTGGCCGAACGCCACTAAATCCACTAAGCCAGACTCTAACAATGCTTGGCCTTTTTCTGCGGTGAGTTTACCTGCAACCATGATTGGGTTTGGGTACACCTCACGAACTTGTTTGCGGAAGACATCCGTTGCTTCAGTGTAGTTAGAGATATTCTCACTGAAGTGAATGTAAGCAAGGTTCATCGGTGCAAGCTTCTCTAGTGCCTTCACTGTTAACTCAACAATTTCGTCATCAACGATGTTTGAGCCTTCGGTAACGAAAGGAGACAGGCGGATAGCTGTTTTATCGCCGCCAATTTCCTTTGCGATCGCTTCGGTCACTTCCAACATAAAGCGCATGCGATTTTCTTGAGAGCCACCGTATTCGTCATCACGTTGGTTAGATGCTTTGCGCATAAACTGATCAAGTAAGTAACCATGAGCTCCGTGGATCTCAACACCATCAAAGCCAGCTTCCATCGCGTTTTTCGCCGCTTGCACAAAATCTGTAGTGGTTTGTTTGATGTCATCTTCACTTAATGCGCGCGGCATTGAGGTTTCGATCATACCAAACCCGCCTTCTGGAAGAGGGCCAAACACCATGTCTGGTTCTTTGATTGCAGAAGCCGATACAGGTTGTTCACCAGCGATTGTGTCGTGGCTACGACGACCTACATGCCAAAGTTGAATAAAGACTTTACCGCCAGCCTTATGTACCGCGTCGGTGGTCTTTTTCCAGCCTTCAATGTGTTCTTGAGTGTAAATACCCGGTGTCATTGAGTAGCCGCGACCTACTGCTGAAATTGGTGCGCCTTCAGTAATGATCAAACCTGCTGTGGCGCGTTGTTGGTAATAAGTTGCCATCATATCGTTTGGCACGTCGCCCGGTTGTGAAGTGCGTGAGCGAGTCATTGGTGCCATCGCGATGCGGTTGTTTACAGCAAAATCGCCGAATTGGAATGCGTTGAAAAGTGCGTTGCTCATAAGAAGCTCCTATTTCGAATTGCCCTCAGTCTACTCTTTTGATGATTTGCAATTAACGGCAGTAATGGCAAAAGGCTTTTGTTAAATCAACAAAAATAGAAAGGGTAATTGCAGCAATAGGGACTCACTTTTTTTCCACACCGCCGCTGATAATTTATATATCAAGCATCAATGAATAAATGCGTTAACTGTTGGCTTTGCTTTTGGTTAATGCCTTATTAAACATCAATGGCTTGTATGTTCAACTCAGTGGCTCCTTTCGGACAGAACAATTACACAAGTCATTGGGTTCATCGGAAATGAGATAACTAAATGAAAAAAAGATCCGTATTAATACCCTTGTTTCTCCTATCAAGTGCAGCTCATGCGGCGAGCGATTATGTCGTTGGTCAATTGATTCCTGAAAAAAGCGTCGTGGTAAAAAGTGAAGTCGTCGGCGTGGTGGATTCTTATCGCTACGATAACGGTGATGTTGTGACTCAAGGGCAGGAGCTTTTATCTTTATCCTCGGAAGATTACGCATTGAGTTTGGACTTAGCCCGTAACGAGTTAGAGGTGAGTCGTGCCGAGTTGGAGATTCAAGAGAAACAACTAAAACGTTATCAATCCCTTCTGACCAGCAATGGCGTCTCGGCAAGTGACGTGGACAACCAAATTCGCGTGACCAACATTGGTCGAGCTCAATTCAACGTAAGCAATACACACTACAAAATCGCCGCACGAACACTGGATAAAGCTTCTCCTGATGCGCCTTTTGATGGAGTAATCATCAATCGCTCTGTTGAGTTAGGGCAGTTGATTTCGGTGGGCGATGCGCTCTTTACCATCGCTGATATGAAGCGATTGAAAGTGCGATTCCGCCTGTTAGAAATTGATTTCAACAAGTTCAGCAAAGGCGAGCAGGTTAAGGTTGAAGTGCCTTCTGTTGAGCAAACACTAGATGGCACCATCACTTTGCTTTCTCCTGCTTTCCAAAACAGTGAGCCGGGCTTCCTTGTCGAAGTGACGGTCGATAACGCCAACGGCGAGCTTAATCCGGGCATGGAATCGTACGTGTATTTCAATGATCAGGAGGCACTGTGAATTTCTTCTTAGATTTGCTCTCTCATCGAAAGTTTGCGTCTAAAATCCTGACCATTTTGATCATCAGCATTGGTGCCCTTACTGCCTACAATCTTCCCCTTGTTGAGAAGCCTCGATTTGACTTAGGAAAAGGCGATATCGTCACGGTTTATCCTGGTGCCAGTGCGAAAGACATTGAAAGCAACATCACCAGTAAAATTGAGAAAGAACTGTTGTCTATTTCAGGCTTGAAAGAGTTCACCTCCACGTCGGAAACGGGCGTCTCAAACATCAGTGTGGTGTTGGACAGCAATGTCTCTGATCCGAATGCTGTTTACCAAGACATTCGAGATGCGTTGGCAAGGGTAACTGATTTACCCGCTGGTGTGACCGAAGCGCCAACGTTGTCGATCAAAAAATCGTACAGCTTGGATTTCATGGTGGCCGGTATCTCTGGCGATGTTGGTTATAAGGCACTGCGAGATAAAGCCAAAGACCTAGAGTTGGCCTTGCGACGTGTCGAAGGGATTGGTGAAGTTTACACTGTTGATTTACGTGCGCCAGAATTCTTAATCCAACTCGAACCAATTTCTTTGAGGCGCTACGGCTTAACATTGGATCAAGTGGCGGCATTGATTGCAGAGCGTAATACGCTGATCAGCGGTGGTCGTCTAGAAACCTTAAAGAACAACCCTGAACTGATGACCTCTGCCGAGCTGGATAGTATTGAAGAGCTGCGTGAAATGTTCATCTCATTCAGCCCAAATATTCAGCTTAAAGACGTTGCAGGTCTCATTGAGGATGGGTTTGAAAAAGGCGAGGTTTATGGCTCAATCAACGGTAACAAGAGCATTCTTTTTGACTTAAGAACCAATGAAAGTGCGGACGTTATTAGCACCTCTAACGCGGTGAAAGCTCTGATTGCAAATCAGCAAAAACTGCTCGGTGACAAATACACTATCGCCATCGGTTCTGACTTATCCGAAGACATCCAAGAGAAAGCGCGTATCGTGCAAGACAACGGCTTGGTTGGACTTGGTTTGGTGCTGATTACGTTGGCGCTTTTCCTTGATAGACGCATTGCATTTTGGGTCGCGGTTTCTATTCCTGTATGTATCTTTGGCACGCTGGCTTTGCTGCCTCCTTTCGGGCAGATTCTCGATGTGTTCACTATGTCCGCCTTAATTCTGATTGTCGGAATAATTGTCGATGATGCCGTGGTGGTGAGCGATAAAATCGTGGCATTAGTTGAAGAGGGTTATCCGGTTGATAAGGCCGTCACACAAGGGGTGAAGAGTGTATTCCCAGCGGTGTTGGCAAGCATTTTATCGACCATGATTGCCTTTATACCTTTGCTCTTCTTGCCGGGAAACAGCGGCAAATTGGTGTATGTGATTCCGCTTACGGTCATTATTGCGTTGTGCTTTTCGTTTATCGACGCGCTGTTCTTTATTCCTGCCCATTTAAAAGGCATTTTGAGCAAGAAGAGTCAGGTAAAGAAAAAGCCATTTTTAGATTTAAGCGCGCTGAATCGTTTGATTGAATTTGTCATTCGAAACAGCAAGGTCGCGTTGCCATGCATTACAGTCGTGATTCTGACTTTAGGAGCCATTTCATATAAGAGTTTGAGTTTCTTGTTCTTCCCAACAGACGGCGCGTATTTGATAGAAATCAGTGCTGAGTCGAATCCAGAGTTGGATTTGGATGACGTCTGGAAAGAAACACAACAGCTCGAAGCGCTGATCAAAAGCACTGAAGAGGTGAATTATTGGTATGGCGAAGTAAGCTCACCAAATAGCTATTGGGTGATTTCATTAACGCCACCAAACAGCCGAACAAGAACTGCAGAACAAATCGTCGAAGAGTGGGAAGAGAAAGCGACGCAAATTACTGGTTTGGCTCAAATTGAGTTCGATATTGATGGCGGCGGTCCTCCGGTAGGACGTCCGGTGGATTTGCGTGTCGTTGGCGGGACGGATGAAGGGCGAGAAAAGCTTGCTAATGATTTGACGGCGTACATTGAGTCATTGGAAGGGACGAGCCGAGTACGACGTGATTTAAATGCACCAGCACCACAAATTCAAGCTGAGCTGCAACATCATTGGCTCAAGTACTACGGCATCAGTGCCAACAAGGTCGGCGATATCATTAAGTTTGCGATTGACGGTCAACGCGTGACGCGGATCTTTAATGGTGAAGAAGAAGTGTATTTCCGAGTCGCGCTAGAAGAAGACGACAAATCCTTAAAAGAACTGGATAACATTTTAGTTCGTGCCAGTAATAACAAACTGGTGCCACTAAGTGAGCTGGTGCGCTGGAAAAATGCCGATGCAGAAGCGCAAATCAAACACTTCAATGGAGAGCGAGTGATTCGTGTGTCGTCAGGTGTCGATTCGACCGTGACCGATCCAGTTGCCGTTTTTGCTGCGGTTCAAGAAACCTTTGCCAATAAAGAATACGGCGGTGCTTCTATCATTGCGACAGGGCAGATCTTAGAAACACAAGAAGCGCAACAAGGCTTTATGATCGCGATTAGCGTGGCGTTTATTGGTATTGCGTTGCTTCTGATTCTTCTGTTTGACCGAATGCGTGAAACCTTGATTGTGTTAACGGTGATTCCATTTGGCATCGCAGGCGCGCTGTTCATTCTGTTCTTACACAATCAGGTGCTGAGCTTTTTCTCCATCATCGGGATGATTGCCTTGATTGGTATTATGGTTAACAACAGCTTGGTGCTGATTTGGCACTTCAAAGAACACGAAGCGGAATGTAACGATACCAACTTGCTAGATTTTGTCATTAGCGGAACGCAAAGCCGCGTAAGACCAATTACCTTAACCACAATCACAACGGTTGCAGGCCTTATTCCGCTTGCGTATGGCTTAGGTGGTTACGATAACTACATGTCACCGATGGCGCTGGTGGTCGGTTGGGGCTGTGTGATCTCAATGATCGTCACACTTACCGTGATTCCATCCATTTATCTATGGACACACAGGAAAGGGAATCAAAGTGCCTCCGCAACCAATGACAACGGTGAAGAGAAAACCTTAGCGCTCGATTAAGTACGCTTGAAACACCGAACAGCCCGCAGGCAAACTCTGCGGGCTTTTTTATTTGGAATAAAACTAAAGTCGTACACGGTTCATAATTGCTTACCGATCAAAGCCTTTTGCGGCGTGGTGATTATTCTCAGGATGTGATCTCGAACGTTATCAACTTGTTAACGGTTGCTATACTTATCTGGCCATAAACAAAGGAAAAAATAAGGACGTTCAATGTTAAAGCTCAAGCAAATTGCTGTCGCGGCTTCTCTGGCTGCACTAAGTGCAAGTTTTTCAGTTTCTGCTAAAGATACGTTCGTAACCATTGGTACGGGCGGTGTAACTGGCGTGTACTACCCAACGGGTGGTGCTATTTGTCGTTTGGTGAACAAATCACGTGCTGACCATGGCATCCGTTGTTCAGTAGAAAGTACCGGTGGTTCTATCTACAACATCAATACCATTCGGGCAGGTGAGTTGGATTTAGGTATCGCTCAGTCAGACTGGCAGTACCATGCTTATAACGGTACGAGCAAGTTTGAAGATAAAGGACCATTCAAAGAGCTTCGTGCTGTGTTCTCTGTTCACCCAGAACCGTTCACCGTTGTGGCTCGTAAAGACGCGAATATCACAACGTTTGATGACCTAAAAGGCAAGCGAGTGAACATTGGTAACCCAGGCTCTGGTCAGCGCGGTACAATGGAAGTGTTGATGAAAGAGTACGGCTGGACGAATGACGATTTCAAACTGGTGTCTGAGTTAAAAGCATCAGAGCAGTCGAAAGCATTGTGTGACAACAAGATCGACGCGATGATCTACACAGTAGGTCACCCAAGTGGTGCGATTAAAGAGGCGACTACCTCGTGTGATAGCAACATCGTAACGGTAGCTGGCCCACAAGTTGAGAAGTTGGTTTCTGATAACAGCTTCTACCGTATTGCAAACGTACCGGGTGGCATGTACCGCGGTTCAGAAAGCGATGTACAAACCTTTGGTGTGGGTGCGACGTTTGTTTCTTCAACGGCAGTGCCAGACGAAGTTGTTTACAACGTAGTGAAAGCGGTATTCGAAAACTTTGACGATTTCCGCCGTCTACACCCAGCATTCGCCAACTTGAAGAAAGAAGAAATGGTGAAAGATGGTCTATCTGCGCCGCTTCATCCAGGTGCTGAGAAGTACTACAAAGAAGTGGGTTTGATTAAGTAATTTCCACTTAGAACTAATAAAAACGCCATCGTAGTTTGCGATGGCGTTTTGGTTTGTGAGCAATGAGCGCTTGGCTTTGGTTATATCGTGGTATTGAGTTAGGCATAGACATCTACGAAGAAGTAAATGGTAATCGCGATAGAAGATAGGGCAACGAAGCCTTTTACATGACTAGGATTCAACCGGCGAGATACACGCGCTGCCAAGTAGCCGCCAACCAATGTGCCAACCATTACAACGCTGCCTTTGGTCCAATCGATTGAACCGTTAGCAACAAAGATCACGATGGCAATCAGAGAAACACAGGTCGAAACCAGCAGCTTAAGCCCGTTCATTAAGTTGATGTCTTGGTGCCCTGCAACCACTAAATAACTTAATACGATCACGCCTAGTCCGGCATTGAAGAAGCCGCCATAAGCAGAGACACCAATCAAAAGAAGACTTAATGCAATCACACCCAGAATGCCGGCGTGTTTGGTCTCTTTGGTCAGAAATTTAATCAACGCGGTCATGCGTGAGCCAGTTAAAAAGAGCACGGTTGCGAATAAAAGTAGCCATGGAATCGCTTCAAGAAAAACAGATTCCGGCGTATTTAGCAGAAGGTAAGCACCGACTGCACCACCAATCAAACTGAAAGAGATAGTGAAAGCGAGTTCTTGCTTGTTCTTCATGATTTCTTCGCGAAAACCGATTGCACCACTGATGTAACCTGCGCAAGAAGCATAAGTATTCGTCGCGTTCGCCATGATAGGAGGCACGCCAACCGCCATCAAGGCAGGGAAGGTTATGAAGCTACCACCACCGGCGACGGAGTTCATGATCCCACCCACGACGCCTGCGGCAAACAAGAGAGCAAATTCCAGCAGCATAAAAAATCCTTTTTTGTTCTTATAATTTTTGTTTCTGAACGGTTAACACTACGCAACTCACCCAAAGAAATAAAGTAGCGATTAGTCCAAGAAAAAAGCCACCGCAGAGGGTGGCTTGGTTTCAAAGGTCTATCTTGAGGGAGAGATAGAATGCTTATTGCTCAATTTTTACTGGTTGTGCTTTAAGCTTTTGAAAAAGTTTTACAAACAGCGGACTGCCAAGTACCAATACTGCAAGCACTGTGAATGTCAGTGTGATTGGGCGTTCCCATAAGAAGCTCAGTTCACCGTCGGAAATTATCAATGCACGACGCAGGTTCTCTTCCATTAATCCACCAAGGATAAAGCCAAGCAACAGCGGTGCGAGAGGGAAGTTTGCTAACCTTAGTGCGATGGCAGCCATTGCCACAAGTAGCATCACAAACACGTCCATGGTGTTGAAAGAAACCAGATACACACCCGTAATGGAGAAGAACAGAATCATCGGCAACAACACGGTTCTTGGTACTGCTAACAACTTCGAGATGTATGGGATCAGCGGTAGGTTAAGAATCACCAACACAATGTTGCCGAAGTACATGGAGATAATTACCGACCAGAACACATCTGGATGTTCAACAAACAGACGAGGACCTGGTTGAATACCGTAAGCGATTAATGCTCCTAGCATGATTGCGGTTGTACCAGAGCCCGGAATACCAAGGGTCAAAAGAGGAACGAAAGAACCACTTGATGCTGCGTTGTTCGCTGACTCCGGAGCCACCAAACCTCGGATGCTGCCTTTACCAAACTGCTCTTTTTTATCCTTTGGAGCAAGGTTACGTTCCATGCCGTAGCTTAAGAAGGCGGCGATGGTTGCACCTGCGCCCGGAAGAACACCTGTAAAGAAGCCAAGGATTGAAGAGCGAATAGAAACAGGCGCTACTTCTTTGATTTCTTCCTTGGTGACTTTCATCGAGCCAATGTTGCTCAGCTTATCTTGTTCCTCATCACGCGTATCTTCAGAAGGCTTCAAAATACCCATCAACGTTTCACCAAGCGCAAAGGTCGCCATCGCCAACAATAGGAAGCTAAAGCCATCCATCAAATCCGTTAGACCAAAGGTGAAGCGTTCGACACCGACGCCTTTATCAATGCCGACTGTAGACAACATCAAGCCTAGAATGGTCATCATCCATGCTTTTATTACTTGTCCTTTGCCAGCGAACGCAGCCACTGCGGATAAGCCAAGAAGCATTAGCGCAAAGTAGTCAGAAGATTGGAAGCTTAACGAGACGTTAGCCAATGCTGGTGCCGCTACAAGCAGCATTATTGCTGAAAGAGTGCCACCAGTGAAAGAAGAGTAAGCCGCCAGTGCAAGTGCTTTACCTGCTTGTCCTTTCTGCGCCATTGGGTAGCCATCAAACGCGGTAACTACGGTTGAAGAACAACCCGGTGCGTTGATAAGAATAGAGGAAGTTGAACCACCAAATACCGCACCATAGTAAACACCTGCCATCAGAATCAGACCCGAAGATGGATCCAAACCATAGGTGATAGGAATCATCAGAGCGATGGCAGAAATAGGACCAAGCCCCGGTAGCATGCCGATAAACGTACCAACAAAACAGCCAACAATCACCATCATGATGTTCATTGGCATCACGGCGGTGGATAAACCTTGTAGAATTCCATCTAACATAATTCAGTCCTTTCTTTTGACTACCAGATGGTGAAAATCAGACCAGGCTCAAGGTAGATATCCAGACCTTGAGTGAGCAACAAGTAAAACGCGATAACGAACGAGAATGAGGCTCCAAACAACACCGATTTACGTCGTTCGCCAAGAAGGTAAAAGCCCGCAAGCAGGAAGAATCCTGTCGCTAATACAAAGCCGATGTAAGTCAAACCCAGACCATAAAGCGCCATCAAAACTAAAAAGGCGATAAGCAATTTCCAGTTGAATGACATCACAGCGCCGCTTTGTTTATCGGGCTGACCAGTGACCAATAGCATTAGCGCTAAACCAATCCCGACGTAGGTCAGAATGGTCGGTAAAGTGCGAGCCGTGAAGGGTTCGTATTCATCCCCGGGAAAGAGAGGGATTTGCGTAGTTTGGTAGCCATAGCATAGGCAAAACAACAAAAAGATCATCGCGCCAACACGATCGCGGCACAGCAAGTTCTCTTTGGTAAAAATATTGGTTGAATGAGACATATCCAACTCCTAGAACAACAGGAAAAGACCGTATATGGGCGTTAATGAAGAAGGACCAAGTCATTAACAATTAAGCGCATCGCTGCTAGTCGAGTTACTTAGTGTTTACCAATCAATAAACAAAGGAGTTTTTACTTGTCGAATATCGACAATGCCCATATACGGTGAAATTAGAGTGCAAATACAACGGGGCTAGGGATAGCTAACCCCACAAACTCGGATGGGAGTTATTACTTTTTAAGGAAACCTAATTCGCGCATTAGATCGCCCATTTGCTGCTCTTGCTCTTCTAGGAACGCGAAGAACTCTTTATCCGCTTTGTAGTTGTCAATCCAACCATTACGGTCACGAACAACTTGCCATTCGTCCGTTTTGTACATCTTGGTCAGAGCTGCGTTCCATTCATCGAGCTTGGCTTGGCTCGTGCCAGGAGCGGCAAAGAAACCACGCCAGTTCGCGAACACAGTCTCATTGCCATATTCTTTCAGGGTAGGGATGTTTGGTGCAGCGTCTAGACGTTTTGGTGCCGTAATCGCCAGTACTTTTACCTGACCAGATTTCGACATCTCTAATACTTCGCCAAGACCGGTTGAAAGCAATTGTGTTTCGCCAGACAGAAGCGCTGCCATTGCTTTGCCGCCAGCGTCATACGCGATGTAGCGAACTTTACGCGCGTCAAAACCTTCGCCTTTAAATGCAGCTGCGACGACAAGGTGATCCATCGAGCCACGAGCAGAACCGCCGGCGATTTTTACTTTACGTGGGTTAGATTCGAAATCTTTGACCACATCTTCCCATGTGTTGTACTTCGAATCCGCGGAGGTCACGATAGCGCCGTAATCAGCAATCGTTGCGGCTACTGGTATGAGATCTCGGAAAGATTGCGGGAAGATACCCGTCAGTGAACGAACAACGATTGGGGTTGAGTTCACCATCAACGTATCAGGTTGGCGCTCAGCGGTTTCGATGAGGTGTGCAATGGCTTTACCACCACCGCCACCAGAGAGGTTTTGGAAAGAGACATTTTCAACGATGTCGGATTTAACCAGCACATCACCTGTACCACGAGCCGTCATATCCCAGCCACCACCAGCACCACCAGGGATTAGAAAGTGGATTTTTTCAACATCAGCAGCAAAAGCGTGGAAAGAAAATGAGGCTGCAATGATGGATGCGGCGAGCGTTGGTTTGAGTACCTTTAACATGTTTCACGTTCCTTATGTTGGTGACTCTCTTGTTTTGAAGAGTCTTATTATTTGTTCTCCTAACGAGGTAGGGAGACTCGCTAGTGATGAGCTAAAGGTTAATAAGGTGTTAACGTGATGTCTCTAATGCGTAGATAAAGAGAATATTGAGCATAAGCGACATTTTGTTCATAAAGTTCACGCAAACATGCCGGCCGGAGAATGTGGTGAAAGACTAGGTTGGTCACATCAATTAAGAGTCTAAAACCGTCATAATGATGGAGATTGAATAGGGAGGAACAGCGATGAAAGGAACATGTTTATGTGGCGCTATTGAAGTGACTGCACCTCAGCACAATGAAGTGAGCTTTTGTCATTGCGATATGTGTCGAAAATGGTCAAGTGGGCCGATGGATTGAGTTGTTAAATTATTGAAATATAAAGAATTAATTTTTAATATGTTGTTTGTGGGGTATCAGGTGGGGTATCAAAAGCACTAATTGTATTTCGAGGTATCAAACATATTTCGAACACGCTTATAACCACAACAGTTTCAATGTGAAGATCTTAACATTTTATTTTTGGTACTAAAATGTTAGTGCTTCTAAGCCACATTCGTTACCTTGATTGATGAAGCTCTTATTTAATCATAAAACAAGGTTTAACGATGATGGCCAACTTAGTTTGAATCTAACGTTGGCCTGATGAAATATTCTACTTTGCTGTTGTGGAGATTGAATATTGGACTTGGTATTGCAAGGTATATGAGAGTTGTCGAGAATGACGTGTTGTTCATTTTGATGTTTATCCATCTAACTCTGTTTTTGTTGAAGTGGCTTTAATTCGTTGGCTCCCTTCGAATACGAAAATGAACATAACTATAATTAAAAGTGTAAAACCAAATTGAAACTAGCTGATAACTAAGTTAATAGAGGCGTCTGTTATATCTGAACGAGTGCAATAAACCAGGTCGGGTAACAATAAGAACTCGCATGTATACAAGCCACAGCTTTCGTTATATTATCGAAGTTGAAAGTATACGAAAGTCCACTTGAAACAGACGATGAGAAGCAAAAATGAATCAGTTGGAACGGCGTGAACACATTCTTCAAGCTTTAGAACTTAATGGTCAGGTGCTGGTTAAAGAAATGTCCAGTTCTCTTGGAACATCGGAAGTTACTCTTCGCACTGACTTAAAAGCACTTGAAAAAGAGGGTAAATTAAAGCGTTTCTTTGGTGGAGCTCAATCAATTAAGCACTTACCTTTGCTGCAAGTTGATACGGAAGTACAAATTGATAAGCGCTACGAAATCAATAGTGAATCTAAACAACGTATCGCCAGTGCTGCGGCCAAGTTAGTTTCTCCCGCAGACACAATCATTTTGGACAGCGGTAGTACCACGCACTTAATTGCAGAACGGCTGGCTGAGACTGGCGGTAATACTGTCATTACCAACAATCTTGCTGCCTGTACCGCGCTAATGGAAGCAGAAGACACAGTCTTAGTTGTGATTGGCGGTACATACAGAAACAAAACCAAATCGCTGCATGGCTTTCGTGCAGAACAGTGTTTAGACGGCGTACAAGCGGATGTCCTTTTTGTCGGTGCTGATGGATTAGATCCAGAGAAGGGGATTACAACGTTTAACGAAGGCTACACAATCACGGGTATCATGGCTAATTGTGTAAAGAAAGTAGTAGCCGTCGTGGATTCGACTAAATTAGGCCGAATTGGATTCAATAAGGTTCTCGACATCTCTCGAATTGATACCCTAATCATTGACACTGGTATCACTGAAGAGCAGAAAGCCAAGTTTGAGATTGGTGGAATAGAAGTTATTGTCGTTTAGCGAAGGATCAACTGCCAATTGGTATCTGTTTCAGCAATATCTAGGTCGTTATACTTTGATATTATAGCTGAAACAGCCAATTGTTTGAATTTTTCGTGGTTGGTAATGGCAATAACCTGCGCCCTTGCTGATAAGCCAGACCAAATGCCTGCCAAAGCATCTTCAAATACAATACAATCTCGCACATCCAATTTAAGACGTTCAGCTCCCAGAAAGTAAGGCTCTGGATTCGGCTTACCATTTTTAATATCTTCTGCTGTAACTAACATGTCAGGTTGTGGAATTCCTCCTGCTAACATACGAGCTTTAGCTACGGACCTATTGCCGGACGTAACGATCCCCCACGGAATACCTTTTTCTTTGAGAAGTTGGATGAACTCAATAGCACCTTCAATTGCCACAATACCCTCCGTATCATTAGTTTCTCGTTCTTTGAGCCACTCAATTTCATGTTGGATAATAAGCTTCGGTTTATGACACAAGAACTCCTTGATGCACTCGCTTGCTGGCCGCCCATGGATAGACTTGAGTACAAGTTCTCTGTTTAATCCGTGACGTTCGGCTAGGCTTGTCCAAGCTCGGTTCACGGAAAGTATTGAGTCAACTAGGGTGCCATCTAGATCGAATAAACACCCACTAAAGTTAATACGTTTCACTATTGTTCCTCTATGCCAAAACAACTTGAGTACCGTTGTCCTCAAATCGTTTGATCACTTCTTCTGGAATATTTTTATCCGTAATGAGAATTTTGATTTGTTCGGGTAGAAGTACTTGATTGAAGCCTGCTCTCTTCAATTTTGATGAGTCAGCTAGCATGACTACTGATTTAGCACACTCAGCAATAACCTGAGTCACCCTATACCCCTCGTTGAAAGTAGTGCTGCCTTTTAGCGGGTCTAGTCCGTCAGCGCCAATAAACGCAATATCTGCACAAACCTCAGAAAAGAACTCTTCTGCCTTGTTTCCATGAATAGACTGAGACACTGAACGGTAAACTCCACCACATATTGCAAGTGTAATTGAGGTAACTCCGGCTAGTGTGGTCGCTGCAGCAAGGTTATTCGTGATGATGGTAAGGTTACCCTTTTGGGCGAGCTGTTTGGCGAGCAAATGTGTTGTACTTCCGCTATCGATAATAATCGTAGCGTTCTTTGATACCATTTCTGCCGCCTTCTTCGCAATATCAAGCTTGGCTACATCATTTATCTTATAGCGCTGTTTGACTGCCAACTCACTGTCCCAGTTAGACTTCTCGTTTTGAACATTTTTGATGAGTGAGGGAAGGGCTGCGCCACCGAAGAAACGCTCGAGCTTCCCGGCTTCTTCTAAGACAGAAAGATCGTGTCGGATGGTAACGTGAGAAGCCTCAAGCTCTTTGACTAAATTCTTGATCTCAACCGTGCCTTTTGTAGCCAAAAAAGTGAGAATCTTTTGTCGTCTTGCGTCTGCTTTCATCATGTTTATCTCTATGTCTACACGCAAACAAAGCGCTTAGAGCGCTTTGTTTGTCGTTCATTGCTTCATTACTTACACGCTGATGAATACTGTTCAACGACTTCTTGAATCTTGTCGATGATCAGCTCGCAAGGATTGGCTTCAATCAAGCCGTTGCTTACTTTGCAATACTGATTTGGCATGTACTGGCTAAGCATTGTTAGAGGAATGCTTACTTCATTTAAGTTATCTAACAAACGAGCCTGAGCAGTGTGTATGCGCTCGTCTGTCCAGTAATAACGAATACGGTCAGAGAAACTGAAATGCAGGTTATTCATGATGTCTGAGTGTTTGTCACCATAGTAAGACTTCCAGTACTGAGGACTATCTAGAAGAACGTTATCAATAACGGTTTTGAACTGGCTGCATTGCTCTGGCTTGATCAATTGACTTTCAATATCTGCCAACGCAAACAATGCTTCACGTAATGCAAATGTAAGGGCAGGGCCAACTTTCAAAATAGAATAATGCGTTTGGACTAGGTCTTTCAGGTGTTCTTGAGTTTGGTAGTCAGTTGAGTGCGCTTCATAAATCCAAGGCGTATTTTGTATATACGCTGAAATTTCGGCGGCATCTTCTTTGGCATAGCGAATAACGTTACTATGGTCAAACTCAACACCAGGTTGAACAACAATCCCAACAACGCGATCCAGCGCATCTCTTATGCCTAGAGCTTCAAAAGCGGTAACATGAGTATCAATAGTATTTCGAACATCTACCAGTTTGGTGACGTGAACCGTGTCGATCGCAGTTGCTTCACCACCTGGTACAGGCACTTCCGTACCAATGATGTAGGTCAGTTTTGCTCGGTTTTCATCCGAAACTGTTTCTTCTGCTACCTTGCACAGCTCAGCAGCCCGCTTGGCTACAATTTCTGGATCTAGTGGTACTGCGTCGTCTGCACAAGACATAGATGCATCTAAATGAATCTTGGTAAAACCAGCCTCAACATACTCTTTGATAAGCATACGTGATTTTTCCATAGCTTCAGCGGCGTTTTCTTTTTGCCAGCAATTCGGCCCTAAGTGGTCACCGCCTAAAATGATACGGTTTATTGGAAAGTTCACTTTACTTGCGATTTCGTAAATGTAACTTACGAAGTCTTTCGGCTTCATTCCGGTATAGCCACCAAACTGATTCACTTGGTTTGAAGTTGCTTCTATTACAACAAGTTGATCGGTTTTCAACTCATAGCGAAGCGTTGCTTCGATTACCATAGGGTGCGCAGAACACACGGAATAAATGCCTAAATCATTGTTTTCCTTATGCGCCTTTACAAATTTTTTCATCGTTAACCTCTACAAATCTTTTGTTACTCAAAGCCAAATAATAGCCATATGAAAGTGATTAAATCTTCGGCGAATATAACAATGAAACTACCGTATGTCTTCATTGGATTTCGTTTATTTTCGAATGATTTAAATTTGTGCACCAGATCTCTTTTGTATTCGAAAGCTTGGAGTATGATCATTTCGAAACAAAAGTAAGGGCATAAAGGATGATTGAAACTCAACTATTGGTTAATGCTGATATCGGATTTGATACCTGCGAAGAGGTTTTAGATCACATCAGCGAGTTACTGACGAAAGAAGGTTACGTGAAGGAAAGCTACCATGCCGCTATTCACGAACGCGAGTCAGTTTTCCCTACAGGTATCGACTTAGGTTTTGGCGCAGTAGCTATCCCACACTGTGATGCAACACATGCGAACAAACCTTGCGTTTACTTAATTAAACCGAATAAACCAGTTCCATTTGCACGTGCTGATGACGACGGAGAGCTGGAAGCAGAGTTAATCATTGCACTGGTAGTTACAGACCCTGCTGAGCAAATGCAACTTCTGCGAGCGCTGTTCACCTCTTTACAAAACGAAGAGTTTTTCAACGAGCTTAAAGGCGCAATAACAATTGACGGGTTAGCTGAGACATTCAGCAACACCATTTTGAAATCCAATGAGGAATAACTATGAAAAAAGTAATCGTGGCATGTGGTGGAGCTGTAGCAACATCAACAATGGCGGCTGAAGAAATTAAAGATCTATGCGAAGAAAACAACATAGAAATCGAAATAGTTCAGTGCCGTGTAAACGAAATAGACACTTACATTACTGATGAAGTGACACTTATATGCACAACAGCAAAAGTTGACCGTACTTTTGGCGAGCTACCTCTTTTTCATGGTATGCCATTTATTTCAGGTGTTGGTGCTGACGAGCTTAAAGAAAAAATGCTCGCTGTTCTTGCGTAAACATCTAGATTGCTTCGCCGCGCTGATACGCGGTGAGCACGAACTAAGGAATCCCTCATCATGTTGAATGAAATAATTAGATATGTGCTGGATCTGGGTCCAACAGTAATGTTGCCTATCGTTATTATGCTCTTCTCTATGGCTTTGGGCATGAAGCTTGGCGATGCTTTTAAATCTGGTCTGCATATTGGTATCGGTTTCGTAGGTATCGGGCTGGTCATTGGCTTAATGCTTGACTCTATCGGTCCTGCGGCTCAAGAAATGACAAAAAATTTCGGTATCCAGCTAAGCGTCATTGATTTAGGTTGGCCAGGTACCGCACCTATCACATGGGCAAGTGAAATGGCTCTTATCGCAATTCCAATTGCGATTGCTGTAAACATCCTGATGCTTTTAACCAAGATGACTCGCGTAGTGAACGTGGACATCTGGAACGTATGGCACATGACATTTACAGGTGCTCTAGTACACATGGCTACCGGTAGCTATGTGTTGGGTATTGTTGGTGTAGTGGTGCATGCAGCGTTTGCATACAAACTTGGTGATTGGTTTGCGAAAGACACTAAAGGTTACTTTGGCCTAGACGGTATTGCGGTTCCGCATGGTACATCGGCTTACTGTGGTCCAATCGCCGTAATGGTTGACGCAATCATAGAAAAAATCCCAGGGTTACGCGACATTCACTTTTCAACTGACGGCATCCAAAAGAAATTCGGTGCATTCGGTGAGCCAGTAGTTGTCGGCTTCCTAATGGGTATCGCTATCGGTGTCCTCGCAGGTTACGACCTTCAAAACATTCTCCATCTGGCAGTTAAAACTGCAGCAGTAATGCTATTGATGCCTCGCGTAATCAAACCAATCATGGATGGTCTGAACCCAATTGCTAAGCAAGCTCGTAGCCGCCTGCAAAGCAAATTCGGTGGTGAAGATTACCTAATCGGTCTTGACCCAGCATTATTACTTGGTCAAACAAACGTTGTATCAGCGAGCTTGTTATTCATCCCATTAACTATCTTTATCGCTGTTTTGCTACCAGGTAATGCGATTCTGCCGTTCGGTGACTTAGCAACAATCGGTTTCTTCGTAGCGATGGGTGTGGCTGTTCACAATGGTAACTTGTTCCGCGCGATTATCTCTGGCTCAGTGATCATGACAGGTACTTTGTGGATCGCTACTCAAACTATCCCTTATCTGACTCAACTTGGCCAAGCTACAGGTCATGTGTCTGGCGACAAGTTAATCGGCTCACTTGATCAAGGTGGTGCACCGATTACTTATATCCTTATCCAACTTTTCAAACTTGAAAATCTAGGTGGCTTAATTGTTATCGGCGGTATCTACGCAGTTGCTGTCGCGATGACTTGGGCTCGCGCTAAGAAATACGAAAAGAGTGTTAAGGAAGAAAAAAGTTTAGAAGAAGCTAAAGCTTAACTTTCAGGCTGGCAGGGGAGTGCTGCCAGCCGTCTCTTTCCTCGTTATTCAGTTATCTATTAACCATACACATTTACCAATGTGGGAGTCGTTGCGAGTAAATTATATGATTATTAATAACCATCATGTTGAAGTTATAGAAAATGAAAAACTTCAAGTCACGCCATATGACATGCCTAAATTGACAAGCGACGAAGTTCTTGTTGAGGTTCATTATTCAGGACTGTGTGGCTCTGATGTTCCACGTGTATTTAACAACGGTGCACACTTTTATCCAGTGACTTTAGGTCACGAGTTCTCAGGAAAAATCGTTGCTACCGGCGAGAATGCTGACAAATTCCATGAAGGTGACAAAGTCTGTTGTGCGCCACTGGTTCCTTGCTTAGATTGCGAAGTGTGTAGCAAGGGGCTTTATTCTCTTTGTAACAATTACTCATTCATCGGTTCTCGCCGCCAAGGAGGAAACGCTCGATTTGTAGCAATTCCTCAGAAGTGCTGTTTCAAACTTCCATCTTCAGTGTCTTTGGTTGAAGGCGCTTTTTTTGAGCCAATTACAGTAGGTTTACATCCAATTGTGATGGCTGGTGGCTGTAAAGACAAACATGTCATCGTTATCGGTGCAGGCACAATTGGTCTACTTACAATCCAAGTAGCAAAAGCGTTAGGTGCGGCATCTGTTACCGCGATCGATATCTGTGATGAAAAATTAAAAAGCGCGTTAGAACTAGGTGCAACTCGCGTTGTTAATTCTCTAAGTAAAGAGCAAGTGGCTGAGTTTAAGGAAGAATCTCAATCGACCTTAAAGCAAATGATCATTGAGATCGCAGGTGTTCCAGAAACATTCAAACTAAGTCTTGAAGTAGCCGGTCCTCGAGCCAGCGTATATCTCGTAGGAACAATCCATAAAGATTTCTCAATCGCCTTTAAAGAATATGAGCAGATTCTACGTAAAGAACTCTCCGTTGTTGGTAGCTGGATGAACTATTCGTTCCCTTACCCTGGTGAAGAGTGGGACATCGCCTGTCGTCTGTTCTCCGAAGGGAGGATCAATACAGACAAATTGCTAGATGGTATCTACTTACCTGATGGCTACATCGAACGTGTTACCAACCTTCCAAACGAGCCAATGGCTGGCAAAATTCTACTAAGCTGGGGTCAAGATGATGAATAACATTATTAACAGCAACTACTGGTTACAGCAGGCACGCAAAGACGGCTATGCCATTCCGGCGTTTAACTTTCATAATCTAGAAACTGTCCAAGTGATTTTAGATACGGCGAAAGAGCTTCAATCTCCAGTTATCTTAGCCGGCACCCCAGGGACATATGGCTACGGCGGCGCTCGTGAATTACTACACATGGTTAACGCGGCAGCAAATGAACGCAACATGCAGGTGGTTGTTCATCTTGATCACCACCACGATATTCCGGATATTCGACAAAAAGTAGAATTAGGCATCCGCTCTGCTATGATAGATGGAAGTGCACTGCCGCTTAAAGACAACATCGCAGTGACACAAGAGGTGATTCGTTTCTGTCACGCTTACGGTTGTTCAGTGGAAGCTGAGCTTGGTCAATTGGTAGGGCAGGAAGACGATTTGATCGTGGAATCTGTGAACGATCCGTATACAGACCCTGAAGATGCCCGCTTATTTGTTGAAAAGACTAGTGTGGATTCTTTAGCTATCGCGATAGGTACAGCTCATGGCATGTATAAAGAAGAGCCGAAACTAGACTTTGACCGTCTTGAAACAATCGCAGGTCTCGTAGACATCCCTCTAGTTCTTCATGGTGCATCGGGCGTCCCATGCGCTGACGTTCAACGCTGTATTGATTTGGGTATTGCGAAAGTAAATGTAGCTACCGAATTAAAAATCGCATACTCGGATGCGCTAAAAGAGGTACTGAAAACCAAACCTTCAGTGAACGACCCTCGCGTTTACAACGAGCAACCGAAACTTGCTATGGCGCAAGTAGTTAAAGACAAAATCTTGATGTGTCGCAGCGAGGGTAAGCTCTAAACATGCAGTCCCCCCCCTATTAGACTGCTCCTGAGACCAGAGGCTACTTGTTAGCCTCTTTTTTGTTAGGTCTAAACCACCTGCTTTAGTAGGTGGTAATTTACATGACATGGATTTGTATACTTTTTGATTTCAGTAAGAAATGCGTCGTTGAGTGCGGATGCGAATCAACTAACTAATGCTAGACTTGGTGGTTCAATTCTCGAGACGTTAGAAAGGTGATAATGTTCTGTCAATAGAACTCATACATTGACGTCACCGGAGAGAAGGTGCAACTGACAGATACCAGAGCGGATTCTGTCACCTCAGCTTAAACTCATTGGTATACTTCAAAAAATTTGTTAAGAGCTTGCGTTGCAATCACATCAAAAGAAACAAGATTTATGTTTCAATTAATGGATGAATTTTCTTTCTTAAACAACCTAGCATGCTCTTGATCAATAATTTTTTGTAGGGTAGTGCTGATATTGCTGTAGCTGTGGTTCACAATTTGGTCTAGATTATTCTTTGTCTCTGGTAGCATTGTCGTAGAAAAAGAAACCTTTCCATTGTTTCGATTTTTCTTGCTGCTCCATTTCTTGCTTATTTTCGAAATAATTGCTTGTTGTTCAAGATTCGAGATCAGTAGATCTAAAATTGCTTGAGATAACGTGGTTGGGTCATTAACTGTGCAGTGTTCAAAGATTGAAATTTCTTTATCTATATCATCTATTTTGATTAATTCATCATAGAAGAATTGACTTTTTCTTGTCGATTCTTCCTTGTTTTTAGCTTTGCTAATGAACTGTTTAAATTTATTTTTACCAAAAACTCGCAGCCATTCATTATGTAACTCTCTTAGATAAATGTCTATTACATAAAATAGTATACATTTATGGTTTATGAAATTAATTACTTGCTCTTGATGATTTTTGTAGATTATTTGGATTAATATCAAATAAATCTAGTACTTTGTCTCTTGTGTTATTCTTGATTAAAAAAGAATTAACTTCAGTGATTGTTGTTTTTTATCGTCTGGTAAACATTTATTGTATCGAATGAATTTATTCATGAATTTGTTTGAATCATCAACTAGAAGATTGACGGACTTATTTCTTCCTTCGCCAGTGTAAGAGTTACTTTTAATATAAATAAAATGTGTGGCATTAATAATATCGATGCTTTGCCTTATTTTTATCTCTTTAATTACCATGAGTCTTCTACCTTTTTGTTGGTGCAATGTTACAAAACGTGCTGGTTATAATGTGGTCATATGCGAAAGATAGTGCAAGTATTTGCTAGGTTTTTGCGCGGAATTTATGATGACTTTTCACAGATTTTTACGCTGCTTACAACTGGTTTACTTGGGTTTTAAAGGAGTATGTCATCACTTTCTATGACTCTAACTTCCGAGTTGATGAACAGTGTAAGCCCTTTTCATTTACTACCTTCACTGAAAGAAAACCTGTCGGTAATGTTTAATATATATCACTACCTATATCTACCTATCACTACTCATCTATATCCATCTATACCTATATCCATATCTACTATATCTCTAAGATAACAACTCATTGAGTATCTACTAAAAAATAACAGAGAACTCTCCTCTATGAACAAGAGGAGAACTCACATGATAAATCGTAAAAACAAACTACTTAAACAAAAAGAATTCAAAGGTATAAATCTAACGTCCAGAGAAAAGGAATTGTTAGAGGATAGAGTAAACAAGATTTATGAAGTGTTGAATCAAGCTACAAGCCGCTTTCCTAGAACGTTTGCTTTTAGAGTAGACCTCAGATTTCCTCATGGTTATAAGTTTGGTGAGACATTCCCTTATATGAAGAAATTCTTTGGTTCTTTAGAAAGTCAAATAGCAGAGGAATTAAAAAGAAGAAAAAGGAGGTTTAGCTCTGTTAGTGAAGAGAGGCTTCGATATATATGGTGTAAAGAAATCGATAAATCAGAGAATCCACACTATCATCTGGTGATTTTCCTCAACAAAGATAACTTCCAAAGTTTAGGCGATTTTAAACGTGTGATTAAAGATGAGTGTAAATGTAAGCACTTATACCAAATGTTATTATGTGTTTGGTCACGAGTATTAGGTATTGAACTTGAAGAGGCTCATAAAGCGGTACACATACCAGAAAATGCATCGTATAAAGTTCGCTCTTTTGAAGGGGAAGTGGTAGCGGGAAATGATGACTTCACAAAGTTGTTTAATCGTTCTATTTATTTAGCTAAAGCTCGTACTCAAGCGATAGGAGTATCTAGGATTTTTGGCAGAAGTAGTAAGTAATTTATCGTACATTATGACGAGTATGCATGCAGATGTGAATAATGACGTTTTGAGTAAAAAAAGAATAGGGAGCGTATGACTCCCTATTCTTTATATTACGTTGTTATTTACTTAACGTTACACATGCATTGTATGAAAAGTTAGCCGGTGATGGTGTTATAGTATTAACTGTAACGCAGTCATCGACATTACCTTCAAAGTTAACATCTGTTAGGCGGTATTCGAAACTAATACCATCTTCGCGCTGTTCAACAGATACGATTTCTCCGTATTTAAACTTGCCAGTATATTCGAATGTCATCGGGCGACCTTGATAATCCACAGCACTTGCGCCTACTGGATATACACTCCCGATAGAGTCTTTCGATACATCTACAGAGATTCCTGCTGTGTATTTAAACACAGGTAGGTCTTTGTTAGGCAGTACGCCGTCACCATCGCTATCAATGAAGTAATCGATGTGCGGAATATCAAACTCAAGAGTGTTATCAGCGAAATACTTTTGGGTGTTTTCATAAGCGTCAGTTTTATAGAGTGCAAGGTTATAGGTATTCAGTGCTTGTTTCATTTCCTCAAACTGGACCGACTCCGGTTCTAACAACACCTGACCAATTTCATCAATTTGCTCCTCTAACGTGAGTTTGTTGTCGGTAGCCATTTTTAAAGTACTGGCAGAGATAACCAGTAGTAACGTACTGGTATCGCCAGAGTTAGATAGGTTGGTGTTGTAGAAGTTAATATGATCTGACCACTGTTCAGGGGCATAGCTGTAAAGTTTCAGTAAGTCAGAAGTCGCTTTGTCTACCGCTTCGTTAAACTCAGTGCCAGCTTGTACTTGTGCCATGACAGATTGCTTCATCGCGGCAGTTGCAACGTTGAAGTTCACTTGTGTAGTTGCATTCATATCGACGAATGCACTCATACTCATCTGTTCGTCAGCATGGTTTGTTAGTTCGTTAAAGTAATAGCCGTGGGCAACGAGCTCAGTATACGGAGTGCTAAATCGCTCTTTCACGCTGTAGTTACCTTCATAATCTTCGATTTGAGTCGTGTAGCTGCGACCAGTTGGCTGGAGGTTTTGATTAAGCTCTTTGATAGTAACAACAGAGCCCGGCTGTAGAGGACCTTTCTGTACAGCACCACTAAATTGATACTGCTGACCAGAACCACTGTTATGTCCGTCTGATGAGCCTCCACACCCTGTTAAGGCGACAGGTACAACAAGCGCGGTGGCAAGTAAGGTTTTAGATAGGTTCATTCTATTTCTCCATAATGAGTGTAAGAGGGTGGTATCGTGTTGAGTTCAACGTGAATGTCAGTCACATCAAATAGTTGCTGAACGTCCAAAGACAGTAGCGTTGCGTCGGTTTGGAGATCGAAGCGAAAGCTCGACATCGTGGCTTCATGGATGCTGCTTAGGGCGAGGGTGTTTAGTTTGGTATGTGCGTGTTTACGCCAAACGAGATATGCGTTTCCGTGATGAAGTACAAGACCGACTGGTTGAACGTTAGCTAGATGTAGATGGTGGTCACCGTCGTTTATCTTTAGTGAGATAAGACGCTGCTGAAGCGTCGCTAAACAAACAATTTGGAACACACCAACGTTGATGTATAGCGGCTCACCGCTCATCGCAGTGTCAGTAACATGCACTTTGGATGACCAATGACTTTGGATGTCTTTTATGTTTTCAGGTGCAATACCTGAGAGAAAGTTATCCAGTAGAGGTGTAAGGCTGTTAGGCAGTTGATGCTTGGTTGACTCGATTAACCAATAGAGCAGCACTGCTTCATGAGCAGTGGTACTCAATGCAAGCGTTTCGGCTTTTTGGTAACCAAAAGGTTTATCGCGGTCATCTATCATGATATCTGGAAACATGGCACAAATAGCGGACAGATTGCGTTGGATAGTGCGTAAGGAGCGCTCTAAACCAAGCGGTGAAAGCTGAGCTTGGATTTGTTTCGCGGTGATTTTCTTATTGTATGGAATAAGGTTGTAAATCGCCAAGATAAGCTCAAGGTGGTATTGAGTTTGGTTAGGTTGCGTCATGGTAAGCTCAACGAGGTTCGTTCTGTTGGGCATGACGATATCAAAAAGGTGCGACAAAGCTTGTCGTATCAATGTCTTAGGCTAAATTGCTACGACGAACTCTATCGCACTTGCGCCATGATGTGTCGTAATGAAGGGGAAGAAGGTCACTTTCCAACGATAGATAAATGGATCTCATCAAAAACTACTTTTGAAAGGTGATGAGCGAACGTTTTCATCCATATCTGCAAAAGATCTAGAACCTCTGGATGATTGAGATTAGTTGAGCCAGTATCCGGTTGGTAACACCAACCATTTGCTAAATGGAAACAAAGCTCAGGCTCTACTGAGTGCGCACCTTCAAATGGGTAAGAAAAGCTCGCAAAGAAGACAACTTGCCAAGGCTCTGAACTTGAAGCGCGTTTGAACTGCACTTCAACAGGATGTACTCCTTGACCATTCCGATAATAGTTCAGTTGACGACAATTCAAGACTAGCCGCTTTGCCTCATCGGATAAGTTGTAACGCGTGAACAACGCTTCTAGTTGTTGATGAAGTTGAGGTACTAACGAAACGTCCCCATAAGTTGAATTGATCATAACCATCCCTTCTCTGCAAAAGAGACACTGCTTTCTCCAACCACAATGTGATCCAGAACCCTGACATCCACTAACGCTAAAGTATCGACAAGCTTACGTGTAATGCGTCGATCTGCCTGAGATGGCGATGGATCGCCTGATGGATGGTTGTGCGCCAGAATGACGGCGGCAGCGTTGGCCTCCAAGACGGTTTTGACAACCTCGCGTGGATAAATACTGGCTGAGTCAATCGTTCCGTTGAAGAGCGGCTTGAACTCAATGACGCGGTGCTGACTATCAAGCAGTAGTAGCGCGAATACTTCGTGTTCTGCGCTGGCTAATTTGAATTGAACATATTCTTTTGTTGCATCCGTATTACAAAGGGCATCGCCGCGGACATAGCGGTTAGCTAGGATTTCTGCAGCATGCTCTAGGATTTCATTTTCTTGGTATTTCTGTTGTTTTTGGTAGTGAAGGTTATCGGTCGACATAGGTCCTCCAAGAGTGAAACGATAGGAACTTCACTAAGAGGACATATATCTGAAAGTGATTGATTTGATGGGAGAGAAAGAGCTCTGAACGTTTTTTCTAACACACAGCGTTATCCCATGGGTAAAAGAAATAGGAGTAGTTCCCATGAGATTTTTAAAGCTGAAAGAAGTAATGGAAAAGACCGCCCTGAGCCGTTCGGCCATCTATAGAAAAATGAGCGAAGATGCGTTCCCTAAATCAGTCAATTTAGGTGACCGCGCGGTAGCGTGGGTAGAAAGTGAAGTCGACGATTGGATGGAGAGTATTGTCGAATTACGATAGTTTTTATAGGAGTCAACCTACTAAAACGAGCTATGCTGATTTCTGGTGTATGAAAGAGAAAGGAAGTTGCGGTGTAATCTGTTGATGCAGTTCTCCCAAGAACGATTAACAGAAAGGTGCACCGCATGACTGATAATACTATTGTTTCACTGAATACACCACAAGACCCGCTTACAGAACTGATACGTCAAGGGGCGAGAGATTTGATTGTACAAGCTGTTGAAGCTGAGCTTCAGTAGCTACTTGCCCAACATCAGAATGTAATGGTTGACGGCAAACAAGCCATTGTCCGCAACGGCTTCTTACCTGAGCGAACCTTACAGACTAGTATTGGAGATGTCGAAGTTCAGCTCCCTAAGGTTCGTGATTGCTCAGGTAATGGCGTCAAATTTAATAGCAACTTTATACCACCGTATCTCAAGCGAACAAAGAGTGTTGCAACACTGCTCCCGTTACTCTATCTCAAGGGGATATCTACGGGCGATATGTTACCTGCTCTGGAATCTTTACTTGGTAAGGGTGCGAAAGGCCTGTCGGCCAACAGTATCTGTCGTCTCAAAGAGCGTTGGTATGCTGAATACGAACAGTGGCACAAGTGTGACCTCAGTAGGCGTCGCTATGTTTACGTTTGGGCTGACGGTGTTTATTGTCACATTAGGATGGACGATAAGCTCTGCTTACTTGTCATTGTTGGTGTCGATGACACTGGACGCAAAGAAGTCCTTGGTGTTCTGGATGGTCATCGAGAGTCCTAAGCAAGTTGGACGGAACTCATTAAGCAACTACGAGCTTGGCTTCTGGAAAGCTGTGGTTAAGTTCTGGCCCAAAACGACTCAGCAACGGTGCTGGGTACATAAGATAGCGAATGTGCTTAACAAAGTGCCTAAAAGCGTACAACCACGAATGAAGGAAGCACTGCAAGATATCTGGATGGCAGAAACTAGAGATGATGCTTCTCAACCTTCCAAAAACGCTTTGAAGCCAAGTATCCCAAGGCAACCGACTGTTTGGTGAAAGATAAATCTGAAATGCTGGCGTTCTACCGAACAAGACAAAGAACTGTGGAAACAGAAAGACTACGTTGATGATGGCCTTCAAGTTAATGCGCAGTGCAGAGACGAAGTGGCGTCGTCTACGAGGTTTTGCACTTCTAGCGCATGTTGTGAAAGATGTTCGCTTCATCAATGGAGTAAAAGAAATGGAGACTCATCAACAGGCTACTGCATGATCTCCATACACCACATTTGACAATAGCTCTCCCAGAAAAAAGGATCGCTCAAATGTGTGTAGTCACTAGTTGGCTATCAAACTGTACTGGTTCCTGTACGTCTTACTTTTATATAATCCCCGAGTTAGTGAAATATAAATAGTCTCAAGAAATATAATAGATGATCTAGTCAAAAATATCTTAGTCATTACAGTTCTTAGAACCCAAAGCTCAATTTCAATTTACTACAGGTAAATAAAAAGCAATTCAACCCCAAAATGAACTGTGTCAAAGTTGAGGTTATCTAAGAAAATGTTAGAAATTAGACCAAGCATTCCTCGTTGATTTGTATAGTTCTGCGCATTAGGCTTGATACTTCATTGTGCAGCCAGTTGATCAATGGGTCATTACGTTTTGTATTGTCATACAAAAAACCGAATTCCTTTTGTCGCAACGCTTCAAAAGCGTGATCGTTAGAAGTTAAATAAGAGAAAGAAGGGCCGAGACTGTTGGCCAAATATTTAGAACAAGGGAATAGGAATTCACTGAACTTTAAAGCTTTTAGTAACACACTTAAATGTGCTGTGCGAAGTCCGATTTTAACTTCGATTCCTTTTTTTTTCAGGTGCTGTGAAAGATGGTCTTGGGTATCATTCCAGTATTTCATTGTATGTATAGCTAAAGGATACCGATTCACTTCTTCAGCAACAATATCTTTTCCTGCTAGAGGATGTAAACTATGGCAAGCAAGTACAAAACTATCTTTCTCTCCTCTTTTTTGAATAAGGTTTTTAGGCAAATCTAACGGGAAGTAATGAATGCCGTAATCAACGCGAGCATTGCTTATAGATTGAGGCGTCGTATCGTGCCAATCTTCTATTGAGAAACTTAAATTCGGAGCTTGTTTAGCGAGGTGTTCCAATAAAATTGGAGCAAACCATTGGGCAATAGATGCATTCATCGCTATTACGACGTGCCGATTTAACGTTAATGGATCAATTGAATTGTTTTGAGTGAGGCTTTCTAAATCCGCAACAAGATGAATTACTTTTTCACGTAATTCATCTCCTTTCGAAGTCAGTACCATTTGACCATTTTTTCTTATTAGCAAATCGTCCTTAAATATTTCTCGAAGACTTCTAAGTGTTCGGCTCACAGCTGAAGCACTTGTATTCAATTGAATCGCAGTGTTGTTGATACTTCGAGTTTCCAATAGACAACACAAAGGCTTAAGCAAATTGTAGTTGAAACTCATAAACAGTTTTGCCCTTAATTATCATATTTGATAGATCGAGCTTACCATTGTTGACAATTGTTGACAATTTTTAATGTTGTTAAGATTTCGCGATGTAATTACATATCAGTTTATGTTTTCAAACTGACGAATAAGAAAATGTCTATGTAATAGACAGACATAGATGGTGAAGCGAATGACAGGTATACACACGACGGTAAAGGTTATCGGATCAAAATGTAATTATGATTGCCAATATTGTTTTTATCTTGAAAAAGATATCGTACTTAATTCAAGAAAAATCATGAGTTTGGATGTTTTGGAAAGTTATATTAGAAACTATATTTCTGATCAAATGACACCAGTCGTCGAATTTGCTTGGCATGGTGGCGAGCCGACATTAGCTGGACTGGACTTTTTTAAACAAGCTGTAGCTCTGCAGAAGCAATATGCAGGCAATAAGCTCATCAAAAACACACTACAAACCAATGGTTCTAGGCTTGATACAGAGTGGTGTCTGTTCTTTAAAGAAAACAATTTTCTAATAGGACTCAGTTTTGATGGGCCCGAGTACTTACAAGCAACCTATCGCACCAAACAAGGTAAGAGCGTCTTTAAAGAAAACCTGCAGGCTCTCAAGCTCCTGCAAAAAATGAATGTGGAACACAATGTTCTGGCATGTGTTACACAAAGCTATACCAAATATGCTGCCGACATTTATGCTTTTTTCAAAAAACACAAAGTAAAACATCTTCAGTTTTCTCCAGTCGTAGAATCTTCACCTTCGGAGGCAGAACAATTCCGTGGACAACACTTTGCTGGAAATCTTATTTTTTCAACATCGGACGCAACGAAAGAACGCAAACCAATGCCATGGTCCGTTGAAAGTAAAGATTATGGTCAGTTCCTTGTTGATATTTTTAACCTTTGGGTCAAACACGATGTCGGCAATGTATTTATCTCGAATTTCGAACAAGCTCTAACTCAATATGTTGGTAACGAATCTCCCAACTGTATTCACGCCAAAGAATGCGGTTCATCTTATGCTGTTGAATCCAATGGCGACGTCTATTTTTGTGACCACGTTGCGTATCCAGAGTCTAACCTCGGCAATATCACGAAACAGACTCTGCTAGATATCAAACAAAACTCTGCTCGGTTTGATTTTAATAAGCAGACTCGCCTTTCAGCTCGTTGTAAACAGTGCCGATATTTAAAATTGTGTAATGGCGGTTGCCCTAAACACAGATACCTGACTTCTAGCGGTGAGCATGAAAATGTTCTCTGTGAAGGCTATTTCTACTTTTTCCAACAAATAGAAAAATATTTGCAAGCAATGATTGCGTTGTTAGCGAATGGCTATCCTGCAAGCTATATCATGCAAGCGTTGGATGGACCATTACTTCTGAAATCCTCAAACAAAAGGTAATTTATATGGATGTGTTTAAAACCACATTAACTGTCAGTAGCTTACTTGCGCCGTGTTTAACGTCGGCTCAAGCTATTGACAGAACTCAGCTTCCGGTTGCTGATATAGAACCTCAAACTTATGATCAACTTGATGTACGTGACGTTAAGCGCCCTGCAATTGTTCATCGAGTTTCTGCGCCAAATGATGCGCCCAACGTACTGGTTATTTTATTGGATGATGTTGGTTTTAGTCAGGCGTCATTGTTCGGTGGTGCTGTTGAGATGCCAACCTTAGATGCGCTTGCTGAACAAGGTCTGATATATAATCAGTTCCACACGACAGGTGTCAGTTCAGCCACTCGTACTGCGTTGTTAACAGGGCGAAATCATCACCAAAATAACATGGGTTCCATTGCTGAAACTTCAACAGCATTTCCGGGCAACACAGGGGCAAGACCAAACTATATTGCTGCACTACCTAAGATACTGAAATACAATGGCTATAGCACAGCCATGTTTGGCAAAAATCATGAGATCCCACCATGGGAGACCGGCTCAGCTGCCAACCAGCGCTTATGGCCGACACAAATTGGTTTCGACAAATTCTATGGTTTCTTTGGTGGTGAAACGGATCAGTTCCAACCAGTGTTAATTGATGGCAATACTCGCATAAAAACACCCAGAAAAGAAAACTATCACTTCACAACGGATATGACTAACCAAACTATCCAGTGGTTGAACATGCAACACAGTTACAACGCTGATAAGCCGTTTTTTGCATACTATGCTCCAGGTGCTGCTCATGCTCCTCACCAGGCACCAAAAGAATGGATTGATAAGTTTAAAGGCCAGTTCTCAATGGGGTGGGATAAGCTTCGTCAAGAGACTTTTGAAAGACAAAAGGCTTCAGGCATTATTCCAAAAGACACCATCTTGCCGCCAATGCCAGAGCGTGTGCCTCGCTGGGATTCTTTAACTAAAGATGAGAAACGTATATTTGAACGTCAAATGGAAGTTTATGCAGGCTTCCTAGCTCATACGGATCACGAGATCGGCCGAGTTATCGATACACTAAAGAAAAACGGTGAATTTGATAACACCTTAATTTTTTACATTGTTGGTGATAATGGTGCGAGTGGTGAAGGTAACCGTAATGGTAGCTTTAACTCTCTGGCTTTCTACAATGGTGTAGAAGAAGACCCTCAATATGTTTTGGATAATATTGATAAGCTTGGTGGTCCGGATAGTTTTGGTCATTATGCTGCGGGTTGGTCTATTGCCGGTGATACGCCATTCGTATGGATGAAAGGTATGGCTTCTGACTATGGCGGCACACGAAATGGTATGGTAGTAAGTTGGCCTAAAGGTATTAAGCAGGGGGAAAATAACATCCGTGAAGAGTGGTCGCATGTCATTGATATCACGCCAACAGTTCTGGATGCAGCGAAGCTTCCACAACCTAAAGTGGTCGACGGTATAAAGCAAATACCGATTTCAGGTGTGAGCTTCTCTAAAACGTTTACTAACTCAAACGCTACTGATCAACATCGTACTCAGTACTTTGAGCTTGGTGGTAACCGAGCGGTTTACCATGACGGTTGGTTAGCTCGCGTACTTCATTTCCCTGTGTGGGAGGACTCGAAAAAGTTCTCGACTTTGCAAGAAGATAAATGGGAGCTGTTTGATACCCGTAAAGACTGGTCACTCGCGACAGACTTAGCGAAATCAAATCCTAAAAAGCTTGAGGAGATGAAAAAGCTATTTGATAAAGAGGCTGAGGTTAACCATGTATATCCTATTGATGATCGCACTTTTGAGCGCATGAATGCTGAGATTGCAGGTCGTCCGGATGCATTGTTTGGTAAAAAGAGTTTAACGTTATACGAAGGCGCAAAAGGTATTCCTGAAAACTCATTCCTTAATATCAAAAATAAATCATTTGATATTGTTGCTAAAGTGTCAACTGATGATGTAGCGGATACTCATGGTGTCATTATCGCTCAAGGTGGTAACTTCGGGGGGTGGACGCTTTATGTAAAAGATGGCGTGCCAACCTTTGAATACAACTGGTTAACTTATGAATATACCAAGCTGACAGGCTCAAAACTGCAAGCAGGCGATAACGACATTACCGTGAAGTTCCGTTATGACGAAGATGGCGTTGGCGGTAAAGGTAATATCGCAGGCACGGGCAAAGGTGGTAATGCCTACCTGTACGTTAATGATAAGTTGGTCACCAAGAAAGTGATTCCAAACACCAATAGCCGCTTATATTCATTAGATGATGGTGTTGGCATTGGTGAAGATGAAGGTGGTGCTGTTAGCCGTGATTATCAGGCTCCATTTGAATTCAATCAGCATATTGAAAGTGTAACAACTTCCCTGATTGAGTAGTGTGTATGAAATTCCCTACTAACAAAGTTAGTAGGGAATTTTTTATTTTTGTTCAAGAATTGGTTTTGACACATGAAACCATCGAAGATGGAAAAAACGATGAGCCTGTATTCATTATCATTTAATTTAAATGGATAGGACAAGCTGTTTGATCAGAGCTACAACAAAATGAATCGTTTAAGGAAGAGTATCATTCTCTTGATCTAGTTCTCTCTTTCAAACTCCAGAATACTTCACTCGCGTTGCACTTAGTGTTCTAACAGACGTCTAGAAGGTGTTAAATGAGGCTCCTTTGCGACGACTTAGAAGAGTGAAGTGCAACAAAAGATATAACATTAAACCTAAACAGAATGGTGGAGGACGGTACTCTTTTTGTCGTCAGGTTCCGAACGTAATGTGTAAATGTTTGGATTCTTTTTCGAAAAAACAAACCTTATCCTCAGCTCCGTTTGGTAGGGCTTATGGCTTTTATGTTAAGAGTCTCATGAGATGCCGTCAATGAGCCATTAACTCTATTTTTAAGCTCGCCAACCACCGTTGTTATACCCTCATTATTCCTGCATTAGTTAACGTTGCATTCACAATAAAGACTAAAGAAACAACTCAACATCTAGCTACTAATGCTACTGAGTTGAAGGTTTATTGCGAAGGCGAGTGGTAAGTAAAAAACCAAAAAGCGTCGAGTCTGAAGAAAGTTAATATTATCGGTCGATACAAACATGCATTAAATCTTGTAACCGAATTAGGTTTTTCAAATGTCAGTGACGGAGAAGTATTTCTAAACTTACTCAAACAAAGCCACCGAAGAATCGTTGAAATATCTGGTGGCGGTGCCGACGATACCAATCTTTTTTGTGAGTTCATTTGCATAAAGTGAACTGTTGCGTTCATCCCTACGAGGGAGAATGCTGCGTTCTGGGAACAAGGCATCGTCCGCAATTTAGTAGCCTGTTACCAAAAGCTATATAGTTCAAATAAGCATTGGAAAAGTAAGTAGAGCTATCATAAACGCTCACTCTCAGATACGGTGATGTTCCATGCAAAATATTGCTCGGTGGCACACTAACCCAAAGAAATTACAATGCTGAGGTCGGCGAAACCTACGTCATGACCTGTAAAGCCTTTGTACTGTTTGGCATACGTGAGCAGCTCTTCCTTTTTCGAACTTGTCTTTTCTAGGGTTAAATACACCAGTGGAAGAAGACGCTCTCGCTTTCTGTTGGACAGAAAACTGTAGTAACGCACCACTTTAAAATGGTGCTGCGGGATACGGCTTACGTACCGTAATATCATCTCTTCTTGCGTTAACGTCTTCGTTTTGTGCTTTCCATCTAGATGATCGAGATATCTAAACACAATGGTGCCGCCACTGTCGCGGCGTGATCTCGACGGACGTTTCAGGTAACGGCCTAGGTATTTCACCGTTAGTTTTAGCTCTTGTGTTTTCCTTGCAAAGTGAATATTCCAGTAGTGTTGATATTGACGCTCTAAGAAGAAGTGCCATTGACGAGAGTCTTGGATGTGAAACGTGCTCGATGTTGATAAGTTGAGCTCGCTGTACTTCCGTCTGAGTAGCCCTATCAAGCACTGGCGCCAGTGATACTCCACATGCTTCTTTTTAAAGTAGATAGGTTGCCAAGCGTTGTGTTTATCTAAGCCGCCACGAGTGACGGATAAGTGAATGTGCGGGTGCCAGTTTAACCCTCTGCCATAGGTATGAAGGGCGTCGAACACCCCAATTTCTAGTCCGTGCTTTTTGCCCACTTAAGCAGCGTATCTGTTGCGAGTGAGAACAAACCATTAAGCAATGCTGGATTGGCTTCAAAGACTGGTCAAAGCTCGCTCGGTATGGTGAACGTGATGTGTTGATGCACACAGTCTGGTATAACATCAAGCTTAGCATTTATCCACTGCTCGGTGGATTTAGTGCCACAAGAGCTGCAAGCCTTCGTCTTGCAGCTTTGACAGATAACCTTAGTATGCGGGCAGTTCGGAGTGTCGCAGTCGTAGTGTTTGGCGCCCACTAGGTTACTGACACACGCGGGCATACGTTCTTCGCAAGTGATTTGCCAGAGGCTAAAAGTCTGAGCATGCATCCACAGTACCTTTTCCCAAACGTTGTCCTTTTCGAACAAGAGTTTGTGGCTCGAGGAACAAACTCTTTTGGCGTGTGTCGGCGACGCTTGCGATGGGAATATTGAACCAATGAAAGACCTAAATAGAAGAGAGGTGATAGAGTTAATTGTAGGTTGATAAGGAAAGGATAGCGCACAATGAATGATAGTAAAATCAATGACCTAATAGCGCCCTAACTCGATGTGCAGCATCGCTATCTTGTTCTTTGGCGATATATTTTGTCTTGTCACAGATTCAACATCGAGAATATGAATTGCCTTGTTTACTCTGCTTCCATTCGTGAATGGCTTCTTCATCAATCAAGAAGGTGAGTGAACCACGGTTGATTAGGGCTTTATTGTACTGCTTCCAGATAGTTGTTTTATTACGAGGTTTAGACATGAGGCTGCGACGATTAATGGGAGTAGTGGAGCAGAGCGTAGCTTCTTGATTTGGTTCCTTTGATTTAAGCAACAAGGCTTATTGCACTACCTTAAATTTAAAGATATACACAGAGCAAATATAAGTAACGTATATTTTATTTGCATTAATTATTAATATGATGCAGATTAAAAAAATTAGTTTGATAAACCTCACAAATATTCATTAATTAATAACTAATACATAGAGGTAAATTATTCTCAACCAATAAAAAACTAATTTTCTTTAAAGCCTTTACATATCTAGCTTTCTTTTTATTTTACCCTTAATAAATGCGTGACGCCTGTCACACGTATGAGGTGCCAAATCCATTATATCGAATGGCGATACTATATAATGCAGGTTCATTGTGTGATCTGTTACGCAAATTTATTTTTACAAAGGAGAATAATAATAATAAAAATAAAAAGGAGGCGCTAATATGCGAATAGGTATTGTATTAAGCGGTGGTGATGGAGTTGGAATAAACAACTTTGTTTATCAAATCGCCCGTTTATCACAAGCTAATATTGTCATCTATAACGGCGGCATTAACGGTTTATTATTAGATAAAAAAATCGAAATGTCATTTCGAGATCTAGCCGATTTCTCCACGTCTTCAATGCCAATCATTAGTTCAGGCCGTACAAGCCGAATGTTAGTTGAAGATGAATATTTAACGATAGCCACACGATTAAAACGGGCAAAGATTGATGTGCTAGTTTTGGCTGGTGGTGATGGTTCATTACAGTTTCTGGATAAACTCAGCCGTTATGATGTTAATTGCTTTGGCGTTGGCATGACAGTAGATAATGATATTTCCGGCTCAGAATACACTATTGGATTTTCCACAGCCTGTCAGCAGGTATTGAATGAGGTTGTCAAACTTCGCCAAACAGGACGAGCCTTGCCAAATCGTATCTTCATGATTGAAGTATTAGGGGCATATTCAGGCGAGTTAACGTTACAATCCGCGATCAAATCTAACGCAGATCTGGCGTTAATTCCAGAGAATCAACTAACGATTGAGGAAATTGCGCACCGCATTAACGAAAAGCTCACCTTACAAAACAGCGTTATCGTTCTCTGCGCAGAGAGCTACACCAAAGAATATATGTCCGGTTTTCAAGGTGCGATTAATACTCTCGCGTCTCAAATTGAGCCATTGCTTAACGGTAATCATATCCGCAAGACGATGTTGGGTTTTGGTCTACGCAGTGGTGAATTGACTACCGAAGAGATTTACCAAGGTACGGTTTTAGCGAATGAAATTGTTCGTTGTATTGATAGCAATATGAGAAATAAAGTTATTGTAGTCAATGCAAGCAATAAAGCGATACCTATCGATCTAGGCAGTATGTCTAGCCGAATAGTTGATACAGAAGGTCATTATTTCCAACTTGCAAAAAGACTTGGAATTATTTAATCAATCCAATATTAGGAGCAATAAAATGCTTAAAGTTTGGTGTGTTTGTGGTTGCGGTCTTGGTTCTAGCTTTGCTCTAGAAATGACAGCTAAACCCGTACTAAAAAAATTAGAACTCGATGCAGAAGTTGATCATACAACAGTGTCAGATGTTCTATCTAAAAAACCTGATTTAATCTTAACGTCATCCACTTTTGCAGAAGCAATTAAGTCTTCAGCATCAGAAAAGCAAGCAAAGAGAATTATAACCATTAATAAGTTTACAGATAAAAAAGAAATGGAAGAAAAAATCGCGGCTTTCGCTAAAGAGCACGGATTAATTTAAACAGCCTTACATAAAACAAAATAAATACAAATTGACTATCAATTTAGCTTGGTAGTCAAAAATCCCTACACCCCAAAAAAGTGGATCTTATTATGAATGCTTTATTTGAATTTATAGTTAAAGACCTTTTAGGCCAAGCATCTATATTAATTGCTTTTATCGCAATGCTCGGATTAATACTACAGAAAAAACCAACAGGCGCAATAGCCAAAGGGACGTTTAATACCATGCTTGGCTTTTTGGTCATGATGGCAGGCATCAACATCATCGTAGAAACTCTTACGTTTCTGAATGATATATTCACTCATGGCTTTGGAATGACGGGTTATATCACGGATGTAGCCGCCATCGCGGGCGTTGCTAACAAACAACTTGGTAGCGAAGTTGCTTTAACATTGATTGTTATTTTTGCAACAAACATTCTTATCGCTCGCTTCACGCCGTGGAAGTACATTTTCCTTACAGGCCAAGCGTTATTGTGGATGAGTACCATTGGTACCGTGATTGGTTATAAGGCGGGGTTAACTGGACTTCCTCTTATCCTTACTGGCGGTATTTTCGGGGGTATCATGGCGGTTTCTATGCCAGCTATTGCGCAACCCGTAGTTAGAAAAATCACAGGTAATGATGAAATTGCTTTGGGTCACTTCTGTACTATTGGTTATTTGGTTCAGGCCGCCGTTGCTAAAGTGGTCGGTAAAGACTCTAAATCAACAGAAGATATTGAACTCCCTAAAGGCTTTTCTTTTTTAAATGACACTTACATGTCTATGGCTGTCATTATGATCCCGATGTATCTGATCCCTGCTATCGCTGCGGGTTCAGATTACATAACCCAATACGCTAGCGGCATGAATTACTTAATGTACGCATTCATTCAAGCCATTACGTTTGTTGCGGGTGTTTACGTGCTCTATGCGGGAGTTCGTTTGTTGCTTCAAGAACTCGTTCCAGCATTCCAAGGCATTGCAATGCGCCTCGTTCCAAATGCGAAACCTGCACTTGATTGCCCTGTGTTGTTCCCTTACGCACCTAACGCTGTGATCATCGGCTTTCTAGCAACAACAGTAGGTTCAGTTATCGGTATGTTGGTATTTCCAATGTTCGGCATGGCTATGATCCTTCCTGGTCTATTAACCAACTTCTTCGCGGGTGGTACTGCGGGAATTTTTGGTAACGCTATCGGTGGGCGTCGCGGTGCAATGATCGGCGGTGTCGTGCACGGCCTGTTTATTACATTCCTTCCTGCAATCTTGATCCCACTGCTCGAAACATACGGCTTTGTTGGTGTGACGTTCAGTGATTCGGATGTTATCTCAACAGGCTTACTGCTTGGCAATGCGTTTAATGGCAACTGGCTATTCGTATTCGGGTTTGTCGCATTCATCGTCGCTATTACCACTTATGTTCATCGTTCTATAGACAAAGAGATTAACAAGGAAATTAACCATGAAACTGTATAATTTTAACGAATTGTTCCCCATTGCAGAAGTGCGAAAAATGAACGCGCTAGGTTCATTCAACGTGCACTGTATTGAAATGCTGATTGCTTACTTTGACGCTGCAAAGCAAGAAAACTCACCGCTCATGTTACAAATATCAACAGGAACAGCTAAGTATCTTGGTTATGAATTGCTCGTTGATTCAATCAAGTCATTAGCGGCTTCAACTGGAGTGCCAACGTGCCTACATTTAGATCATTGTTCTAATTTAGATGACATTCAACGTGCTATTGATGCTGGTTTTAGCAGTGTTATGTATGATGGCTCGCACCTGCCATTTGAAGAAAACCTAGCAAATACTCAAAAAGTGATCCAAATGGCTCATCCAGTCAGCGTAACTGTTGAAGCAGAACTTGGGGCAATCGGTGGATCTGAAGACGGTAAAGCGGTTGAGCTTGACAACGCTGCTTTTACGTCAGTCGATGAAGTGGCACGATTCGTTGATGGTGCACCAGTCGATCTCCTAGCTGTAAGCATTGGCTCTGTTCATGGCTCGTACACAGCCAAAACGGATATTCAACATGACCTACTTGCCCACATCAAAGAATGCTCTGGAAAAACGCGTCTAGTACTGCACGGTGGTACAGGCGTGAGTGACGAAGATATGAGGCTCGTCGTTCGTAACGGCATTGATAAGGTTAACGTTGGTACTGAAATGCTTGTCCGTTGGAATCAAGCTGTTAAATGCGCCTTTGATGAAAACAAAGAGAATGCATCTTGTCGTAACTTCTTCGTTGGTGGACGCGAAGCGGTGAAAAATGTAGTTGCTGGAAAAATCCGTTTGTTTAAATAACACAATAATCGCCCCGTTTCGGCGGGGCATTGGGGGCTAATATGGGCTTATTAGATTTTTTTAAAAACAAGAACGCGAGTACCATTAATGAAGAGGAAATTCTTGCGCTTGAATTAGAAATCGATGAATTAGAAGTTCGATTTGAACAAGAACCAGACGCTATTTACGTAAGGACCGCTTTATTAAGTGCTTTGTCAAAAGCAGCATCGACCTATTCTCAACACCCCAAGTGGCGTAATAAAGTGCCTAACATTATTGACCGTCTAAACGAACTAAGAGCGCAAGCGCGTTCAAACTTTCAATAATAGGAGTTCACTCATGTTAAAAGAAATACTCATGCAAGCAGACGCAATCCAATTGCAAGTTGAGCCGAACGACTGGGAAGATGCAATCGCATTCGCTGCTTTGCCGTTAGTCAAAAATGGCTTTATCGAAAAAAGCTACTTTGAGGCAATCGTTAATTCAACATTAGAGAACGGCGCTTATTATGTGTTTGAAGATGAACGTTTTGCCCTACCTCATGCCCGACCAGAAGACGGCGTAAACAAAGTTGGCTTTAGCCTTGTGACGTTTAAAAATCCAATCTCTATAAATGGCTCACCAGAGATCGATTTCATGATCATGTTGTGCGCCGTCGATAGCGATAGCCATATCAAAGAAGGTTTACAACCCATCATGGAAATGCTAAGCGACGAACAAACGCTCAATACCATCACAACCACTAATAAAATTGACGAGGTACTAGCGTTATTATGAAAACCGTCATTCTAGTTAATGGTATCCCTGCATCGGGTAAAAGTACACTGGCTCTTTTAATTGCCAATACGTTTAACTTTCCCTACCTATCCATTGACACGATTAAAGAACCGTTCATGGATATGCACGAAACCATCACCAGAGAATACAACCGTGAACTAGGTAAGGCTGCATATAAAGTCATTTGGGATACGGTGACTCAAGCACCTGAGAATTGTATTTATGTGATTGATGCATGGTTCGGTTTTCAACCTAAAGAGTTACTTCAATATTATTTAGAAATGGCTAATGTTGATAACATCATTGAAATTTGGAATCAAATATCACCTGAACTTGTAGTGAAACGCTATCAAGAAAGGCTAACTCAACGTAAGAAGGGGCACCCTAGCGCGGATTATCTTCCAGAACTCGCAGAGTTAGCAACCAAAGCCAAACCTATGTATGGTGCTCAATCTTATGTTGTTTCTCAAGATGAATTACTTGATGGAGAACAACTGTTGAAGCGGATCGAAGACCTCATTTCTCACGCAAGTTTCTAACTTGCACTATGCTCCCTCAGCATTTTGCCCCTTTATTATTTGGGGCTTTTTTATCTCTTTGGATACCATATAGGTATAGATGTTCGGTTATTATTTCAACGCCCAAGCATAGTTAATGTAAATGAATAATTGTTGGCGAAATTTTAGTTTTCATTAAAGATGATGAACTCTTTAACAAGGTTATCGTTTTTTATCTTTTATATTTAATATTCTTTTTCTTTTATCGAAGGTGAGTAGAAAAATGAATATTAGTGAACGTTTTATCAATTATACAAAAATAAATACAACAACAAATCCGGAGAAAGGTTCCTTAGGGATCATGCCATCATCTGATGGACAATGGATCCTCGCCAATAAGTTAAAAGATGAATTAGAATCGCTTAACGGAGTTTCAAATATTGAACTTAAAGAAAATGGAATTCTAACAGCAGAGATTCCTTCCAATACATCAAAAAAAGTTCCTACAATCGCATTCTTTGCTCATTTAGATACAAGCTCTGAACATACTAATGATACTAATGCGAGTTTAATTGACTACTTAGGTGGAGATATTCAACTAAAAAATGGTTTAAGTATCAGAGTATTGGAAAACCCTGAATTAAAAAATTATATAGGTGACAAAATATTTGTTACGGATGGAACTAGCCTGTTAGGTGCAGACGACAAAGCTGCAATCGCAGCAATCATGGAAATGCTAGAGTATTTCTCAAAAAACACAGAAGAAAAACATGGGACAATAAGAGTTGCATTTCTTCCGGACGAAGAACAAGGATTGTTAGGCGCGAAAGCGTTTAAATCTCCAAATTTCGCGGATTTTGGTTATACGCTTGATTGTTGTGGAATTGGGGAGTTTGTATGTGAAAACTGGAATGCAGGTAATGCTGTCGTTGAGTTTGTCGGTCAGTCTGCGCACCCTATGAATAGTAAAGGGAACTTGAAAAACTCAATTCTAATTGCTCAAAAATTTATGCAGTTATTTCCTAGTACGGAAACCCCGGAAGTGACGGAAGGGAAAGAAGGATATTACTGGATGAAAAAAATGTCTGGTAATAGCGCAAAGACATTATTGAATATTGATATCAGAGACTTTTCAGTACAGGGATACGAAAAACGAAAACAATTCATTAGAGATGCTGTACATTCATTTAAGTTATTGTATGGGCAAGAAACAATTAAATTGTCTATATCTGATAGATATAAGAATGTGGCAAGCTTTCTGAACGAGAGCGACGGTTCATCGACTCCAGTGAGTTTAGCTTTAGAGGCATATCGGGAAAATAACATAAAACCAAAATTGATACCGATGCGTGGCGGATACGATGGTGCTGTCCTTTCTGAATTTGGAATTCCATGTCCGAACATTTTTACGGGTGCTCATAACTTTCACTCCATATATGAGTATTTGCCATTAAAAAGCCTAATCTCAGCTTCAAGCGTTATTAAATCTATTGTTAAGAACAACGCGAGGGCTAAGTAATGCCCATCATTTGTGTTTTGATTACTGTTTTTATTACAGCAAAATTAATTTTGAAAGGATATAAAACAGAATTCATTTTACTAGCTTCTGGTTTGTTTTTGATGGCATTAACTTCGCTCTTCGGTTGGGGAGAAGTGTTACCTAACAATGTCAAAAGCACTAATGTCGTTATCTTCGACTTATTTAGATATATACAATGGCTGATGGGGTTAAGGGCAGGACAGCTAGGGCTTATGATCATGGCGCTGGTTGGATTTGCTGAATATATGAGCTTCATCGGCGCAGATAAAGTTATAGTCCAACAAGCAATTAGACCGTTGTCCAAAGTTAACAATAAGCACCTACTGGTGTTTCTTGCGTACATAATGGGAGCATCTCTTCAACTAGCGATCCCAAGCGCTACTGCTCTTGCTGTGCTTTTAATGGTGACTCTTTTCCCAATAATGATCGGTCTAGGAATATCTAGAGGAACTTCAGCTGCGGTAATTGCTTCTACATTAGCAACTACGTTTACACCAATAGGTGTCGATGCTATTCGAGCAAGTGCCGCTTTGAACATAGATCTGATGAATTATGTCATTAACTATCAAGCTCCAACATCGATCGTCGCAACGCTGACAATAGGAGTTTCGCATATGTTCTGGCAAAAGCATATGGACGCAAAAGGCGGTACTTCTACCGATAACTCACAATTGATGCAAAACAAGCAAGAAATTGGAGAGGACGCCCCAGGCGTGTACGTTATTTTACCATTACTCCCAATTATTTTTTCTGTGGTATTTAGTGGCTTGGCAATTAGTTTTGTAAAGCTAGATGTCACGACAATAGTACTTATATCTATGGCCATAGCTATGACTTTTGAAAAGTTTAGAGGACGTTCGTTGAAGGAGATCAGTGACGGTTTTAATGTCTTTATGAAAGGCATGGGGAATGCGTTTACTACTGTCGTGTTCTTGTTGGTTTCAGCAGGAGTATTTGCTTATGGGATTCAATCAACAGGCTCTATTGATTTGATGGTTGAAGGCGCTAAAGCTGCGGGCATGCCTTATGTATTGTTGACGTTATTGTTCTGTGTAGTTGTAGGAGTTGCATCTGTAGTTATGGGATCGGGTAATGCGGCATTTCTATCTTTTGTTGAGATAATCCCTTCAGTTGCGTCTTCTTTTGGCGTGAATCCGGCTTCTATGATGCTGCCAGTCCAACAGGTGAGCGCTATGGGACGAGCGGCCTCGCCAGTAGCTGCCTGTGTTATAGTATCGGCAAGCGGAGCGAAGTTGTCTGTTTTCGAAATTGTTAAACGTACAGCCCCTCCTGTTAGTATCGGCTTCATTGTTCACTTCATTGCCGTTCTTGCATTTGTATAATGTGAGAGTAAAAGTAAACTGATAATTTTCACTTCTTAACTTCAAGAATGCCGGGATGAGATATTCCCGGTTGTTTGCGTAACTGCCGTTTCCCTCTTTGTAAGAAAATTCTTATTTTTCCCGTTGCTGAACTTTATAAATAAAAATAAGTGGTATTTCACAAAAATAAATTATTTCATTGGCAAGATGTATTTCCGTTCAAAAATAAGGAGATATCCATGAAGTATATTACTTTTCTGTTGCTTTTTTTTCTTTGCAGACCTGCATTGTCTGCTGATACGATTCTTGCTCCAGAACTAGGTGGAGTTAAAAATATAACTTTTCATGATCCACAACCGGCCATTAAAGTTGCTACATATAACATTGCTGCTGCACGTGTTGGGAGTGTTGAAGAGCTAACAAAGGCTATTGCTAAAATAGATGCAGATGTTATTGCTCTACAAGAGGTAGATAAGTTTACTGAACGAAGTGGGAAAGTTGATCAACTTGCAAGGATTGCAGGGAAATTAAAAATGAAGTACTCGTTTGGAAAGGCAATCGACTTTCAAGGCGGAGAATATGGGGTAGGAATATTAACAAAGTTTCCTATTCTTAAGAAACAAGTCTTTGAACTGCCGTCAGGAAATGGAGAACAAAGAGTCTTATTGGCTGTAGAAGTTAAGCCAGAAGGTTTCACTTCTCCTATTGTTATCTTTTCGACCCATTTGGATTGGAAAGAGGACCCGCAGACTAGGATAGAACAAATTCGAGAAATTCAAAACATAACTATCGGGAATACTGAATCCGTTATCGAGGACATGCCATCGAAAATCAAAATTCTAGCGGGTGATTTTAATGATACTTCGAATAGCAGAGTTTTAAATGAACTTCAACGTTATTGGGATATGGTAACGTTAGAGAATCAAGACATGCGCACTTGGCCAGCAATAAACCCTGCACTTGATATCGACCACATTTTTACATTTAAAGGTCAAAAGTGGTCTGTGAACCAAATTAACATCCCCAACCAGAGTCAGCAGGTGAACAGCATTAACTGGCCAAAAACGAGCGATCATATTCCGGTTTTAGTGTCTATACGTTTAAATGAACAGTGATTGTTCGGTGTTATCCTTACCTTAGGCATTCGCACATTTGTGGGCGAATGCCTTTAATTTCACTTTATCGATGATGGCTGATTAACCACTTGTAAAGCTGCTCATCCTTAAACGCTGTCAGCCATGAATCAGCATGTTCTCCCGTTGGTATTTCGGTATAGCGAATTTCTTTAGTTGTTCCTCCCGCTCGGATTAGTGCGTCGATCATTTCGCGACTATAATCGACACTTGTTGTAGTATCTTCATCTCCATGAAATGCCCATATGGGTAACCCTATTAAACGATTTGCATCTGCTGGGCTACTAGAACCTGCAATTGGCACTATAGCTGCAAACAACTCAGGACGTTGTAGGGCCGCGTTCCAAACTCCTTGGCCTCCACGACTCAAACCTGTAATGTAAATTCGAGATGAATCTACATTTTTGTCTTTTTCAATTAGAGCATCAATTAAGCTTAGAAGAGCTGTCATTGATACTGTTGATTGTGTTGTAGAGTAGTCGTAAGGCTCAATACTTGTACTTGCCCAACGTATTTCGGCTGGAGTTTGTGGTGCGAGCACAATTGCTTTTTGAATTGCTTGTATTTTCGGGCTTGCGAAGTAGTCTGGTCCTATATTTTTTCCTTTATACAATTGCGCTTTGTTATCAATACCTGCTTCTCCCGTTCCATGTAAATGAATAATTAAAGGAAGTTTTTCTTTACTCTTGGGATGATATATTTGATAGGGTAAATTGAAGCTTTCATGAACATAATGCTGTTCTTCCCAAGAGGTTGCGTATGCTGACGCACTGAACATTGAAAATAATCCAAAAGAAATGATTAATGACTTCATACTCGAGAGTTCCTTGTTTATTGATATAAAAGTCGATTATCGCATTTTGAATTATATATATTGTGACCGAAGTAAGGTAATTGCAATGACTGACAATAATATGACTATAACTAAAGAGATAAGAATGATTACTATGTATTTTATCTTTATGAGTCCCAATTTTTCTATTTAAATATGCAAATAAAGCCATTTGTTAAGTTGAGTTGTTTTTTATATTTTTGGGGCCTAATTTAATTATAAATAATGCTTGAAGTAGCTAAAGAAGTTTAAGAATTAATGTTGTGATCTAGTCCTTGAGTAAAGTAAATCGCATTTCGTTCTTCATGCCAATACAACAATTCATTTCAACGGCTCAGAGGTGAGAGTGTGATGCATTGTCATTTTGTGATGGTAGAAGTGAGTTGATCTTGGTGATACATCAATAATTTATTAGTTCTAACATCAAAAGTATCTCATCTGACAGCTTATATTGATTATGTTTGTCATTCCTTAGGATGAACGAGTACAATTTCGAGAATGCAGTCAAGAGTTTCAGCACACGTAGTCAGCATGTATCTATGATGTCACCGATTGAGTTACTAGCGTGGTAGTACAACAGTATCAATCACTTTGAGGTTCATTCTAAAGAACCTTCCCTGGCTCTTAATCAACGCTGCTGATGACTTTGTTAAATTGATCTCGAAAAATTAGAGGTGGGATATCACAGCCGCAACCGACAGTAGGGGGGGATGATACTGCGGTCTTGGTTGCGAGGCCGAGATTTTGGGCACGGCGACTCACTTCTAATATACAGAAAATTAAGTTAATCAAGTGTTTACTGACTTAGCTTTCGATGAAATCGTGCTGCACTTTTGTGATTTCGCGAAGTACGAAGAGCTATTTTTCGGAATCCCACTTCATCTTAGGGTCTGGCTCTGTGTTAGAATAATCAACACCGTTTAAGGTGCTAAACTGTTTGCTCTATAGGCGTATAAATTAACGCTTTGAGTTGCGGGTTTTGTGAGTAACGACACGCGGCCGTTTGCGAAACTTTCGGTGTTTAACCATAAAAAACCGCTCTATTAGACCCTAGAGCGAATTTAACAAGGCAGGTATACCTATTAGAACAAGGTTAAGGACCTCCATGAGTATTGGAAAATTAGTATATTAATTTTGTTGAGCCTCTAGGGATGATGCTATAACCAGTGTCTATGTTTTTTTCTAATGGTGATGTGCTATCAAAACTTGCGAATGTTAATTCTGCCAACTTTTGTGCCATTTGTTCACTGTGTAGGTTTACGCTAGATAAAGTAATTGGTGCTAAGCATGCACTGATCGAAAAGTCACCAAAACCAATTACGCTCATTTGTTCAGGGATTTTTATACCTCGTTCATGCGCTTCGATCATAGAACCGATCCCTATAGCGTCGTTAGTTGCCACTATACCGTCAATACCTCTATGCTTAGCAAGAGCTTGAGATAAATGTCTGCGAGCGTCTTCATATGAGTTACGGCTATATGGAATATCAATGAGTATCGGGGTACACCCACCTTCGAAATTGCTTATAGCTTTACAATAACCGTTATAGCGCTTTTGAGCTCGGATATCATCCTCAAATCTAGTTGCAAAAAAAGCAATTTTTCTGCAGCCTGAATCTCTTAAATACTGCGTCGCATCAAAACCTGATTTTTCTTGGTCAAACCCTACTTGTAGAGAGAATGTGCCACCTAAATCCATCATTTGAATGACAGTAGAAGACGTATTGTTGAGCATTTTTTCCGAGCTTTCTGTATGCTCTTGTCCGGTGATAATCAGCGTAGAGGGCGACCATTCAAGCATAGAGCGAATTTGTTCTTCTTCTTTGATTAAGTTGTGATCATGAGACGCAATTTTCAATTGAAAACCTTTATTGCTAACGATTTCTTCAAGTCGTTGTAAAATGTCACTAAAAACTTCGTTAGAGATTGAAGGTACAATTATTGATATTGTCTTGCTTTTACTGCCAGTAAATTGACTCGCAATCTTGTTGTAGACATACCCAAGCTCGTCTATTGATTTCTGAATTTTATCGCCTGTTTTCTTAGAGACTTTTTCTGGTTTTCTTATATAAAGAGAAACCGTAGACGGAGATACTTTCGCATGAAGTGCAACATCATCAATCTTAACCGTTTGAGTGGCTTTTTTTCGCATAAGAACGTAAACCTGAAAACTTAACGAGTTTAACAATAATCACCATCGCACCAGTGACGATAGCAGCAACCAAATAAGGGTAGGAGGTTGGTAACCCATCAGGGTTAGCAATCCCAAGTGGCGATAGCGTAACATAAATTAGAATTAAAGCCGCAACCATAAAGACACTATAAGCTTCTGCGTAACGCCATTTCGACATAGGAATCTGAGGTTTGCTCATTTTCTCGACATAAGCATGACTTGGTGAGAAATGACCGATAAGCAACATAATCGAAATTTCCAGTACGAACAATATCCCCATTAGGTGGATGTAGTGAACGGTAATCACATCCTTGAAGATAAAGTTGTAAGCACTGTAAACAACGATATGGAAGGGTAGGATAAACTTCGCTGCTTTCGCTGGCACCTTAGTCGTTAAAAAGCCAACTAACACAATCGCGATAACTGGAATATTATAGAAGCCGGTGAATCGACGCAGCAGATCAAAGATACCGCTTGGGAACTCCAACAATAAAGGAGAGATAATAATAGAGATTAGCGCGAAACCGAGTGACGTCATTTTACCGACTCTAACCAGTTTCTTCTCATCATTGCACTTCATTAATGGGCTGTAGAAATCGAGCGCAAACAAGGTCGCACTTGCGTTCACAATACTATTAAAGTGGCTGATCACCGTACCAAACAAGGCTGCAGCAAATAGACCCGTTAACCACCAAGGAAGGATCAACTTCACCAGCGTTGGGTATGCTAAGTCAGGCAGTTCTAGAGTGTCACCGTAAATCTTAAAAGCGATCAGCCCTGGCAGCACCATAACGATAGGCACAATCAGTTTGATAGAGCCTGCGAATAACACGCCTTTTTGGCCTTCAGAAAGAGACTTAGCACCAAGGGTACGTTGAATGATCATCTGGTTGGTACACCAGTAGAATAAGTTCGCCGCAATCATGCCAGTAAAGATGGTTGAGAATGGGACGCTGCTATCTGCGTCACCAATGGCGTTGAGTTGTTCTGGGTTACTCTTTATTAGTTCTTCTATTCCAGTTAGCGCACTGCCATCCCCTAGCATCATTAAACCCAAAACAGGAATAAGCAGAGAGGCGAGTAGTAACAGAACTCCGTTAATCGTATCTGAAATTGCGACTGCTTTTAGCCCGCCAATTGCGGCATATAGCCCACCTACAGCACCCATGGCCAATGACAACCCGGCGATTACCCAGAAGTAATCGATATTGACCATCTCTTGTATGTGAAACATTTTCTCAATGGTGATTGAGCCGAGATAAAGACTCACCGGGTTGGCCATAATGACGTAGCCAATCAGACACATCATGCTGATCATACGGCGGGTGTGGGCGTCAAATCGTTCTTCCAAAAATTCAGGAATGGTGGTTAGCCCTCGCTTCAAGTACCTAGGAAGAAAGAACAGCGCCATGATGATAGTCGCGATGGCGGCTGTACTCTCCCAAGCCATACCACTGATATCAAATCGATATGCGTTGCCATTTAGCCCAATCAGTTGCTCGGCAGATAAATTAGACAGCAGCAATGAACCTACAATGAAATATGCAGATAACCCTCTACCAGCTAAGAAAAAACCGGATACGCCTTCTTCACTTACTCCCTTTGTTTTTTGGTAAGAATATAGCGCTACAATTGCTGTGAAGAGCAAAAAACTGAATGTAATAAAAAGTGAGTGACTCATTGAAAATACCAAATTGATAGCGTTTACGATGAAAATATCTTCATTTATGGGCTTTTTCATTCTGTTTTTGGTGGTAAATTGACTTGAAACAATAAAAACGCACTCACATTTAAGGTTTCTTGATAGAGATCTCATTATCGTTTTTTTGTCGTTGAGATCGTAGCGCTACGAAATTAGAGTCAGCTCTAAGAAATACGAATAACAAGTTGGAAAATATGTTTAATAGAGTGAATTTGAAGAAACGCGATATTTCGGAACTACGAAGCCAACGTTGGTACGCACCAGATACGATTCGAGCGTTTGCTCATCGTCAACGCAGCCAACAGATGGGCCTGAATCGCGAAGAGTTCATGGGTAAACCCGTTATTGGCATTATCAATACGTGGAGTGACCTAAGCCCTTGTCACTCTCACCTGAGAGAGCGCGCAGAAGCAGTTAAACGAGCAGTGTGGGCATCAGGTGGTTACCCAGTAGAACTCCCTGCGCTTTCGGTAGGTGAAGTACTGGTCAAACCAACGACGATGTTATACCGCAATTTCCTTGCGATGGAAGCAGAAGAATTACTGCGTCAACACCCGATTGATGGTGCTATTTTGATGGGTGGTTGTGATAAATCGACACCGGCTCTATTAATGGGCGCAATTTCAATGGATATTCCGATGTTGTTTTGCCCAGCAGGACCTATGTCTTCAGGTAAATGGCGCGGTACAACAACAGGTGCAGGTACTCACACTAAGAAATACTGGGACCAACTTCGTTTAGGTGCGATCACTCAACACGATTGGGTTGAGTTAGAGGGCGCAATGACTCGTTCAATCGGTACTTGTAACACTATGGGTACTGCATCAACGATGACTTCTATTGCTGATGCAATCGGCTTTATGATTCCAGGTGCTTCTTCTATTCCTGCTGCAGACTCCCGCCATACACAAATGGCTGCGCAGTGCGGTAAAACGATTGTCGACATGGTTTGGTATGACCATAAGCCGTCTTCTTGGCTAACTCGCGAAAACTTCCTGAACGGTATCGTTGCTTACATGGCTGTAGGTGGTTCAACAAACGCAGCCATTCACCTGATTGCGATGGCTAACCGAGCGAAAATTAAGATCACGCTTGATGATATGGAAGAAATTGCTCGTAAAGTACCTGTACTTGCGAACTTATTCCCATCGGGTGATCAGCTTATGGAAGAGTTTTTCTTTGCTGGCGGCCTAATGGCTCAACTGAAGAAAATCAGTCAATTCTTACACCTTGACGTAACGGGTGTGCTCAACACGCCAATGAGTAGCTGGCTCGAACACGCTGATTGTTACGATGACAACGTTATCCGTGACCTAGAAAACCCGGTAGTGCCACTCTCTCAAGGCTGCGCACTATCTGTTCTTAAAGGCAACTTATGCCCGAACGGTGCGGTAATGAAATCTTCAGCGGCACTGCCTGAACTGCGTAAGCACCGTGGTCGTGCGCTTGTGTTCGATAACCATCAAGATTTATCAGACACCATCGATCAACCAGACTTAGATGTGACTAAAGACACAGTCATCATCCTAAGAAACGCTGGGCCAGTTGGTGCTCCGGGTATGCCGGAATGGGGCAACCTTCCAATTCCTAAGAAACTTCTTAAAGAGGGCGTTACTGACATGGTTCGAATTACCGATGCACGCATGTCAGGCACACACTACGGCACTTGTATCTTACACGTTGCGCCAGAATCAGCAGTAGGTGGTCCACTCGCATTGGTGAAAACTGACGACATCATCGAGCTCGATATTGAAGCAGGCACACTGAACATGCTGGTGTCTGAAGAAGAGCTAGCAAATCGCCGTGAGAACCTGAAGCCAACACACAAAACATTCGAGCGTTCGTACGCTGCGCTATACCAGCAACACGTAACTCAAGCAGACGAAGGGTGTGATTTCGATTTCCTTCAAGCGGGCAGCGACGTTCCAGAACCACCAATTCACTAAGGTATAAACAATGAACAAATTTAAAAACGCAATTGAAGCTGGTGACGTACAGCTTGGTACTTGGATGATGACAGGCAGCGATACCGTTGCTGAAGCGATGGCGACAGTGGGCTTTGACTTCTTGGTTCTTGACCAAGAGCACGTGCCAGTAGACTCACTCGATGCAGTCCGCATTGACCGTGCTGTTCGCAACGCATCAAACAAAACAGTACCGCTTTACCGCCTAGCGTGGAATGACGTGGTGTTGATTAAGCGTGCTCTTGATGGTGGTGCAAACTCACTAATGGTGCCGTTCATTAACACAGCAGAAGAAGCAAAAGCGGCAGTAGAAGCGGCTTACTACCCACCACTAGGTAAACGTGGTTTTGCAGCTGTTCACCGCGCTTCTATGTACGGTTCAAACTCTGATTTCCTACGTGAAGCGAACGAAGAACTATGCTTCATTTTACAGATGGAAACACCAGAGGCAATCGACAATATGGAAGAGATTGCAGCGGTTGAAGGTGTGACTGGCTTCTTCATCGGCCCTGGTGATATGTCTGCGGCAATGGGTCATACGGGCAACCCCTCTCACCCTGAGGTACAAGCAAAAATCGCACAAGGTCTAGATAAAGCTAAAACACTGGGCCTACCTTGCGGGATTGTTGGCGGCACACCTGAACTGGCGAACAAATACCAAGAAATGGGCTTCTCATTCGTCGCGCTAGGTTCTGATATGAGCTACCTAATGGCTCGTGCAAAAGAGCAGCTAGCAGCTATCCGCGGTGAAGAAATCACAGTATCAGGCGGTGAGGTTTACTAATGCTTAATGTCGTCACTAAAACTCAAGGCGAACTTGTACTTAAAGTCGCTCCACAACTTGGCGGTGCAATCGCAGGCTTAACCTATCGAGGTATCGATATTTTAAGACCGTTACCCAATCAAGATGATGTGATTGTGAATCAGTCGGGCAGTTTTCCTCTTGTGCCTTACTCCAACCGAATCGGGCTGGGTAAATTTGAGTTTGGTGGCGAGCGTTATGAGCTAATTAAAAACTTTGGGGACCACCCACACTCCATTCATGGGAACGCTTGGAAAGGCGAATGGGTAGTGGCAGAAGAGTCTACGACAGGGTGTGTCCTCAAGTTTTTACATCAAGCTGATTTGAAAGAATACCACCACTGGCCTTGGCCTTATCAAGCAACTCAAACGTTTGAACTGCTTGAAAATGAACTGAGAGTAACACTGAAATATTTCAATCTAGCAGAGCGCACTGTGCCTGTTGGCCTTGGTTTCCACCCTTACTTTGCCAATGCTGACCGAAGCTTGATTCAACTTAACGCAGACAAGGTTTTACTCAACGATGAAAACACCTTGCCATGTGCCACCGTTGATGTGCCTAAAGAGTGGGATTTCAGTACTTTACGACGCCCTCAACCAGAGTCAGTCGATAACTGTTTCTCAGGTTGGGATGGTCACGCCAATGTGATTTGGCCTGAACAAGGTATCAGAGCGGAAATGAGTTCTCCGGATGCAAGTAATGTGATTGTGTTCGTGCCAGGAGCAGAGAAAAACTTTGTTGCTATCGAGCCAGTAACGAATGTGAACAACGCAATTAATGACCTCACCAGTGGTGAAAGTGACCAGGCAATGAAGCTAGTCGATGCTGGTCAGTCCGTATCAATGACAATGATTATTAAGGTTTCAGACTATGAGTAATCCAGAAGTCTTATTCGATTACATCGGGCATTTACCTGAATGCCCAACTTGGGATGCCAAGAACCAAACTCTGCTTTGGACAGACATTCTAGAACACGAGATCCATCGTTTCTGCCCTGCGAGCAAAGCTCACACTGTACTGAACTTCGATGAAGAAGTGGGTTGTTTTGCTCTACGTGAAAAAGGCGGCTTCATTGCAGCTATGCGTACAGGCATCTTCCTTACTGATGACAGCGGCAAGATCGAAAAGCAAGTATGTGAAAACCCAAACAACCCGTTTGTTGCGCGTTTCAATGACGGTGGTGTTGACCAAAATGGCCGCTTCTATGCGGGCACTTACTGGGGCCCAAGAACGTTTAACGGTGCAATGTTGATGCGTATTGATGCCTCGCTTACACCAAAGGTTGTGCAGTGCGACATTCTTGGTGCTAACGGCCTTGCATTCAGCCCTGACAAAAAGTGGATGTACACCACTGACACCCCTAACCATGTGATGTACCGAACCCCTCTACTGGCGGACGGTGAGCTGGGAATGCGTGAAGTGTTTAAGACTTTCCCTCAAGGCAATGGTCGTCCTGACGGTGCGGCAGTTGATGTGGAAGGTTGTTATTGGACGGCACTGTTTGATGGTCACCGTATCGCAAGAATCAGCCCTGAAGGCGAGCTCCTTGAAGAGTACCCACTGCCAGTGCGCTGCCCAACCATGGTCTGCTTTGGTGGTGACGATATGAAGACACTCTTCATTACAACTACTCGTGAAAACATGGAACAGGAAGAACTTGAAGAGCGCCCACTTTCCGGTGCGATCTTCACAATGAGAACCAACGTGGCCGGTATGGTCAAACCAACATTTTTAGAGAACGAATAATATGCAAACTATTGGATTTATTGGCCTAGGTCTTATGGGTGAAGCGATGTCAAAGAACATCGTTCAAAAACACGAAGGTAAAGTTTTTGTTTACGACCTAAACAAAGAGCAAGTCGCTAAGCTCGTGGACGCTGGCGCAACAGCAGCAGACAGCATCGCAGAAGTTGCGAAAAAAGCCGACGTTATCATCTCAATGGTACCGAAGTCAGTTCACGTACAAGCCGTTTACAAAGAGCTTATCCCTGAACTATCTGAGCGCCATATTACCATCGACATGTCGACTATCGATCCAAGCGTGTCTATCGAAGTATCGAAGCAAGTCGCTGAAACAGGCGCAATCATGCTAGATGCACCAGTAGTTAAATCAGTACCGGCAGCCATCGCTGCTGACTTAGGTATCTACATCGGTGGTGACAAAGCTGCATACGAAAAAGTAGAACACATCTTGGCAATGATGGGTTCAAACCAAATCCACCTTGGTGACAATGGCCGTGGTCTTGTGATGAAAATTCTTCACAACAACCTAGTTGGCGGCATTCAAAACGCGATGAACGAAATGGTTGCAGCCGCTGAGCACTACGGCATCGAAAAAGACGACTTTGGTACTGCATGTTCTTACGGTGGTGCGTCGAACTTTTACATGACAGGCAAGCTTCCTGCTGTCGCTAAGCAAGATTACACCACTGCGTTTTCTTTAGAGAACATGGCAAAAGACGTTCACATCATGAAATCAATGATGGAAGAGTCAGGCTTGATACTACCAGGTGTAGACATCGTTAAGGCAGTATACGACCAAGGTTTAGAAGCGGGTATCGGCGGTGAAGACTTCTGTGCCACTTACAAAGTTGTTCAACAAAATTCAAAAGCATAACTAATTTGACCTCCGGCTATCGGCTGGAGGTAATTTCCAATCGAGGCAAAAGAAAATGAATTACGCAGAAAATGTAAAATACGCATCTCTTGAAGGCAAAGTTGCTGTAATTACGGGGGGGGCAAGTGGCATCGGTGAAGAGCTGGTACGCAGCTTTGTAAGCCAAGGCTCTAAAGTTGCTTTCCTAGATTACGACAAAGAAGCAGGAGAGAAACTGGCTGAAGAACTTGGTTGCCTATTCCTGTTCTGTGATGTGACCAACACTGAACTGCTTCAAAACTGTTTCCAAGAAGTGTCTAAGCACTACGGCACGGTTGATATCCTGTTGAACAACGCTGGTTCTGATGACCACCACACTATCGATGATCTAACAGAAGAATACTTCGACAACCGCATCAACATGAACCTACGTCACCAGTTGTTTGCGATTCAAAGCGTTATTGATGGCATGACAGAAAAAGGCGCTGGCTCAATCATCAACATGGGTTCAATCAACTGGATGCGTGGCCGTCCAGGTCGTGTGTGTTACTCACTGTCTAAAGCGGCTATCCACGGTTTCACTCGTACTCTAGCTCAAGAACTAGGTGAGCGTGGTATTCGTGTGAACAGCCTTGTTCCAGGCGCAATTCGTACACCTAAGCAAGACGCAATGTGGGCAAAACTAGACCCATCAGCAGTAAACCAATTCGTAGAACTTCAAGCGCTTAAATTCCGCTTAGATGGAACTCACTGTGCTCGACTAGCGTTGTTCCTAGGTTCGGATGAATCTTGTGGTTGTACTGGCCAAGACTTCGTAGTGGATGCAGGTCTAACTCTTAACTAATTATAATTAAATGGATTTTTAGCAATGTCATTTTTTGATTTAACAACTCCAGATGGAGATGCACTAAGCGGTACAACGGTAATAACTGTTGTGGGTCTTATGTTCATGTACACATTTGTCGGCATTTGTGCGGGCTTTGGTGGCGGTTTAACGACGATGCCATTGGTATCAATGCTTTTACCAGTAAAAATGGCGGCACCGATGTCCGTTATGGTTGGTACCGCAACAGCTCTTTACGCGACATGGTTATCTCGTAAAGAGACTGACTGGAAATCAGCAATGGTTCTGATTGGTTTCTCTATCTTAGGTGTACCAGTAGGCATTTACGCACTGTCTTACCTACCAGACAGCATCATGAAAATGGGCCTAGGTATTTTCCTAATCGTGTACTCTTTCTACAGCCTATTTGTTCCACGTATACCGGTTTACGATAGAAACTGGATTGCAGCGCCAATGGGTGCAGTCGCGGGTGCGTTAGGTGCAGCGTTCTCTACGAATGGTCCACCGGTTGTTATCTACGGTATGCTTCGTAACCTTGGTCCCGCGGCTTTCCGTGGCACATTGAACGCGTTCTTTACTGCAAACAACCTAACGATCATTGGTGGTTTGGCAACAAGCGGTATTCTGACTGTTGATACAGTGAAGCTAGTAATGTTCGCTATCCCGACTATGATTCTAGGCTCTGTTGTTGGTCAGTACGTTCATAAACGCATTCCAACATCAGTGTTCCGCCTAATGGTATTTGTACTACTGATTGCTTCTGGTGCAATGCTAATTAAAGGTGCTGCTGACTTACCTGCTGCTCTTTGTCTAGGTGTTGCATTTGGTGCGCTTGCTATCTGCCAGCTTGCTTTCGGCAAGAAAGTAGCGGCTATCCGTAAAGCGGATGAAGAAGGAAAAGCTAAAGGTGCTGCATAGTCAGAGCTTAACAACTCCCTTTTGAGGTCGAATAAAAAGCCCTGTGCTATTACGGCTCTAAATAGTGCAGAGCTTTTGTTTTTGTTAGGTCATTTATAAATTAAGAAGTGTGTATCTGAAGCATTGTCGATTCAGGCTGAGTGTTACGAGTATTCTCAAGGACTTAGGGGCGCTACTTTTGTTTGATACTATATAGAGTGAATATATCAGTGGACCTTATACCTGTTTTCCAAAACAAAGCTAGGAAATCTCGAATAAGATCAAAAGCGCTTGTCTAAATAGGGAGAGATGAGCGTTCTTAGTTTATTGATCTATGTCTAGTCTATCCCGCGGATATTTAATTAGCTGTAGGTTATTTATAATCAGACATGTGGCTGTATTGATTAAACTTTCTTGTGACAGCTTATCTAGGTCAATGTTTTGACTGTTCTACTTGCTTTTAACTTCAAAGCTTATCGTTTTTTCTGTTCAAAAGTTAGCTTTGCATTTTTAGTATGAGAAAGCTTTTACTTTGATTTGAGCTGTTTACGAATATATATCATCTAGATGTGCAGGCTTCTCTTACAAGAAATAGAGAAGCTCAACATCATATTATTTCACAGAAGGGGTTGCCGATGGCAACCCCTTTTTACGCTCAATGGTAAAGGAGTTTTTATGTCATGGTATCAAACAGTTGGCAAAGCGGTTGCTGGAACAGCAAGCGTAGCAGGAGTGATCACCGCAGCCCCAGTATTTGGTGCAATTGGAACCATCACCGCTGGTGGTATTGTTGTGTCTGCTTTTGTTGGTACATCCGCAGCATTAATAGAACAAGCCGTGCAATCGACACGCACAGAACATCCCATGGTGACATCGAATGAATACTCTGACGAACAGTGAGAGGTTAAACCGTTACGTTATTAACCGTCTTTAGAAGAGACGGTTTTTCAACCTCACACCGTCATTTCAACTTTTCATGGCTTTCTATCTTACTACCAGTAGGAGGACTCATTATGTCCAAACAATCTTCAATCCGAACTCAAATCGGCTTCCTTACTCATCGTATTTCAGGCAAAGCGTTTTCAGTATCGGACCGCTTAGCGACATGCCTTGTCGAGACGATCGCATCTTATATCACGCTTAAGGTCGAAGTTTCAGAGTCGTTACTCTCTAGTCATCGCGTGGTATTTAATTTTCGTGATAAAAGCTACAGTGCTGAAGGAGGCGGCTTTCACCCTGTTGAAATTTGTTTGCTTCGAAGTGCTGATGGCGATTGGCAATACCAATACGTGACCGATTTTGCTTACATTGGAAATCATTATCCGGAGTTAGAAAAAGCACTGGATTTTGATTTCCACAGCTGCGGAGCGTATTCGTGCGGTATTCCTATGCGAAACCAACAAGAGGCAAATGAACTTTATCAATTGTGGGAGCATAACTTTTTGGCGTATTTGGAAATGGACGCTTACGACGATATCAGCATAACGCCAGCTTAAGTACTGGCTCTTTTTCATTGATTTAACCGTGACACAACGTCACGGTTTTTTGTATAGAGAAAACCCCTAGCTAGGCTGGGGGGACCGTAAAGCTTACAGTTATATACCTCCTTTCAATTTGAAAAAAACGTCTTGCGGTCTGGCAACTGCAAGAGTTAATTAAGAATTGAAAGGGGGTCCCAATGGGGGACGAAAAGAGCTTAGCGCATACGCGATGGAACTGTAAATATCATGTGGGTTTTGCACCGAAGTACTGAAGGCTGGTGTTCTATGGTGAGAAACGAAGGGCAGTAGGCGAGATACTTAGAAAACTATGTGAATGGAAGAACGCGAATATTATTGACGCGGAATGCTGTGCAGATCATGATCATCTAGAGATACCACCTAAGATGAGCGTTTCATCCTTTATGGGGTATTTGAAAGGAAAAAGTAGCCTGGTGCCTCTATAAGTGATTTGGAGATTTGAGGTTTAAGTACAGGAATCGAGAATTTTGCTGTCGAGGGTATTATGCCGATACGGTAGGAAAAAATGCCGGCAAGATACAAAGTTACATAAAGCACCAATTAGAGTAGGATAAAATGGGTGACCAATTGTTGGTCCCGTATTCAGGTAGCCCGTTTACGGGACGCAGGAAATAGCCCTATGCTGCTAGGGCACTGCCAGTAAGAGAGCCTTATAGGCGCATATGAAAAACCACCGGCTATGTCAGTCGATTATTTTTATTGTTTGAAAATATCGACTAATAACAATTTTTAATTATATTAAAAATAATTTTTATTAAAGGGTTGTGCTTTTCGGTTTGCCTGCAATAAAAAGAGTAAGCAATGTTAAAATTAACGCCATTTGGGTAAGGAATGATTTTAAAATTGTCATTTAAGTATCGTAATGGCAATTGAATTGCAATTTTTGATTTTTCTGCAATATCCAACGCTGATTTCAATTTGTCTACCCTAATTTTATACGAAATATCTCCTCGGCTTTCAGGTGGCAGTATTTCCTCAAAACGATAATTAAACTCATTCCAACTCGGTACATCAATGAAAACAAAAGGAATTTTCTTGAGCTCATCCCAAGTGTCTATGTGATGTTTACGATGGATCGCAGCAGAAATTTGATCGATTTTAAGTGTCGTCTGATAGATATCTTTCAGGATGCGTTCATTTTGTAAATGAATAGCGCAATCTACATTTCCTTGTAATAAACTCTCCAAACTGTCTTGGTTCCAAGTTGAGAGTTTTAATTTTGCTTTTGGAAATTGGTTTAGCAATTTGGGATAAATACAGTCGACAATTCGTTCATATTCTGCATCCGCAATCACTATATGAATGAGTTCTCGATATTCTAAAGGCTCAAACTCTATAGGTTTATTCACAACACGGACTAATTGTAAATAAGACGCCTCTAACTCAGGATAAATTTGCTCTAGATAATACGAAGGTTCAAAACCATTTTTCGTTTTAACAAAGAGTACTTCGGAAAATGCTTAACTTAGCGACATCTTTACTGATTGCACTTTCTGATTTGCCTAAGATCTTCGCAACAATTCGCATGCTTTTGTGCTTCTTCAACAAGATTAGCAAGTTAATCAAATTTAAGTTTACTCTGCTTTCCATTTTGTCATACCGCATATTCCGTGAATGATTAATTTTCACACTCTACACTACTTCGGTCTTCTTTACCTAGATGAGAACCGATATGACGTTAGAAAATGAGAACGTTACAGGTGTTTATTCACCACAACTACAACTTCCTAAGCTTACTCATGATGTTTATCGCTTCCATGCTGTATCGAAGCCAGCTGCATCACGTTGCAATTTAGATTGCACTTACTGCTTTTACCTACATAAAGCATCGTTATTGGAGCAAACCGATCAAGCTAAAATGAGTGATGAAACGCTAGAACGATATATCCAACAATACATTGAAGCGCAAACTGGTGATGAGGTCATATTCACCTGGCAAGGTGGCGAACCCACACTCATGGGATTGGATTTTTTTGAAAAAGTAATCGCACTGCAAAAGCGTTACAAAAAGCCGAAACAAACGATTCTCAATGATCTGCAAACAAATGGCATCTTACTTAACGAGACGTGGTGTAAATTTCTAAAAAAAAACCAATTCTTAGTGGGAATTTCTATTGATGGCCCAAAGCATCTTCACGATCAACACCGCTTAAGCCGTTCAGGAAAGTCTTCTTTTGGCAAGGTGATGACGGCAGTACGTTTATTAAAACAGTTTCAAATTGAGTTCAATGCGTTATGCGTGGTCAACCAAGACAACGGCGCTTTCCCATTAGATGTTTATCGATTTCTCCGTGATCACGTTCAACCCCGAGTCATTCAGTTTATTCCGTGTGTAGAACCAAAAGCTTTTACGCACACCGCACCAATAAAGTGGGGTAGAGAGACGCTCATTCAAATCGGCAATCCGGCACTGGCCCCCAAACAACTAGATGCTTACGTAACCGAATGGTCTGTAGGCGCAGGGCAATGGGGGACATTCTTAACAACCATCTGGGATGAATGGTTTCAGCATGACTTTGGGAAAGTATTCATCGACCAGTTCGAGAACGTGATTTCACAGATGTTTGGCTATGGTGCCCAAAAATGTGTTTCCGCTGAGTTTTGTGGCAAGGCCGTTGCTATTGAGCACAACGGCGATATCTATTCTTGCGACCATTTCGTCTACCCCGAATATAATCTTGGCAACATCGCCAACACTCACATGGGCGATTTGGTGTTTTCAAGCAAGCAACAAGCTTTTGGCACATTCAAAACCAACGACTTACCGTCCGATTGTCGTCAGTGTTTCTTTCTGTCTCTCTGTTTTGGCGAGTGTCCTAAAAACCGTTTTACCAAAACCACAAAAGGTGAACTAGGGCTTAATTATTTGTGTCCTGGCTTAAAAAAATTCTATAGCAAAGTGGTTAACCACCACGCTTCACTCCAACAACGTCTACAACTCTAAGGAACCTTTATGAAAACCAAAATAAAGCCCGTGGTCGCCCTCACCAGCCTGATTATGTCAGCTTCAGGTTATGCTGCGCCCCCGCATACGATTGATCGTACTGTGTTACCTATCCAACAAACAGCCGAATTCAATGGTCAAGTTGGTAAGTCCTTTGATCAATCCAAATCGGATTACCCACAACCTATTAAGGCTCCAGCAGGTGCACCTAACGTTGTGGTGATCATGTTAGATGACTTGGGCTTTGGTCAGGCAGGTCGATTTGGTGGCCTTATTCCAACACCAAATATCGATAAGCTAGCCGCGCGTGGTGTGACCTACAATAACTTCCACACCACTGGCATCAGCTCCCCAACTCGTGCTGCCTTACTCACTGGGCGTAACCACCACCAAGTTGGCTTTGGTACCATTTCAGAACTCTCGACGGGCTTTCCGGGTTACAATTCTATCTGGCCAAAATCAGTAACTAGCATTGCAGAAGTACTGAAAGTCAATGGCTATAGCACCAGCGCATTTGGTAAATGGCATAACACGCCAGACTGGGAAACCTCTCCAGCAGGACCATTTCAACAATGGCCGACAGGTCTTGGTTTCCAACATTTTTATGGGTTCCAAGGGGGTGAAACCAGTCAATGGGAACCTCAACTTTTCAACGATACAACGCCAGTTGAACCAAACAAAACCCCAAAAGATGGTTATCAGCTCAACGAAGATTTGGTCGATAATGCAATTAAGTGGATAGACCAACAAAAATCGATTGATCCTGATAAGCCCTACTTCACTTACTTTGCTCCGGGAGCAGTCCACGCTCCACTTCACGCACCAAAAGAGTGGATTGACAAGTTCAAGGGCAAATTCGACATGGGCTGGGATAAATACCGTGAAGAAGTCTTCGCACGTCAGAAAAAAATGGGCATCATTCCACAAGACACCCAACTTACCGCTCGACCAAAAGAAATCGAAGCATGGGATAGTCTAAGCTCAGACCAGAAAAAACTGTATGCGCGACACATGGAAGTCTTTGCGGGGTTCTTAGCCTATACCGATTACGAAGTGGGTCGACTTCTCGATAAAATAGAAAGTATGCCAGACGCTGACAACACCATGATCATGTACATTGTGGGTGATAATGGTGCAAGTGCCGAAGGTTCACCAACGGGAACAACCAACAACATGATGACTCAAAATGGTGTACCTGATACCGTCGAATCTCAGTTGAAATACATGAATGAACTCGGTAACGAAAAGCATGAAAACCATTACCCAGTTGGCTGGGCATGGGCAGGTTCAACACCATTCAAATGGATGAAACGCGTCCCTTCTCACTTTGGTGGCACTCGCAACGGCTTGGTGGTTTCATGGCCTGCGAAAATCAAAAATACGGGAACGATTCAGAGTCAGTTCCACCACGTTGTGGATATCACACCAACCATTCTTGAAGCAGCAAAACTGCCAGTACCCACAACGGTTAACGGCGTGAAGCAAAAACCAATGGTTGGCACTAGTATGATGTATACCTTCAATAATCCAGAAGTGAAATCACACCGTACTGTTCAGTACTTTGAAACCGGTGGTCACCGCGCAATTTACAAAGATGGATGGGTAGCCGCCTCATTCCACGGGGTTCCTTGGCAGCTTAGTGGTTCAAAAGGCTTTAAAGATTCTAAATGGGAGCTTTACAACGTTGAGAAAGACTTCTCAGAAGCCGTAGATCTCGCCGATAAAATGCCAGATAAGTTGCAAGAAATGATCAAGGAATTCGACAAACAAGCTGAGATCAATGAAGTCTACCCTCTTGATGACCGATTTGCAGAGCGTGTAGGAGACTCAGAGCGTCCATCGCTCACGAAAGGCAAGACCAAGTTCAGCTACACCGCAAATGTGACGCGTATCCCTGAAGGTTCTGCGCCGGATGTTTATCAACGAGACCACCGTATCGATGCATACGTTGATATTCCAAAAGGACAGCAAGCTAACGGTATTTTACTAGCCATGGGCGGCAGTTCTGCTGGTCTGTCATTCTATGCAGATAGCGGTAAGTTGGTGTATGGCTACAATTTCTTCGGTAAAGATTACTATACAGCTAAGTCCAACAAAGCCATTCCTACTGGTGAAGTAAAACTTTCTGCAGTGTACAAACAAGAACCATTTAGATTCTTGAAGGATGTAAACGGTGGTACGGTCGACTTGTACATCAACGATAAGAAAGTTGGTTCTGGTAAAATCGAGAAGGTTGCTCCTGCTCGCTTCTCTGCAACAGAAACTTTGGATATAGGTATCGATTTAGGCGCTCCTGTGATGTCTGCTTACACAGAAAAAGCTCCGTTCAAGTTTAATGGTGATATTAAGAAAGTGGATCTAGAGATCGCACCAACTCAACCAATCATTAAATAACGGATAAACAATGCCAACTCATCGAGAGTTGGCATTGAATTTTCATTAATGGTTACAATACAGCTATCTTGTATTCTTAATGTATAGACAAAATAGCCGTTGAATACAGGTCTTATACCAAAGCGCCGGAACAGTTGGGGTTAACACAACCTGCTATAAAAAGGTTAGGACAACTATCCAACAAAGAGCTATATCAATCACGAGTGGAAGATGCTACGTGCTTACTTAAAAAAATTGGATTACTTTGAGGTTCATCGTTGTGAGAAGAAAATAGAAAACTACGAGGACGTACTGTATTTTGCTTGAGGCCTTATTGTCTGTAATAAATCTCTTTTGAGACAAGTTCTAAATACATTATGATAAGTTATGCAAAAATTTAGATTATCAATGATATCAATTTTATTGATTTTATTAGTTGTTATTTTTTTGTCGAAATATGACTATTGTATCTACGTTTTACGCCGTCTATTGCTTGAATTGATTGCCCTTGAAATTCGAAAAGTTCTTCCCCATATGGTGGGTATCACTTACAGACTAAAAATATCCATGCAAATCAAACGAGATTTTGACTATTACTACAACCTACATCATGTGGTGCTCCACTCTTTGCTTCACTTGCTTTGTAAAGTCTCTGCGGCCGAGCGTCATGTTCCAGTGGCGAGTCGAAATGATATCCTCATTAAGTTCTTGAAGCCTAAGCTAATGGATAAATCGCTTGCCAATGTAAAGAAAGACATCAAATTGATGCTTAATGTGGCGAGAAGAAAAGGAGGGAACTTAGAAATGAAATTGCATGAACTTAACTCTCAAGCGAACAAAACGAAGCTCGTTGGGGCAGAAAAACTCTACAACTTACTGGTTTATCTCTACGATGCTGAAGGGATAGAATCCCGTTTATTCGATGAGGGGATGCAAGCGGAGGCGGGCATCCTATACATGCTTGATGAGCAGATAGAATACGGCTTTGATGAAAGCCATAAACAAGTCGCACCTATCTCTATGCTTATCGAGCTAGAAAGGGCGCCCGAGCTGATTGATGTGATTAACCAGCATGGTTTTTTTGTCGCAGAGATGAAAGAGTGGAATTTAGAAACACACCAAGCGCATATTTTGGTGCATCCAGAAAAAAGTGTTGAGCAATAGCAATCGAACTAAGGTAAGTGCGATTAAATTTTCACTATCGGAGTTGAGTATGGGATTGTATCGGTATGAAGGGGGGGACTATGAGTAGCCAAGGGTTTAATATATTAAAAACCTGCGTTGATTTTTGTTATAGTTGCAACGGAAACTCAAGGCCTTGTTAGAGAGCCGAACTTTCACATTTTTGATGCCATCGCGCAACTTGAGCATAGTCTGTTCAGTTAAAGAGTCAAAGTAGACTTGGCAATACCAAAAAAGGGAAAATCTAGGCAGAAACTCAAGCATGTCTCATAAATATAATAAATTAGCAGTCAAATCACTGCTGAGTGAATCTTTTACGAAATAGAAGTCGCAAAACACTTTGGTGTATCAATATCTACTTTAGGCAGAGCGTTAAAACAGTTCATTTTGAAGATAAACATTAAGGTAATACTACCATGCATATAACGTTCGCCACGGTCAATCGATGATCATTGTTACAGTTATTTTATTAGTTTTAGTAGGGCTTTTGTTCGGCTTTAATATTCAAGTGTCTGACTCATTAGTAAACATTATGGGTTCAATCGGTACTATGATCGGTGGGTTAGGTGCAGCAATTGCTGCCTTTATTTCATATCGCTCAATGGGACAATGGCGCACGGAATTTAACCATGCAAAGCTCTACGAGCTCGTTAATGAATTGGATGGTATATTACATGATGTGTTAGCTACACTACATGATACGGCATTCAGCGAATCAATTAATGTTAGAAACTTTCTTGGAGCTTTGCCTCGTTCGGTAAAACCATATAGCAAAGCCTACGATAAGACGTACGATGCTCTCAGGTTACTTCTAAAAGTGAATTCTACCTATAATGAACAAGCTCTTGTATTATTAGAGCAGTTAGCTTTGAATACCCTTTTAATTCAAATGCATGATCCTTTTATAAAATATCACGATAGTAAGAACAGAATAGATGCATATTTTGCTAAGTATCCAAACGAGCAAAGAGCACTTCATGAAATAGTAGAGATAAAAGAAGATATTGTTGTTACTTTTCAAATGATGAATCAGTTATCTCAACTTGATATGAATTATCGTAGAAATATGGCACAACTTAAGTCACTAATTCTTTTTCAGTTATAGTGATATGACTCTTTGTACAAAATTTAAGTGAGGTTCTATAGTCGAATTTTGATTTTAACGGAAGTCATATGGTGGTATGAGCCCTGTCAGTGTTGTTGGGTTTTTGATAGATTTCCGAGCTTTTTGCAGAATTGGGATAATCAACTTTGTGTTGATGATTGGACACCTAACATAAAGCATTGCCGCTACTTAACATTACTTTTGATATAGTGATTAATTATATAGAACAATGTCGTTGACTTTTTTATTTCTAAATCGAAGTAGTATGATTGGGTGATAATTAACGTAAATATTCCAATGATTCTTTCCTGCAGTTGAAATATTGTTATATGTTAAAGATGGGCGATATATTAGAATTTAGCCGTAATATCATGGCGGCAATGTCATCTTCCTTTTAAGCGCCTAAAATCCTATCGGTTTATAGGAACTGTATTAATTTTAATCTATTTGCTCCTTTATATTATTTCTTAAGCGCTGATGAATAAGGTTGTTTTCATCTATTTTATGATAAATAAACATATAAGGTATGTTATCAATTACTACAGGACTGTCCAGAATCTGTAGTTTCATGGTTTGACTCCATTTCATGACGAACGAAGGTGATATTAACCCGAAGCAATCTCTCTGCGCTACATGCATTGCCATACTTGCTAATGATGATGCCACAATCTCGATTTTTCGCTCTTATGTTGGTTCTTTGGCTAATTAATTGAACCCTGATGTATCGTTCCAGATACCTGAGAATATGCAATGCCTTTCTTGGTAATATTCTTCTTTACTTAACGAATTATGAATACGAGGGTGATTTTGACGAAAAGTTACTACCGAAGACTCTTCATAGGCACTTTCAATTACGAAAGAATTTTCTTTAGTAATTATCGTATCTATTAGTGAATCAACTTTTTGTTGTCGTATCTGTTCAAATAAGTCGCATTTCTCTGGTGGTGATTCTTGAAAAATCACTCCTTCAATTGGTTTTAAGCTATGGAGTATAGTTTCTGAACAACTAACTTTGAAAGCGTTTTTGTCGGAAATTGCATTGTCAACAATGTTGATGGCTTGTTGAAATTGAGGTACGAGTTGGTAAGCCATCGATGTAGGCTCTATTCCTCTTCTTTTTTTAACAAAAATTTGCTTTCCAATGACTTGTTCTAATCGTCGTAAAGATGCACTGACTGCGGGCTGTGTGAGTCCAAGGTGTTCTGCTGCTTTAGTAAATGATTTGTATTCAGTAACAACTAAAAATGTTTGGATTAAATTTAAGTCTATTGTCTAACCTATAAGTTTAATTTATGTAATAACGAAATTTGAACTTATTTATTCGTGATTGGATTAGGTTTATTTTGTAGAGGTCTCGGATTTCTCAACAAGACCGAGTAATCGTTTAGCATTGCTTGTTCATCATACTGATCAACAAAGAGAGTGGAAGTATGACCGAGAATCTGCATAAGGAAGTTATTCAGAGTGGGAGGGTATAAGTATAAAAAGAAGGAAGTATAACATCGATAATAGATAGCCCATGAATGCATAGTTGGTAAAATAATTATGTTAAATGCGGATGCTATCGTATTACAACTAAAACTTTAATGATAAAAGTGAGTCACGCATGAAAAGGTTAATGATAACTTTCGTATGTGTTTTGACGGCAATTACATCAAATGCTGCTGAACCGAATTTAATTAATGACGATTATGCTGTGAATGAAGCCGCATCCATGCTAATAGCCGCTCGGGTACAAAATAAACTCATAGAGCTACCAACTTCATTGAAACCTCGAACACTAGAAGATGGATATAAAATCCAAGATAAAATTATTCAAGATATCGCTATCAAACAAAAAGGTTGGAAAGTGGCTATTACTAGTAAAGAGCTTATGACAAGAGCTGGAGTGCAAGAGCCAATTTCAGGACCTTTATTTGAGCGATGGAGTTATCCTGAACCACATACAATCAATAATGGACCTCCTACCTTGTATGGCTTTGAGTTCGAGTTTGCATTTCAAATAGCGAAAGACTTACCTCCTAGAAAGCAACCTTATAACCGAGAAGAGGTTCTTGCCGCAGTGGGTAGTTTGCATCTGGCTATTGAGCCAGTCGGTAGCCGTTACATTCAAGGACCAGTAAAATCAGGTATTGCTCAGTTTGCGGCGGATCATGGAGGCAATTATGGTTTCGTTTATGGACCATCTATTTCTAATTGGCAGAGTATCAACCTATCCAAAATCACAGTGACAGGATACTTTAATAATAAAAAAATTGGTCAAGAGTCCGGAGTTAATGTTATGGGAGACCCTGTAAATTCACTGATTTGGCTAACGAACCATCTGCCTCAGAGAGGTCATTACCTAAAAGCGGGCCAATGGGTAACGACTGGGGCCGTTGTTGGTCCTGTATCTGCTAAACCACCGGTAAAAGTGCGTGGTGACTTTGGTCCTCTTGGTAATGTGCACGTTAATTTCGAAGGATGATATAGAGCGTTTAGTCGTAAAATATGGTTCATCGCGGATAAGCGGGAACTAAAAACAAAAACGGTAGTAAGTGACAGAGCTTTATCGCCAAATAAAACCTACACAAACTACTGTTTTCATGTCGAATCATACTTTCCTATCTTCATTCTGGGAAGGCTTTCATATAGTAAAGTCTCATCAGACTGCATCATTAACAAAGCTAACTCTCAACCCTAACTCTATTGCTAAGTGTCCGTGCGGGCTTAAAGCTCAAGCTATACATGAGTATCAATGGCGGAGTGTGAAGGAAGCCACTCTGCTAGGATCTCCTGTTGAACTGTCCATTCAAACCCGACGCATCAAGTGCAGTCACTGCGGCATTAAAACAGAACGGCTATCTTGGTTGGAACCTTATGCTCGTATCACTAACCGTCTACGAAGCTATATAGAACAGTTGTTACCTCTGCTACCAATTAAACATATAGCCCAAATGCCCGTATCGTTTACGACTTGTTCCACGTTGTTGCTAAGTTCGGTCGTGAAGTGATGGATAGAGTCAGGGTCGACCAGGCCTATAAGCTAAAACAAGATAAAAAAGCAAGGCAGCGGGTCAAGCGTTCGCGCTGGGTATTGTTGAAAAATAAGAATAATTTAAATACACAACAGGAAAGCTACCTCACAGAAATATTGAATATGAATCAGGACTTGATGACAACTTACTTACTGGGTGCGCGATTAAAGGAACTGTGACGTTGCGGCTCTGAACTTCAGGCTAAAAACTTATGGCAATATGGTTGGAGCAAGTGAATGAGATTGGAATTAAGTCACTTAAAGAGTTCGCTCGAAAGCTCCGTCCATATCTTCATGGGAGCACTGCTTAAGCAATCTATCCGCTGAATACCTGTACGCTTGAAGGGATAAATAACAAGATAAAGTTAATTAAGCGGATGGGATATGGCTATCGAGACACCGATTACTTCTTCTTAAAGATAAAAGCGGCGTTCCCCGGAAAGCCGCGATGAACCATCAAAAAGCCCCGTCACAAGGGCTTTATTTTTAAAAGAATATCTTCAATAGAGTTCGCCACACGTTCGCTTATTAAGACAAAAGTCACGCTTATTGCTGCGTCACACATAGCCCCAATTTCAGTCGGAATAAAGCGCAATTCATCATCAAACCAAAGCGCAATAAAAAGCGCGATCGCATGCATCCCAATTAACACCCAAACGCCATTTACATGGTAACGATGTTCTTCGCCAAACTCGACTACTTCAACGAACTTCATCAGATAGCATCCCCGCCAGAACTATTCCAAGCATCTAAAAAGCCAACGGCACTCACTGGCATTTTTTCAACCATTGCACCACGGTTAACAATTACAGCTTTCTTTGTACGGAATAGATCAGTCACATATTTCTTGGCCTTGTCGCTAAGTGGGGCCGCTCTTAAATATGGTGCGTCAGTGTCAGTCATGCATTGTGTGAACATCTTCACGTTAGCACCATTATTGTTTTCTATCTTGGCCATTATTGACTTCACTGTTCCTCCCTTGTTAGCGACAAACGTCATTGCCACATAACTTCCGCCACTTTGTTCCCACTTGGCCATGGAAAATGATGGCTCAATGTTTGTAGCTGGCTTTGCTGCCGGCTCTATTTTTGTTTGTGGTTTTATCGAAGGCGTTATTTTTGCCGGCTCTGTTGTTGTGGTAGCAGATGAACAACCAGAAGCCAGCATAAGAAAGATTAACGGTATTGATTTTATTTTTACTTTTATTTCTCCATTGAATAAAAAAACTTACTAGATAAGGGCCTTGCTATTAGTGACAGTGGCGGGTGCCGGTTGAGTGGTCGGTGTGACAACCGTTTGAATCTGTACCGCCAGAATGCGCCATTGCTGGAAGAGAAAAGGCCAAAGCCAAGCTGATGATTGCAATTACATTTTTCATGTTTTTATTCCTATGTTAAGTGCGTCGCATATTGTACAGGATATTTAACCATTTTAAATGTGTGGTTTTATACATGCAGTTTCTTTGGGCAGTCTTTTGAGCGTCTGAGTGGGATGACGCATAGATATAATTTCTTTGCATTCAACCTAGATAAAATAAGGCTATGACGCTAAATACTGACCTAGATCGAGTGGTCTTAGATTGTGATGGAGTTCAGGACGACTTTGATTTCACATTTACAATATTTGTCTCGAAAGACTTGGAAGTTTATCTGATAACCGACCCCGGCTCGTCAAAATTAGAATTAGGTTCTGATTATGAAGGTGTTGGTGATGACTTTTTATTTGGTGGGATAGTTCACACCAACGTTGTTTATTCAGACGTAAATCAATTGGAAATTGTTATAGCGCCAAGCTTGCTCCAAGAAAAATCATTTCGAAATCTTGATGAGTTCTTCCGGGACAGTCATGAAAACGCATTTGATTGCGTGTATATGATCCTTCAGCATTTTGGTTACCGTTTGAATAAAGTGCTAATCCACGGTGCTTTTGATATTTGGGTTTTTGAAAACAAGCAATCAAAAAATGTGCCTTATCCTGAAGCTGTGGCAAATGCCGCTTTTGTTTTGCAGCAAATCAAGGCAGCGCAAGAAGAGGCTAACTTTGTTGCGCCTTTAGATTGGGATGAGGTTGTTGCTCCGGGCGAACATACATACCCACTGAACGGGGCTGATCTTGAAAACGAAAAAGGTTATCGCGTTTTCTTGGGGAACACATCCGAACCATAGCGAACTGATCTAGATTATGTCGTCCACATCGACAAAGAAAACCCTACTAATTCAACGATTGAATTTATCGGCCCTGAAATGCCACTTGGTGAAATTTGGTGGGAAGTTTGCGCCACACGCGCGGTGGTCGTGGGAACTGTGCCATTCATGCTCTATGAGACAACATTAGATGCACAAACGGATCGCGTAAAACCAAACATTAAATTTGTTGACGCGATTGTTTCTGTCGACGGTGAACCCATCGCCAGAAAAGATTGGATTTGGGAACCTTCAATAAACGCAATTATTTTTGATGTGTCTTACCCGGTAGGAACAGTGGTCACGGCGCTATTAAACTTGCTTAGTGATTACGAAATCGAAAACCTGCTGAAAATTGTCGACCGTGACACGAGCGAGAATATTAAATCTCGCGTTGGTCAGATTGGTGAAGTTTGGGTTTCTTCTGGCTCTGGAACGATAACAAGCCCAAGTGGTGAGGGTACAAACATTGAACCTGATGATGGCGCAGAAGGTCCGCAAGGCATTCTGGACATACAAGGCTCACAGGGTGTCAAGGTATTGGCAGGCCTCTTTATCCTGAAGAGCAGGAGCGAATTTTCGGTGGAAAGCATAGACAACAATTGCTTAAGACTTTTTGAATATTACGCCATCTCAGTATCGAAGATTGCGCATTAATGATTCATATGCCCTATAGCGGAAAGCCTCAAGAGTGGTTTAGGCTCAAGCCTGATATTGTTGTTAGTGATAAAACTTCGCACGAGCCGCTTTATGTGGCCGATACACTTAACAAGAAGCAAGCTACAGCTAAACACAAGTATGGCATTAGTCAATCTGACATGTATCAGATGTTTGCTTATGGTCAAAGTTATTTAAATGGGGTAGGCGTGGTATATCTTATCTACCCAGCATATGAGAACTTTAATAAGCCTCTGCCACCATTTAAATTTGATGAAAAGTTGTCGGTTAGGGTAATCCCTTATGAACGATTAAAAGACGAATGTGAGCTTTTGGATAGATAGGAACCATTATTGTTGTCACTGCTGGAACGTTTACTTTCAATCTATTTGATCGTCATCTAAGTGAACTCATCAATTGGTGGCGGTACTTCATTAATTTTAACTTGATGAAGTACAGAACTAACTCAACTATTTCTTTGTGCTTGCGTCACATACTTACTCCACCAGCGCATGATTTCTTTCCTCTGCTCAAAAAAATCGGAGCGGTTGTAGCTAGCTCTTGTCTCATTCTGGTCTACATGAGATAAGCAAGCTTCGATATAAAGGGTATTAAAACCATGCTCATGAAGTGCAGTCGACGCAATTGCTCTTAAGCCGTGCGCTACTAGCTCTCCTTTAAATAATAAGCTCCGTTTAAACGCAGCGTTCGCTGTATAGACGCTGGCATGGCTGTCTGGATTACGCTCTCCCGGAAATACAATCTCTTTGTGCGCACTATAAGGCTTTAGCTCTTCTAATCTCTGGAGTGCCTCCTGTGTTAGGGGGACTCTGTGTTCACGCCTACGCTTCATTTCTTTGGCTGGTATTGTCCAACAGCACTTGTCAAAATCTATGTCTTCCCATCTTGTTCTGGCTGCTTCTCTAGGTCTTGCTATTGTGTGGAGTTGCCAAAGAATCAGTAGTTTGGTTTTATTATGAATCTTGTCATTGTTTGATAATCTAGATAGAAGCCCGCTGAGTAACTCTGGTCTGATAGTTGGCATATGTTCAACTTTATGCCTTTCGAAAGCGTTAATCATTTTTGTTAGAGGATTTGCTGTAATTGAATCATTCGCTACAGCGTACTCCATGATTTGATTTTCAACCCTAAACCACC
>NZ_JPRD01000079.1 GCF_000817815.1 Vibrio owensii CAIM 1854 = LMG 25443
GGAGTCCATACATCGAACAGCGAGGGACGAGCGTGATTCAGGATCTACCCACCGAGCGCTATGAAGTTCGAAGGTTATCGCCACTTCCCAGCGAGTTGATAGCAGATTCCTAGTCTCGCTTAGATTCGCTGGAATGACCCTGACTTTAGTTTATTGCGTCGAACCTAAGTTTTGATATTAGCCAGCCAACTCTTTTCGAATGATCTCTGCGCCTGCGCTGAGTGCATTAAGCTTTGCCGTTGAAACTTCACGAGATAGAGGCGCCATGCCGCAGTTTGTGCATGGGTAAAGTTTGTCGGCATCGACGTACTTAAGTGCTTCGCGCAGAGTTTTTGCAACCTCTTCTGGTGTTTCAATCTCGTTGGTTGCTACATCAATTGCGCCAACCATCACCTTCTTACCGCGGATAAGTTCAAGTAGTTCGATAGGTACACGCGAGTTATGACACTCAAGAGAGATAATATCGATGTTGGACTTTTGCAGCTTCGGGAATACTTCTTCGTATTGTCGCCACTCAGTGCCTAACGTCTTCTTCCAATCCGTGTTGGCTTTGATGCCGTAGCCATAGCAGATATGTACTGCAGTTTCGCATTTTAGCCCTTCGATAGCGCGCTCTAAACACGCAATGCCCCACTCGTTCACATCATCAAAGAACACGTTAAACGCGGGCTCATCAAATTGGATAATGTCGACGCCTGCCGCTTCAAGCTCTTTTGCTTCTTGGTTAAGGATCTTTGCAAACTCCCAAGCCAATTTTTCACGGCTACCATAATGATCATCATACAGTGTGTCGATCATCGTCATTGGCCCCGGAAGCGCCCACTTGATCGGTTGTTTGGTTTGCTGACGCAAGAACTTCGCATCTTCTACAAACACAGGTTTGGTTCGGCTCACTGGGCCAACAACCGTCGGTACACTCGCATCATAGCGGTTACGAATGGTCACGGTTTTGCGGTTCTCAAAGTCTACGCCGTTTAGGTGTTCAATAAAGGTAGTCACAAAGTGTTGGCGAGTTTGTTCACCGTCACTGACAATATCGACCCCTGCCAGTTCTTGCTCTTGTAAAGAGACACGCAGCGCATCACGTTTGCCATCAATCAATTCGTCACCTTGCAGTTTCCACGGTGACCAAAGCGTCTCTGGTTTAGCTAGCCAAGAAGGCTTAGGTAAGCTGCCCGCCGTTGACGTCGGTAATAGTGTTTTCATCGTCATTCCCTTTTAGATTATCGTTTTCGATTACACGTAATTTGCAGACCATTGCTCAAGGATCGCTTGGTAAGGCTTGATGAAGTGCTCCTCAGCAAACTTCCCTTGTTCTTTCGCAAGCTGGCTGCGCTCTTCGCGGTCATAAACGATTTGGGTTAACGAGTGATCGAGATTCTTCAAGTTCGGTTGGTAACACTGGCCTGCTACCGCGTTCGCGTTGTAAATCTCTGGGCGATAAATCTTTTGGAACGTCTCCATGGTGCTGATGGTACTGATCAGTTCTAGGTTCGAGTAGTCATTCAACAAGTCACCGAAGAAGTAGAACGCCAACGGAGCGACACTGTTTGGCGGCATAAAGTAGCGCACCTGTAAGCCCATCTTTTTGAAGTACTGCTCGGTCAATGACGATTCGTTTGGCTGGTATTCAAAACCCAACACTGGATGCTGGTTGTCAGTACGGCGGTAAACCTTGTTGTCCGACACACTCAAACAAATCACTGGCGGCTTTTGGAAATGTTGTTGGTACGATTCCGACTTCACGAACGCTTTAAACAGCTTGCCGTGCAACTCACCAAAATCAGCAGGAATGCTAAATTGTGGCTGGTCTTTGTTGTGGTCTAGCAGCAGAACGCTAAAGTCGTAATCGCGCACATAAGAAGAGAAGTTGTTACCGACAATGCCTTCGATACGTTCGTTGGTTTTGCGGTCAATAATATTGGTTTTAAGCACTTCGATAGAAGGGAATGCCTCACCACTGCCTTGGATATCCATATCCACAGAGATGATTTCCAACTCGACACTGTAACGATCGCCATTTGGGTTATCCCAATGTGCCAAGGCATTAAAACGATTGTCGATCATTCGCAGTGCATTGCGAAGGTTATTTTGGCGGCTGTCACCACGAGCTAGGTTGGCAAAATTGGTGGTGATGCGCGTGCTGTCTGATGGTTGGTAGTTCTCATCAAAGCGGATGCTTTTAATAGCAAAGTTGAAATCGTTATTCATGGTGAGTTGATATCCTATTTCCTTAGATAAACGCTGACTGATTCCTAACTCTGTTCTTGGGGATGGTTGTGTTTTTTGATTTTCCCAATCGTCAGTGTGTGCAGCGTTTACTTCGAAAATTCAGTTCAAAAACAGCTGTCACAGTGCCTAACACCAGAGCAGTCTGTTTTTTATACTTGCTTCGTTACTTGAATAACATTGGTAATACTTCACGTTGAACATGAAGGAATTTCATGGTTTGAGGAAAAAACCTATCTAGTGTGCGTTACGCATACAGTCGATAAAGACTTCCATTGCAGGCGTAACACACTTTCCGGCATGGTAACCACACAGCGGTTTGATCATTTGCGGTGCATCGGTAAACGCGAGCTCTTGCAGACTGCCCTCTTGCAGTTCTTTTTCAACAGTGAAACGAGGCAGATACGAGATACCGATATTACTCTCTACACAGTTTTGGATGGTGTTAATGCTGCTCAGCTCAATCATGTTATCGATGCTGATGTTGCGCTCTTGGATGATGCTCTCAAAAGTCTGACGGAAAAGGCACTTAGGACCATTGCTGATGAATCCCAATTCAATGTGTTGATCCCTTTTCTGTAAATCCAATCCTGTTAAAAGCGGGGAAGCAACAAGGACTAACGGCTCTTGTTCAAACTCATGTACCTTGAGTGCATCATCATTACCGACACGGTAAAACACACCCAAATCGGCTTTATCAGCAATCAATTCATCACGAATCTTATAGCAGTTTTGTGATTGCAGAGAGAGCCTTACCTTCGGCGCTCGTATTCTGAATTCCTTCAAAACATTGGCCATTTTATAAGCGAGCTGAGTTTCTGCGATTAAAACCTTCAACTCCCCTGTCGGCTCAGAACTCTCTTGTTGTGCCGTGCCTTCAATGTTTTCCATCACTCGTGCGAGCTCATAAACGTACGGAAGGATCTTTTCTCCTGCCTGAGTCAGCACCATTTTTCGGCCGATCTTTTCGAACAACTGTAATGAGAGATCTTGTTCTAACTGTTTGATCTGAAAGGTCACTGTCGACTGAGTGCAATAAAGCTTTTGCGATGCTTTAAGAAACGAGCCTTCCTCAACAATGGTTTTAAACGTAAGGAAACGCTTTAGATTCATGACCAAACTCCTAACTGAATAGTTCGAAAAGTTAAAACTCTTAGTTTAAAGATATTCAATTTTTTAATTAATTAACGCGAAGTATAGTGCACAAAAAACAGGAGAGATAGAGATGAGTGCCATCTACACCGCATTTTTCACCTACGTCATCATTACTTCGATCACGCCGGGTCCCAACAACATTTTGTCGCTCAGTGTTGCAACACAGCACGGGCTAAAGCGATCTACCAACGTCATTTCTGGGATGTTCTGCGGCTATATTGTTTTGATGCTGCTGTGTGGCGTTTTCACTTACCACATGGTCAGCCTGCTTCCTGTGATTACACCTTGGCTCACATGGGTGGGTGCGGCTTACATCATCTGGTTAGCTTGGGGAATTGCGACAAGTGATATCAAAACCGCATCACAAGATTCTGAGGGCATCACTTTCTTGACGGGCTTTGGTTTGCAGTTCGTAAACGTGAAAATCATTCTGTACGGCGTAACATCCATCTCGACGTTTGTGTTGCCTTACACACAAAACATCTACTGGATCTTGGCCACCAGCCTAGTGCTCGCATTTATTGCATTGGCGAGCAACTTAATCTGGGCTATTGCAGGCAAACTTCTTCAATCGCAATTCCAGAAGTATGGCAAAGCGATCAATATGACTTTAGCGGCGACACTGCTTTACTGCGCGGTACAGTCGTTTGTTTAAGGAAAAGGCTAGATATTCTGTTTAAGCCGAAGGGCTTAGTCCGTAAAATTCTAAGAAATGTTCGTAGCTGAATAAATGGAGAAGTGTCGCACTTCTGACTTAAATTCGTGCGCCCCCTTTAAACAATAGAAGTAATGAACAGGCTTCGAAACAGCCTGTTCATACACAATATCAGGCATTAAAATCTGTATTGAACTGTTAGATTGACCTATGGTTTACACAATATATGAGCCTGAACACCAAAATCTTTGCATGAACTGATGAACGTATTTATTAACCATATCAACTGGATATAGTGTGGCTTACACTTTTGTCCCAACGCCAATTTATTCAACTCTTTTTCTAGTTTCTTTTTACTCAAAAATGGCGTCGCAAGTATGATTTTTTTTATAGCATTTGGGTTTTGATTAACTGATTCAAGCGCATCGGAAATCTGTGTCCAGCTATTAGCGCCAATAACTCTGGGAATATTTGTACCTTCATAGTGTTTACTCCACTTACTGTCATACTTACTCTTATATAAGAGTGTTTCAGTTTGAGTTCGACCAATATTTTTCAATGCCTGGGCAACCACATCATGGAAAGCACTAGCACCATATGCCTCATGTTTAACAAACTTAGAGTGTATAAATGAAATAGACGGAATAACACTTTTTGTGTCTATGACAATATGGTCAGCCCATTCATCGTTCATGTCATCACAAATAATAACGCTCTGATTTTTACAATATTGATCTTCTACTTTTCTAAATAGCGAGGTTGGCGGGAACCTATCTAAGCTAGACGCATGAGGTTTCTCTTTTTCACTCTTGATACCATTAAAGTCATAACTATCATCAAATACTTTGAGTATTGACGGTATATTATTTATTAACTTCTTATCTTGGAAGCATGACTTAGAATAGTATGAATACTCTGGAGAATCGAATACTGCAGAGAATGGTTTCTCTCTATTTATGTACTTACCTAAGGTATAGTGACCAACACCATCCTCTATTATCGTTATGTTATCAAGAATGCTATTTCTAATCGTAATCAAGTTCTTAGAATAGGTTATTTTTCCGGTCAGGATCTGACCTTTAAATTTAATAAAACCTCCGCATACCAATATGGGAGACTTAATTTTATTGAAGAGGTTATTAATTTCTTTAGTTGTTAGACTCTTATTACCCGCTTTTAATAGCTTGACAGTTCCTTCAGAGAACTTATTTTCTATTTCACTTAAGTCTATTAGGATGGCAACTACTTGATGACCTAAATCCATGATATCCTTCAGGCATATAGGTGACGCGAAATTACTAAAAAACTCACTTTCCCTAGTAGTTGCCTTAATTTCATTTTTAATTTCAACAACCCAATCAATGAGACCTTCAAACTCTGATTTTTTATCTCGATGGCTGACTCTAGAAGTGCTTGGTGTTAACGTGTAAGAGTCCTCCCCTACTTTCATTCTGAAATTGCTAGGAATTGAACGACTAGACGAATTGGATGATATAATTCCATTTAAACTTTTAGCCTCCAATGAGCGAGCTCTTATCACGGCATTAGATATACTCATACTTTTCATAGTTACACGTTCATATTCAGGTTTTTTATTACCATGAAAATGACAAAATATTTCATAATCAAATTCTTCTATGAAAGAAGAAAAATATTTATCTAGTGAGTCAATATATTTTTTAAAAATAACTAACACATCATCACATTCGATTAGAAGTAAATATGCATACTTTTTTTCTTTGATATTAGTTCCTGATAAAAAAGAAGGTTCTGCTTCAATTTTATAGGCAATAGAAGAGTATAAAACTTCATTTCCTAAGATCGTTTTATAACTATCCTTTATTTTTCTACTATCTTTCAGATAGTTTCCTACACGTTCTTTAGACACATCTTTAAATGTATCTATAATAGACTCTTTAGTAAGCGGTTTCTTCAAAATATAAAACTGAGCATTCTTACTAAGACTTAAATAATTAATCATTTACTAAGATCCTATGTTAACGACTAGATTCTAAAAATTGTCTTAACATGAAGTGGAGAAGTTAGCCTTATTGAACCACACACTGACTTTCAAAGGCCAAATGTGCAAACATCATAACATCAACAATCAAACTTAGTTGCATATTAATTAAAGTTCTTTTGAGATTAATTTTGATTTAAATCAATTAGTTGAAAAATTTTTGGCTTTTGCACGCAGCTAAAAAACCAAGTTTAATGCTGTCACCGTAAGAATGGATAGCGCTCTACAGAACATAGTTCAGTACGGAGCTTCCCCCTCCTTCCCTTTTCCACCACTTTCAACGATACTCTTGCGCCCTATTGTTCAGTTGGAAAACTTCATGCCTCAAGCTAACTCCGTTGTCGTACTCGACTTTGAAACCACAGGTCTGTCTCCGAATATGGGTGATCGCGCGATTGAAATCGGTGCGGTTAAGATCGTTGATGGTGAAGTGGTCGATAGTTTTCAGCAACTTATGAATCCTGGCTTTCGTGTTAGCTCATTCATTGAGGGTTACACTGGCATTACCAATAACATGCTCCGCACAGCGCCGAGCTGCGATGAAGTGATGGCATCGTTCAGTGAATTTATTGCGGGAGAGAATCTTATCGCGCACAACGCATCGTTCGATAAGCGATTTCTGGATGCAGAACTAGAACGAATCGACTGCGGTTATTCTGGCGAGTTCGCGTGTTCTTTATTGGTGGCAAGACGCCTGATTCAAGACGCACCGTCACACAAGCTTGGTGAGTTGGTTCGTTATAAGAACATTGAAAACGACGGAGTATTCCACCGCGCCTTAGCCGATGCACAAGTAACAGCAAAACTGTGGCTACTTATGGTAGAAGAGCTTGAACAATCGGGCATTGCAGCGCCAAGCTTCAAGTTTATGCAGACGGTAAGTAAGACAGCAAAAGGTAAAGTGGATCAGCTACTGGCTAAAAGCCGCGCTTAATCCACTCGGATACTCACGCTTTATCGTTCGAGAGTTTATCTCCAATGCAGGGGCGCTATTGCGGCACTCTATCCGAAATCACCTTCCCATCTTTGATGGTAATGATGCGCTTGGTGCGCTCTGCTAGGGCGTTATCGTGCGTCACGATGATTAACGTTCTTCCCTCGGCGTGGAGTTGATTGAACAAGGCTTCAATCTCTGCGCCGGATTTCGAATCCAATGCCCCTGTAGGTTCATCCGCTAAGATGATTTGCGGATCGTTGACCAAGGCTCTTGCAATTGCGACCCTTTGTTTTTGACCGCCAGAAAGCTGGTTTGGTTTGTGGTCGAGACGCTCCCCTAACCCCACTTGTTCTAACAGCTTCGCGGCACGTTGACGGCGTTCTTTGGCTTTGATGCCAGAGTAAACTAACGGCAGCGCCACGTTATCCAACGCTGTCGCGTATTCCAACAAGTTAAAGCTTTGGAAGACAAACCCTATCTTTTGGTTGCGAATGCCCGCTAGGTCGTTCGCACTTAAACTTGCCACGTTTTGACCACCCAGTTGGTACTCGCCATCGGTTGGTTTATCTAAGCAGCCGAGCATATTCATTAGCGTTGATTTACCCGAGCCAGACGGGCCAAGAATCGAAAGAAACTCACCTTGATTGATGGTTAAGTCTACACCGTCTAGCGCACGTACTTCCGCCTCTCCGCTTGAGTAGTATTTGCAGATGTTGGTTAGCTCAACAAGTGGTTTGTTCGACATCTTCTCTCCAGAATTCTTATTATTATTCACTTTGCAGTGCCTCCAACGGGCTCACTTTGGCAGCTCGGTTTGCAGGCAACCAAGCGGATGCAACACCGATGATCACCAAGGTGGTAATCACAATCGCAACAACAATCCATGATAGCTCTGGGACAGGTTTGCCAAGGTGTTCATAGAATACGTTGCCTTCTAGGTTGATGGCGCTGATTGCCGATACCAAGGCGTAAGTCACGCCTAATCCCAACACGCCACCTAACATCATGGTCATCAGTGATTGCACCAAGTAGTGCAAGCGAATCGCCGTTGGCGTAGCACCAACCGCCATTCGCACGCCGATGTCTCGGGTTGAACGTTTCACAGTCGCGTACATAACGTTGGCGATCCCCACACCCGCTACGGCAAGGGTGACAAAACCGATGATGCCAAGGAAGCTTTGCAGGCCAATCAAAAACTGCTGCATGCTTTTCTGTTTGAGGAACATGTCTTCCACTTGCACCACTTGATCATCGCTGACACTAGCACCATGCTTGCGAGCAATGACTTGGCGAATGGTCTCTGCGAGCTTTTTGCGGTCAGTGTTGGCTTGTGGCTCGACGTTGATGCCACCAATATCGCCATTAGTATGAAAGCGCTGCCACGTTGCTAACGGCACAAAGCTGGAGTAGTTGATTTGGTCACCCTGCTCAATCTCGGCACTGCTCTTCTTCAATACACCAATCACGGTGAACTCTTCACTGCCAATCTTGACCTTTTCCCCCACGGGGTCGGTTTGCAGTGTCACTGGCGCGAACCAGCTGAAGTCATCGACAGGGTTAAACAAGTCAGCCGCGAGCGAATAACCCAATACGACTACTTTGCGCATTTGCTTTTGATCAAGTGGGTTTAACCAACGTCCGCCATCCATTGGCGTTAGGTTGGTCATTGATGCAAAGTCTGTAGTAACGGCTAATGGTTCTTGCCATGAGCCTCGGTCACCAACGGTAATACGCTCATTCCAAATTGCGGTCGGTGCAACGCTCTTCACTTCTGGAAGGGCTTTAACCACATCGGTATCGTCGACTTTTAAGGTTAAGAATTTGCCTTGGTGAAAAGCGCCATAATCGACCGTCGCCATACCACCCGTTAAGTAAATCAGATTCCCATTACCATTTTGCGCAGTTCTTAATACGCCCTGACGAATGCCCTCGCCCACGGCCAGCATCGCGGCGATACACAAGGTCGCCCATGCCACAGCAAGAATGGTTAAACCTAAGCGAAGCTTTTCTGCCGCCATTTCCTGAAAGATTTGTCTCATTGGTAGCAACATGATTATGCCCTCGCACTCAAAGCGATTACTGGAGTGAGTCGCGATGCTCGTCTCGCCGGGAAGTAAGACGCCAACAACGCCAGAACCAGTGTGACTAACAGTGACCAAGCAATGGAATCCGGTGTGATTACTGGGAAACCTAGCCACTCCGGCAAGGTAATGGAGCCTAACAGCGCCACCACCATATACGCGACTAATAAGCCAAGTGCCGTGCCGACAGCTACCAAGAACAAGCCCTCAAGAATGAACTGGCTAAGGATGGACTTTTGTGTCGCGCCTATTGCCAAGCGCACGCCGATTTCTCGCGTTCGCTCTGTCACTGAGAGGAACATGATGTTCGCGACACCAAGCGCTCCAACAGCCATGGTCATTGCGCCACTTGCCCCAAGGAAGATTTGAATGCCTCGGAAAATACCCGTGATTAACGCAGCACCTTCACTAAAATCCGGTAGGTTGATCGCTTCTTTATCGGTTGGGTCAAAGTGCAATTGCTTGGCGTAGAAGTTCACGATAGCTTGTCGGAAAGCGGGACCGTTCATGCCTTCAGTTGGCTTAAGCAATAACATCCACGGTTTGGCATCCCACAAATCGAGATACGTGGTTTGTGGAATGAAGACTTTGCGGCTATCGCCGAATGAAATGCCAGCGTCTTCATCTTTGATTATCCCAATCACCAAGAAAGGAATGCCGTTCACTTTGACCATTTGCCCAATGCCGATTTCACCCATCTTGGCAATTTGATCACCAAGCACGGCAACACGCGTGTGGTTAGCGATATCAGTTGGTGACAGGTTGCGCGAGCCAGACTCCAACTTACGTTGAATAAGGGAGAAGTAAGACGGATCAATACCGCTGACGTTACTGGTCAGGTTCTGCCCTTTGTCATTGGTGACGCTCGCATCCCATTTAGCATAAACGCTCGATGCCGCTTCGACAAAACCAGACTGCTTAATCATATCGACTTTGTCTTGCGGGATCTGAATTTGACGCCTTGACGGTAAGCCGTGCCATGGTTTGCTGGTGCTCGACGGAAACGCGATTTGCACGTTGTTGACCATAAACGACAACTGCTGAGTTTGATGGCGATAAAAGCCCTCACCCAGTGCAATCAGCACCACCACGGATATCACGCCCCAAGCAATGGCAATGATGGCGAGCATGCTTTTCATGCGATGCGCCATCAGCGTTTGCCATGTTTGTTGCAATAAACTGGTCATGAATTAAAAGCTCGGGAGATCAGTGCCATGGTGTCGTCGTCTAACTTGCCTGCGGTTTGCAGCAGACCGATGCGCTGACGCCAGTAGTTGTACAAGTTGCTTTGCAGGCTATTTTTGGCCTCGAACAAGTTGTTGTGCGCACTAATGACTTCCGATACTTCTAACATACCCGCATCGTAAAGTTTCTCTTTGCTGCGCAGTACTTTCTCACGAGAGATAACGAGTTCGTTTGCCATCAAGACTTGGTTCCAGTTGATGTCGACTTGAGTAAACTGCTGGATAACGCGCTTTTGAATGTCGATTTCGACTCTGCGTAAGTCTTGTTTGGCACTGAGGATATTCAAGGATGCTTCGTCGACTCTGGCGCGCGTTGCACCATTCAAATCGATCGGCACGCTTAGGGTAATACCCGCGTTGAATTCACCGTCTTTGCGTCGGTCATCATCGTTGTAGCCGACGTTCCCTTTTACGGTTGGGTAGTAACCACCTTGAGCTGAGTCTTTAGCAAACTCACTGGCTTTGACGTTTTGCGCAGCCACTAACAGCTCTGGGCTGCTGTCTTTGGCAAGCTTTAGCCATTGCTCTTGAGAGTCCACCATCATTGGCGGTTGAATAAGAGAATCGGTGCGAATTTGGTCAACGCTTTGTGGGATCTGATTGATCAACGCAGCAAGCTCGGCACGTTTGACTTCCAAATCAGACCTTGCACTCAAGATCCCCGCTCGATCAGCGACTTGAGTCGCACGGATCTCTTCGACATCAACGGATTTAACCTTACCAGCGCGGTAACGCTTCTCGATGATCTTCAGCAGTTTGTTACCTTCTTCCAATTTGGATTGCGCCAATTGCAAATCGCCTTGTGCGCTCGCAACATCCAAATACGATGACAGCAGTCTTTGTGCTAATTCATTATGCGATTGAGCCTGTTCTAATTGAGCCTTGATGTAGTTGGCATTGGCTTGGTCTAGATCGGACCACAAGCTGCTATCCCAAATGGTTTGAGAAAGCGATGCACCGTAGCTGTTGGTATTATCGGCAGATTCACTCCAATCCGCCGATGCCGTCGCACTCAAACCTGGCAGCAATGAACTGCGGCTCGCATCCACACCGACTTCACCAAGTTGCACTCCAATCTTGGCTTTCTCGTAATTTGGGTCACTCAGTTTCGCTTGTTGCCAAGCTTGCTCAATTGAAATCGCATAGCTTGGTAAGCTGAGTGTTGCGGTTAATATCGCGCAACCAATTTTAGACAAATGCAGCTTAGCCATGCGCGGCTCCCATCATCATACTGTTATCGATGATCTCTTCGTTCAGCTCAACACCATCCAGTACTTCTACATTGATGCCGTCTGACAAACCAAGCTTCACTTTCTGTTTGTGGAAACCTTGTTCTGAACTATCTGGAATCAACACGTTGGGTGTATCGCCATCAAATTGCAGCGCACGCTCAGGCAGAGTTAATACGTTCTCTGATTTCTTCAGTGTGATTTGCGCATTGGATGAGAAACCCGAGCGAAGCAATACTTCTTGTGGGATCTTCAGCTCGCCGACTTCCACTTCAAAGCCGTTATCAAAACTTTTTGCCGATGCGTTGCCTTCTGGCGAGTTTAGGTTCTCTGACTGAATCGCAACTTTGGTCAGCACGCCAGAGATTTCCACATCAGGATACGGCGCAACGGTCAGCAATACCGGCATTCCCGGAGAAAGCTGCGCTGCGTCATGCTCGCTTACGCTGCCTTTGAAGATCAGGCTATTCATGTCGGCTAGAGACATCATTTCTGTCGCGGCTTGGCTGGATTCGGTTGAGATGATTGGTTCACCGACTTCCACTTTGCGGTTCAATACTGTGCCGTCAATCGGTGCGTAGATGGTAGAGGTCAAACGCGCGTTACCGATCGATGCTTCACCGCTGCGGATCAATTCGAGGTTCTGGCGTTTTTGCAACACGTTCGCTTGAGCCGATTTCACCGTTGAGCGCGCACTAACGTATTCATCGTAGTTGCTTGGAATGATGTCTTGCTTCACCAAGCTCTCTAAGTTGGCGAGCTTTTGCTTAGCGGATTCGAGATCTGCTTCACTGCGCATCAAATCCGTGGACGCATCCGTAAGTGCCTGTGGGGTCGGGTTCGGACGAACCTTAATCAATGGCTGGCCTTGTTTCACTTTCTCGCCAACTTGGACGTAAATCTCGCCGACGATACCGTCAATTTGCGACTTAATCGAAACTGAGTGTGCAGGGACAATGTTGCCGACTGCGACCGCTTGTTTCTCAATGGTTCCCTTTTCCACTGCCAGAGTCGGAAATGCCTCTGGTTGAGCCGAAGATTGCAGATAGAAATACGCACCGCCGCCAAGCAATGCAACGCTCACAGCAGCGACAAGCCAAGTTTTTGCCATCATTGATTCCAATTATTGTTTTGTAGTCTTGTGACCATCTCATGAACATTAAGTTCTAAGGATATCGTGGTTTGAAGCCGCTAAGATTGTCATATTTAGTAAGGTTTTGTCAGAGCGCTTTGACAATAAGCAGGATGAATGGCTGAAATCGGCGTTAAACGGTTAGATTTTGTACTTGTTTGAACAGGATGGAACTCACAGAGGTGACGCTAGCCTAGAACCCAGAAATAAAGAGACAGAATAAAGAAAACCTCAAGCTCACACTTAAATGAACTTGAGGTCTGGTTTTAGGTTTGGGAAATAGACTTAATGAATTGCCGCCGTCGATTGAGTTTGGTTTCCGGTGACTTCTGCCAAGCTTTGCGTGAGTTGTTGGTAATACGGGTTCCAAGTCAGCCTTGCGTAGACCTTGCCCTCTTCTTCATGTCCCCAAGCAGACCACCACACTTCTCCGCCGTTTTCGCAGTACGCGGTTGCCTTCTCGTCCATGCTATTCATACACATTCTGTGCTCACCATGTTGGCCATAGTATGTGTTTTCAGGTGCGAATAATGGGCTCATGTGTGAACCTGTGCTGATGCGCATCGAGTCAAGTTTCATGGTCAGCGACGTTGCAGAAGGCAGCGCGATGTCCGATTCCCCATACCAAAGCAGTTGATTGGCTGAGTTAACAAAGCGTTCTTCGTAAAGGGTTTTGACGGCTTTTGGATCAACCACGCTGTCAGCTTCGCTCAACACGATTAATGTTGGTATCTTAACAGTGTTTTCTTTGAGCAAGCTTCTTAGTTTGGTCGCGCTTTCTGAATACGCGATAGCCCCATTCAGCGGCGCAGAACTGTAGCGCGCTAAGTTATCTTCTTTGGTTGTGTAGCCATCGACAAACAGTGAAGCGAATGGCGCAAACTTCTCTAGTATTGGCGCTTTAGATTGAAAGCCAGGAGAGAACAGCAACAGACCATCAACATTGCCTTGTTCAATGGCGTTGATGGTCACCAAGTTTCCACCAGTAGAAAAGCCGCCTAACCAAACTTCATTGTAATCTTGCTTTAGTAGCGCCGCATAGTGATCGACCATAGTTTGCCAATCGTTATAGGTTGGCAGCATAAGATCCGATGGCTTACTGCCGTGACCCGGTAGCAAAACGCTTTGCACATAGAAACCCTGCGCTTGGAGTGTTTTACCAATGTCTGAGAAGCTATAAGGCGAATCACCCAGTCCGTGCACAAGTAGAATCGCTTTGTTGGACTTGTGCTCTGGTTTCAACTCAAAAGGCATGTTCATCGCGATTTCTTTGTCATGATCATCACTGATGTAACCGCGATGTTCGACTAACCAATCCTTAGTCACCGACAAGTAGTCTTCAAATGTCGGTTGAATGTAGTTGTAGTACTGCTCTGATTGATTCAGCGCGACAGGCGGTTTTGACGCACACCCCACCACAGAAACAACCAGCCCGAAAAGCAGTGCCATAAGTACGATTGGTTTCATCTCTATACCCATATCAAAAGAAGATAAGAGCATAGTAAAGCGAGTTAAGCATTAGGTCAGTACACAAAACTACAGAAGTTGTATACAAAACTACAGGATTTCAGTTTTTGAGGTTTTGTATAACCATGCTCCACATTTGGCGCACGGATTAACGTGTGAAGGACTTGACCATATCGTACTGATGCAACCCTTCACCAAAGCCGTTTTCAGCAATGCTCACCGTGATGAATCCGTATCGATTGAAGAGTTTTTCCATCAATTGTGTGGTGCTGATGTGAATATCATAGAGATGGCCTTCTGCTCTGATGCGCGATTCCATCTCTTGATAAAAACGGTCTGCCGTTAAAAGCAGATGGCGATGCCCTATCGAACCGTGACGAAACATCACCCACGCAATACCATGAGTTTGACCTTTGGTGTAGTGTCCACCACAACCGATCACTTGTCCGTTTTCTTCGGCCACGAGGTAGTTTTCATCGGCGTAGTTATCTAAAAAATCGACCAAATCCGCCTCATCACTTTCGATGAAATATTTCGGACAGTTGGACAGCAGAATGTCGATAACCGCTTGCTTGTCTTGTGGGGTGTAAGTTCTGAATCTCATTGCTTTGTTCTTTATCGCCGTTGATTGTGCTTGGTTGCACTACCGTCGAGGCTTAACTCTCTGGTTAGTAAGTATTTACAACACCAGCTTGAAGCCTTCGTGCGTGGCTTTAAAACCGAGTTTCTCATAGAAGCGCAGCGCATCAGGGCGTTGCTTATCACTGGTCAGTTGTACAAGTTGACAACCTTTGTCTTTCGCCTGCTTTATCGCGTATTCAAACATCTGCTCACCAAAGCCACGTCCGCGATAATCTTGATGAATTCGGACGCCTTCAATCAAGCAACGCCAACTGCCAATGTGGGTCAGATAAGGGATAAAAGTCAGCTGTAACATGCCAACCAAAGCACCTTCAAGTTCTACCACCAGCAATTGGTTGTTCGGGTCTTTATCGATCGCTTCAAACGCAGCAACATAAGCCTGATTCAGTGGCGAGCTTGCGTCTTCTCTCTTGCTTCCTAGCGGGTCATTAGCCAGCAATGCAACTAAGCTGGTTAAATCTTCAAATGTCGCGCTGCGGTATGTCAGTGGCATCGATTCTTCCTTGTGTTTTTGCTTTTCGTGTTGTGTTAAGCGAGAGTGTCTTACTTCGTTCTTACCATTTGAGGAAAACCACTTTGCGCGATTTCATAGGTGACGAATCCAAACTTCTCATACAGCTTTTGTGCGGCTTCATTTTTAGGATGAACGCCAAGACGAATACCATCACAAGAGCCTTTGACTCTCTGTAATAGTGCTTTCATGAGTTCTGAAGCGACGCCTTTGCCGCGATGACTGGCATGAACCGCCATTGCCAATTCAGGATACTCAGCATATTGGACAGTTTGGCTCGATTTATAGCGAATCTGAACGATGCCAATTGGCTCATCGAATTGGTTTAATGCGAATAATCCGAGGTCGCCCGCTCTACCCCATTCTTCAAAATAGGCTTTGATGTGCGCCAGTTCGAGCACTTTTGGATCGTGGTCGGGTTCATCATCCGGCGTCCAAAGCGCCACCAACAATAGTTCTTTTTGCAGCGCTAAATCAGACGCTGTCACTTCTCTAAATTTCATTTTTTTTCGTGGTTCTTCCGTGGATGGCTGTGTTCTTCGTCAGGGTAAATCTCTCAACTTCTTCGCTGGATTCCCTGCATAAATGCCTTTCTTAGTGATGTCTTTCGTCACCACGCTTCCTGCGCCAATAACCACACCGTCACAAATTTTCACGGCTAGTATCGTGGCATTCGAGCCTATAGTTACGTTATTGGCAATAACGGTGCGCCCCCAGCTGTCTGGATTCGCGTCTGGTTTTCCGTCTTTGAACAGGTCATTGGCAAACATTACCCCATGACCAACAAAACAATCACTGCCGATGGTCACGTATTCGCAAATAAAGGTATGAGATTGGATTTTAGTTCGCTCACCAATCACTGTGTTCTTCTGGATTTCAACAAAAGGGCCAACGAATACGCCTTCTTTTAGCTCGCAGCCATAGACGTTTGCAGGTTCGATGATGGTGACGTTTTCACCACAAGTCACATCTTTGATTTGTGCGTGTAAGACTTTTGGACTGTACATCTATTCTCCAAAATAAAAATGAGTGATTGATTAGATTTCAACACGACGCCCAGTTGGTAAATGCTCTAAACGCTCATCAAGTACTTCTTTCAGCAAATGATACGCTTTCATGCCCGTGCAGTGACCCGTGTAAAACTTCTCAACAGGGTATTCCAACAGGGCTTTACCTAATGCTTTTATGTCGTCTTTAGTACCGCCGATGCCATTAAATACAGGTAAGCCCACAAGATGAAAGCCACCTACTACCGCTTTGATTCTGCAGTTTGGAAATAATTCAATGGCGGTTTCAATCATGTTCAATACTCCGCTGTGCGCACATCCTGTGAACACAACCAAGCCATCTTCTTCCTTGATCACCAAAAGTAACTCATGCTCAAAAGCGTCTTGCTCATAACCGCCATCTTTCGATTGGGTATAGAGGTACTGATTTCCTTTGGGTTGTGGGTACTTGCCGCTGATCTTGGTAATCACATGAACATTCGGAGCAACTTGCGTCGTTTCGCTTACCTGCACTATGCGGTCATTGGTTGTGTCTAACAAAGCTTTGTCGATACCAACATCACTCTTGAAACCAAAAGCTCGAAAGTAATAGTCCTGATCTCCACACGATTTTAAATAGACTTTGGCTACATCGTTTTGCTCTAGAAAGTGAGAAGTACCGTTGCAATGGTCATGATGCCGATGAGAAATAACCGCGAGCTCAACTTCTTGGATATCGATGTTTAGTAACGGCGCGTTGTCGCAAAACGTTCGCCCACTGCCCATATCGAACAACAGTTTGGTTCCTTCTGTATCGATATGCAGCGATAAACCGCGCTCAACACAGAGATCGGCTCGGTCCTCAACGCGAGAATTATCAACGAGAGTGGTAACGATCATGGTGTCTCCTAATGACGTTGAACCGCTTTAGTGGATGAGACAATAACGAGGTTTGATGTTTGTAGAAAAAAGTAATGGTAATTGTGTGATTAGACAGAGGTTTACGGTACCCGTTTTCAATCATGCTTGATTTTCACTTCACTCCTAAAACATCAATCAAGCGGTTTTGATCCTATTAAGACTTGACGGAAGATCAATAAACGCACTATCATTCGCGAAACTGACCAATTGGTCAGTCGGTATGTAGAGTGAACACAATGGACAAAAGACAACAGATCATTGAAGTTGCAACGCAGTTATTTGCAGAACACGGTTTTGAGAAAACGCCCGTCTCCACCATTTGTGAGAAGGCTGAGATTTCAAAGGGTTTGGTGTTTCATCACTTCAAAAATAAAAACGAACTGTTGAGAGAAGTTTTTGTTCATATCACTCAGATTATCGAAGAAACCGATAAAAATGATGAACACGTAACCGAGAGTAACGATCGCCTAGAAGCCATGATCCACTCCATCTTCGATGGCATGACGGTTCCTGAACATCGCAAGATTTACCAGTTCAACTTTAGTGTGATGGTTCACCCGACAACCAGAGCGATTGTTGTCGACCTAATAGATGAACGTTACATAGGTTTACAGACATCTACTGAAGAAGTCTTCCGCTCGCTAGGACACGCAAACCCGGCAGTGGTGACAAAAATGTTCATCGCAGAGATAGACGGCATTGCCATGAACTACTTACTGAATGAAGACTTCCCTATCGAAGAAATCAGACAAGAGTTCATCAAAAAGTACTGTTAGAAATACAAAAAATCATGCACATATCGATGCATGATTTTTTTGGCCAAACCTACTGACTGCACGGTCAGTCAGTAGGTTCATTAAATTTAAAAACGAAGGAGAAACCAATGAATACACCTTATCAAATTCAATACGAAGCGTTCGCAAAAGCAGGTGGACTATACGATGAGAGACACGCCAAACTCTATGCAGAATTTGCCGACAATCTTATTGCAGATGGGAGCTTTTCAATCGTCTACGAAGGCGTGGCACATGCATGCTATACCCCTATCGTGATTGATGCAGCACCACACCTAAAATGCTATGTACTTGCGCCACTAGCCGTACTACCTGAATACCAAGGCAAAGGCTACGCGACAAGATTGATGGAAGAAGCAGAAAAGCAGTTAGATGCTGACGTTATCTTTGTGATGGGCGAGCCGTTCCACTACGGAAACCGCTACAACACGCCGCACAATGTGTTGCCACCAGTAAGAACTCAAGCTCCTTTAGAGTGTTGGTTTGCACGTGAGCTTACACCTGGCGCATTAGATGGTATCGGCGAATCAACCTCATCCATCAAAGGCCCTTACGCAGAACCATTGATGTGGGGTCATCCAGACGAGCAGGTTCAATAACACCTAAATAACAAAAGCCCAAAACACTTGTTTTGGGCTTAGGTAAATAAGATTCTACTGGTCACAATGTGCAAAGACTCTTTGCTTGTCAGATAGGTTTTTAGCGGCTTCTTTCGCTAACAAAATTTGTTCTTGGGTAGCTTTGAATTCAGAGCCGGTTCCCGACCAGTAGTACCCTTGCTCATCATGACAAAGAGTGATGATGATTGGATCATTTCCAATTTTAGGGGAGTCTCCAATCTCTGTGTACATATCGAAAGTGATGTTGGTAGTAATGTGGCCTCGAACTCCATCCAGCACCTTAGCTTGAACCTTATAGTAGTTATCTCCACCGTCTTTCTCTGGCCCCTCAAAACCAGTTAGTATCACAACAGCCGAGTATGGAGTCTCACCTATTGCTTCAATCAGGGCCTCACTTGTAGGCGCGTTATCTTGAGAGGCACAAGCAAACAAACTGACTAGACCTAATAAACTGATTAATTTATACATACTTAACTTTCTGCACCTGCTTTAACCGCCCCTTTTGTATAGATAGGTAGCGTGCCTTTTGTATCATCATAACTATTAGGAACAACAAACTTATCCCATGCTGTAAGAGGATACTTAGCAATGTTTACTTGATTGTTTTGGTTTCCACCCAACATGTATAGGTACTTTCCATCGGGACTCTTACCTACGACAAACGCCACATGACCACCACCCCTTCTCGTTTTAATTCCTAATGCACCATGAATTGGGCTAGTGACACTTTTACCAAAAGCTTCCCATTCCTTTGCTCTGTATGCCTCTTTCACTGGTTTTATGCCATGTTGTTTGAAGACCCACGCAACAAATGAACCGCACCAAGCATTTTGACCTCCAGAATCATCGGTTCCCCAAAATTTTGATGCAGAAAAATACTCCAAAATCCTTGGGTTTGCTTTTGTCCCAGAAACTTCCGTTTGCCCTAATTCACCAAAAGCGGTTTTCATCCAAGTAACTTTAGTTGTTAAGCTTTCCACCTGAGGTTTAGAGTTCTTTCTAGGCGAAGTTGACACGACACTATTGAGCTTTCTATGTGTTTTTCCATTCACGTCAATACGCCCATCTGGCCTCACCATAAATATCAATCTACGTTGGCAAGCCTTAATCGCAGCTACAGTTTTGGACGACATTGGATTGCGTCCGAGTGAGCCATCAACAACCAGCTTTGGTCTAAACCCAATCGCGTTTTGATGATGGTTCAAAACTTGTTGAACAGCTATGATATCGCTCTTTGCATTAATACCACCGACCCCTACAGAACTACGAATTTTCAGTTGCAACTTTTTCTCTCCCTCAAGCTTGGATTGAGAGAGTAGTTAAGTTTATGGACGAATTGAACAAATACAACACTGGTACACGATGGACTACTAAAACGAAATAAGCTGTTGGAACTATTAGTTACACGCACTTACGACGGACATCACTAAAGACTAGCCATGCAGTTTTTTGGATTGGCGCTGAGCGCTTGAAATACCGCATACTCTTTCAATACTCTACGTTGCTTAAATCCACATGTTGCGGGCAAGTGAATACAGACTTGATGGCAGCTCTCCTTGCATGGTGTTCTCACAATAAATCAAAGCTTCTCTGCGACGCAAATTAGGTTGTTTGAGTTTTCAGAAAACTTATCTTCTGCCCACGAGCTGTATTTTTCGGTAATACATAAACCCGCCTGAGCAAGAAACGCTTCAATTTCAGATAACTTTCGATACTTCAAGTCAATGCTTGAGTAGACCATTGTCCCATCTTGATAATGACGTTCTTTCTTCAAATAAAGTACTGTATTTTCAGCGTCATAACGTTCGCTCATTCCCATGTACTTTACTTCGCCTTTGTCGGGCAATTCATAGGTTTGCCACAGCGACATTTCAGCATCAATTTCCAAGTTATCCGGCATTGGTAAACGGGTATCAAAGATGAAACGCCCACCTCTATTGAGGTGATTAGAAATCGAATTAAGGACACCAACTAGCATCTCATCGGAGAGGAAAGCTTGGAAAGCGTTGCCCGTCATAATCGCGATGTCGAAGCGTTTATCTAGAGAGAATCGAGTGGCATCCTGTTGCAAGAAAGAAAGGTTATCTAATCCCTGCGCTTTTCGTTTAGCATGTTTTAACATCCCCTCGGCAATATCAATACCGACAGCATTATCGAGCTTCTTCGCGACAGGTATGGTGACAATACCCGTACCACAGCACACATCCAGCAAACTTCGAGCACCCATCGCGGTAATGTGCTTTTGGATCAGAGCGATATCATCTTCATAATGTTTATCATATTGAGCATCGTATTCCATGCCTGATGCAAACTCACTGAGATCTTGTGTCTTCAAAAACAGTCCTTGTTTATTTAACTAATTAACTTGGCTTTCTTAGCTCTAAGAGCAGGTAACGACATACATAGCCTGCACCTGATGTGTAGCCGACGAGGTTTTCTAACGACACCACTTCTAGCCCTGCATTTTGGCTGAATTCGCGGACTTCACTCTCGGTGTAGGCAGTATGTACAACCGTGCCGCTGTAGGTATTTCTTGGTAGGTCTTTTCCATCTGGGTCGTGACATTGGAAACTGATAAAACAGCGTCCATCAGCATTGAGCTTGTTTGCAACGCACTGAAGTAGCGATTGGGGATTGATAAGGAATTCCGTGAATCCGAGAGCGGTAATGATGTCGAAGGTTTGATTGAAAATTGGAGAGAAAGGTTGGTCAAGATTATGAACGTTGACACTTTGATAGAGGTTTGTCTCGCGTGCTTTATCGACCATTTTGGATGAAATATCCAAGCCGTGTAGAGTAACGTCTGGGTAATGCGTTTTGATGACTTCCCCAATACTGCCTGTGGCACAAGCCAAATCAAGAGCAGAAGCTTGTTGGAGATTGAGCGTTTTTAACTTCCCATCTATCCAGCGCGGACCAACGTATTGGCTGTCTTCGATTAATTTCTGATAGCGCTCAGATACTTCATCATACATTTTAGCAACGTCCATGATTCCTCCTTGATCTTTGAACGTTTGCCAATGTAGCACGCCATACTCACCTGCACACTTATGTCATTGTAAAAGCGTGAAAAAAGTCGACGTGCTACGCATTGATTTAGGCCATCCAGATCCTTGCCAGAATGCCTATTGGCGTTGTAACGCCTGTGGTAATTGAGCTCACCTCTCCATCTTTTAACACATAGATGGTCGGAGTCACGCTAATGCTCCATTCTTGCATGATGGCGTTTTTCGGATCGTTGATGTTATCGAACTGGTAGTCTTTAGACTGCATGAACTTTTGCACCCGTTCTTGCGGGCCAGACGCGCCAGATACCGCAACCACCTCATAGTAATCACTCAACCAACTCACGCTTGGGCTCACGAACTTACACGCTGGACACCAAGTCGCCCAAAAGTACACCACAACGGGTTCTTCATGGCTTTTGGCAATCACATCGACAAATTCGCCATCGGCCATGATCGCACTCAGAGGCGGAGCTTGCTCTTTAGGGATGTCTTTGGTGCGATACCAATCCATGGCGACCGAAATCACGGTCACCATAAGGACGAGTTGTAGCGCTTGACTGAGCCAGTATTTGAGCGACTTGCGCTTTTTTACTGTGTTCACTTAATCGCGCCTCCACTTGCTTGTTCGATTGCTTTCACCACCACATCGTCAGTCAGGATCACTGGCAGAGGAATCCCCTCTGGTGCTGCTGGGCCATATACGATGTTAAATGGCACACCAAAGCGACCATGCGCACGTAAGAAGTCGGTCACTGAGCCATTCGGATGTGTCCAATCGCCTTTCAGTGTTGCCACGTTCGGGCTTTGCAACAGTGAATAAACCGGATCTTGCCAGATCACGCCGATCTTGTTGGCTTTACAAGTCACACACCAATCAGCAGTCACATCGACGAACACCACACGGCCATTCTTCACGTGGTCCGCAATCGCTTCGTTTGACAGTTTTTCCCAAGCCAAATCTTCTGGCAATGGCGTCGCCCAATGATTTGCAGTCACACTGCCTAGTACCAGACCACCAGCAATCAGAATCAACGAAACCGTGCCAGAGATCGCCAACGCTTTATTGCCATAAATACGCTTAACACGCGCCATGATGACGATGAACGCAACTAGACCAATCAGAATGACCCAAAATACCGGTAAGTGATTCGCCATCAATGACAACAACCACGCACTGGTTGCCAACATCATGATGCCGAATACGATTTTCACGACATTCATCCATTGGCCTGGCTTTGGTAGCTTGAGTGCAATGCCCGGGAAGATAGCCACTAAGATCCAAGGCAGTGCCATGCCCAGAGCTAACGCAGTGAAGATAGCAAACAGAGTCACCACATCTGCACCCAGTGCAAACGCCACCGCAGTGCCTAAGAAAGGTGCTGAACAAGGCGTTGCTAACAAAGTCGCGAACATACCTTGCACATAATGCCCAAGCAGTGAGTTATCCCCTTTTGAAGCCAACCAAGTGTTCGTACCCGAAGACAAGCGAATTTCAAACAAGCCAAGCATGTTGGCACCAAACAGTCCGGTCACCAACAGCATTAGACCTAAGAACCAAGGGCTTTGGAATTGAACGCCCCAGCCGATGGCATTACCGGTGAGCTTCAACACTAAGATAAAGCCAGCCAGCAACCAGAACGAAGTAAGAATACCTAGCGAAGAAGCCACGAACTGAGTGCGAATCTGACGACGCTCAACCCCTTGCGCCGCTACGATGCTGCTTAACTTCATGCCGAGAACTGGCAATACACAAGGCATGATGTTGAGAATCAAACCACCCAGTAACGCGAACAAGAAAATGTTCACCAGTGATGTACTTGGTAAGGCTTCAGTAATCACACCCGCTTTGGCTTGCGCGGTTTCTTGCGCCAATAAGTTGTTGTCTTTGATTGAGACATAAACCGATTGGTTATCCAGCTCTACGTCACCCAACCAAGTATTGACTAGGTAGTTGGCAGTAAGCGTATTGCCCTCTTGATGCAGCCCTTCTAATTTGAAGCTGTAATCGCTGGTTGCTTCGTCAACGCCATCAACCAACACTTCTGGTTTTTGCCAACCTTGTGAGTTAGTCAGTTTGATTTGCAGCTTAGATTGGTTTGCATCCCAGTTCGCCTCAGTCACTTCAACAAATGGTGAAGCTTGAGGCACACTGCTTACCGCTTGCGCGTAAGTGAACATCACATCTTCATCGACTTGAAGATCGGAAGGTAGGAAAGACAGTTGAATGTGGTAATCCGTCAGGACACAAATCGTTGTACATGAAGACAGCGTCAGCGTTGCATCAATCGTCACTGGCTTGTTCATGTCTTCGACGTGCAACGTCATTGGAAAGACAGTGTCACCTTTGTAGCCTAGCGTCTCGATGCCAAGCAGTTCGTATTTCTGCGGGTACGGCCATTGCCAATCCACTTTGGTCAGATTTTGTGATTTTTCCCAGTCAATGGAAGGTGCAACACCGCCTTCACCTGGCGAACGCCAATAGGTTTTCCAGTCACCGGTCAGTTTGACATCAAGGTAACCTGTAATGGTGTTGGTATTCGGGTCTTGCTGTCCGGTTAAGACAAAGCGTGTCTGCACAGGTGGGTGCTGAGGATTGGTCAGCCAACCTGTGTCCGTCGTTTGTGCTTGGGCAAACAGCGAGAATAAGCTCAGTGCCAACGTCATGATGAGCATCAACGCAGCTTGAGTCGTTTTTTTCATGTGGTTCATAGTTATTCCTAGTTAAAACAAGTGTAGAAAAAGACTGACGATTCGAAACTCGTCAGAAATCACTTGTCATTCATGGAATACACACAGGGTGAGATGGACTCGATACTTTCGGGCTATCGGTTCGGTCCATTGCCTTTTGCTGGCGAACGCACAACAGCGCCACACGACAAGCGCGAGAATGCCAACAAACAAAACAACGACCAAGGTTTCCAGTTGTTGCTGAGCAAATTGAATCAGCTTTTCAGACAACTCACATTTGCCAGATTTGTGCCCGCTCTCTGCTTTTACGATTTTGACTTCATCGCCAACGACCGCAGAAGTAGAGCTCGCGTCATATTGCATTGCACAACTGAACATCAAGCCAGAATTTTTCATCAGACACACCACAATCACCCAGCCAATTAACGCTAGGAGCCATTTGCCCTGTTGTCGTGACGCAGCAGATTGTGAGGTGGATGAATGCATTCTAACTTCGATAAATGTGGAAACGCCGGAAATCATACGCAAGTTAGCATAAACCTCAAGTGGTATGATTTTTTGCGTCGCTCTCATTGGTAACTAATTATGATAGTCTTATGACTACCGTTTCCGTAAATAATTCAACATGCTCAATAAAGTTAATCTTGCTGATATTCGCTCGTTCGTTTTGATCGCTCAACTGGGCAACTTCACTAAAGCGGCAGAAGCCCTTTCGGTGTCGCGTTCTCATGTGTCTCGCCAAATCAGTGGGCTCGAAGCGCAAATGGGCGTGACCTTGTTGACCCGCACAACAAGGACGCTGCGCCTGACTCATGCCGGAGAGCGTTTCTATCAAGAATGTGAAAAGGCACTGCACGATATCGACCAAGCGTTGATCGCGGCGGTCGACGACACTCAAGAAGTGCGCGGTTTGATTCGCGTAAACTGCGTGGGTGGTTATATCGGTGAAGACATCATTGCTAAATACGTCAATGAGTTCATGTTGGAATACCCGAACATTACGGTCGATCTCGACTTCTCTTCACCGCGGATTGATTTGATTGAAGATCAGTTCGACGTTGCGATTCGCATGGGCGAGTTGGAAGACGCAGGTTTTGTCGCGCGTAAGCTGATGATGATTGATATGGTGACGCTTGCAAGCCCGAAATACTTGAAGACCTATGGCGAACCCGTAACCCCAAAAGAGTTAGCCAAACATCGCACGCTAACGGGCTCAGTCACTCGCTGGAGTTATCGTAACGTTGCTAATCCGAAAGAGCACAGTGATGTGATAGTGAAAGGCAATCTGCGTTGCAAGAACGGCCGCGCACTTGTGATGGGCGCACTACACGGTAACGGAATTATTCGTGTGCCATTGAGTTACTGTGACGAGGAAGTCGAGCAAGGCCAACTGGTCAAAGTGATGCCGGAATGGGAAATCCCGTCTGTGCCACTATCTGCCATTTTCCATCGTGATCGCTACCAACCTAAACGTCTTCGTACCTTCATCGATTTCGTCAAAACCAAATTTGAACAAGACTTTGATGTTTAAGTTTGGCGCATAAAAAAGTGCGTAAGAACCGAAGCGCTTACGCACATTTTTCAAACTTGATGAAGGTTAAGATAGCTTCTCTAAGTAGCCCTCAATATCGACATCATCAATAAGCTCATCTGGCAGATAGCGCTTGGCGTAACTTAGGTAAGTACCACTGGTTAACAGCAGCTTAAATACGTCTTTATCAATGTGTCCACCGAGTGCCATTTTCGACATAATGCTGATTGCCTCACTCAAGGACTTGGCTTTCTTGTAAGGTCGATCAGCCGCGGTTAACGCTTCGAAAATATCCGCTACTGCCAGAATACGTTCAGGGATTGATAGTTCCTCTCCCATCAAACCTCTCGGATAACCAAAGCCTTCCATCGCCTCGTGATGCGTAGTAGCGTAACGAGGAACGCGCTCAAGTTCGGGTGGGAACGGTATGCTTTCGAGCATCTTGATTCCGCTGATCATGTGCTCATTAATCTTAAAGCGCTCTTCTGCTGACAACGTGCCGCGCTGCACGGCCAAGTTATACAGCTCGCCATGGTTGTAGAGCTTCTCTGGCACCGTCATATTGATGCCAAACTCAGGGTCGAGATCAAACGGCTGTTCACGCTCAATTACATGCTCAGGACGATCAGAAAGCAGCTTCTCTGTTGCTGGCGTTGGTTGCGGTTGATAACGCGTTTCTTCTAATGGCGATAAACCAAGTCCACAATCGAAGTAACGCGTCCACTCTTTCTCGGCCAACTTGTGCAAACGTTCGATGTCTTGCTCCGACATAAACTCCGCCCCCACGTTCGCATTGGCGACAAATTCGAACTCTTCTTTCAGCGCCGCAAATTCTTGTTCCAGTGCTTGCTCGGGTTGCTCATCCACACCCATAGTTTTTAGCTTTTTGAATAGATATTGAATCTGCGCATCTCGCCACAGCACCTCGAACCGCATGCGAACTTCGTGAATGCGGTTGTAGTTGGTTTCTAGCTTACTGCCTTTATCGACCACATACTCAGGCGTTGCGATCTTGCCACAGTCATGAAGCCAAGCTGCGATGCGGAACTCACGACGCTCTTCATCGCTTTCAAAAGCGAACGACTCAAACGCCCCTTGATCTGATTTCTCAGCTTCTTCCGCCAGCACCAAAGCAATCTCCGGTACACGGTTACAGTGCCCCGCCGTGTACGGAGACTTTTCATCGATTGCGCGTGCGATAAGCTGAATGACAGATTCAAAGAACTCATTTTGCCTTTGCTCAAACTGCTTAAGCGAGTTGCTGCCTCGCATCACTGAAAGACCAAGTTGGTGAATTTCTTCAATGCGAGAGTGAACACGCTGCACTTTGTCGTATTCGCGGTCGCGAACAAATCTGACTTGCTTTCTCAACATATTGATTGGCTGAGAGATTGGTTTCGCCATCTCCCATGCTACGGGAATCAACAACGCAAGAACAAACAAGGATGCGCCCACAGCATATAGCGTCACTTCATTTACACCGGACATGACATAAGCTTGTGGAATCACGACAGCAAAGTAACGCTCTTCCTTGTGGGTAAGTTTGGAGACGAAAACATATTTGTCTTTCCCATTGATCTCCACCAATTGAACCGAGTTGATGAACTCAGGATCTTTGGCAAATTTGACCAATTCTTCGTATGGCGTAAAGGTATAAGTCGACAGTGCTGCCTTACCCTCAAACCATTTTTCGCGCAGCTCTTTTCTTTGCTCTGGCGTAATCGCATCAATGGCGCGGTTAATGATCTCAACGAGAGGTCTTTGTTCCTCATTCGCCAAGTAGTAAAACGCGTTGGAGAGGTTGGAATCCTTAACTAAAGTGATGGCTAAGTTCTGACGGAATGTTTCGCGTATTTTGTTGACCAATATTTGGCGAATGTCGAGCACAGCGACGATGTCACCGTTCAATACCCCGTCGATCGCATCGTGCAAAGAAGCGTAATTGACGATGGTCATTTGCGGGTACGCTTCTAACAAGTCATCTTGAATGCTCCACCCTTTCAACAAACCAATTCTTTCACTCTTCACTTGCTCTAAGGTATTGATGTGCTTGTTCTCTTCTGTGGTGAGTAACGCAAACTTTGCGTGATAAAGAGGCTCACCCACTACACCGATGCTCGAAAGGTCATCTTGGTCGGCAATCGATTGAAGAATATCGATATTGCCATTTTTAAAGTCGTTGACGAGCTCATTCCAACTTCGACCGTTCACAAACTTAAACTTTAAGCCGGTCATTTCCGAAATCATCTTAAACAGATCAATCGAGAAGCCATTTGGGCGACCGCCAACGGTGTAATCAACCGGCGCCCAGTTATTTTGGTTCGACACTTTCAACTCTGGTGTTTGGGCGACCAGTGCTCGCTGCTCATCCGTTAAGTTCACAGGTGAAACCAAGGGCAAGCGCTCTTCGATATCGATCATCTTGTTGGTCGCAATCAATCGACCGTTCGCTTGGTAGATAAACGCTTCCGCTTCTGACGCTTGCTTATTTTCGATAAAACGATTGGTGAGTTGAGCCTCAAGCGAGGAGAGAAGAATGTCCACCCCCACCACTGTATCGGATTCAGGCACCTTAATGGAGAAGGTTTCCCCTGAGACTTTTAGCGTGTTAAACAGATACGGAGAAGTGTTGTAAGTATCATCGTAATCGGCATTTTCAAACCAGCTACGCTGAGTCGGAATAAAGTTACTGAACTCATCTGAAGCATGGCGTGATACGAAGTTTTCATCGTAGTAAATACTCACCTTACGACGATCTCGCTTCACACCACTATGAGCGACCAACAACCATTTATCGCCGGGTTGCGCTTCCACACGGGAACGTATTTCATCTGAAGAAAGGTTGATCAGCTGGAAGAAGTCATTGTTCGCTTTGGCAACAAAAATACTGTGAATGCTAGGTTCTCTTACCAGCAATTTAGACAGAGGGATGATGATGCTCTCTTCGGGTGTATCTACCCCAATGAGCGACACCAGCTGCGCGCCACTTCGTGTCACGTTCTCTGCTAAGTTTTGTAAATTGGAGAGATGACTCGATACCCCTGTCGCGATGGCTTGATATCGAGTGAGGGTGTGTTGCAGCTCAGTTTTTCTTGCAAAGTGGTATTGCAAAACTATCGCTACACCTACTGTCACTAGGGTACAGAAGACAAACATCAACCCTAGCACTGTCCTTAACGAAATGCGTTTACGTTTTTTCATCGTTTTATCTTGGAGTAATCCAAGCGCCTTAATCCTTTAACCAACTGAAATTATTGTATAAAAAATGAATTTCAGCCAATCACAATTTAGTATCATCGGTCACAATTTTTCGATACTAAAGCGATATAATAAAACATGCTACCGTCACGATTCAGAACATCCATCATCTATGCCAATTCTGGTCAGACGCTCTTCCGTTGGCAGCATCAAATAAAGCTCAAGCCGGCCTGTGTGGCCGGTTTTTTCTTTTAAACAGGTAAGAAGCTTGTAAAACATTCCCGCAAAAACAAGCGCATATCGATAAAAAGGGTTATTCTTAGTTATTAAAAGTACGAAATAATAACTGAATGAGCACTCAACCTAATTCACGTCAATTGATCTCCTGTGAGGAGTGTGGCTTGGTCGTTCGTGTCCCGGACATCGAACAAGGTCAAAAAGCCCAGTGTCCTCGCTGTGAGCATGCGCTAACCAAAGTCAATGCGAAACCGTATCAAAGCGTTATTGCTGTGTCGGTGGCTTGCCTGATCACCTTGGTTTTAAGTGTCTCCTTCCCATTCATGTCATTCAGTGTTCAAGGCCTTTCTCAAGAGATCACCTTAATGCACGCGGCGAAGATGTTGGCGGAATTTCATAACGCGCTACTCGGTGCGCTGCTGCTCGCGACTGTGGTCGTGTTACCCGCTATCTATGTTAGTTTGATCCTCTTTCTTCACCTTGAAGCCTTAAAATCAATCAAACATCCGTTGGGTAAAAAACAAATCCGCATGGCGAAAACGCTGTGTCGACTCTTATTCCGAGTCGAGCCTTGGCTGATGGTTGATGTATTTTTGATTGGCGTTTTGGTGAGCTTGATTAAGATCGCCTCACTGGCTGAGATTGGCATGGGCAGTTCATTCTGGGCATTCTGTGTTTACACCATCTTGGTTGTTAAGTGCATTTCGATGGTCGATAAGAGTTGGCTGTGGGGACACTTCATTCCTGCGATTGAGCTGCCGAATGTGAAAGAAGGTGACACGCACCACAATGAAAACCACATTGGTTGCCACACCTGCCATCAGCTCAACCCTATTGAAGACAAAAAGCATCAGAAATGTATCCGATGTGGCAGCCCGGTTCATAAGTACAACCCGCGAGATAATATCCAGAAAGCGTGGGCGCTGTTGTTTGCCTCGATCATTTTCTACATTCCAGCCAACCTTTATCCAATGATGTACACCGTGAGCCTTGGTCACTCAGAGGGCTCGACCATTATGGAAGGCGTAATTCTGCTGTGGAAGTTGGGCTCCTACCCGATTGCTGCGGTCATCTTCTTTGCGAGTGTATTTATTCCGATGGCCAAAATGCTCGCCCTTGCATGGCTGTATTACAACGCCCAAAAAGCACAGTACTTGCCGCCGGAAGAAAGTATTTCGCGTTTAAAAATCTACCGAATCACTGAGTTCATCGGCCGTTGGTCAATGATTGATATTTTTGTGGTCGCAATTTTGGTTGCACTGGTGCAATTGCAAAACTTAATGGCGATCTATCCTGGCCCTGCAGCACTCTCCTTTGCTGCGGTGGTAATTTTCACCATGCTCTCTGCAATGATTTTTGACTCGCGTTTGTTGTGGCAAAAGCCGCAAAACGAAGCGCAGGAGCCAATGACTAATAACTTAACTGAGAAAGCCAAATATGAGTGATGAGAACAAGACAACCGCTCAAATAAAACCGCAAAAGCAGGTCTCTGCGATTTGGATCATCCCGATCCTTGCGTTAGCGATGGGAGCGTGGATGTTGTTCCAATACATCAACAGTACCGGTCCAGAGATCACGCTGAAGCTACCAACTGCAGAAGGCATTGAAGTCGGCAAAACCGAAATTAAAGCACTGAACGTGAAAGTTGGGGTGATCACCGACGTCAAGCTTAGCGAAGACTACGATCACATCATCGCAACGGCGCAAATGAACAAAGATGCCAAACGCATGCTGCGTGAAGACTCTATGTTCTGGGTGGTAAAACCGCGCATCGGCCGTGAAGGTGTGTCTGGTCTAGAAACCTTGTTGTCCGGTGCATACATCCAACTTCAACCAGGTAACTCTCAGGTTGAGAAAGAACGCTTTGATGTGCTTGATGTGCCACCAGTGGCCTCTCCAGATGCAGAAGGTTTGCGCATTGTTCTGACTCATAAAGAAGCGGGCAAACTTGGGGTTGGCGATCCCGTGATCTACAAAGGTTTTACGGTAGGTCGAGTTGAAACGACGAGCTTCGATGTCGACACTCGCCGCGCTTTATACCAATTGTTTATCTTCAAGCCATACGACAGCCTAGTACGTACCAAAACCCATTTCTGGTTAAGCTCTGGTGTCGATTTACAGCTCAATGCAGAAGGCTTTGAAGTGAAATTTGGCTCACTAGAAAGCATGATTACTGGCGGGGTCACCTTCGACACCATTTCTGGTATTGGCGATGGTGATGAAATCAAAGAGGACATGACACACTTCCGTCTGTTCGATGATGTGAAACAAGTGCGCGAAGGCATGTACGACGACTACATTCAATTCGTCATGATGTTTGAAGAATCGGTGCGTGGTCTAAAACGCAAAGCACCCGTGGAATACCGCGGCCTTCGTATCGGTACGGTAATGAAAGTGCCAATGCGTATGCCAACGCCAGAAGAGGATTTCTCTGCGAAGAAGATTCCTGTCTTAGTGCGTATCGAATTGGGTCGCGTGTACAACAACCTACCTGCAGACAAATTGCCTCTGTTCAAGGAAAAGCTGACAGAAGAGTTTGCCAAAGGGCTTCGCGGTACACTAAAAACCGGTAACTTACTAACGGGCGCTCTGTACATCGACACCGACTTCTACCCAGATGAAGACCCATACGTGCCGAGCAAATTCGAAGACTTTGACGTGTTCCCGACCAAACAAGGTGGCTTTGCTCAGGTTCAGCGCCAAGTGAATGACTTCCTAACCAAGCTAAACAGCTTACCAATGGAAGACACGTTGAACTCACTTAACAGAACACTGAAGAACTCAGAAAAGACGCTGGCTTCGGCAGAGCGTGTTGCAAGCAGTGTGGATCGTCTCCTCAACCAAGACGACACCAAAGCGATTCCTGCGGACATTCGCAAGAGCCTAGAGCAACTTCAAAGAACGTTGGATGGCTACGGTCCAAACTCCACCATGTACAGCGAAATGGAATCAACACTGAAAGAGCTTGAAAAAGTAATGACTGAGTTCAAACCGGTGCTAAAACAATTGAATGAAAAACCAAACTCATTGGTGTTTGGTGAAGATGAAGTAAGCGATCCAATTCCAGCGAGAGGGCAAAAATAATGAAACGCGGACTTTTATTGATTTCTGCCCTACTGGCAGGTTGTAGTAGTGCTCCTGAAGACACAGGCGCTTTGTATGTCTTACCGGAAGCAAGCTCAGCCAAAGTAAGCGATACAATGATTGCACAACGCCCACAACTTGTGGTTCGCCCAGTTGAATTGGCAAGCTACCTTGCCGACAGTGGCATTGTGTATCGCGCTTCAGAGACTCAGATCATCCAAGCGAAGCATAATCAGTGGGCGCACAGTATCTCTGAGCAAATCACGACACGTGTAATCGACGAACTGCGTAGCAAGCAAAGCCAATACTGGCCGGTAGAAGTAAATAACCTGCTCGACCAGAGTGATGAGAGCAAGCTTCAATTGTCGTTAAGTAAGTTCAACGGCAGTTATGAAGGCAACGCTGAAATCGAAGGTGAATGGCTCCTTGTTGATGCTAACGGCAAAGTGAAGACCAGCGCACCAGTCAAAATCAGCATGCCTTTACAAGATGAAGGCTACGATGCGCTTGTCGATGCACTATCAGTGGGTTTGAACAACCTGACAGACCAAATCGCAGCGCAGCTATAACACTCCTCGCCCATTCAGTTCTCTGAGTGGGCGACTTTTTCTCCCCTTGTTTTCCCGATACACTGTAACCCTGCCCTTTTAGTGAGTGATAAAGAATGAAAGACATGCGACAAGCGTTGCTCGATGCCGGATTGCATTTGGTCAATGAACACGGCTTTGCTGGTGTGGGTTTAATGAAGATCATTAACGAAGCACAAGGTACTAAAGGGTCGTTTTATCACTACTTCAAATCAAAAGAACACTTTGGTGCGATTTTGCTGCACGACTACTTTGAAACGCACCTTGAGCGTCTCGAACGTTTTTTGAGTGACGAATCCAAAGCGCCAAGCGAGCGCGTACAAGCCTATTTTGATGATTGGTGCGTCGTTAAGTTAACCGACGATTTTCGTATTCAATGCTTGGTCGTCAAGCTCGCTGGTGAAGTTTCTGGTCACGACACTGAAATGCAAAGTGAAATGGCTGCGGGCACTAAGAAAATGATTGAGAAAATGACGACTTTCTTTGAGCGCAGCAATCAAGAAGGCACGCTTTGTTTGTCTGCACCGGAACAAACAGCAAGAACACTGTTTAGCTTGTGGTTGGGTTATACCTTGCTTGCGGCAATGCAAAAAGATCGCGCAATTTTAGATGATGCGATGCAAACCACCGTCAAGCTGTTAAACGAGTAAGCAGAACCTCTCACATACTCGGCAAAACACAGCACATATATCGAGATAAACCATCAAGATAAAGACAACAAAGCCAGCATTTCGCTGGCTTTATGTTTATTAGATGGGTAATGCTAATTTCCGACTCCACCGACGGTTTCTGCAGGTGTTTCTGGCGTCACTGGAGGCCACTTTTTGAAAGTTTCCAAATGCTGCTGAACAGCGGCTTGGGCAGGACCAAAGGCCCACATTTTCTGCCCCATCCATTTTAAGTACATCCCGGATTCTTCTTCCGCTCGTTCATAAGGATCTTGGCGTAGGTTGAATAACAGTGGCGCATTCAACTCTTCTTTCGGGCCACTCCAACCGTGGTTTTGTACCACAAAATGTGCTTTCCAATCACCCACACGAACGGCTTGCAGTTTATCGCGCTCGTAGTAAAAGATTTCGTTGCGATTAGATTTGCCGTTGTTGGTTAGCATTTCCATTTGGTTGTAGCCATCAAGGTGTGCTTTGTGGCCTTTGTAACCTTTCAGCATTTGCTGTTTTAAATCAGCAGGACCACCAGCTGCTTCAACCAACGTCGGCAGTAGATCCATACCATCAAACATACCGTTGCTGACTTTATTTGCTGGGATTTTTTCAGGCCAACTGATCAAGAAAGGTGCTCTAACCCCACCCTCCCATGTTGTTCCTTTCTCACCATGGAAAGGCGTCATGCCTCCGTCTGGCCATGTCATGATCTCAGGCCCATTATCGGCGGTGAAGATCACTATGGTGTTGTCAGCAACGCCGAGCTCTTCAAGCTTCGCAAGCATTTCTCCAACGTGGTCATCGAGGTCTTTCATTACGACCTCTTGCAATCCCCAACCGTTGGTACCAAGCATCGCTTCATATTTCGGAGAGAGGTGCGTCCATACATGGCCCCGTGATGGGCAGTACCAAGTAAAGAAAGGTTTTTCGGCCTTCACCGCACGCTCAATAAAATCGATCGCATGCTTGTTGACCTCATCATCAAGAGTACGCATTCGCTCAATGGTGAGAGCGCCATCATCTTTAATCGACTGACCACCTTTTCCATCGGCTTTCGCATGAATGACATTACGTGGCGCAAACTTTTGGAAAGCTTCATCCTTCGGCCAATCAGGATCTTCGGTGTATTCCATTGCGTTTAGGTGGTAAAGCCAACCCCAATACTCGTCAAAGCCGTGCATAGTTGGAAGAAACTCATCGCGGTCACCTAAATGGTTTTTACCAAACTGCCCTGTGACGTAACCAAGCTCTTTAAGTAACTCAGGCAGAGTTGGCGTATTTTGGTTAAGCCCAACAGGACCACCTGGTAGACCGACAGTGTGCATGCCTGTTCTTACCGGTAATTGCCCAGTCAAAAAAGCAGAACGCCCTGCAGTACAAGATGGCTGGGCGTAATAATCGGTAAGTAACATGCCTTTTTCAGCGATGCTATCAATGTTTGGCGTCTGGCTACTCATCAACCCACGGTGATAAGCGCTGACGTTAGAGACACCAATATCATCAGTAAATATCACGAAGATATTGGGTTGGTCCTGCGCTGCGGTTGCAGCGAAGGACGCCAATGAAGCCAATCCTAGCGCTATACGACGAAGTATCCCTTTCATAGATTTTCCTTATGCTGTTTGCTCTTCTTTTCTGATCATCTTCAGCCCCACCAAGCCAAAGCCGAACTCCAAAAATAGATACACGACTAACAACCAATGCGGCATTCCGTCTACTAGCAAACTCAAGAGCCTTCCCATCGCTAAGCCCCACATAAAAATGACCAAGCTATACAGTGCAGGTAGACGATATTTGGTGCTCATCGCCCCCATTACCCAAAACATAGCGAGCGCTAAATATAATCCCATGACCGCTCGGAAAATGTGGCTAACGTTCACCGAGGATGCATCAATCCCAAATAAAAATGAGAGCGAGTCAACCGGTGAAAAACCATAAGAAAGTGCAATTGGGGTAAGACCTGCCGCAGCTAAGAGAAGAAAAATACTTTGAATTTTCATGACGTCTCCTGATTCGCTGTTTCACATACAGCGTAGTTAAATTAACAAATTAAACAAGTTGCATATCTAATGCGTTTTTGAAAGAGGCTTGATGAAGCCTGTGTGTCTTTAAGCAAACATCAATAAAGGCGCCAAAATGCACAAACCGGATAGCAGGACGTTTTCGATTTTCATCTGGGATTCTCCGTCAAATGTCATTCCATCGACGTTGAATATTGAACGCGTTACTACGCTCTTCGATGGTCAAAGAATACACAATACAAACCGGTCGGTCTAGAGTTATTTACAAAAAAGATCTTAGCTCGATCATAGGGAATCGCTATCACGCTGAATTGAAAAGAAAGTTATCCATAAACCTGAGATTTTGAATTACTGCAATCCATGCTCTACGCTAATTTTGTGCAATTCATTTAATAACGATTACAAACACGGACGTTGATATGGCTAAGATGACCTTCCCTTCTATCGCCCTTATTTCCTCGCTTGCAGTGGCACCAAACGCAATAGCAGAAGATACGCAATCCCCACCAAGCAACTGGCAACACAGTGTCGAGATCTACATGCTCGCCTTAAATATCAATGGTGATACCACCATGGGTAACTTCTCTTCCAGTCTCGATGTCGATCCAAAGTTCATCATGGATCATCTCGACATTGGCGCTATGGCAAGGCTTGAAGGGGTATATCAAAACAAATGGGGTTACTACATCGATTACAGTTTTATGGACCTCAGTGGTGACGTAAATAACCTGTCAGGTATTCTCCCAAATGTCAGTTATCGTGCTGATTTGGAAATCCGCCAAGGCGTTCTAGAAGCAAAAGCATTTCAGCGTGAAACCTACTCCTTCGGCATGATCGATTACATGTTTGGCTTACGTTGGTGGGATAACGACATCAAGGGCAAGGTTTACCGCAATGATAACCGCATTCTGGTGGATAGGCTCAACATCAAAGAAGACTGGGTTGATTTTCTGATGGGTGTTAGATGGATCAATGACCTAACCAAAGATTGGCGCTTTCATGCCAGCTTGGATGCCGGTTTAGGTAAAGACACCAACTTTACCTATGCGACCCAATTTGGTTTGCGTTACCACATTAATGATTGGTCAGACGTTAACCTCGCTTATAAATCCACTTGGGTTGATTACGTAAACGAAGGAACCTTTGAATACGATACAGCCTCACACGGCTTCTTAATCGGTCTTGGTTTGTACTTTTAATCACTTTAGGGCGAAGTGTTTCGGCACTTCGTACCGGATTCTCCTAAGCTAATAAGAACGAGTGTCACAAGGTGTTGCTTAGATGAACAAATCGGAAGTTATCTGGCCGGATTATTATCATCCCAAACATTCCCACATTCATGTGCGTAGCCAAATCGAAATCCCCGAGCCTCCCGAGGTTGTTTGGCAGCACTTAGTTCGTGCTCATGAATGGCCTGCGTGGCGAGACGGAAAAACCATGGTGCAGATCCTAAGTGGTGACAGCACATTGTGCAAAAACACCATGTTTCGTTGGAAAGCCTCTTGGCTAGACTTCCATTGTACGGTTGTCGAATACACACAGCATCAGCGCTTGGCTTGGAAAGGGAAAAAAGGCGGCGTTGATATGTATCACGCGTGGGTGTTGGAACCAACCAAAACCGGTTGCAGTATTGTCACCGAAAGCACGCAACGTGGTGGCATGACTTGGCTTACCAAATACTTCGCACCAAAAAGGTTGAGAAAATACCATCTCAAATGGCTAGAAGAGTTATGTCGTCAGTCTCATGGTCACTGCGGCAAATAAGCACCAATGCTCACCGCCTACCGACGGATATGTACAATAAATGCTCCCTCCCTGATCTCAATCATATTTGAGACACATTGCATGAGATACCCTTAGCGAAAACTATAAAACCCAGTCATATGACCACATGGTCAATAGATAAGGCGCTTGAGCAGCAATGTCGATTAACATTTCAGATCTAACCACCGCATTAAGCAAGGTGGAGCACATCCACAAAGTTCAATTGGAAAACGTGCATCAGTTTTTTAAGTCTAACGAAACTTTCTCGGTAAAAGCCTTTAGCCAAATTGTGGCGACGGACTCTATTGATGAACGTTTTAAAGCTATCGACAAAGAATTTGCTTTGTTGGGCGATGCTAAAACTTACCTGCTAGAGGCTTCTTACTTGGTTGCTTAGGAACAAAGCCAACTAAAGTAAAAAATTGCGCTTTCAAACCTTAAATGAGATTTATTTTTAATCGCATTACTGCTAAATTATCAGCAGTTATCGTATGAGGTTTTGCAATGAACGCGAAGAAAGCGCTAAAAAAATTGAAGAAGAAAGCGGTTAAGAAAGTCGCCTCTTCTTCAAACAAACAACTTAGTGCATTAAAGAACAATGCATTAAGTAGCGTTGTCACATCTCAATCCCGCACTTCTTCATTACAAAGTGAACTCGTTAATGAGCTAAAAGGCGTAGCAAACCAAGCTGCAATGAGCGCAGCTTATGAACTTGCCGCCCCACTCAATCCGCTGTTGTCTTGGTTTAACGATGCGGGAGGTGTGGTCGATTTCACTACTTCAGCTAAAAAAGCGTCAACGCCACTACCTAAGCAATCTGCCAATGATGCAGCACCTGCATTTTCGGTAAAATCAGTGGGACATTTACCCTTAAAGTCACCACCTTGCAAACGATGCCCTGCTCTTTCTAACGGCATTTGTAAATGTGCAGCTAAAAAGTTTAGGTTGAGCGCATAAATTAACGCGCTAGCACCCACAGATTGGATCAAAAAAGCCCGACATCACGTCGGGCTTTTTGCTATTCATTTTTCGCGGTCATTTAGGCCAAGTTCATGATCACTCGGCTGACAGATGGGCCAACAATTCGGGTTAAAGCGACCCCTGTTAATCCTTTAACGAGACTCTTCGTTCCACTGACCATCGCTTTCTCAACAAAAGATGGTTTTTCGCTACTTTGCGTCCAATGGTGACTTTCTAGAATTTCCATCAGGCTATCACAATCAAGCTCTTCACTATCAAAACTGATAGCAACCGAACCTGCGTATCGCTTGTGCTTAATTTCGTGTACGGCATCAATCTCTTCCAACTGACAAATCAGTTCCGCAACCTCATTAGGGTGATCTTTAATGTAGTCAGAACGAACTCTAAGTCGCTGATTTGTCTTGTGAATGTAAGTATTCATGCTAGCACCAATCCAAATGATAACTATTACTGTTTGCAACAGTACCATTGAAATTGATTAAGCGCAAAACATTTGTAATTAGTTTGTCACATGATCGTTTTTCCCAATGAATCGCACTTTGCTTACCGTATAATTTTTTTATGAAACAGTACGTCGACCAGGCCTTAAAACTAAGAAAGTGGGTATCGATTGGCCACCATATCCCGGGAAGAGTAAGACTCAAATACAAGCTGGGCATCGTAACGCACCTTGCCAAATTCCGTAGTGACGACATCGAGAAAGCCATTTCTTCTATTCCTGCGTTCAAAAACTACAAGTTGAACAGTGCGACGGGAAGCATCGTCATCGAATACGACCCAATGACAGTCAACCCTAAGGCGATTGACGCGTTGTTTTCGGATTCAGAACAAGCTGCGGAGCAAGCATGCTATTCGATCGCTGAGCAATTGGACTTAAATGGAGAACGTTCATGAGTGACTCATTGAACAATGCAAATCCATACGAAGCCTACTTCAAGGCTATGATGGAAATGCAAAAGGAAATGGCGAATGCTTACATGGCAAGCATGCAAAACGGTGAAATGCCGCCAATGATGATGCCTAATCAAATGGGTATGATGCCGCATTTCCCACATCCAGCATTTTGTCATCCCCACCAAATGCCACCGGGCATGGGGGCACAATTCCACCCAGGAATGATGCCACCGCCTCCACACTGGCCACATCCGGGGATGATGCAACACCCACCTCAACCTCAACAACCACCACAGACTCCTGAAACACCGGAGAGCGACCCATTATTCGAGCAGGCTCAGGCAATGCTAGAAGGCGCTCTAGGTGAAGAAGCAGGCATGTTTAAAGAGATATTAGGAACTTTCGGTATGAACGATAAAGAGTTTTGGAAAGGCGCTATGGTAGGCGCTGCAGCAGCACTTCTACTTAGCAATGAAAATGTGCGCGGCAAACTAATGGGCTTGGTATCAGGTGCTGGCGATATGCTGAAATCTGGTGGTTCGAGCGTAAAAGAAGGCGCTGTGAATACCGCAAGCGCAGTCAAAGAGAACGTTTCAACAGGTAGCGAGATCTTCAAAGATACTTACGCTGCCGGCAAGCAAGGCTTTCAAGAGTCTGTAGAGCGCCACAAAGAAGAACCTGCAATCAAAGAAGTAGCAGAAAAAGCGCCTCGCGAAGAAAGCGAAGGTGAAGATGGCCAACCCGTTATTAAAGAACATGAGTAATTCAGCCAATAAACTCAGTTCTGCCAATCGCGCTATGCTCGTTGGTGCTATAGCCGGCGGTAGTGCAACGATTGCCAGTCAATGGAAAGAGCACAAAGCTGGCAATATCGACACCAATGAAATGGCGACTAACGCAGCGAAATCCGCGCTAAAAACCGCAGCTATCGCTGGTGCGACAACTTATGTGGCAGAAAAAATGGCGGGCCGCCCTGCACTCTCCATGCTGACGATTCTCAGCGTCGGTGCAGCAGGCCTTTACCTTATGGATCAAGCTTCGGACTCTAAAAATGAACAATAACAACCCATACTACGGCTACCCTTATTACGGATATCCGCAACAACAAAACCAAGCGGCTGAACAACAACCTGCAGAACAACCTTACAAAAAGCAAAACTCCAAAACCCATTTCGCTATGGGTGTGGCTGCAGGCGCTGCAGTTGCTTACCTCCTAACCAATAAAAAGTTCCAACAAGGCGTTGCTACGACTGGCGAAAAAGCGTGGTCTGCGGTTCGTGGCGAAGTTGAAGAACTAAAAGAGCGTTTGGAAGACACCCAAGCAGAGCTGGAATACTACCGTAACCTTTACAAAGGCGAAGAATGATCTCGATTCAGGTAAAGCACCACTTTCCCGGTCGAATCCGCTTTAAAGCATCAGCACTGAGACATCACAAAGATGTGGGTACTTGGATTGAAACCAGTTTAATGGCGATCCAAGGCATTAGTGCGGTGCGAGTGAACGAGTCTGCCCATTCTGTTGTGGTGGAATACGACACGCAATTGCTGCAAACAAAAACTGTCGAAGAGCGTTTAAACCAGCTTGATTTAAACGACGCAACGCAAGAAGAAACGGAACATAAGTTCACTCGCGGCGATATTGCAATGAACGTGATTGGCACTATCGCTGCAGCTTTGCTGCCAAACAAATGGGGCGCACTTTCAACGGCTACTTTAATCGCCCCAACGTTGTTTGAAGGTGTGAGCGACCTAAAAGACAAAAACATCTCGGTTGAAGTTTTGGATGCGATTGCGGTTGGTCTCTCAGCTTGGCGCGGTGATTATCGTACCGCAATGATGACACAAAGCTTGATCAGCCTTGGGGAATACATGGAGCAGAAAACCAGCCGTAATAGTGACCAACTATTGGCTGATTTAATGCGCCCTCAAGAGTCGATCGTTTGGCGCGTCGATGGGTCAGACCGCACTCAAGTCAACTCGACGGAACTGAATGTTGATGACATCATCGAACTGGCTCCTGGCGTTTCAATTCCTGTTGACGGCACCATTGTAAAAGGCGCGGCGTTAATCAACCAATCATCTCTTACTGGTGAGAACGTGCCTGTTCGTCGTGAAGAGAGCGCGGTTGTTTACTCTGGTACGAGTGTCCATGAAGGCACTATTCAAGTTCGTGTTGATAAAGTCGGAAGTGAAGCAACAACCGCAAAAATTGCTAAGTTGATTTACGACTCGTTGAGTGAAAAAAGTGAAATTCAACAAGTCACACAAGACATGGCAAATCGCCGTGTAAAAATCACTTTAGGGATTGGTGCAGCTGTCTTCGCACTCACTCAAGACATCAACCGTGTTGCATCGGTGTTTCTTGTCGATTATTCCTGTGCCTTGAAACTGAGTACCCCAGTAACGTTCAAGTCCATCATGTACCGTGCTGCGCAACAAGGCATCTTGTTTAAAGGCGGCAGTGCAATTGAGAAGCTAGTGAAAATCGACACTTGTGTGTTCGATAAAACAGGGACACTCACGCATGGTGATATGCAGGTAACGGATGTCATTCCCCTCTGCGACTCGAACTCTGCACGTGACTTGCTAGCGATTGCTGCCTCGGTAGAAGAGCACAGTAACCACCCGCTATCTCAGGCTGTGGTAAATGCTGCCAAGCACAACCAACTGCCGCACATTGAGCATGGTGAAGTGGAGTACGTGATTGCACACGGCCTCAAGAGCACAATGAACGAACATGAGTTGGTTATGGGTAGCCGTCACTTCCTAGAAGTGCATGAGGATGTCGACTTCACGCCATTTGAAGATGTGATTAAGAAATACGAGGCGCAAGGTCGCCACCTTATCTTTATCTCTCATCAAAATGTCTTAATTGGCATGATTGGCTTGCGTGATCACTTACGTGAAGATGCACTAGAAACCCTGAATGCCCTTCGCCAGTTTGGTGTAAAAGAGCTGATCATGATTACGGGTGATAGCCAATTCAAAGCCAGTATCCTTGGCAATGAGTTGAAGCTAGATCGTATCTTTGCCGAAGCGGTACCTTCTGAGAAATCGACCATTGTCGAAGCACTTCAAGCAGAAGGTCGCACTGTTATGTTTGTCGGTGATGGTGTTAACGATGCTCCAGCACTCACCGCGGCAGATGTTGGTGTTGCGATGGGCCGAGGAACCGAACTCGCCCGTCAAGTCGCCGACGTAGTTCTACTTCGTGACCAATTGTATGGATTAGCAGAAGCGCGCGAACTTGCTAACATCGCCATGCATGTGATCAACTCCAACATTAAAATTGCTGAGTACGTGAATAGCGGGATCATGCTTGCAGCTGCACTAGGGTGGTTAAACCCAGCCATGAGTGCTCTGCTCCATAATGGTACGACATTGTCTATTCTCGGTCGCTCTGCGGCGCTAAGACATGGGTAATCCCTGTATTCATCGTCCACTTAGATAGAAAAAGCCCCGACGCAATCAAGCATCGGGGCTTTTTACTGTCTACCTACTAAATAACTAATTCGCTGAAAGCTTATAACGGTCGTCGATAACCGTCACTTCAGGGAAAGATTTGCCCGCCTTCATTGCTTTCTCAGTTTCTTCTTTCACTGATTTATCAATCCAGAAGTTCGCAATGTCCATTGGGTGAAGAATTCGTTCAGTATTTTTTGTCATACCGTTTTTCGGGATCTTAACCCAACGCCAGTGCGCATCACGCGTGTAAGGTACCATGTAGCCAGGAACGATCACGTTCGCATCACCCACGTATTTTTGAATCTGACGCGACAAATCGTAACGTTTTTGCTGTTCAAACTCATTGTCATACGCTTCAATCAGTTTATCTAACTCTGGGCTACTGTAGTTGGTGTGTGCGTTTGTCTGCGGCTTGTTCGCGTTATCTGAGTGGAAGTACTCCCAGTACGCAGGGATCTCACCAGAACCCATGTTCAAGAACGCCAATTGATGCTTCTTCTCGAGAATGTATTTGAACGCCGAAGAGCCATCAACCAGATTCAGAGTAAACTCCAAGCCTGCAAGTTTTGCTTGCTCTTTTAGGTAAGCAATACGCGGCGTGTGTGAGTTGTAACCGTAGGTAATTGCAAAGCTTAGACGCTCGCCTTTGTCGTTTACACGGATACCATCAGAGCCCACCTTGGCAAAGCCTGCTTTTTCGAAATGCTTAATCGCTTCTGCAGGATCAAACTTCGGTGGCTTGTTGTTTGGATCATCGTAATCACCATGACCGAAACCAAGGCCATGTGGTTTACGAGAGTAGTCACCACGCATAATGTTTTCGATCATGCCATCGTAATCTGTCGCGGCCATGATACCTTTACGCACTTCTAGACTATCCAACATCGGCATCGCGGTATTCATCCAGAGGCCACCCGCACCTTGAGGTGCTTGGTTAAAGCCCCAGTATTTTTGCACATAGCCTTTCTTGTACACTTCACTGTCTGTTTTATCGTGCCAGAAGTTTGGTAGTACCATCTCGAAGTAATCTAAATTACCCTTCTCAAAGTGCTTCATTGCGATGTCTTCATCACGAATGACTGTGATGCGTACTTTGTCTACGTTGTAACGGTTTTTGTAATAACGGTTGTTGTAGCCCCACCAATCTTCACCAACGTGTTTGAATGTCACGCTCTTACCTTTCTTCACTTTATCAATGTAGTAAGGCGCAGCGGTAGGCTCAGATTTAAAGTTGAACTTACGTACGAAGTTGTCTGGCATACCATCGTTGTTCGCGTCTTTTTCACCCTCGAAGAAGTGCTCTGGACGAGGTTGGAAGCCATTACTTGGCATATTGATCAGAACCATCAACGCATCTTGGCTCTGTTCCACAGCAAGATTTACTTTGATGGTGTAATCATCAATTTTCTCGACACCTAAGATGCTCGTTTTAAAGAAGTCGTTGTACCATGGATCAATGATGTCTTCTGAGGTGTAGTACTTCATCATGAACACGTAGTCGTCCGCCGTGATCTTTTCACCATCCGACCATTTCGCTGTTTCATCTAATTGGAAGTAAACGGTTTTGTTGTCTTCACCGAATGCCCATGCTTTCGCAAGCTGTGGAATCCATTTACCAGTGTCTGGATGGCGTTGCGCCAGTTTCGGTGTGCCATCCATTAGGTACTGACGAAGACCTGAGTTCGCATCAGGGCCAACACTACGAAGCGTTTGAGGGAAACTACGGATAGAGGTGCGGTAAGTACCACCACGGACCGCTTCTTCTGAAGCAAAAAGCGGTTCGTTGTTGTTCGAAGTCCATTCGATATCTGCAGGTAACTCAGCTGCGTTTAGCTGAAAACTTCCTGCAACCAACATTGCCAGTGCCGAAAATGGCAGGGTCTTTATCATTGTTTTCTTCCTTGTTGTGTTTGCGCAGTACGGCAGGAAGAGCGACAACAAGTGAACCTCAGAATGACTGCGCGCGATACACAGCAAAGAAAATAAAGGGAGCGAATACAAAGTGAAGTCCTGTCCACTTCCGTATTAATATCAGAGAGTTTCACTAGGTCATCCTGACCTTACAACGCAGTGAATGCATCCACTCCATAGTATTCGTTACACATTTGTAACGCAACCCATCCATAACACATGGTTGCACATTCCGACTATCACAGCGATTTATGTTAGAGAAGTGTGATCATAACAGTACCATCCGCTAAGCCATTACTGCCCAGCGATATAGTGTCTTTATGTTGAGCATGTTTGTGTTAAAGGAAATAAAAAAGGCGAAGTGTTTACCACTTCACCTTTCGTTTTAGCCCCAAACTAGTCTTACATGTTCGCTAAGCTGTCGTTGATAGATTTAAGCACAACCGCTGGATCTGTCGCTTGAGTAATTGGACGGCCAATCACTAAGTAATCAGAGCCTGCTTGAATTGCATCGACTGGCGTCATGATACGGCGTTGATCACCTTGCTCAGAACCTGCTGGGCGAATACCAGGTGTCACTAACTTGAACTCTTTACCTAATTCACTCTTAAGCAAAGAAGACTCTTGCGCTGAACATACCACACCATCAAGGCCAGAGTTTTTAGTCAGCGTAGCTAGACGAATCACTTGCTCTTGAGGCGCAACGTCCAAGCCAATACCAGCAAGGTCGCTTTGCTCCATGCTTGTAAGCACAGTCACACCAATCAGCAGCGGGCGGTCTTTACCGTAAGGTTCAAGAATTTCACGTGATGCCGCCATCATGCGTTCACCACCACTCGCGTGCACGTTCACCATCCATACACCCAGTTCAGCCGCAGCGCGAACTGCTTTTGAACACGTATTCGGGATATCGTGAAACTTCAGGTCTAGAAATACAGAGAAACCACGTTGATGAAGCTCACGTACGAAATCAGGACCAAATAGCGTAAACATTTCCTTGCCTACTTTTAGGCGACATGACGCAGGATCAATTCTATCTACAAACGCAAGCGCATCTGCTTGGTTATCATAATCCAGTGCGACAATAACTTTTTGGTCGATCATTTCATCTCCTAACTGTTTTGGTTCTTATTAAATAAAGGTCAAAAAAATGCAGCGGACAGAAACTCTGCCAGCTGCATTAAAATTACTCACCGTCCAATCCTCGGATTGGCTTGATCGTCCCCCATCCTTTACATGATGGACAATGCCAGTAAAGAGAATGGGTGGAGAAACCACATTTCCTGCATCGGTAATGCGGTTTAACTTTTAACTGTTCACCAACCATCGCTTGTAGCGTCGACAAACTGTCTTTCGCACGACCATCTTCTGCTTCAGCAATATGGTAGTCGATAAGGCGGTAGAAGCCTTTCATGGTTGGGTTTTTCAATAATTGCTTGGTCAACAGCTCTTGTGCTGCACCAACGCTCTCATGATGCGCGACAAGCTGCGCTAGCATCAATTCAGACGATACGCCCGCTTTCTTATCAATACACGCACGCAAGAATTCCACCAGCTCGTCTTCTTGGCCTAAGTGGTGATAACACTCTGCAATGGTCGGTAGAACATCACTAATGAAATCTTTATCTTGCTCAAGCACACCCGTCAGATATTTGATGGTGTGTTTGTAGTCTTCTGACTCTAGATAGATACGACCAAGCGCAATGCTTGCACGCACACATTTTGGATCTTCTGATAGTGCTTTTTTAAAGTGCTGAATCGCTTTACTGGTATTGCCATCGGCTTGGTCAAGCATGGCCAACTCACACCAAAAATGCGCAATATTGGCGCGAATACGAGTGCGCTTCTTACCCATCTTAGCCAGTTGATTGGCGTAATGAATGGCTTTTTCCCACTCACGCGTTTGCTGGTAGATGGTGACAAGTTGCTGAAGTGCACTTTCACGGTGATCGGGTTCTTCCACCAATTGCTCAAAGATTTTCTCAGCACGATCTAAAAAACCGGACGCCATGTAGTCCTTCGCGAGCTGTTGAAGCGCTAAGTTTTTCTGATCTAGAGTGAGCCCAGAACGGGAGATGAGGTTTTGGTGGATACGAATTGCACGGTCAACTTCACCACGAGAACGGAAAAGATTACCCAACGCTAGGTGTGTATCTATCGTTTCGTTGTCAACTTGGAGCAATTCAATAAAGTGGTCAACCGCCTTATCTGACTGATCAGATAAGAGCAGGTTAAGACCCGTCACATACTGACGGGATATTTGATGAGATTGCTTCTGCTTGTCTTGCTGAGCGCTGCGATGGCCCATGTACCAGCCATAAGCGGCGGCTATCGGCAATAACAAGAAGAGTAGTTCAAGCATTAAAGTTAAGCCTTATCCTTATGCCTGTTTTTCTACTGCTGGTTTTGCAGGTTTCTCTGCTTCAGCGGGCTCATACTTTTTAAGTTTCTTTTTCAGACGACGAACTTGAAGTTGAGTCTTAAATTGGATGCTAGCAAAGATAACCCACGCTAGACCAAAGCCAACCACGAATACCACACCCAATAGCGTTGATAGGTGGAACTCGCCTTTCGCCAGAAGATAATTAAAGGTTACGATCTCTTGGTTTTGAGAACCTAAAGCCAGTGCAATTAAAAAGAGAGCTAAAACAGCAATGATTTTTATAATTTTCATGTTACATCACCCTTCGAGGAGTAAGTAGGTAAGATTATGCAGTAAAATGTTTCTTCAGACCATGTATATTACCAATAATCTAGTTATAAAAAAGCGGCATACACGAGAGTATGCCGCTTTTTCAAACTAATAAGAGAGCCTTAGCTATCGATATTTACGCGCTCACGAAGCTCTTTACCTGGTTTGAAGTGAGGAACGTATTTACCTTCCAACTCCACTTTATCACCCGTTTTAGGGTTACGACCTACGCGAGGTTCGCGGTAATGAAGAGAAAAACTACCAAAGCCACGGATCTCGATACGATCACCGCTCTCTAGTGTAGAGGCCATGTGCTCTAAAATATCTTTTACAGCATCTTCTACCTCTTTCGCTGATAAATGTGTTTGCTCAGCGCAGAGTCTTTCAATCAGTTCAGACTTAGTCATAGTTGCCCTCTTTGAGTATCTTTATCACTCATTATAGTAAGTAATACTAATTCCAACAAACACTTGCTATCAATTCTAGACAAATTTTACACAAAATGCGCAATCAAAAAATGTCTTTTTTTAGCATAGTTTATCAACATTAGTATTACTACTCGGAAAGTAGCAAGCATAAAAAAGGAGCCTTGCGGCTCCTTTTTAGCTTAAGCGAGTAAATTATTCGCCTTTAGCAGCTTTGAAAGCGTCAGCCATTGCATTACCAAAAGCAGCTTCGTCTTGCTTGTTGATAGATGCCATTGCTTCTTGCTCTTCAGCTTCATCTTTAGCTTTGATAGATAGGTTGATTACGCGGTTCTTACGGTCTACACCTGTGAACTTAGCTTCAACAACATCACCAGCGCTTAGGATTAGAGAAGTATCTTCTACGCGATCGCGTGATACTTCAGAAGCACGGATGTAACCTTCAACGCCTTCTGCGATTTCAACTGTAGCGCCTTTAGCGTCAACAGCAGTTACAGTAGCGTTAACTAGAACACCTTTCTTGTTGTCAGCAACGTAAGCATTGAATGGGTCGTTTTCCATTTGCTTAACGCCTAGAGAAATGCGCTCACGCTCAGCGTCTACTGCTAGAACAACTGCAGAGATCTCGTCGCCTTTCTTGTACTCACGTACAGCTTCTTCGCCAGCAACATTCCAAGAAATGTCAGATAGGTGAACTAGACCGTCGATGCCGCCTTCTAGACCGATGAAGATACCGAAGTCAGTGATAGACTTGATCTTACCAGTAACTTTGTCGCCTTTAGCTTGTGCTTCAGCGAATGACTGCCATGGGTTAGCTTTACACTGTTTCAGACCTAGAGAAATACGACGACGCTCTTCGTCGATCTCAAGAACCATAACCTCAACTTCGTCGCCAACATTAACAACTTTAGATGGGTGGATGTTCTTGTTAGTCCAATCCATTTCTGAAACGTGTACTAGACCTTCAACGCCTTCTTCGATTTCAACGAAGCAGCCGTAGTCAGTTAGGTTAGTTACGCGACCAGTTAGTTTGTGACCTTCTGGGTAACGCTTAGCGATTGCTACCCATGGATCTTCGCCTAGTTGCTTAAGACCTAGTGATACGCGAGTACGCTCACGGTCGAACTTAAGAACTTTAACTTGGATCTCATCACCAACGTTAACGATTTCAGATGGGTGCTTAACGCGCTTCCAAGCCATATCAGTGATATGTAGAAGACCGTCAACGCCACCTAGGTCAACGAACGCACCGTAGTCAGTAAGGTTCTTAACGATACCTTTAACTTCAGAACCTTCTTGTAGAGTTTCTAGAAGCTCGTCACGCTCAACGCTGTTCTCAGATTCGATAACTGCGCGACGTGAAACAACTACGTTGTTACGTTTTTGGTCAAGTTTGATAACTTTGAACTCTAGCTCTTTGTTTTCTAGGTGAGCAGTGTCGCGGATTGGACGTACGTCTACTAGAGAGCCAGGAAGGAAAGCACGGATACCGTTTAGTTCAACAGTGAAACCGCCTTTAACTTTACCGTTGATGATACCAACAACAGTTTCAGCTTCTTCGTAAGCTTTCTCAAGAACGATCCAAGCTTCGTGACGCTTAGCTTTCTCACGAGAAAGTTGAGTTTCACCGAAACCATCTTCAACAGCGTCTAGAGCTACGTCTACTTCAGCGCCAACTTCAACTTCAAGTTCGCCAGCAGCGTTCTTGAACTGTTCAGCAGGGATAGCAGATTCAGACTTAAGACCAGCGTCAACAAGAACGAAACCGTTCTCGATAGCTACTACAGTACCTTTAACGATGCTGCCTTGTTGGAATTCTGTTTCGTTTAGAAACTCTTCAAAGAGTTGAGCAAAAGATTCAGTCATTTATTTAATCTTCAATAAATTAAACGTCCACGGGTATCCTACCGCATGGGGTTATTAAATTCGCCAGTCATCATCCTTGCGACCAACGCTCTTAGCCTAGCCGAGCGTAATTACTCAGCTAGCTTCGATTCGATATATTGTAGTGCCTTTTCTACTACTTCGTCGATAGTCATCGACGTAGAATCTAGCACAAGCGCATCCTCTGCAGGGCGTAGTGGCGCCACTGGGCGGTTACGATCTCGGTCGTCACGCTCTTGGATCTCGCTCAAAAGGTCAGCAAATCTAACATCTAACCCTTTATCTTGCAACTGTTTAAGGCGTCGATTTGCACGCTCTTCTGCGCTCGCATCAAGGAAAATTTTCGCTTGTGCATTTTGGAATACAACCGTACCCATGTCACGACCATCAGCAACCAGACCCGGAGCGGTCTCAAATGCGCGCTGACGACGCAACAATGCTTCACGAACGCGTGGCAGTGCAGCCACTTTAGACGCTGCCATCCCCGTCTCTTCTTTACGAAGTTCACCAGAGACATCTTCGCCTTCTAGAATCACTTTTACTAGGTCACCTTCAGCAACAAACTGAACATCTAGGTGAGTAGCCAGTGGAACAAGCGCATCTTCTGACTCAGTGTCTACGCCGTGGTGAATCGCTGCGAGTGCAAGAACACGGTAAATGGCGCCAGAATCAAGAAGCTGAAAGCCTAACTTCTTCGCTAGCAACATACATAAAGTGCCTTTACCTGCACCACTAGGTCCATCTACGGTAACAACCGGAGTTTGAGAGGACATGTTTTTCTCCACGTTGATGTGCGAATTTCGGTGCTTCCACCCAAATTCATTTCATTCTTAATTTTACGGTGCGGGAGTATATACCTAATAGTCTCAGGATACCATTTCTTTGCCCTCTCCCCAGTTCAGAATTTGTCGTTTTCTCTGTTCTGATTCTTTCTCTTTAAAGCGCAATACCAAATGGCCAATTTTCTCTAAGTTTCATTTTTCCGACCCGATCACATATTAGTAATACAATATTATTGTATATTAAATCATCTTATCGACGACCCTATAAAAATTGAGAACACAATATGAAGAAATTAGCGCTTACTTTTCTTGCTGCCAGCATTGCCTCTGCGTCTGCTATGGCTGGAACTTCGTCTAATGAATTAGCGAACAAATATGAGCTAGATCCGACAAAGGCTCCAGCTCAAAACTTTGATATGACGAATTGGAAAATTACCTTGCCTGAACTGACTAAAGAAGGTGAACGCAAAGGTAAAGCATTAGAAATAGCCAAAGATGAGTTAGGCAATACAGAAACCCCTTATGTTCACCCTGAGTGGTTCTATACCAACAAAGAAACAGGCGCCGTGGTTTTTGTTGCACCAAATGAAGCACCGACCACTCCTAATAGTAAGAACACTCGTAGTGAACTTCGTGCCATGCTGGCAACACACTACGGTGAGCCAAAAAACAACTTTGTCGTCGCTTCTCATCCGAATTCCGCTGAGTACGGTGCAATTGGTGGCGAGCTAAACGCGACATTGTCTGTTGACCAAGTCAGTACAAGTGGTAACTACAAAAAGAATGGTGCATTCGCTGTTGTTATTGGACAAATTCATGGTTCTGACAATGAGCCTTTAAAGATTTCTTACCGCAAACTGCCTGAGCATGAATACGGCTCTCTTTCATGGAACTACGAGTTAAACCCAACCAAAGAACTTCAAGACGCGAAAGATGAAAATGGTAAGAAGCTTCGCCAAGACATCCGCCACAACGTATTCGGACAATACAACTTACGTAAAGGCGACGCAGACCCACAAGACGGCATCAAACTGGGTGAAATCTTCTCATACAGCGTGAATGTGGAAGGTGACATCATGCACCTGACTTTCACTAAGAACCCAGGTGAGAAAAATGCAGTTACTAAGACATTTGATGTGAATCTAGCAGAAGGCAAATACCAAGGTCATGAAGTAGACCAAGGCTATGGTAACGATTGGATGTATTACAAAGCCGGTGCTTACAACCAATGTAATACGAAGAAAAGCAGTTCAGACTGTGAATGGCGCGGCATGGAAGCGGGTGATTATGCTCAAGCAAGCTTCTATCAGTTAGAACTGAATCAATAACGGTTAGAGCTGAACTAATAACCCACCGCTGAAATAAAAAAACCAACTAAACAGTTGGTTTTTTGTTATTTATTAAACATTACACAATTGGCTTTTGACTACGTTCAGCTAGCTTAAGTACGACACTATCAGCCACTTTACTTGCAACACCGGCAAGCTTATCTGCCAGTTTTTTCTTTTGCACGTAATGCACTGCTAGTACGGTTTTCTCTTTGCATGCTGCAACAACTAGATCGTCAGAAGTGCTGATTTCATCCACCAGTCCTAGCTCTTTCGCTTGCGTACCAAACCAGTGTTCACCGGTTGCGACTTTTTCAAGTTCTAGCGCTGGGCGACGTTCACTGATGAAGTCTTTGAACAGTACGTGTGTTTCTTCAAGTTCTTGTTTGAACTTATCACGCGCTTTGTCGGTGTTCTCACCAAACATGGTTAGTGTGCGCTTGTACTCACCTGCTGTTAGCTGCTCATATTCGATATCGTGCTTTTTCAACAGTTTGTTGAAGTTAGGGATCTGCGCGATAACGCCGATAGAACCGACAATTGCAAACGGAGCTGAAACAATCTTGTCTGCCACACATGCCATCATGTAGCCACCACTTGCAGCCACTTTGTCGACAGAAATCGTCAGAGGCAAACCGGCTGCTTTGATTCGATCAAGTTGAGAAGATGCCAAGCCGTAGCCATGAACCATGCCGCCACCAGACTCTAGACGAAGTAGCACTTCATCGCCTTCACGAGCTACTGCTAATACCGCAGTGATCTCTTCACGCAGTGAACCCACTTCTTTTGCATCAATGCTGCCGTTGAAGTCCAACACGAACAGATGCGGTTCGCGCTTGCTATCAAGAGAACCTTCTTTGCTCGCTTGTTTGATTTCTTTCTCACGAGATTTGTTCTTTTCTTTCTCTTCCTTCTTAGCCGCTTTATCACGAGCTTTGATGAAAGCGTCATCGTGTAGGTGATGCTCTAATTGTTCGATTGCATCTTTGTGACGTTCAGAAAGATTAGTGACTTCCAATTCGCCCTTTGCAGCACCCGATTTACCACCCGCCGATTTTGCAATAATCAGCAGCACAACCACTGCCGCAACAACGGTGACAATCTTGGCTAAAAACAGACCGTAATCTAATAAAAATTCCAATGAGAGTTCCTCTATCTCATACCAGTAATAGTCATCAATATGCTACGTAGAAAAATCAGAGAGAAGGCAAGAAAATCGGTAACCTCTTGTTCTGATTGATGGCGTTCAAATAACATACCGGACAACCGTTCTGGAATTGGTATAACACATGAATTGGTGTATTGTAACCAACTTGTCACGATTACCAAGATTTTCCATTGAGAAACAGGCGCATTTCTACACTAAGATGGCGTCTGTTCGTCGGAATTAGATACAATAATAAGGATTAACTACCGTGAACTACTCCGTTTCAGCAGATGCCCTAAAAGGTAAAGTCATTCTTGTCACTGGTGCAGGCAATGGTATCGGTCGCCAAGCGGCACTTTCTTACGCTCAGCACGGTGCGACTGTGATTCTACTTGGTCGAAACGTTCAAAACCTTGAATCCATTTACGATGAAATCGAATCTGCAGGTTACCCTCAACCCGCGATCATTCCACTTGATCTGAAAGGCGCAACTAAGCAGCACTACATCGATATGGCAGAAACCATCGAAGGTCAGTTTGGTCGTTTGGATGGCCTGCTACACAACGCCGGCGTTTTAAGCACGCTGTGCCCGTTTGAGCAAATCAATGAAGAAGACTTCGACGACATCATGCAGATTAACGTGAAAGCAGAAGTCTTAATGACTCAAGCGCTACTGCCTATTATGCGTAACTCAGACGCAGGTCGTATTATCTTTACGTCTTCAACTGTGGGCCATTCTGGCCGTGCTTTCTGGGGTTCGTACGCCATCTCCAAATTTGCCGTAGAAGGTATGATGCAAGTATTGGCAGATGAACTTAGCGATACACCAATGCGTGTTAACGCGATTAACCCAGGTGCAACTCGTACTCGAATGCGTGAAAAAGCTTATCCAGGTGAAGATGCAAACACACTAAAAACACCACTGGATATCATGCCGCTCTACCTTCACTTGATGGACCCAGCGGTTACAGATGTAAACGGCCAGTGCATCGACGCTCAACCAAAGCGTAAGTAACCTCTTCAGGTCACCTCACATAATCGATTGAAAAGGCAGCAAATTGGAGTATACAGTAAAAAATATGTCTATTTGCGTGTGAGTGACAGCCTTTTACTGGCAATGCTTCTTTTAGGTCTATAAAGCGTACATACTATGTATAATGGTGTGTACGCTTTTTTATCCCTGAAGGCTTAGCAAGGCGATGGTCTCACTGCGTGAAGACCATCACCCTGCCAAAAGGGTATTTAAGGGAATGATGGTAAAGTAAAATAATAAAGCCACTCCTGACGCTCGCACAGCTCACTACTCGCTAGGCATTTATGATTTTTCTTGACCATCCGCTGAAACACGTTTTTGGACAAAAACGTGTTATGTACTTTGCCAAGTTTTCCTATGACGGATAAGCTGAGATTTGGCAAAGTAGTTTAGATAGTTTTCTAACTCTGGCTGTACATTACAATAGAATGTATGAAGTTAAACTATGGTAAACCCAACAGCTTCCAGTTGCTTCTTTTCTGGTTGCTTAAGAGTTTTGACGGCCCAAATCAAAAATTCTTTTGGGCGTGATGACGCAACATAAGCAAATCTAGCTGCCTCACTATCAGGGTTTTTAATCCAATTTTTCCAGTGAGATTCATTTCCTGCACGAGCAGATGATATGACTATGGTAACATCATGACTTTCCCCTTTTGCTCCATGGATAGTTGACTTCCTATACGGGATTAATGATGTAGTAGTTGAGCCCAATGATGAAGCTACTTCAAGTTTGGCTGAGCCAGATGGAGAGGTTAAATTTAACTCGAGTAAGGGAGCTAATATGTTAGCAATAGCTTCTGAACAGAAGTCCTGTCTTGGAAGATCTCGAATTAATGTTTTTGCATTCTTTGTCCAAGTCGACCAGTTAACTTCAATGCTATTTAAGTTATTGTTTATCAAGTAGTTTAATGAATCAAACAAGAACTTTCGCCAAGATAGGTTTGAGTCGATAGATTGAGGACAATTGAGGCTGTTTGGTTTGCAGCTTTCGCTGAGGTGGTATCGGAGAAACTCTGAAAAATATTTCAATGAGTGGCTTAGCGCTTCCATATCTTTAGGATTGTAAAGTTTCATAGAAAGAGCCAATTTTTGGATGTTATTAGGCTGGATAACGGAGGCCTGAAATTTTCCAATCTGCGAGTGGCCTCTCGAGACTAGTACACTGTCGTTAAAGCCGTTACACTTTTCTTTAAAGGTATCTATCAGCTCAGTGGGGCAGTTGTCGTATTGAACAACCAAACATCTTGGCTCTAGCCATGATACATTTCCAACAATGTCGTTTCGCCCTGTCAATTTGGCACAAAGTTCGACGATGTTCTGGCAACTCCTAAAGTTTCTAGTCAGCGGTAAGTTAGTGAAGTGGTTTTCTTTTACGAACTGCTGTACTTTGGCTGGGTCAACGTCACGAAAGCCATAGATAGCTTGATGGAGATCCCCAACGAAATGTAACTTGGTTCCTTTATTTGCAAGTACTTGAAGAATAGTTAACTGTTCATCAGAGAGATCTTGGCATTCATCAATAATGACGAGTGGGAAGCGCTTTACAAATAACTCAACAAAGTGCTGATACTTATCGTCAAAAAGGGCATCTATAGCCAAGCATTCAATATCTCGGTAAGTGGCAAAACCACCTTTTAGCATCCTTTTTTTGGTCTCCAAAAGGTGCTTAAATTCCCAATCTTTTAGAGTCACAGAATTAAGTACTTTATCTAGTTCAGGCTTTCCTGTTTCAAAAGCTACAGTTTCATTGATTAGATCGAAAGAATAATGATGAGCATTTATCTTCCCTCGGCTTGCAATACCATATTTTGTTCTAAAGCCTAAATTTGCGCTAGGTTCAATGATGCGTATTGACGCGTCACCACCTTCCCCTAAATATCCAGTAAGCTCTGTGGCTAGAGGAGATACAATATTCTTGTAGATAAAACTATCAAAAGTACCTAAGAAATGGGGGTACATACCCTGACCATGAGGAAGGTACTTTGATACCCTGATTGTTAACTCATCAGTTGCACTGTTGGCAAAAGAGAGCACGGCCAGTCCTCCGGTTTTTATCTTCCAAGAATCGATTTCCTTAGCTACTTTCGCTGCAACGACCTCGGTTTTGCCACTTCCGGGGCAGGCTTCCAAGAAAGTGTGCTCTTCAATGCTGGAGTTCACATACTCAAGTTGTTCATGGGTGAACTCAACTTTCATAACTCTTCCTTTGCAACATCTATCGATGAAGCCCAGAAAATTGCATTTTTGATATATTCAGGAACAGTAAAATTAGAACCATCACATTGGATTTCATCGGTTAAAACTTGAGCAAACATCCCTTTTCCAATATTGTCATCATCAATTCTTTTAAGAATTTCATGGGCTGCCTCGGCAATTTCCTGTGGTGTTTTTTTAGTCCAATCTACTTTGGACATTGCTGTAAAATCTTTGATTATAGAGCTTTCTCCTTTTTTGGGCTTAGGCCACAGAGATGCAATTATTTTGGACATTAATGCTGCATTGTTTCCCTCCATGGCTAAGTCATACTCTAATGTCTTGTACTTGCTCACATATAGCCGTGCATTAGTTGACTTATTGATGGAATCAACCAGTTTGATAGCATGGTTAGTCCCAGCTTTCATATTGCCTTCATATGGGATGAAGTTTTCTTCTATTTCTTTAGTTTCCCCCTTATTTTCAGGGTCTGGAACGTGTTTTTTTGTTACTTTTGGTGGGTCTAAGTCGGTGAGCCCCGCACACCTTATTGGAATGCTATTACTTGCGAGTCCTCCTTTAGCATCATCTACATTGTCAATGTTGCAATACAATTGCATGAAATGCTTAAAGTAGATCCCGTTTAAGTTAATTGTCGAGATCCCAAGATCTTCAAGGCTTTTTCGCCCTTCCTTTTGCCCTTTTAGAGCTATTCTTGCCAAAGTCGGAATTATCATTTGTTCTGCAATCCCTTCAACAAGGATTACACCGCTTGCAAATAATAGGTTTGACTTTGTTACATCTAGCCATCGATTGATGAATTGGCTGCTAGCTGTAGGCAACCCGCAGGTGCGTAGAGGTGTCGCTATTGGCTCTGGTGACTTCGATAAATGAATGATTGACTCAAGTTCAACTGAAGAGGCTAAAACCGTCGAGTGTGTTGTCACAATGACCTGAACACTTTTGTTTTCATTAGCTACGGATTTGAGATGATTTAGCAGTCTAATTTGCAATTGTGGATGCAAATGAGCTTCTGGTTCTTCTATAAGCAGCAATTTGAAAAGGGGTTGCTCTTCATCTTCATCATCTAGTGTGAGTTCCGCCAAAATTGAAGCAATATAAAGTAGATTGTTATAGCCCAAGCTATTTTGGCTCAGCTCACGGAATAGTTCCTGATCTTCTACAGATAAGTCAGGAAAGAAAAGCAAGGTCAGGCTTTCAGTGATTTTAGTAAAATCACTTTCTGCAAATTGGATGCTGGTGTTTTGCCCGAAGTAGTGTCCGATTGCATTAGTCAGGTTTTCTGTAATGAGTTTATTGGCATCCTTGATACCTAATTTTTCGTTACCAGCCAAGGATTCGTTGAATTCTTTCAGCTTGGATTCAAGAGGGTGTAGTTCATTGTCTTTTTTACACTGTTTTAGCTGTTTACGATTTAGGGCTTTAAGAAGTTTGGATAGTCTGGAGTGACGCCCATTCGACAATTTTGATTCAGCATCCCTTAGTGGTGGCAAATAAATACACTGGATTAGATCTAGTAACTCAGGATCAAACAGGGAGCTTTTGGACTTTCCTCCCCAAATGACTTTTTTGAATCACCCTCGCATTTCCTTGTTTTCGGCTTGTAGGTTTAATAGTGCTGTACTGGAAGCTCCAACCCATGGAAGAAAAGCTACTTTATCCCCCACATCTAGTCCATCAAACTCAGCGCGAATTGAGAAAGATGGTGCGGTTTTTCCGCGAGCAACAAAAGGGTTAAAAAAATCATCGCTGGTAACACTGTATATGCCTGATTCAGAGTCGTGAAATAGTTGTCGAATTGCACTTATGACGGCGGTTTTACCTGCTCCATTTTCACCCACTATCACGTTTAAACCATCTGTTAATTGAATATTGAATTCTTTGCCAAAACACCGAAAGCCTTCAGCTTTTAAGTTACTTAAATACATGTCTTACCCTACCTACTTGAATAGGCATATTCTAACTGTTTGATATTGTTTTTATAACTCTTTGGGGTAGTTACTTAAGTGACTTAGCTAGCACAACACTCAAGTGCTGCACAGGTTTTAATGACTTGAACAAGAAGTCGACACACTCAGTAATCGTACGTTACTTCGGATAACGTTTGATAAGGTCAGCTCGCATTAACAGAATATGATTGATCTTTTACTCTGAATGATAATGGGGCAGATTTGAGCTAGCTACAGAGGCTAGCCCGCTTGGGACGCTTCATATCTAAGATGTACTGATGAGTAAATGGAGTGATTATACTCTTTTAGCTGCATCCAGCTCATTTTCTGCCTGTCGCATATCGTCTATCGCCTCTTTTAAATCTTCAGAACTTACCGCACCAGCTCGATGAAGCCTTGCCATTTCCTTGTGATGCTGACAAGCGCGATCATACTTTTCTCTTGCTTCCTTTATTTCAGGACTTCTGTTTATGTTGAACATGGACAACTACCTCATGTGATGGAATGATCATGTTAAACACTACAGTACAAAAATGAGTAAAAGTAGGTCAAATCACCTCACTGTAATTTGTGAGATTGAGCGTCACCAACACGAAATGGGGCATTTTTGATTAAGGCTAATTTGTGCAACAGGCTGCTGCACAATTGGAGCAGTGACAGTTGTTGCTGATTTTGCAACAACTGAAGTTTCTCACCTCTCAGGCAACTATTGCACATTTTGCAACAGTTCCCGAATCCAACTGCCGAGGAATACTCGGTAGTTGATTGATTAACAATGCCCATGTTAGTCCTACTGCCAAAACGATGTGACGAGTAAGCGTTTTACGAAATAACTTGTTTCGCAATTATGCAAGAGCCTCTTGCATAATTGGGTACGAAAAATTGTCCAACAGCCTATTGGACAAATTATCCCGATGACTGCTTGCTGCTAGAAGTTCATTTCAGGACTCTTTTAGGGAAAATACCGTCAACTATCTTCAGTTTGACATCTGGTAAACTTGCGATTTTCAACGCTCAATTTTAGACTATGCTCGAGAGCCTCGGGTATCCCTGCTTTTTCTTTGAGTTACTATTTACTGTCTGGCCAGAAGTAATGGTATCGATTTGAACTTGGCATAACTGCAAAGCAGCCCACCGAGGACTTCCGATAAGCTTAGGTGTTTTCCCTCCCTATTGTGGTGATAAAACGCCCAGCGCTGCACACAGAATGCGTTCCCTCTTCAAATTGAATGAAAAACATTCTGTCGCTGTTATACAAAGCCACAGGCCCTGCTTGTGGCTTTGTCGTATCTGAGAGAGCGAAAAATAGCAGTGCCGTTTGCCCAATAAAG
>NZ_JPRD01000080.1 GCF_000817815.1 Vibrio owensii CAIM 1854 = LMG 25443
CGAGGCTTTTTTCATTTCTGACGTTTGAGAATTAGACGGGATTTGCCTCAAGTCCCGAGTCAGTCGCCGAGTCAGTCGCGACTTAGGATTAATCGTCCTCGAACTCAGTCACTACAAAGAAAGCCTGTTGAGAAAGCAACGGGCTTTCGTCGTTTCTGGTGCTCAAATAGGTGAAGTGACTTCCTAACCGAGTGCAGCTCCAAGCTAGCGCTTCTGCTCTCAACCTAATAAGTAGTTCTGTGTTAAGCCGTACATTGAGGCTTTCTGTTACCTTCGTTTTTAGAGTTATAGAAACTATAACTTTGTTTCCTTGCGAAAGTGATTGAGCTTTCTCCTCGCTGTAGTATTCAATGTGTATTAATGCTTCTGAGCACCTTTTAATACTTACTACCGATGAACATGACTCTTTGCTTTAGCTTTTATAACAAACGCTATCCAAGCGCTGTATGGGGCCTTTCTCATTGAAATGAGTACATAACATTACTCTAATTATTTCTTTTGCCATTACTACGCTTTACTGTGCTCTGAAGGAGGTTTTCCCTCCTAACCATTTAGAACCAATCTCTCTATCTTGTAGGAAGTGCTCGCGGCTGTTTCACGTGGTTCTTAGTGACACGAAGAAGAGCAGCTTGGAATGAACGACAGAAGCTTTAAAGCTTATTTCTAATCAGGTGTAGGCAGTAGAGGGTTCTCTGCTCTTGGGGGAGCCAGTTGGTTCGATGATAGGGCATGAGGAATTGCAGGTAATAAAAAAGCCGACAGTAAACTGCCGGCTTTCTATTTTCTGAATCGCTTAGTTGTTTTGAACTAGCGTTAGCGCTTTACGAGAGACCTCGTGAGCCGCTTTTGTCAGGTTTTGCTTCTCTAGTGTGTCTGCTAGGTAAGCATAGTCAGAAACGTCTGAGCGAAGTTTTAGCGCAACCTCGAAGTGCTCTTGCGCTTCTTGCCATTTTTCTTGGCGGAAGAAGAAGTGCGCTAATGCACTTTGTGCCGCTGCGTTTTCTGGTTCACGTTTCAAGACGCCTTCCAAGAATACGATGACTGGGTGACTGTCTGGTAGGTTTAGCTCTGGCAGTAACTGGTACAGCTCTGGTGTTGGGCTTTTCTTCAGTGCTTCTTTGATTACTGTGAATGCTTCATTATCTGCTTTACGTGAGATGAGCTCGTGAGCAAAACAACCGACCAAATGAGCGTCTTGTTTTACCTTACGTGGCAAACCATTCCAGTGTGAGATAAGACCTTCGCTGCCTTGCTGCTGAGCCACTTCGTGTAGCAAGCCGCATTGTGCTTTCTGAACCAGCTCCGCTTGCTCTTCTTCCGTAACCAGTTTGGCTTTGCTTAGCTGAGGCATCAGATCGATCAGCGGTTGCCACAGCTTAAGCTGCATGTAAGTGGTCTTTAGCAGGTTAAGAACAATTGAGTTATTCGCGTACTGACCTTTCAGCGCTTGCAGAGTATCGAATGCAGATTCGAATTCGTTATCACGAATAAACTGTTTTGCACGAGTCAGTTCTACTGCTAGGTGCGCATTTTCTTGCTGGCTTGCTAGCTCTAGGTACTGGTCACGCTTCGCTTTGTCACCTTGACCTTGTGCTGCTTCTGAAGCCACTAGGTAACACAGGAGAGGCATGTCGTGGTGGTTTGCCCAACGTGTCACTTTCTTCTCTGCACCTTTCCAGTCACCTTCAAGTAGCTTGATGATGCCTTCGTTGGTGTAACGACGAGAGCGACGCATTTTGCGCACACTAAAGTAGTTCCAAGTGCTTGAGCTTGCGTACACCAACTTCTTGACTAGGTACTCTAAGAAGAACAACGCTGCTAACGCGGCAATCACAAAGATCACTAGAGTAGTGACACTCATCTCTATCGTTGTATTCGCGATTGAGATCAGGACATAACCTTGCTGACCTGAGAATTGAGTGCCAACGAACAGACCGGCACCAAGAACAACAAATAGGAAAATAAGACGAACCATTACTTATCCTCCGTACCTGTCATAGTGGTCACTTCACGACGTAGGCGTTCACGAATCACGTCAGAGAGTTGGTTTTGGCTTTCTAGCTTCGCAGGGTATTCAACTTGAATATCTTGCTTGTTCAGTTGGCTCAGTGTCTTGTTGAATTCTTTCACCGAGTTGTCATCTTGGTTGAAGAATGCCATTGCCCACTTGTCTGCTGTTTCTAAAGAGGTGGTGTAGATTTCACCTTGCTCTTGGTAAACCGCTTTAATTGCCGTCTCTAACTTCGCTTTGATGTTTTCTTTTAAGTAGAAGTGTTGTTGTGGTGACAATAGAGGGATTACGTTACCGTCACGAGTGCGGAAGGTGATAAAGTTTTCTGAGAAGTCTTTTAATGACGTCATCAAGTTATCTTGCCAGTTTGCAATGTCTTCAGACACTTGTTGCTTCTCTACCGCTGCCGCTTCTGGTAGCAAAGCATTCGCAAGTGGCAGTTTGTCGACTTGCTGCTGTAGGGCAGTGAGGCGCAATACCAAGCCATCACGGTCTACCAAAGGAACAACACGCAACTTAGTAATGTCGTTTGCCATGGCTTTACGCAGGCCGACCAAGCTTGGATCGTTCAGCGCTGCGATACGTTGGTCCGCGCTTTCCATCAACTGAGTCGCGCTTTCTACATCGTGTTCTAAGAACAATTTACGACCTGCCAGTTTTACTAGATAGTCAGCTTCTGCCAGTAGCCAGTCGTTTGGACGACGACCTTTCACATCAGCGACTGCTAGTTGCAGGCTTTCGATGCTCTTTTGTTGCTGACCCAGTACCACTTCTGCTTTGTGAGTAACAGTGGTCGCTTTTTCAATGGTTTCTTCTTTTACTTGGCTAAGCTCTTGCTTCATTGCTGATTGAGCTTGTTCAAGTTGGCTTTGAAGCTGTGCGATCTGAGTTTGGTATTCAGATTGCTGCTCAAGCATTTTGTAAGTGAGGCCGCCACCAAAAATCAGTGATAAGACGATAGCGACAGTTCCCAGCTTCACGCCGCGTTTGCCTTGCTTCTCTTCAAATTCAACTTTGTTTGGTTCTGCTGGTTTGGTTGGCTCAGCAGGCTTTGATTCTGCCTTGCTTGGTTCAGATTCCTTCTTAGGCGTGTCTTTTTCAGCTAGCGGTGCCGATGTGGTTTCTTCGGAAAGGTTTTTATCGTTATTCTTTTGGTCGTTATTTTTACTTGTCATGCCTATATCCTGTGTAGCTAGGGCTGGAGAGCAGCCAGTAATTCTTGGTTGGATGCGCTTCCTGTGCACCTGACCTGAGTGAAGCCCCGTTGAATTGCGATGTCAGCGATTCGCTGACTGGGGATATACAACTCTTGTTGATTAAGCCAAGTCAATTGCTCTGACGTCAATTGGCTGCACAAATAATCCAGTTGTTCACCACTGGTGACGATAATCTGGTCGATTTGTTGGGTTTTCCATAGTGAGACACAGCTTACTGGATCGAATGGGATAAATTCTCTCTTATAAGTCTCACTATAGTGAACTTTTGCTCCACGTCTCACCAATGCATCTTTTATCAGCTCTCTACCACCGTTGCCACGGAGGATCAGAACTGTTTGTTTTTCTACATTGTTTAGCTCGGGAAGCTGCAACAAGTGCTCACTATCACTGACTTGTGGATAGTGTACTTTCTGTTGGGTACATTTGCTCAAATAGTGTGCTGTTTTTTGACCAACGGCAAGGTATATAGCCTGCTTAGACCATGATTTAGCGTGGTTCTGCAAGATTTGCTCTGCGCATTGCACCGCATGTTGGCTAACAGCAATGATGATTTGAGCGGTTTCAATGTATTTGGAGAGTTGTGTGTCGCTGAGATCGGCGACGATGTCGATCAGAGGATGATGAATTGCAGTTTTGCCGTGCCTTTCGAGCAGAGAGCAAAGCGCCATGCCTTGCTCTCCCGGACGAGTGACCAACACTGCCATGATTATTCGTGGTCTGCGTACAGTTTGGTTAGGATGTCGCGCGCACCGTTTTCAAGTAGCTCGTTAGCCAGTTGAACACCGAGTGCTTCGGCATCGTTACGGTGACCGCGAATTTCACCACGCACAATTAGGCTGCCGTCTGGTTCGCCAACCAATGCGCGTAGCCAAATGTTGTCACCATCAAGCAGTGAGTAACTGCCGATTGGCACCTGACAACCGCCTTCAAGAGTGAGGTTCATCGCGCGCTCACAGCGTACGCGATCTGCCGTATCTTGGTGGTTTAGTGGCTCAAGCAGTTTAAGTAGACGTTCGTCATCCACACGGCACTCAATACCTACTGCACCTTGGCCTACTGCTGGTAGCGATTGCTCTGGCTCGATAAAGCTACGGATGCGCTCTTCTAGCTCAAGGCGTTTCAGACCTGCAGCAGCAAGAATGATTGCATCGTATTCACCTGCATCTAGCTTACCTAGACGAGTACCTACGTTGCCACGCAGCTCTTTGATAACGAGGTCTGGGCGGTATTCTTTTAACTGACACTGACGACGCAGGCTACAAGTACCTACAACTGCGCCTTGTGGCAGTTCATCAATGTTGTTGTAAGTGTTAGAAACGAATGCATCACGTGGGTCTTCACGTTCACAAATCGTCACCAAGCCAAGACCTTCAGGGAAGTCTACTGGTACATCTTTCATTGAGTGCACCGCAAGGTCTGCACGACCTTCAAGCATTGCCACTTCTAGCTCTTTCACAAACAAGCCTTTACCACCGACTTTGGCTAGCGGTGTATCCAAAATGATGTCGCCTTTGGTCACCATAGTAACCAGCTCAACTTCCAGACCTGGATGAGCAGCTTGAAGTGCGTCTTTTACATAGTGAGCTTGCCATAGGGCAAGAGGGCTTTTTCGAGTTGCAATGCGAATTGGCGTAGATTGTGTCATGGTCTTCTCAATGCTGTTTTAGTTTTGCCTAATCCTACCACTCAACGCGTGAAAGTCTTAATGTTAGTTAGGCTTCTCTTGGTGTCATGAATCGAATTACATGACGTTATGAAAATAGTGTGACTGGATTCTCATTTAGGCTAAGGACTATTATTAGTTATAGGTGAATACAAGCGACACTACTGCGCTATCGATTTTTGCGACTAGTGTGGGGTTTTCAGACCACAACTATTTGCGGGTGGAAATCTTTACCAACCCTGATGAAAGTGTTAAATTGATCACGTTTTTACACCATTTTGGTTTAAAACATCAGCAGATTTTCGTGATTGTTCAACCAAGGAACTTCCCTTGCAGGCTTACACCCAAAAACTTATTCAGCGATTAGATAACCTGAACCAGCAACGGATCGACCGTGCGCTGGCGCTTATGGATTCGCAAAGCCAGCAAGTCTTCCACTTGATTCCTGCCTTGTTGAACTACAACCATCCTGTTATTCCCGGCTACTACGATGCAGACGTCCCTTATGGTGTGTTTGGTCTAGAGCTGAACGATCTCCAACAGCAATTCCTTGATGATACCCAACTGACAATCGGTCAAGCGCTTAGGACGGCAGAGCAACCTGCGATCTTAGGTTTGTATACCATGGGCAGTACCTCCTCTATTGGTCAAAGTACATCTAGTGATTTGGATATTTGGGTGTGTATCTCACCGGAAATGGATAACGACCAACGTGAACTGTTGACCAACAAATGCTTGCTGATCACCGATTGGGCTCAAAGCCAAGGTGTAGAAGCGAACTTCTTCTTAATGGATGAAGAGCGTTTTCGTAGCAACCGTTCTGAAGAGATGACCGGCGATAACTGTGGTTCTTCTCAGCATCTATTACTGCTGGATGAATTCTACCGTTCTGCGGTTCGTCTGGCAGGACAGCGTTTGTTGTGGCAAATCGTGCCACCAGAAATGGAAGAGTGTTACGACGAGTACGTTGCACAACTTTGTAAAGATGGCTACATCAACTGTGATGAGTGGATCAACTTTGGTCAGCTTAACCGCATTCCTGCTGAAGAGTACTTCGGCTCGAACTTGTGGCAGCTGTACAAGAGTATCGATTCCCCTTACAAGTCTGTGTTGAAAGCGATCTTGCTTGAAGCTTACTCGTGGGAATACCCGCACACACAACTTCTTAGTATCGACACCAAGCGTCGCTTCTTTGCCCACGAGCCTGACTTGTACGGCATGGATGCGTATTACTTGATGCTAGAGAAAGTAACGCGTTACCTAGAGCGAATCCAAGACGACACACGTTTGGATTTAGTTCGCCGCTGTTTCTACCTTAAAACCCATGAAAAACTGTCTCGCGAACCTGATGTAGGTTCTGTAGCTTGGCGTCGTGAAGCCTTGAGCGACATGATTGCGAAGTGGGATTGGGATGAAGCGGTATTGGCAGAGCTCGACGATCGCCGTAACTGGAAAGTAGAGCAAGTGAAAGTGGTGCACCATGCACTGTTGGATGCTTTGATGCAAAGCTACCGTAACTTGATTCAGTTTGCGCGTCGTAACGACATTACTTCGGCGATCAGCCCGCAAGATATCAGTATTCTTGCTCGTAAGCTGTACGCGGCATTCGAAGTGCTGCCGGGTAAAGTTACCTTGCTTAACCCTCAGATCTCGCCAGATTTGCATGAACCCGACTTAAGCTTTATTGAAGTAAAAGAGGGTGGGGTGAACAAATCAGGTTGGTACTTGTACAAGCAACCACTGATTGCGCACCGCATTCTTGGTCAACCTTGTCTTGAGCATCATGAGTACTTGAGTAAGTTGGTTTCTTGGGCGTTCTTCAACGGTTTGATTACCGAGTCAACGCGTTTGCACGCGGTGGTGCGTGAGGCGCAGTTAGACATCGATAAGTTCTACCAAATGGTAAGTGACTTACGTAACACCTTCTCGTTACGTAAACGTCGCCCAACCATGCAAGCGCTGGGTAGCCCGTGTGAAATTAGTCAGATGGCGATGTTCATCAACTTTGAAAATGACCCGACGGCAGAGCTGTCTGGTCGCTCACTCAAAGTGGATGTGAAGAACACTGATATCTTCAGCTTTGGTCCTGAGCAAATTAACTTGGTCGGCAGTGTCGATTTGGTTTATCGCAACTCATGGCACGAAGTGCGTACCCTGCACTTCAAAGGCGAAACTGCGATGCTAGATGCGTTGAAGACCATTCTTGGCAAAATGCACCAAGATGCGATTCCGCCAGAGTCGGTGGATGTATTCTGCTACGCGAAGAACATGCGTGGCGTGATGCGCAATATGGTGTATCAGCTATTGGCAGAATGTATCGACTTACGTTTGAAGCCAGTTGAGCAAGAGAAACGCCGTCGCTTTAAAGCCATGCGTCTTGCTAACCAAACTTACGGTCTGTTCTTTGAGCGTCGTGGTGTATCGGTTCAGAAACTGGAAAACTCGGTTGATTTCTACCGCAGCATTTCAACCAACAAGCTGAAAGGTTCACCGCTGTTGATGCTGGATCGTGAGCAAGAGTACCAGCTACCAGAAGTAGTGGATGGCTTCGCCAGTGAAGGTTTGGTGCAGTTCTTCTTTGAAGACACTGACGATGGTTTCAATATCTACGTATTGGATGAGTCAAACCAAGTTGAGGTTTATCATCAATTCAGTGGTTCGAAAGATGAAATGATTGCGTCAGTGAACAGCTTCTACACCTCGGTGAAAGATGATAACCGTGTATCGTCGAAGTTTATTAACTTTAACTTGCCGCAGTACTACCAAATTATTCATCCAGAAGAAGGGAACACCTACATTATCCCTTACCGTAATGATGGCTGTACGCCGACTCGCCCAACCAAAGCGGTGAACGCGTAAAACGAACAACAAAAAAGAGCACCTCGGTGCTCTTTTTTCGTTTAGGTGACTGGTCGTCACGAAGACCCATTTGGCTTATGCCCAATCGATCGTTTCACCAGCGTGTTTTTCACACTCTTCTTTCACCATTTCAAACAGTTCCATGCCCGTTTTAGAGCAAGTCCATTTGTTATCGACTAGCTTGAAGTGGAAGCCACCAGACTTCGATGCCAACCAGATCTCATGCATTGGCTCTTGGCGGTTAATGATGATTTGGCTGCGGTCTTCAAACTCTAATGTCATTACGTTGCCAGTGACTTCGTAATCAATGTCTGCACCTGAATCATCGATGGATTCTTCGATGAGTTGCATCTGCGCATCCACGAGTTGATGAAATTCAGTATCGTTCATCCGTCTATCCTATTGCTTTTCCTGAGTGTGGTGCGATTATAGGGGGCATTGGTTTAATAATCACGATATGCAAAATGAAAAAATTACTTACTGTGTTGTTTGTGATGGTTGCAGCGACACTTGCTGGTTGCGGTCAATCAGGTTCACTTTACATCCCAGATGACGCTCAGCAGAACGAGCAGTCACAATAATTAGCCACCCTTAGGGTGAAATCAGGGTTTAGCAGTCGAATTAATTAAGGGAAGCAAATTTTGGATTACTTCAACTATCAGGATGATGGCCAGCTTTGGGCCGAAGACGTCTCACTTCAAGCTCTTGCCGAGCAGCATGGCACTCCTCTTTATGTTTACTCACGTGCGACGTTAGAGCGCCACTGGAATGCGTTTGACAGCGCTGTGGGTCAGCATCCTCATCTTGTTTGTTACGCAGTAAAAGCAAACTCAAACCTTGGCGTATTGAACGCACTGGCTCGTTTGGGCTCAGGCTTTGATATCGTATCGGGTGGTGAGCTTGAGCGTGTTATCGCGGCTGGCGGTGATGCTAAGAAGGTGGTGTTCTCAGGTGTTGGTAAAACGCCTGCAGAGATGAAACGCGCGCTGGAACTGGGCATTAAATGCTTCAACGTGGAATCAGAACCTGAGCTTGAGCGCTTGAACAAAGTTGCGGGCGAGTTAGGCGTGGTTGCACCTATTTCTCTACGAATTAACCCTGACGTAGACGCTAAGACTCACCCTTACATTTCGACTGGCCTGCGTGACAACAAATTTGGTATCGCGTTTGACCGTGCGCCTGCTGTATATAAATTTGCTCAGAGCCTACCAAACCTAAACGTTCAAGGTATCGACTGCCACATCGGTTCTCAGCTGACTGAGATTGAACCTTTCATCGATGCAACAGATCGTCTATTAGCGTTGATTGATGACTTGAAAGCACAAGGCATCAACATTCGTCACTTGGACGTTGGTGGTGGTCTAGGCGTGGTATATCGTGATGAATTGCCACCACAGCCTTCTGACTATGCGAAAGCGCTGTTAGGTCGTCTTGAGAATCATCAAAACCTTGAACTGATTTTTGAACCAGGTCGTGCGATTGCAGCTAACGCCGGTATCTTGCTAACGCGTGTGGAATTTCTAAAGCACACAGAGCACAAGAACTTTGCGATTATCGATGCGGCAATGAACGATTTAATGCGTCCTGCGCTGTACCAAGCATGGCAAGATATTGTTCCTGTCGCACCACGTGAAGGTGAAGCACAGACTTACGACTTAGTCGGTCCTATCTGTGAAACGGGCGATTTCTTGGGCAAAGATCGAGCACTAGTACTGCAAGAAGGTGATCTACTCGCGGTTCGCTCTGCAGGCGCCTATGGTTTTGTGATGTCTTCGAACTACAATACTCGTACCCGAGCGGCGGAAGTGATGGTGGATGGCAACCAAAGCCACCTTGTTCGCCAGCGTGAGGAGCTGACCAGTTTGTGGCAGCTGGAACAGATTCTACCGGAGTAACACACAACAAATGCATTTCCACTTTTCCAAAATGCACGGTTTGGGCAACGACTTTATGGTCGTCGACTGCATTACCCAGAACGTGTTTTTCTCGCAAGATTTGATCCGTCGTTTGGCGGATCGTCACACGGGCGTTGGTTTTGACCAATTGCTCGTGGTTGAAGCGCCTTATGATCCTGAAAGCGACTTCCACTATCGCATTTTTAATGCAGATGGCAGTGAAGTTGAGCAGTGTGGTAATGGCGCTCGCTGTTTCGCACGTTTCGTCCGTTTGAAAGGCTTGACCAATAAGTACAGCATCAGCGTGAGCACCAAGAAAGGTAAGATGATTCTTGATGTTGAAGACGATGGTGAAGTTACGGTGAACATGGGCGTACCTGAGTTCGAGCCGAACAAGATCCCTTTCAAAGCGAAGCAGAAAGAGAAAACCTACATCATGCGTGCAGGTGATAAGACCCTGTTTTGTGGCGCAGTGAGCATGGGTAACCCGCACGTGGTGACAGTGGTTGACGATGTGGATACGGCAGAAGTGGAAGCACTTGGCCCGCTATTAGAATCACATGAGCGCTTCCCTGAGCGTGTGAACGCGGGCTTTATGCAAGTTGTGAATCGCAATCACATTCGTCTGCGCGTGTATGAGCGTGGCGCGGGTGAAACGCAAGCTTGCGGCAGCGGTGCCTGTGGCGCTGTTGCGGTGGGCATCCTGCAAGGTTTACTGGATGAGAACGTGAAAGTTTCACTTCCTGGTGGTGACCTACGTATTTCTTGGCAAGGTCCAGGCAAACCGCTGTTTATGACTGGTCCTGCAACTCACGTATTTGATGGTCAATTGTCGTGCTAGTTGAAGAGCAAGAAAACCAAATCTCAGAAGTTGAAGCGGATGCGCTGACTGCAGAAGTGGTGGCGCAATATTTAAAAGACCACCCAGACTTCTTTGTTCAGCGTCCAGAGTTGGTCGATCGCCTATCTTTGCCACACACAGATTTAGGTACGGTTTCTTTGGTTCACATTCAAATGAACCGCCAGCGCCAACGAATTGAAGAGCTAGAAGAAGAAATCACTACTCTGATGTCTTTGGCGGCGAACAACGATCGCACCTTCTACGAGTTCATGGATCTGCAAGGGCAAATCCTTAAGTGTGGTGACTTCAAGCAAGTCATCAACGCCATTGAACTCAAAGCCAAAGACCTTGGTTTGAAGGCGTATGTGCGTCTATTGAGCCAGTGTGATGCTGCGACTCAATTGAGTAAGGAAAGCTACCAACGTTTGGCTACCAACCACTTAAACGGCAAAGAGGCGTACTTAGGTCGTCTGCGTAAAGTGGATCGCGAAGCGTTGTTTGGGGATATGGACGTTCCAGAAATGGGTTCCTATGTGGTGTTACCGCTTGTGAAAAAACAGACGCTTGGCGTACTGGCATTTTCTAGCGAGGATGGCGGTCATTTCCAACCAGATATGGATACCTTGTTTTTGCGTCACCTATCCTTAGTAGTGGCACATCTCGCTCAAACATTGGTATGGCAAAGTCACGATGACGACAACTCCCAACACTCCTCTGCCAAATAGTCTTCAAAAGCCTCTTGAACGCTTCTACGAATTCCTGCGAAGCGAAAAGGGGCTTAGCCTGCACACCCAACGCAACTACAAACAACAATTGGAAACAATGGCTCACCACTTGGCTGAGATGGGTTTGAAAGATTGGTCGCAAGTCGATGCAGGTTGGGTGCGTCAATTGGCAGGTAAAGGCATGCGTGAAGGCATGAAAGCCAGCAGCTTAGCGACGCGCTTATCTTCTCTACGCAGCTTTTTCGATTTCCTGATCCTACGTGGAGAAATGTCAGCGAACCCTGCGAAAGGGGTTTCGGCACCACGTAAGAAACGCCCACTGCCGAAAAACCTCGATGTGGATGAAGTAAACCAATTGCTCGAAGTGAACGAGGACGACCCGTTAGCGGTGCGCGATCGTGCCATGATGGAGCTAATGTACGGCGCTGGTCTGCGTTTGGCAGAACTGGTTAGCGTCGATGTGCGTGATGTTCAGTTACGCAGTGGCGAATTACGAGTGATTGGTAAAGGTGACAAAGAACGTAAAGTGCCGTTCTCTGGTATGGCAACCGAATGGGTTGGTAAATGGTTGCGTGTGCGTGGTGATTTAGCTGCGCCGGGTGAACCTGCACTGTTTGTTTCTAAGTTGGGTACACGAATCTCACACCGCAGTGTGCAAAAGCGTATGGCGGAATGGGGGCAGAAACAGTCCGTTGCGAGCCACATTAGCCCGCACAAATTGCGTCACTCGTTTGCAACACACATGCTGGAATCGAGCAATAACTTACGTGCGGTGCAAGAGCTATTGGGGCATGAAAACATCTCCACCACCCAAATCTATACCCACTTGGATTTCCAACATTTAGCGCAAGCTTATGATCAGGCGCATCCAAGAGCGCGTAAGAGAAACGACGACAAGTCGGATTAACCAAGGAATCCCATGAAATTTTACCGCCGTATTGCGCCTGTAAAGGCGATGACGTTTGACCTTGATGACACCCTCTATGACAACTACCCAGTGATAGTTCGTATGGAGCGTGAGTTGTTACCTTGGCTTAAACACCATCATCCGGCGGTCGCTCACATGGATAAAACCGATTGGTTTGCACTCAAGCAGCGTGTCGTGCAGCAACAACCTGAGCTGAAGAGTGATGTCACTTTGTGGCGTTTAGTGCAGCTCAAGCAAGCTTTCTCTCAAGTTGGGTACGATAACGAAGCGGCGCATACCGCTGCGCAAGCCGCAGTCGAGGTCGCTTTAGATTGGCGTAACCGTTTTGAAGTACCACAGCAAAGCCTCGATGTACTTGCTGAACTCGGGCAAGAAATCCCGCTGGTAGCGATCACCAACGGTAATGTCGATTTAGATAGAATTGGTCTTACGCCTTATTTCCAGCAAGTACTGAAAGCAGGGCCCGATGGCAGCGCGAAACCAGCGCCGGATATGTTCACCAAAGCGCAGCAGTTTCTGGATTTGCCTAGTGAGCACATTCTTCATGTCGGTGACCACTTAGTAACAGACGTTCAAGGCGCGAAACTCGCGGGTTTTGCCGCATGCTGGTTCAATGATATGAATAAAAATGTCATTACTCAGGCAAAAACGCGAACGTTACCTGACATTGAAATCAATAACTTGCAGTCGTTACTCGCGCTTTTGTAATCGCTTTCGCATTAATCCATGCAATCTTAATTCTGACCCTAGAAAAGCCGCCTAAAGCCACGTAAATTACTCTCATCAAAGTAAAATAATAAAACCACTTTCATGTGGTGTGGCTTGATGACGGCAGTGGTAGGGTAAATGCGAGCATTCTCTCAACTGGTTCAAAATGTGGATCAGCTTAATGACTTTTTAATCACTTCTCAGTGTTGTGCAGATAAACGTTATCTGGTGCAACTCTTATCCACCCAATCACGCGACTCCGCCGTCTCGCTCGCACGGGCAATACTCGAAAGATTACCCAACACGCACATCATCGGTCACAGCACCCGTCACGTTATCTTGGAAGGTGAAATCATTAACCATGGCTGCTTAGTGTGTGTGATGGAGTTTGAACAAACCACACTCACGTCTGCGGTTCAGCATTATTCCTTCTCGCCAGATATCGATGGCTACGATCTCAAGCAAGCTTTACAACTGCAAGATAACTCCAAAGCCATTATTAGCTTTTCTGTCCAAATTGAACGCCGTGATTATCCGGTGTATCGCGTATTTGATGCTGACGGTCCGAAGGTTTCTGGCGGTTTGGCTCAAACCATCGATGACGGTTGTTGGGTTCTGCATCAAGACCAAGTTTATGACGAAGCGGTTGTCGCGGTTGCCTTGCACAGCGATACCTTGAAAACATGGACGAGTGCGTATTCTGAGTGGAACCCAATCGGTATGCCACATAAGGTTACTCACGCCAAAGGGACGCGTTTGTATCGCTTGGGAGAGCGTAAAGCGCTGGAAGTGTATAAACATTACCTTGCTGATGGGCACGACCTGACGCTTAATCAACTGCTGAATTTTCCACTTTATCGCGAATCTATTGGGCGCAAAGAGGTGTGTGCCGTGACGGAAATCCATCCCGACGGCAGCATGAGCTTCGATCGCCCTTGGTGCTTGGGTGATGAAGTGCAGTTCTGTTACAACCATCCTTCGTTAACGCTTGAGCAAGTTCGCCATGGGGTGGTGGAGCTTTCCATGCATCAACCTGAAGCCGTGATGATTTATAACTGCGCATCGCGACTTGATTTTATTGATAGCAGCGATGAAGTTCGTGCCTTCACGGACATTTCTCACACGTCGGGCAGTTACTGCATGGGCGAGTTGTACGGCGAGAATCACCAACAAGAAATTCTGCACCATAGCCTGACTTATTTGGCGATGCGTGAAGGGGATGAAGTTGCTGCGCTTAACATGCCACAGCAAGAAGTGAGCACTTCTATCTCTCCCTTGTTTAGCCTGATCCGCAATGCGATTGGCGATCTCAACAACATGAATGCTCACATGGGCTATCAACTCGATCGCCAAGCGAAAAAGCTAGAACAGAGCTTCCGCCGAGATAGTCGTACAGGATTACAAAATCGTGTTGCGCTGCAAGAGCGTTTGATCAGCATTGATACCGATGAGCATTTACTGACACTTAAACTGCTTAACTTTAGCCATATCAACGAAAAATACGGATATCGCGTTGGCGACCAACTGTTGAAAGACTTGTCGATGCACTTTAGCAATCGCCTGCGTAAACGCCTTGGTAAACCTGCTGCGCTACAACTTTATAGCATTGGTGTTGGTGAGTGGGCGTTCTTATTCAAAGCTGACACCAGTAGTGAAGCGATAAAGCAACACTTTACTCGCTTTGCTGACGCAGTAGAGCAAACCAACTTTGAGCCAAGTGGCTTACGGGACATTGATTACCTTTCGATTTCATTGTGCGGTGGCTTAGTTAGCCGTCGTGATTTTCCAACGGCATCGCCAGATGAGCTACTACTAAAAGGCATCGAGGCGCGAAGAGCTGGGGTGCGTAGTAATACTCACATCTGTAATGCTAAAGATATTGAGCTCAATGAAGATGTGCGAAAAGAGCAGTTGGGTTGGCTAAGCTGTGTGAGCCGCGCCATCCTCAAGCAGAACATCATTACCTACAGTCAGCCAATTGTGCATGCCTATAGCCACCGTCCAGCTAGCCAAGAGTGTTTGGTACGCATCATTGAAGAGGATGGTAGCATCATTGCGCCGGGGCGTTTCTTACCCATCATTTCTGATACGCATTTGTACACGCGTTTGAGTCGTCACATGATTCGCTCAACACTCAACTACATGAAAGACCAGCATGGTGACTTCTCAATTAACTTGTCACCTCAGGATTTACTCAGCGATAAAACCTTGATGTTGCTTGAACATGCCATTACCCAACTTAATGACCCAAGACGGATTGGTTTGGAAGTGTTGGAGTCAGAGCAAATCAAAGATTACGGACGAATGATTGAGGTGTGCAGCCACTTTAGAAGCCTAGGCGCACGCATCATTGTGGATGATTTTGGTTCGGGTTACTCCAATATTGATGAGATCCTCAAGTTAGAGCCGGAAGTCATTAAGCTCGATGGCAGTTTGATTCGCTACATCGATAAAGACCAAAAGCAGCGCAAGATTGCCTCGCAGTTGGTGCGTTTGTGTCAGGTATTTAATGCTAAGACCGTAGCTGAGTTCGTGCATAACAAAGAGGTGTGCGATATTGCTCAGGACATGGGAGTGGACTATCTGCAAGGTTATTACTTAGGTGAGCCGACACGTTTGTTTTAATGTAGCTTTGCTCTAATTGAGCTTAAGAGCTCTAACAGTTGTTTCACGTGAAACAGCATTCAATAAAAAACGCAGCGTTAGAGCTGTAATGCCGATCAGTTAAACA
>NZ_JPRD01000081.1 GCF_000817815.1 Vibrio owensii CAIM 1854 = LMG 25443
ATGGTCACTTCGTTTCATTGAAACCTAATTTGATACCGCTTTCCGTTAAGAAAGAAATACCTAGTTGGATTATCATCAACGAGTGCCCACACAGATTGATAGGTCTATATTGTTAAAGAGCTTGCTTGTCGAGAAGTTTTTCTCTCAAAGCGGAGGTGCATTCTAACGAGATAATTGAGAGTGTCAAACACTTTTTTCAATTTATTTTCTCAGAAGCTTTTCACCTCTCCGACCTTGCTGAAGCCTTATCGCGTCTGCCGTGTCGGTGGATGCGCATTATAGGGAACTCAGATCCGTTCGCAACCCTTTTTTGAAAAAAAATGGAAAAAACTGACTGTTCGATGACTATTTCATCAAAAAAGCAAAAAAGAGGGTAAAAAACCCTCTTTTTCTGCCTTAAAAGCCGTATTTAAATGAATGCGTACGCGTCTGCGAACATACGTTCGCTCTTCGCTTTCTTGTTCTGAGTGAACTGTTCACGTGCTGCACCTGCCATTTCAAAGCGGCCTGCAATATAGATATCGTAATTTTCTAAGCTTTCGAAATCTTCAGCTACTGCTTGTAGCACGTTACCAACTTTACCTTGCCAGTCTGCAGGTGCTTCTTCTACTACTGGAACAAAGTGAACGTTAGCAAACTTATCGGCGATCTCGACCAGTTCTTCTTTAGCATAAAGCTGGCAGTTGTCTCGTGCACCCCAGTATAAATAGATAGGGTTGGTTTTGTTCTGTGCAACACAGTGATCCAGAATCGAGCGCACGTAACTAAAGCCAGTACCACCAGCAATCAATAATAGCGGGCGTTCGCTTTCTTCTTGAACCCAAGCATCACCATGTGGTGCATCAATCTCGATATGACCATCTGTTTCTAGGGCAGCTTGCATTGCTTCAACAACTTCTAGTGCATAAGCATTGTGTTCCGCCGCACCGATGTGCAGTTCAAGCTCACCTTCATGACGACAAGGACTGCTCGCAATAGAGAAAGGACGTTTGTCTTTTTCACCCATCACGACCATTAGGTACTGACCTGCTTTAAAAGGTACTGGTGATTCTGGGTGAAGAAGGATTTGGTAAGTATTACAAGCTAACGGCTGAATAGACTTTACTTTACATTGGATGGTCATGGTGTTCCTCTCGCTTACTCGTCAAAAGTAAGCACTAAATTACTTTCTGTATAGGCTTGGCAAGGGAATATCCAACCTTGCTGCTGCTCTTTTTCGGTTAGCATAGGTTCGAGGTGATAGCTCACCTCGCCCGTTAGCTTTTTACACATGCACATGGCGCAAGCGCCAACTTGGCAACGGTGCGGGAAGCGAATATTGTTGTTGAGCGCAGCTTCCAACACCGTCTCCCCTTCTTTTACTTGGAACGTAACGTCCATTGGTAGAAGGTGGACTTGATGACTCATAGAATACCTAACTGGTCCCAAATCTCATCGACTTTAGCCACAAGTTTAGGATCTTTTTTGATAGGCGTGCCCCACTCGCGCGTGGCTTCAGATTCAAACTTATTGGTCGCATCGAGCCCAAGTTTAGATGAACTACCCGCCTTACCACGAACTTGAGTGGTATCTCTGTCTGGATCCATTCGAGTTGTCACAGCCCAAATGATGTCATTCCAATCTTGTGCATTGACGTCATCGTCGCACAAAATAATGAATTTGTTATCCGTGTACTGAGCAAAGAAGTCCCACAAGTATTCCATCAATGCTTGAGATTGACCGGCTTGGTCTTTCTTCATTGTCACGACAACAAATTGGTTGTTTGCTGTGGCCGGTAGATAAACATCGACAATTTCAGGACGCTGCTGTTTCAACGCATTCAGCTCTGCTTCGGTAATCGCTTTGCTGTCTCGTTCAGCGACCTCGGTTCGTGTCGCTAGTTCGGCATCCCACTTAATGGTTGCATCTAGCCCCATCTTGGATCCAAGCCCAACCACTGGCGAAGCAAAATCTAGAGAGTCGATTGGCGTGTTATCTATCATCAAGGTATCACGCACAGGATCCATATGCTCTGACATGGCTTTCACGACATCATTCCAATCTCGTGCGTTTACCGATTCATCGCACACAATAACAAACTTGGTATACATGAATTGACGTAAGAAAGACCACACGCCCATCATTACGCGCTTGGCATGCCCCGGATACTGCTTCTTCATGGTGACGACTGCCATTCGGTACGAACAACCTTCTGGCGGTAGATAGAAGTCTTCAATCTCTGGGAATTGCTTTTGCAAAATCGGCACAAACACTTCGTTTAATGCCACACCCAATACAGCTGGTTCATCAGGCGGACGACCTGTGTAGGTGCTGTGATAAATAGGGTCTTTACGCATAGTAATGTGCGTAATGGTAAATACGTGGTGCTTTTCTTTTTCGTTATAGTAGCCAGTGTGGTCACCGTAAGGACCTTCATCAGCAAACTCGTTCGGGTCGATATAGCCTTCCATCACGATTTCCGCGCTCGCTGGCACTTCCAAATCATTACTGACTGACTTCACGACTTCCGTTTTGCTTCCACGCAACAAACCTGCAAATGCATATTCCGATAGCGTATCTGGCACCGGTGTTACTGCGCCAAGAATGGTTGCAGGGTCTGCACCAAACGCAACCGAAACTGGGAAAGGTTTACCTGGATTGGTTTCCATCCAATCGCGCAGGTCAAGCGCACCGCCACGGTGAGCTAACCAACGCATGATGATTTTGTTCTTGGCAATTTTCTGCTGACGATAAATGCCTAAGTTCTGACGTTTCTTATTCGGACCTTTGGTTACGGTTAAGCCCCAAGTAAGCAGCGGCGCAACATCTTCTGCCCAGCAGCTCATTACCGGAATCTTATCCAAGTCGACTTCATCACCTTGCCAAACAATGTCTTGGCATGGTGCTTTACGTAAACGCTTAGCTGGCATGTTCAATACTTGTTTGAACACAGGCAGTTTTTCTAAAGCGTCTTTGAAGCCTTTTGGTGGCTCAGGTTCTTTCAAATAAGCCAGCAGCTTACCGACTTCTCTTAATTCTTTAACGTCTTCACGTCCCATACCAATCGCAACACGTTCTGGCGTACCAAATAGGTTCGTCAAAACAGGTACGTCGTAGCCGATTGGGTTCTCAAACAACAATGCAGGACCACCAGCACGCAAGGTGCGGTCACTGATTTCTGTCATTTCGTAAGCGGGATCGACGGGGTGAGTGATGCGTTTAAGTCGACCTTTCTGTTCTAGGTGGTCGATAAATTCGCGTAAATCCTTAAAACTCATAGGCCTTCATGCTGGCTGATTAAACTGTCTGCAGTATAACAAATAGGAGGACGCTAAGATCTAATGCCGATCAGTTAAA
>NZ_JPRD01000082.1 GCF_000817815.1 Vibrio owensii CAIM 1854 = LMG 25443
GAGACGAGAGACGAGAGACGATCTTATTTTATCTTTCTAGGGACAAATCCCGTCAATTCCTTTTAGAGCCAATTGTCTTCACTAACCTTCCAACGGTCACCTCTCGATTCCTTAAGCGGAGCACTCCCGAATCGGCCAAGCGCAGCGTTCTGTTCTTCCAATAAAAAAACCGCTGACGAATCAGCGGTTTTTATCATTCAGCATTCAAGAAAAATTATTTTTTCTTTTTAACTGCTTTTTTGTTTGGAAGGTCAGTGATTGAACCTTCAAATACTTCAGCAGCTAGACCCACAGACTCGTGTAGAGTTGGGTGAGCGTGGATAGTTAGTGCGATATCTTCAGCATCACAACCCATCTCGATAGCTAGGCCGATTTCACCAAGTAGTTCACCACCGTTAGTACCAACGATAGCACCACCGATTACGCGGTGAGTTTCTTTATCGAAGATTAGCTTGGTCATACCGTCTGCACAGTCAGACGCGATTGCACGACCTGATGCTGCCCATGGGAATGTTGCCATTTCGTAGTTGATGCCTTCGGCTTTCGCTTCTTTCTCTGTCTTACCAACCCATGCCACTTCTGGCTCAGTGTAAGCGATTGAAGGAATAACTTTAGGATCGAAGTAGTGCTTCTTACCAGAGATAACTTCTGCAGCAACGTGACCTTCATGCACACCTTTGTGAGCAAGCATTGGTTGGCCAACTACGTCGCCGATTGCGTGGATGTGAGGAACGTTAGTACGCATTTGCTTATCAACGTTGATAAAGCCGCGCTCGTCCACTTCAATACCTGCTTTTTCAGCATCGATAAGCGCACCGTTTGGCACACGACCGATAGCAACAAGAACCGCATCGTAACGCTCAGCTTCTGCTGGCGCTTTTTTGCCTTCCATTGAAACGTAGATACCGTCTTCTTTCGCTTCAACTGCAGTTACTTTCGTCTCAAGCATTAGCTTGAACTTGTCTTTAATACGCTTAGTGAAGACTTTAACGATGTCTTTATCCGCTGCAGGGATAACTTGGTCAAACATCTCTACTACGTCTACTTTAGAACCTAGTGAGTGGTAAACCGTACCCATTTCTAGACCGATGATACCACCACCCATGATAAGCAGTTTTTCTGGTACTTCTTTCAGTTCTAGCGCATCCGTTGAATCCCAAATACGTGGGTCTTCATGTGGGATGAATGGCAGTTTGATTGGGCGAGAACCCGCAGCAATGATAGCGTTGTCGAAGTTAACAGTTGTTGCTTCGCCTTCGCCTTCTACAAGGATAGAGTTAGGGCTTGTGAACTTACCGTAGCCGTTTACTACAGTAACGTTACGCATCTTAGCCATACCGCTAAGACCGCCAGTCAGTTGGTTTACAACTTTCTCTTTCCAGATACGGATTTTGCTGATGTCTGTTTGTGGTTCGCCAAACACAACACCGTGCTCAGCCATCGCTTTCGCTTCTTCGATAACTTTTGAAACGTGAAGAAGTGCTTTAGATGGAATACAACCAACGTTTAGACATACACCGCCAAGAGTGCTGTAACGTTCAACTAGTACTGTTTCTAGACCTAAGTCCGCACAACGGAATGCAGCTGAGTAACCAGCAGGACCAGAACCAAGTACAACAACTTGGGCTTTAATTTCTTTGCTCATTGTGACCTCTTGTAGTCATTATCCCTAACAGGCTGAGTAGATGTTCTTAAATTATTAGGCTTTCAAACGGTCAATATTTTACAGAGATGTTAACAGTGTGAAAGCAGCTTTAAGTTAGCCTGTGAGCTAGACAACAATTCATCTTTCAGATTCTGAACGATGTGAGAAATTGTCGTCTAAAAATAGTCTTTTATATAAAGAAGTAAGGTGACCCGAAAGCCACCTTAACTATTACTTTCTATATTACAGTACTAGGCGACGAATGTCTGATAGTGCACCGTTTAGGAAAGTAATGAAGCGTGCACCTTCTGCACCATCGATCACACGGTGGTCGTATGATAGAGACAGTGGAAGTTGTAGACGTGGTTCGAACTCTTTGCCGTTCCACACTGGCTTCATTTCAGATTTAGATACACCTAGGATACCAACTTCTGGCGCGTTTACGATTGGTGTAAACGCTGTACCGCCGATACCGCCAAGGCTAGAGATTGTGAAACAACCGCCTTGCATATCAGCAGCTGTTAGCTTGCCTGCACGTGCTTTCTTAGAAACTGCCATTAGTTCTTCAGATAGCTCGTAGATGCCTTTCTTGTTCACGTCTTTAAATACTGGAACAACAAGGCCGTTTGGCGTATCTACTGCAATACCTACGTTCACGTACTTCTTAAGAATGATGCTTTCGCCATCTTCAGAAAGTGAAGAGTTAAACGCTGGGAACGCTTCTAGTGCTTTCGCTACCGCTTTCATGATGAACACAAGAGGAGTGATCTTCATGCCAGTGTCTTTCTTCGCTTCGATTGCGTTCTGCTCTTTACGGAAGGCTTCTAGCTCAGTGATGTCAGCGTTATCCCACTGTGTAACGTGAGGAATCATCACCCAGTTACGGTGTAGGTTTGCACCAGAGATCTTCTTGATCTTAGACAGCTTCTGAACTTCAGTTTCGCCGAACTTGCTGAAGTCAACTTTTGGCCAAGGTAGTAGACCAAGTGCTGCACCGTCGCCTTTGCCAGATGCTGCTGCACCTGCGCCAGACTCAAGACGCTTAAGCGCATCTTTCACGTAGTTTTGAACGTCTTCTTTTAGAATACGGCTCTTACGACCAGAACCTTTAACCTTAGATAGGTTTACGCCAAACTCGCGAGCCAGACGACGAACAACTGGAGACGCATGTGCGTATTCGTTGTTTTCTTGGAAATCGTTCGATGCAGGTGCCGCTTCAGCTTTTGCTGCTGGAGCAGGAGCCGCCGCAGGTGCTGGAGCTGCTGCCGAAGGAGCCGCTGCTGCAACTGGAGCTGCAGGAGCTGAACCAGCCACTTCGAATACCATAATTAGAGAACCAGTCGTTACTTTGTCGCCTTCAGTAATCTTGATCTCTTTAACTGTACCTGCGAATGGTGCTGGCACTTCCATAGAAGCTTTGTCGCCTTCTACAGTAATTAGAGATTGCTCTTCTTCTACTGTATCGCCAACTTTAACCATGATCTCAGTAACTTCTACTTCGTCACCGCCGATATCTGGAACATTAACTTCTTTGTCCGCTGCCACCGCAGGAGCCGCCGCAGGTGCTGCTGGCGCTTCAACCGCTTCATGAGCTGGAGCAGCTGCGCCTGAGCCAGCTACCTCAAATACCATCACAAGAGAGCCAGTTGTTACTGAATCGCCTTCAGCAATCTTGATCTCTTTAACCGTACCTGCAAATGGTGCTGGTACTTCCATAGAAGCTTTGTCGCCTTCTACAGTTAGAAGTGATTGCTCTTCTTCTACTGCATCGCCAACTTTAACCATGAGCTCAGTAACTTCTACTTCGTCGCCACCGATATCAGGAACGTGAACTTCTTTTAGTTCTGCTGCCGCTGCTGCTGGAGCTGGAGCTGCTGCTGGAGCCGCTTCTGCCGCAGGAGCAGGTGCAGCGTCAGCTGCCCCCTCGGCTTCGAAAATCATGATAAGAGAACCAGTAGTTACTGAATCGCCTTCTGCAACTTTGATTTCTTTTACAATACCTGCTTGAGACGCTGGAACTTCCATAGAAGCTTTGTCGCCTTCAACAGTGATCAGAGACTGTTCTTCTTCAACCTTGTCGCCAACGCTTACAAGAATCTCAGTAACTTCAACCTCATCCGCACCGATGTCAGGTACATTAATTTCGATTGCCATTGCTTATTTACCTTCTAGTTAAGCGCTGTATTAAGCGTAAAGTGGGTTTGTTTTTTCAGTGTCGATGTTGAACTTAGCAATTGCTTCAGCAACAACAGACTTCTCAACATCACCGCGTTTCGCTAGTTCAGTTAGTGCTGCAACTACCACGTAGCCTGCATTAACTTCGAAGTGACGACGTAGGTTCTCACGGCTGTCTGAGCGACCGAAGCCGTCAGTGCCAAGAACTTTGTAAGACTCAGTTGGCATGAATGCACGTACTTGCTCAGCGTAGTTCTTCATGTAATCCGTCGCAGCGATTGCTGGTTCGTTACCAAGAACAGTAGTGATGTAAGGCACTTTCGCTTCAGCTTCTGGGTGAAGCATGTTGTAACGCTCTGCATTTTGACCATCACGAGTTAGCTCGTTGAATGAAGTTACAGAGAACACGTCAGATGCTACGCCGTACTCTTCGCTTAGGATAGTCGCTGCTTTACGTACTTCGTTCATGATAGTACCAGAGCTCATTAGCTGAACTTTACCCTTAGCACCTTCGTGAGACTCAAGCTTGTAGATACCTTTACGGATGCCTTCTTCAGCGCCTTCTGGCATTGCTGGCATTGCGTAGTTTTCATTCATTACTGTTAGGTAGTAGTAAATGTTTTCTTGCTCAGGACCGTACATACGACGGATACCATCTTGCATGATTACTGCTAGCTCGTAAGCGAATGTTGGGTCGTAAGAGATACAGTTCGGGATAGTGTTCGCTTGAATGTGCGAGTGACCATCTTCGTGCTGTAGACCTTCACCGTTCAGTGTTGTACGACCAGCTGTAGCACCTAGTAGGAAGCCACGAGCTTGTTGGTCACCTGCTAGCCATGCCATGTCACCAATACGTTGGAAACCGAACATTGAGTAGTAGATGTAGAACGGGATCATTGGCAGATCGTTTGTGCTGTAAGAAGTAGCAGCAGCAACCCAAGATGCCATTGAACCTAGTTCGTTGATACCTTCTTGAAGAACTTGGCCTGATGTTGCTTCTTTGTAGTAAGAAACGATGCCTTTATCTTCAGGTGTGTATTCTTGACCGTCTGGGTTGTAGATACCCACTTGACGGAATAGACCTTCCATACCGAACGTACGCGCTTCATCACAGATGATAGGAACGATGTTCTTACCGATGTTCTTGTCTTTAAGCAGGATGTTCAACGTACGTACGTAAGCCATAGTCGTTGAAATTTCACGCTTTTGAGCGCCAAGTAGAGGAGCAAACTCTTCTAGCTCTGGTACTTTGAACTCTTGTGTGAACTTAGGTAGACGCTGTGGCGTGTAACCTTTCAGTGCTTTACGACGAGCATGTAGGTATTCGTACTCAGCAGAACCTTCTTCCAGTTTTAGGTAAGGCAGTTCAGCTACTTTCTCATCAGAAAGAATGTCTTGTAGACCTAGACGATCACGTAGGTATTGTACGTGAGTCATGTCCATCTTCTTAACACCGTGAGCGATGTTCTTACCTTCAGCCGCTTCACCCATGCCGTAACCTTTAACAGTCTTAGCTAGGATTACCGTTGGCTTGCCGCTTGTTTCTTTTGCATTGTTAAATGCAGCAAACAGCTTAGAAGAATCGTGACCACCACGCTTCAATTCGAAGATTTGGTCATCAGTCATGTCTGCAACTAGTGCAGCTGTTTCTGGGTACTTACCAAAGAAGTGCTCACGTACGTATGCGCCATCTTTAGATTTGAATGTTTGGTAGTCGCCATCGATCGTTTCGTTCATAAGCTGTAGTAGCTTACCAGTCGTATCTTTAGCTAGTAGTGCATCCCAGTTGTTACCCCAGATAACTTTAACTACGTTCCAACCTGCACCTTTGAATAGACCTTCAAGCTCTTGAATGATCTTACCGTTACCCATTACAGGGCCATCTAGACGCTGTAGGTTACAGTTGATTAGGAAACATAGGTTGTCTAGCTTCTCACGCGCAGCGAAAGAAATTGCACCACGTGATTCTGGCTCATCCATCTCACCGTCGCCTAGGAAAGCGTATACACGTTGAGCAGAAGTATCTTTAAGGCCACGGCCGTTTAGGTACTTAAGGAAACGTGCTTGGTAAATAGCAGAGATAGGACCAAGACCCATAGATACTGTTGGGAACTGCCAGAACTCAGGCATCAGTTTAGGGTGTGGGTATGAAGGAACGCCTTTACCGTCTACTTCTTGACGGAAGTTGTCTAGCTGCTCTTCAGTTAGACGGCCTTCAACGAACGCACGAGAGTAGATACCTGGTGAGATGTGACCTTGGTAGTAAACTAGATCGCCACCATCCGTCTCGTTTGGAGCACGGAAGAAGTGGTTGAAACAAACTTCGTAGAACGCTGCAGCTGACTGGTAAGAAGCCATGTGACCACCTAGGTCTAGGTCTTTCTTAGAAGCACGCAATACGATCATGATTGCGTTCCAGCGAATAATCGAACGAATACGACGCTCAAGAGTTACGTCACCAGGGTAAGCTGGTTCTTGTGCAGCTGGAATAGTGTTGATGTAGTTTGTGTTGATGCCAGTTGGCATATCAACGCCGTCTAGACGTGCTTTTTCTAGAACGGTTTCTAGTAGAAACTGTGCACGTTCTACACCTTCTTCACGAACAACTGATTCAAGGGCTTGTAGCCAATCTTGAGTTTCCAGTGCATCTACGTCATGCTTCATGTCAGACATGGCGATCTATCCTTCTGTTGGTTGGATCTACTTATTTAAGTAAGCGGTTCTTGTATTAAGAATCGTTACCTTGCTGAATTCGACGCAGAGAACGCTCTCGTCGAGACTCTTCTCGAGTCAAATCCAACAATGTTTCTTCGATATAAGCTAAATGTGAGTGAGACATTTCACGCGCCTTTTCAGGCTGACCAGAAACAATCGCATCCACGATATTAGCTCTGTGTTTACTTACTTTATCGACCACTTCTTCGCGGCGATGTAAGAGCTTTAGATTCTGTAGAACATTTTGCTCAAGCAAAGGCGCAAGGCTACGAACAATATGAAGCAATACAACATTGTGCGCCGCTTCCGTTAAAGCAATAAGGAACTGCATTACTGCCGCTGCTTCCGCTTCAACGTTGTCGCTTTTTTGCTCTTCACTGATTTGATTCAGGCAAGCTTGAATACGTGCAAAATCTTCTTCGGTACCACGCAATGCTGCAAAGTACGCCGAAATTCCTTCCATCGCATGGCGCGATTCAAGTAGGTCTAACTGCGTTTCGGAGTGAGTCGACAACAAGTTCAACAAAGGATCTGAAAAGCTTTTCCAGATGTTTTCGCTAACGAATGTGCCACCGCCTTGACGGCGAGTAAGCAAACGCTTTGCTTCCAAGCGTTGAATGGCTTCACGGACAGATGGACGAGACACATCGAACTGCTTAGCGAGTTCGCGCTCTGGTGGCAACTGCTGCCCCGGAGACAATGTTCCTTCCACAATCAACCTTTCTAACTCTTGTTCAATAACATCAGAGAGTTTTGGCTGACGAATCCTTTGATAAGCCATAATTTATTGTTCTTCTACTCTTGCAGGTAATTGGTAATACCAATTTTAAGATGGTGCAGAAATTAACATAATTAAAACGCCACTGTCCAGCCAAAAATTGACCTAAATCATAGAATGGACTTACAACCAACACTCTGATAACAATCGACTATTAAAACGGCAATAAAATTGGTATGACCAATTACATAAACAAAACAGATGGGAGCTCTGCGTGCTAGTAAATTTGATCAACAAAAACAAAAAATGACAAAATTATCTGTACACTTTTGCACCAATCGCCAATTTAAGCGTTCAAAATGTAGTTAACTTTTAACAAGCGCTCATATTTCTTGTATCGAAAAAAGGCATACCTGAGTGTATGCCTTATTTATTTCTGTTTTTTGAATTTACACTTTCGCTACAAGTTAGCGTTTTATCTGGTGCCGGAACTTGACCCAGTCAAAGCTTAGACCAGGATCGGCTTTTCTCAAGGGAGCGATATACTGATGCCCCGTGATTCTCGGCAAGGTGATTTTTGGGTAGGAATGCATAACAGCTTGGGTCAATGCAGTAAGTGATTGATATTGCTCTTCTGTGTACGCAACAAACTCGGTACCTTCCAACTCAATACCAATTGAATAGTCATTACAGCGTTCTCGGCCAGCGAAGCTGGATTGTCCGGCATGCCATGCTCTGTCTAAGAAAGAAACAAACTGAACAATCTCGCCATCACGCTTAATTAAACAGTGTGCCGAAACGCCCATTTTGTGAATTACTTCAAAGAATGGGTGTGCATTGGGATCGAGGTTACCCGTGAAAAAGTCTTCTATATAAGAGCCACCAAATTGACCCGGTGGCAGACTGATGTTGTGAACCACCAGCAGAGAGATGTCATTTTTATCAGAACGAGCATCAAAAAATGGCGATGGGACGTGCTTAGCCTCCGTCAACCAACCATTCTCGATTTTTAGGCACATATCAACCTCTCTACTTTGCAAATTAACTGCTGAAATTATTGACACCGGAGAGTATCATTCGTTGCCATCTCCCTTTCAAGACAAGATTTGCGATGAAGAACACACACAACAGCCAAGAACGCCTAGAATACCTTAAGCAACAACTTCCATTAGAAATCACTCGCGCCGTAGCCGATACCCTAAAAGAAGATCTAGGTGGCACATTGGATGCAGACAAAGACATCACCGCATCGCTTATCCCAGCTGACGCTATTAACACGGCGACCATCATCACTCGTGAACACGGTGTGTTTTGTGGTCAAGCGTGGGCAGATGAAGTATTTAAACAGCTAGGTAGCAAAGTGACCATCGAGTGGCATGTAAAAGATGGCGACAAGGTTGAACCAAACCAAACACTTTGCACACTGACGGGTCCTGCTCGTGATTTGCTCACTGGCGAACGCAACGCAATGAACTTTATTCAAACCCTTTCAGGTTGTGCGACCATTACCGCTAAGTACGCAGAGAAAATTGCTCACACTGAATGTCGTCTATTGGATACACGTAAAACGATTCCAGGTCTACGTAGTGCGCTTAAATACGCAGTAGCCTGTGGCGGTGGCTTCAACCATCGTATCGGTGTGTTCGATGCTTACCTTATTAAAGAAAACCACATCATTGCTTGTGGTGGCATTACTCAAGCGATCACGACTGCAAAACAATTAAACCCAGGCAAACCAGTTGAGGTTGAGACGGAAAGCTTGGACGAGCTAAAAGAGGCGATCGAAGCGGGTGCCGACATCATCATGCTAGATAACTTCACGACAGATATGATGCGTGAAGCGGTCGCGATCAACGCAGGTCGTGCGGCGTTAGAAAACTCAGGTAACGTTACTCTAGAAACCATCGCTGAATATGCAGAAACTGGCGTCGATTACATCTCGGTAGGTGCTCTGACTAAGCATCTAAAAGCGATGGATCTTTCGATGCGCTTCAAGTAATTCCAGAGAACCAAGCGAGACTAACTCTCTTAATCTCATAGAGTTACGCTTTTCAAACCGCAATAAAGAGCCGCAAGGCTCTTTATTTTTATCCGCTTAAAAAATAACACCACTCGCAAAACCTTGCATGCAATATGCAACTACAGTGCAAAGATCTTTATCTCACTCGAGAGCCACTTCGTTTCCAGTTTCCACTTGTTTCTACTCTTTTTACTCTTCAGCCCCATGCATAAGCATTAACTAAATTTATCTTAAGGAAACAAGATGAAAACGAATAAACAGAAGAAGCAGCAAGGTTTTACGCTGATTGAATTGATGATTGTAGTGGCAGTGATTGGAGTGCTAGCAACAATTGCTCTCCCTCAGTACCAGAATTATGTGAAAAAATCCGAGGCTTCATCCGGGCTAGCTACGCTGCGCGCCTTAGTTACCAATATTGATAATTACCACGCTGAAAATGGTTCTTTTCCTACCAATGTTAATGATGTTGGCGGTGCTTCAGATATGAATAAGCTTGGAACAGTCTCATTGACAGCAGCTTCAGGAGCAACGGACTCTCAAGCTAAATTCACTTTCGGTTCAAATAGTACACTAGCAAGTACCGAAACAATCACCTTAACAAAAGACAGTACTAGTGGGCTTTGGACTTGCTCAGAAACAACGAGCGTCACAATTAAAAATTGCCCATAATGCTAACCAAACTCTCAACAGTTCTTCGCCAAGCAGGAATACTCACCTTTTCCCAAGAAGAACTGTTACTTGAGCAAGCAAAAGCTTCTGGTATATCAATGCCAGAAGCTTTACTCAATTCTGGCTTTTTCCAATCTCATGAATTAACGGAGCACCTTAGCTCTGTTTTCGGGCTTTCTTGCACTTCTCTCAATCAGTACGAGTACGCTTCGTTATGCCAAACGCTAGGCTTACGCGATCTGATCACTCGGCACAACGCTTTGCCGCTTAATCGCACCTCATCAACTTTGATTCTCGCGGTTGCTGACCCAACCAACCTTCAAGCTGAAGACGACTTTCGTTTTGCTACCGGCTTACAAGTAGAGCTAGTTCTGGCGGATTTTCGAGAGCTGACAGCTGCCATTCGGCGCTTATATGGCCGAGCACTTGGGCAGGAAAAGTCGGGGTTAAAAGAAATAAACCAAGATGAGCTCGCAAGCTTGGTTGAGATTGGAGATGATGAGATTGAGAACATTGAAGATCTCAGCCAAGACGAATCCCCCGTCAGTCGTTACATCAACCAAATCTTACTCGATGCCATTCGTAAAGGGGCTTCCGATATCCACTTCGAACCTTACGAAAACATGTATCGAGTCCGTTTGCGCTGCGACGGCATCTTGATTGAAATTCAACAGCCTCCTAGCCATTTAAGCCGTCGTCTCTCTGCCCGAATAAAGATCCTATCTAAGCTCGATATTGCTGAGCGCCGTTTGCCGCAGGATGGGCGCATCAAACTCAAATTAAACCAAGACATCGCGGTGGATATGCGTGTCTCCACACTGCCAACTCTGTTTGGAGAAAAGATCGTACTGCGTTTGCTAGACAGCAGTTCTGCTGCATTAGATATCAATAAACTTGGTTATAGCGACCAGCAGAAACAGCTTTATTTGGATGCTCTGCGTCGGCCACAAGGTATGATTTTGATGACGGGTCCAACAGGCAGTGGCAAAACCGTTTCTCTTTACACAGGACTAAGCGTTCTTAACAAACCAGAGATCAACATCTCGACTGCGGAAGACCCAGTGGAGATTAACCTGCCCGGCATTAACCAAGTTCAAGTTCAGCCGAAGATCGGTTTTGGCTTTGCCGAAGCCTTGCGCTCTTTCTTACGCCAAGATCCTGATGTAGTCATGGTAGGTGAGATCCGAGACCTCGATACGGCAGAAATCGCGATCAAAGCATCGCAAACTGGTCACTTGGTTCTTTCCACTTTACATACCAACTCGGCCGCTGAAACCGTAATCCGCTTATCCAACATGGGTGTGGAAAGCTTTAACCTCGCTTCTTCACTCAGTTTGATTATCGCCCAGCGGTTAGCACGCAAACTGTGCCCACACTGCAGACAGCCGCAAGAACCAAATGCCCAACTGCAGCATATTGGGATCATCAACACAGAGCATGTCTTTAAAGCCAATCCAGATGGTTGTAACGAGTGTACCCACGGTTATTCAGGTCGAACGGGCATCTATGAAGTGATGAAGTTTGATGAATCCCTATCTGAGGCGCTCATAAAAGGAGCTTCAGTACACGAATTAGAAAAGCTCGCTATCGCCAAAGGGATGCAAACCCTACAAATGTCTGGCATAGAAAAACTCAAACAAGGCGTCACTAGCTTCAGTGAATTACAACGCGTTCTCTACTTTTAACTTTTTCAGAAATTTTAGGCAGTCACTCCGCTTATGAAAACCATCACTCCTCAACTTAAGAACTACAGTTGGAAAGGCATCAATAGCTCGGGCAAAAAGACTTCAGGTAATGTCCTCGCCATGACGGAAGTCGAGGTAAGAGAACGCCTCGACGCGCAGCACATAAAAATCAAGAAACTGAAAAAAGGCAGTATTTCTTTTGTCACCAAACTGAGCCACAGAGTCAAAGGTAAAGACATCACGGTGTTTACCCGCCAAATTGCTACCATGCTAATGACAGGCGTACCAATCGTTCAAGCACTTAAATTGGTTTCAGAGAATCATAAAAAAGCGGAAATGAAATCGATTTTAATGAGTGTCACAAGGGCTGTTGAAGCCGGAACGCCAATGTCGAAAGCCATGCGCACCGCTAGCACGCATTTTGATCCGCTTTATACCGATTTAATCGCAACGGGTGAGCAGTCTGGTAACTTATCCCAAGTCTTCGAGCGTTTGGCAACCTACAGAGAAAAAAGCGAACAGTTGCGCGCTAAAGTGATCAAAGCGCTTATTTATCCGGCCATGGTTGTCTTAGTTGCCTTAGGGGTTTCCTACCTAATGCTGACTCGAGTCATTCCTGAGTTTGAAAAGATGTTTGTCGGCTTTGGTGCAGATTTACCTGCTTTTACTCAGATGGTATTAGACCTCTCTGCTTGGACTCAGAACTGGGGCCCTTTCATTGGACTCGGTTTCTTGAGTCTCTTGATCGGCTCAAAAGTCATATCGAACCGCTCTGATTCTTTCAAGCTATTGCTCGCTCGATCCAGTATAAAGATTCCCATCTTAGGTCCTGTTTTATCCAAAGCCGCCATTGCCAAGTTTAGCCGTACGCTTGCCACCAGTTTTAGTGCCGGTATTCCTATCCTAACCGCCTTGAAAACCACCTCAAAGACCTCGGGTAACATGCACTATCAATTGGCAATAGAAGAGGTATACCGAGATACGGCTGCGGGTATGCCAATGTATATTGCTATGCGCAACTGCAATGTCTTCCCCGAGCTAGTATTGCAAATGGTCATGATTGGCGAAGAATCTGGCCGTTTGGATGACATGCTCAACAAGATTGCAGCAATTTACGAGTTTGAAGTCGATAATACCGTCGATAACCTAAGTAAGATTTTAGAGCCACTGATCATCGTTTTTCTCGGTGTCGTTGTTGGCGGTTTGGTCACAGCAATGTACCTGCCAATCTTTAACTTGATGAGCGTATTGGGATAGAATGATCCTTTAGCAAATTAATTCCTTCAAAACAGCATCTTGCTTGCTTGTTTGATTCATCGCTCAAGAGACAGATATGGAAGTATTCCAGTACTACCCATGGCTATTCGTTGTATTTGCCACGGTTTTCGGTTTGATCGTGGGTAGTTTCCTCAACGTTGTAATTTATCGATTACCCAAAATAATGGAATTAGAATGGCGACGCGAATGCGCGGAATCATTCCCTGAATACAAAATAGAACCACCAAAAGAGAAGCTGACATTAAGCGTACCACGCTCATCTTGTCAGCAATGTGGTACGCAAATTCGCATGCGTGACAATATCCCAGTGATTAGTTGGCTTCTTCTGCGCGGTAAATGCCACAACTGCCAATCTCCTATCAGTGCACGCTACCCTCTTATCGAACTGCTTACTGCCTTTTGTTCGGGTTTTATCGCTTTTCACTTCGGTTTTAGCTACTTCACTGTCGCGTTGGTTTTCTTTACCTTTGTATTGATTGCCGCCACGTTTATCGATCTCGATACCATGTTGTTACCAGACCAGCTTACATTGCCATTAATGTGGGCAGGTATTGCGCTCGCGCTCTCTGGCATCAGCCCTGTGAACCTACAAGACTCCATCATTGGTGCAATGGCAGGTTATCTGTGTCTTTGGAGTGTTTACTGGTTGTTTAAGATCCTTACAGGCAAAGAAGGCATGGGCTATGGCGACTTTAAACTCCTTGCCGCATTAGGTGCTTGGTTGGGTTGGCAATCGCTACCGATGATCATTCTGCTTTCATCAGTAGTGGGCGTCATCTTTGGTCTTATCCAACTGCGCTTGCAAAAACAAGGTATCGAGAAAGCCTTTCCTTTCGGCCCTTACCTTGCAATTGCGGGATGGGTGAGCCTAATTTGGGGCCATCAAATTCTCAACTGGTACTTTACGTCGATTCTAGGAGTGTAAATGGCTTTTGTTATTGGCTTAACCGGCGGTATTGCGAGTGGCAAAACCACGGTGGCAAACCTATTCAAACAACAGTTCAAAATCGACATTGTCGATGCTGATATCGTAGCTCGCGAAGTTGTAGAACCGGGAACTCCCGGACTTAATGCTATCGTTGAACACTTTGGTGCGGATATTGTTCACGATGATCAGACACTTGATAGAGCCAAATTAAGAGAAAAGATCTTCTCCAATCCAGAAGAGAAAGCATGGCTTAATGGTTTATTGCATCCGATGATTCGTGAAAAGATGATCGAAGATTTGGAGCAAGTCACATCGGACTATGCCCTATTGGTTGTACCTTTATTGGTAGAGAACAAGCTTGATAGCTTATGTGATCGAGTTCTTGTCGTCGATGTTGACCCACAAACCCAGATCTCCAGAACTGTAAAACGCGATAACGTAAGCGAAGAGCAGGCAAATGCGATCTTGGCGTCCCAGGCTTCTCGTGAGCAACGGCTTGCTCTGGCGGATGATGTGGTGAAGAATAATCCAGATGACCCAGATCTTTTGCTTCAAATCACAGATTTACACGAAAAGTACCTAGCCATGTGTAAGAAAAATCTGCGAAAATAGGAATGAAACTCACCAAGGCTAATGTCGATGACCACGCACAAATTTGAACATCCGTTAAATGAAAAAACTCGCATCTATTTAAGAGTTGAGTCTTTGCTGCGTCAGGCTCATCTAGCCTCAAGTTTTGCTGATAACCATCAATATCAGCTGTTCTTTCGTGCCCTTTTCGATATGGTCGAGATCTTCGAGCAAATCCAGCTAAAAAGCGAACTCGCTAAAGATCTTGAAAAGCAGCGTTTAGCTTATCGTAACTGGCTCAATGTTGACGGCGTAGATCAACAAGCACTGAATGAGCTTCTAAAAGAGATCGATGTCGTACACAGCCAATTGATGGCAGCTGAGCGCTTCGGCCAAGCATTGAAAGAAGACCGCTTCTTAAGTTCAATTCGCCAGCGTTTCAATCTACCTGGTGGTTCATGTTGTTTCGACCTACCCGCTTTGCATTATTGGCTTCATTTACCGATTGAGCGTAAAAAGCACGATGCTAACCAATGGCAAGTCAGCTTAAAGCCGCTTTCTGATGCGTTAGCGCTATGGTTAAAACTTACTCGCGAAACGGGTCACTTCAAAGCACAAATCGCCCGCGCAGGCTTTTTCCAAAGTGATGCTGATGAAGCCAATATTTTACGTTTGCACATCCCAATGGAATACGGTGTCTACCCGATGATTTCAGGTCATAAGAACCGTTTCGCCATCAAGTTTATGGCTTTCGAAAGTGGTCAAGCTTGCACGCAAGATGTCGAGTTTGAACTTGCTGTTTGTAGCTAAGCTCAACAAGCACTACTATTGCCTTAATACCTTTGAACACCGAATAAATAGGACGAATGACGATGTCTAAAATTACAGTCGTTCCATGCCCACAATGTGGCGCAGACGTTGAGTGGGGCGAACAAAGCCCTCACCGCCCTTTCTGCAGTAAACAATGCCAAATGATTGATTTTGGTGAATGGGCAGATGAAGAAAACGCCATCGCCGGTGCACCGGATATGTCGGATAGCGATGGTTGGTCTGAAGACCAGTACTAAAGAATTGAGAAGCTAGAGTCGAGAAACAAGGACGCTAAGCTTTGAGAATAATAAAGGGGTTGATGTGAGAGCATCGACCCTTTTTGTTTTTCGGGATTCGGGAT
>NZ_JPRD01000083.1 GCF_000817815.1 Vibrio owensii CAIM 1854 = LMG 25443
CTGGGTTAAACAAAGGCCCCCTTTTAGGGGGCTCACACAAAGCCACCGTCTTTAGAAGGTGGCAATTTACTAACCAAGAAGTGATAGTGCCGACGAAGGGTTCTGCCGTGCTTGAGCTAAAATGCTAGTTCCTGCCTGACTCATTATTTGGTTTTTGGTCATTTCTGTTGTTTCTTTGGCGTAATCTGTATCTCGGATTCTTCCTTTAGATTCCGTAACACCAACTTGAATATCATTAAGGTTTGAAATGTTGTGCGCTAATCTATTTTGATATGCGCCAAGTTCTGCCCTTTGTGAATCTACGTATTCAACTGCTGAATCAACAATTCCAATAGCCTTTTGGGCCCCACCGACGGTAGTAATATCTATATCGGCTACTGTTTGTATTTCGGCTGAATCCCCAGATAAATCTAACTCCTCAGCTAACGAACCTGAAAAAGAGACGCCTTTTTCAATTTTGTTGTTGTCCATATAAATTTGAAGTTCACCGTCTTCATTGACCGAAGCTTTCAAAGCCTCTTGTGATTGACCATTTATATAGGTAGCGACTTCTTCAATACTATCTCCTGCTTTCACATTGATTGTATGAGACTCTTTGTTTCCGTCATCATTAGTAAATGAATAATTGAAATCAGCTTTGTCTGGAGATACAACCCAAGAACTGTCTTTTCCTTCACCAGCGGTAAAGACTGCGCCCCCCATATTTTGGTTATCGCTACGAATACTATCAATACTGATTGTCATCGCCTCACCTTGTGACGAACCTATTTGAAAAGTTTCGTTACCGAAAGTCCCATTTAGTAAATTTCGTCCACCAAATCGAGTGGTGTCAGATAGACGATTCATTTCGTCTTTTAGGGCTTGTGCTTCCTTATCTAGAGAAATTCTTTCATCACGTGAGTTGACACCATTTGCGGATTGTATAGCAAGGTCACGGATTCTTTGCAGAACGTTTGTTGATTCTTCCATTCCTCCTTCTGCTGTTTGAAGTATAGAAATCCCATCATTTGCATTTTTTGTTGCCACATCAATTCCTGATGCTTGAAATGCCAATCGGTTTGAAATAGCTAATCCAGCCGCATCATCTTTTGCACTGTTTATTCGACTACCAGACGCCAGATGAGACATAGAATCTTGTGTCTTATTTGATGCTTTATTCAAACTATTTTGCGCATTCATAGCGGCAACATTAGATCTAATAGATATAGTCATAAATGTTTCCTATGTATTTTCAGTGTTATAAATTGCGTATAACACAAACGCTTGATCGGCAAGGTGAACTACCTCTTTAGTGTTTTTTTTTACAAAAACTCATCGTTAGATCACCGTCACATTTTCGGGGGGTGAGGGATTCGTCCGGCTAATCAAAGTGGTTCTAATTTATTAGTTGTTGTGTTGTTTAACAATGCAAACCGTATGACGCTCTGGAAGGGTTACATTCAATGAAGTTGAGATTTATCTCAACAAGTGAAAATATGTTTAAGATTCATGTACCGGCACCGGAAGGGGTATGATTCATCGTTCTGTGGGTTTCATTCGGAAAGGAAAGACTAAAGCTAGAACAGAAGCTATAGGTATTCGATATAAAATAGGTCGCCAACATTGGGAGAAGTTTTGGACTCGTGTTCTACACGACGAAAAGCTATTGCTTCGCATAAGTAAAATGACCATTCAATCAAGATTAATTCAAGTCCAAGATACATATAACGGAAAGCCTTTCACGAAAGAAATGTATTGCGCCAATTGGATGGATGAGGAAGGCGTCAAACATTTTTTGTCTAGGGGAACCAAAGGGAGAGGTAGGGCTGCGGCTTACCTCATTACTAAGCGGATCATGTTTGATGGTATTAGACGTTATCACGATATATTGCTGTTTATGAAAATCATCACTAGGGCAGATCTGCGCCAAGTGAATGCGTACTTAAAGGATATAAAACAATGATATGACTAGACCGCGAACAACCCAGACACGGCGGCGTATGCGGATATCAGAATGTGGTATCCAAAGACATAAAAAAAGCCCCCTAAAAGGGGGCAACTCGTGAAATAAATAACTATGGAGAGTTAAAAGATTCAATACAAAAATTTACTTCGTCCTTTGGTTTAAACACTCATCCCGGACAAGGTCTCACGGACTAAGCACAATCAAAATACCTATCCAGATTCCCCTTCTCAAATTAACCTCCTAATAATGCGTAAATGTTTGGTATTAATGAAAAAAATAATATCAATAGAACTGAGTTGTGTGGTGTGTCTCATTGGTAAGACTGATGTTGAGCTGAGGACGCGCTTTACACATAACCTTATGAATATAATGGTTTTTACAAGTGCATTCTAATTTTCGTCTAGTTTATCAGTAATTGTTAATATTCGCGGAGGTGATCAATGTAATCCTTGAACGTTTGTTGGTTTTATTTGTGAGAAAGTTTTTCAAAAACAAAAAGTAATATTGACATGCGCAATTTGAACCTAGTGATAACCTGCACAAAGCATCATCGATCTCCTCCCGTCGTCTAACCAGCGGCTTGGTGATGTCAAGGTTAAACCTAAATCTAAAAGGAGTTGATTAGGTTTAACCTATTTTAACTTTATTAAACACTAGGAATTAAAAATGAAAAAAACAGTATTAGCAGCAGCTCTACTAGTAGTAGCAGCAAGTGGTGCAAATGCAGCTACAATTTACGATAACGATGGCACTTCTATTGACCTTACAGGTCGTGCAGAAGGTCGCGCAGCAATTAAAGATAGTAATGTATCAGATGAATCACGTGTGCGTCTTAATATCGCGGGTAAACAACAGATCAGAGATAGCTTATATGGTGCAGGTGTGTATGAAGTTCAATTTAATACGAACGAAAATGGCGGAGCAACGGATACAGATTCTGGGGATAAAGAATTAGAAGTTCGTCTTGCGTATGCAGCTTTAGGGGGGGATTTTGGTCAAGTTGGTTACGGGAAAACAGAAGGCGGTTTAGGCATTATTACCGATTTTACAGATATCATGGCTTATCACGGTAACACAGCAGCCGATAAGTTTGCGGTGGCAGATCGTTCGGATAATATGATTTCTTATCAAGGTTCTTTCTTTGATGTACTTCAACTAAAAGCAAGTGTACGATTTGACGACACTACTAATCAGGGTCACTACAAAGATGAAGATTCATCTGGTTTCTCTGCTTCCGGTATTTATAACGTTGCTGGCTTAATTAATGTTGGTGGTGGCTATGCTGAGCAGGGCAAAAACAAAGAAGGCATGATTGGTGTAAATGGCAAATTATCTGGTGTATATCTTGCGGCCCTATATACCGACGCTAAGAAAGATTTTGACAGTTACCAAGTTACTGGTGATCTACCTGCAAACATGAACAACTTTAACGGTGTAGTAGATTATAAAGGTTTTGAATTAGCAACCTCATACACGGTTGGTGATTTCGCATTTACTGCGACATACAACAAAGCCGAGACGGACGGTGATACTACCGTTAACAACACCGCAGTAGACGCTACCTATTACTTCAAAACTAATTTCTACACTTATGCATCTTATAACTTCAATATGCTAAGTGAAGGTGATCACATCGGTACCGGTGTGGTGTCTAAAGCCGATGCTGATGATGAGATCGCGGTAGGTATTCGTTACGACTTTTAATGTTTAATAACCGTTAAGACTGACTTCTAACGGGAATATATAAATAGTGCGTCGGAATGGGGACGCACTATTTATGAGGGCATTCATGCTAAAGTGGCGCATAACAGGTCACGAGGATTCAAGAGTTATATTTTCCGAAATAATCCCGTGTTCTTTAACGAACCAAGAAAAAATTAAACTACTTCTACAATTATTGACTGCAAAATATTGTCTGACAAACGAAATGCTTTTTTATTCCATTGCTTCGGAAGGTAATAGAACTAAATTCAAACAAGATAATTTATTAAAGGTGGATAGGATTTGTTATTCTCCTAAAGAGTTTTCTTGTGGTGAAAATCCTTGTTTTATAGCCTCTTTAATAGAGGATATAGAAGAATAACATATTAATATATCAGGTGATCGGTTGGAACATACATGTAAGTTTTGCCGCGAAAGTAGCGTGGTTATTGAGTTAGGCTTTGATAGTCTATTTATTTGTAAAGAGTGTGTAGAATACCTGAGTTATTTACATGATGAGGAGGTCTTTGAACTTTCCCCGTCCGTTGCTGCATCAATATTCAACGCTCATTGCAGTTTGCGTCTGCTTCGCAGAAGTTTACCAAACGCATCATTAAGTAAGCACTTTAAAGCATTGAAATCTGACTTGTCTAATGCAATTGATGATCTCGACCTATCAATAAAATGTTCTGAGGCAGTCATTCACGATAAATTGATTAAACATTTAGATGACTTGAAATGTCAGTTATCAACATTGCTTAGTTTATATGATGTGTAAACTTTAAATTAAAAACTAAGTGAAAAACTATGGCAACAAAAACTATTATTGTTAGAAATTTTGGCAGTTTTTATGATGTCTGTGATAACGAGTTAGTTTACGGACATAATGTGCATTGCACTTTTTATGTTGCACCAAATGAAACAAAAAGTATGGAGGCACTTCTACAAGAAAAAGGCGGAGTAAAATTAACTACATCAACAAAAAATTATTTTCAAAAAATAGGTATAAATATTTAAGGATACAAAATGAAACTTAACAAATTGACTATCGCATTAGGGTTGTCTTTAGGGCTTATTTCTACTACTTCTAATGCAGGTGGTTATATGTTTTCTGAATTAGGGGAGTTAAGCACAAGTACGGCAGGTGCAGGTGTTGCCGCTGTCGCTGAGGGGGCAGAAACTGCTTTCGCAAACCCTGCGGGTATGACTAGATTGAAAGGAAAAAATATTGCCTCCAATATTGGTCTTTTAAATCTAGACAGTAAATATTACGACATTGGAAGTCATAATGCTGGTGATCTTAATAACTACTCTAAAGAGACTTCGCTTACAAAACTTCTACCTTTAGCAAGTATGTATTTTACTGATGCAATTAACGATAAATTTTCTGTTGGCGTCGCGATGGGCGGGACTGGTGGCTCTGGTTTTGGATATAGTGATGCGTTTGCTGGTTCGATTATGGCAGAAAATGGTTTACTCCTAACAGCTCAATTGAATCCCAGTGTGGCATATAAACTTAACGACCAGTTATCTATTGGCGCTGGATTTAGCATCGAATATGCATTTATTAATCAAACCTTGGGAAGTGCTAGTTTTGATGGTGGTAATGATTATATAAATGCGGAAGTTACTGCCGATGATGTTTCTTATGGTTGGAATGTTGGAGCAATGTACGAGCTTAACGACGCTAACCGATTCGGTTTTACATATCGTTCTCAGATTGACCATGAGTTAGATGGTGATTTGGATGCAAATGTTAAAAGCGTGGGTGGTGAAACATTGAGCTCACAAATCAACATTACCATGCCAGCCCAAGCTAAATTGAGTGGCTATCACGAAGTGCAAGATAATCTTGCTTTGTTGTGGACACTTGGTTGGCAGGATCTAAGCGCAGTCCAAAATACTGATGTAATTGTCGAAGGACACAACTCTCCTTTAGCAAGAAATTGGAAAGATACATATTCGGTTGCGCTAGGCGGACACTTCCGTATTAGCAATGCACTTCGTTTCGAAATGGGGTATTCGTACGAAACATCACCACAAGATGACCCTAAACACATTTTTGTTGATGTGCCAACTGGTCCAATTAATAAATACTCAACTGGTTTAACATGGTTTGTTAACAAAAATACCAAAGCACAGTTTTATTACGAGTATTTAGACGGCGGTACTGTTAGAACGCAAGCTAATGATAATCTGACTGGTGGTGCATTGACACAACTTAATGGAGTGTACGACATGAACGTACACTTCCTAGGCGCTACCTTAAACTATTCATTCTAAAAAAGAGGGGCATCAAATGATGCCCCATTTAATTTGTAGATTTCAGAGGTCAAAATGATTCAAACAATAATTAAGTTATTTGCTATATGCTTTTTTCTTTCTTCAGCAGTAATACAGTTTGGTTCCGTATATATTCTTGAGCATTTCAAGGGTAATGAATTTGTAGACGTTTTACTTGAGGTTCTATTACAAGGAACGCTGTTAACCTTTGGTTTGTTTTTCATTCTCCGAAAAGAACTTTCTTGTTTAAAGATTCTAACCAGTGAAATAGAAAAACTAAAAAACGGCGAATTAAGTCACTCCGACATTCCTCTTTTTTCAACAGAGTTTAATGTTGTTTCAGATATGTTAGCTGAGTCAAAGTTACAGTTAGCCAATACCATCGGAAGTTGCAAAAGCACTATGGAAAGTATAAATGAAAGTGATTTAGGTACAAAGCAAATAGTTGCCGCTTTTGTTGCCAATTCTGAACAAGAGCTACAAGAAATCGAACAAATTGCCACCGCTGCTACAGAGCTATCAGCGACAGCTAGAGAGGTGGCTGATAATGCAGTAAATGCGGAACGCGCTAATGCTGTAATGTCAGAGGCGATAGAAAATGGTGTTCAAGTGTTAGACCGCACTCAAACAATAGTTTCTGATATTAACAGTTCTTTAGGTTCGGCTTTTGCAATAGTGAGCGAACTTCGCGCATATAGTGAGGAGATAAACCCTATTGTAGAAATGATTTCATCAGTATCTGAACAAACCAATCTTTTAGCATTAAATGCAGCCATCGAAGCTGCACGAGCTGGCGAATACGGACGTGGGTTTGCGGTAGTAGCAGAAGAAGTAAGAGCACTTGCTGAAAGAACTCAGAAATCAACAGTTAATATTCAAGAGGTCGTTGCTAGGTTGCAAGCCAAATCGAATGAAGCAGATGAGATTATGTCAGTTAACAGTTCACTAATCGATGAATCAATGAAAGTTACAACCGATCTTAATTCGGCATTCTCAAGTATCTCAAATGAAGTTTCGCAACTTGCATCAATTAACGCAATGGTAGCAGCAGCTTCTGAGGAACAATCAACAGTTACTGAAGATATCTCAATGCGTATAAACGATGTTAACCGTGGAGTGGAAGAAAACTTACAGAACGTTTATAAAGCAGCAGATGGAATGAAAGCTAGAACAAGTTGGTTGTCTGATTTAACTCAAAAACTATCGTTTTTTAACGTTTGACAAATAAGGTAAAGGTAAGCAATGAACATTCATACTTTAGGTCAGCTTTTTGAGACGATATTAAGTAACTTAGACTTTTTGATTTCGGTGAAATTGAAACCAGAAATATCTTACATTGGAAGATTGACGGTAAAACCTATGGAGTGCCAAATAATAGGTTTGAATTTTGAAAAAGAGCATCATTTGATTAGTTTAACTCTTTCTAAGTTTGTTCCTGTAGCTCCTTTGGGCGTTGTTCCAATTAACTCTGAACTAGAGGGCGATAATGTCATTTTTGAGTTAAAGTACTGTATGCTTAATAATACGTTAATTCAAATATCCGATCTAACAGAAAACAATAATTACATTGATGAAGTTCAAATATTATCAAGTGCCAAAATTACATGATATGAAAGTACCAAGCTTGTATTTGTAATAAAAAAGTTCCCAGATGGGAACTTTTTTATTACTACTGTACCGTCCTAAATAAGG
>NZ_JPRD01000084.1 GCF_000817815.1 Vibrio owensii CAIM 1854 = LMG 25443
GGTGGTTTAGGGCTGAAAATAAAATCCGCTGCAAAGCAGCTTTCTCACTTTTGAGATCTAAGATTTTGTAGGTCTCCATTTTTCAAATACCCCATAGAATATCATTAACTTTCAAAGAATTATAATAATTAAATGCAAGTTTAATTATTGAGGAAAATGACATAATGACAACAAATATTAGCCAGTCTTTGCATATTAAATTACTAGGAATTCAACAAAATGTCGTGCCTACTGGATACAAATCTTGGCTACATTTTTGGGAAACTCAATTAAATATCTCAGCGAGCGAATGTATTGTTGTAGGTTGCAATAAACGCGCTGTGCATGGAAGAGAAGTTGTAATTGGCAGTTCAGCTTACATTATTCCGTTATGTAAAATTTTTATTCTTGTCGACGAAAAGCAAGATATTGCGATTTCACGATTTGTTGCCGTTCCAATACCTAAGAGTTGAAATGTCAGAAAAAATTGAAATAGAAATATTAGAAAAGTATCGAAGAAATGAAAGGTTATGTCTGACAGTTGATGTTCTTAATTCATACACAGAATATGGCATGTACTATGTTTCATTTTCTATCGAAGAAAAACTAAATCAAACTACCATACAATTTTTTTATGATTTGTACAGCAAACAAAAAATAGTAAATATAAAAGCTATCGAAGATAATATTACTTTCTCTTTTGGCTTATGTACAGAACACATATTTGATTCTCAAAGCTACTGCTTTCAATTCACATCTAGGAGCAACTAACTAAATGTATATAAGAAATAGCAATGTAAAACTGCACTACAGCCGCGAAAGTCTTCTAGATTATTGGGAAAGTACTCTAGGTATAAAGGCAAATTATTGCGTATCAGTCACCTGTTTTCAAAAAGAAGTCGAATGTTCAGTGGTAACTATCGGTTTATGCCCAGATTAAAATTTTGCCCCATTTCTATACATAATTCCTTTTTGTTCTAGCTGTAGAAATATTTCAGAAGAACACACTATTCAAATAGAAGATTTCATGGCGATACCTTTACCCAAGACCTCTCAATGCAATGGAGGTAATTAATGAAAAAGCTACTTATAGCAACAATGATTTCAACCTCAATCGCTTTAACTTGTTATCAGTCCACCGGACAACAACTAGATCCAACTCAATTGACTATGAATAAAAAAATGGTGTCTATGGAACGCGGTGTAGTGCTTATGTATGACGACGTTAAAGTTAAAGGTACACAAGTAGGTGCAGCAGTTGCGTTGATCGGTTTGGCGGCAATGGCTATATCGGAAGCAAACGAGCAACCTTTTGCTGGAAATACTCCAATCAGCTATGGACAATCCAGCGATCCGCAACTGGTACGCCGTTCAGTCAGCTAATACCAAATGCGAACGTTCGTACTTTACCAAAGTCAGAATAAACCTTTATAGACCAAGTATTAAATAGTACTTAAGGCACGATTGGATAAGGAAATTGGCGCGTTCATCATTGACACCAAGACTATCGAGCTATGGCGCGACGTTAAGGAGGAAGATGCAGAAGCTTACCTCAACCGTGAGATTGAGAAACGTGGCTATCACCTAAGCGCTGCGCATTACTTAGCTGTCATTGGTAAGACTCGTTTTTACTGGATATTCCATAACAAGTTGAAAGGCTATGAATGGGAAGTGATCATGGAAGCAAGCGAAGACTATCTTATATTAGGTAAGTTTTATAGAAACAAAGCATTACACTCGATAGCAGAATTAATACTAACGGGACAATACCCTCCCCCGTAACTCAACCGCTAACAGCGGACGGAAAACCCACACCTTTGGTGAGCAAGGACTTCGCAGATTAGAAGCTTATCAAATGGCTCAAAAAGAACATTCGCAAGGTGGCTATCATGAATAATCGCACTCCAGTTAAATCCAATAACATACCAGCGATAAAAGAAATGTTAACTATATCGGTGATCATTGAAGGTACTTGATTTTCTCCGAAGAGAGGATAATGCTAGCAGCTATGAAAGTTACTCTGAACAATGAACAAAAGCAGGCACTCAAAAACCAACACGGCACGATTCATGATGGACGAGTTCGTGACCGTATAAAAGCGGTTATCCACGCTAGTTATGGTTGGAGTCCCGAGGAAATTGCTGACGCTCTTCTTATTCATGAATCCACTGTTCGGCAACCGAATAAGCTCAAGCCTGAAAATGGCGGTTCACAAAGCGACCTATCTGACCATCAAACTCAGGAGTTGCTCCAGCACCTAACCGAAAATACATACCATCATTCACACGAAATTGTTGCTTATGTGCTGGAGCACTATCAGGTACGCTACAGTGTTCCTGGCATGAATAAATGGCTTCATCACAACGGTTTCAGCTACAAACAATCCACAGGTACCCCACACAAGTTTGATGAGGATAAACAGCAAGCGTTTGTTGACTCGTATGAAACCCTAAAAGCGAGTTGTGGTAAGGAGGAATCGATAGTCTTTATCGATGCTGTCCATCCAACGCTTTCGACAAAAATCTCGCATAACTGGATACGAACTGGACAAGATAAAAACCTAAAAACGACAGGTAACCGTAGCCGACTTAACCTTATTGGGGGACTAAACCTATCAGACATCGGAGCGACCGTTGTCGGCCATTACGAAAGTATTAACAGAGAAAATGTTGTTCGATTTTTATACAAACTGAGAGAGCGCTATCCATTAGAAAATAAGCCTTATTATCTCCCGCCATACAACCTAAATCTTAATCCTATAGAGCGGCTTTGTCTCGGAATAATGTTTACTTCAAAAGCAAACGAGACTTCAAGATAGCAATAGACGAATTTTTTTAGTGTGACTCTTCCAGAGATCGCAGGTTCTTTGCTGTCTCGAATCAATGACAATTTTCAGGAGTTCAAGCGAGCATCTTCAAGTTAACTGGGTATAATAGGCTAAGCGAAGTAGACATAGAAGCCTTACTGCCGAAACACATTACCGTTGAAAGATTTATCCAAGTTGCAGCTATAGCTTGTATGAAAAATCTACGCCTGAAAGAAGCAACCCAAATTGCCAATAAAATATATAGTAAAGATGAATTAAAAAGATCATCACTTTCTATAAACTAAAGTGTAGAGCTTTGAGTTTTTCAATTAAAAGTTAGCTCTCACCATTTGATCTCCTTTCAATATTTACATCAATCCAGCCAAACCTAACATTAGTACCATTTATTGTTGGCTCTAATCCATGCTTAGTTTTTATATAACGCAAAAACTCATTCGAAAATACAGGTTCTTTCCCCGACCACTCAACCTTATGAGTTCCCTTATCATTTATAATATGAACTGCATGGTATTCACTATTCAGTGTTGTTAACTTATATATATAGGTGGCGATTATTTTTCTTGCACCATTAGACATGTCTTTAGTTTATCTTACTAACCAAAAGATCGTCACTTATAAATTAACAAACAACTATTTTCATCATCAAAATATAAGTTTTCATTGATTTTAAACATAAAATGGCACAACATCACGCTCAAGCGTTCAAAAACCACCAAAGGCATAAATGAATGAAATACATAACGCCACAAAGCATTCATCGCGATTTCTTTTATTTTTATATAAACTCTAAACACAGTACAAAACGTGACTATGACAAAGAATTAGTAAAAAAAATATGTCTGTTGATTACTGATGGATTTGATCCATTAGTCTGGGATGCATACAACGCACCAAAAAGCCAGTCTAGAGAGGCAATTCTTAACCTAATTGGACATTTCGTCGAATCAGCGGGGGTTGCACTATCAGATCCGACTTATATTCTTTCGGCTGTAGATGCATGTAAACATGGACACAACCTTAATATAGAATTTCCATCTATCTACACTACTGTTTTTGGACAAGAGTTTGCAGACATACACAGCAAAAGATATGGTCATTTGACCGATTGTCATTTTGACGATGAGTTTCCTTTCACGGTCGCATCGGAGGAAGTTTTCCTGCCAAACATTCGCGGTTACAAACTAAATCTTAATGTTCAACATTTGCAACGCTATCAAGCAACTCGTAATAAACAAGCCATAGCTTTACAAGGTATGTTTTTTAATGGCGCAGCGTTTAAACTATTAGTATCTGTTAGGCAAATGAGTGGTGGGGACACCTTAAGTTATAAATTCAAAGCCAAACGTTGCCACCTAGAGCATAAAGTTAATGGATTAAACGCTTTATTCGATATAACATCATAATCCTACGTTAGTAAATTACCACCTTCTAA
>NZ_JPRD01000085.1 GCF_000817815.1 Vibrio owensii CAIM 1854 = LMG 25443
CTACGTGGTACTAAGCGTGACGAAGTTGAACGTGGTCAAGTACTAGCTAAGCCTGGTTCAATCACTCCACACACTAAGTTCGAGTCAGAAGTATACGTACTTTCTAAAGATGAAGGTGGTCGTCACACTCCATTCTTCAAAGGTTACCGTCCACAGTTCTACTTCCGTACAACTGACGTAACTGGTGACATCTCTCTACCAGAAGGCGTAGAAATGGTAATGCCAGGCGACAACATCCAAATGCAAGTTGAGCTAATCGCTCCTATCGCTATGGATGAAGGCCTACGTTTCGCTATCCGTGAAGGTGGCCGTACTGTAGGTGCTGGTGTTGTTGCTAAGATCTTCGACTAATTCTTAACGAATTAAACGAATGTCTTCGGAAAATCTTGAATTAGATTTGACGAACCAGTATCAAAAAGGGCATCATTTGATGCCCTTTTTCTGCACTCAATATTATTTTAGCTGTTTTCTTGTTCAAAATTTGGTTGAGAGTAGAGCAAGATTAAGCGGAGAGGCTTAATCTTAAGAGAGTAACGCTGATTTTATCAGCGATATGGAGTTTGCCCTGCAACAGCGGGGTTATTGTCGTCTATATTAAGACTTGTGACAGGTTGGTTTATGAAAGCAAATAATGCTGAAACTCCTGATAGCTCAAACGCAGCAGATACGTTTAAGTGGATTGCCGCTTTCGTATTGGCAGCGGCCGCTGTTGTGGGTAATTACCTGTATGGTGAAATGTCTGTAGTTGTTCGTGCTGCAGGCGTTGTTGTTCTTATTGCAGCTGCCCTAGGCGTTGCTGCGACAACGACTAAAGGTAAAGCAGCGATCAGTTTTGCAAAAGAATCTCGTATGGAAGTTCGTAAGGTTGTTTGGCCTACACGCCAAGAAACCATGCAAACGACACTGATTGTTTTAGCTGTAAGTATTGTAATGGCTCTAGTGCTATGGGGAATTGACGGCATCATGGTTCGTTTAGTTGCTCTAGCAACTGGGGTATAGAGGGTAGTGATTCATGAGTGAAGCTCCAAAAAAACGCTGGTATGTAGTTCAAGCCTTCTCTGGATTTGAAGGTCGTGTAGCTCAGTCTCTACGTGAGCATATCAAAATGCACGCTATGGAAGAGCTATTCGGTGAAGTACTAGTTCCTACTGAAGAAGTAGTGGAAATGCGCGCGGGTCAGCGTCGTAAATCTGAACGTAAGTTTTTCCCAGGCTACGTCCTTGTTCAGATGATTATGAACGATGAATCATGGCACCTAGTACGCAGTGTGCCGCGTGTCATGGGCTTCATTGGTGGTACCTCAGACCGTCCAGCACCTATCACAGATAAAGAAGCTGACGCGATTCTTAACCGTCTCGAGAAAGCGAGTGAGTCTCCTCGTCCTCGTACAATGTACGAAGCGGGTGAAGTGGTACGTGTTAACGAAGGTCCATTTGCTGACTTCAATGGTACTGTTGAAGAAGTGGATTACGAGAAGAGCCGCCTGAAAGTGTCTGTATCGATCTTTGGTCGTGCAACACCAGTTGAGCTTGAATTTGGTCAAGTTGAAAAACTTGATTAAAAAAACACCTTTTTAAGGGTTGTCTAAGGCGCGAATTATGACTATAATTTCGCGCCTTTTTACTTCTCATGAAGTAGAGAGATTTTACGTAAACGGGGAGCTGGTCAGCAGACTAGCGTTTGAACCCAAACTTTAGGAAATATCATGGCTAAGAAAGTTGAAGCTTACATCAAGCTACAAGTTGCTGCTGGCGCTGCGAACCCAAGTCCACCAGTTGGTCCTGCTCTAGGTCAACACGGTGTGAACATCATGGAATTCTGTAAAGCGTTCAACGCAAAAACAGAATCTATTGAGAAAGGTCTACCAACTCCAGTAGTTATTACAGTATACAGCGACCGTTCTTTCACGTTCGTAACTAAGACTCCACCTGCTGCTGTTCTTCTTAAGAAAGCTGCTGGCATTAAGTCTGGTTCTGGTCGTCCAAACACTGAAAAAGTGGGCACTGTAACTGACGCTCAAATCCAAGAAATCGCAGAAACTAAAGCTGCTGATATGACTGGTGCTGACATCGAAGCGATGAAGCGTTCTATCGCTGGTACTGCTCGTTCAATGGGCCTAGTGGTAGAGGGTTAATAAGATGGCAAAACTAACTAAGCGCATGCGCGTAATCCGCGAAAAAGTTGACGTAACTAAAGAATACGAAATCAACGAAGCTGTTGCTCTTCTTCAAGAACTAGCTACTGCTAAATTCGTTGAGTCTGTAGACGTTGCTGTTAACCTAGGCATCGATGCTCGTAAATCTGACCAGAACGTACGTGGTGCAACTGTACTACCTCACGGTACTGGCCGCGAAATCCGCGTTGCAGTGTTCACTCAAGGTGCAAACGCTGAAGCAGCTAAAGAAGCTGGCGCAGACATCGTAGGTATGGAAGATCTTGCTGAGCAAGTTAAGAAAGGCGAAATGAACTTCGACGTAGTTGTTGCTTCTCCAGATGCAATGCGCGTTGTAGGTCAACTAGGTACTATCCTAGGTCCTCGCGGTCTTATGCCAAACCCTAAAGTTGGTACTGTAACTCCTAACGTTGCTGAAGCAGTTAAAAATGCTAAAGCTGGTCAGGTTCGTTACCGTAACGACAAAAACGGCATCATCCACACTACTATCGGTAAAGCAAACTTCTCTGCTGAGCAGATCAAAGAGAACCTAGAAGCTCTTCTAGTTGCTCTGAAGAAAGCTAAGCCATCTTCAGCGAAAGGTACTTTCCTGAAGAAAGTAAGCATCTCTACTACTATGGGTGCTGGTGTTGCTGTTGATCAGGCTAGCCTGAACACTCAAGCATAATTTATTTGCTTAGGCGCAAAATTTGTGTATAATTTTGCGCCTAATATTTGTGGTTGGGGCTGAACATTGGTTCTTTGAACTGTCTCCTAGTTCGAAATGAATTAAGACCCAGTCTCCGTCCAAGACCGTAGGTGTTTGTTCTCAAAACAAACTTAATCATCCTACGTAGATGGTGCCCGAACTGACAGAAAGCTCTATGTAAATAGTTAACTTTCTTCTGGGAATGCACCTCAATAGCTCTCACTGTCGTGATGATAGTGAGTGGTGTAACGACAACCAGGAGTAAATCCAAGATGGCTTTAAACCTTCAAGACAAAAAAGCAATTGTTGCTCAAGTCAACGAAGCTGCCAGTGGTGCACTTTCTGCAGTTGTAGCTGATTCTCGTGGCGTTGAAGTTGGCGCGATGACTTCTCTACGTAAACAAGCTCGCGAAGCGGGTGTTTACATGAAAGTCGTGCGTAACACTCTAGCACGTCGTGCGGTTCAGGGTACAGACTACGAGTGTCTAACTGACACTTTCACTGGTCCTACTCTAATCGCGTTCTCTAACGAGCACCCAGGTGCTGCAGCGCGTCTTTTCAAAGACTTCGCTAAAGAGAACAAAGATTTCGAGATCAAAGCTGCTGCATTTGAAGGCGCTTTAACTGACGCTGAAGTACTAGCAACACTACCAACTTACGACGAAGCAATCGCACGCCTAATGATGTGCATGAAAGAAGCTTCTGCTGGCAAGCTGGTACGTACTATCGCTGCTATCCGCGATCAAAAAGAAGAAGCAGCGGCTTAAGCCTTGCTTTTTACTGGTTGCAAAATAAACTTATTGTTGACTTAAAAGAGAATTGTTATGTCTATTACTAACGAGCAAATCCTAGACGCAGTTGCAGAAATGTCTGTAATGCAAGTTGTTGAACTAATCGAAGCTATGGAAGAGAAATTCGGTGTATCTGCTGCTGCTGCAGTAGTTGCAGGTGGCGCAGCAGGCGGCGAAGCTGCAGCTGAGCAAACTGAATTTGACGTAATCCTAACTGCAGCTGGCGGCAACAAAGTTGCTGTTATCAAAGCAGTACGTGGCGCAACTGGCCTAGGTCTTAAAGAAGCTAAAGCTCTTGTAGACGGCGCTCCAGCACCTCTAAAAGAAGGCGTTGAGAAAGCTGAAGCTGAAGCTCTTAAAGCTCAGCTAGAAGAAGCAGGCGCTTCTGTTGAAGTTAAGTAATTATTACTTAATTTCATAGCCTAACGGCTAATGGCTGGTGGTTTTTTAACCGCCGGCCTTTTTGCGCTGTAGGGCATGAGCGAATTTTCCCGCTGTTTAAGCGTCTCATGTCCATGCAAAAAACATTTCATTCCTACGCAATGAGATGTCACTACAGTAAACAGCTATTTAGTCACTGTCCCTTACCCCCCTTAAGTAACTAGGTGCGGGCGGACGGTTTGGGTCACTTATCAGCGAGCTGAGGAACCCCATGGTTTACTCTTATACCGAGAAAAAGCGCATCCGTAAGGACTTTGGTACTCGTCCACAAGTTTTGGACATTCCATACCTGCTATCGATCCAGCTCGATTCGTTCGACAAATTCATCGAACAGGATCCTGAAGGTCAATACGGCCTTGAAGCTGCTTTCCGTTCTGTATTTCCAATTCAGAGCTACAACGGCAATTCTGAGCTGCAATACGTTAGCTACCGTCTTGGTGAGCCAGTTTTTGACGTTAAAGAATGTCAAATCCGCGGTGTAACTTACTCAAAGCCACTACGTGTAAAACTACGCCTAGTTATCTTTGATAAAGACGCGCCAGCAGGTACTGTAAAAGACATTAAAGAACAAGAAGTCTACATGGGCGAAATTCCGCTTATGACAGACAATGGTACCTTCGTAATTAACGGTACCGAGAGGGTTATCGTATCCCAGCTGCACCGAAGCCCAGGCGTGTTCTTCGACAGCGATAAGGGTAAGACCCACTCTTCAGGTAAAGTTCTATACAACGCACGTGTAATTCCTTACCGTGGCTCATGGTTAGACTTTGAGTTCGATCCTAAGGATAACTTATACGTACGTATTGACCGTCGTCGTAAGCTACCAGCTTCGATCATCCTTCGTGCACTTGGTAAAACGTCAGAAGAAATCCTAGATATCTTCTTCGAGAAAGTGAACTTCGAAGTGAAAGACCAAACTCTACTAATGGAGTTGGTTCCTGATCGTCTACGTGGTGAAACTGCGTCATTCGACATCGAAGCGAACGGTAAAACTTACGTTGAGCAAGGTCGTCGCGTAACAGCTCGTCATATCCGCCAACTAGAAAAAGATGGCGTTGATCACATCGAAGTACCAGTTGAGTACATCGTTGGTAAAGTTGCATCGAAAGATTACATCAACGAAGCAACAGGCGAGATCATTGTTAACGCTAACCAGGAAATTAGCCTGGAAGCACTAGCGAACCTATCTCAGGCTGGCCACAAATCACTAGAAACGTTGTTCACCAACGATCTAGACCACGGTCCATTCATGTCAGAAACACTACGTATCGACAGCACTGTTGATCGTATTTCTGCATTGGTAGAAATCTACCGCATGATGCGCCCTGGCGAGCCACCAACAAAAGAAGCTGCAGAAGCACTATTCGAAAGCCTATTCTTCTCTGAAGAGCGTTACGACCTATCGACTGTTGGTCGTATGAAGTTCAACAGCTCTATCGGCCGTGAAGATGCTCAAGAGCAAGGCACACTTGACGAGCTAGACATCGTTGAAGTGATGAAGAAGCTTATCGCGATCCGTAACGGTAAAGGCGAAGTGGACGATATCGACCACCTTGGCAACCGTCGTATCCGTTCTGTAGGCGAAATGGCTGAGAACCAGTTCCGTGTAGGTCTAGTACGTGTTGAGCGTGCAGTTAAAGAGCGTCTAAGCCTAGGCGATCTTGACGCAATCATGCCTCAAGACCTGATCAACGCGAAACCAATCTCTGCAGCTGTTAAAGAATTCTTTGGCTCTTCACAGCTTTCACAGTTCATGGACCAAAACAACCCGCTATCAGAAGTAACGCACAAGCGTCGTATTTCTGCATTGGGTCCTGGCGGTCTAACTCGTGAACGTGCTGGCTTCGAAGTACGTGACGTACACGTAACTCACTACGGTCGTCTATGTCCTATCGAAACGCCGGAAGGTCCAAACATCGGTCTGATCAACTCTCTATCTGCGTTTGCGCGTTGTAACGAGTACGGTTTCCTAGAGACACCATACCGTCGCGTTGTAGATGGCGTTGTTACAGACGAAGTAGATTACCTATCTGCAATCGAAGAAGGCCAATTCGTTATCGCACAGGCTAACGCTGCGCTAACTGAAGAAGGCGGTTTTGCAGATGAGCTGATCACAGCTCGTCAAAAAGGTGAATCTGGTCTACACCCTCGTGAGCACGCTCAGTACATGGACGTTGCGACAAACCAGGTTGTATCTATCGCTGCATCGCTTATCCCGTTCCTAGAACACGATGATGCGAACCGTGCATTGATGGGTGCGAACATGCAACGTCAGGCAGTTCCAACACTGAAAGCTGACAAACCGCTTGTTGGTACTGGTATTGAACGTAACGTAGCAGTTGACTCAGGTGTAACTGCAGTTGCTAAACGTGGTGGTGTAATCCAGTCAGTAGATGCTTCTCGTATCGTTGTTAAAGTGAACGAAGAAGAGCTAGTACCAGGTGAAGCTGGTATCGACATCTACAACCTGACTAAATACACACGTTCTAACCAGAACACATGTATTAACCAGCGCCCATGTGTGATGCCAGGTGAACCTGTATCACGCGGTGACGTTCTTGCTGATGGTCCTTCAACAGACCTTGGTGAACTAGCGCTTGGTCAAAACATGCGTATCGCGTTCATGCCTTGGAACGGTTACAACTTCGAAGACTCGATCTTAGTATCTGAGCGCGTAGTTCAAGAAGACCGTTTCACGACTATCCACATCCAAGAACTTACTTGTGTGGCGCGTGATACTAAGCTTGGTTCTGAAGAGATCACAGCTGATATTCCAAACGTAGGTGAATCTGCTCTGTCTAAACTAGACGAGTCAGGTATCGTTTACATCGGTGCTGAAGTTAAGGGTGGCGACATCCTAGTTGGTAAAGTAACACCTAAAGGTGAAACTCAGCTAACGCCTGAAGAGAAGCTACTACGTGCAATCTTCGGTGAAAAAGCATCTGACGTTAAAGATACTTCACTACGTGTACCTAACTCTGTATCAGGTACGATTATCGACGTTCAAGTCTTCACTCGCGATGGCGTAGAGAAAGACAAGCGTGCGCTTGAAATCGAACAAATGCAGCTTAAAGAAGCGAAGAAAGACCTAACTGAAGAATTCCAGATTCTTGAGGGTGGCCTTCTAAACCGCGTTAAAGCTGTACTGATCGATGGTGGTTACTCTGAAGCGAAACTAGACACGACTGATCGTAAGAAGTGGCTAGAACTAACGCTAGAAGACGATGCACTACAATCACAGCTTGAGCAACTTGCTGAGCAGTGGGACGAGCTAAAAGCTGACTTCGATAAGAAATTCGAAACTAAGCGTCGTAAGATCACTCAAGGTGATGATCTAGCACCTGGCGTACTGAAGATCGTTAAGGTTTACTTAGCGGTTAAACGTCGCATCCAGCCTGGTGATAAGATGGCGGGTCGTCACGGTAACAAGGGTGTAATCTCTAAGATCAACCCTGTTGAAGACATGCCATACGATGAGAAAGGTCAGCCTGTAGACATCGTACTTAACCCACTGGGTGTACCTTCGCGTATGAACATCGGTCAGATCCTAGAAGTACACTTAGGTCTGGCAGCGAAAGGTATAGGTGACAAGATCAACCAGATGGTTAAAGAGCAGCAAGAACTAGCGAAATTCCGCGAGTTCCTACAAAAAGTTTACGATCTAGGCGAAACTCGCCAGAAAGTAGACATTGCTTCTCTATCTGATGACGAAGTTCGTACTCTGATCAAGAACCTACGTGGCGGTCTACCAATCGCGACTCCAGTATTTGACGGTGCACCAGAAGCGTCTATTAAAGCGCTACTGAAACTAGCAGACCTACCAGAATCTGGTCAGCTAAAACTGTTTGATGGTCGCACGGGTGACCAGTTTGAGCGTCCTGTAACTGTAGGTTACATGTACATGCTGAAACTGAACCACCTTGTTGATGACAAGATGCACGCTCGTTCAACTGGTTCGTACAGCCTAGTAACTCAGCAACCACTTGGTGGTAAAGCTCAGTTCGGTGGTCAGCGTTTCGGTGAGATGGAAGTATGGGCACTAGAAGCATACGGTGCTGCTTACACTCTACAAGAAATGCTAACGGTTAAGTCGGATGACGTTAACGGCCGTACTAAGATGTACAAAAACATCGTAGACGGTAACCACAGCATGGAACCTGGTATGCCAGAATCGTTCAACGTACTGTTGAAAGAGATTCGCTCGCTAGGTATCAACATCGAGCTAGAAGACGAAGAGTAATCTCTTTTCTCTTGACCAAGGTTGAGAGAACCAAAAAGCGATTATTTGGTAGAAGGTGCTCACTTTAGCGAGTGAGCTCCTTTTAACTCCTTACAGGAGCTGATTGTGAAAGACTTATTAAACTTTCTAAAAGCACAGCATAAGACCGAAGAATTTGATGCTATCAAAATCGGTCTATCTTCTCCGGACATGATCCGTTCATGGTCTTTCGGTGAAGTTAAAAAACCTGAAACGATCAACTATCGTACGTTCAAACCTGAGCGCGATGGTCTTTTCTGTGCGCGTATCTTTGGTCCAGTTAAAGACTACGAATGTCTTTGTGGTAAATACAAGCGCCTGAAGCACCGTGGTGTTATCTGTGAGAAGTGTGGTGTAGAAGTTACACAAACTAAAGTTCGTCGTGACCGTATGGGCCACATCGAGCTAGCATCACCAGTAGCTCACATCTGGTTCCTAAAATCGCTACCGTCTCGTATCGGTCTACTAATGGATATCCCACTACGTGATATCGAGCGTGTTCTTTACTTCGAAATGTACGTAGTAACTGAACCAGGTATGACTGATCTAGAAAAATCTCAGATGCTTACTGAAGAAGAGTATCTGGATCGTCTAGAAGAGTGGGGTGATGAGTTCACTGCTAAGATGGGTGCAGAAGCTATCAAGGACCTACTAGGTTCTATGGATATGCACGCTGAAGCTGAACAAATGCGCGAAGAGCTAGAAACAACTAACTCTGAAACTAAGCGTAAGAAAGTCACTAAGCGCCTGAAACTGGTAGAAGCGTTTATTCAATCTGGTAACAACCCAGAGTGGATGATCCTGACTGTACTTCCAGTTCTTCCGCCAGATCTACGTCCTCTAGTACCACTAGATGGCGGTCGTTTTGCGACTTCAGATCTGAACGACCTATACCGTCGTGTGATCAACCGTAACAACCGTTTGAAGCGTCTTCTAGAGCTAGCTGCTCCGGACATCATCGTACGTAACGAAAAACGTATGCTGCAAGAGTCTGTTGATGCGCTACTAGATAACGGTCGTCGTGGTCGTGCGATCACAGGTTCTAACAAACGTCCTCTGAAATCTCTTGCTGATATGATCAAGGGTAAACAAGGTCGTTTCCGTCAGAACCTTCTAGGTAAACGTGTAGACTACTCTGGCCGTTCTGTAATCACAGTAGGTCCATACCTTCGTCTACACCAGTGTGGTCTTCCTAAGAAGATGGCACTTGAGCTATTCAAACCATTTATCTACAGCAAGCTAGAGACTCGTGGTCTTGCGACTACAATCAAAGCTGCTAAGAAAATGGTAGAGCGTGAAGAAGCGGTAGTTTGGGATATCCTAGACGAAGTAATCCGCGAACACCCAGTACTATTGAACCGTGCACCTACACTTCACCGTCTAGGTATCCAGGCGTTCGAACCAGTACTAATCGAAGGTAAAGCGATCCAGCTACACCCACTAGTGTGTGCGGCGTACAACGCGGACTTCGATGGTGACCAAATGGCGGTTCACGTACCTCTAACTCTAGAGGCACAGCTTGAAGCTCGTACTCTGATGATGTCGACAAACAACATTCTGTCGCCAGCGTCAGGTGATCCGATCATCGTACCTTCTCAGGACGTTGTATTGGGTCTGTACTACATGACTCGTGACAAGATCAACGTGAAAGGTGAAGGCATGTACCTTTCTGGCCCAGCAGAGGCTGAGAAAGCATACCGCACTAAGACCGCTGAACTACACGCACGCGTTAAAGTACGTATTACAGAAACAGTTGTAGACGAAGACGGCAACAGCACAACAGAGACTAAGATGGTTGATACAACTATCGGTCGTGCAATGCTATGGCAAATCGTGCCAGCTGGTCTACCGTACAGCATCGTTAACCAAAAGCTAGGTAAGAAGCAAATCTCTAACCTACTAAACGAGGCGTACCGTAAGCTAGGTCTGAAAGACACTGTAATCTTCGCTGACCAAATCATGTACACAGGTTTCGCATACGCGGCACTATCTGGTGTATCTGTTGGTATCGACGATATGGTTGTACCGTCAGCTAAGTACACTGAAATCGCAGAAGCGGAAGAAGAAGTACGTGAAATCCAGGAACAGTACCAGTCTGGTCTTGTTACTGCGGGCGAACGATACAACAAAGTTATCGATATCTGGGCATCGACCAACGATCGCGTAGCAAAAGCGATGATGGCAAACCTTTCATCGGAAACGGTAGTTAACCGTGACGGTGAAGAAGAGCAACAAGAATCGTTTAACAGCATCTACATGATGGCTGACTCGGGTGCTCGTGGTTCTGCAGCTCAGATTCGTCAGCTAGCGGGTATGCGTGGTCTGATGGCGCGTCCAGATGGTTCAATCATCGAAACGCCGATCACAGCGAACTTTAAAGAAGGTCTAAACGTACTTCAGTACTTTATCTCAACGCACGGTGCTCGTAAGGGTCTTGCGGATACGGCACTGAAAACAGCGAACTCGGGTTACCTAACTCGTCGTCTAGTAGACGTTGCTCAAGACGTTGTTGTAACTGAACATGACTGTGGCACTCACGAGGGTGTTGACATGATGCCTCACATCGAGGGTGGTGATGTTAAAGTTGCACTAACTGAGCTAGCGCTAGGTCGTGTAGTAGCTGAAGACGTTCTTAAGCCAGGTACAGAAGATGTTCTGATCCCTCGTAACACTCTAATTGATGAGAAGTGGTGTCAGATCATGGAAGAGAACTCAGTAGACAGCATGAAAGTGCGCTCTGTAGTTACTTGTGACTCTGACTTCGGTTGTTGTGCACAGTGTTACGGTCGTGACCTAGCACGTGGTCACCTAGTGAACCAAGGTGAAGCAGTAGGCGTTATCGCTGCTCAGTCTATCGGTGAACCGGGTACACAGCTTACGATGCGTACGTTCCACATCGGTGGTGCGGCATCTACTGCAGCAGCAGAGAACAGCATCCAAGCGAAGATAACTGGTACAGTTAAACTGCACAACGCTAAGTTCGTAATCAACAAAGATAAGAAGCTAGTAATCACGTCTCGTGCATCTGAGCTAACTATCATTGATGAATTCGGTCGTACTAAAGAGAAGCACAAACTTCCTTACGGTTCGATGCTAAGCAAAGGCGACAACGATGCAGTAACAGCTGGTGACGTTGTTGCTAACTGGGAAGCGCACACCATGCCAATCATCACTGAAGTGGCAGGTCGCATCCAGTTCGTAGACATGATCGACGGTGTTACAGTTTCTCGTCAAACAGATGACCTAACAGGTCTATCTTCAAGCGAAGTAACTGACCCAGCATCTCGCCCAGCGGCAGGTAAAGATATGCGTCCAGCTATCAAACTTGTTGATGAGCAAGGTAACGACGTAATGATCCCTGGTACTGAAATGCCAGCTCACTACTTCCTACCTGGTAAAGCGATTGTAAACATCGAAGACGGCGCAGAAGTAGGTGTGGGTGATACACTATCTCGTATCCCTCAGAAATCTGGCGGTAACAAAGATATCACCGGTGGTCTACCTCGCGTAGCTGACCTATTCGAAGCTCGTAAGCCTAAAGAGCCTGCGATTCTTGCTGAGCACACAGGTACTGTAAGCTTCGGTAAAGAGACGAAAGGTAAACGTCGTCTAGTAATCACTCGTGACGGCGGTGACGCTTACGAAGAGATGATTCCTAAGCATCGTCAGTTGAACGTATTTGAAGGTGAGCGTGTTGAACGTGGTGACGTGATCGCAGATGGTCCAGAGTCTCCACATGACATTCTACGTCTACGTGGCGTACACGCTGTAACTCAGTACATCGCTAACGAAGTACAAGAAGTTTACCGTCTACAAGGCGTTAAGATTAACGATAAGCACATCGAGACTATCGTTCGTCAAATGCTACGTAAGTGTACAATTACTCACGCAGGTGACTCTGAGTTCCTACCTGGCGAGCAAGTTGAATACTCACAAGTTAAGATTTCTAACCGTAACCTAGAAGCTGAAGGCAAAGAACCAGCACGTTTCGAGCGTGAGCTACTAGGTATCACTAAGGCATCTCTAGCGACTGAGTCATTCATCTCTGCGGCATCGTTCCAGGAGACAACTCGCGTACTAACAGAAGCTGCGGTTTCTGGTAAGCGTGATGACCTACGTGGTCTGAAAGAGAACGTAATTGTTGGTCGTCTGATCCCAGCTGGTACTGGTTTCGCATACCACCAAGATCGTCAAGCTAAACGTGCTGAAGCGCAAGAAGGTCCATCTGCTGAACAAGCAACAGATAACCTAGCTGCACTTCTAAACGCAGGCTTCTCTTCTGACGAATAATCGTTAAGAGCTTAAAAGAAAAGGCACCCTCGGGTGCCTTTTTTGTTTTTGGGAGCAAAGGTTAGAACGCTACGCTTCGAGATGCGGGAATGCTTCGCTTACGGAATCGAGCTCTGTGCCTTGGGAGAGTCGTGAAAGTTATTTTGACTAAGAGGGCGTTGACGGGACTTGTTC
>NZ_JPRD01000086.1 GCF_000817815.1 Vibrio owensii CAIM 1854 = LMG 25443
GAAACAAGGACGCTAAGCTTTGAGAATAATAAAGGGGTTGATGTGAGAGCATCGACCCTTTTTGTTTTTCGGGATTCGGGATTCGGGATTCGGGATTCGGGATTCGGGATTCGGGATTCGGCTCTATTTTGTTTTTTTTAGAAACAAGTCCTGTCAACATCTTCAGGGGTCAAACTTCTTGCACTAGCCCTCCAATAACACCTCTCGATACCTAAAGCGAAGCGGTCCCGACTCTCGAAGGGCTAAGTCCGTTCCCTAACTTTTTCCGCGCATAAAAAAACGGAGCCCAAATGGGCTCCGTTTACTATGAGAACGCTAGTTATAGCATTACTTCTTAGCAAGTTTCTCTTTGATACGAGCTGACTTACCAGAACGCTCACGTAGGTAGTACAACTTGGCACGACGTACTGCACCACGGCGTTTAACTTCGATGCTATCAACAACTGGAGAGTGAGTTTGGAACGTACGCTCAACACCTTCACCGTTAGAGATCTTACGTACAGTGAAAGCAGAGTGAAGACCACGGTTACGGATTGCGATTACAACGCCTTCAAAAGCCTGTAGACGCTCACGCTCACCTTCTTTAACTTTAACCTGAACTACAACAGTGTCACCTGGTGCAAATTTAGGCAGGCCTGATTTCATTTGCTCTTCTTCAAGAGCCTTGATGATGTTACTCATTTTTTAAATTCCTAGAATAAACTGATACTAAATAAATTAGGTTACTTTGCGTTATGTTCACTAATGAACTCAGCAAGTAATTGTTCCTGTTCGTCAGTCAGAGCTAGGTTTTCCAGGAGCTCTGGTCTTCTTAGCCAAGTTCGGCCTAGCGACTGCTTTAGTCGCCATTGACGAATGTCCTTGTGGTTGCCTGACATCAGTACCGCTGGCACTTCTTTATCATCCAACACTTCAGGACGCGTATAGTGAGGGCAATCTAACAAGCCATTTGCAAAAGAGTCTTCTTCTGCTGACGCGAAATCCCCTAGTACACCCGGAACAAACCGAGAGACAGAATCGATTAACGTCATGGCTGGTATCTCACCACCCGTCATCACAAAATCACCAATCGACCATTCTTCGTCGACTTCAGATTGAATGATGCGCTCATCTACCCCTTCGTAACGGCCACAAATCAGAAGTAAACTCTCGTTTGTTGCCAGTTCTTCTACTCCTTTTTGGTCGAGTTTGCGACCTTGAGGAGAAAGGTAAATGACTTTCGTCTTACCCGGTGAGGCTGCTTTCGCGGTATGAATGGCATCGCGCAAAGGCTGAACCATCATTAGCATACCAGGGCCACCACCGTAAGGTCGGTCATCGACAGTGCGATGCTTGTCGTGAGTGAAATCGCGAGGATTCCAAGTCTCAATCGACAAAAGACCTTTTTTAACCGCTTGACCTGTTACCCCAAAATCAGTAACAGAACGGAACATTTCAGGAAACAGGCTAATTACGCCAACCCACATGTTTATCTCGCTCTGTAATTTTGGAGATTAGAATCCAGGATCCCAGTCAACTTCGATCCGTTGAGCTTCGCGATCAACTTTGATGATCACTTGCTCTTCAAGGAACGGGATTAATCGTTCCTTCTGCCCGAAAGCATCTTTAAGATTTGCTTTAACAACCAGAACATCGTTTGAGCCAGTTTCTAAAATGTCAGATACGACACCTAGATCGTAACCTTTAGTGGTTACTACTTGCATCCCAAACAATTCACGCCAGTAGAACTCATCTTCTGACAATTCAGGAAGTACCGCAGGGTCGATAGCAATTTCAAAGTTTGTCATTAGATGCGCGTCTTCACGAATATCTAGACCTTCCAGCTTAGCCACCATACCTTTGTTATGGCGCTTCCAGCTTTCTACTTTGTACTCAACCCACGTACCCTTTTGGTTAATAAACCAAGGGCTGTAATCGAAAATGCTTTCAGCATTGTCTGTGTAGGAAAAAACTTTAAGCCAACCACGAATGCCGTAAGTAGCACCAAACTTGCCTACAACAATCTTTTCGTTGCTCATTGTTTCTTTACCTTTCATCGACATAAACTAGTTTCTACTTCTAAAGTAAAAAAATTAAGCCGCTTTTTGAGCGTCTTTAACTAGCTTAGCAACGCGGTCAGATAGAGACGCGCCTTGACCAACCCAGTGGTTAACGCGGTCTAGGTCTAGACGTAGACCTTCTTCTTGACCTTTTGCAGTTGGGTTAAAGAAACCAACTTTCTCGATGAAACGGCCAGTTGCAGCGTTGCGGCTGTCCGCTACTACGATTTGATAAAATGGACGCTTTTTAGCGCCGTGACGTGCCAAACGAATGGTTACCATGTCGTCCTCTTTGCTTTCTCAAAAATAAAATTAACCCCAATAATCATTCATAAAACTGAACAACCTGGGGTCTCGTGCCAAAATAAAGCTCCGGAATTTTACTCTTATCCCGAAGCAATGCAAGGGATTTAGTTACTTTTTCACCAACATAAATTGAAATTCAAGTTTGTGATGTAGCTAACACCCTGAAACTAAAGTCTAGGCAATCGTTTAACGGCCAAATGGATTGAAGCCACCGCCTCCACCCATACCGCCGCCGCCCATCATGCCTTGCATGTTGCGCATCATGCCTTTCATGCCGCCCTTTTGCATTTTCTTCATCATCTTCTGCATTTGGGTGAACTGCTTCAATAGACGGTTAACGTCTTGAACCTGAACACCAGAACCTGCAGCGATACGCTTCTTACGCGAACCTTTGATGATTTCTGGGCGTTGACGTTCTTTCATTGTCATTGAGCTGATGATCGCTTCCATCTGCTTAAACATCTTGTCGTCAACTTTGTCTTTCACGTCTGATGGTAGCTGAGACATGCCTGGTAGCTTGTCTAGCATACCCATCATGCCACCCATGTTTTGCATTTGACCTAGCTGTTCACGGAAGTCTTCAAGGTCAAAACCTTTCTTCTCTTTGAACTTCTTCGCTAGCTTCTCTGCTTTTTCTTGGTCTACATTGCGTTGTAAGTCTTCGATAAGTGACAGTACGTCACCCATACCTAGAATGCGCGATGCAACACGATCAGGGTGGAACGGTTCTAGTGCGTCGGTTTTCTCACCCACACCTAGGAATTTGATTGGCTTACCTGTGATGTGACGAACTGATAGCGCCGCACCACCACGTGCATCACCATCGACTTTAGTCAGAATCACACCAGTTAGCGGTAGCGCATCACCGAATGCTTTTGCTGTATTCGCCGCATCTTGACCTGTCATTGCATCAACAACAAACAGCGTCTCAACAGGGTTAATCGCTGAGTGAAGATCTTTAATCTCACCCATCATTTCTTCATCGATAGCCAAACGACCTGCGGTATCGACAATCAACACGTCGTAGAATTTCTTCTTCGCGTGGTCGATAGCTGCGTTAGCAATATCAATTGGCTTTTGATCTGGTGAAGATGGGAAGAAGTCGACACCGATGTCTGATGCTAGGGTTTCTAGCTGTTTGATTGCCGCTGGACGGTAAACGTCGGCAGACACAACCAAGACTTTCTTCTTATCGCGCTCTTTTAGCAGTTTAGAAAGCTTACCTACCGATGTGGTTTTACCCGCACCTTGTAGACCTGCCATCAAAAGCACTGCTGGCGGCTGTGCTGCTAAGTTAAGCGCTTCGTTAGATTCACCCATAACCGCTTCAAGCTCAGCTTGAACGATCTTGATGAACTCTTGACCCGGTGTTAGGGATTTAGAAACTTCTACACCCACCGCTTTTTCTTTAACGCGGTTTACAAATTCACGTACAACAGGAAGCGCAACGTCCGCTTCCAATAGTGCCATGCGTACTTCACGTAGGGTTTCTTTAATGTTGTCTTCGGTCAGACGACCTTTACCGCTGATATTCTTCAGCGTTTTGGATAATCGATCCGTTAAATTCTCAAACATCTTTGTCTCTTCGCTAAAATGGCGATTAATTAGTGTGAGTATACCTTAGCCAACGTCACAGTCATACCCGAACACTGCTCTTATCCTTAACTTGAGGGCTAACTTGTTAATTTCAATATCTCATCTCTCGTGATTGATGAGGCATCGCCCATAGCCCCAAAGAGTAATGCGAGGTATAATTTTCACCATTGTGCACAATAACTCTTAAGATTCATGGATAGCTTAATTGCCATCGCAGCCGCCATTCTTTACGTTTTGGCAATTGCGACCATCATTCCCGGACTCTCTCAGCAGTCAGGAATCAAAGCGAAAACCGTATTTGCCAGTGCGGCATGTGCGTTGGTTTTTCACGCTTGGATTCTGAGTGATCTGATTTTCGACGGTTCAGGGCAAAACCTCAGCATTCTTAACGTCGCTTCTTTGATCAGCTTTATCATCTCGCTGGTAATGAGTGTGGCGATGCTCAAGAATCGTTTGTGGTTCCTTCTTCCTGTGGTTTATAGCTTTGCTGCCATCAATTTAACTGCTGCTACCTTCTTACCAAGCACGTTTATTAAGCATTTAGAGAACGACCCTAAGCTACTTATTCACATTTCTTTTGCGCTGTTCTCCTACGCAACCTTAACCATTGGTGCGCTATACGCACTGCAACTTGCGTGGCTCGACCATAAGCTCAAAGCCAAGAAGTCGTTGGCAATTAATCCGAACTTGCCACCATTGATGATGGTTGAACGACAACTTTTCAAGATTATCTTGATTGGTAACCTATTACTCACAGGCACATTAATTACTGGCTTTGTCTTCGTACAAGACATGTTTGCTCAAGGCAAAGCACACAAAGGTATCCTTTCTTTCATCGCTTGGATTGTGTATTCCATCTTGCTTTGGGGTCATTACCAAAAAGGCTGGCGTGGTAAGAAAGTCACTTGGTTTGCAGTTGCGGGTGCGACACTGCTGACCTTAGCTTACTTTGGCAGTCGCTTCGTGAAAGAGATCATTTTAAGTTGATGTAATCCATCTATTAAATTCAATTAATAAGGAGCCTTGTGCTCCTTATCCTTTATATTGATGGGTAAATAAAATAGAGTACCCCTTATTCCATTGACTTAGCGGCCAAGCTCGGTCATAAATTAACCAAACACATACAAGGAACTGCTGCGTTTTGGACGACATATCTACGGGTATCTTATTTGCGCTACTCGCGTGTCTTATCGTCATATCAGGTTACTTCTCAGGTTCAGAAACAGGGATGATGTCTTTGAACCGTTACCGCTTAAAGCACTTAGCCAATAATGGGCATAAAGGGGCGAAGCGAGTCGAAAAGCTATTAGACCGTCCAGATCGTTTGATTGGTCTTATCCTTATCGGCAACAACCTTGTTAATATTTTGGCGTCTGCCATCGCGACCATTTTGGGTATGCGATTATACGGTGATATCGGTGTTGCCATCGCAACTGGTGCACTGACTATGGTGGTGCTCGTGTTTGCAGAAGTCACACCGAAAACCATCGCCGCCCTCTATCCTGAACGCGTGTCCTACGCGAGTAGTATTCTCCTCACGATTCTGATGAAAGTTCTGTCACCTCTGGTGATGTTAGTGAACTTTATTACTAATGGTTTTATCCGCCTTATTGGTGTGAAAGCCGATCACAACACAGAAGATCACCTTAGTTCAGAAGAGTTGCGTACGGTTGTAAATGAAGCGGGTGGCATGATTCCGCGCCGTCACCAAGACATGCTGGTTTCGATTTTGGATCTTGAACACGTCACCGTGAACGACATCATGGTGCCACGTAATGAGATCACTGGCATCGACATCAATGACGATTGGAAATCTATCGTACGTCAGCTGACTCACTCTCCTCATGGCCGCATTGTACTGTACCGTGATCAGATTGATGAAGTGGTTGGTATGCTGCGTCTGCGCGAAGCGTACCGTTTGATGCTAGAGAAGAACGAGTTCAACAAAGAAACACTGCTACGTGCCGCCGATGAGGTGTACTACATCCCAGAAGGTACACCTCTGAACGTGCAGATGCTGAAGTTCCAACGCAACAAACAGCGTATCGGTTTGATTGTCGATGAGTATGGCGACATTAATGGCTTGGTAACGTTGGAAGATATCTTGGAAGAGATTGTTGGCGAATTTACCACATCCATTGCACCAAGCTTATCGGAAGAAATCACACCACAAGGTGATGGCAGCTTCTTGATTGAAGGCAGTGCCAATATCCGAGATATCAACAAAGGCTTGAAGTGGAAACTACCGACTGATGGCCCACGAACTTTGAATGGTCTGATTCTAGAACATTTAGAAGACATTCCAGAAAGTCATTTAAGTGTGCAAGTCGCTGGGCATCCAATGGAAATTGTCGATATCGAAGAGAATCGCATAAAGCTTGTTAAGGTATACCCAAGACTCAAGAAAAGTAGCGATAAATAGTGTCGAAAAAACAAAAAAGAGCCTGACATTGTCAGGCTCTTTCTTTTTATGCGTTTCGAATTCCACGCTCTTATCTGAAAGACAGATTAATCAATGCGTAGTTCTTTTAGCATTGACTCTGGCAGTGCAAGCTCGTCATTCTTATTAACTGATACACCGGCTTCTAGAATGTTCTTCGCGATTTGCTTTGCTTCATCCAGAGAGTGCATTGCTGCTGTACCACATTGGTAGTCGTTCAACTCAGGGATCTTGTTTTGGTTTTCTACTTTCAAAACATCTTCCATCGCGGCAATCCAAGCGTCAGCCACTTGCTGCTCTGAAGGCGTGCCAATCAAACTCATGTAGAAACCGGTGCGACAGCCCATTGGTGAAATATCAATAATCTCGACACTCTCACCGTTTAAGTGGTTACGCATAAAGCCTGCGTACAAGTGCTCTAATGTATGAATCCCTTTCTCAGAAAGGATGTCTTTGTTTGGCGCAGTGAAACGTAGGTCGAATACCGTGATGGTGTCCCCTTTTGGAGTTTGCATCGTTTTAGCCACACGGACTGCTGGTGCATTCATGCGTGTGTGGTCTACGGTAAAACTGTCTAATAAAGGCATTACATCTCTCCTGATTGTAATCACCAACACTCACAAGTATTGGTCGTTATTTCTGTTCATTCCCTCACTCATAATCCATGGATTGAGTGAGCTAAAAGAACCAGCCGCTGTTGTCTTCTAATTCCTGACGACATTGTTTTAGCTGCCAGCCATAAGTCTTTGCGGTTTGCTCTACGCGTCTTGCAACCTTAATCAAGCTTGGTTTGCTGTTATAAGTGCCGCGTTTGTAGCCGCCACGCCCTTCATGATACGCAAGATACTGATTGTAAGGGTCCCATAATGAGATACCCAATTGGCGACGAGTTTCATGGGTGTACCAACCGACAAACATCATTGAGTCGTCGAAGTTCGTACGTGAGCCACCTTGTCCCGTCGCATCTTGGAAGTCATCCCAAGCAGGGTCTTGGGCTTGAGCATAACCGTAAGCGCTGCTAACGCGTCCCCACGGAATAAAGCCGAGAATATAGTCTTTAGGTGGTCGAGCATCATGACGAAAGCTACTTTCTTGCTTAATGATCGCCATCGCCACGTTGATTGGCGTGCCCCACTCTTCTTCCATGTCTTTGGCATCTTCATACCAACCGGATTTTTCTCGGAATATTTCACATAGGTTGTCTTGTTGCTTTGGGGGCGCAGTCGCACAACCGGCTAACATCACGCTCCCAAGTACAGACACCACTAACGGCTTAATGTCCAATCCCTGCCCTTACTACTGATTATTGTTTTAGGTAAGCAAAGTAATCTTCTAAGAAGTCATCAAAGGATAACGTATCACTTTGCTCTGCTTGTTTTTGCTTCTCTACCGATGTCGCAACTTCCGTTTCCATTGCGTCAGCTGAATATTGCTCATAGCTGTGTGCTAGGTTTTCTTCACGGAACTTCATGCCAAGCGCACAACCCACTTTACCTAAACCACCGTGCTCTTTTGTCAGCTCAAGCAGTTGGCCAGAAATGGTCAGCTCTGGTTCATCAATCCAAGATTCTAGTTTGTCACAAACCGCTTGGTACGCATTGCCACCAGCTGCAGCATCCATTTCAACCGCAATCAGACGAAGGTCAGCGAACACACGATGAGCCCAATCTTGTAGAGACAGACGCTCGCCTTGGCAACCGATTTGCAGCATCAAGCCTTTCTCGCGGCCAGAAACAATGACTTTGTTCCAGTTGTCACGCCAGCATTCTAGCTCGCAGTTATCCATCGGATCAGAGTCTGAAAGCGCTGCCCACGTTAGGAATAGGTCAAGGAAGCGAACCTGCTCTTCACTCACACCAACGGCACTGAATGGGTTTACATCTAGCGAGCGAACTTCAATGTATTCCACACCGCCACGTTTAAGCGCTTCCGAAGGCTTTTCACCGCTCTTCGTTACACGTTTTGGACGAATTGGGGCATACAGTTCATTCTCAATTTGCAGAATGTTTGAGTTAAGCTGACGATATTCACCATCGACTTTCACACCAATCTCAGCAAATTCTTCAGATGGGCGACGAATCGCGTCACTCAAACCTTCAAGATACTGGTCGATACTATTAAAGCCAATCTTAAGCACGCTTTGAGCGCTGTTGGTGTAACCGAGATCACTCAGACGCAGAGAGGTCGCTTTTGGTAGGTATAAGGTGCCACCAATTTTCTCAAATGGCAGATCCGTTTCACGTCCTTGAATGAACGAGCCACACAATGCTGGTGACGCACCAAAGAAGTACGGGATCATCCAACCAAAACGGTAGTAGTTACGGATTAGAGCAAAGTACGCTGCGGATTTCGTTTCTTGGCGAGCTTCTTCATCTTGCTCACCATGCAGCGCATCCCAGAAAGATTCAGGGAAAGAGAAATTGAAGTGCACACCCGAGATAATTTGCATCAAGCTACCGTAGCGGCGTTTTAGACCTTCACGGTAAAGCGTTTTCATTTTTGCTGAGTTTGATGAGCCATATTGAGCTAGCTGAATATCATCTTCAGTGCCTACATAACATGGCATCGAAAGTGGCCACATTTTTTCTTCACCCATTTTGGTTTGAGTGAAGTGATGGATGTCTTTCAACTGTCCCATCAATTCAGGAATCTCATGTGATACAGGCGTAATGAATTCCAGTAGAGATTCTGAAAAGTCTGTCGTGATCCATTTGTTTGTGAACGCTGAGCCCAAACCCTCTGGATGAGGTGTTGTTGCTAGGTGTCCATCCTGACGATAGCGCAAAGTTTCTCGCTCAACACCGCGTCCAAACTGCTTAAATACTTCTGGGTTTGATGCAACTTGTTTTAGTCGCGCAGCAAAATCAGTCAAAATGAGGTTCGCTTATATTGGGAGCAGGACACTCGCCAAGCGTGGCAAGTGAAAGCTAAGTTATTGATATATAATCCATCTAGATAAATAACCCATCAAAAAGTCATTTATCTAGTTAGAAACGAATAGCGGAGAGTCTCCTCTCCGCTATTAAATGTGTACTCTATCGAATGATTTCAAGCTCTTCCACGTCTTTCCCTAACTTTTCTAGTTGAGGGCGAAGGGAAGTCGCATCTCCGACGACCACGATTTGATAGTCGTTCGGGTCAAACCATTTCTGTGCTAGAGCGTTGAGCGTCTGCTTATCGACGGTCTCAACAATAGCGTTTCGTTGTTGTAGATAATCTTTATCTAAGTTGTATTTCAAAATATCACTGATGAGTTTGCCTTTCTGTGTTGGCGTTTCATATTTCAGTGCATCTTTTTGACCGACTGCTTGGCGCATAAATTTCAATTCATCGTCAGTCATGCCCGATTGTGAGAACTCGTTCAACTCATTCTCCATCTCGATGATAGACGCCACCGTCGAATCCGCACGCACTTGCGCAGTAAATACAACCGACCCCGTTTCTACATTACCGGAGAAATAACCATAAGCACCATAAGTGTAGCCTTTGTCTTCACGAAGGTTCTGGTTGATACGGCTATTAAAGTTACCCGCTAGGTTAAAGTTTGCTAACTGACCCAGATAGAAATCACCTGTTGCATCGTAAGGCATGCCTTGACGAACCATCATGACCACACTTTGTGGTGCCCCTGGCTTATCCACCAAGTGCACTTTTTGTGGACCGAGTGGTGCGATAGTTTGCGGCGCGTAAAGTGGAGCGGCTTCATCTTCCCAATTTGCCCAGAAAGACAGTTGTTTCTCTAAGTCCGCTTTACTGATGTCACCAACGGCTATGATCTGTGCACTTTGTGGCGTGTAATGCTTCGCATAGAAATCACGAACATCATCCAACGCCAGCGCTTGAAGCCCCGCCTTGGTGCCATCTTTCGGGCGTGCAAAGATAGAGTTACCATACAACACTTGGCGACTTGCCTGTGATGCCATCCAGCTTGGTTTTTGGTGTTCATAAACCAGACCTTCTAACGCTTGTGTTTTCACTCGATCAAAGTCTTCTTGCTTGAATGCCGGAGACAACAACATCTCCTCAACGATCTTCAACGTTGGGGCAAGGTTCTTCTCAAGTGCAGAAACGCTGATGTCCGTCGTGTAGCCACTCGCATCGACAGAAATAACGCTGCCAAGCTTGTCTAACTCAGCTTGAATATCTTCTGCAGAGCGCTTAGTTGTGCCTTCTTGCAACATCGCTGCGGTAAGCTGAGCAAGACCTTCTTTGCCTCTTTCAACAAAACGCGTACCGGCTGGCAAGCTAAACTGCATTGTCACCGTTGGCGTTTCACTGCTTACGGTTCCAAGTAATTCCGAACCGTTTTTGAAGTGAATGTCGTACAGTTTTGGCATCGTCGCTTCAACTGGCGCACCCGCTGGCGGTTGGACAGAGCGGTCGAAGTTGTCCGTTGCACGACGATAAGCCAATTGGTCATCAGTGATCTTTTCGTACTCAGGTAATGTGCGTTTGGGCGTTACGAAGGTTGCAGGCTTCACAGCTAACTCTGTCTTACCTTTTGGCACAACGCTCAGCGTTACCTTGTTCTTGCCTTGAATAAAGTCACTGTATGCTTTTTCTACCGATTCAGGCGTAACAGCACGGAGCTGTTCAAGTTGCTGTTCAATCAGATCTGGCTTACCAAAGAACGTTTGGTTTGATGCTAACTGCGTTACTTTGCCTTTTACACTTTCTAGAGCAAAAATCGCATCGGCTTCGGTTTTACCTTTCAGTTGCTCAAGACGATCTTTGGTGACGCCATCTTTGGCGAACTTATCCAACGATGCCATCAACTCATCGTAAAGCTTAGATAAATCACCTTTGTCGCCAGAATCTCCCATCGCATAAACATAGAAATTACACGATAGCTCAGCACAATCTTGGAATGATCCTGCATCGACAGCTTTCTGTGTTTTGACTAAGTCTTGGTAGAGCACGCTGTTCGTGCCGCTGCCCAACACACTAGCTAAAGTATCCAGCGAGGCTTGATTCGCTTCACCGCTATAAGTTGTCGGCCATGCGATCATTACCATAGGCTGCTGGATACGATCTTCTAATGTGATGTATTTGCTTTCAGCAAGCTTAGCAGGTTGCTTAGGAGCGTTTTCCACCTCAGGGCCACGAGGGATCGAGCCAAAGTATTTGTTCACCCACGCCAACGTCTGTTCTACATCGATATCACCACCAATGGTCAATACCGCGTTGTTTGGGCCATACCAACGTAAGAAGAAAGCTTTCAGGTCGTTCACATCCACGCGATCAAGGTCTTCTACGTAACCGATGGTTTGCCATGAATACGGATGACCTTCTGGGTACAAGGCTTCAGACATGCGTTCCCAAATCAAACCATAAGGTCGATTGTCGTAACGCTGAGCTCGTTCGTTCTTCACCGTAGAACGTTGGATCTCAAACTTACGTTGAGACACAGCATCGAGCAAAAAGCCCATGCGATCCGATTCGAGCCATAGCATTTTTTCTAACTGGTTAGCCGGAACAGTTTCGAAGTAGTTGGTGCGGTCACGGTTAGTTGTACCATTTAGGGTGCCACCCGCTTCCGTGATAATTTTGAAGTGCTCTTGGTCACCCACGTTCTCAGAGCCTTGGAACATCATGTGCTCGAAAAAGTGTGCAAAGCCTGATTTACCGATCTCTTCACGTGCAGAACCCACGTGGTAAGTAACATCCACATGCACAAGTGGGTCAGAATCTTCAGGTGCCAGAATCACCGTAAGGCCGTTATCGAGCTGATATTTCTGGTATGGGATTTTTACTTTGCCTTCTTCTGCTTTTGATGACTCAACGAAAGTCACCCCATCAGGTAATGACGAAACAGGGGCGTTTGATGCGCAGCCCGTGATCACTAAAAGTGAGCACGCACTTACCCAAAACATTCTCATGCGCTTTCCTTAAAATAAACCGAGATAGATGGCAGCTAGCACGCTATATCTTGCGGCTTTGCCTAAAAATATAAGAACTAAACACGGCAGAAACTTCATCCTTAACCATCCTGCCGCTAAACATAGTGGGTCGCCAATAACAGGCAACCAACTAAAGAATAATCCCCAGTAACCGTATTTTGACAGCCACTTCAATGCGGTGTGACCGTGCTTTTCATCTTGAGTTTTATTAGGAATCCACAACCCAAGCCAATAGTTAGTCAAACCACCAAGCGTATTACCGATCGTGGCGACAATAATAATGGAAGAAACGGAGTACTGGTTTAACGATAAAGTGGCTATCAATCCCGCTTCAGAGCCGCCCGGTAACAAAGTGGCACTGAGAAAGCCGGTAATGAATAGCACCCACAATGCAGAGTCAGAAAACCACAGAGCTAGGTTTTCGAAAGCCGCATTAAAGGCTTCTAACATGTCATATCAAGCAAGATCTTGCCTCGCGTCCGTCCGGATTCGACTTGTTTGTGTGCTTCCACAACCTCATTCATCGGATAGACGTGTTGTATTTCTGTTTTCAACAATCCGACCCCAACCATGTAAAGTAAGGTATCGAGTTGTTCGCGATCGGGTTCCACCAACATGCCGCTCGCCTCAAAGCCAAGCAGCTTCGCCTTTTCGCAGATCAGTTCGGCGGTAATGGTTGGAACGGTGATGACTCGAGCATCATCAGTCAGGCATTTGAGAGCATCAAGTGCAGCATCGCCACCAACAAGATCAATCAAAACATCCACATCTTCAACACGTTCTGACACTGGCGCAAATTGATAGTTCACTGCATGCGCCCCCAATGTGGCGAGGTAGTCTAAATTTCGTTCACTGCAGGTGGTGAATACTTCGGCTTTGGTTGCCACGGCGATTTGTACCGCTATGTGGCCAACACCACCAGCACCAGCAAGAATCAATACTCGGTCGCCTTCGGTAACATTGGCCTTGCTTAATGCTTGAGCCGCCGTTTGACCCGCAAGAGGTAGCACCGCAGCCGCTTCTAAAGTGACAGTATTTGGAACATGGCTGAGTTCAGACTCGGGAACACAAACGTATTGGCTGTAACCACCGCCTCGGATAGGGAAGCCGATAAACCCTGCTACCTCGTCGCCTTCATTAAAACGCGACGTTCCCTCTCCGCAGGAAACAACTTTTCCTGAGATGTCATAACCCGGAACCCAAGGTAATTTATCTTTATTTTGTGCGGCAGCCCATCCAAGCCCTGCTCGAGTTTTAACATCAATTGGATTTATGCCTGAGTAGGCAACTTTAATGAGGATTTCACCCGCTTGTGGTGCCGGTGTTGTGGTGGTTTGCAGTGCAAGAACGTCTGCGTCGCCAAATTCGGTAATCGCTATCTGTTTGTGTTCCATAACCCATTCCCTGCGAGAAAACAAAAAGGGATGCAAGAGCATCCCTTTGACTATAAACCATTTTGTTTGTCGAAGTTAATCGCCAATTTGTAAATTGATAGCTAATTCCATTTCATAGAATATCCACCAACTTTCAGGCACTACTTACAGGGACATACTAGCCTACAAGTGCGAGCAAGATACCTGCCGCTACCGCTGAACCGAGTACCCCGGCAACGTTTGGTCCCATTGCGTGCATCAACAAGAAGTTTTGTGGGTTTGCTTCTAGACCAACCTTATTCACAACACGTGCCGCCATTGGTACTGCAGAAACGCCTGCCGCGCCAATAAGTGGGTTGATGTCTTCTTTAGAGAACTTGTTAAGCAGTTTCGCCATCAGAACACCTGCACCAGTACCAATACTGAATGCGACTGCGCCAAGCCCCAAGATACCTAGCGTTTCTAGGTTCAAGAACTGCTCAGCTTGCAACTTAGAACCAACACCAAGCCCCAAGAAAATGGTCACAATGTTGATCAGTTCGTTTTGAGCAGTTTTCGATAAACGATCCACCACACCGGCTTCACGCATCAAATTACCCAAACAGAACATACCAACTAGCGGCGTTGCCGAAGGTAAGAACAGAATCGTCATCAGTAACACAGCAAGTGGGAAGATCACTTTCTCCCACTTACCCACATGGCGAAGCTGAGCCATCTTGATCTGGCGCTCTTCTTTGGTTGTCAGAGCTTTCATGATTGGTGGCTGAATGATCGGTACTAAGGCCATGTAGCTGTATGCTGCCACGGCAATCGCACCTAACAGATCTGGAGAGAGTTTACTCGCCAAGAAAATAGCCGTTGGGCCATCCGCACCACCGATGATCGCGATAGACGATGCATCCGCCATGGAGAACTCCATACCCGGAACATAGTTAAGTAGAATCGCACCAAACAATGTTGCGAAGATACCAAACTGCGCCGCAGCACCTAACCACAAGGTTTTCGGATTCGCAATCAAAGCGCCAAAGTCGGTCATCGCACCTACGCCCATGAAGATCAACAGCGGGAACACGCCCGACTCGATACCAATGTAGTAGACGTAGTACAACAAGCCGCCCGGATCGGTAAAGCCAGCATTTGGAATGTTCGCTAAGATAGCGCCAAAACCAATTGGCAATAACAGTAAGGGCTCAAAGCCTTTTTTGATCGCCAAAAACAGCAAGGTACAACCAACCAACATCATACAGATTTGGCCGAACTCAAAGTTCGCGATCCCTGTTTCTGACCATAAGGTCATCAATCCGTCCATGATACTCCCTTACGACAAGCTAAGAAGAGGTGAGCCAACGGTAACAGCGTCCCCTTCTTTCACGTTCAACTCTTGAACCACACCACCACGTGCAGCGCGTACTTCTGTTTCCATCTTCATCGCTTCAAGAATCAAAAGTACGTCACCTTCCGCAACTTCAGCACCCGGCTGAACATTGACTTTAAAGATGTTGCCCGCAAGTGGCGCTGGCACTGCTTCCGCAGCACTATTGGCAGCAGCAACTGGCGCAGCAGGTTGAGTAGGCGCTGCTGCCGCATTTGGCGTCACAGAAGTTAATTGACCTTGCGGCCCCACTTCTACTTCATACACTTGACCATCAACACGCACGCTGTAAGTTTCTACACCGCCAGTAGCAGGTTGCGCTGCAGGTACAGGTGCAGCAGCTGGTTTTGCAGCTTCTAAGGTTGGTGCTGGTTCAAAGGCATCTGGATTGCCACGGTTTTTCAGGAATTTCAGACCGACTTGAGGGAACAGCGCGTAAGTTAGGACATCGTCGACACGTTCGCTTGCTAGCTTAATGCCTTCAGATTGCGCTTTCTCCATCAAATCAACGGTTAGAGTTTCCATTTCTGCTTCAAGTAAATCAGCAGGACGACAAGTAATGGCTTCTTTGCCATCCAGCACTTTTGCTTGTAGCTCGGCGTTTACTGCTGCTGGAGCTGCACCGTATTCGCCTTTTAGAACACCCGCAGTTTCTTTAGTGATGCTCTTGTAGCGCTCGCCTGTTAGTACGTTGATCACCGCTTGAGTACCGACGATCTGAGACGTCGGGGTCACTAGTGGGATAAAGCCAAGATCTTCACGTACACGTGGGATCTCTTCCAATACTTCATCGATACGATCTGCAGCGCCTTGTTCTTTAAGCTGACCTTCCATGTTGGTCAACATGCCACCTGGTACTTGAGCGATCAAAATGCGCGAATCCACACCTTTCAATTGACCTTCCCATTTTGCGTATTTCTTACGTACTTCACGGAAGTAAGCCGCAATAGGCTCAATTTGGTCTAGTTTTAGATTCGTGTCGCGCTCTGTACCTTGCAGCATCGCAACCACTGTCTCTGTAGGCGTGTGACCGTATGTGCAGCTCATCGAAGAAATCGCGGTATCAAGAATATCAATGCCCGCTTCTACCGCTTTCACAGCAGTCGCAGTAGATAGACCGGTTGTTGCATGACAATGAAGCGCTAATGGCACATCACAAGACGCTTTGATGCGAGTGATCAGCTCTTCGGCTTCATAAGGTTTAAGCAGACCAGACATGTCCTTGATACATAGAGAGTGACAGCCTAAGTCTTCAAGACGTTTAGCCAAATCCACCCAAGTATCTGCGTTATGTACAGGGCTGGTAGTGTAAGACAAGGTCCCTTGAGCGTGTGCACCAACATCAACAGTGGCTTTCACTGCTTTTTGGAAGTTACGTACATCGTTCATTGCATCAAAGATACGGAACACATCCATACCATTTGCGTGCGCGCGTTCAACAAACTTCTCTACTACGTCATCGGCATAGTGGCGGTATCCTAAAAGGTTTTGACCACGCAGTAGCATTTGCATTGGTGTATTTGGCATGGCCTTTTTCAGTTCGCGTAGGCGCTCCCATGGGTCTTCACCCAAGAAACGGATACACGCATCAAAGGTTGCACCACCCCAAGTCTCTAGAGACCAGTAACCAACTTTATCTAACTCAGCTGCGATAGGCAGCATATCTTCGATACGCATACGCGTTGCGAATAGAGACTGATGGGCGTCACGAAGGACCACATCTGTAATAGCGAGTGGTTTAGACATGTTCTTAAACTCCTTTTTAATCCTATCTTTCGGCTACTTCGCGACAGAGGCGCGATGTTTATGAATCGCAGCCGAGATCGCCGCCACTACTTGTGGACTAACAGCTGAAGAGGTTGATTGAACGTTGGTATTTGTTTTCGGTGCTGCGATCGGCGCAGGTACTTCTTCCGGTACCAATTTGGACATCAGCCGAACGAGATAAACTAGAATGGTGAGGAAAATAAATACGACCGCCATCCCTGTTAACATCAGGGTGGCCGCATCTACTAGCAGGCTTCCTATATTCGTCATGTTGCTTCCTTTCTTTGTCATCCTGACAATGTGCAGGACTTTAATAGCGTCAAATCCCGACCAATGGATTATCTCGATTGGTTAAATTTTGTCAATTTTGTTTAAGGAAGCTTTTAAATAATCCTTAATATTGATTATTTATTCACTACCCAGATCACAAATTATACGAAAATCCACTTTTCTCATGAGATTGTTTAATCTATAACCACACTAAATGAAAGTGATTGTAAAAACTGCGATTGGGATTTCAAAACGAAAACAGCATATGGAATGAAAACTAAAATAAAAACATAAACCTAGCTTGAATTAACTAAATTTAAACATTTCATTTACACAAAACCAATGTGGTAGTGGGGTGACAAGAAATAAGTAGGACAATGATTCTAGGAATTGCAGGCAAAGGTTTGCCCCTCGGGTATTTTAACTAGCCGTTCTTAGAAGAACTTATGATTATTTAAGCACTTATTGATTTTTTCTCATTCTTTATTTTATAGGCCATCACTGCGCCGTTAACCCTCCATTCATTCGAACCATTTTTATCGCGTCATGACGGCAATGCACGTCGAGTTTCTTGTACAACTTGTAGATATGACTTTTCACCGTGCTCTCAGATAAGAACAATTGAGAGGCAATTTGCTGATTTGATATCCCATAGGCGAGCAGCTCAAGTATCTGCCTCTCCCGGCTGGTTAATGAGTCATGCTGACAATCCATGGAAAGATTTGAGTGGCGATAATTGCTGATCAGCTTCTCTAAGTACACTCTTGGCAGCCATAGTCCTCCTTGAAATATGTATTCCACACTTTCACTAATGTGTGTGACCGAAGCGTTTCGCAATAAAATACCTTTGAGCAATTTCCATCGAAGCAACTCATTATCCACCCTTTCATTAGGCACATTGTGAATCATAAGAGACCAACCAAATAGGTCGAAATCGGGCAACAATGCTCTCGCTTCAAGTAGCCTCATGAAGTCATAGTCAATGAACACCAGATCAACGTGCATGGTATGACTGCGAAACACTGCTTCTTCTGGTAAACATGTTTTGACGTAGATGTCAGGTAAAGTTGATAGTTGTCCTTCTATTAAACTGGTTTGAAGATTGTTCTCCGCTAGCAGGAGAAGATGCTTGGTTCCCATAGTATCCACCACTGTTTGCTGGCACTTATACCACTTACCTCCGTGTGCCAGAGTTTTCTCACGACAAATTCAAAGTCGATAAATTTATCAATAGAAAAAATATAGCAGTTCAGGCTGACTTTACCGTCGCGACAAAGAGACAGAAATAATGAAAAGGTTTGAGCGGTAATAAACGATTTCGCACTACCTCTTCAGCCTATCAAAGCTAAGTCACTGTTCTTACGACACCCTTTTAAAACAAAGGCTCTCAATCAATTTGTCGTTTTTATTTTAGGGTGACTCGTCGGAGGAGAAAAAGCCTACTTTTTAAGCCTATTTCTGTATGGAATTTCATACTTGAAGCACCCTAATGAGATCCATTCTCACTAAATAAATGATTCAACTTCGATTTTGTAATCGCTCAATGAACAACCGAGAGGTTCGCTCGGCTGCTACTGGTAATTTTCTCAATAGTAAGAAACTCGCCCTAAAACCCTTACCTATACTTCCTTCGCTTCCGCAACGATGGAGCCAGCAAGAAGTAAACATGCAGTCATTTTTAATCAGGAAAATCAGGAAATGGAGTAATCAACATGACTCTTAACAAAACAGGGCTTGCTATCGCTATGTCGGCGATTCTATTTAGTGGTTCAGTGTTAGCTTTCCCTTCAGTTAATGAAGTGGATGACGGGAATGGAAATAGCCAGTGGTCTGAAAGCGCGAACACAAACAATAGTTCAAATGATGCAACTGCGAATAACAGTTTCAATCATGCTGATAGTTCGAATTCGAGCACTAACAACGCTAACGACAGTTCAGATTCAAGCATGAACACTACACGTAGTAACAACGACAACAGTGATCATAACGCAAGTACTAACGGTAGCTACAACAACAGCAGTACCAATAACGCGAATGACAACTCAGATTCAAGCATGAACACCACGCGTAGTAATAACGACAACAGTGATCACAACGCGAGTACCAATCACAGTAACAATGACAACAGCAGTAGCTATGCGAACGATAACTCCGACTCAAGCACCAATGGCAGTTACAACGACAATAGCGACAACCGTGATCAAGCTGACTACCGAAATCAATCAGACAATCGTGACCAAAGTGATAGCAGTGACAACAGCAGTAGCTATGCAAACGACAACTCTGATTCAAGCATGAATACGACACGTAGCAACAACGACAACAGTGACTCAAGCACCACCACTCGTCGTAGTAACAACGATAACAGTAACTCAAGCACCAACGATAGCTACAACGACAACAGCGACAACCGTAGCTATGCCGATAACAATTCTGATAACCGAGATCAAAGCGACAATCGTGATCAAAGTGACAACCGTAGTTTCGCTAATGACAACAGCGACAACAGCACTAAAGACAGCTACAACGACAACAGCGACTCAAGCTCTACCAATACTGACAGCTTCAACCAAGTAAATATGGATGTCGATATGGTGGTGGCTGATTCCAAAGTGATGGGTGGTGTTCACTCCGCGTCTGTGACTTACAAAGCGGATGCAAAAGATGCCAAAGTGAAAGTTGAAAACGTGAATAACCTTGGTGGTTTAGGTGGTGCGGCAGGTATTACTACCGTGGCACAAAACGCCGGCTCTAACTCACTTATTCAACAATCTGTTGCTACCAATGCGAGTGTATTTACAGGTGGCGAGTAACTAGGAACCTAGGAGAAAGCGATGCGTTTGGCACTGTGTACCTTGGGTATGGTAGTGGCCGTTTCTGTAAACGCTGAGGACATAGCGTTATCTGATGAAACCGTCAGCTTAGAAGCAATGAATGAAGCTAGAGGTGGGCAAAACGTTGAGTTAGACCTCTTCTATGCGGAATCAGATGTGGACGGCATTTCGTCAGATAACGTTGCGACCAATACGGTAAGCGGAAACAACATACTATCACCAGGTGCGTTCGCAGACAGTTCAGGGATATCGAGCGTGATTCAAAATACAGGGAATAACGTGCTTATCCAGAACTCAACCGTCGTTAACCTGACACTCAAGTAACTATCAATATGAAAGTTTGGCAAAACTTAACTTGGCTGTTGCTGGCAATGTCAGCTTCAGCCAACTCGTTGGAGTTCCTTCCTCATCGAGGGCATTTTTCTGTGCCGGTAAAAAGCTACAAGGAAATCGTGTTTGGTGATGTCTTTCGTCAGCAATACGATTTTAGTTGTGGTTCTGCGGCACTCGCTTCATTGCTCACCTATCACTATGGCACGCCTTCGACGGAACAAGACATCTTCAAAATCATGTACGACAAAGGAGATAAGGAGCAGATAAAAGAGAAAGGCTTCTCATTGTTAGACATGAAGCTCTACCTCGATTCTATCGGACTAAATTCCGACGGCTTTCAAGTCGGGTTAGAAAAGATCCGCAAAGTTGGAGTACCAGGGATCACATTAGTGAATTTCGATGGATACATGCACTTTGTCGTGATCAGAGGTATGAATGCCGACTCACTGATCTTAGGCGATCCCTCCCGAGGCACCATGATCATGAAATATGAAGAGTTTGAGAAATATTATCAGGGGATCGTACTGCTGATTCGAAACGAAGCTGAGATGGGACGCTCAGGATTTATCACCGATGACAAATTTGCCATCTATCACGCCTCGCCTGTTGAGAGTGGCGTCCCAAGAGACTCACTCGGAGTATTCAGTATTACCTTGCCCGTTGCTGGTGAGAACTAATGGAGGCAGGGTTATGAGAATATCAAAAGTATTGCTCGCGTTTTGTCTTAGCATGCCTTCTGTCGCGCTGGCAAATGTGATTGAACTAGGTGCTTTAAAACCAGTCCCAGATGAATCCCTTGCCGAGATGCGAGGTGGGTTTCAATTGACTGATGACTACGTTATAAACATTGGTCTGAGCATTACTACGACAATTAATGGGCAAGATATCCTCAACACGACGATAGCAAACCTCGTAATCGAAAACGGCTCTCTTACCAATATTAGTGGCAGTAATAACCCCAACGGTAGCGGCGCTCTCGATCAGGGTATCGTCAACATCATTCAATTTGGTGAAGGGAACTTTATTGGTGACAATACGGCCAATACGCCTGATATGCCCAGCTCTAATCAACCTAACATCATCAGTTCTGATTTCATTAACTCCAGCATCATCAATATCATTCAGAACACGACTGACAACAGCGTGATTGGCTTGAGCACATTAGTCGATATCGATGCGCAAGTCAGTGGGGTCATGCAGCAGATACGCGCAAACCAGCAACTTGAGGATGCACTCCTTAATCACCTTCAATGAAATTCCTTAATGGAGCATCAGAAAAGGATTACCGTTTTAGTAATCCTTTGAGCATGTCTTTGGTTCATTAAGTAAATTGAGTTGCCCTATAAATTAAACGACACTCGAATCGTCAATTGGAAATCCGGAGTATCTTCCGTTAAACCAGCTTGCGCGCTGACATTGATCGACGCTCGCGGGCTAAACGCATAATTGACCCCAAGTGTTAACGCATCGAGTTGAAGTAGCTTCGCATCATCGGCCGAGCTCCCATTAACTTTACTTTTCATGATCGTTTTATGGCTGAGTCCGAGCGAGAAAGACAGATCCGGGTTCACCGCAAAGCCCATACCACCCGCTAAGGAAATGGTGTCGCCAAGGTCAACATCGGCTTTGGTATCCCCTACTGTGACATTGTCTTCCAAGTTGTAGATATAGCTTAGGTTGGCATACAAGACCGCTGGATCGGTCGGATAAATCATCGAGATGCTCGGTTCAAAACTCCAAAAGCCTGAGCCTGTTGGTACATCACTAAAAGAGTTACTACCTTCATCAATCGATACATCATAAGGAGAGCGGCCAGTGTCTGATTTCACCCGAAGGCCACCAACCCAATAAGGCGCACTGTCAAAATTAAACTGGTGACGAATAGCAAGCTCCACATCTCCCATCCCACCACCATCGATTGTGGTATTCACCACGTCAGCATTCGAACCGTCCTGAATAGGTCGCGTTGCAATCTGGTCATTGCGATAAACGTAGGGTAACCGAACTTCCAATTCCGTTGCATTGGTTAAGCCATATCGAGCCGTTAAACCAACCGTTACTGTTGTCCGATCTGCATCACTGACTTCAATTCGACCGACAATCAGTGTTGGTAACACGGTATAACCGACGACAGAGACCTTATTTGAAGAGTTTTGTGTGTAGCTAAGTGATGTGTCGAATGACCACTGTCCTCGTGGCGTGAGCACGCCAGGGCGGTCTATGACATCACTTACCGTTTGTGCCCTTTGAGGAATCTCATCTCCTTCAGCACCGTAAGCAGTTTGAGCTACACATACCAACCCAAGAGTGCAGCCAATCAGTGTCTTCCCTAACATCGAATTATCCTTTCTTGTGGCGGTTATAAACGATTAGGTTAGATTTTGAGGTTTCGCAATTTGTTGATAGCAAGAAGTTGCGCAGTCTTAAAACAGAAACGCTTGAATGGCTTATGGGAGTTTAGCTTAAGGAAGAGGTCAGATCTCAGATACAAAAAAGCCCCGCATAAGCGAGGCTTTTTCTAAAGAGTGGCGCGTCCTGGAGGATTCGAACCTCCGACCGCCTGGTTCGTAGCCAGGTACTCTATCCAGCTGAGCTAAGGACGCACAGTTTTCGATATCAGTATTAGCAATATCAGGAGTTCACAAGGAAACCCTAAAGAGTGGCGCGTCCTGGAGGATTCGAACCTCCGACCGCCTGGTTCGTAGCCAGGTACTCTATCCAGCTGAGCTAAGGACGCGCAGTTTTCGATATCGGTATTACCAATATCAGGAGTTCACAAAGAAACCCTAAAGAGTGGCGCGTCCTGGAGGATTCGAACCTCCGACCGCCTGGTTCGTAGCCAGGTACTCTATCCAGCTGAGCTAAGGACGCGCAGTTTTCGATATCAGTGTTACCAATATCAGGAGTTCACAAGGAAACCCTAAAGAGTGGCGC
>NZ_JPRD01000087.1 GCF_000817815.1 Vibrio owensii CAIM 1854 = LMG 25443
TGACTGGCATAACTCTTTTTCCAGATTGGATACTTTGCTGATTTGTAACGGAGAACTCTTGGGTACCTCCTATCCTCTCGTTTCGGAGGTAAAATATAATGTGCAGTATTTGCATGTAACGAAGCGATAGTTCTCGGAATGTTACCTGCGCTATTTAACGACATCGTATACAGCATGTTTATTATCGCGAGCGAACAAGATGTAAAACTAAGTTGATTTGGCTGAAGACCTTCTATTGTTTGAGACATCTTAACCATCTGATATTTAAGCAAGTTGTAGCCTAATAAGATTCCCCATAACTCTTGCTTTACCATATCTGGCTTCTTACTTCGTAGGTGATACTCACTATTCAAAAAATTATCCACCGGCATAGCCGGTGGTTTTTCATATGCGCCTATAAGGCTCTCCTACTGGCAGCGCCCTAGCAGGCGCGTAGTGATCTGACATTTGCATATGACTATTTCTTGCGGTCCGTAAACGGGCTACCTGAATGTGGGATCGACAATTGCTCTCCCATTTTATCCTGCTCTAGTTGGTGCTTTATGTAACTTTGTATCTTGCCGGTGTTTTTTCCTACCGTATCTACATAATACCCTCGACACCAAAATTCTCGATTCCTGTACTTAAACTTCAAATCTCCAAATCGCTCATAGAGCATCAGGCTACTTTTCCTTTCAAATACCCCATAAACGAGGAAACACTCATCTTCGGTGGTATCTCTAAAAACATATGAATATGATCTGTGCAGCATTCCGCTTCAATAA
>NZ_JPRD01000088.1 GCF_000817815.1 Vibrio owensii CAIM 1854 = LMG 25443
GTTTAACTGATCGGCATTAAGGCATATAGCCTCGCTTTTCTTTTGGCTGTATTTGTAACGCTAAGCTGCAAACTTCAAACCCGCGATACTCGCAACAATGAGCAGTAAGCTGATTAGCTTGATTAGTGTGGCCGGTTCATTAAATAAATAGATACTGGCAATTACGGTACCTATCGCACCAATACCCACCCAAACGCCATAAGCAACGCCTAGCGGTAACGTTCTTAGTGCGATACCCAGTAACCAAAAGCTCAACCCCATAAATCCAATAGTGAATGCAGATGGTGCAAACTTACTAAAATCTTCGGTGTATTTTAGCCCGACCGCCCATGCGACTTCGCATAGACCAGCAAGAAAAAGAATTGCCCAAGCCATTGAGAGATTCCTAACGATTGGGGTCGTCCCCGAGAAAGAAAAGAGCGGTGAGGTCGTCCTCACTTCTGTTAGACGCCTAGTATAAAGAAAAATTTCCCACTACTAAAACTCAGATGAGTAGCGAACAAAGTCTATCCAAACTGATTAATATGAAATACAAACCCAAACACATTAAATAAAATAGACATCATTATTTAACAGTTTGAATATAACCTTCTGCTGTTGAAAATGATGCATTTATTGCATTAATCACACAAAACTTGAGCAAACGTGTAACTACGCAATCATTTGCGTGACCTAGTTCGATTACAAAGGCTACTGATAACTTTAGTATTTGTGCGAATCCAATTATAAGGTATGACATCCCCATGAAATACATCAAAACTCCTCTTGCTCTCCTTGTTGGTGCAGCGCTTTTAACTGGCTGTAATGACGATACGACAAACAACTACTATCCTTCTGAGCCTCCAGTAACAGTTGCAAAAGACGTTAAGTTCGCAGCGTTCAACCTATCATTTGATCGAAACACTTATAAAGATCTTGTTGAAGAAATGAAGCTAACGGCTGAAGAGCAAGAACAGCTCATTCAAGGTTGGAAAGATGACACATTGAATGATGCAGACAAAGCGAAAACAGAAAAAGTAATTCAAATTAGAAATGTGGCAGCGATCATTCAACATGAGAAGCCTGCTGTTCTTTTGATGGCAGAATTCAATAACGATGGTGAAGGCAAAGATGTTGCTGCAATTACTGGTTTCCGCTTGAATTACTTAGCTGTACCTCAAAGCTTGAATAGTATTGATGGTGGTGATCTGCAAGAACCTATCGCTTTCCCTTATTTTGAAAACTATGCAACAAATACAGGCCTTCAGAGCGGTTATGATCTGGACCGCAATGGTTCGATTGGTGGTGCTAATGATGCATGGGGTTACGGTACATACCACGGTCAATACGCTTTCGCTCTAATTTCTCAGTTCCCTATTGATAAAGAAAACACGCGTACTTTCCAAAACTTTAAATGGAGCGATATGCCTGGAGAAAAAAACCAGTTATTGTTGACTGTGACGACAATGGCTTAACATGTGGTGAAGAATGGTACAACGAGGAAGCTTGGGCAAACATGCCGCTATCATCGAAAAACCATGTCGACGCGCCTATCAAAATCACTAAAGAAGATGGAACAATTGAAACCGTTCATGTTTTGATGTCTCACCCGACGCCACCAATTTTCAATAACGCTGCAATGGACAACAAAATTCACAATATCTGACCGCAATTAATGACCTGATGAACCACAAGAATGTAAATACGAACGCAACATGCGGTACGTTAGCACCTTCAAGTTGGGGTGGTCCAGAGTGTCTTGCAAACGGGGAATGTAAAGCAGAAAACTGGGATACTCCTTACCCAAATCAAGTAACAAGCACGTCTGGATTAAGGCTTGACCATGTAATTCCATCGAGCGAGATGAACGTAGTTGACTCTGCTGTCTTCTGGCCAGCAAGCTTTGAAGATGGAAGAAAACTGATGAATGACGATAGAATTGGCTACGGAAATGCCAAATCTATTTCATCATATCATCGATTAGTTTCGATCAAAGTAGAGCTTTAATAAGCGACAACAAAGCCTCGGTTTATGCCGAGGCTTTTTGTTTATCAACGATCAAACTACCAACGGTATGTAAGTGATACGCCCATATCTTCGCTCGTCACCCAAGGAACAAGCTGAACATTTTCATCATAAGCGTCAGTGAACACGTATGCGGTCAAGGTTCCTAAAGCGGCACCAGCAAGTACATCGCGCCAATAGTGTTTCTTCGCCTCTACTCGACCAACACCAACTAAAGTCGCGACCCCATAAGCAGGTAAGCCCGCTTCCCAACCATAACGTAAATAAAGGTTTGTCGCCGAAGCAAAAGCGTTAGCCGTATGGTTAGAAGGGAAACTGTCATTACCACTTTTGTCTGGGCGCTCCGCATCGATGGTCGTTTTACCAATCAAACCAATTCCTGACGCAGCGCCAATACTGAAACCGGCTTGCCAAAAACCTTCCCAGTCCCCTTTATATGCGGGTACTGCGGCAGCCGTTGCAACCAACCCATAAGCACCGATATCGGTAAGCACGTCCCAATCTTTTTCACTCATCGCGTTTGCCGATTGAGCGCCAAAAATAGAGACAACACCAACTAAACGTACAATTTTCTTCATTAATACAACCGATTAGAATTTATATGCGCGCGAAAACTACCACAGCAGTCGCCATTGTTCGACTGGAAACTGTAACAATTAAAACGTGAATTGATTGTGAAAAAAAGCCAACCACAAGAGATGTGATTGGCTGTATATACGTGTGAACAATTGGGTTCACTAACAACGTCAGTTGGCTAGGTGACCCTCGGCTTAAAAGGGTCGCTATAACTAAAGCATTAGGCATGCCAGCTTTCTGATGCACTCAAACCGATTGCTATTCAACCATTTGCATCTAGTTTGAACGAATAATCACTCTTGCGAGATAAAATCATATGCATATTGCAAACAGTCTTTTGCAAATAGCAAACAAGTTACACTGGGCATTAAGGTTTACGAGCAAGGTCTCGCGCTAAAATCAAAGTTAAGCCAAAAACCTGCAAAAACAGTCCAATGCTTTTGTACCATGCGGTCTTTTCTTCCAAACTCAACATGACTTCAGTTACCTCAAGGTTTTCTAGGTAGTAACTGTCGATGCGATTCCGATAGTTAGCTTGAGCTTGGTTGATTTCAGACATAAGGTTGGGCAGTTGGGTGATCTCAATGGCGCTAACCTTCTCCCCAGTCCATGCAGAAAGGTGTCCTTGTAGGACTTGATTCATCTCTTCAGACACCGCTTCGCTTGGGGACAAATGGAGATGCAGTAGCAACACTTCTCGCTTTCTCTCAAGCGTTTCTACACTGTTCCACGCCAATTGAATGGAGTACAAGTTGTCGGTCTTTTGATCGGCCAACAAACTGGTTTCTTTTCCTAGTTTATCGAGCACCACGCTCGTCAGTACGATCGCCGCGATATTTAGCACCAATCCGATAAGAACCAGTAGCCAAGCTGGAGGTAAGTAAGTCGCGTTTTTTACCATAAATTACCGTAAGGTAAGCAGATTAAGTTCAGCACCACTAAACCAATCATAGTAAAGAAGGTGAACTTCATCCCGGTCACGCGCCCTTTTAAGTCTTCACCTAATATTCCTCGCGCATGAATAATGCGCCCAATGACGAATGCGATACCACTAAGATGAATCAGCCAAACCGATGCACCGTTGTATTCGACGAGTGCCATAAGAATCAGAGTAATAGGAATGTATTCACTTGCGTTGCTTTGGGCACTTCGGGCGATTTGAAGCGCTTCAACGCCACCGTCAGCGTAAGCGATTTTGTTGCTTCGTCGTTGTTTGATTACTTGAAAAGCGAGCCAGATGAGCAGTAAAGCGAGAATGGATGCGTAGAGAGCGGTGATCATAAATCTTCCTTCTTTAGATATTGCGATAGCATTCGAATAACGAAAACTAAGGGCTAACTATATATTAAATATAAGCTAGCCCTATGAATCTAAAGAAGGAATTGGTTAAATTGAGTGGTCAGCAAGCTTTTTTCTTTTTGATAGCTTAGCGATGCCCTCGAAGATCGTGAACAGAAGACCCACCCAAATAAAGGCAAAAGTCACCGCTTTAACGCTGTCGAACACCTCACCAAAGAACACGACAGCCAGTACGAACTGCAAGCTTGGCTCAATGTACTGCATCAACCCCACCGTCGATAAATTGGTGATGCGAATCGCAATCGAATAGAAAATCAGCGGCAAAAGTGTCACAGGCGCACTCCCCAAGTAGAGCATAAAGGTGGTCATATCCACGGTTGAGGCCAACTCGCCCACTGTCACTTGTTTTACGATTAAGTAAGTGAGTGCGATTGGCGTCAGCACTACCGCTTCGATAAACAGCGTCGTACTCCAATCAAAGTTAATCTTCTTCTTAAGCAAACCATAAAGAGAGAAGAATATCCCCATTGTCAGAGCGACCAGTGGTAATTGACCGTACTGAATAACTTGATATAACACGCCGATAGTCGCCAGAAGAATCGCGATGAACTGCCCTTTTGAGAGCTTATCACCCAACACAAACACGCCGAGTGCAACAGAGATTAATGGGCCAATAAAGAAGCCTAAGCTCGCATCAATGACGCGGTTGTTCGTTAACGCCCAAGTGAATGCCACCCAAGAAATGCACATTAAGCTACTGGCAACAAACGTATACCAAAGCGATTTTTTATCCTGCCAGATCGCAGACCATTTTGGCATATGACGCGTGATCGCCAGAACGAGAACAAACCCTACAGGCACTGAACCAATAATACGCAGCGCTAGCAGTTCATCCATCGATGCGTTTGGTAAAAAGCGATAGTAAATTGGCAACAGTCCCCAAATGACGAAGGACAATGCAGCCATAAAGTTGCCGTAACGATTGCTGTTCATAACTAACTCGACAAATAAAAAGTGAGGTGATTCTATAGAGCAAAGTGCTTTTGTAAAGCGAATTTGAAACGATGACTCAACTTTACAATGCTAGGCCTTGAACCACGGCGGTAATACCACTAACAAAACACAGCGTAAGTGCGCCAAAGCCATTAAAAACACAATCAAAATGTTTCACTATCTGAGTTCTTAAGTCTCACATTTTGCTACTTACAAAATCAGTGGTGCCCTATCATAACATTTATAAAACGAATGCTATCAAGAACAAAAGTATGGAAATGTAATCACACTACATTTAGAGTGAATAAGCCAATAAAATTTACCAAAGATGAACTTTAGCAGCCTATGGCACCATAAAACACATAAATATTAGACTATCGTATCAAATCAACTTAAAGGTGGTTTATGAAAAGAAAATCAGGTTTTACTTTAATTGAGCTTGTTGTTATCGTAATTCTTGGCATCCGTGCTGTTACTGCCGCGCCACGCTTTTTAAACATTCAAGACGAAGCTCGTTTAGAAGGTATGAAAGGTGCAATCGCTTCAGATCTCGGGATTGGGAAAATGGCGGTAGTAGGATTGGAGACCTTTCCTTACATTTCCAACAAACATACTGACGCGGGTTCGGGTCAAGGTCCCGTAGTTTTACCTTTCCCCAGATATGACACATCAGGAAGCGAGTCATGCACTTTTAGGTATGGTTATCCAGATGCCAATGAAACTAGCCATGCAATTCTGGTTGCTGAGCTAGACAACCAATATGCAGAAAGTGATTGGAAAGTGACTCAAATTGACAACATTCAGGTTGTAATATCAGCTCGCGATGACAAAAATTCGCCCACAACGCAGTGTGGTATCTTGTACGCTCCACCAAAGACCGAGAGTGAAAGTTATACTCTCGAAATGCTACTTTTTCCTTTCAAATACCCCATAAACGAGGAAACACTCATCTTCGGTGGTATCTCTAAAAGTATATGAATATGATCTGCGCAGCATTCCGCTTCAATAA
>NZ_JPRD01000009.1 GCF_000817815.1 Vibrio owensii CAIM 1854 = LMG 25443
ACACCTTAACTGCGCGTTATGTGCTTTGGGAGAAAATGGAAATGGATATTCCCGACAGATTCAAAAATGTAAGATACGTTTCATCCCGCATTCCGGGTTGCAAAGATGATTCAGACTTAACGCTTGGAGCTAACTGTCAGGTCTTTGCTTATAACCTGCTCAGAGACTTCGGTCTAAATCCACCTAACTACCGTTCTAGTGAATTGTGGGATGACTTGGAGTTTAGTGAGGTGGTTATTGAGTTTAAGCCGCTAGATATCATGATGTACAACGACTCTACTGACTCATACGGCGCACACGTTGGGGTGTATGTCGGTAATGGACTCGTCTACCACCTTTCTTTATCCAATGGCGTACCCATGTTTGAGCGCCATTTAGACTTACTTCAACAAAGTAAGTATCAGTTTTTTATTGGCGCTAAGCGTATAAAACAGTTTGGTGCATAACGTAAGCACGCACATAACAAACTGTTCAAGAGGGATTCGCAACGCGTGGCACTTTTACTATGCGTTGGTTTTAGTGATTAAGGTGGTATGCGGCAGCTTTCGTATTGCGTTGCTCACCCCTTAACAGGGCGTTAGACGACATGAGACAAACGATAGAGTAGTGATAGTATCTTGGCGTGAATCTAGCTTCAGTTAACAGAAAAGGAGTGGATTAATGAATGGTAAAGCATTTGATAATTGGCAAAAATCGCGAAAGAAAGGATGTTTAAATTGGCTTTTCAGAACCACTTTCGTCACAGCCATTTTGTACATGATTTTTAATGTTATTTTCCTTTATCCATCTTCTGACGCGGTAAGCATTACGATTTTCTTATCGGATAATGCTCTTAATTACTCAATTTACACGATCGGGATGTTTTTCGCATTTTGGGCTATTTGGCTATACAACGAATCTTCGTATAAGAAAGAAGTTAAACGTAGAAATGTCGCCTAACAAACTGTTCAAGAGGGATTCGCAACGCGTGGCATTTTCACTATGCGTTGGTTTTAGTGTTTAAGGTGGTATGCGGCGGCTTTGGTATTGCGTTGCTCACCCCTTAACAGGGCGTTAGCTTTTAGAGGAAAAAATGAGTTCAAGTATTATAGGTAAGCTTCTTTCTGCTCAGATTCAAGCATTTGTAAATGACTTTTCTGACAATGCACAAAATGTGTTTTTTGATGAATCAACTAACCAACTGATCCATCCCGGGGAGTTTGGTATGCATAGGGAATCGTGTATTAGAACGTTTCTTGGTACATTCCTTCCTGATATTTATGGCGTATCTCAAGGTTTCGTCATCGGTCAAAACGGATCTATTAGTCACCAGTGTGATGTGATTATTTATCATAAAGAATACACGCCTTACTTTCATACTCCTGAGGGGCAGCGTTTTTTCCCGATTGAATCGGTAATAGCTGTAGGTGAAGTTAAGTCAAAAGTAGACGGTGCTGTTTTGAATGATGCGCTTAAGAAACTAAGCAACATCAAGATTATGCGGGAACAAATATCCAATGCGGCGATTGCTACATGTCGACCAAATACAGAAAAACAGTTTAATCCACAGGAAGATATTAGAGATCAAATTGTTACTTTCTTGTTGTGCGACGAAGTAAAATGTACTCACAACCTTTTGGCGGCTAAAGTCAATAAATCATGGAATGACTCTTTGCCTCGGCATCGCGTAAACTTGGTCGTATCAATTAAGTCAGGAACATACCTATACAAAGATACTGATTCTCGACCTTGGATGTATCCAGTCGAACCTAATGGTACGGTACTGCCTGTTCAACTTAGAACTGCTATATCTCCGAATAGCCATATTGCACTATTTGTTCGCTATTTGACGATGGCAATCGAAGACACAACCGTACTTTATCCTGAGCTGACATTACATTTGAGCGATCAATTAAATTGTACTGCGGTAGACCTAAAACAAAGCTAACAAACAATTTAAGAGTGATTCAGCACGCTTGGCATTTTTTGTTTCCCTTGAGTTCAGTGTTTACGGTGTTTCGGTAGGGTTATGTGGCAGCGTGCTTCACACCTTAATTGGGCGTTAGTTTTATGGAGGAAATATTCTGGAAATCTGGAAGTTATTGTTCTTTATACCTGCGTGTTTTGCGCTCAATATGACTCCTGGTCCAAACAATCTATTGTCCATGAACAATGCTCGTTGTTACGGTTTCAAGTCCGCTTTTATTGCTGGACTTGGTCGTATCGCTGCATTCGCTGTGATGATTGCCTTGGCTGCTTCTGGTTTAGCAGTGGTTCTCTATGCTTCTGAGACTCTATTTCTAACGATTAAAATTGTGGGTGCGACTTATTTGTTGTGGATTGCCTTTAATCTTTGGCGTTCGGAAGCAAGTCCTGTTTCTGAACTAGAAAATACTCGCAACCGATTAGGTTTGGTTAAACAAGAATTTCTGCTAGCCGCCGGTAATCCAAAGGCGATCTTAATCTTTACCGCCTTTCTACCACAGTTCGTCGATGTTTCAGCGAGTGTAAATGAACAGTTCTTTGCTTTAGGGGCTACGTTCCTCATTTTAGAAATGGGTGCAATATCGATTTATGCGATATTTGGAATGTACTTAAGGCAGTGGTTTACGAAGCCGAAAATGGCAAAGCGCTTCAATAGAGGTTGTGCAACTTTTTTGGCTATGTCTGGAGCAAGCTTGTTACTGAGTCGCCAGCAATAAAACTAACAAACTGTTTAAGAGTGATTCGCAACGCGTGGCATTTTTACTATGCGTTGGTTTTAGTGGTTAAGGTGGTATGCGGCGGCATCGGTATTGCGTTGCTCACACCTTAACAGGGCGTTGTGCAATTGAACAATCATTACGCATCACATTGTTTGTAGTCTTTTTTGTCGGGAACATATGATTTCGATAAGATAGCCCCTGGAATCACAAGGAGGTTATATGCGACGTTGGGTACTCAATGCTATGGATGATTTTTGGAAGAAAGTAGTAATTGGTATTTTTATAACTGCTGGTCTAATATGTGTGTCCATTACACTGTCAAATGAAGATGACATATATCTAAATTCGGCGCTTTCAGTTATCGCTTCTTTATTTCTCGTAATTGCTTGGGAGTTGGTTTATCTGAGTTCATTTAAAAAAAGCCTAAGCGAACAAGTGCGCGGACTCATTGATACAAATGAGAAAAAGTTTCGTTCCAAGACAATAGGTACTTTCTCGCTCTCGAAATATTGCGTAGGGCATATAGAAAGAGATCTTATCCCACAAGCATGGAAAGACCTTTGCTGGGACATAAACTCTGAGTACATTGCTGTTAATTATGAAAATGACAAAACAGCATTTCCTGAAAACTGGGCTACTATTGGCCTTTCTATTCAGAATACTAAAGCGCTTGGGCGAGATATCCCGATAACTAAAATATTTATAGTTGACTCATTATCTGAGTTGCAAGATCTTCAAGGTATTATTGAAAGCCATTTAGACCACAATATCGCAATTTACTATATCCAAAAGAAAGAAATTGAGCTTAAGCGAGGCTTGAAAAAGCATCTTGAAGGCTTGTCTCTAGATTTTAGTCTTTTAAATGGTGACTCAGTTTTTGTATGGAATTTAAACAATAATAGAGTGTGCTTGGACGGGAACTATTATATAAATGATGATATTTACAAAAGATATCAAGAGGCGTACAAGGCTATATGTTTAGAAGCTACAAAAATACATACAGTTTCAGACATCGATATAGCTATTGCACAACAAAGCATTTAAGAGTGATTCGCAACGCTTGGCGTTTTCGCTTCGCTCAAGTATAGCCAAGCGTCGCTCACACCTTAATGCGGCGTTAAGTGTTTTAGGAGAATATTGTGGCAAAAATAGATTCGGATGTATTAATCAAAGCAGAAAGTGTCATCCCAATAGAGTTAGTTCAATCATCAAAAAACTTCGTGGATATAGCTCTTGCTAATGTTCCTTTCTTAGTCACGATTTGTGTTGTGATATGTGCGGCGACAGTTACTTACCGTAGTAATAGAAAATCAGTTGAATCTCAAAATAAGTTATCTCAAGACGCGTTAGAAAGGCAAACTACGTTAGCAAACGAGGCAAAAGATGCTGAGCATCAAGATAAAATCTCTGAATTTCGACATCACTGGCTGCAAGAGGTGCGTGGTACAGCAGCTGATTTAATCAAAGTCATACATGAATGTCAGTACTTTACTATGGTTAGGAACCTTGCTGATGATCGCACAAAAGAGCTTGATAAAATTGATTCAGAGTTAGAGGTGAAAAAGCTATATGACGAGCTAAAGGAATCTTATGACACTCTAATGCAGAAACGCGCTGATTTTTATAAACACAATGCAAAGCTTAGGTTGTTATTCAAAAATGGAGATACTCAGACTAAGGCACTATTCAATCACTTAGATGTGGTTCTTCAAGATATGGGCGCATTAGATAAAAGAGCCCTCGATAATCAGGTTATAGAAAGTATTACTGTAGAACTCCAAAAAATTCTAAAAGATGAATGGGAAATAACCAAAAAACGTTCTTGGGCATCAAACACTTAACAAAGCGTTTAAGACAGATTCCCAACGCATGGCATTTTTCATTCCATCGTTGGGTTTCGTGTTTACAGTGGTCTGGTTAAGTTTTGTGGTAGCGTTGCTCACTACTTAACGCGGCGTTAGTTGTACATCAGAATTCGTCTTCTTCTAATTCGTCTAAATACTCTGGTGAGTGAATTGCACAATAATCAACATCGGCATTTTCATTTAGTATGTCGACTTTTATCTCCGCATCTTCCATGTAAAGAGCGTATTCGCCAATAAATTCAACAGATTCAGGAACAACGATATGAGTTATAAAATTCATACTAAGCGCCCCATACTCTAGTCGCTGTAATGTGTTTGGCAGAATTATATTTGTTATCCAATTGTGGCAAAATGCATTTCGACCAATGATACGAACTTCTACGTTGTCAAAGTGGGAAGGTATTTCGATATCCCTATAATCAGCCTCGTAAGAAAGGATCGTGCCAGTTTCTTTGTCAAACTTAACGTCATTTACTTCTAGGGTATGGGTAGTCATTGTTAAATCCCTTAATAATCTTATTGAAATCAATATGCTACTAGGGAAATATACAACTAACAAACTGTTTAAGAGTGATTCGCAACGCGTGGCATTTTCATCATGCGTTGGTTTAAGTGATTAAGGTGGTATGCAGCGACATCGGTATTGCGTTGCTCACACCTTAACAGGGCGTTATATTCATCGGGAAAACTGGAGATAAATAATGATGAACATACAACTAGAAAAACCAGTCTTCTATCTTAATGAGTTTGCTTTGAGGTTTGAGTTAGGCCCTGATGACGTCGACATATGGTTGGATGACAACCGAAAAAATTATAATGAAGAGTATTTTGAAATTGCGATGAGTAGAGCACTTAGTATCTATGAAGCAGCATTTAAACCTTCAGATAAGATCAAAGTCTGTTATCAAATTTTTTCCGATGGACGGAAGAAAATTAGAAAAAGTGACTACTTCTTTAAACTGTTCGAGCCTCTGTGTGGTAAAGCTTTAGAGTTTTCGGAACATCGAGATATTTATACCGAGGATCTAGAGTACAAAAGACACTGCTGGAAAAGAGTAACCATTTCCGATGTGTTCGTGTCAGAGTTAAATATAAAACCGATCATTCAGGCTTGTATTGACGGGGACTTTGGTGATCGTGGACCAACCCTAGCAGGGCAACTGTTTATAATTAATTGTGACAAGGAACTGATGTTTCACCTCTATGATGACCGAGGTCTAGATGTTGCCGCCAGCAGTAAATGGGCTCTAGAAGACCTCTATCAAAATCAGAACCAGTTGTTACTCGATTACGATAAGCAATATATGGATAGCTTGTTCAAATGAATATAACAAACTGTTTAAGAGTGATTCGCAACGCGTGGCATTTTCACTGTGCGTTGAATTTAGTGATTAAGGTGGCATGCGGCAGCATCGGTATTGCGTTGCTCACACCTTAACAGGGCGTTATGTTCAAGGAACGTTAATGATGAGATACACAGTCTTTATTGCATTCATATCGATTTTTGTTGCTGGGTGTGTGGGTTTCCATGTATCACCGGAGTCTAGGCTAATTCACAATTCATCAATGATGACAGAACGCATACAAGGTGCATTGAATCAGCAAGATGAGTATGTTGGGTTGGACGTACGTGTCAACTTCAAACTTGATGATAAGGCGCAGGTCACTGAATTTTCGCTATTAAAAACTAGTGGGCTTCGCTCATTTGATAATGCTGTCGAAAAAGCAGTGAAGGATAGCTCTCCATTTGATTTTCTACTTAGCTTAAGTCCCGAAGAATTCAAACAGTTTCAGGATATTAACCTTACTATTGATTTAGAGTAACCTTGAACATAACAAATTGTTCAAGAGGGATTCGCAACGCGTGGCATTTTCACTATGTGTTGAATTTAGTGATTAAGGTGGTATGTGGTGGCTTCGGTATTGCGTTGCTCACCCCTTAACAAGGCGTTAAGTGCATTCGATGTCAACATGACTCAATTGCATGTAATTTTTTTGTGATAGGAAGCAGCGATATGATGAAGCTTATAGAACCATGGTTGTTTCACCGTAGGGCTATGTACATTGCAAGGAAGTTAATTCCACTGCTTCTCTTTTATGGAAAAAAGACTAGATACTCTAAGGAAGAAGTGGACTATGCAATTGAAAGATCAAAATTATGGAAAAAGCACGTAACACTAGCATATGCTATTTATTGTGTAGACTTGTCGCAAGATGACTTCCACAGAAGTGAAAGTTTCGAAGAGTACTTATCTCACAAATGTAAGTATGATCCAGCAAATCAACGATTTGATGTCGCCTCTTTTGCTCACTACTCTTCGGGTGATTGCACTTCTAACGATGGTGGAGGTGGCGAGTAATGCACTTAACAAATTGTTCAAGAGTGATTCGGCACGCGTGGCATTTTTACTATGCGTTGGTTTTAGTGGTTAAGGTGGTATGCGGAAGCTTCGGTATTGCGTGCCTCACACCTTAACAAGGCGTTATACCAATATTCCTTGTTGTAAGTTTTAAAACGGAAATAGTTCTTTAACAATAAAACATTATAAAAAAGTTAATTGATTTTTTAATAAGTGAAAAATTCATCAAAATAACGTCATCGCAATATTTAAGTAAAATAATTGCTTTAAAAAATGAACGCTGTTTTGGTTGTTTTTTGCGTTAATTTATTCGTGAAAATAAATCATTTTTTTTGTGGCTTTGGCTGATTTTCGCTGAAATTTCATCAACAAAGTTAGCAGTGTTAATTTTAAATTCATCACACGCTACGTCCGCGCAACAGGGCGTTTTACTATTGGTGTGTTGCTAATTATCCCAGCATTAAAAATGGTGTTTGGATTGATTCATCTTTTATTCTTTCTGAGGGGATAATATTGCAATTTGTCTTGGTATCGTGTTGATGGTGTTAGGTGTGTTTTTCGTTGTAAAATCAGCCAAATAGTTGGCGGTATAACAATCGCTTTAAGAGGGACTCAAACGCGGTAGCGTTTTCGCCCCTTAAGCGGGCGTTAGTCGCCAGAAAAAGCTAGCAATCAAAATCATGTTTCTGAGCTCAAAATTTGGCAGCTGTTTGCTTGGTACACTGATTAATCGTCGATCATCAGAGCTTAGTTCTAGCTGTTTTAAGTCCAAAGTTTTGTAACTGTCCTAGCGGTTGTTTTGTTCTTTGGTGCTTACAGAGTAGGGCAATCGAGAGTCTGTTTTTGGTTGCAACTTTGCTCGGTGAGTTTGTTGGGTAAAAAAGCCGATTTACTCGCTGAAATGACGTTTTCTCTGGTGTTGTAAGTTCCACGTGGTTTCAGCGACTTTGTTGAAAGTCCGCACTGTGAGATTGGCTGTCCAAAAGCGCTTTTTGGTGTTGTCAGTTCGTTTTCTGCGGCGTTGTTTGTTCCAAGTGGTTTCATTGACTAGCCGCTTTTAGACTACGCCTGACTTAAGTGCATCAAAGCTCATAAAGTTTGTTGTTCGCAAAGTTTAGTTCAGCTTAAAATTGTCGCTCGGTGCCTCGCGACTAACAAACTGCTCAAGAGGGATTCGCAACGCGTGGCATTTTCACTATGCGTTGACTTTGGTGATTAAGGTGGTTTGCGGCGGCTTCGGTATTGCATTGCTCACCCCTTAGCAGGGCGTTAGCTGTTTGAGAAACAAATGAAAATAATCGATAAGCCGTTATTTTGGCTATATGTTAAAACGCGAGACTCAGTCTTTTCATCATTTAACGGTTTTTCCTCTCTACTCTTAGTCATCATTATTGCGGCTATAGTTTCAGGTAACAAATCTCCCGAAAACACCTTCATGTCTTACATGTTGTATCTGTTGATGCTTAGTGTACCTACCTCAATGGGTCTTATGCTTTTGAAGCTTAAGTTTCAAAAAGTTGCAGGCTCCATTCCTAGGGCAGAGTTAGCGTACTTTTTACAGAACAATAAAGGTATCGAGCTGGAAAATGCTGTAAAAGGGATATTTTCGCTCTACCTATCATTGATGATTTATCTCTGGTTTTTGATGATGGTTGTTGCAGTTTTGGGACCTTTGATTTTAATGCTAGTGTTGTAGTACACAGCTAACAATCTGTTCAAGAGGGATTCGCAACGCGTGGCATTTTCACTATGCGTTGGTTTTAGTGTTTAAGGTGGTATGCAGCGGCTTCGGCATTGTGTTGCTCACCCCTTAACAGGGCGTTATGTGTAATTTTGAGTATTAGAAATTGAATGACTTATATGCGATAGAATTTGAAACAAGAAAGCAGTCCCCATTATGGTGGCACAACAAAGCTTCCGATCTGTTTGCTTCAGCAGGCGCATTACACTCGACTATGGCTGCCGAGCAAAATGTAGCTAAAGATCTAGGTTTTCCTTCAGGCTTTTGCATGTCGGTGGCATGTAATCCCGTTTATGAAATGCTTTTTGGTATGTCATTTGAAGCTTTGCTGAAAGCAATATGCGTTGCTAAGAAAAAGCCTGCACCGGCAAGTCACAACCTAAACAACCTTGCAAATACAGCTGAAGTTAAATTGTCTGAAAGTGAAATCGAGATCTTTAAGTATCTAACAGAGTGCGTGGTATGGAGCGGAAGATATCCAGTGCCTAAGCAAAAAGAGTATTTGGAGCAACACTGGAAGCAGGGTAGTGACTTGTTGTTTGATAAAGTGTCTAGTTCAAGTGTGCTTCAGTTTCAGGTCGCAAACGACGTGCTGGGCTGGGACAACTTATCAAATATATGGCGAAAGTTGTCTAAAGAGTTTTTCGAACATTACACATAACAAACTGTTCAAGAGGGATTCGCAACGCGTGGCATTTTCGCTATGCGTTGGTTTTAGTGATTAAGGTGGTATGCGGCAGCTTCTGTATTGCGTTGCTCACCCCTTAACAGGGCGTTAGCTTACTAGTTCAACTTGTTGACTATATTCGAGTTTTATATAGAATTATCCCCTAGTGGATTTAGGCAGAGGTTTGGAGTTCAATTCTCCACTTCAGCACCCTGGACATAATAACCGGACTCACGTTTGTAATTATCACACTAAATTACATCAACAATTTGTTAGTTTCACATCCGACAAATAAACGAGGAGGTTTTATGGAAAGATTCGTTCAAAACGTAAAGTATTTCGCTTCAGCAGTAGTAAATGGGGTGAGTGCGGTTTGTTCTGGTGTTGTCGCAACTGGTGTAACTTCAGGGTTGAACCTAGAGAGTGTAAGCTCTCTGGGCTTCTTCCTAAGTCCACTCATTCCTACCAAGTTCATCACCAGCCATTAACCCCGTAAGCTAACAAACAATTTAAGAGTGATTCAGCACGCTTGGCATTTTTGGTTTGGGTTTAGTTCAGTGATTAGGTGGTCAAATTGAGTATCGTGGTCGCGTGCTTCACACCTTAATTGGGCGTTAGGCATCAAGAGGAGATTGAGAATTGAGCGATAACAAATCAATTGAAGTAGCATCGAATTGCATTCGAAAAATGTGGGAAAAACACGGGATTAAAGAACCAATGAGGTTTCTTGGATTTTGCTTAAGCATGCTACCAATTCCGGGTATTCAACAAGCAGGAATTGCATTAGACCGTCACCTAGGCGATAAAGCCTTTAATTCACAGCTGGAAGAACTTTGGGCTGAAATTTCAGCTGCTAATGATTTAGTTAGTAAAGTTGCCACCTTAGAAGAAGCTATCCAAGAAATTGCTAAAACTATCGAATCGTCTCCAACCCTTGAAGCCAAGACTAGTCAATTTATAGCATCACTCAGTAGTAACCAAAAAGAGTTCTCTGTTTTAACTGAAAACAATAGTTACCAAGAATTACGTAGCAGTATAGTACACGCTGATATCTCAGCTTTCGTAGCAAGAGATGGAAGTACTAATGTGCTCTAAAATTCAACCGTTAATTCAGAGAAGACACATCTACATGCAACTGATAACAGTAAAAACTTTGTAGATGGTACTACTTTTCAAGGTTTTGGCGGTGCTGTATCTATGCAGGGTATTAGTACTCAGGGGCCTATTTCTGTACAAGGTAGTGGTATTGGCTTTGGTGCAGGAGGCTCTATTAGTTTTGGAGGTAATCCAAATATAGTGTCAGGTACTTGCCCCGTTTGTAATGAACGATTGCAAGCAGATAGGCGTGAACTTGCTAAATATAGTCAGATTCAATGCCACAAGTGCAAAACAGTGCTTCCATATAAACTATAGAATGCCTAACAAGCAATTTAAGAGTGATTCAGCACGCTTGGCATTTTTAGTTTGGGTTAAGTTTGGTGATTACGGTGGTTAAAATGAGTGTCGTGGTTGCGTGCCTCACACCTTAATTGGGCGTTATGCGTAAATGGAGGAAACATGGAAAATCAGGGCAAGCTGTTCTTCTTCTGTGGCAAGATGGGAGCAGGAAAATCGACTAAATCTAAGGTTGTGGCTGCTGAAAATAATGCAGTCCTAATTTCAGAAGACGACTAGTTGTCAGCTCATTATCCTTCGCAAATTCAAACGTTTGACGACTACATTAAATACTCAAATCTCATAAAGCCTTTCGTTAAAAGTCATGTTCAAAGTTTGTTGAATGTTGGGGCTAACGTTGTCATGGACTTTCCAGCGAATACTATTAAGCAAAGAGCTTGGTTCGTATCACTGTGTGTCGAAGTAGGTAGTGAACATGAGCTTTGGTATTTAGATTTAACAGATGAGCAATGTTTATCCCAAGTTGCTAAGCGCCGAGTAGAACAACCTGAAAGAGCTATGTTTGACACAGAGGCTGTATTTCATCATGTGACCCAGTATTTTGAAGCTCCAGCAGCGAGTGAAAAACTCAGTCTGGTACGTGTGGGATAATACGCATAACAAAGCGTTTAAGACGGATTCCCAACGCTTGGCATTTTCGGTTTGCTTTGAATTTAGTGTTTACGGCACAATGGTTTAGGTAGGGTGGTAGCGTTGCTCACCACTTAACGCGGCGTTATGCTTATTTGAAGAGGTTTAATGAAAAACGATAAATACGAATTTCTATACAGCTATTCGAGAAGTGCATTTGATGAGGAAATTTTACGCTTTAAGAATCTCGAAGAAAAAGCTAGCCGATTCATTAGCTTATATTCAATATTGATTGCTGCCTTTACTGCGTTATTACAGCATCTGTGACTGTCATTATGCCTCTAAATGAATGGTATAAGTGGTTGATACTATGCCTTATTGTCTTAACGTATGTGTCTTTTTTTTCTTCTTGGAGTTTCTTGTTTAGGGCATTAAAGTTTACCGATATGCCCCGACTTCCTCTGGACGATAACTTTATCAGTGAATTTAGAAGTAGGGATTTAGTTACTAACCATTATGCTCTATCGCTTTCATGTTCAAATGCTCTTGAACTCGCAAGAGCAGCTAATGCTGAAAAGTCTAAATTGCTACAAAAATCTCATAAAGAAATAGCACTCTCAGTTTGGTTGCTGACACTTTCTTTAGGGGCTTTATCCTTAACAAAAATAGTGGAGTTAAATATGCCAGAAAACGTCCGTAGTGAACAGACTGCACAAACTCAGCAAGGTGAGTCGGCTCAGCCCGAACCAGATTTTGACGTTACAGCCCCTAAAGTTGTTTTTGTTATGGACGAAATGCCACCAGAATTGATCAACAGAAAAGATTCAGAGTAAACATAAGCATAACAAAGCATTTAAGAGTGATTCCCAACGCATGGCATTTTTCATTCCATCGTTGGGTTTTGTGTTTACGGTGGTATGGTTAGGTTTCGTGGGTGCGTTGCTCACACCTTAATGCGGCGTTAGTTTGCTAAAGGCTAGCGGTTAACTAGCCTAAGCTTGCTCTCACATCTGCAATGGTGATGAAGAGCTTGTTTTCGGTATCATGAAATGCTTGAAAACCATAGCGTTCATAGAAATGTTTTGCTCCGTCTTTGGCATCAACGATAACAACTGGAAATGCAACGCTATCACTAGCTGCTAATAGTTTTCTGAGTGCGTCGATAAGCAGCCACTCACCAAATCCTTTCCCTTTGTATCGGTCATCGACAGCAAGGCGAGCAATCAGACCACCAGAGGTGGATGATTGGTGCTTTTTTTGTAACTTATCAGGCAATGCCTTTAAGTCAATTGGTGTCATTGTTAGCGTGTAAAAGCCGATAACATGTGAGTTGTCGTTATCATCTTCCAAAACAAAAGTTCTGGTGTTGTCCTTCTTTGCTTGCTGACTCGCCATTACTTTTAAGTAACTATTGAGAGCTTCGATGCCACAGTTGAATCGGTTTCTATCGTGTTTAGCTTTATCTAGAAGTACCGTATTCATCATTGGGTTTTGCTCTCGTATCGATCAGCAGCAGCTTTTAGTTTTGAGTTCTGTGTTGCAGGACGATCTAAAGCTTCCATGAGCAACATCGCATCTGCTTGGCTCAGTTTTAAAGCCTGTTCACGTTCGATGACTTGTTTAGCTTTTTCGATTGCAGCGCTTAGAACAAACGAGTTGATGCTAGACATGCCGGCGATCGCGGCAGCCTTAGTAAGTAAGTCTTGTGTATCGACATCAACTCTAGCGGTGATGCGGGGCAAAGTAGTAGCCATAATGTTATCTCCTATTGTGTCAAAATGTCACATGTGCATTATGGTCTTAAAGTGTGCAATAAGCAATTCTTGTGTCACTTTAGCACGCAAACTAACAAACAATTTAAGAGTGATTCGGCACGCGTGGCATTTTTACTATGCGTTAATTTTAGTGATTAAGGTGGTATGCGGTGGCATCGGTATTGCGTGCCTCACACCTTAATTGGGCGTTATGTGCTTGGAGGCTAAATGGTAACGTTCACAGAGAAAGAGTTAGATGCTGTGTTGAATAATGCAGTTGAAACCAATCCTGATTTTCTGGAATGGTTCGTTCATCAGACGAAATTTAGAAGTGGTGGATACAAGTACCTGTGGTCTCGTTCAGACCATCCTTGGGGAACAATTGACTTCGAAAGGCTTGATCCTGCAACTAATGGTACAGTGACCGAAAGGCGTCAATCCGAAACAGATATTCTGGTGGTACTTGAGGGGCAAGATGGTGGCAGGGTTGCTCTCCACATAGAGAACAAATTATCCGACGGGCACTTTACGGATTATCAAGCGGAAATGTATTCGCAAAGAGCTAAACAATGGATGAACAAAGAGAAGTTCAAGAACTATACAGACTTCCAAACCATCCTAATTGCTCCTCAATTCTTTTATAATAACAACATGGAGAAAGCTAGGTTGTTTGATTGCTATATAAGCCATGAAGATATTGGTAAGTATCTGCCGAAGTTCGCTTTAGAACGCACATAACAAACTGCTCAAGAGGGATTCGCAACGCGTGGCATTTTTACTATGCGTTGAATTTAGTGATTAAGGTGGTTTGCGGCTGCTTTTGTATTGCGTTGCTCACCCCTTAGCAGGGCGTTAGTCGCCAGAAAAAGCTAGTAATCAAAATCATGTTTCTGAGCTTAAAATTTAGCAGCAGTTTGTTTGATACACAGGTTCATCGTCGATCATTAGAACTTAGCTTTAGCTGTTTTGAGTCCAAGTTTTGCAAGTGTCCTAGCGGTAGTTTTGTTCTTTGGTGCTGACAGAGCAGGGCAATCGAGAGTCTGTTTTTGGTGGCAACCCCGCTCGGTGAGTTTGTTGGTACAAAAGCCGATTTACTCGCTGAAATGATTTTTTCTCTGGTGTGGTAAGTTCCACGTAGTTTCTGTGGCTTTGTTGAAAGTCCGCACTGTGAGATTGGCTTTCCAAAAGGGCTTTTTTGGCGTTGTCAGTCCGTTTTCTGCGGCGTTGTTTGTTCTAAGTGGTTTCATTGAGTAGCCGCTTTGAGACTACGCCTGACTTAAATGCATCGAAGCACATAAAGTTTGTTGTTCGCAAAGTTTAGTTCGGCTTAAAATTGTCGCTCGGTGCCTCGCGACTAACAAACTGCTCAAGAGGGATTCGCAACGCGTGGCATTTTCACTATGCGTTGATTTTAGTGGTTAAGGTGGTATGC
>NZ_JPRD01000089.1 GCF_000817815.1 Vibrio owensii CAIM 1854 = LMG 25443
GTAATGCCGATCAGTTAAGAAATTAATAGACCGATCAATTGAACGGTCCCACCAGTGTGTAAAAATCCGATAGACCATGTCTATCGGATTTTTTTATGCAACTGACTAAAGCCCTATCACTCGCCAATGACTTCATTCCAGACTCTGAATCACTAGGAAAGTTGAGCGATATCCTTCCTGCAGAATTTATCAACCAATGTCTAGAACAGGCAGGTATGGCAACAATCCGTAAGCGTCGGCTTCCTTTAGATATGATGGTATGGGTTGTGCTCGGTATGGCTTTTTACAGAGACGAGTCCGTATGGGACATAACGAGTAATATGCAGCTTATGCAACCCGGCCATTAGTTGCACCTAGTGCTTTGGTACAGGCTCAGCAACGACTAGGAAGTGATGCGGTTAAACAAGTGTTTACATCTACGGCTGAAATCTGGAACGCAGAAGCCAACTCTCCAACATGGCACGGCTTAACGTTACTTGGGGTTGATGGTGTCATGTGGCGCGCTCCAGATTCAAAGGAGAATATAGAAGTCTTCGAACCCAAAAGTAATCAACATAGTGGAACTACCTGCCCTCAAGTTAGAATGGTTTGTCAGATGGAATTAACAAGCCACCTGCTGGTGAATGGCGTATTTGATAGCACGAAAGTCAGTGAGATGAAGCTAGCAGAACAACTTATCGACTCAACACCAGACCATTCTATTACACTGTTTGATAAAGGCTTTTACTCGCTTGGCTTACTTGATAAGTGGACAAAATCTGGTATAGAACGACATTGGTTACTGCCATTAAGAAAGGGAACTGTATATGAAGAAGTACGTTCTTTAGGTAAACAAGATAAGCTGGTGAGTATCAAAACTAGCCTTCAATCCCGCAAGAAATTCCCAGAGCTCCCTAAACATATTGAAGCTAGGCTAGTAAGCAAGAAAGTGAATGGAAAGCCAATTCAAATTTTAACCTCAATGGTCAACCCGCTTCGCTTCCCATCTACTGATATGGTGGAGCTTTATAGTGAACGTTGGGAGATTGAAGTCGGTTATCGTGAGATGAAACAGATCTTATTGTATAGAGAAAACCCCCAGCTAGGTTGGGGGTTCCGTAAAGCTTACAGCTATGAGTCAGTTATATAACCCCTTTCAATTTGATAAAAACGTCTTGTGGTCTGGCAACTGCAAGAGTTAATTAAGAATTGAAAGGGGGGCCCAATGAGGGGCGAAAAGAGCTTAGCGTATACACGATGGAACTGTAAATATCATGTGGTTTTTGCACCTAAGTACCGAAGGCAGGTGTTCTATGGTGAGAAACGAAGGGCAGTAGGCGAGATACTTAGAAAACTATGTGAATGGAAGAACGTGAATATTATTGAAGCGGAATGCTGC
>NZ_JPRD01000090.1 GCF_000817815.1 Vibrio owensii CAIM 1854 = LMG 25443
CTACGTGGTACTAAGCGTGATGAAGTTGAACGTGGTCAAGTACTAGCTAAGCCTGGTTCAATCACTCCACACACTAAGTTCGAGTCAGAAGTATACGTACTTTCTAAAGATGAAGGTGGTCGTCACACTCCATTCTTCAAAGGCTACCGTCCACAGTTCTACTTCCGTACAACTGACGTAACTGGTGACATCTCTCTACCAGAAGGCGTAGAAATGGTAATGCCAGGCGACAACATCCAAATGCAAGTTGAGCTAATCGCTCCAATCGCTATGGACGAAGGTCTACGTTTCGCTATCCGTGAAGGTGGCCGTACTGTAGGTGCTGGTGTTGTTGCTAAGATCTTCGACTAATTCTTACTGAATTAATCGTAATCTTGCACTCTTCTTCTTTTTGAAGAAAGCGCTAGAAAAAGGGAAGCTAAGGCTTCCCTTTTTTATACCTGCTATTCCTCTTTTCAATATGGTTATAAGCCCATCATTCTTAGTCATGCTTTTTATTTTTTAAAAACATGAGCTTAGTTCTACTCGATTTTCTCTTCTTTTTAGCCATCCGCTAAGTCACTGAAAACTGCTAAAACGGTCCAGGCCGTTATAACAAAACGTTCTGTAATTCGCCTTAATACAACTGGTAACAAGAACGATTCTTGTTTATATTTCATTCCAAAGTGAAATTTAAAGGTTTTGAATATGTACGTTTGTCTTTGCCATGGTGTCTCTGACAAGAAAATTAGGAAGTTGGCGATAGATGAAGGCGTAACCGACATTAAAGGAATCAAACGATGTACTGCTCTTGGTAGCCAATGTGGCAAGTGCATCAAGCAAGCAAAAGAAATTTTAGCTGAAACGGAATACTTAACACTGAAACAAGCTAGCTAATTATTAGTTAGGGCTTTTTGACACCTTCTCATTTGCTTCTACATTTAAATGAAGCCAAAGAGGAGGGCTTTGTCATGAAAGGCGATCCAATCATAATCCAACATCTCAATAAAGTGCTCGGCAACGAGCTCGTCGCTATCAATCAATATTTCCTTCATGCTCGAATGTATAAAGACTGGGGCTTAAAGCATCTTGCTGACAAGGAGTACCACGAATCGATTGATGAAATGAAGCACGCTGATCATCTGATCGAACGTATCTTGTTTTTAGAAGGGCTACCTAACTTACAGGATCTCGGTAAGCTAATGATTGGAGAAGATACCAAAGAAATGCTTGAGTGCGACTTAAAGCTCGAGATGGCCGCGATTCCCGATTTAAAAGATGCGATTGCTTATGCTGAAGACGTTCGTGATTACGTATCTCGAGATCTTTTCCAAGAGATCTTAGAGGATGAAGAAGAGCATGTTGATTGGCTTGAGACACAACTTGGCTTGATCGAAATGTCCGGCATAGAGAATTATCTGCAAGCACAGTACGTTGACGAAGAGTGAGAAGATAACGCTGTTTTCTCATCTGAACGAAGTGATTCAAAGAGCACCTGACCTGTAAACTAGGTGCTCATCACTAATATCTGGTCTAATCTCTTTTATTATCGGCCTTTTTAAGGATATCGCTCGCAATCTAGCCTATGAAGATTGACTTCTATCCTTTAGAATTTATTCCCCCTTACCGAAAAAATAACAAAAGAGAAACGATCCATGTCTGAAGACAATCGCCAAGAAGTCACCCCAGAAGAAGAACGCCGCCAACAAGCATTGGATTACCATGCATACCCAACTCCAGGAAAAATTGCAGTAGAGTTGACTAAGCCTGCTGAAACTGCAAATGATCTTGCTCTTGCATACAGCCCTGGTGTTGCAGAGCCTGTACGTGAAATCGCACAAAACGCTGACAACGTGTATAAGTACACAGCGAAGGGCAACATGGTTGCGGTTATTTCTAACGGCACGGCTATTCTTGGTCTTGGTAACCTTGGCCCGCTAGCTTCTAAACCAGTAATGGAAGGTAAAGCGCTATTGTTCAAACGCTTTGCTGGTTTAGACTCAATTGATATCGAAGTAAAACACCGCACGATCGACGAATTTGTCGACACAGTAGCAAACATTGCTGATACATTCGGTGGTATTAACTTAGAAGATATCAAAGCACCAGATTGTTTTGAGATTGAAAAGCGTCTGATTGAACGTTGTGACGTACCAGTATTCCACGACGATCAACACGGTACAGCGATCGTAACGGCAGCAGGTATGTTGAATGCAATCGAGCTGCAAGGTAAGAAGTTAGAAGAATCAACCATCGTTTGTCTTGGTGCGGGTGCTGCGGCTGTGGCATGTATGGAGCTGTTGATCAAATGTGGCGCAATGCGCGAGAAGATCTACATGCTGGATCGTAAAGGGGTGATCCATACACGTCGTGACGACCTAAACGAATACAAACAACTATTCGCAAACAACACTGACAAGCGCACGTTAGAAGATGTTATTGAAGGTGCGGATCTGTTCTTGGGTGTATCGGGTCCAAACCTACTACCTGCAGAAGCATTGAAGCTAATGGCAGATAAACCAGTGGTGTTCGCATGTTCAAACCCAGACCCAGAAATCAAACCAGAATTGGCTCACGAAGTGCGTGATGACTTGATCATGGGTACTGGTCGTAGCGACTACCCGAACCAAGTAAACAACGTACTTTGCTTCCCATTCATTTTCCGTGGTGCGTTAGATGTACGTGCAAGCGAGATTAATGATGAAATGAAGCTAGCGGCAGTTGATGCGATTCGTGAATTGGCAAAAGAGCCAGTTCCAGAAGCTGTATTGAAGGCGGCAGGTGTAGACAAGCTAGAGTTTGGCTCTGACTACATCATTCCAAAGCCAATGGACCCACGTCTATTACCACGCGTAGCAAAAGCAGTAGCACAAGCTGCAGTTGATTCAGGTGTGGCGCGTATTGAAATGCCTGAAAACTACATGGCTGAGTAATTAGTAGAGTAGACGCTTCAGATAAACAAAAGGGACGCCAGTGCGTCCCTTTTTCGTTTGGTTTGAAACTGCCCCCGGTGCAGGTTCTCATCTTGACGAATTTGTAAGCAATTATTCTTCGTCAAACGCTTCGAATTCGATGCCCATTGCTGTCATCAGTGCTTTCGCTTCCGTCGGAATATCATCTGGACGGTCTTTACGAAGGTCTTCATCTGTTGGCAGTGGTTGACCTGTGTAAGCATGTAGGAACGCTTCACATAGTAGTTCACTGTTAGTCGCATGGCGTAAGTTGTTGATCTGGCGGCGAGTTCGCTCATCAGTCAGCACTTTTAAAACTTTTAGCGGGATAGAGACGGTAATTTTTTTTACTTGTTCGCTTTTTTTACCGTGCTCAGCATACGGGCTAATGTATTCGCCATTCCAGTCAGCCATTGCGCACCTTCATTAATGTAATAAGTTAGAGAAATAAATATAGGTGCTGATTTTAGCTGCATTTACTGCCATAAGCAAAGACATATAGACGTCTAGAAGTGTTGACGTCTCATTTCTAGACAAGTAAAGTGAGGTTAATAGTTAGGGAAGAGTGTTAATCAATTGAGCAATACAAGCTAGATATAGCGCATTCCCATTTAGATGTCACCACCCGTGAAAGGATACACCCATGAGCACCCGTAAGCCTGCGACCATTGCTGTACGCACTGGTATCGAGTCAGACAGTCAATATCACGCTGTTGTACCACCAATCTACCTTTCTACTAACTACGGCTTCCCTGCGTTTGGCGAAGTTCCACAATACGATTACACCCGTTCTGGTAACCCAAACCGAGGCTTGTTAGAAAAAGCACTGTATGAGCTTGAATCAGGCAAAGGCGCGGTTGTTACTAACTGCGGGACTTCGGCATTGAACCTTTGGGTATCGGCGTTTCTTGGACCTGATGACTTAATTGTCGCGCCGCATGATTGCTACGGCGGTACTTACCGTTTGTTCAATACTCGCTCCCAAAAAGGCGACTTTAAAGTGCAGTTTGTTGACCAATCGGATCAGCAAGCGTTGGATGCGGCGATTGCGAAAAAGCCAAAGCTTATCTTGTTAGAGACACCATCAAACCCGCTCGTACGCGTTGTTGATATTGCGGTTGTGTGTGAGAAAGCAAAACAAGTCGGCGCTTTAGTCGCAGTGGACAATACCTTTTTGACACCTGTGTACCAAAAGCCTTTGGAGCTTGGTGCGGATTTTGTTATCCACTCAACGACGAAATACATTAATGGTCACTCTGACGTGATTGGTGGTGTGGTGATCACCAAGAGCGAAGAGCATGCTGAAGAATTAGCATGGTGGGGTAACTGCATTGGCGCTACGGGTACGCCATTCGACAGTTATATGACGCTCCGTGGAATTCGCACGCTGGGTGCGCGAATGCGAGTCCATGAAGAAAGTTCTCAGCAAGTGTTGGCGTATCTGCAAACACAATCTTTGGTAGCGAAGATTTATCATCCGAGTCTGCCAGAGCATCCGGGTCATGACATCGCGAAAAAACAACAATCAGGCTTTGGCTCTATGCTGAGCTTTGAATTTGCCGGTTCGTTTGAGCAATTAAAAGTGTTCGTTAAAGAGCTTGACCTGTTCTCCCTTGCTGAGTCGCTAGGTGGTGTAGAAAGCTTGATTTGTCACCCTGCTTCAATGACGCATCGTGCGATGGGTGAAGAAGCTCTGGCTGAAGCAGGCGTTTCTCAACAGTTACTGCGTTTATCAGTCGGCTTAGAAGATGCGCAAGATCTGATTGCTGATCTTGAGCAAGCGTTCGCGAAAGCAGCACAGTAATTGGGAGAGAAAAGGTCATGAGTGTACAACGTCAGCTGCATAAATTTGGTGGTAGCAGCTTAGCAAACCCAGAGTGTTACCAACGCGTCGTGGGGATCCTTAAAGAGTATTCATCAGAAAATGATTTAGTGGTGGTGTCCGCAGCAGGCAAAACCACTAACCGCTTGATTGAATTTTTGGAAGGGTTGGACAAAGACGGCCGCATCGCACACGAAGCGCTGCAAAACTTACGTCAGTTCCAGACAGAGTTAGTTGAAGCTTTGTTAGAAGGAGAAGCCCAAGCGCAGGTGCTTGCTTCACTTCAAGATGAATTCAGTACCTTAGCTGAGTTGACAGCTCCGCTAACAGAAGCACAAAAAGCCGCAGTACTTGGGCATGGTGAAGTCTGGTCTTCACGTTTGCTAGCCGCATTGTTATCTCAGCAAGACTTGCCAGCAGTCGCTCAAGACTCACGTGCCTTTTTACGCGCAGAAGCAGGCACACAGCCAGAAGTTGATCGTGCTCGTTCTTATGCACTTATTAAAGAAGCATTAACTCAACATAACCATAAGCGCGTCATCATTACGGGTTTCATGGCGCAGAATAATGCGGGTGAAACCGTTCTGTTAGGTCGCAATGGTTCAGATTACTCAGCCACTGTGATTGGTGCGTTGGCGGAAGTAAATACCGTGACAATCTGGAGTGATGTCGCTGGTGTGTATAGCGCAGACCCGCGTTTGGTGTCGGATGCATGCTTGTTACCCCTACTGCGTTTAGATGAGGCGAGTGAACTTGCTCGTTTAGCAGCCCCAGTACTGCACAGCCGTACGCTTCAGCCTGTTGCTCAAAGTGCGATGGATTTGAACTTAAAGTGCAGCTACCAACCAGAATCTGGCTCAACGCGTATCGAACGTGTATTGGCATCGGGTCGTGGTGCGAAGATCATTACTTCTCTTGATGAAGTGCTACTCGTGCAACTGTCATTTGTGCATGGCCATGATTTTGAGCGAGCGCAGAAAGAAGTATTGCAAGCGTTAAAGCGCGCTCAATTAGAGCCACTAGCATTTGAAGCGCAAGAGGATCAGCAAACCTTGCGTTTGGCGTACACCGCAGAGATTGCAGGCGGCGCGTTAACTTATCTACAAGAGCTTGCCGTTGAAGCGGAAATCAAACTGAAAGAAGGGTATTCGTTGCTAGCTGCCGTTGGTGCTGGTGTGACGAAAAACGCAAACCACTGCTTTGGTTTCTACCAACAACTGAAGCATGCGCCTGTTGAGTTTATTTCAGAGACGGAATCTGGCTTGAGCTTGGTCGCTGTACTACGCCGTGCAGAAGTCGAAGAGTTAGTTCAACGTATTCATAGCCAGCTGTTTCAAGCGCAGAAGCGCGTAGCGGTGGCTTTGTGTGGTAAAGGTAACATTGGTTCAAGTTGGTTATCGTTGTTTTCTGAGCAAAAAGAAGAGCTCGAAAAACGCCACGGAATGAGCTTTGATTTAGTGGCCGTTGTAGACAGCCAGACTTATTGGTTCGATGAAAACGGTATTGATGCAGCAACGGTTGCCCAGCGCTTCGATGATGAAAGCATTGAAAATGACGGTCACTGGCTCAATAAACTGGGTGCTCTGCAAAATTACGATGAAGCGGTCGTGCTTGATGTCACGGCAAGCAAGGAGCTCGCTGCCCGCTATGTAGACATTGCACAGCAAGGTATTCACCTGATCTCTGCAAACAAAGTGGCGGGTTCAGCAGACAGCCAGTACTACCATCAAGTGCAAGATGCTTTTGCGAAGATCGGTCGTCATTGGCTTTACAACGCGACAGTGGGGGCAGGGCTACCGATAAACCATACGGTTCGAGATTTACGTGAAAGTGGCGATGATATTGTCGCACTATCAGGTATTTTCTCGGGTACGTTATCGTGGCTATTCCAACAGTTTGACGGTTCGGTTCCTTTTGCTGAGCTTGTTGATTTGGCATGGCAACAAGGTTTGACTGAGCCTGATCCTCGCTCCGATTTGGATGGCTCTGATGTCATGCGCAAGCTGGTTATCTTAGCTCGTGAGTCTGGTTTAAATATTGAACCTGAGAGCGTGAAGGTTGAGTCACTCGTTCCTGAGGAATTACGTGATTTGAGCATTGATGCTTTCTTCGACCAAGGTGATATTCTCAGCGAGATTCTTCAAGAGCGTTTGACCAAAGCGCAGAGAAACGACCAAGTGCTACGTTACGTCGCACGCCTAGAACGCAATGGTAAAGCAACGGTGGGTGTAGAAGCGTTGTCACGTGAACACGCATTAGCGAACTTGTTGCCGTGCGACAACATCTTTGCCATTGAGAGTAAGTGGTACAAAGACAATCCTTTGGTGATTCGCGGCCCTGGTGCGGGGCGTGAAGTAACGGCTGGTGCGATTCAATCGGACCTTAACCGCCTAGCGGGCTTGTTCTAAATCTCGCTGAAGCAATTTTTGCGAACGACAACAAAACCTCGGACTGTCTCCGGGGTTTTTTATTATTTGGATAATGCCATACTGAATCGGAAAGCGAGGCTAAGGATAAGCCTCTAAGCAACTTGAACTATCCTCATTATGAACTTGAGAAAAATTCATAATCACAAGGTTGACATTAAATCGCATTCAATACATTCTGTAGACATATAGACGTCTAAACGGCGATTTAAGGAATTTTGATTTCGTGGTGGAGTTGCCACAGGGAGAGTAAGATGGGATACACGCATGCAGGGCACATCGATGCCTTAAACCAGAATATCGCTGAACTATCAGATAATATCAACGTCTCATTTGAGTTTTTTCCACCAAGCAGTGAGAAGATGGAAGAAACACTGTGGAACTCAGTACACCGCCTTAAAACTCTTCAACCAAAATTTGTATCTGTTACGTACGGCGCAAACTCAGGCGAACGTGACAGAACTCACTCGATCATTAAAGAAATCAAAGCGGCGACAGGTCTTGTGGCTGCGCCTCACTTAACTTGTATCGATGCATCTCGTGATGAACTCATCAACATTGCAGATGACTATTGGAATAACGGTATCAAGAACATTGTTGCCCTACGTGGTGACATTCCACCAGGTGGCGGTGCGCCAGATATGTACGCTTCGGACTTGGTAGAGTTGCTTAAAGCGCGCCATGATTTCGATATCTCAGTAGCCGCTTTCCCAGAAGTTCACCCAGAAGCAAAAAGTGCTCAATCAGATCTGCTTAACCTAAAGCGTAAGGTAGATGCAGGTGCAAACCGTGCAATTACCCAATTCTTCTTCGATGTGGAGTCTTACCTACGCTTCCGTGACCGCTGTGTCGCGGCAGGAATCGACGTTGAAATTGTCCCAGGTATTTTGCCAGTCTCTAACTTCAAACAAGCCTCTCGCTTTGCGGCTCAGAACAATGTGAAAGTACCAGGCTGGATGAGTAAGCAGTTTGAAGGCCTAGATGATGACCCAGTGACGCGTCAGCTCGTTGGTGCAAGCCAAGCAATTGATATGGTTCGTGTATTAAGCCGTGAAGGTGTAAAAGATTTTCACTTCTACACATTGAACCGTGCAGAGATGACTTATGCACTTTGCCACACTCTAGGTGTTCGTCCACAAGTTGCAGTAGGCGCTTAATACGCTTTCCCCAGATAAACAAAAGGCTTGCCCATCGGCAAGCCTTTTTCGTTTCGTTTAAAGTGACGAATTAGCCGATCACTTCAAGTTCTGTTAGCACTTCTTCTGCCCAGTTAATCCAAGCTTCACGTAGCATTAAGTTGCGACGAAGTGTTAGACGCTCAAGACGCGCTTGTTTGTCTAGTGTTGATGGCGTTGCGTAGTACGCTGCTTCGATTTCTTTGTAGTGAGAAACCAGTTTGCGAGACTCTTCTACAAGCTCAGAAAGTTGATCGCGGAACGGCGTTGCTGGTTGCACTGCGCAAGCCATTAGCTTTGCAGAGAACTCATCACGTACTGTTGGGTGTGCAGTTGGTTGATCAAACCACTCGCCCAGAGCGCTGCGACCAGCGTCAGTGATTGAGTATACCTTACGGTCTGGTTTGCCTTCTTGAGGTTCTAATACGCAAGTAACCAGTTCTTTCTCAGCCATTTTATTAAGTTCACGATAAACTTGTTGGTGGCTTGCTTTCCAGAAGTAACCGATGCTAGCTGAGAATTCTTTAGTGATGTCGTAACCGGTAGCGTCGCGAGTGCTAAGTACAGTTAAAATTACGTGTGGTAATGACATGTCTTCAATCCAAATGGTCAATAAACTTGTAAACAAGCTATCTACACTTTCAGTTGCGCTCTTATTGGCGCTTGAGTTTTTTATGTGTAAATAGCACCAACAATGTTGGTCCTGTCACCTTAAAGCCGTTTATCACCTAGAGTGATGGATGTTTCCATCGAGCTGGAGCTTATTTGATTGGACTTGTGAGCTTCCAGCAGGCAAGTAGTATATAAATAATAAGCATGAAGTGGAATAGTAGGACAAAATTACCCAAAAAAACTAATAAAATACTCAATAGCGTTTTTGTGTAGTGATTTATTTTGTTTTTAAGAGACTTTTTGTTTTCTTTTTGGATTAATGAGCTGGTTGCGTATTGCTCAAATAGTAGAAGTGATTGGTGATTAGTAATAAAGGCTGAGCAGGAGCTCAGCCTTTTAATGCTTTTAGCGTAGCTAAGTTAACCTGTGTTACGCATACCAGCGGCAATACCAGCAATTGTCACCATCAATGCTTCTTCTAGATTTGCAGAAGCTTCTTCTGTTTGACGAGTACGGTATAGCAACTCCGCTTGAAGCATGTTCAATGGCTCTACGTAGATGTTACGTAGGCGGATTGATTCTTGGCCCCAAGGGTCGCTTTGCATCAGGTTCTCGTTGTTCTCTACGTTCAGTACGGACTTAATATCACGTTGAAGCTGTTCACGCAGTCGGTCACCCAATGGCTGAAGTGGCGTCTCAACTAGGCGTTGATCATAGTAACGAGAGATTTCCATGTTGCACTTGGTGTACACCATCTCAAGCATGCCTAGGCGAGTTGAGAAGAATGGCCATTCACGACACATCTCTTCCAGTAGCGCCTGATGACCTTTGTCTACTGAGTATTGAATTGCTTCACCAGCACCTAGCCATGCAGGCAGAACCAAGCGGTTTTGGCTCCAAGAGAAGATCCATGGAATCGCACGTAAGCTTTCTACGCCACCGTTTGGATTACGTTTTGCAGGGCGAGAGCCTAGAGGCAGTTTACCTAGCTCAAGCTCAGGTGTTGCTTGGCGGAAGTAAGGCACGAAGTCTGGTTCGCCACGAACGACGCTACGGTAAGCTTCACAGCTCACTTCAGACAACACGTCCATTAGGTCGCGCCACTCTTGTTTAGGCTCTGGTGGTGGCAGTAGGTTAGCTTCAAGGATTGCACTCGCGTACAGGTTGAAACTGTTAACGGCAACATCAGGTAGACCCAACTTAAAGCGGATCATTTCGCCTTGCTCTGTTACACGCAGACCACCTTTCAAACTCTTAGGTGGCTGAGATAGTAGTGCAGCATGTGCTGGCGCACCACCACGACCAATTGTACCGCCACGACCGTGGAACAGTGTGAGTTCTACGCCTTCTTCTTCTGCAACCTTAACTAGTGAATCCATCGCGTGGTATTGCGCCCAGCCTGCTGACATTACGCCAGCATCTTTTGCAGAATCAGAGTAGCCGATCATCACCATTTGGTGGTTTTGGATAAAGCCGCGGTATAGGTCGATGCCCATCAGCTGTTTGATGACCGCTTCCGCGTTGTTCAAATCGTCTAGCGTTTCGAACAGAGGACATACGTCCATGCGGTAAGGGCAACCTGCTTCTTGCAACAGTAGGTGCACGGCAAGTACGTCAGAAGCGGTACGTGCCATTGAGATAACGTAAGCACCAAACGCTTCGCGAGGTTGCGCAGCAACAATCTTACAGGTATCCAAAACCTCTTTAACTGGTTCTGATGGTTCCCAGTCACGAGGTAGAAGAGGGCGTTTAGATGCAAGTTCGTTAGTTAGGAAAGCTACCTTATCTTGCTCGCTCCACTGCTCGTAGTCACCAATGCCTAGGTAACGAGTCAGTTCAGATAGAACGTCAGCATGGCGAGTACTTTCTTGACGGATATCGAGACGAACTAGGTGGATACCGAACGCTTTAACACGGCGTAGCGTATCCAGCAGTGAGCCGTTGGCAATTACGCCCATGCCACATTCGTTTAATGATTGGTAACACGCGTAAAGTGGTTCCCAAAGCTGCTCTACTTTTTGCAGCGGCGCTTTGACTGCCAGTTTCTGGCCATGAACTTTCGCGTCTAGAATGTCTTTCGTTTCGTTCAATAGTGAACGAAGCTGTTTTAGGATCGCACGGTATGGTTCGTGTTGATCATCACCGGCAAGCTCACGAACTTTGTCGTTGCACACTGTCATCGACAGTTCGCTGATCAGTTCGTTGATGTCATTAAGGTATAGGTCTGCCGCTTTCCAGCGAGACAGAAGCAGTACTTCACGAGTCACGCTGTGGGTTACAAATGGGTTACCGTCGCGGTCACCACCCATCCAAGATGAGAAGTGCACAGGGCGGGCATCAATTGGTAGACCTTCGCCAAGGTAAGATTTCAGGCGGTCGTTCATTTCACGTAGGAAATCAGGTACGGCTTCCCATAGTGAGTTCTCTACAACCGCAAAGCCCCACTTGGCTTCATCAAGAGGCGTTGGACGCTGCTGACGGATAACGTCAGAGTGCCAGCTTTGAACGATAAGTTGCTCAAGGCGACGTTCAGTTTTTTTACGCTCTTTGAAAGAGAGATCGCTCAGCTCTAGCTTGGATAAACACTCGTTGATCTTCACCAGTTTGTTGATCATGGTGCGACGAGTGATTTCGGTTGGGTGCGCAGTTAGAACCAATTCAATGTTCAGGTCGCGAACCGCTTGTGCCGTGTCTAGCTTGCTCACATCATTTTGCACTAGCTTTGAGAACAGCGAGTTAATTGCGTCAGGCTCGCAGATGTGCTCTTCACAATGGCGTGAAATGGTGTGGTATTGCTCAGCAATATTGGTCAGGTTTAGAAATTGGTTGAACGCACGGGTCACGGGCGTTAATTGCTCATCTGGTAGGCTTTTAATTTCTTCTATTAAGCTGTCTCTGTCAGCATTATTCCCAGCTTGAGCCGATTTGGATAATTTACGAATGGTTTCCACTTTCTCGAAGATTTCTTCGCCATGAGCATCACGAATTGTGTTACCCAGAAGGTGGCCCAACATGCGCACATTACTTTTGAGCGCGGCGTATTTCTCGTTCATTGTCATCCTGCCTCGTAAAAAAACTACATCCATTGTCCTTGTTAAGACTCCAATCTAGCGAAAACCACCAGTTCTAGTCAAATAAAGCAGAGTAAGTTTGCAATTATTCCACTGCTCTCCTGATTTAGAGCAAAATTAGGTCAGCTTATACCGCTTGAAGTGAAAATTAATTACAAAATCGCTCACTAAAAGAAGGATATAGCGTGCTAGAAGATGAGTGGCGTAGATAACAAAATGCAGCCCAATCGAGCTGCATTGTCAGGAAAGTACAGAATGCGACTAACAACAATATTTCACCATCGCACGTGACAGCACATCGATAGTTGGGTCAATAAAGTCGAAAGAGAGGAACTCATCTGGCTGGTGGGCTTGGTCAATAGAGCCAGGGCCAAGAACTAAGGTTGGGCACAACTGTTGAAGAAATGGTGCTTCAGTACAGTAGTTAACGGTTTCTGAACTGGTTTGGCAGATCTCTTCAACACCACCGATAAATGGGTGATCGTGTTGACATTCGTAACCCGGAATTGGCTCGTGCAGGGGAATAATTTCTAATCGCCCTGGCCATTTCGCTTCGACTTCTTTCAAGGCTCCGCGCAGCATGCTCTCTAAACCATCAAGGCTAATACCAGGAAGAGGACGCACGTCATAATGCAGTTCACAACAACCGCAAATACGGTTTGCACTGTCACCGCCATGAATATGACCAAGGTTTAGGGTAGGGCTCGGAATGGCAAAACCCGGATGGTGGTACTCTTTCACTAGCTTGTCACGCAGTTGCATCATGGCAAACATGACCTCATGCATGATTTCAATGGCGTTGACACCAAGTGCTGGATCCGATGAGTGACCAGATTTACCCGTTACGCGAATAGCATTTGCCACATGTCCTTTGTGACCACGAATAGGCACTAGGCTAGTAGGTTCACCAATGATGCAGTAATCCGGTTTAAAAGGCGCGTTCTCAGTGAAATGACGCGCACCTAGCATAGTGGTTTCTTCATCACAGGTCGCCAACACATAAAGCGGCTTGGTCTGCTTACTCCAGTCGACTTTCTTTACCGCTTCATAAATAAAGGCAAAGAAGCCTTTCATATCCGCCGTACCTAAACCGTAAAAGCGGTTGTCTTTCTCGGTCAGCTTATGTGGATCAAAACTCCAGCGCCCTTCATCAAATGGCACGGTATCACTGTGGCCTGCGAGAAGTAAGCCGCCTTCACCGTCACCCATACGTGCGATCATATTGTGTTTGCCTGGTTCCACTTCGATCACTTCAACACTAAAGCCAAGATCTTTAAACCAAGATGCCAGCTTCTCGATCACTTTGGCATTGCCTTGATCCCAACTTGGATCGGTTGAGCTTATCGAAGAGGTACTGATCAGTCCTTCATAGACCTCTAGAAAACTTGGTAATTGCATGGATTCTTCAATTCTCCTGTTGACAGACAGAGCACAAAAATGTAAAACACATATTAAATCATATTTATTGAATAAAAAATCAAAATAAAGCAAAAATTAAATATGAATAATCACTTTGAGCCTTAAGTATATGGATGTCATGTAATGCTAAAAACCACGATTATCGGAGCCAGCGGCTACACCGGCGCAGAGTTGGCTTTAATGGTCAACAAACACCCTGAACTCAAGCTATCAGGTTTATACGTTTCCGCCAATAGCGTCGATGCAGGAAAGAATATTGCTCAATTACACGGCAAGTTAGCGGGTGTGATTGATATGCCAGTTTCGCCGCTGACTGACCCTGAGCAGGTTGCTCAAGCGTCAGATGTGGTCTTTCTGGCTACAGCACATGAAGTGAGCCACGACTTAGCTCCAATTTTCTTAGAGGCGGGCTGTCAGGTATTCGATTTATCCGGTGCATTCCGTGTGAAAAGCGAAGGCTTCTACAACACCTTCTATGGCTTCGAACATCAATATAACAACTGGCTAGATAAAGCAGCATACGGCTTAGCGGAGTGGAACCAAGAATCAATAAAAACCACTCCTTTGATTGCAGTGGCAGGTTGCTACCCGACCGCTTCACAGCTTGCAATCAAACCTTTATTAGAACACGCATTACTGGATACCAACCAATGGCCTGTGATTAACGCAACCAGTGGTGTATCAGGTGCAGGGCGTAAAGCGTCCATGGTTAATAGCTTCTGCGAAGTGAGCTTGCAACCTTACGGTGTCTTTAACCATCGTCACCAACCAGAGATTGCTCAGCATTTGGGTTGCGATGTGATTTTTATTCCACACCTAGGTAACTTTAAGCGCGGCATTCTTGCCACTATCACGATGAAGTTGGCGCAAGGCGTCACGGAAGCACAGGTGGCGAAAGCGTTTGAACAAGCTTACCAAGGCAAGCCAGCGGTTCGCCTTAAAGGTGATGGTATTCCACGTATTCAGGATGTCGAAAATACCCCTTTCTGTGATATCGGATGGAAGGTACAAGGCGAACACATCATTGTGATTTCGACGATCGACAACCTACTTAAAGGTGCATCGAGTCAAGCGATGCAATGTCTCAATATTCATTACGGTTACCCAGAACTGACAGCGTTGCTGTAGTCGTTGAAAGAGGGAAATGCGATGACGCAAACCAATCAAGCTCCTTTAGTCATTAAGCTCGGTGGTGCAGCTCTATCTTGCACTCAAACCTTAAGCCAACTGTTTGGCGCCATTGCGGCTTACCAAAAGTCGGCACAGCGACAAATCGCCATCGTTCATGGCGGTGGCTACCTAGTTGATGAGTTGATGGCAAAGCTTCAGCTTGAAACCGTAAAGAAAAACGGTCTTCGCGTGACGCCTTATGAGCAGATTCCTGTGATTGCAGGTGCGCTTGCGGGTACAGCAAACAAATTGCTTCAAGGTCAAGCGATTACGGATGGTCTAAACGCTGTAGGTCTTAGTCTCGCTGATGGTGGGCTATGTCATGTTGAAGAGCTGGACCCAGAGCTAGGCGCAGTAGGTAAAGCATCACCGGGTGATTCAACCCTATTACAAGCGGTGCTAAATGCAGGCGCATTGCCGATCATCAGCTCAATTGGTCTGACTGAAAAAGGTCAGATGATGAATGTGAATGCTGACCAAGCTGCGGTTGCCGTGGCCGGTGCATTGGATGCGGAGTTAGTGCTTCTGTCTGATGTGAGCGGTGTACTCGATGGCAAAGGGCATTTGATCAAAACGCTATCTGAGCAAGAAGCCGATGCATTGATCAAAGGGCAAGTGATCACCGACGGCATGATCGTCAAAGTTAAAGCCGCTTTGGAGGCCGCCAATGATCTTGGTCGTCCTATCGAAGTCGCGACATGGCGTTACCCAGAGAAACTGACCCAGCTATTCGCGGGTGAAAGTATTGGAACGCAGTTTCTGCCGCAATAAAGCAGAAGCAAAACAGTTAAAGAATTCAACATTAGGAAGTGGTTGGCACTGACCGCCGAGAGCAGCGCCAGTTAAGTTTGGAGAAAAAACATGAGCAAAGTGAACGTAAATAAAGTGGTAGTCGCATACTCAGGCGGTCTAGATACTTCAGTAATCATCCCGTGGCTAAAAGAGAATTACGACTGTGAAGTGGTGGCTTTCGTTGCCGATGTTGGTCAAGGTGCCGAAGAACTAGAAGGTATTGAAGCGAAAGCAAAAGCTTCTGGTGCTTCCGAGTGCTACATCGCTGACCTGAAAGAAGAAATGGTCGCAGACTACATTTACCCGACACTAAAAACGGGCGCTTACTACGAAGGTAAATATCTACTAGGTACGTCAATGGCGCGTCCAATCATTGCCAAAGCGCAGGTTGAAGTCGCACGTAAAGTCGGTGCAGACGCTCTGTGTCATGGCTGTACAGGTAAAGGCAACGACCAAGTACGTTTTGAAGGTGCATTTGCAGCGCTAGCACCAGATCTGCATGTTATTGCGCCTTGGCGTGAGTGGGATCTCGTGAGCCGTGAAGAATGTCTGGATTACCTAGCAGAGCGCAATATCCCTTGTACAGCTTCTCTTACTAAGATCTACTCGCGTGATGCGAACGCGTGGCACATTTCTACTGAAGGTGGCGTTCTAGAAGATACATGGAATGCGCCAAATGAAGATTGCTGGGCTTGGACTGTAGATCCAGAGCAAGCACCGAATGAAGCTGAAACTGTGACGCTGAAAGTAGCGAAAGGTGAAGTTGTTGAGGTAGACGGTGAAGCGATGACCCCATACAACGCGTTGGTTTACCTAAACGAAAAAGGTGCGAAGCACGGTGTTGGTCGTATCGATATTGTCGAAAACCGTCTAGTGGGTATGAAGTCTCGTGGTTGCTACGAAACTCCGGGTGGCACCATCATGATGGAAGCGCTGCGTGCTGTAGAGCAACTGGTGCTGGACAAAGCGTCATTTGAATTCCGCGAGGAGCTTGGTCTGAAAGCATCACACCTTGTTTATGATGGTCGTTGGTTCACGCCGCTATGTAAGTCTATCCTTGCGGCTTCTGAAGAGCTCGCGCAAGACGTGAATGGCGAAGTGGTTGTGAAGCTTTACAAAGGCCACGCAACGGTAACGCAAAAACGTTCGGATAACAGTTTGTACTCTGAAGAGTTTGCTACTTTTGGTGAAGATGAAGTTTATGACCAAAGCCATGCTGAAGGCTTTATACGTCTCTACTCGCTATCAAGCCGTATTCGTGCGTTGAACAGCCAGAAAAAATAAGCCAATTTAAAACCTTATAAGATAAGAGACCTGCCACTATTGGCAGGTCTTTTTCGTTTTTGCTGACCTCATTGGCATAAAGACAAAATAATCATGAATAAATATGTAAAAATATTGAATTTCTACTTTATTTTTATCCGTGATTATCGTAACGTTGAGACATAAGAAAAAGTGAGCAAATGACCACCGATTTGGTCAACACTTAATGAAGAACACGTTAGCGTAAGCAATAGTCATCAGGAGAGACGCAATGGCATTATGGGGCGGAAGATTTACCCAAGCGGCAGACACCAGATTTAAAGACTTCAACGATTCATTGCGTTTCGATTACCGATTGGCTGAGCAAGACATCGTAGGCTCAATTGCGTGGTCTAAAGCATTGCTTTCTGTTGACGTGTTATCTGCAGAAGAACAACAAAAGCTTGAGCTGGCACTGAATGAGCTCAAGCTGGAAGTGATGGAAGACCCACATCAAATCTTGCGGTCAGATGCGGAAGATATCCACTCTTGGGTAGAGCAGCAACTGATCAACAAGGTCGGCGACCTAGGTAAAAAACTACACACTGGACGTTCTCGTAATGACCAAGTGGCAACCGACCTTAAACTTTGGTGTCGCCAGCAAGGTCAGCAATTGTTAATTGCGCTTGATCGCTTACAAACTCAGATGGTTGGCGTTGCCAAGCAACATCAAGGTACCGTGCTTCCTGGGTACACTCACTTGCAACGTGCTCAACCTGTGACGTTTGCGCACTGGTGTTTGGCTTACGTGGAAATGTTTGAGCGTGATTACTCACGTTTGAGTGATGCCCTTAAGCGTTTGGATACTTGTCCGCTTGGATCGGGTGCGCTTGCTGGTACCGCTTATCCAATCGATCGTGAAGAGTTGGCTCATAACCTTGGTTTCCATCGTGCAACGCGTAACTCGTTGGACTCGGTTTCTGACCGTGACCACGTTATGGAGTTGATGTCTGTGGCGTCTATCTCGATGCTTCACCTGTCTCGTTTGGCAGAAGACATGATCTTCTACAACTCGGGTGAATCTAACTTTATTGAATTAGCCGATACGGTGACGTCAGGTTCTTCTCTGATGCCACAGAAGAAAAACCCAGATGCACTCGAGCTTATTCGTGGCAAGACAGGCCGTGTATATGGTGCACTTGCTGGCATGATGATGACAGTGAAAGCGCTGCCACTGGCTTACAACAAAGACATGCAGGAAGACAAAGAAGGCCTGTTCGATGCACTGGATACATGGAACGACTGCATGGAAATGGCAGCACTGTGTTTTGATGGCATCAAGGTTAATGGTGAGCGTACGTTAGAAGCCGCGAAGCAAGGTTACGCAAACTCGACTGAGCTTGCTGATTACCTAGTGGCGAAAGGTATCCCATTCCGTGAAGCGCACCATATCGTTGGCGTTGCCGTCGTTGGTGCGATTGCCAAAGGTTGTGCACTAGAAGAGCTGTCGATTGATGAGCTGAAAGCTTTCTCTGAAGTGATTGAAGCGGATGTGTATGACATCTTAACCATCGACTCGTGTCTTGAGAAACGTTGTGCACTAGGTGGTGTGTCGCCGCAACAAGTGGCTTACGCTGTTGACCAAGCAGACAAGCGTCTGTCTCAACGCGATACATCAGCAGTCAACGTTCGCCCTGCTCGCTTAACGGACATCGAAACGTTAGAAGGCATGGTGGCATACTGGGCAAATATGGGCGAGAACTTACCACGCTCACGCAATGAGTTGGTACGTGATATTGGCTCCTTCGCGGTTGCCGAGCACCACGGAGAAGTAACCGGATGTGCATCTTTGTATGTCTATGACTCAGGGCTGGCAGAGATTCGATCTCTAGGTATTGAAGCCGGTTGGCAAGGCCAAGGGCAGGGCAGTGCGATTGTGAACTATCTGGTTGAGAAAGCGCGCCAAATGGCCATCAAAAAAGTCTTTGTGCTGACACGTACGCCAGAATTCTTTATGAAGCAGAGCTTCTTGCCAACGTCGAAGTCATTGTTGCCTGAGAAAGTCCTGAAAGATTGCGATCAGTGTCCGCGTCAGCATGCGTGTGATGAAGTTGCACTAGAGATCAACTTGTTCGAACAATTGATCCAGAAAAGTAACGTAGCCTAGGTTGATGATTCTATTAGTATTTAAGAAAATACTAAAAAAATTGGAAAAAAACTTGGAACCTTTGAGAGGAAGCCCGGTCTATTAAAGTACCACTGCTTTTTCTTAGAAGAATCTAAGAGAGCCCCAAGACCGGTATTGGTTTTGGGGCTTTTTTCTATCTATCATCTGAGTGATGATCATCCTTACTTTCTTTTCCACGACGGCGCTGCCACGGCAAAACCACAAAGCGCATCCATAGGTGCAAAAACAGTAAGCCGTTAAATGCAAATCCGGCAAAGATCAGTGCGATCGATTCAATACTTTGCGGATCATCTTTAAACGCAAACCACCACACGATCCAACATAAAACAGAAAGTACCGTCAGTTGATCCATGCATCGTTGGCAACGTCCGATCTTTTTCCAAAACCAGTGCTCTTGGCAACTTCGACAAGCCATTGTTCTATCCACACTATCTATTTGTCCCTGATTATAACGGCTAACTCATGTTTGAGTTTCTCTTTGTCAGGATTCTATGTCGTGTCTATCGAACCAAAAATGGAAAATTAACTTGGTTAAAAATGTGTAGCACGTAATTGGTGTATGGTGCGCTGTCAGCCTGACAATAGGAAAAATTATAATGTCGACAGAACTTAAAGTAGCACTAGGCCTTGCTGGTGGTTTCTTCACAATTGGTTTTACTGCCATTGTGCTTGTTAGCCGTTACGCAATGATGACTGCTTAAACAACCACTTTGCTCAGTTTTGAACTGATAGAGTTGGAATGAGAAAGCCTCGTCTATGACGAGGCTTTTGTTTTTTGTGAGAGCTAAAGAGAGTGAGTATTAGCAACCAGGCCCGCAATCTAGGCAGTGCTTAATCGTCTCTGGACCTAAGTGAAGTTTCGCATTCAGGTCACGTAGCGCAGTACGAACGCCTTCTTCAATCACAGGGTGATAAAACGGCATATCCAACATGTCAGAAACCGTCATTTTATTCTGATGCGCCCAAGCAAGTAGGTGGGCTAAGTGCTCGGCGTTTGGTCCCATCATTTCTGCACCCAAGAAGCGACCAGTACCTTGTTCTCCGTAAACATGAAGAATGCCTTTGTTTCGAAGCATCACGCGTGAACGCCCTTGATTTTCAAACGATACTTGACCGGTTGCAAAGCAGCCGCAAGTACCTAGACGAGCTTGCAACTGCTTAAAGGTTTCGCCTACCATTGCAATCTGTGGGTCTGAGAAGACAGCAGAGATTGGTGAGCGACGTAGACCCGCACGAATATCTGGGAAACGGCCTGCGTTGTCACCAGCAATACGGCCTTGGTCTGCCGCTTCATGAAGCAGTGGAATTTGGTTACTTGCATCACCTGCGATGAAGATGCTCTCTACCGAAGTTTGCAATGTATAGTGATCCGCCGTTGGTACGCCGCGCTCATCTAGTGCAACATTGGTGTTTTCAATCGCGAGTTTATCCACATTCGGGCGACGACCGGTTGCTGCCAATACGTAATCGACAATAAAGGTTTCTAGTTCACCATCGTGGTTGATGAATTGGATTTCTACCTTATCTTCGCCGTCATTTTCTGGCGAAGTAATGCGCTTCATGCTTTCAACTTTTACATCGGCATCAAGGTAAAACTCTTCTTTGAAGGCTTTATCGGCGTACGCCATCACTTCAGGATCGGTCAATGGCCCTACTTGACCACCAAGACCAAATAGCTTCACATTTACACCTAAACGATGCAGCGCTTGACCCAATTCAAGACCAATCACACCAGGGCCAAATACGGCAACAGATTCTGGCAAGTCATCCCAATCGAACACATCATCGTTAATCACCAAGCGGTCGCCGAGTTCATTCCATGCCGCAGGGTAAGCAGGACGAGAACCTGTTGCAATCACAATACGCTTAGCTGTGATTTGAGTGTGGTCGTCAACGATTAACGTGTTGTCGTTGGTAAACTTAGCGTAACCCGACACTTTATCTTCAGCAGGAATCTCATCAACGCCTTCCAACACAAAGCCTACAAAGCGGTCACGTTCACGCTTTACTCGATCCATTACTTCACGACCGTTAATGTAAATCTCGCCTTGTGGGTGTACACCAAAGCCCGGTGCTTTCTCGATTTGATGTACGCTTTCTGCTGCGGCGATTAATAGCTTCGATGGCATGCATCCGACACGAGCACATGTCGTGCCGTAAGGGCCACCTTCAATCATCACAACACTGTCTGTGTGTGCTTTTGCTGCGCGGTATGCGCCAAGACCTGCTGTACCACCACCAATAATTGCTACGTCGACATTTAACTGTTTCATAATGGATTCTCGTTTTTCCCAAACGCAGTTGAAGTAACTAAGTTTGGATGAGTGAATTTGAGTTCATTAATCTTGATAACTGGTCGAACGGTGAAGACGACCAGTTATCAAGACTAAGCATAGGAAGTGATTGAGGGGGATGGTCTCCCGGGCGAGGGATGCTCCGGGAGACCTAGGGCTGAGTTCTGGACAGCGAGATTGCCAACCCAAGCCCATTAGGCAAACTATTAACCTAGGTACGCTTCTAGCTCTTCGCTACCACCGATGTGTTTACCTCCGATAAATACTTGAGGTACCGTTGTGCGACCAGAGATTGCACGTAGACTTACTGTTGTTGCGTCTTTACCCAGAATCACTTCTTCATATTGAAGACCGTGGTCAATCAGATTTTGTTTCGCCTTCATGCAGAAAGGACAACCTGGTTTGGTGAACACAGTGATCGATTCTTGAGTTTTGTACTCAGGTGCTACGTAGTTCATCATTGTGTCTGCATCTGAAACTTTGAACGGGTCGCCTGGCTCGTTTGGCTCGATGAACATTTTCTCAACCACGCCGTTTTTCACTAGCATGCTGTAACGCCATGAACGCTTACCAAAGCCGATGTCGTTTTTGTCCACTAGCATACCCATGCCGTCTGTGAACTCACCGTTACCATCTGGAATGAAGGTGATGTTTTCTGCTTCTTGGTCAGCTTTCCATGCGTTCATTACAAACGTATCGTTCACTGACACACATAGAATTTCATCCACGCCGTGTTCTTTAAATACTGAGAACAATTCGTTGTAACGCGGTAGATGGCTTGATGAACACGTCGGAGTAAACGCACCTGGTAAGCTGAATACGATAACCGTTCTGTCTTTAAACAGTTCTTCCGTGGTTACGTTCACCCATGCGTCACCTTTACGAGTCGGAAAAGTAACTTGTGGTACAGCTTGACCTTCTTTTGATGCAAACATGATGATTTCCTTTTTAAATTTATGAAATAATTCGTTTTCGAGCTTAGCGTTATTTGGCGCTCAGTTTCGTTTTGTTGAGCTCATTATTGAAAAAAAACTTTGATAGCTCTAATCGTTTAATGCTATGGTTTTGATAGATTATTTCTATCGCCAAACAAGAAGCGAATCGTACGTTATGAATATCCGAGATTTTGAGTACTTGGTGGCGCTTGCGGAGCACAAGCATTTTCGAAAAGCAGCGGAAGCCTGTTTTGTCAGCCAACCGACTTTAAGTGGCCAAATTCGTAAACTAGAAGACGAATTAGGTACGGCATTGCTGGAGCGCAGCAGTCGTCGTGTTTTGTTTACCGATTCAGGTTTGCAATTGGTGGAGCAAGCAAAACGTATCTTAAGTGAAGTGAAAACCTTTAAAGATATGGCGAGTGGTCAAAGTGGTGCTATGACTGGCCCGATGCACATCGGCTTTATTCCGACTGTTGGTCCTTATCTCTTACCTAAAATCGTTCCTCGACTAAAAGAAGAGTTTCCTGAATTGGAACTGTTTCTACATGAGGCGCAGACCCATCAGTTGGTTCGTCAGTTAGAAGAGGGCAAACTGGATTGCCTAGTATTAGCTTCAGTGGATGAGACGGCTCCATTTAAAGAGATTGAAGTCTACAACGAACCATTGAGTGTGGCGGTTCCTTGCGACCATGAATGGGCAGGATTGGATCATATCGACATGCTCGACTTGAACGGTAGAACAGTATTAGCTCTGGGTGATGGTCACTGCTTACGAGACCAAGCACTTGGATTCTGTTTTGCGGCAGGTGCGAAAGATGATGAACGTTTTAAAGCAACGAGCTTAGAAACGCTGCGCAACATGGTGGCAGCGGGCGCGGGGATTACTTTGTTGCCTCAGTTGTCAGTTCCTCATGAGAAGAAAAAAGACGGTGTGTGTTACGTTCCTGCAATTAACCCAACGCCTTCGCGCAGTATCGTACTGGTTTATCGTCCGGGGTCACCATTACGTACCCGCTTTGAAACATTGGCTGCAATGATCAAAAGTGTGCTTGAGGCGAGAGAAGACTCTATCGCTGCTTGATAGCCTAAAAGCCAAATAAACAAAAGGGAGCTCAATGGCTAATGCCGATCAGTTAAA
>NZ_JPRD01000091.1 GCF_000817815.1 Vibrio owensii CAIM 1854 = LMG 25443
TCACGCTTAGTACCACGTAGAAGTGCACCAACGTTCTCACCAGCACGACCTTCGTCAAGAAGCTTACGGAACATTTCAACACCAGTACATGTAGTAGTAGTAGTGTCTTTGATACCTACGATAGCAACTTCGTCACCTACGTTTAGGATACCACGTTCGATACGGCCAGTTACTACTGTACCACGACCTTGGATTGAGAATACGTCTTCGATAGGCATTAGGAATGGCATATCTACTGCACGCTCTGGCTCAGGGATGTATGAATCTAGCGCTTCTGCTAGTTCAACAATCTTAGCTTCCCATTGCTCTTCGCCGTTTAGTGCGCCTAGAGCTGAACCTTGGATAACTGGTAGGTCATCACCTGGGAAATCGTACTCAGATAGAAGTTCACGAACTTCCATTTCTACTAGTTCTAGTAGCTCTTCATCGTCAACCATGTCACATTTGTTCATGAATACGATGATGTATGGGATACCAACCTGACGGCCTAGTAGGATGTGCTCACGAGTTTGTGGCATTGGACCATCTGTCGCAGCAACAACTAGGATACCACCGTCCATCTGTGCAGCACCAGTGATCATGTTTTTAACATAATCCGCGTGTCCTGGACAGTCTACGTGTGCGTAGTGGCGAGTTGGAGTGTCGTACTCTACGTGAGAAGTAGCGATTGTGATACCGCGCTCACGCTCTTCTGGAGCGTTATCGATAGATGCGAAGTCACGAGCAGCACCGCCGTATACTTTAGCAAGTGTTGTACAGATAGC
>NZ_JPRD01000092.1 GCF_000817815.1 Vibrio owensii CAIM 1854 = LMG 25443
TGGCAAAAACGTCCCCAATGATGCGCAGATCCACAAGCTTCCATTACTACATGAGAAGCGGGTTGTTTTTGTAACCATGACTTCAATTTTTGGTTATTTAAAGCTTTTTCAGAGGCAACTTGATCTCTAACTAGCTTACAAATTTGAAATGAGTTTTTTGCTAAATCAATGGCGATAGTAGTAGACTTTTTCATGTATGGCACCCGATTAAAATTTCTGTTTGCACTAAAATTTTAGCTCCTCCTTGGAGGGGGGAGTCCATACATCGA
>NZ_JPRD01000093.1 GCF_000817815.1 Vibrio owensii CAIM 1854 = LMG 25443
GTTTAATCTGAGAAACTCCGTCCCCCTGATGATATTCACTTGATGCTAACTTCATTCGTTAGGCAGTATTTGCTTACTAGCTTTCTAGTCAGGTTTTAGCCTCTCGGTCTGACCGTATTGTCATCAATTGCTATTGCTTTGACTCGGTGAGGGCTAACCGCTTATATAGTCAGCTTTATACTTGTTTCCTGTCGTCAATAATGCCCATATTATTCGTGCATTTTTGGCTGTTAGGGCAACAGACGCACGCTTGTAGCCTCGTCGCTCAACGAGCTTTGTAACCATAAGCTGTTTCTATCAGTCTTTTCTTTACAGCGGGTAATGACAGCTCTTGCACCGTGTATAAGCAGAGTGCGAATGTGTTTTTACTGGTGCGACCAAGATGAACATGACCACCTGTTGAGTATTGTCTTGGAACTCCCCCTATCCATACGGCGAACTGGCGGTTAGAGCCAAATTGCTTGGCGTCATTGACGGTTGCAACAATGTGTTCACCGACACTAGGAATACCCATGAAGGCCTTTGCTGAAAGCATTTCACTAACTAAAGCCGAGTAGCGGTGGCATCACAAGACCAAACTCAGAGAGTAACCTTCTGAGTTGGTTGATGGTAGCTGTTCTTGTTTTAATTAGCCCCTGACGGATTCGATGCAAGCAAAGCACCGCTTGTTGATCTTCACTTTTTATAGAGACAAATAGTGTTTTAGGTCTAGATAATGCTTCGCAGATAGCTTCTGCGTCATTGGCATCGTTCTTTTCATTTTGTCGATATGGAATAACGAATTTGGACGCCATGATTTTAGGGTGATGACCGAGTTTAAGTAACTCCCTTGCCCAGTGATGTGCACCAGAGCAAGCCTCCATACCAATGATGCAGGGGATAGATTGGCGAATGTGAATAAGAACTTGTTTCTTTTAACAGTTTTGCGTAAGACGCACTTGCCATATGCATCAACGCTGTGAATACTGAACACATTCTTGGCGAGGTCGACGCCAATAGTTTGAATGTTGGACATGGTTACTTCCAATTCTTCAGCGTGTACTGAGTCAGTCTGGCACGCGGAGTGTCAGGGAGAGGGAGTCCATATCATTCGTTAGTTTTATTGAGTTGCTGGCGTTTGGCATAGAGCGTTGAAGGATTGAGTTCATTGAGCTTACAAAACACGAGTGTCGACAGTGAGCTCGATAAGCGTTTGCCATTCTTGATTGGTACAGCGTTTTCCCATTTTAAATATCCTCATGGTCGGAGAGTAAATCTTATTATTCGTGCTAGGTGATTAGAATGCGGGGTTTATGGCGCGCTTACAATCATTTTGCAAAATTAGTGTAAGTGATCGACTAACAAGAAAACAAAAATAGATGCTTGGTGTCCAAAAAGATAATCACACAGATAAAAACAACAAGAGGTTATTATGAAACACCATGTCCTTTCTGCATTATTAGTATTGAACTGTGGTTATACTTTCGCAGCTGACTCGACTATCGTTGAACCATCCAAACTAAAAGCGACCTCGTCAGTAGAGTAAACAACAAAATAAGCGAAACAAACACGTTTAACCAAATTTGAAAAATCAACAAACCATTAAGCAAACCACAACAAGCTTTGAGTTCCCGTCATTTATAGAAGACTATCTATAAACGAATGGTATGTCACAATTACATGACAAACACATCAATGTAAAATAAACATCGTTCAATTGACTTAAATCTACGCTCCGAACGATATAAAAATGCCCTTCACCTAGGCAAACAAAGAGAACGATTTTACATCAAATGATAATGACGTCTCTGTAGTTCCGCTCGAACATGCTCTCGCTTATGTTCAATATTTTCATGATAAGCGCTTCTTTCGCCTTACTCCCGAAGTTAATCTCTTCTCCTCTTATGTGCTGAATTTCTTCAGGGGTTAACCGATAAACACCCCACTTAAGATATTCCAATGCTTATCTCTTGAGCATCCCTTGTTGTTGGAGAAGTCGAACAAGTGGGATATCAAATCGGTAACTCATGCATCTCCCCTTGAGTTAATGATTATATACCTTCCCACACACCCTGATAGTTTTTTTGATGCTCATGACAAGTAAGCTCAGAACCGCTTCCATCACTAATCGATATATAGCAGAAACAACGAAGTGCTATAGCGACCAGCTTCGCCCCTCAAGCTGCTCCACAAAAAATGCCTTATCCCTCGTTAGAAGGATAAGGCCAAATGTAGATACATTATTAGTAGATAGTGAGTGTAACGCTCCATGCATGGTACGTCACGTCGTTAACAATATACGAAATCAGGGGTCGTGATGTTAATCCCTTGTCATAAAAACACAAATATTGAAAACTAGTTTTGCAAATCTGTATTATTCACAACCCATTAACTCCTCAATATTAGTTTGTTCAAAAGTGCCAATCTTATTTAACGCCCAAACATTAAGAATTGAAAAATTATCATGATAAAACTTGAGAATGCTTGACAAGTTATTCCATAATAAAAATGGACATAACGCGATTCATTAGTATCCTAGGTTTCGAGTTTGTTGGAACTAGGAACTTAACGGCATAGAGCATTCATTAAATACTCCCATCCATGCTAATGAATGCTTTAGTTGGTTCATTTTCGCAAAGGACGGGGCGAACGCTTGTTGATTTTATCCTCACAGAAGTTCAACAAATCGGCATATGAACAAGTTTCAACAAACTCGCTTTTCGATAAAAGGCTGACATAAATTAACCTCAAATCATTCAAACAATAATTAATATCAAAGCAAATTATTAATTACCATCACCTTGAATAAGTTGGTTATATTTATGAGGAATAAGCTCACCATTCAGGTGTTTAAATGATAACCCTTTATCTTTATGATTATTACACCGCATCCTAGTGTGAATTAAATCACTCAATGTTCGAGCTAACAATATCCTTGATTGATGAGTATTGAAAAAAGAATTATAATTCATAAATGAGTGCTGCCTGACAATTAATGGATGACAAGTAATATCATTTTTATATTAATAATGGTAATAGTAAATCTGTCGAATAATATATTTTCGTCGTCATCATAAAATCCATAGACGCAGCCAATAAAACAAACAAGTCATGATGCATAATATTTATAATGCCGAAACGCTTGTAACAAGCCGACATGGAGATATAAAATATCTGCGATATTAATCACACGACAAACTTCTTCGGACAATTTATTTTATGGGATGTATCAAGATGTGTGCTTGATGCGTTTCTACATTCCATTCTTTCATTTCAGCAACAAAGACGCCATGTCGGTTAATCACATCAATTAATTCAGGTGCTTTTTCTAATTGGATCAGCATCGAGAGGGGAGTAACCTGTTTGTGAGCATCATTAAAACCGTGCTCTATCTGCTCATCTAGCATATATAAAATGCCCTCTTCTGGCTCCATCCTCTCTTCGAACAAGCGAGACTCAATCCCTTCTTCGTCATAAAGAAACACCAGTAAATTGTACAATTTTTCTGCGCCAACAAGTTCTGTTCGCTTGAACATTTAACTCATGTAGTTTCATTTCTAAATTTCCTCCTTTTTTTCTTGCGACAGTGAGCATTAGCTTGATGTCTTTCTTTACATTAGAAAGCGACTTATCGGCTAACTTGGGCTTCAGATACTTGACAAGAATTTCATTTCGAGTGTTCACGGGAACATGACGCTTTGTGGCGAAAATTTTACAAAGTAAGTGAAGTAAAGAATGAACAACCATGCGATGTAAGTTGTGGTAATAATCAAAGCCTCGTTTGATTTGCATGAAGAATGAAGCGTCTATGAATGATGCTTCCTATATAGGGGAGAACTGCTCTCATTTAAATGCTGAATCACTTTATTCAAGGCCAGCTCAAACAAAATCAATAGAGCATAAAAACAACGCTTCATGTCCCGTTAGCAACGAAATACTCCCATAGCCACAACCCAAAGCATCATATAGACACTAAACCACCACCAGAGTTTTCTGTAAGCCGTGTAAATGGAAGCGGCAATAAAGCTTAACGGCATACCAATAATCCACCACAATCCAATGCACCAATCAAAAATAACGGACTCGATGTTGTCACTTTGAAATGGCACATACAACGAGAATACACTCCCCCACGTTAAACTATTCCAAAATAATAAGTATGACACTAGAGGAAGTAGAAGTAGAAGTAGAAGTAGAAGTAGAAGTAGAAGTAGAAGTAGAAGTAGAAGTAAAAGTAAAAGTAGTACATTTTTGAATATTTCTCTCGCCATCTTAAATACCGATTTGAATGACAAACGAAGACATATTGAACATGAGCGTCCTTCGAGTAACGCACTGTCGCTACCTTCTAAAGAAGGAGAATTAAAGCGCTCAGTTCGAACACTTTAGCCTTTCTATTTCGCCTTTGGAAATACGAATTGTGCCGCAATTGGCGCTATCACCATGACACCGACGATATACATAAACGCGGATGTGAACCCACCTGATTGGTCAATTAAATGGCCTATAATTTGGTTGTTAATGGCTGCTATACTAAACGAGAAAAACCAGAAAGTAGACATCACGTAGGTTATTACATTCGTCGTCGCTCCTCGGATCTCTTCTTTAGGCAAAGCAAAAATGAATGCAAACCAAGTAGCCAACAAGAAACCAGCGCCAAATGAACACCCCAACACAATGTTATCATTGGTCGAGAACAACATGGTCATGATCAAAATAGCCATAAGTACCAATGTAATACTGAACATTTTCTTATAGTGGATATCAAGACTTTTTAACCACATCGACACAAATGCGGCATCCATAATGCCAGCTTGGCTCGCTGAAGGAGCATAATGAGCTGCACAATCATGCCCCATGTAATACGAGAAGTCAGAGCAATACGCAGCTCTTCTTTTTTGGCATCAGCATTATTTGAGAGCTTAGGATCACGCTCGAAATCTTGGAAAAAAATAATCCAAACAACCGCGAGTGCAAGCGTGATCCATCCATAAGAAGCAAGCAATACCTTCCAACCACCGAGCGCATCTGAAAGCTTCACCGCTAATGTCAGCGCAATAATCGAACTGACGATATTTAGAGGTACCATTAAAGCTATTTACTTTCGCAGACGTATTGGTATCAAAGTACCGAGATACAACAGGGACCAATGATACAAGACAAATAGCACCACCTAACCCGTTCATAAATCGAATGGCAATTAAAGGATAGAAACTGTTAATCATTGGGATAAAGATTGATGTCCCAATCAAACACAAACCAAGTAGGTAAGAACGCTTCACGCCTAGAGAATAGGTAACAAACGCCGTAGCCACAGCACCAACGATTTTGGCCCATAGTATAGCATTGGTCATCATAGACGCATTGGCAACGTCAAGGTTGAAATCATGCATTATTTAAGGCGTAACAGAACCCGTTGTCGCCCATGCGGCTCCAAAGACTAAGCAAACCGAGTATAAAACGAATTCAACAATATATTTTCTAGATCTCATCGTCATTCTCCGCTGACTTTTTTATGATCGTGACCAATACATCACCTGCTGCAGCTCAAGAGCTTGCCGGTATGAATTCTTCAATAGAATGGAAGTTGTATGCCCCAGTAAAAATGTTCACTGTCGTTAGACCATTTGGTGTAATGACAGAGCCATCATAACCACCACGCATAACGAGTGGCTTTTTCTCGATACCAAGTTCATCAAATGCCGACTCAACTAACTTGATAATAGAGGGGTCTTTATCTAGCCCATTTTTCACGTTGAAATAGTCGTCATTAATGGTTAATTGGGCACAATGATCATGTTAATTATTGATGATATTAAGTGCATTTCGAAGCTCATTTTTTCTAGCTTCGAACTTCTCAAGAGCGTGAGCTCTAATATCGAACTTCATCACGGTTTTGCCTGTTTCACTATTAATAGCTTTGAGCCAAATATAACCTTCATGACCTTCCGTGTATTCAGGTCTGTCAGTATGACTCAGCATGGAAAAAAACTTCATGCTAATGATTTGTGATTTAACCATTACGCCCTTGGCGCTCATTGGATGTGTAGTCACACCATCAAAGGTTAGCGTTGCATTGGCCGCATTAAAATTCTCATTAACATATTCACCAATATCGCAGCAATCCAAACAAATGCCGAACTTAGCACCAAGCGCCTTTGCATCTAGCATCTTAGCACCGCGGATCCCCGTTTCTTAATCATGAAGAAGCACAACCTTCAAATCCCCATGTGGAACGTCATTGTTTTTGATGTATCGAATCGCCTCTACAATTGCAGCAATAGCCGCCTTGTCATCAGCGCCAAGAACGCTTGTGCCGTCAGTCATGATGATATCATCACCAATAAACTCACTTAATTGTGGATGATTAGCCACACTCAATATATTACGATCGTTAAGAAACTTAAGATTTCCACCTCGATAATCCTTGATGATCTGAGCATTCGTATCACCAATAACGTCGATGGCTGTATCAAGATGAGCAAACAAAGCGATCGTTGCCGCCTCTTTGCAATTGCCTTTTAATGTCGCATACCCCAACCCATTGCTATCCATCGCAATATCAACACAACCAATATCCTTTAACTGTTCCAGTACAAGCGCAGCAAGTATTGTCTGTCCTTTGGAGCTTGGCACGAAATATTGGGATCGCCTGTCGTGTTGATAGCGGTGTATTTTATTAACTGCTTTGAGACGGTATTTTTGTCTATGAATTTAGATTGGTACATTTTTATATCCTATCTTTTAGATAAAAAAGATAAACACATGCCCCCTTTTGATAACTTAGCCAAAAAAATGAATAGTTACACACAACCTAAGTTTTTAATAATATATCTTAAATTCTTTAATAGCCTTACGACTATCAGGAGCAATAAAATCTTGATCATTCTTCATTGATAGGTTCAACACAACGCACTGACGTTTTTACAAACTTACCTTTCACTACAATCGTTCTCAGTTAGAGTTTTGCTGACCATTTTTTAACAAAAGTTTAGGGAATTAGACGTTATGCTAACCGTGTAATATAAATTCTTACTCCATGATGATTTATATTGCATCCCAACACTTTGATGGCTTTTTAAGCACAAGCTATCGTTTACTCCACATTTCCCTACACAATAATACTCTCTCGATCTTGTTGTGTGGGGTCTTTTTCCTTTCTCACCGCCGCATTCTCCAATCATTATTTTGTATTTTTTCATACAACAATCATCATATGCTCGCGCAATAGATAAGATATAATTTGCTTGCGATGCCCATGTTTTGATAAAAAATAAAACCACAGGTTGAGATAGGTGCTCTGCACTCTATCTCAATGTTTCTGTTAGTTCGGTATCAACTAATTACCCTACTGATGCACCGTGTGCTTCAGAATATGATCTATCTCTGAAATGCTAGGTTGGAGAGAGGCTTGTGGCCCAAAATCAAACAATGAGCTCGATGCCGTCATATCTCTCTTTTTGAACATGCTCAATAAAACGCGTTTCCCACATTCGGTATAGGCGCTCTACTTCAGACGGTTGGATACGTTGCCAACCCGTATCAACCGTAAAATAGAGTTGGTGACGAAAATCAAAATCAATGTAACATTTTGACGCGGGATAGTGTTTTCCGACATAAGCAAAATCCGTGATGTAAATGATGGTCACGTTGGCTTTGTCGGTGATGGTTAGGCCGATATCAACGGAGTGACAACCGCCGCTTTCTACGCTATAACTTTTATGACGAAAACGAAGAGTTAAACGTTGGCGAGTGGCTTTTAAAGCAAGTGGCGTTTGGCAATGCTGGTTTAATAGTTGTAGGAACGGCGTAGATACAGGTAATGGTAAGGAAGTGACGTTTAATGTGGACATTCAATTTTCCCAAGAGAAAGGGTTATGAGTTAAGGTGATTAAGAGTGGGATTGGTGATACCAGAACGAACCGATGATGGATGCAAAATAATGCCAGCTTGTTCGTACTGGCATTTGTTCTGTGGCTGTTGATGCATTGCTGCTCTAGCCCGGTATCACGAGCTCCCCGAATGGCACATAGCTCACCTTTTTCGTTTCGTTATAGAAGACCTGCTTTCGAGCCGACCAACCATAACGAAGGTACTTAATGCCCGTCAGATAGTAGCCATCACCCGACCAGTGCGTTTCACGATGTTCATTGCTTTGTTCTGGATGATTAAGAAAAGCAATGGACGGATGATTCAAACACGCCTTACGAAGTTCAGGAAACAAATTACGAGAGTGTCTGGACCACGCCAGTATTAAGGTTCTGACCGCTTTCGTGGCATGATAGCCTGAACGTGGTTCACTATTTTCTGCATCATAATCCGTGTAGGTAGCAACAATGACCGCCTTTGCCCACGGTGGGATAGTCAGTGATGCTTGAAACGCTTTCTCCTTCTCTTGATGCTCTCTGTTTTGTCGCTCCCATTCTTGTTGCTCTGCTTGCGCTTTGGCTTCATCTTCGACTTTAGCATTCATTTCTGTTTGTTGAATGTCTTGTCTGGCTTTTTCTACAAACGCCGTATCGAACTCATAGCTTTGAATGGCTTCAATGAGCGATAGGTGGTGCTGGTCTTGCAGCCATGGTTTATCTACGTTATTGGTGGCAGATAGTAAGCCACCAGCATATTAAGGCAGTGCGACGCAAATCCAGCATCATTGCCACCACAACCTAAATCTAAGCGGCATTCGTAACGGTCTTTATTATCAAAAAGCACCGTGACTTTTGTTTTATCGTAACCACCTCGTGGATTGGTCTTGGCGACTTCTAAAGCTTTGCGCTCAAAGTTCATAAAGTCATAGTAGGTGTCTTCATCAAACTCACTCGATTCTGACCAATGCACCTTGAACGATATCGGTTTGATTTTAACGGAGGTTGATGGCGCTAAGTCCACATCTTTCATGTTTGTCTCCTGTGGTTTAATGCTTATCAAGCTCTTGTTTTAATGAGATAAATTGAAGCTGGTGGAGTGAATGGCGATAGCCAACACACACCCCATCAGAAGCAAGGCGCAGGCGCTCTGGTTTGATGTGTAAGCACTGCCCAATGAGCGTGAGTCGGATGGTGCTTGATGACACCATCGCTTGTTTGATACGATCCAAGTGAGGCGCGCCATGTGCAATGGGTAGGTCAATGTCTATCTGAGCCAGCCACTCCAGGTCTTGAGCGGAAACCTCAAGCAAGGCACTTTCAAAACGAGTTTGATATTCCTCAGTGATAGAAAGGGGAATGACAGGAAATAAATGGTCATGAAGTAAAACCAACAGCAGGGTATCTTGCGGCTTGGTTAACCAGAGTAAGAGAGAAGCGCGTTTAAATGCGTGTTTGCCTTCTTGGCTTGGGTTTCACGCTTAGCAAAGCCTAAATCAACGAACACATTGAGCCCGCGTCTGATGGTATCAAGGGACTTTTCAATCCCCATATGCTCTACTCGCTCTTGATGTCTTACATATC
>NZ_JPRD01000094.1 GCF_000817815.1 Vibrio owensii CAIM 1854 = LMG 25443
GGGGGGGGGGGGGGGTTATCTATACAGGCTGCCAATCGGCAGCCTGTATTTATATCTGTAGAAAGTTACGCGAAACTAAATACGTGCTTATCCATCATGTTAACCATACGCCCAATCTCAGGCTTCGTGATGGTGTCATTCGCACCAAGAGATAACGCTTTCGCACGGTTGTCTTCACTCATCAAAGAAGAGAACATCACGATTGGTGTTTGGCTGTAGGCTTGCGTATTACGTAGTCGCTTCACTAAGTGCATACCATCCATACGAGGCATTTCTACGTCGGTAACAACGGCATCGAGTAACTCACGAACTGGCAAGTTTTCTTCTTTCGCTACTTCAATCAAGCTCATTAGTTTTTCATACGCTTCGCCACCATCTTTACAGGTGATCACGTTATAACCCGCAGAAGCCAAAGTATCTTGAATCAATGAACGAATAAACGCAGAGTCATCCACAACCATAATGGTTTTTGCGTTACGCTTACCTACCATGCGCTGGTTCAGATCAACCGACTTATCGCCCGTCACATCGTACTTTTCCATACTCTGTTCTGGGTTGATATCTGCAATGATCTTCTCGAAGTCTAAGATCATGATCAGATTGCCGTCTTTACGAACTACCGCAACAACACAGTCCTGCTCTCCCGCTTCTAAGAATTGGCTTGGAGATTCTACATCGTTCCAAGAAATACGGTGGATACGCGAAATACTGTCGATCAAGAAGCCATTCGTCATCTTGTTGAAGTCGGTAACAATAACAAACTTACGCTCAAGATCACGACGCGTAGGAACACCAAGCCAACCAGCAAGGTCAACCAAAGGCGTTAACACTTCACGCGACGAAAATACGCCGATCATATGAGGTTGTGCATTCGGATAATCAGTAGTCTCTGGCACGCGAATCACTTCACGCACTTTAGCGACGTTAATACCGTAATAACATGTTTTTGTGCTGCCATCTGGCAATTGTTTTTCTAGATGGAACTCAATGATTTCAAGCTCATTGGTGCCACTTTCAGTCAGAATAGTACTGATTACGTTACTCATAAACCCAATTATCCAAAATACGATCAAGAAAAGGCTTGATGCAATGCCACAGAGAATCACTTCACTGGCGTAAAAATCCAAGAGTCCTTTTGTAGTCTTTGAGACAGAATTTGTAAATAATCAAAAGGATGCTGACCGCACACTTCTATATCAAATGATGAAATTTTGTCTCATTGTTGAACAAAACTCAGCCATGAGTTCGATATAGAAAAGACGCCTGTTTAGATAGCGGCAGTAAGTAGAAAAAGTTTAGCGATTTATTAGTGTGTTTTAATAACCGACTCATTCGAAACTCGGTGACGCTCACCGTATACGCTTTCTTCCGTTCGAACACCGTAGCTGATGACCATGGTGATTTGGTCACTGTCACGTAAGCCAAGCAAAGCTTTCACACGCTTCGAATCAAATCCTTCCATCGGGCAAGTGTCGTAGCCCCTCTCTCTCATGGCGTACATAAAGGTCATAGCTGCAAGAGAAACGCTTTTGTGCAAGTATACGCGCACATCCGCTTTACTCACCTCACGCACCATAGGCTTGTTACGCCCCAACCACCAGCCGTATAGCTTACGAACGACTCCACGAACAACAAATGCATCGTTGTTATAAACCATCGGGATGAGTTTTTCGTAATACTTAAGAGCGCGCTTGACCGCACGTCGTCACGGCCTTCAAAAGCTTGGCGCACAGTCTCTGCGTTGCGCTTCGCGCGCTCTTTCCAGTTATGAGTCGTGGCAACAAACACCACCAATTCGTTGGCTGTCTTAGCGGTGTTTTGTCCCATACAAAGCTCAGCAAGCGCTAATGCCAGTCAGTTAAGTTGACTGGCATAACTCTTTTT
>NZ_JPRD01000095.1 GCF_000817815.1 Vibrio owensii CAIM 1854 = LMG 25443
ACCTATATCAGGACGGGTCAATCTTGTGTCGACCCAGAAGGGAGTGTGACAAGGTAGTCCCGTCCACGAGCTCAAGCTCGCCACCCACTGGTACACCGTGTGCAATGCGACTTGCTTCCACTTGGTGTTCTTTACAAAGTTCTGCGATGTAATGAGCCGTCGCTTCACCTTCTACCGTTGGGTTGGTAGCAAGAATCACCTCAGAGATATCTCCGCGGCGCAGACGGTAATCCAATACATCTAGACCAATATCACTTGGACCAATTCCGTCCAGCGGTGATAAATGTCCCATCAGTACAAAGTATCGACCCGAGTATTGACCCGTTGCTTCTACTGCTGCGATGTCTGCCGGACTTTCTACCACACAAATCTGACCATTTTCTTGGCGTTTTGGGTTAGTACAAATATGACAAACTTCTTCTTCAGTGAAAGTACGACACTCGGTGCAATGGCCAATTTCTGTCATTGCTTGGCTCAGCGCATCTGCCAGTTGCAGACCGCCTTTTCTATCACGCTGTAACAAATGAAAGGCCATACGCTGCGCCGACTTGGGACCAACCCCAGGTAGACAACGTAAGGCCTCCATCAATTGTTCCAGCATATGACTGGTACGCATTGAAAATCCGCTTAGTTAGAATTCAGCAGATTAGAATGGCATTTTCATGCCTGGTGGTAGTTGCATACCGCCAGTTACTGAAGCCATTTTCTCTTTTTGAGTTTCTTCAACGCGACGTGCTGCATCGTTGAATGCTGCAGCGATAAGATCTTCTAACATTTCTTTGTCGTCTTCCATCAGACTTTCATCGATTTCTACACGACGCACACTGTGACTACCAGTGATTGTAACTTTAACTAGACCAGCACCAGACTCGCCAGTTACTTCCATATTTGCGATTTCTTCTTGAAGCTTTTGCATGCGATCTTGCATTTGCTGGGCTTGCTTCATTAGGTTGCCCATACCGCCTTTACCAAACATGTTTATCTCTCTGGTTTAATTAGGTGTTGCATCTGTTAATGGGGCTGCAACTTTGTGTTTTCAACCCCATTCCGTTCATTTTTTAGATAGGACGTACACTATCTTTATCAAGCTCTGCTGCGAAACGGCGCTCGATGAATTGTACGTGCGGATCGTTTTCTAAACTGTTCAGCGCTTGCTGTAATTTCTCTTGGTAGAGTCTATCTCTCAACTCTAGTGGCGTCTCACCACTTTCGCTAACATCAATACTCAAATGACACTCTTCACCCAACACATGGTTCAGTGCACTGTGCAGCTCACTTTGCGCTCTGTCGGTGTTCAAGTGTGCCTGACTGCCTCTTAATTGTAGCGAAACTGTCGAGCCTTCTTTGTTGAAATGCGAGTTTAATGCAAGTTGTTCGACCAACTTAGGCGTATCCATTTTGCTAATCAGATTCGCCCACTCGCTTTTCTCTAGCGATTCATCAACCAATTTTTGCGCCATCTCAGGCGTCTTTTCGTGCTCTAGCGCTTGCTTGAGCTGCGTAGGTGTCAATTGCGTATTGGCTTTCTTTTCAACCGGTTTGGTTGGTCGCCAACGATACGCTTCATCCTCTGGAGCTTGTTTTTCAGCTTGAGGAGCAGACTTAGGCGACACCTGCGCGGAATTGCCATGCAATTGCGCTAGACGGTCAATAACCGATTCTTTTTGTGCAGATGTCGCGTTAGACTTTTTTGGGCCACCACTTTGCGTTGGTGCTTGTTGCTGTCCCTGACGCTGTGAACGTAATTGGTGACGTAGGCCGCTCAAATTACCACGAGCAGGTGCCGGAGCACTTTCTTGTGGCTGAGCTTGTTGAGGAGCTTGTTGCGCTGGCGCAGGGTTCTCACTCATCGGCGGAGCCATATCGTATTGTGGTGCCATATCGTAGCCACCCTGATACTCAGGTTGGTACTGCGGCGCTTCATTCATCGAAGCCGGAGACTGTGTCGTCGGCTGACTCATCGACTGAGCTGGCGCTTGATGTTGCGCTGACGGCGTTGGTCGGCTTTGCATGTGCTGTGCAGGCGACTGAGCCACTGGAGCTTGTTGCTGCGATGGTCGTTGTGGCGATGACTGCGGAGCTGCTTGCGATGATGGGCTCACGCTTGATGTCGGCGCGACTTGAGGCTGTGATGAAGTAGAAATCACATTCGCGCTATTATTTGCTGACGGACGAAATGCCATCATGCGCAATACGATCATTTCCATGCCAACGCGACCATTTGGTGACAACGTCAGATCTTCACGACCTTTTAAAGCAATTTGGTAGTAAAGCTGAACATCTTGTGGTGTGAGAGCTTTACTCAATAATTCGATTTTTTCGGCATCAGGTTGCGTCTGATCCAAAGTCGATGGCAGAGCTTGGTACATCGCGACACGGTGAAGCTGCGACGCCAATTGTTGTAGCAATCCATCCCACTCGACACCGTTTGATGCAAGTTGCTGGATTTTGTCCATCGCCTGTTGCGGCTGCTTACTGCTGATCGATTCCAGCAAGTGAATCGCTTGGTCTGTATCAATCGTTCCAAGCATGTGGCTCACGATATCGGCTTGAATCGTACCGTTGCCTAGGGCGATAGCTTGGTCAGTTAAGCTCAGTGCATCACGCATACTGCCATCTGCAGCGTGCGAAATCATGCCAAGTGCTCTTGCTTCTGCAGAGACTTGTTCTTTTTCCAAAATATGGTCAAGTTGCTGATGAATATCATCAACACTGATTGGCTTAAGATGGAACTGCAAACAACGTGACAGAATCGTCACCGGCAGTTTTTGCGGATCCGTCGTAGCCAACAAGAACTTCACATACTCAGGCGGCTCTTCCAGCGTTTTTAACAGCGCATTGAAAGAGTGACGCGAAAGCATGTGTACCTCATCGATGAGGTACACTTTAAAACGTCCGCGAGCGGGTTTGTATTGAACGTTGTCTAACAGTTCACGAGTGTCTTCAACTTTAGTACGAGAAGCTGCGTCGATCTCCAGTAGGTCAACGAAGCGACCTTCATCAATCTCACGACAAGTATCACACTCACCACACGGGTTAGCAGTAATACCTGTTTCACAGTTCAGGCCCTTAGCAAACAGTCGGCCAATCGACGTTTTACCAACGCCTCGCGTGCCGCTAAATAGGTACGCATGGTGTAAGCGATTTTGCGCTAACGCGTTCTCCAAAGCAGTTAAGACATGGCTCTGCCCGACTACTTGATCAAACTTATTAGGACGCCATTTTCGCGCTAAAGCTAAATAACTCATTGAATGTATTAGTGTCCTTCAAACTCGCAAATGCTGTATACGCTCAGACCTAGACCTTCTAGGCGCTTATCACCACCGATTTCTGGTAGGTTGATAACGAATGCAGCGTGCTCTAATTCACCACCTAGTTGGCGGATCAGTTTTGTTGTTGCTTCAATTGTGCCGCCAGTTGCTAGCAGATCATCAACAACCAATACTTTATCGCCTTCTACGATTGCATCAGTATGAATTTCTAGCGTATCAACGCCGTACTCAAGCTCGTAAGATTGAGCGACTGTTGGACGAGGAAGTTTGCCTGGCTTACGCACAGGAACAAAACCTACACCCAGTTCTAGTGCTAGAGGTGCGCCGAAAAGGAAACCACGCGCTTCTGTACCGACAACTTTCGTGAAGCCCATGTCTTTGTAACGCTCAACCAAAAGGTTAATCGTTGCTTGGTACGCTTTTGCGTCTTCAAGAAGGCTAGTCACGTCGCGGAAAAGAATGCCTGGCTTTGGGTAGTCTTGGATGCTTTTGATGCTAGATTTGATCAGTGAAATTGTTTCTGTAGTCATAATACCGATTTACTTAGATTGGCTCATCGCCCTCTGTTCTTATCGCAGTATATATGAGGGCAACAAACAATAGGTTTTCATCCCTATGAGCTCATTTTCTTAAAAAGTCACAGGCGCTGAAAATACAAACGCCCACTCGAAGAGCGGGCACACTATTCTCTACAATCTTAGTGATTTTCTTCTCGGTCAGCAACCAACTCAGTCACAGGTAGACGCATAAACCAACTCAGTAAAACGATTAACATCACTAAAAGCGCAATTTTTACCCAAATGACTGGGGCAACGAGGATGGATACGGTAAAGCTCAGCACAATAAATACCGCTCCACGTTGTTTTACTTTACGGGTAACGGCTCTGTGCTTATGCCAATTATCCAGCATTGGACCAAACGTTTTGTGTTCGTGCAACCAACGATGAAACGCAGGGCTTCCACGCATAAAACACGCGCTTGCCAATAGGATAAAGGGAGTGGTGGGTAATAAAGGAAGAACGATACCGGCGATGCCAAGTATCATGCAGAGTCCACCAGCAATATTGAAAAAGTAACGCTTAATACGAATGGTGGACTCCAGTAAACAATCGCTCGATTAAAAACCTGCGTAACCGTTCATTACGCGAAGCCAGGTTAGCGTTGCAGGTAGAGTTGGGATCAAAAGGACTGCAATGAAACCTAGAAAGTAAAAAATATTATAAGGCTCTTTAAAATCTTTGTCTGCCATGATGCTTCTTCTCACTTGTTGACTTAGCTTTCTCCCAATTACACATCGTTAAATTATCGTTACGCAAATGGGTCATTATTGTTTTAAGCGCTGACTATACCTTAAACAGCAAACGCTAAACACCAACAAAAAGTAAGGCTATTGTGAGAATGATTATTAATAAGATATAGGATTTTAAACAATAAAAAAAAGCAGCACAAAAGTGCTGCTCGTGAATTTTAGAATTCATTACATTAAACGATTCAATCGTACGATGTTTAAGCTAAAGCTTGATGTTCCTAAACAGCCAATAGACAGTTGACCACTCGTCGTAATCGGGAGCTCACGAGTGATGAAGTTCTTCATACTGCCATCACCAAGACAGTTACCCGCTGCTATATGCTGATTCGTATGACCATCAGACCATTGGCTATCAAGACCAGCTGGTAAAATTGAAACGCTCGATGACGCTAAATCCGCAACACCAAACACGGCATTTACTGCTCCAGCGCAATCCGAGCATTGAATGCCCTTCTCAATGATCTCGACCATATCTTTCAGATCGGCACTAAAGCTTTTCAGGTTGCGTAAGTAGTCATCAAACAGAGCGCGCACGAGTAATGTCGTCGCTACCCCATCCTCTTCCAGTGATGCTGAATCGACGAGGTAAAACGCAAACTGACCGTTCATCAACCACCGATAATCGAACACCAACGGCATAACATCCGTAGATTGCAATAATCGGTAAGAGCACTTCCAGTCGCCTTGCGATGCATCTTTCTCCGGAAGCAGTGCATGGAGCAAATCACGTGCAGCATTCGGGTTTTGTTGTAAATACTCTAAGTGCCAATGGAGCTCTTGCTCATCAGGCATTTCTCCGCCGTCATCAACTCTAAACCACTGGCTGGAGAAATCCCTATGGTCAGAATAATGGCAGTCGGCTTCCTCAAGCGTGTTATCGATCGCTTGAGACAGATGTTTATAGTTTCCAATTGGTTTTGGTAAGAAGTCTTTAATGCCAAAACGCAGCGCTTTCGCTACATCAGACATTTCGTCGGTGCCCGATACCACGATCAGTGGCATAGATGGATACTCCAGGCTTACCTCTTCTACAAATTCGATTCCGTCTAAGACGGGCATTGATAAGTCACATAAGACAAGATCAGGCTGGCACTCCCTCAGCTGCTGAAGCGCCTCTAGGCCATTTTCAGCTTCTACTACCTTGAAACCCTGACTTTCCAAATAGGCACTAGTTACTCTACGAAATATAGGGTCATCGTCCACCAACATGATGAGCTTGTGATTGACCACTTCCTGCGCCGAGACCATTGCCGTTTGACTGTGAGTCTTAAACATACCTTTACACCTCACAAAGCTCAGTCAAAAAACAAATTCTAAGTTATTATTGTTGTTGTATTCACATCTTACGAAAGGTTGTGCAGCAAGACGTCAGGCCCTCTCACCTTGTTATAAACCGTAGCCTGAAATTGACGTTTATACAAATATTCCATTGTTTATCAGTATTTACTAAGAGCCTCCTGCTGTGTTCAAATGACGCAACATGTTGACTTAAAGCAAACTTTGATCACAAAGTTAATTATAAATTAGCCATAAACGGTAGTTTAATGTGTCTGGAAATATGAAATTAGATGATCTAAACCTATTTCGATTGGTTGTCGAAAATGGGAGCTATACCGCAACTTCGCGAAAAACCATGATTCCGGTGGCAACCATCACCCGACGCATTCAAGCGCTTGAAGACTCTGTCAATCTTCGATTGCTGAACCGTCATGCGCGTAAGCTTTCTCTGACTGAAGCCGGAGAACGTTTTTACCATGAATGCTCACCTTTGCTGCAACGTCTAACCTCGACAGCAGAGGAAATTACGGATGATTGCCGTGGTGCTTCGGGCAAGATCAAGATCTCTGCGCCGTACAACTTGACGAAGCGCATGATGATGCCGATGTTCAATTCGTTCATGAAACAGTACCCAGATATCAACATCGAACTGACAACGGAAAGCAACGCCGATCAACTTGATCCGACAGAGTGGGATGTGATCTTCCGTGTTGGCCCACAACGTGATTCCAGCCTGATTGCTCGTAAAATCGGTGAAGTGAAAGACATTCTGGTCGCGAGTCCTGATTACTTGAGCGCAAACCCTGCTCCAAATCACGCTGAAGAGCTTTCTAACCACTCTTTGCTAAAAGGTTCACCACTTATCAAGTGGACGCTGATTAACAGCAAGGGCGAGTCTGTGGTGAACGTAGAGCGTGGTCGTTTTCAAGCAAACGCACTGAACGTCGTTCGTAGCTCTTGTTCGGAAGGTCTTGGCATTACATTGATGCCTGATGTGATGATCAAAGAGTACATCGAAAGTGGCGATCTCGTGCGCATATTGCCAGATTGGAGCGCAAACCCGCGTGACATCTACATGCTTTACAACCACAAAGATCACCTACCAGAGAAAGTTCGACTATTCATCGACTTCGTGATCGCCTACAACATTCATTAATGTTGAGCACAGATACAAAAAACCAGAGCCGAAGCTCTAATGCCGATCAGTTA
>NZ_JPRD01000096.1 GCF_000817815.1 Vibrio owensii CAIM 1854 = LMG 25443
ATCTGTTGCGGAAATAACGCTTTTTATACGGATTTCAGCCGTATTTCTTACGTTTAGAGTGCCATCTTTTCTCTTGTTGAACAAATACTAACCTCAAAGTTTCAGTGAGTTACTTAAATGACAGATTTATTAGACGGTTCTCTAGAGGTTAATTTGTTACTCGGCTCGCTTTTGCTCTTTGAACCGTAGAAAGGCCGCAGTTGAGTTGCTTGGCTACCGCTCGCATCGAGTATCCTTCCTTTAATAGTCGATTGATGTCCTCATACCGATCTAAATCTGGTTTGCGGCCAAACTGGACGCCTTTTTCTTTCGCTTTTGCGATACCTTCTAATCGACGCTCGTTGATGATGGCACTTTCGAACTCAGCAACAGCACCAAGCATACTGAGCATCAAATCCTGAAATGCATTCTTTTCACTAGTGAAGTGAAGGTTCTCTTTGTGAAATTTCACAGAGCAACCTTTGCCAGTAATCTGATCGATGAGTTCACGCAAATCTTTCAAGTTACGTGCTAAGCGATCGATAGAGTGGACATTGATGTGATCACCAGAATTGATAAAACGGAGCAAAGATTCCAATTCTGGACGTTTTGCATTTTTACCGGATGCCTTATCTATAAAAATGCGATCGCAAGGTACTTTATCAAGTTGTCGTTCGGTATTTTGAATTTTTGTTGACACGCGAAGATAATTGAAGGTCAGTTTTCTCATGCTGTGCTCGTTTATTTAAGTATGATGCGAACATAGTACCAAAATGCATATCGAGCACAACTATTGAACACGTAATTTCATTGGCCTGAGTGCCTATTTCGAAAACGGGATTTTTTGTGCTCGTATATAATTATATACGAGCATGGCGTGATGAATGGTAGCTTAAACGCCTATTGGCACTATAGTCGTTTTTGTTAGATGTCAGATTGTTGAGCCTGATTTAGTAGTGATAGCGACACGAAATTATTGTTATAGCTTGATCATCGACTGCGTAAACAAGCCTATTAGTGTCATCAATACGGCGAGACCAAAAACCAGATAAGTTCTCTTTTAACGGCTCTGGTTTACCGATGCCCTCAAATGGAGAGCGCTTAACATCATTGATGAGTTTGTTAATGCGCTTGAGTGTTTTCTTGTCTTGAGTTTGCCAATACAAGTAGTCATCCCAAGCGTCATCAGTCCACGACAGTAAACGTTGAGGATTATTCATCAACTAACTCTCGTACTGCTATTTTACCTGCACGGTACTGTGATATCGACCGATTTAAATGTTCAGCGTTTTGAGGAGAGCGTAGTAAGTGAACGGTCTCCATAAGGCTATTGTAGTAGTCTAAAGACATAACCACAGCATCTTCAGAATCACGGCGTGTAATAACTGTTGTATCAGCATCATTAACTACATTGTCTAAAACAGCTTTGAGACCATTTCTAGCTTCAGTAAAAGATACGATTCTCATAAGAACCTCCACATGTACGTTTAATGGAACAAGTATAGTCCTCACCACTTTAGTTGTACAGTAAACTGAGCATGCGATCTTGATAAGACAAGTAACTCTACAATCTATCAATATCTCTAAGGTGTTTTGATTTTGTAGTTATAAAAGTGCTTTTGATAGATGATTTCACGAGCTATCAAAAAGCATACAAAATGATAGATTGTTGATATTGCAATAATAGTGAGAGTAATGCTTTTAATGAAAAAAGCATTTGCTTGAGAAATAATTAAAACGAATTTATAGGTTTGGGTTCTTAATTGTGGTTGTTTGATAGTTAATGTGTGTTGAGACTTTATGAGGACAAAATAAGTAAATGGTTGTGTAATGAATTTGATTCGTTTGAAGCATATCTCATGCGAGTGAACATTTATATACTGATAAGTTGTCCATTAGTACAATGAATTATTGTTTATGTCTATTGAAACGTATGTCTCAAAAATTAATTAAAGCTCCAAACCGTAAATATTTAAAAACGCCTCCTACTCCTTAAATGTCGAGTTTGTAGGCGTACGCAAAATTATGCAACTTGGCTAATGA
>NZ_JPRD01000097.1 GCF_000817815.1 Vibrio owensii CAIM 1854 = LMG 25443
GGTGGTTTAGGGCTGAAAATCAAAAAAAAGTCATCTATTTTTCTCTCTTATCTGTATCATGCACTATGATTAAAAGTAATAGGCTGATGAGGAAAAAACAGTGAGTGTTTTATCTAGGACTGGTATCAGCTAAATAGCTTATAACGACAGCAGTGGATGTCCAGCAACGTTCCTCTTAGGCGTGACAGTGTATTTGTGGGCGGATTTTTAGGGATTCTTATCGGACTTAGAGCCACTGACGGCATTAATGTAAGCAGTATTACAGCAATGCTTGAGGCCTTTATCCTGCTCTTTGCTTACAACAGGTCCTTGAGAAACTAGCGCTAGCGTCAACTATCTTGAAAAACGCCGCACAGGAGGAACTATGTTTGAAGTATTTGTTATTGCTGTCATCATTATTGCCGTACTCAAATTGATGGGCGTTAACTTTCGATGACCACATGCTCTTTATTCGTAGGTAAGAGATGGGACTATTTCTGCCAATCTGTAGCAATCAGAGAATGAGAAAGCAAAAGTGGCACCATCTTTAATGGATTCGATCCAATAGCAAGGCTCTGTTTTACCATTTAGGTAAACGGTAATGTGTCGCTGTGATATGGTCAAATCGTAGTAGTATTGCCTACTTGTTCGACGAGTTCCGTATACCATAAACCCTTCCTCACTTGCATATCCGCTAATCATCTCAACTAACTTTTTGATCATAAAAACATCGTTCAATTTACAAACCGGATACAAATATATATTGAGCAAGTAACGTTCAATCAGGTTAGATTAAAAATCTCTGCCAGAGTAATATTAATTCCACCAATATGGCAATGAAATCCCGTACCATATAAATCTCTCACTATGTTTGTTTTGAGTGCACATCAAACATACCTCTGTAGTGTTACCCATGCGTATATAATTGAATAATGCATATAACAAAAGTTATTAAGGATATATAGATTTCGGAATTTTCGGCGGATCCGGCTTAGAGCCCCATTACATCTAATTATGATGAAAACAGCTGTTAAAGTGTTGCTACAATTTCAAAATGATCACATTGCTATGTGACCATTTCTTCTTTCATTGAGTTTAATATCAAAGATATTGCATTCTTGATTGCGATGATAACAAACAACACAACATCTTTAATACAATCAGTACTGACTGATTATGGCATTAATCTAAATCAAATTAGCTATTATATAATCAGCCAATTGATCATGTTCAGCCGACATTGAACGCATAAGAGCGGTTTGAGGGCCAGACCAAGCACGACGAGTTGGACGTACGGTATCTAGATAACGAAGTGGGACACCTTGTAATATGCTATCAGGAGCCATAACGTTAAGGTCTTCCACTTTCGCAATTGGTGTATTTGGTGTAAAAGCAGGTACTGGTGAGTAAGCCGTAATTACCGATAATTTTGAACGTAGTTCAGTACGAACAGAATCTATTATTTTATCTCTATGTGCAGCATCTGCTGATATTTCTGTTGATACGGTATGCCCCGGATTTCTCCTTTTATCAAAACCATTAAAAATCCACCCTCCAAATTTAGGCTCACCTTTTTGAGAAATTAAAGGATTACTATGTGATGAATTTCGTTTAACACCTTGTTCCCAGTCATCTCTAAATTTAGGTAAAGTTTCACCAATAAGACCAATGCAATAAGCAGAACAATACAAAGCTGATCTTACAATGGTATTAAATGACGGGGGAACATCAATCAGAACATAATCATATTCACAATCATTTATCTCTTGTGCTTTATTTGCAATCAAGCTTGGAATTAAAAATCGAGTAACAGCATTACCAGCAATTAAATCCGTACCTACGCTAATGATATCTGAAAGGTTATTTAACCAAAAATCACCAGGCACAATATCTAAGCGCCCTGCTCCAGACTCCATTGGATGGGATGGTTCAAAATGTATGAACGACTGGGGGGATGTCTTGCTGAATAAAAGGTTGGCAAAAAGCTTTTATTGTTTTTCCATAAGGGTTATTCGAATCCTTTTCTAAAAGTTTAGAAAAGCCGTCTTCTCCTAACAATGCTATTGAAAGGTTGCATTGAGGATCAAAATCTATAAGTAAAACTGACTTGCCTTTAGCTGATAATGCAACACTTAAGTTCCAAGTTAAAGTTGTTTTACCTACGCTACCTTTGTTGTTAAATAGTGATATTGTTTTCATTCTTTCTCATTAAAACACAAATAGTCGAACCAGTATGATTTTAACTAAATAAAATCATGTTTTTTTACTAACAAATCAAACAAACATGTATGGAGGAATATTGAATCGTTCAGACAACGCTCTAATATGACGTAAAGTCAAAGATCGAGAGCCATTCAATATCATTGACACCGTAGATTTAGCTCCAATTTCGTTTTTAAAGTCAGATAATTTCATATCATTTTGGTCAATAATGACCTTAAGCATGGCCAAACCCGGTTCCAAATTATCAATAATGTAATTGAACTCTTTAAACTCATCGGCTTCTGTTTCGTACTTTTCTATAACAGGGGATAACAGATCAATTATCACATGATTATTTTCATAATCCTCAACCAATTCATCCATCAGAGAAATAAGCTGCTCGTATTCATCCGAAGTTTCAATACCATTAATCCAAGGCATAACTTCTATCATTTGATTAGAAAGAGCTTTCATTCTTGCGATATTCATAGAACCTCCTACTTTTTCCTCTCACTTCTGTAAGCTTTGATAATTTTATCATACTCTACATGAGTCACAATATGTTTTACATACAATCGTCCTTTTGTAAATTTAATGTAGGCCATCAGTCTTAGTTTATTTCCACAAATATCAATAACACACAACTTATCCCTGTATTTGCAATTACCTAATGACGGAAACAACGCTTTTAACTCTTCTGGATTTTTAGCTCTACTTACGTGCAATGTCTTGTACGTGGCATCTAGGGCTTCAGCACATGTAGGGAATTTTTTCTTCGCATCATTAAATGGTCTTTTACTTATTACGTGCATCACACAATTCATTGTTCACATTATGCGCACAGTATAAATCAAAAAAAACAGTTCACAATAAGTGAACCAAGTTCTTTTTGATTATGCCTCATGCGAACCAAAATCATTATATGCTCACAAACGACCCAATAAGCCCCGAACACATGCTGAACTCGAATATAATTATATCCGAGCACAACATGAGAAAACTGACCTTCAATTATCTTCGCGTATCAACAAAAATTCAAAATACCAAACGACAACTTGATAAAGTACCTTGCGATCGCATTTTTATAGATAAGGCATCTGGTAAAAATGCAAAACGTCCAGAATTGGAATCTTTGCTCCGTTTTATCAATTCTGGTGATCACATCAATATCCACTCTATCGATCGCTTAGCACGTAACCTGAAAGATTTGCGTGAACTCATCGATCAGATCACTGGCAAAGGTTGCTCAGTGAAATTTCACAAAGAGAACCTTCACTTCACTAGTGAAAAGAATGCATTTCAGGATTTGATGCTCAGTATGCTGGGTGCAGTCGCTGAATTTGAAAGCGCCATCATCAACGAGCGTCGATTAGAAGGTATTGCGAAAGCCAAAGAAAAAGGTGTTCAGTTTGGCCGCAAACCAGATTTAGATCGGTATGAGGACATCAATCGGCTATTAAAGAAAGGATACTCGATGCGAGCGGTAGCCAAGCAACTTAACTGCGGCCTTTCTACGGTTCAACAAGCAAAAGCGAACCAAGTATCAAATTAACCTCTAGAGAGTCATCTAATTAATTTGTCGTTCAAGCGTTGTCCTTTTCAAAAAGGCGCTTTGTGGCTCGCGGAATAAATTCTTTTGGTGTATGGCGTCGTTGATAGTGATAAGACAAATAACAAAATAGAAGGCGTGGGCGATATGAACGACAACTCTACAGCGTCCTAGCTCAATGCGTAGCATCGCTATGTTTGTTTTAAGATCTCATTCGCGTCTGATGATTTAGACTTCAGATACTTCTCAATATCCACCTCATCAACCTGTTCAGCTGGCATAAACTTGTTGGCATAGTCACGGTAAACCCCGCTTTCTAAGAACAACAAGAACAAATCCATATCCAAATGCTCATCCAGTGCCATCTTGTACATGATGTCGACCGCAACGCTCACTGGCTTGGCTTTCTTGTAAGGTCGATCCCCTGCGGTTAACGCTTCAAAAATATCTGCGATCACCAAGATGCGTTCTGGGGTTGATAAATCTTCTGCACTCAACCGACGCGGATAGCCAGTGCCTTTCAACGTCTCATGGTGAGTCGAAGCATAACGCGGTACGTTGCTTAACTCCGGAGGGAATGGCAGTGCCCCCAACATTTTGATGCCGCTGATCATATGCTCGTTAATTTTGAAACGGTCTTCTGGTGTTAACGTCCCGCGAGAAATCGTCAGGTTGTACACTTCACCCAAGTTATATTGATGCTCTGGCACTTGCACCTTAATGCCATGCTCGGGTGCAAATTCCATTGGGCGAACGCGCTCGATAATATGGTCAGGTTTATCCGCTAAAAGGTTTTCGACCACTGGCAACGTCACCTCAGATTTTGGTTTAATCATTTCTTCAAATGGAGAAAGACCAAGATGATCATCATAGTGACGCAACCAAGTTTGCTGGGCGATTTGTTTAATGCGCTCAATCTTATCGTCGCTCATGAACTCGCCCCCCACGTTGGCGTTGGCCACAAATCGGAAGTCTTCGTCCAACTGCACAACTCGTTGGTCGAACTTGGCTTGCGCTTCTTCTTTTGACAGCTCACCAGTAGATATCGACTTCCACATTTCCACTTCAGCATCTCGCCTTAGTACTTCGAAACGAGTGCGAATTTCATTGATGCGGTTATAGTTGGCTTCTAACTTAGTGCCTTTATCAACGATGTGTTCTGGCGTGGTGATCTTGCCACAGTCATGTAACCAAGCCGCGATACGGAATTCACGTCGTTCATCGTCATTGTTGAATTTAAAATCTTTGAACTTACCGGTGTCGCACTTCTCTACCGCCTCTGCCAACATCAAACCAATTTCTGGAACACGATTACAGTGCCCTGCAGTATAAGGAGACTTGTCATCGATCGCTTGCGCAATAAGGCGAATAAAGGCTTCAACAAACTCTTCTTGCTGTTGCTCGTGATGCTGAATCTCTTGCGTCATTTCGGTGACCGAATCGGACAAATCAGAAACTTCTTTGATACGCGTTTCTACCGGGACGAGTTTATCAAACTGACGGTCTTTGATTTTGATGGTCTC